>JAQBOG010000001.1 GCA_028288165.1 Sphingobacteriales bacterium | reverse complement strand
GATTGGGCATGATAACAAAGCCATATACTTTTATTTTCTTTCGTTCAGTTAAATTAGCCAGACTATCAATGATTATTTCTTTATACTTATCTTGCTTCAATAAGTGTTTCCATTGATAAATTGTACTCGTCCAAAATACACCTCATTCAGGTACATTTTTGAATTACGATCCTTTTTAAAAATGTCTATCATATTTAAAAGTAGATAATTTAATTAAAAGGTTAATATTTATGGTCTGTGAGGACACAGACCAAGGTGGAATTTAATGAATAACCAGAAGCATTGGTCTGTATGGTTTGATAAGATTTGATTGTTAAATTTTAAGGATTGAAAGAAATTTGTGTATTTTCTTCTTCCGGATATCCCGTACAAATAAGTACCCAACCTTCATCAATATCTTTATCAGTTAGTACTTCATTTATACTCATGGTTACTTTTCCTGATTTGCAAATGGCTGCACAACTGCCGCAAACTCCACCTCTGCAACTATATGGAAGTTTTAACCCATTTTCAAGAGTTGCGCTTAGTATATCTTGCCCGGATTTAACCAAAATACTAAAATGTTTATCCTTAATGTTTATCTCGACGTTTCGATCTGGAAAATTTGGATGAAAAATATTCCCGGATCGCATAATCTCCGGTATAAAGTTTTCTTTAAGGATATTCTCTTTTAAAAAATGCATCGATATAAGGGTGATGCTCAGCATTCTCATATAAGTAAACGGTCCGCAGATTAGAAAAACAGCATCTTCCTTTAGATATCTTAAATGTTTATGCACCAATTCCTGCGCAAATAAATTACTTAAACGACCACGTTCTTTCAATCGGAAAATGGGTTCTGAAAACATATGAATAACCTCAAGCTTTGGGAAATGATTTTCAAGTTTTCTTATTTCATCCATGAATAAAGCTTCGGTTTCATTTGTGTTGCTATAAATCAAATGAATAATACTTTGATTCTCTTCCAGAAGTAGTTTGCGAATTTGAGGTAAAATAGGAGCGATGCCACTACCGGCTGCAAAGCAAAAAATATCCCGTTCAATTTCTTGCTGCGGTCGAATAATAAACCTCCCGGCAGGAGGTAAAGAATTTACAATAGTTCCGATTTGCCAGTTTCTAAGAATATATCTTGAAATTAGGCCATTATCAACTTTTTTAACCGTTATTTTTAGAGCTTCCCCAGGAAGAGAAACTATGGAATAAGAGCGTCTTACATCCTGCTTTTCTGTGTGGATAATGAAGGTAAGAAACTGTCCTGGTTGAAAATCTATGATACTTTCATCAACAGGATCCAACTCATACGTTTTTGCTTTAGCTGTTTCCTGCTTTATCGCAACAATCCGAAATTTAAGGAGATCTTCTTCCATGTTGGTATCGCAAAGGACGCAAAGTTTTCGCAAAGGACGCAAAGTTTTTGTGTTCATTCTTTGTCTTCTTTACTTCTTTGCGATCCTTGCGGTTCTTTGCGATACTTTCTTCGCTTAAAATTCCGCATTCTTTGGCGTCCTCGGGAAAGGAATTACATCCCTGATATTGGTCATGCCGGTAACAAAGAGTACTAACCGTTCAAATCCTAAACCATATAAATTAAGTTTTTGTTCTGCCATCTCTCGATCTTGTATAAGCACCGCCAATGATCTCTTTGCCAAAACCTATAAAAGCGTTCTTTTTCTTCTACTTTGAAATGAGCAAGAACATTCGAATGGTTTATCTTAAGGTTGGATTGAATAGCATGAGCTGTATGCTTTTGAAATGAAGCATGTGCACTTATTTTCCATTCTTCTCAATCATTTCCCATAATAAATGAACATGATTAGGCATGATAACAAAGCTATATACTTTTATTTTCTTTCGTTCAGTTAGATTAGCCAGACTATCAATGATTATTTCTTTATACTTATCTTGCTTCAATAAATGTTTCCATTGATAAATTGTACTCGTCCAAAATACACCTCATTCAGGTACAATTTAGAATTACGGTCCTTCTTAAAAATGTCTATCATATTTAAAAGTAGAAATTTAATTAAGAGGTTAGTATTTATGGTCTGTGAGGACACAGACCAAGGAGGAGTGTAGTAATATCACAGCTAGCGCACGTGTGCCAGGTGTTAAAAAGCATAAAGCCAATACGCTACTTTTATAAGTAGTCTATTTCTATCAACCCTTTCCTCCAGAATAATTTATCACACTAGAATATTTCCAATACCAAGCCTCCATCACAAAACGTACAAAGTAAAGACCTTCCTTATTTAAGAACTTTCACTTTCGCTCATTGAGTAGATTTTGTCTTATTTTCAAGTTAGCTTGATCTTTCTAAAACGCACACTTGGCACATGTGCGCTAGCAAGGGACGATATGAATATTGTTTTCATAAAATTAGTTTTGATTCTCTTCTACGTATTCAAGTATATCAGCAGGCTGACAGTTTAGTGCTTTACAAATAGCTTCTAAAGTGCTAAAGCGTACAGCTTTTGCTTTACCGGTCTTTAAGATGGAAAGGTTAGAAAGTGTTAGCTCAACTTTTTCTGATAGCTCATTAAGCGACATTTTTCGCTTTGCCATCATTACATCTAAGTTTACAATGATTGGCATAGCTTAAACTGTTAAATCGTTTTCGTTTTGAATTTCAACCCCTTTCTTAAAAATAGTAGCGATAACATAAATTACAGCCGCCATTAAAATGAATGCCTGGCTGTCTGCCCAAAACTGATTTAGTGTGTCTATAACATAACCATGGTGTTGCAGGTTTCTCGCTGACTCTCGTGCTATGTAACTTAAAAGCCCGATTGAAAGCGTGTAGTAGCTAATCTTGGAAATCTGTCTCGAAACATGGCTATTGAAGGGCTTTTTCATATCAATTTCCATTGATAGCATCATTAGCACATAAAACATTACTGCTTTCAAAATCGCTATGGAGAGGATAAAACTATACATACTGAAAAAAGCCCATTTGCTATGTTCATACATTTGACTTAAGTCTAGCTTTTGATATAAGTTTTGTACAAACTCCGGCTTGTATAGACTGAAGAAAAAATTGACTACCAAGGCACCAGCTTCAACACATAAGCCCGCGAAGATGAGACAAGCTACAATATTTAAGCCTGTGAATACGAATTTGTTTGCTTTTGACATAACTGTAAAGTTCAATTAATACCACAAACATAATAAATATTTATTGATAAACAACAAATAAATATTCTTTTTCAAAAAATATGTTTGAAACGCCGAAAGGTTTGTGACAAGTTCTTGATTACTTAAATATTTGTCATTGAGTGCATAAGTCCGAATATGAAGGTGCGTTTGTTTGAATATAAGTTATCGGAGTTTCGATATCTTTTTACAATGCCAATTACCCGGTTACAGGTTTAGCTGTGCCCGAATAGAAAGGCACTTACTGTCGTCCGAACAGCAAATTACCATGCTAGTGCGAGCTTGCAGCTCATTTCTATCTTCATATTAAAGCATTTGTCTATCTACTTCTCGAGCCAATACTACTATTGAACGAGCTACAAACTCGCACCAGCATACTCAACTTGTATGCTCGGACTAGCTGGGAACACTTCACTGTCAACCAAGCACAAATGCTTATTCGAATTACTATTGTTCAATTGATCACTGAACCCGCCATTACGCAAAGCCGCTGTTAGCGATTCATTGTTTATTCTCGTGTCGGTTCGTAATAAAATACTGTCGCACCAGAGTTTAGTGTTTTTGTCTTAATGAGTTTCAACATAATCCGGTTCTTGATTTGGTCGAAAAGCCTTAGTCCTTTCCCTTCTATAATAGGGTGTACACAAATTTGAAATTCGTCAATAAGATTACTGTTTAACAGTTGAATAATCAAACTCCGACTTCCCACCAAAATGTTCTTTCCTGATTGTTGTTTGAGTTCCAAAACTTTTTCGTTAAGTGAACTGTCTGAAAGTATTGCAGTGTCCCAGTTCGTGTCCTTTAGTGTGTTGGAGAAAACAAGTTTTGGAATTTTGTCTATTGAAATGGCAAAGTCGTCCATTGATTTTTTTCCAGAAGGATTTTGCAATAGTGTTTGCCAAAATTGCATAAGTTCGTAGGTTGTTCGTCCGTATAAAATGACTCCAGCATTATCTACTAAATCAGAATAATGTTGGTGTAGTCCTTCGTCAGCAATTCCTGTAGTATGATCGCAAACACCATCTAGCGTCATATTAAATGCTGCAATTACTTTTTTCATATTTTTCATATGCTGGTTGCGAGCTTGCAGCTCGTTTCTATCTTCATATAAAAGGATTTGTCTACTCTACTTCTCAAAGCCAATACTACTAATGAATGAGCTACAAGGTCGCACCAGCAAACTTAACTTGTATGCTCGGACTAGCTGAGCCACCATATTGCCAAACCAATGTTAGCCGTTCGGTTTTATTTTCGTAATACTTCTTCAATTTTTAAAAGAATTTCTTTTGCATTTTGATTGGCAGGATCTAATTCTAATACTTTTAGATAATCTGTTTTTGATAACAAATAATCTTTTTTATTAAAATATGCTTCACCCCGACTGTCGTAAACATTTGACGAAGTTGGAAACTCACTAACATTCAGACTGAAAATCTTTATTGCTTTATCTATTTTATTGTCTTGCATAAATTCATAACCAAGCGTATTGAGTTCACTTTCATCAGAGAAATTATAATCATTAGGTTTGTTTTTCTTAAGCGTTTTATAGAGTTCAATGCCTTTATCAATATTTTTTTCGCAGGCTTTTTTGATGGATAACGAAACAGATTCTTTAACGGATTCAAAAGGATAACTTTTCCAGTGATTTAAACCTGCAATACTGGTAACAATTTCATAAACCAATTTGATATTATCGCCATTTGTCATTACTACAACCCCGTTTCCACCTTCCACACTTCCCATATAACTGCAAACAAAGCCTTCGTTTTTTCCATCGTGTGCAAAATATTTTGTGCCTTTAAAGTCGCTTACAAACACACCCATGTTATCCGCTATTCTTCTTACAGACATTTCTTTATTCAAAACTTTATTTGATTTACCTGACAAAGATAACTGTGCGTCGATGAGGTATTTGGCTAAATCTGTGGGGGTTGACCATAAGCCAGCAGCGGCTTTTTCAGGATAAATATGGTAGTTCCCTTTCACCTGTTTTCCGTTGACATAACCTGTTGCTAACAATGTTCCTTTGTTTTTAGGCGGTTGATTGAAAGAACTGCTCTTCATTCTGAGAGGGATCAATACATTTTTAAGCATATAATTTTCGTACTCTTTTCCCGTTGTGCTTTCAAGTATTAGTTGCGAAATTATAATGCCACCCCCTGAATATTCAGCTTTGGAACCTGGTTCAAACATAGAACGAACTGCAGGTGAATTAGCAGGTTTTTGCCCATCAACAATTTGTATTGTGGTAGGTAGAACCGAACCTTCTTCATAACCATCAAAACCACCAACGGACACGCCGGCTTTGTGGCTTAATAAGTTTGCTATTGTGATTTTTTTCCCGTTCGAAAGAGAATCATAAGGGAATTTCCATGTTTTTAAATAATTATTGATATCATCATCCAAACCTAACTTCCCTTCCTGAACCAATTTTAAGATTCCCAGACTATTGATGGATTTACTAATGGAAGCCGCCTGAAAAAGCGTTTGAGGAGTAGCAACTCTCTTGTGAAAAACATCTGCAAAACCGTAAGCTTTTACCCATTCTATTTTATAATCTTTGATAACGGCAATACTTACTGTGTTTGCGTTGTAAAAAGCCATTCTTTCCTTTAATGTCCACTTTTTACTTTTTGATTGATCCCAGTGAATTAAATCGCTTTCGAAAAATTTTATCTTATCATTTACTTTTTGTGCAAAAGTGTTGAAAGACATAAACATCATAATGACTAAAGTTATTTTTTTCATTGTTTCTACTTTTTGTAAACTGACGGCTAACTAGCGGAGATAACGCCGATCTACTCCTTGGTCTGTGTCCTCACAGAACAATCACTCATATAAACCTTTAAACCCGCTCTCTATAATCAGATAGAAAACTACTCCTTGGTCTGTGTCCTCACAGAACAATCACTCAAATAAACCTTTAAACCCTCTCTCTATAATCAGATAGAAAACCAAAATCAGATTGAGATGACTCATAAAAAGAGGCAGAAGAATAATAGTAACCTGGAGGGTCTGGGCATAAGTTCCAGTGGGTTTGAAGAGGATTAAGATGCATATAGTTAAACTTTTGTTCTGCCATCTCTCGATCTTGTATTAGCACCGCCAATGGATCTCTTTGCCAAAACCTATAAAAACGTTCTTTTTCTTCTACTTTGAGCGAGCGAGTACATTCGGATGGTTTATCTTAAGGTCAGATTGAATAGCATGAGCTGTATGCTTTTGAAATGAAGCATGTGGCACTTCTTTTCCATTCTTCTCAATCATTTTCCATAATAAATGAACATGATTGGGCATGATAACAAAGCCATATACTTTTATTTTCTTTCGTTCAGTTAAATTAGCCAGACTATCAATGATTATTTCTTTATACTCATCTTGCTTTTATAAATGTTTCCATTGATAAATTGTACTCGTCCAAAAATACACCTCATTCAGGCACATTTTAGAATTACGGTCCTTTTTAAAAATGTCTATCATATTTAAAAGTAGAAAATTTAATTAAAAGGTTAGTATTTATGGTCTGTGAAGACACAGACCAAGGAGGAGATTTTCTATTTTCTACTAAGTTCCATTGAAAAATTGAACTTGATTTACTGCTGAACCCGCTTTTTTGCCAAGCTGCTATTAGCTGTCCAAAGTCGCATATGAGTAATCATATTCAACTAAATGACATGTTGGAGGTTTTCCTTCTGGTGCATAATAATGATGTACATTTCTTTGCTTTTCTGAAATCAGGTGCAAATTTTTTCTTGCCCTCGATGCTAAAACATATAATAGTTTCTTTGAGTTTTCAACACCATTGTCGTCATTAAAGTGTGGAACATATCCATCCAATAACCCGAAACCTATAACTGTATCATATTCTTCACCCTTTGTCCCGTGAATAGTGGAAACAGTAATGCCATCTCTTTGTCTGAAAACTTTTCTAAAGTTTTCAATTTCACCGATAAATGTATTGCCTTCTTTTATGAGCTTCTCAATTCTATTTTCGGAGCTTGCAAAAAATGAAGTAAAATGCTCATATAATAAAGGGAAGCTGGTTAATGTGATTTTGAGTTGTTGGCAGATTTGATTAAAAAATGATTTCAAATAAGCTAATCCATCAGTTTCGATAATCTCTATAGAATTACAAATTTTTAAAAACTCCTTGTTGGATATGTTTGAAACATCCACTCCTGCCGCATCGAGTTCACTCAATATCTCTCTGCTCCACCTCATGCGTCTCACATACATAAAGGGAGATGGCTCTGTTAATGCAATTCTCGAGACTTTAAACCAAAAATTATCAATGTCTCTGGAAAAGGGGGCCATTCCCGGACCATCAAAACTAAAGTCAGGAAGTCTAACGATAAGTTTTCTGGTGATGCTGGCAATATGAACCCATTGTGGTGCGGTTATACAGATTTCGTTAGGACTAATACCTGCTTCCTCCACATTAAAAAGTATCAATTGAGCTATTTCTTCAATCAAATCATCGACCGAAACGGTTGAATTAAATGTAATGGAGCTTGGATAATCTTTTTCTCGGCCAAAGGCAATAATCGGGGTCGCAAAAGTTTTGTAATAGTCAAAGTAATCGATTATAGCTGACGAGGATCTGTAGTTTTTGTCCAAGCTTAAAGGGGTTAATTCAAATCCAAATAATTGTTCCAATTCCTCCTTGGGCATAGGGTATCCTCCCAGTGAATCATAAATTGATTGGTTGGGATCACCCACAATTAGAGTTTTTGAAGCACCTTTATTTGCCCTTAGTATTTTAGATATAATGTGATACTGAATTTCCTTAGTATCTTGATATTCATCAATTAAAATAAAGGGAAACAGCTTGCATAATATGTTAGCTATAACCGGTTTTGATTTAAGTAATTGGTAGGCATAGAACAGAATTTGTTCAAAATCTATCTGTCTATTTTTTTCAAGAATAGTAAAATACTCAGTTAGAATTTTTTTTAAAGAATTGTGCCTTCTGACGTCCAGACACGTTAAATAAAACATATCCGTTTTGGCAAGAATACCGCAATCATAATAGGTTATTTTTTCTTTTTTATAAGGCTCACATAATTCTGTCAGGATTTTTTCTGAATCAAAAGAATTGATAACTTTGAAACCATTCTTCAATCTTTCAGCATACAGATGGTACGGTTTTAAAATCCATTCCATACAAAAGGAATGAATGGTACCAATCCATAATTGGCTTGTATCGACACCTAATAATTCAACTCTTTCTTTTATCTCATCAGAAGCATTATTAGTATAAGTGATTGCAATTACAAACTCCTTCTCCGATTTCAACCTACTTAACTCATAAGCAATTTTATAGGTCAAGGTTCTTGTTTTACCACTACCTGGGCAAGCAATAAGAAGCACACTTTTATCTTTTAAAATTGCATCTTCCTGTTCTTTATTGATGCTATCTTTTTCCCAAACAAACATAACTATTTCAATTTTTCAATTAGGGTTAAGATCTGATCGCCAGGAATTACAAGGTCGATGTCAAAGACTAAGTCTTCTAAAATGATTCCTCCATTTCTATATTTTAAAAGCTCTGCACGGCAAATGGTAAAGTCCAATGCATTATTGGATTCGAAATTTTTACTAATTCGATACTCAATTATATCTGCAATGATGTTTGTGGAATAGGTTTCTTTGGCGAAAAAGATTCCATCTAAAATATATTTTGGTATAACAGTCTTATAGGAAATGTGCTTGCCTAACATAATTGCAAACCAGCCTTTCCCTTCTTGATTTGCCATAGTAAGTATACGTTTTGCATGAATCGCAACGTCATCGTCTCCGAGGTCTGTTTTGGATCGATGTCTTGTGGGGCTGTCAATATAAACCTGATCGATTAGTTGTATAACTTCCCATTCATTCCCTTCAGCAAAAAAGTCAACCTCGAAAGTATAATTTGCGTAAAAAGCCTTAACCCAAGCATTACCTATCTCAAACGCATCTAATTTGACCTTTCTTGCAAAACCCTTTTTTTGAGAGCCGGCAACTTTCTTTTTATACTTTTTCAAGGCATCACTATCATCAGCAATTTCAGTAATATCACAAATAGCGTCGTCCAAATCTGTAAGGATTGCACATTTCCTTTGTATCCGGTCGCTATGGAAAAGCTGGGCAACATTTTCAAAGCCTGTGCTTCGAATATTTATCAAGCTAATCCCGAATTCGTCAAGACTTATTCCAAGAACTTTCTTAACCATTATTGGAATTAAAATTTCTTCGGCATCACCCTCTACCAAAATTACGCCTTTAGCAAAAAGTAAATTAGTTCTTACGGCATCCAAATAGCGTTGTATTTGATTGATGTTTTCAGGGTCCAAACCTGTTGAAGGCTGATATACCTCCGCATAGTTCAGTTTCTTGGCAAGGATATTTATGTTTTCAACATTACTTACCTCAGATATTTGAGTGGAATGGGTAGAATATATAATTTGTGTATCGCCATAATCTAACTTATCAAATAATGTTTTTTGAATATGGTTATGGATATGGGCTTCCGGTTCTTCAATAATTAAGAAATTAGCAAAGGTATCTTTCGATTTGCGATACTTAAATTCCAAGAGCTTTAAGGTAAGGAATATAAGATTTGCACCTCCTAAGCTTAACTCATGAATACCACCTTCATATTCCTCTCCAGGCTCGCCGATAAACAATTTTAAAGATTGAAGAAGTTTTTCCGGTTCATCTGGCACGCTAGATTTAATAGACAAAGACGAAGGCGAATACGTAAGTCCAACCGCATCTTGAATTGTGGATTTAATATCAGCCCTTATATTTTGTACATCAGGTAGAGCCTCGATGCTTGCATTTAAATCGTTAACCAAATCACTAATAGGCCTATAATCCGCTTCTTTGATTTCACCGCTTTTATTTTTTAAGAGCGTAAATAATGGATTTGTCCTATTGTTATGGAAATCGCTTACAACATCTCTTAAGGCTTGAATGAACGTAAAAGATATTTCCTTCGCAACAGACATTTGATGTGGAATTTTAGAGCCAAATTTTGAGGCATCTATAGTTGAAGGAAAAATCACATTTTCAAAATCTCCGACAAGTTCTTTATATAACGCCGGATCGTTAAAATCGGCCGTGCTTTTTCCAGTAAAGAAAGTTTCGTAGTTATCCTGAATAGTAATGTCATCAAGTACAGTTTGTAATCCCACAGTATCTCCTTCAGCTAATTCAGATAACTTTTGTCTAATATCCGCCTTCGGTCGAAAAAATAAATTGTAAGTCGCTTTTTTTACATAATCTTCTTCTGCAATACCAGCCCCGTGTATAAAAAGAGATTGTATTGCTTCTTCATTATTAAGTTCATCAAATTCGATACTTATTATAATCCAATGCCCCTTCCATTTATTTTTATCCAATTTTCGGTTAAAATCGCCTTCAGTAAGTTTATATGCAAATTGCAGGGATGCATCTTCCAAAAGCAATCTGATAGCTTTAAAAACATTCGTTTTACCTGAACCATTTTCTCCAATGATTGTGTTTATGCCTTTCTGAAATTGAAAATTTGCATTTGCGAAATTTCTATAATTGAGAAGAGTAACCTTGGATATATACATTTATTTTTGAGTCTTGCTTATTGGATTACAGGCAACCGTTTGCACATTTACGATGATACGATAACCGAGTTTTTTACCTCAATGTTATGCGGAGTACAGAACCTTCGTCTACCACAAAACTGTCTGCGGAGCACGAAACCCCACCTATTGCAAATATGTGGTTATGCGCTCGTTGTTTTTTGCTGTCCAGGTTGTCTTGTTATTAAATGTTCTATCTACCTAGAAAAGTTCTCAGGCCAAAGAAATTCAGGCAAATATTGTCGAATTAGTCTTGCTTGAGAGTAGTAGCCTCTGCTTTCAAGTTCTCTTAGGAATACAGGCCAAGGTGGAATATTACTTTTATATACGTTCGATGAAGATGTCGACATACCACCACCTTGCGAAGTTGATAAACCACCATATTGTGATGTCGAAAGTCCGCCATACTGCGATGTCGAAAGCCCACCATATTGTGATGTTGAAAGTCCACCATACTGTGATGTTGAAAGTCCACCATATTGTGACGTCGACATACCGCCATACTGTGAAGTTGACATACCGCCATATTGCGATGTTGACATACCACCGTATTGTGATGTCGACATACCGCCATACTGGGATGTCGACAAACCACCACCTTGTGATGCATTAAGATTGCGTGGCCACGTCCTCAAATTTTCTATTATTGGTCTGCTCATTTTTATTGGTTTTTGTGGTTAATTATCTTTCATTGTTAAATGTCCTAATATTGTGAATGGTCTTGTTACGATGACGGATAATGAATGCCTTTGCGCATATATGCGTAAATACCCTAGTATAGATGGTTTTGCGCATAGTAAAATCCTCTAATCTTATCCCATCAATCCAGCACTTTGAGGCTTAATAAACGTAGACAAATTCTATATGCCTATAACTTCGATAATATTGCTTCTAATCTATAGTCAAAAACAGTTATCACTGAAGCAAGGTAAATAAAATATCGACAGTGTAAACAGAATCTACCCATTAATACCTAAAAATTCACCTAATTCTATATTATTATTAAATCACCCTTAAATCACAGCAATTCCGCACACAATATTAATCGACCCAAAGAAAAATCGATAGTTAAAGAAAATAATTTGCAAGTATCATTTCAAATACACTACATTTAGTACTATAATTAAAAACCACTCTCCTAAACTTAAACTACTTTCAATCTAAACTAACTAAAGCCTAAAATCAATCAAAATATAAACCAATCCCATGAAGCCAGAAAAAGTCCCGTTGTTTATTTCCCACATAGAATTGAGAATATTATTTAGTAAGTCATATAAATGGGCACTTAAAGAACTAAAGCGATTGAAAGCGGAATTCAGTATTATACTCAATCAGAAATTAACCATTGACCATCTTTCTATTTCATATAATGTACCTGTATCAAGGCTGGAAGATGCCATTATGAACAGGCGGAAGCTTTAGTTTTAAGTTGTAAGTGTTAAGTTATAAGTTGTAAGCGCCTTTTAAGTTGTAAGTTTTAAGTTTTAAGTTATAAGTGCCTTTTTAAGTTGTAGGTTTTAAGTTATAAGTTGTAAGTGCCTTTTTATGTTGTAAGTTTCAGGGGATAAGTGCTATCTGGTAAAATTGGAAAGTCCTTTAGTAATTGTAAAGTCTAAAGCTTCAAAGACTCGAGCATATCTGATAAACCTAATAACCTGAGTTCGATTTAAAAAAGCCGATTGTGGTTCATAAACTCAATACTTTGGATTTTAGTCGGGGTTTGCGTTAGGGATTGAAGAGGAAATCCTTTTTGCTCTTCTCCAGAGCAAAAAGATTGGAACGAAAAGCCCGCCCGAACGCCCAAAAACACATATTATTAATCGAACTCAGGTTAATATCAAAATCACTTACGAGATTATAAAAATGTTTGTTTGATCAATGATGGTCGACCCTTTTAGGAAGCCAACCATTTTGTATTTATACGATGTCTGGTTGAACCGGACGTCCTTCCAGTTGAACCGGCCAACCTTCCGGTTGAACTTGACGTCCTTCCAGTGAAACCGGACGTCCTTCTAGACAAACCGGACGTCCTTCCAGTTGAACCGGACATCCTTCCAATTGAACCCGACGTCCTTCCAGTTGAACAGGAGATCCTTCCAGTTCAACCGGAAGTCCATTCTATTATATATCATTTTGATCAAAAGCACCTTTAAAGTAGTTTAAAACCAGATTGTCGTTTTTCGTCCTAATTTTTTACTGATTTTTTATTCGCCGAACGGTATTAAATTCAAAAACAGCTCAGCTATTGAGGGTATTCAGGAAAACATCCGTTTAGGTGAGGCAACGAGAATTGGGCTTACATTTTATGTCAATTTGGTATCATTGGGTATCATTTGAGTCGATTGATACCCAAGGAGTTGTGGCTTTCAAGTTACGCTGCTATCTTCCGTCTCAAAGAAAAATAAACTACAAAGAATGAAAAGAACAATTTTATTGCGTGATTACAACAAATTCAATGATGCGGTATTAGATGCAAAAGCACAGTCTATTATTTCTGCATTGACTGGTAACGCAAATTTTCCGGTTACGGCACCTACCCTGGCTATTTTTACGGGCATCAAAAACACCTATTCTGCTAGTTTTGCAAAAGCCAGTAACCGTGACCGCACCGCTGTTGCTCAGAAAAAGGTTGCTAAAGCCGCATTGCTAGCCAACCTTAATTTACTGGCCATCAACTTAGAATCTATTGCGCTAGGTGATCGGGTAAAACTAGTGAGCAGCGGAATGGAGATAAACAACGAGAGCGAAAGCGTTCCGGCCTTAAGTGCCCCGACAGATATGCAGCTTACAGACGGAATTAATATTGGAGAAATGCGGTTTACTGTGAAAGCGGCTCCACAAGCTGTTGCCTATGTATTTGAATATACGGTTGATGCGGTGCTTACCGAAGACAGCAAATGGATTTCAAAAACTGCCAGTACTCGTGAATATCTTTTCACCGGCCTTACCAGCGGTGTGCGAATTTTCTGCCGTGTAGGTGCCATTGGTCGTAAAGGGCAGGAAGCGTTTACGTCGATTATTTCTCGGATTGTGCAGTAAGGGAAGGGAGTTGTGAGTTGTGGGTTGTGGGTTGGTATGAGGTTTCAGGTGTGAGGTATGAGGTATGAGGTTTCAGGTATCAGGTATCAGGTATGAGGTTTCAGGTATGAGGTATCAGGTGTGAGGTATGAGGTATCAGGTATGAGGTTTCAGGTATGGGTTGTGAGATGCGAAATTGAGGATTGGTAGAAGCGGTTGTTTTAAAAACTTCCGCTTTACGCTATACCTTCGCTCTCTTCTGGAGACGGGTTGGGACTGAGGCTTTTGATTACTATCTCTTGATCGGTTGATGCATTATGAGCGTATTGATAAGCTCTTCTACTTGTTTAACAGGCATTTTCTCTTTTACATATACGTGCCCTTTCCCTTTGGGATCCCATCCGTGGCTGCCATCTTCGTTACTAATGATTCTTCCTTTGATGCCCAGATAATAGGTATCATATCCCCTTACAGCAATAAGTACAGCAGTTTCATCCCAACTCATTCGTCCATTTTTATCTGCAGGATCTTTGGGAATACTAATTTCAAATACCTCTTTTACAGGAGAATTTGAAATATCACTTTTAATAAGAGGGATACCTGTAAAAACTTTACTGCCTATTTCCCAGCCGGTAAAAATGATGGGCGTATTCCAGTTGTCGAAAACGTTTTTAGAAGCCGCTGCATCTCTCTCCACATTGAACTCTTTGAAGGTGCTCATTTCATTATTAAATCTTCCCGCCATGCTAACCAGATGCTTTACCTTTTTTGCAATCAAGTCTTTTCCATTAAGCGGCGAGTAATCATCAGGTTGAGATTTTAAAAGGTTGGCCATGTTAGTTAAGAAACCAACCGTTACAATTGTTACACTTTTATCTGGCTGCTTCGATAATATGCGGCGGTACAGGGTTACCGCATCTTCAGCTTCATCATTCATTTTAATACTATGCGGGTATTTATCTACAATGATGGAGTCCCATTTTTGAACGGCTTCCAGGTTAACAGCCTTGCCTCTTACTACCCCCACTGGAACATCAGGCCTGTTAAAATAGGTGTTGAAAAGACTAAGCAATGCACCGATTCTTTTATGCTGATTACTGGCCACAGTAGCCAGTATTTTACACTCATTATTATCTGCAAACGCATGCAACATGGCTATTGCGCCAACATCATCATAGTCTGGCCCAATATCCGTATCAAAAATGATTGAGACAGGCTTCTTAGATGTACTTTTTACAGACTGTGAAAAAAGCTGAATGCTTGCAAAACATAGCAAAAGCGTAACACACAAACATTTAGGCATAAATAGATGGTTTTGGTAGTAGTGAAGATAAAAAAATGTTTTTGGTTTGAGGTAAGGTGTGGGTTGTGGGTTGTGAGTTGTGAGTTGTGGGGTGTGGGGTGTGAGTTGTGGGTTGTGAGTTGAGGGTTGTGAGTTGTGGGGTGTGGGTTGTGGGTTATAAGTGTCAGTAAAGCGGTTGTTATTAAAACTTCCGCTTTTTTATTTAATCTTACTGCTGTTCGATAGGTTCTGCAGGCATGTTGTACTACAGATAAAAAGGATTTGCGATCCGCTTGGTTAAATTTCTATTTCCGGTTAGGGGTTTGCGAAGATTGAGGATAGAAAGCAACTCATTGTAGCCCAAATATTAAAGTGTTACCTGCTGATTTTATTTCTATTCAATTAGGTCAGCTTTATGTAGATTACTACAATTAAAATCATAAGTCCGAAGATGATTCTAAGTCGCTTTTGTTGTTCTGCTTTCTTCAAAAAGCCGTCTTTCTTCAATTCCCATGAAACGAGTACTTCAAAAATAGTCCCGGCAGGTTCAAAGATAAAATCACAAACCGAATATGATTCTTTGGCTCTTTTCAAGTCTTCATATCTATCTGTTTTTTTGGAAAGGTATTCTGCGTGTTGTATTTGGTCTTGAGGAACGTTTCTTAATTCTAATTCAACTCTCGCTTGTTCGACTGACTGCTTCATCGTTCCATTTTTCAACGGCTCCAACAATCTTTAACAACTATTTAGTAGTCCTGGTTGCTATTGGTGGCTTAAAGTTGATCATTAAAAATTAGCAGATAACGGTGAGGCTTGGCGCAGGCTGTGACTTTCACTACTAAACTTCCTTACGAGGCGGCAATGTTCAAATTTAAGAAAAACCGTCATACGAAGCACTAAACCTCCGCTTGCGCCAAACCGCTATTACCGGCTGGCATTTTGTCATCCGTATCACACTAACTATTCATTAGTTCTATCCAGTCTCTTACTACTTTTTGAACATTCGCTTTGTGCTTTTTCACTTCTTCCATTGAATGGAATTTGGCATACGCTTTACCTTTAGGCCCCGGTTCGAGAAGTCCCGTTTTGTCATTTAATAGCTCGCCTTTATGAAAAATCACTGCTACAAAATCTGTTACTCTTGGATTAAATGTTGCCATTGGTTCTTTGTAGTCAAAACTCGGACCGCCCCATTTTACATCTTCTTCAATCTTAGGACTGGTTTCACGGATAATTTTTATTACCGCTTCTATTTCAGCTTTTAAGGGATGTTTGAGCTTGCTTACAAACTCATCAATTTTAGTTGTCTTACTCATGATTATTTGTTTTTGATTTGGTGAAAAATGAAATGATAGCACTGAAAATAATACCTGTTACTAAACCTCCAACCGCACTTGTAATCAGATAATTTTTGATACTGAATTGTTGTTCGGCTTGTTCCTGCGTAAACATGCCTGTTTTGACTGTATGTTCAATTACATTGGTAAAGTAATCTGGTGTATAATGTAGGATGTGATGAGTTGATTAACAGAGCTTAGAACAACTATAAAAAGTGTAAGCATAAGCCCGCTCATAAAACAAACACTACCTGACCCATTGCAGGATGTCCATCACCGCCAATTAAGGTGCAAACCTCATTGATGGGTAAAGTAATGTTCATATTTTTTTGCAGTTGTTCTTCGGTGAAGCTAAAGCCTTCCAATTGGCGGAGTTTCTGAAAGACGTTTTATATAACTAAATTCTCCGTCAAATACGGATTTGTAGAAATTAAATGCTTCTTCGCAATTTCCGTTGAAGGTTAAATAAGGATTTATCTGTTTCATACTTTTTATTTTTTGATGAAACAAAGGTATAATGGTAAAATAGCCGGTGCATTGATGTATGGTAAGAAATGCTAAGGGAGCTATTTGAAACTCTTTTTAGTTAATTCCTTTCTAACCCTGCTTAAACTTTCAGGCGTAATACCCAAATAAGAAGCTATCATCCATTGTGGGACACGAAGCGATAAGTTGGGATATAGCTTTAAAAACTCTAAGTATCTTGTTTCCGCTGTGCCACTGAGTAATAGATTTATACGCTTTTGCAAGTGCCTTACATGGTTGTGCAATGCTCTATGGTTATTTTCCCGGTATGTTTTACTTATTTCAGAAGCTTTATTAATAAATATTTCGTCCATTACAATAACCTCCGAATCTTCAATCGCATCAATAAAATATTCACCTGATTGATTGAAGTATGAACTGCTTCTATCGCTCACTATCCAACTTTCAGGTGCAAAATGAATAATATGTTCTTTACCCTGTTCATCAATAGTGAACTGTCGTATAAGGCCCTTCTCAACAAAAAAAATGTCTTTACATACTTGTCCTTTATATATGAGTGATTCTCCTTTTTTGAACTGCTTGGATTTTGGAATATATGGGAGTTGCATTAACTCATCATCTGTCAAACCAGCTTTATCGTTTAAGTATATTTTGAAATTGTTAAAAGACAGCATAGAATTTAATCAAATTGAGTTATCAGCGTGCGTCCTGCTTTTTTGAAAGAAACAGGTATATATTCATTGTTCATGTGGTTACGATGCTTTTGTTTTATGCTTGCCGGTGATGGTCACAGGTTTATATTGTGCCCGATTAAAAGCACTTCTCTCTCGCCCGAGCACTAAAGTAAATAAAAAGGAGAACAGAAGAAGAACCACGTCACCGGGCCTAATTTAAACCTGATGTTAACTGCTGTTTCTTTTTAGTCCGATGAGTCGACCCAAGTCAGTAATTTCCATTTGTTGTTTTTCTTTTCGAAATAGACGTCAATATAGATTCCGTTATCTATTCCTCTTATTTCAACAATAGCTTTATTTCTGTTTACTTTAATCTCCTGTTTATATTTGTCAAACTCTCTGGTTTCGGTCGTCTTATCGTCAAAGTCCTGTTTATGAAATTGGGATTTTTTTATAATTATTTCTTGTTCGTTTTCCTCATCTACATTTTTAACTTTCAATGGAAAGTCAATGCGACTAACTTGAAATACAGAGTCTTTACTAAAGTATTTTATGAATGTTTCAAATTTCGAATCAAGGTCGGCAGGAATGGAAAGTTGAGATTTACCATCTTTACTATTAGAATCTGCTGTTTCCTTTGCATTTTCTTGTCCCAAAGCGGAAGGCAAGGTCCTAGTATCTAAATTTGAACAGCTGATTCCAAGCAAGGTCAGCAGGAACAGTATGATGAGTCGTGCATTCATGAAATTGCAGTTAATGTTGATAGGTTTATATTGTGCCTGATTACACTATCGCCCAAGCACTAAAGTAATTAAAAAGCACAACAGAACAAGAACCACGTCTCCGGGCATAATTTAAACCTGATGTTATCGGTTGTTTATTTTCATCTGCTCATTGGCAAGGTCGCTTTTAAATAACTATAATTATTGATGATTTTGTCGCCGGAATATTTGGGTCGATTAATTTTCAATGCAAATGATGTTTCATTTATCCAAATAACTGATTCAATATTCCATTTCGTGCTTGTAAACCCTGCAAACTCCTTGTAATGTCGGACATTATCTGTATCGGAAATTTTTAAAACTCCAATAAAACTGTTTTCACTTTCTCTCGTCGCTATAACATTAGCATATAATACCATAAATTTATTATTGGGGGATAGAAGAGGAACTTGATAGCCTTCGTCAAATTGGGATGTAAGTTCATATCTTACGTTGGTAGTACTATCAATAAAAAACATTGAACTGAACTCCAATCCCTCTGTAATATAATTTGAGCTTAGTACATATAGTTTCAATTCATCAAAAAATCCATGGTAGTCAGTCCAAGATAAGCCATCTCTTTTTGAGTAATTTTTATTATATTCTTTATTGAATTTCAGTTTCGCCTTGGCTGTTGCTACTGTAAAAGATGAATCAGTTGATTTGGTTTTTGTTCGGTCGGTGATTAGAGTCGGTATCTTTTCATCACTAAAAAACTCACTTTTAGTGATTGTATTGAACGTGAATTTTGGAAGTTTATCTAATACATCTCCATCAAACAAATGCACAACTTCTGCACTATTTACACTTGTTTCTTTTTTTGTTAAATCGGTAGTCTTTGAAATAGTATCTACCTTTTCGATATTTATCTTTTTTGTTCCTTGGATAGACTCTTTTCGCCCTACAGAGTCACATTTATTTGAGCTCTTTTGCGATGTCGTTTGTGTTGAATTAGTACAAGCCGTCAGAAGCAATCCTAAGTATACAATATGTCGTGGTTGCATGTCTTGTTAAATAACCGATAACGGTTATAGGTTTATATTGTGCCCGAATAAATAGCACTTCTTTGTCGCCCGAGCACTAAAAGTAATAAAAAGCACAACAGAACAAGAACCACGTCTCCCGTGCATAACTTAAACCTTATGTTAACTGCTGGTGTTTTTCCTTTAGTCCACTAAAACGGCAATTTTATAAACAGGTTTATTATTCTAGCCGTTAGGTCAGAATTGCAAGTCGTTTATTTAATTGACGTTGTTTATTATTTTCAACTCAATATTGGTTTTGTGTTCAGTTAGATATGAGCCAATTAATTTTGCTGATTTTGAGTCAATTTTGAAATTGTCAATTCTTATCAATTCATCGTAAACATTGGTCAACAATATTTTCTCCTTAAATATTTTAATTTCTTTAAGTTGTCTTTGGTCAACATTAGTTTTTAAACCAGTTATAACAAGAGAATTATCTTTGATTTTTATTAGTCCATTGGGTAAATCAAAAATGCCATTTAGAAAGACTAATAAACCTACACAAAGTCCAATAACACAATAATGATTAAAAGTATTAGTCCAAATAATAGCAATAATTGATGCAGCAATTGCCATAAGACCTATGGTGATTGAGGTCATTTTGGAATATAGATCATTTAAGGTCGGAAATAATACATAATTAGCTTTTCCTTTTCTGTATTGCATTTTTGAGTATAGCTCATATGCTATTGAGACGATAAAAAGTCCTATGAAAGTGTAAGAAAGTATTGGATGATCCATTGTCGCAAAACTCATAGATATGAAAATATAAGTCGAGACTTGAAAAATGGTCTTAAGGTCGTCCTTATATTTATTCATTTACAGTCAGATATGTCTATTTGTAAGATTTTTTCGGGTTATTACACTTGCAGTTAACGATTACAGGTTTATATTGTGCCCGATTAGAAGGCACTTCATTGCCGCATATTACTAAAGTAAATAAAAAGCACTACAGAACCAGAACCACGTTGGCCGGGCATAATTTAAACCTGATGTTAGGGCTCGTTTTCTTTAGTCCGCTTTTGTCTCATTAGTCACATTAGCCATAAAACCTAATTCACTTTCATAGAAGTTGCCTAGCTTTGATTTTTTAGTCCTAACTGGCTTTATTAAACTTTTTAAAATCACTACCCAAACGAATGGTAAAACCCAAATTAAAATATTGTGAACTAATTGCTGTTTTTTGTTAAAAATTCTAGAAGTCCTATTAAATTTTATGGCAAATATGGTCGTGTAGGTCAGATAAAAAAGAAAAAGTCCGATGAATAAAGCTGTAACCATTCTGTCCTTAGATTATGTGAGAATTGTCGGGTCTTTTAAAATGTGCCCTAACGTCAGTCTGTCTAAAAACTAAAAGCTAACGCCTGAGATTTTCATATTCGGCTTTTTGCTAAGATAGGTACCCGTAGAGCAAATCGTCAAATCACGGTTTTTAGACAGTCTGACGTTTACAGGTTTGCGTTGTGCCCGAATAGAAAGCACTTCCCTGTTGCCAAGCACTAAAAGTAAATAAAAAGCAGAACAGAACAAGAATCACATCACCCGGGCATAATTTAAACCTGCTGTCAGCAGCTGCTCATTTTCTTTGTCTATATATGTGTCGCTGCCCACGCTAATAATTGTGCACTTGGTAAAAATAATACTTGAGCTAAAATTGTCCCAATTACGCGAGCAATTATCATATACACTATGTATTTCCTAAAAGTGGTCTCTGAACATTGACCTAAAGTTACATCGTCAGTCATTGCCGATAAATGCGGATCAATAAATGCAAACATTAATATTGTCGCAAAACCATTTACAAATGCCGATAAATTACTAGCCGTTGTCCTATAATCCGGATTTAAATATGATGCATAAACAGCAGAAAGAACCCCTATAGTCAAAATGGCAACAGCAAAAATATTTAGTATGAAAATTCTCCAAGGAAATTCACGGTCAAGTTTTATTTGCGAAATATTCAGCTTGGTCGGAATAGTCATATTGTCTTTAAAGTATAGAATGCCTGCTTTAGAAAAACTATGAAGTATCAGTTTCCCCATTGATTTGTGAATGCTGAAATTAATTACTGCTTTTGATAAAACTCTTTGAAAGGTAGGAATGAGCCATGCACCAAGGATTGTGGCAATAGAGCAAGAAAGTATTATTAGTCGAAAAGTTTCTAAATTGTCAAATACTCCAATTTTTATATCGTTTTCAACTGTCTTAGCAAGCAGTGGTGCTTGAAAACCATTTGCAGTCCTTGATACTAAAACAAGAATATTAAAAAGGGCGAATGAAATAGCTACTCTACCCGTCCTAATTCCTACTATTCTTACCGAATATGAAAGTGTTGTAATTAAGTTAATTACAAAAGTCAGGATTAGAACTATAACTATTTGTGTCGTCATTTTGATCGTCTTTTTGCCTTACTGCTAACGGTTTGCCTATGAGCAGTAGCGTCCCGTAGGGCGTTATTGCTCATAGGTTTTGTTGTATGCCGTTTTTTTATTTTCAATCCAATTTCTGCAATTCACTTTTGCCTGTTCAGTTTTTAAGTATTGTTGATTCTGTTCAACCTCATTTAAACAGAAATCAAAAATCTTTTCATTGTCATTAAGCCCTATCAGTTTGTCGGAGTCCTTCAATTCAAATAGCTCCAGCAGGAAGTAGGCAGTCCAAAGGTTTATCCAATATTGTCCTTCTTGCAGATATTGGTAGAAGGCAGTTAGTCTATTTTGTTCTTTGAAAGATGCAGCAATTCCTTTTAGTCTTTCAAATAGCTGAGCATCCTTTTGCTGAAACTCAAATGGTTCAATTCCATTCTTCCAAATCTCTTTACAAGTTAATATGAATGAGTCAGGATTAGTTTTTACCTGATTATAAACTTTCTCGAGTTTTTCCCAATAATTCTTTTGCATCCACTTAAGGGTCAAGAATGAACTTTCGATTCCAAGTTTTTTAATCACGTTTCTTTTAGCTAACGAATCTAAGATACTGCTGATGAGCCATTCCTTGTCAAATCCTGCCCATTCTCCCACTACGCTTAGAAGATTTGGTTGTAGCACAGGAAAGACTTCATATTTGTTAATATCCTTAACTTCATCAATAGAATACGGACTTTCAATAATTTTGAAAGCAATGTGTCTGAAGTCCGATTCTTGAAGTTCAGTGTCAAGATAAAATTCAGATAAAGCTATCCAAATAGGTTTCCGTTCTTCTATGTTTATCCTATCGTTCATTTAAATGGCATATAACCGGTTAGGGCTTTGCGAAGATGGCGAATAGAAAGCACTTCTCTGTGTCTTTCTCATTAGTCATTTTTGTATGGTCAACTAAAAAACGTATTAAAAGTCAATTAAAATAACCGTAATTAATAACCCAAAGTCCAATTCCGAGGCAAAGATTAATTATTATTTGAATAAGAAGTCCTCCTTTAATAAAGTCAACTTCTTTACGATGTATTAATAAAATAGTAACTGCTACAGTCGTCAGGAATAAAGCCGACAAATTAATATAATGTGAAATTTCAGGTCCCGCTATAATTGGAAAGAAGACGTCAAAAATCATTGTACCTATTGAAATTCGAATAAAGGTCGCAGCAATACTCAATTGAGTTTCTAAGGTCATGGTAACTTCATGGTCTTTTATAATATTGTTTGTCGTGATGGCGTTGAATCAGCTTATTACATTTGCCACTAAACGTTTACAGGTTTGAGTTGTGCCCGAATTAATAGCACTTCACTGTCGCCCGAGCACTAAAAGTAATAAAAAGCAGAACAGAACAAGAACCACGTCGCCCGGGCATAAATTAAACCTGCTGTTAGTGGCTGATGCTTTTTAGTCCGCATATTTATTCTTAAATCTTGTCCACAGTAAATTCAATATTTTTCTAGTCTGACTATAAATTAAATAAACAATTAGAGTCAACACCAAGATTGTAAAAGTCAGCCTTGTGAGTATTATTTCTGAAGGATAAATTGTTGTATGCCAACCTGGAGTGCCTGATAAAACAAGGTCGCTTGTAAACAACTGAACTCCAAAATACACAATAACAAAAGTTAATAGCGTCGCAAGAAAGCCTGTAAAAGCTTTTTCTCTGGTCTTCATTGTCCAATTTAATTCTTAGGTAAATGGTTAGGTTTCTTGCATTTGCCACTAACGTATGGCTTTGCGCATACATGCACAATATCTCAAAAATTAAGGGGTTTACGCAATAGATTTTATCTTATTGTTCAACGCCCCTTTGCCAAACCCGCCAAAATCCGTTCAACGTTATCCCGTGTGTGGCAAATCGGTTCCCGCACTCATTGTAGCAGAAACCCGCAGGCCACACACATTTTAGCAACGTTTCAGGTGGGAATATTTTAATTAAAGAATAGGTATTCCTAAAGTGAATAAAATAAAAACTGTACAGCGGAGATAAACAGGAGATACCTTCTTATAGTTTCCCTTCTGTCAATGCGCTAATCGCCTTTTCTATCCTCCTATCTCGAGTTTCATCTGATTTGGCATCGTTGATTGGAATTACAATTCCTTTCTTTTTACTATTTGATAACCCTTCAAAATATTCCTTTGCAGCAGGGTTTTCATCCAGTGTTTTTTGGAGTTTTATCGGGACATCTACCACACGAGGATCTGTATCTAATTCAATGGTAACTTCAATTTCGTCGCCTCCTTTAACTCCTGCGCCTTTGCGATGTTCTGCACTTACGCCTACCATATATACCCCGCCCATCACTGCAATGGTGTTTCGATAGGTGTAGCCATTAATTGTAATTCGGACAGGAGGTTTCTTCCCGGCTTCAAAACTTTCCACTATTTCAGCGGGAACTTTGATTCCTGTTGCCGTTTTGCCTGCTTCGAAAAGTTTTGTTTTAAATTTCATTCGTTTATGCTTAGTTATTTTGTAAAAATATTAAAATCAAGTTACGTTGCAGGAAGCAAATAAGACATAATAAGCAGAGTTAAACTTAAATACGAGTGTTTCTGAAAAGCACCAGTTTTTTGTAGCCTAGAAAGGGTTTGCGTTAGGGATTGAAGTGAAAATCCTTTTTGCTCCCTTCGCAAAAAGATTGCAACGAAAGCCCGCTCGAACGCCCAAAAGCAGATGTTAACAATGGAACTCAGGTTACAAGTCAAGATTATACTGATTGCAGCCGGCTAATTTTTAGTAAGAACAAATAAAACGATATTACATTCGGCACAAATTATACCTCGACGCTAGTCGCCTGCCTTTTCATCGTGGTTATGTATGAATAGACGTTACCAGCGGTCATTATTAACGAGCTGAGCAACCATAAATAATGAATCTTCAGAACACCTTACGAACCGCGTAAAATCTTCTCCATCTTCCTGCCTTTAGCCAGCTCATCAACCAACTTATCCAAATACCTAACTTGTTGCGTCAAAGAATCCTCGATTTCCTCTACACGATACCCACAGATTACTCCGGTAATGAGGTGCGCATTGGGGTTTAGCGAAGCTTGTTGGAAGAATGTTTCAAAGGTTACATTTTCTTTTATCAGCTCCTGCAGCTTCTTGCCATCAAAGTTTGTTAACCACGCTATTACCTGATGCAGCTCTTCTTTCGTTCTGCCTTTCCTCTCTATTTTTGTTAGATACAAAGGATAAACTGAGGCGAAGGTCATTTTTGCGAAACGCTGATTGTGTGTGTTGGAATTATTCATGCCTTGTGTTTTAGCGGTTAATTTTTCATATTATTTCAAATCAAAAACACTCTTGTTTAGGCTTTGTTGGCACTGTTTTGATTTTTATGTCCGTCGCTTTTGTATGCTTGTAGTTTTAGAACGACCGCTAGTGCCGAACTGCCTAAAGAGCATGATTTGAGATTTGCTACGGATGCCTATCTCAGCGAAACGCCCTCTTTCTGTAAAAAGATGTCTGTCCATTTTGGTCTGTCTTTATTCCTTAATCGATTCGTTTTTAAGATTCGCAATTTAGTCGTTTAGTGAATCAACACCTTTTTCTTTAAGTTGCTTAAGGTGTTCTTTCATTACATTAACTTGTTCTGTTGGGTGTCCTTGCCAATTTGTAACTTCTCCAACAACTCTAAAAGGGTGTGTGGAGCGATAAGATTTTGTTGGGTTACCTGGAAATTTTTTATCTGTTAAGTCAGGGTCATCTTCAATTGGTCCTGTTGGTTCTACCAGATATATTTTTTGACGTCCTTCTCCAAATGCCAGTTCAGCACCCCAAATAGCAGCATCCAATGTAGCTGTTAGAAAAATGTATTTCGTAATTTTTCTTTGTCCATAGTTCGAGTTGAAACCAACTTCGACTAGGTCACCAACCTTTAATTCGGCCCTTGTTCCGTGAAAATATGTTTGAGCGAACGGTGCTGCACCTTGTACGTTTAGTTTATTTTCTTCTTTGTTTTGTTCCATCGTCAAAGTCTATGTTTGATTATTATTGAGTGTTTATTCACTAGTCTTCTTACAATGACCCTAAGTGTTTTTTAGAAGATTTGTGCTTGGCTGTTACTCTTTCGGCTTTTCGTCCAGAAATTTCTCAATTAACGGAACTGCCAATAGGTTCTCCTTATCACCCCGTTTCAACGTTGTAACTTCACCAATATATTCGCCGTGTCCACCAGGAATTATAGCTAATTGAGAGTTAGCAATTAGTCTGTGCATTTCAAGGGCGTGTTCAGGTGTTATCACATCTTTGTCGCCTATTATGATTAAAGTTGGTGCTTTAATAGATTTGATTTGTTGGTCTGGTATGTTTTTAAAATTAACCATCCTTTTTGCATCCTTGTCGTGCATTATTTGAAGGCCTTTTGGGTTGTTTGAAACTTTTAAATACGCTTCCTTTAGCTGTTTCGGCATATTGGCCAACGTTGCCTGTTTCATAAAATCCCAAAACGGTGCAGGAACCCCATTGCGTTTGCAAAGTGCAGAACCCAATATGATTTTATTAACTACTTCAGGGTGGCGAATAGCAATTTGAATCGTTGTTGTTCCACCATTACTGAAACCAAAAAAATCTGCTTTGCCAATGTTAAGATTTTTCAGAAGGGTTACTACATCATCTGCATCTTGTTCAAAGGAAACGTCTTTGTCTCGGTCGCTTGTTCTTCCGTGAGCCTGGAGTTCAATGCAGATTAGTTGTTTGTGTTGGGCAAGAACAGGAATTACTTTGCCGAATGTAGTTTGAATTGTAGAACCACCACCGTGCAGTAAAACAAGCGGTTGGCCTTGTCCATAAATCTCGTAATACATCTTAATTCCGTTGACTTCTGAGTAGCCATTTTTGGAAACCAGGGTGTCATTTACTGTTGCGTTCTTTGGATCGCTGTTTTCCCCCGAACGGGTTGTGTTAGTGCATGATGCTAAACTTAAAAGTGCTAGCACAGAATAAATGATTATCCTTTTCATTTTGTCAGTTTTAATTAAGGAATGTTCGCATATTGTTAAGCATTTGCAACCAACTTGGGTATGCCCCAGTTTTTTTGGCTAACTCCTGCGAAACGGTTTGTCGTAATTGCAATTTGGTTTGTCCGTTTTCTTCCGTTAGCGTAACGTTAACAAGCGTTTCCATTGGCCAATCAGGGTCCATTCCTATTTCGGCTGGATTTATTGGATTGCCGTTTTCATCTGCGTTAATCATTGTAAACACAAGTTTTGAATTAGCCACAATCTCTTGGTATTCTCCTATACACCAACATTCTCCGAATTGAGGATTAGAAATGCATGAGTGGAACTGCCCACCTTCTTCAATATTAATTTTTTTAAAATGAATAGTGCAACCATCAGGCGCAAACCATTTCATTAACTTTTCAGGGTTTGTCCAAGCCTCAAAAACTCGTTCAATGCTTGCGTTAAAGATTTCTTCTATGAAAACTTCCTCATTTTTTACACGATTCTCCATTTTTTTACTTTTTTAATTTGTTAATACTCTTAGCGCTTTTCTTGTTCAATGCCTTTGCACTATTATATTGTACTTCTCCTTGCTCAACGAAATTTTTAAGTGCATTTAATCTTCCTGTCCACAATTTATGATACTGCGCAACCCACTCGTGCACTTCGTTTAATTTTTCGAGTTTTGCTTCATATAAGCGTTCCCGGCCATTTTGCTTAATGTTCAGCAAACCGCATTCAGAAAGAATTTTAAGATGTAAAGAAATAGCTTGACGACTGACATCAAATTGTTCTGCAATTGTGTTAACATTAATAGGTTGTTTTGCTATTAAACCTATTATTGCTCGTCTTGTTGGGTCGGCTATTGCCTGAAAAACATCTCTGCGTATCTCCATATTATGCAAGTATTTGCTTGCAAATATATAAGCAAGCATTTGCTTGCGCAACTTTTTGTCGACATTTTTTTAAAAAGAGAAATATGAGCCCCTAACAGAAACCACATAGAACTCACAAAGCGTTGAAAAACTGAGCGTTGAATGGTCAAAAATTCGACACGGAGATTCCAATTTCGAATTTGCTAACCGTATCTCAAAGGTACAATTGCTGAAAAAAGATATTATATTGTGCTTAACCTAAGTTCTATTATTAATATTAGTTTTTGGGCGTTCGAGCGGGCTTTCCGTTCCAATCTTTTTGCTCTGGAGAAGAGCAAAAAGGATTTCCTCTGCAATCCCTAACGCAAAACCCTTCTAGGTCTTAAAAGATTGCAGTTATTAATCAAAATCACCCTTTAGAATCGACCCCAGGCTCTTAATAAACTGCTGTATACGGCCTGCCTCGAACTTGATTCGGGGAACTTAGTATGTACGGTAGTGGAGAGGCTTGCGGCTCACCGCTATTTACTCGATTAGTTGGCTGCCTTTACTGTCAGCAGGCTCCCACAATTCAATCTTGTTGCCTTCTGCGTCCATAATATGTACAAACTTTCCATAGTCGTAAGTTGCAATGCTGTCAAGTATGGTTACTCCGTTTTCTTTCAATTTATTTACAAGTCCTTCAATATTCTGAACCCGGTAATTAATCATGAAATTTTTTTTGGATGGAGAAAAATACTCATCTCCTTTTTTGAAAGGACTCCATTGAAGAGAGTCAATTTCCTCAGGTTTGTTAAGGTTTCTAGACTCAAAACTCACCGAACCCCACTCATTGATTTCAAGTCCTAAATTTTTAGCGTACCATTCTTTCGTTTCCTTCGGGTTATCTGAAAAAAAGAAAATACCACCAATGCCTGTCACCTTTGGTGTTGTATCAGCCGGTGAAGTTGAGTTGTCCATTTGGTTTTTTTGGTCTTCCATATTGTTTGTTTTTTTAGGTATCGAATCACAGCTTGCAAGAAACGTTACAAGCGAAATTATTGTCAGTAATCTTTTCATCTTGTTCAAATTTCTATTCGTATATGTTTGCACGTTCGCTTTTTTGAAGATCGCAAAGCGTTCCGGGTATTGTCACATTGAGGAATTTGAAAGCCGTTAACCGAATTTAGCACTAAAGTATCAGAGTAGTATAAATGCTGATTTGCTAGTGAGCCCATTGCTGCAATGCCTGTTTTTCGGTTGGTGCACTGTTGTTAAATTTGTGAGCATCGTGTTACACCGCGTACTTTTTGCGATAGTCAATCGGTGATAAGTCCGTAAACTTTTTAAATACTTTTCTAAACGCATCAATGTCATTGTAACCAGCCTCGTAGATAATTTCGTTTACAGTTTTTCTTCCCGTTTCCAACTGTTTTTTTGCGACCTCAACTTTTACTCTTTGTATATATTCCACGATTGAGTTACTTGTGTGTTTTTTAAATCGTCTTTCAAATGTTCTTCGTCCAACACCAAACTTGCGGCAAATTTCGTCAACTGTAAAAGTTGCAGTCGGATTATTTTCTATAAATTCTTGTGCTTTTAAAACAACTTCATCACCGTGTTGTTTTTGCCCTATAAAAATCATAAAGGGATTTTGACTTTTTCTTTCAATGTCAATTTCAAACATCTTTGATGCAAGGATTGAAATTTCTCTACCCAAATGTTTTTCAATAATGTAAAGTAGCAGGTTCAAATATGAAAACCCTCCACCACAGGTGTAAATTCCTTTTTCGTCTGTAATGATTAAGTCATCAATAACTTTTATGTCGGGAAACATCGTTTTAAACTCATTTTTTGCCGCCCAATGCACAGCACATTTTTTATCTTTCAAAAGTCCCGTTGATGCAAGAAAAAATGAACCAACACAAAGACAAACAATCTCTGCATGGTTGTGATATTGTGCTATTATCCAATCTTTATATCTTTCATTTTTTGAAATTGCTTTGTGAAAATCACCACACAACAACGGAATAACGATTACATCTGTTTTTGTGATTTCATCTATTGTCTTATCCGCATGAATATTATAAAGCCCGTTATTAAGCTTTGTTTTCTTTTCTATGCCTACTATTTCAACATTATAAAAGGGCGGTTTCCCTTGATATTTCATAAAATCATTAACTCGTGAAAAAAGCTGAAGACTGCTGTCAATGCTTGTGAGGGTTGCATCATAAAGCGGCAAGATGGAAATGTGTTTCATATAATAAATATATAAATTGCATGTCGCAATCAACCGGTAAGATTGTCGTATTTACCGGGTGTTGTTATACCTTTCCGCAAATAACTTTGTATTGAAGATAATTCGTAAATTCTAAAAAGATAAAAATGAAATCAGTAGAAATTATTATGCTTCCTGTAAAGGACAGACAAAAAGCGAAAGAGTTTTATTTGAAACTTGGCTTTCAAATTATTATAGAAGCAACCGACCCACATGGTGAACCGTGGATACAAATGGGCTTTCCGAATAGTAACACCACTATATCACTTGCAGGTTTTCAGGGTATTATTTGTGAAACAGATGATATTGAACAAGAGGTTAAAGACTTTAAAGCAAAAGGAATTGAAGTGGGAAATATTGACAATACACCCTTCGGTCGGTTTGCATGGTTGAAAGACTTAGACGGAAATAGTTTGTGCCTCCATCAAAAATAAACTATCAAAATAGTTCGGCTAAAAAGGTAGGTAGTGTGGTCTGTGAGCACTATTAACCTAAGTTCGATGTAACAATGGGTGATTGTGTTTAATAACTGCAATATTTTCTTTGAAAGCTAGAAGGGTTTTGCGTTAGGGATTGCAGAGGAAATCCTTTTTGCTCTTCTCCAGAGCAAAAAGATTGGAACGGAAAGCCCGCTCGAACGCCCAAAAACTGATATTAATAATAGAACTCGAGTTATTAATACGTGGTCACTTTGCGGCTATTTACTCTTTCATTTTATTAGTCAAGTATTTCCTTACTGGAATATCATAAACTATCATAACCAGATAAGCAATACCGACTAAAAGGATTAACGAGGTTATAATAATGACGGTCAGCTGCTCGGCGGCAGGTTTATGACTTGTGTAATAGTTTCCAAACATCCATAATACCGCATAGTGCGCCATATACAATGGGTAGGATATTTTGCCGGAAAACACACAAAGTTTTTTTAAACCTTTTGTTAAGGTAGCCCCGGCGCCCAATGCTATCAACAGCGGGAAGTAACACAATACCACTGCAGGTTCTGTTAGCCAGTTCCATTTGCCAAATGGCATTAAAAAAGCTAATGACAGCAACACGCACATCCCTATAAAACCCAGTTTGTTTTTTATGATCCAGTTGAAACGGTAAATGGCAAGTCCCGCTAAAAATGAATAAAAGATGCGGGCACCGCCATCCCAAAAGGTGATATCATTCCAGCCACCGAGTAAATTGCCCGCCCGGTAGCTAACCAAGCAGAGTGTTGCTGCAGCAAGCAGGGTTAACAACAGCAAAACTTTACGACTAATGCGATAAAGGATCAACACATAAAAAATATTGGCAATATACTCCCAAAATAACGACCATGCTGGTGCATTTAAGCCGAACAAATTAAAAGCCCGCTCCTCCATCACCGGGAAAGGTATCAGCAAAATAGAACTTATAAATACCAATATAATTTTACCGATGCTGTACGATTCAGGGTGGCCGCCAAACGGATCAAACAAAAAGGTAAGTAAGCCTAATACTGAACCAAACACAATTAGCGGATGCAGCCTGATGAGCCTTATTTTAAGAAATTTCATCACGCCCATTTTGCCAATGCGGTCGTCATAGGCATAGCCGATAACAAAACCGGATAGACAAAAAAAGAAATCGACCGCAAGAAAACCATGCCCAATAAAATTTTGGCTAAAGTCTGAATAGGCCCATTCCATAAAGTGGAAGATAACCACCGCCATTGCGGCCAGGCCTCTTAAACCATCGAGAATTTCAAAATGTTGTTTGGTTTTTAAAATGTCAGGAGATAGCTGGGTTTCATTCATTTATATCGGATACAACCTAAGCAATGTGAATATTCAAAAATAGTTAATTGGTTGATTTTAACAAGAACATTCCAAATTGTGGACAAATGTTACATCGTATCGGCTGTGTGTCTTTAAAATTGCCAATAACGGTTACAGGTTATATTGTGCCCGATTAAAAGCACTTCACTGTCGCCTAAGCACCAATCTCGTTAAAAACCATTACAGAATAAGAACCATGTCACCCGGGCATAATTTAAACCTGCTGTGCTTGTTGCACAACTCACACCTGTTGAAAAGTGAAGATAGGTGAAAAACCGGTTATTGGGTAACTTAAGACATGCAAGGCAAAAAAGACTATAACGAGAAGCTTTTCATGAATTTTCAGTTATCGGACCGGATCCCGGCTGAGAATTTTTACCGGAAGCTCAAAGAGGAACTCGACCTGGGTTTCCTGCGGAAGACCACCCGCAAGTATTACGGTTTGGAAGGGCAGTCGAGCATCGATCCGGTTGTGTTTTTCAAGCTGATCTTGATCGGTTACCTGGAGAACCTGAACAGCGACCGAAAAATCATGGCCCATGCGGGCATGCGCATGGATATGCTTTATTTTATCGGGTATGACATCGATGAGGCCCTTCCATGGCATAGCACGATCAGCCGAACCCGCCAATTGTTCGGGGAAGAAGTATTCAGGGCGTTATTTAAAGAAGTATTACGCCTGTGCGTAAACAAGGGAATGGTCAACGGTAAACGCCAGGCCATTGACAGTGCTTACATCAAAGCCAATGCAAGCATGGACAGCCTGATTGAAAAGCAGGTCATCCAGGATGCCGACAGCTATATGGATGGGCTCCATGAAGAAGAAGAAGAAAACAAAACCGTAAGTGCAGCCAAAAAGCGGGAAGTAGAAGGACATCACCAATGGAAAACCAAGGAGTATAAAGACCAGCATAAGGGAAATACCAACAAAGACCGGGATCTGGATGAGTATGGAAATACGATACGACCCAGGTTTTTAAGCAATCATACCCATTACAGCAAAACCGACCCGGATGCCCGTATCAGTGTCAAACCGGGAAAACCACGGCAGCTGAACTATACCGCTCAAACAGTGGTCGACACGTCCAGCCATGTGATCACCACCATTATGGCCGATTATAGTGACAAAAGGGATAGCCAATCTTTAGCCAAAGCCATTGACCAGGCACAGGAGAACTTAAGGGAACATGATCTGCACATTGAAGAGGTATTAGCCGATACCGGCTATTCCAGCGGGGAAGCATTGAAGTACCTTAACAAACAAAATATCGAAGGGTACATCCCCAACTTTGGCCAATACAAAAACACCCGTGAAGGGTTTGTTTACAATGAACTGCTGGACCGGTATGAATGTCAGCTGGGAAATAAAGCGAGCCTGACATTCAAAAAAATAAGTAGCTATCATGGTAAAAACCAAATGAAGCGTTACAGCAGCAGCAGTAAGGACTGCCGTAATTGCCCGCTCCGGGGCACTTGCATCGGCAAAGCGGATTTTAAAAGTATTACAGAAACCGTGGACAAAGCACTTTACGATCAAATGCATGAGCGCCTGCAAACGGCCAAAGCCAGACGGATGAAAAAGCTCCGAAGCTCCACGGTCGAACCGGTGTTGGGAACGCTGATCAACTTTACCGGGATGCGCAGGATCTGGACCAGGGGAATTCAGCAGGCAACTAAATTTATGATCGGGGCGGCTATTGCATACAACCTTAAAAAATGGCTCAAACATGCCCCAAAAAAGAATAAAATCAGAGCAATGATCCAGGAAGATCTGACAAAGCTCAAGAACAACCTGTTTGCGCTTCTTTATCTGCGATCAAACAGCCCTGAATGTTTAATACATCGAATGCTTAGTATAAATAGGGGCTGTCATTATTTAGCGGAATAAATCGGAATAATTCTGTTTATAAAAACGTTGTGCAACAGCTACTGATGTTAGCTGCTGCTACTTTTAATGAATTGTTTTTGTTCTTTTAAGATAAGGTCAACTATGAGCTTTACTCGATTACCAATTGATGGCAAAGGAAACTTTTCATCGAAACTTGATAATACAATCCTGCTTTTTTCTTTGTCATAAATGGTCAATTCGTACCACTTAATTCTCCTATACCTGCTATAAATAAATTTTTCTTCCATATTAGCTTTCGCTATGTCAGAAAACAAAACTCTACGTTTTCGGACGAGCGTTTTAAAAATAGCATTTATGTTTTCAACTTCAAAATATCTTCCTTCTAGATTGATTATTAAAATATTGTCACCACGAAGAATTCTATATAATTCATAACCAAACCAAAGTAGCCAAATCAAAGCCCAGAAAATGTCAGAATTAGTGTTATCAACATATAGGTAATAAACGAGAATCAATAACGGTGTTAACATAATTAACAGTAAATAAAGCAGCGTTCCCCACAATTGATTATCATTGACTTTAACAATAATCGTCTCCTTGGAAATCTTGATCAAATGTTGCTTTTTATAATGCTTTGCACATTCACTAAGTCCTGAAATAGCTTTTTCGATTCCGTGATTCATGGAGGTGTCTAGTCTTCTTGTAGTTGCAGCTAACGGTTATAGTTTGCGCTGTGAGCGGTCGCCAAAAGAGCGTTGGGAAATAGCGCAAAATATGTGTTGCACTAAACCTTCGGTAGTTTTTGCAAGCGAGCCTAGCAAATTAAAGCAGAACCGCTTTCTTTACAGAAACAAACCTTCAAAATAAGTATCATGAAAAAAAAGACAATAGTCCTACCTTAATTAGCTCAGCTTGTACGAATGTAGCTGGATTTTCCCAGTTGTATGCCCTGATGCAGCAGAAAGTTTCTATCACCGGCAAAAGCCGGAGTACCTTAAATGGTTATAGTACCCATTTAGCGAAAATGGCTCTTCATTTCGGTTGTTTGCCTACGGACCTTGACACCGATCAGATCAATGATTACCTGTATCTGGTACAACAGGAACACCCTACGCTTTCTGATTCCTATTTCAAGTTCACCGTGTATGGACTGCGTTTCGCCTTCCGGATGTTGGGTTTGAAAGATAAACACATTGAACTGCCCAGCATTCGGCATGAGAAAAAACTTCCCGTTGTATTGAGCAGAGAGGAAATGAAGCGCCTGCTAAAAGCGCCCAAACTGCTCAAGCACCGGATTCTAATTGGTTTGCTCTATGGTTGTGGCTTACGCTGTTTTGAGGCCCGGAATGTCAGGCTGGCAGATCTGGACTTTGACCGCCAGATGCTTCATGTGCAAAAAGGGAAAGGCAAAAAAGATCGGTATGTACCCTTGAGTCCTATCCTGATCCGGGGACTCCGCTTGTACATCGAAGCAGAAAACCCAGAAGAATGGCTCTTTAACGGTCAGCCAGATGGCCGGGCCGGAGGTGACTTTGACGGCCGGTACTCCCAGCGTGGGGTGCAGTGGGCGGTGAAAGAAGCAAAAAAAGCGGCTGGCATTATTAAGGAAATGACGGTACATACCCTTCGTCATACCTTCGCCACCCATCTGCTGGAAGAGGGGCTGGATATTATATCCATCAAAGACTTGTTGGGCCATGAGTGCATCGACACCACCATGGTTTATCTGCATGTGGCTCAATCCGGCAGAAGGAAACCTTTTAGTCCGCTGGATACCCTTTACAGTAAATCCTAATTGCAACCTGATTTTGAGGTGGCCGGTGTTTTGAAAAAACACTGGCCACAGGTGCTTACCCATGCCGGGATCAATTCCTGGCAAGTACGGGTATTGAGTGCTTTAAAGAATTGCCGCACCGCTGCCATGGGCGGGCATGTGGATGCCTGCACGGATTGTGGAATCCTGCGCATCAGCTATAATAGCTGCGGGAATCGCCATTGCCCAAAGTGCCAGGGCAAAAACAGGGAACGTTGGATCGCTAACCGGGAAGCCGAGCTCTTGCCGGTCCCTTATTTTCACGTGGTTTTTACACTGCCCGATACGCTGAACCAGCTGGCCTTGCACCAGCCCAAAGCTGTTTATGATGCTCTGTTTGAAGCCGCCTGGGGAACCATCGGCACCTTTGGAAATAATCCCAGGAACCTGGGGGCAGCCACCGGAATGATTTCCATCTTACATACCTGGGGGCAACAGGTAAGCCTCCATCCTCATTTGCATTGTATTGTTCCCGGCGGCGGGATTTCTAAACAAGGGAAGTGGAAAACGGCAAAAAGCAAAGGCAAATACCTTTTCCCCGTCAAGGCCATGAGCAAAGTATTCCGGGCTAAATATGTGGAAGCTCTTAAAGCCAGGATCAATCCGGGTAAATCCCTGATTGATTCCCTGTTCAAAAAAGAGTGGGTGGTATTTGCCAAACGCCCCTTTGGCAACCCAAAAAGCGTGGTGGAATACCTGGGCAGGTATACCCATAAGATCGCCATCAGCAATCACCGGATCAAAAACATCGATCACAAAACGGTCTCCTTCAGTTATAAAGATTACCGCAATGGAGCGCAAAAGAGCCTAACGACTCTAGATTCCATCGAGTTCATCCGCAGGTTTTCCATGCACATTTTACCCAAGGGTTTTGTCCGTATCAGGCATTTCGGGATACTCAGCAGTAACAGTAAAAAACAGGCTATCCCCCTGATTAAAGATCAGTTCCCCAAAGAAACATTAGTGCCAGTGGGGCCACGAATCCTTGAAACATACAACCCCAAACTTTGCCCGCATTGTAAAACGCAAACGATGACCAATCTGGAAATCCTGCCTAAACGTGGCCCTCCGTCCCATGCACAACTTATGGAAATTGTACGAATGGAAAATAACAGCTGAAATACGGCCTGGCGGAGCTATGCCCCAAGGATCCAAATGAGAGATAAATGATCGATCTGTTACCGAAAAAGAGCCTTAAACCTCTTGAGAATGAAGCCAGAAAAAAGAAAACAGGACTTTGAAAATCTGAAATTCAAACTAAAAGCCAACACGGCTTGACCTGAAAAATACAACGAGTAACCGTAAAACCCATAACGTCTAAAAAACTACCGAAGGTTCCGTGCAACCCTGGCTTCATTGTTCGTGCTTCGCACGCAACGAAGCCCTAGTTGTTATAAGCCGTTTTTCTTTTCTTGATGCTCGTTAATGCCATTCATTGCAGCATGAAATTTTGCAACATAACCATCATCAACACCATATTCACTAAACTTCTTTACTGCCCAGTCAAATACAGTGATACCAAACCCTGTGTCTCGATGAACAATTATTGAATGGTAGTAAGGGAATGAATAAAGCCAGTCATAACCTTCTAATTCGTTATATAAATATCCCAAAGTCGCACCAAATTCACAAACAGTTACGAAATACAAATTGAAATAGTCTTTCGGGTCACTTTCTTTGATTATTTCTGCAATCTTTGGGCGGTCATAAAATTTGTCAACTGCATCCAAGACGTTAAAGTCGAGTAGGTCAGATTTTATTATTTCTTGGTAGTCCGCCAATGCAGCACCTGCCATGGTTCTAATTTGCTCCTTTGTCTGCTCAAGTAATTTGTCAGGTAAATATTGCAACGATGAAAGGTCAAGAGATTTCCCTTCATAACCTGAAATTATATACATATCAGGTCTGGTCATTTTAGGTCTTTCTTCCTCTGGGTACCAACGTGCAAGATACTTCACAAAAAGTTCGTCACAGTCAGGAAGTTTCTTTTTAAATAGTCCGAACATGTCGTGTGGTCTGCTTTGTTTAAAATGGCTTATAACGGTTTTCGGCGTGGCGATGTGGCGGATTTTTAGCACAAAAGTTCAATAAAATTCCTAATGTTGAAACTTGCACAAATGTTTCATAGAAGTACTTCAGCCGCCATATTGCCAAACCGATGTTGTAGGCAGTGCTTTATTTTGATACTTTAGACTTCTTAATGTTCAAAGTTTTCTGCTTTATCCATTGAATTGAAATATCAAAAGGTGCTGTATCATTGTCAAAAGCAGTATTGTGTCCTAATTTAGAAAACAAAGTATATTCGAAAGGTTTGCCTTGAGCTTTCAATGTATTTAATTGCTCTATACACAACTTTACTGGAATCTGTATATCTTTCTCGCCAAAAAGCCAAAGTCCTGAAATTGAAAGAGTATTCAGAAAAATTTTTGGGTCAGTCCCCACGAATTGATACCTGTCTGGGTCATTTTTAGTATGTTCACGAGCATCTGATTCTGTATGATTTTCCCAAAAATTATTGTTTCCATTAGTATAAAACTGAAATCGAAGTTGTTCTAGAGTTGTAATTGTAGGGCAACTAAATAAAACCATAAATTCTATTTGTGGATTTTTGCTTGCAGCAATTGGGATTATCCATCCTGCTTGACTGAAGCCAACTAATCCAATTGGTGTTTTTTTATCTTTCAAATAGGTTCGAAATGTATTTACTGCTGCACTTGCATCGTGAGATAATAAATTAAGATTAGTAGTGTCTATATTATTCGTGCCAACAGATGGTCCTACATATACACCACCAGATTCTCCAACTCCACGTTTATCGTATGTCAATACAGCAACACCTTCTTTGGCAAGACGTTTAGCGAACTCCATTTCTCTTTTTACAGGATCAGACCCATGAACAATTACAACTGCTGCAAATTTTTTTTTAGGCGTTAAAATTGAGCCTGCAAGAGTGACGCCCTGACTTTCAAACTTTACATCTTGAATTGTAAAGTCGGCCGATTGAGAAAATACCATTTCTGGTAAAGTTATTAATGATAACCAAAGAAATAAGTTAGAAAAAAAGTTAATGTTCATTTTAGTTTAATAAGAAAAATTGTTTTGAATGGTCTTCGTTAGCATTGCCACTAACGTTGATGCTTTGTGCAGTGCCGGATAAAAACAGCACAAACCCAAAAAGCTTCGCACTAAAGATATTAGAAACCACCGGACTTTCAATAATCACAAACCCGGCATTGCACAAAATAATTGTTAAGCACTGCCCTTATTAGTGTTGCATGCACCGCCTCATCCATGCCTCTAATTTTATTATTTATTCAACAACAAAATGTCTTAAAATTTGATCTTTTCTAAAATTGGGCAATTCTAAAAGCTGAAACTCTACATGCATTCATGGAACTGGGCACGCCATCCGCCTCGCAAAATCAAATCAAAAAATTAGCACCGATGGTAGATTGAGAATGCAGGGTTGTGCTTAACGTTTACAGGTTTGCGTTGTGCCCGAATAGAAAGTACTTCTTTGTCGCCCAAGCACTAAAGTTGTTAAAAACTACAACAGAACAAGAACCACCTCGCCAGGGCATAATGTAAACCTGCTGTTAGCAAACGTTTTTATTTATTTGTCGATATATAGTCCGCTATTCTGTCACTTATATTCAATTTCACCCAGTGTCCGTAAGCTTTTTCTTCTTTTTTCTTATCATATTTTTCGCTTATATACCCACTTTTTTCACGAAATTCATTCCAAGGTGAACCAATATTGAAAGTATCTTTTTGGGATTCCAAATCGTATAGTCCGAAATAATAGCCACCTCTCGAAAAAACTATATGTCGCTCGTTTATTAACTCTATTTTCGGGTTAGAAGTTAAAAGACCAGCCTCATCATAATTAAAGAGAATTTGGTGTTTATTTATCCAGTCGATGTCTTCTGATTTCGTTCCAGTTTTAAAGTTCCAGTCAATTTTTAATTTTTCCGGGTCAATATTTTTTTTAAGTTTTAAAACATAAAAACCTGGATCGCCCATACCAATACCATCAAAATAAAGGCAGTAATTGTATTGTCCATCTGGAGATTTAAGATGTTGACAATACGATAAATAATTTAAATTGCATCCAGTCAAAAAAGTCAGCAGGACTAAGGTCAAAGTCATTGATATAAGTCGGGTTTTGCCGAATGTCATGTTTTTAAAATGTTTGCTAACTAGCGGATATGCGCTGTCTATAGCGTATATATTCCACTTATGTGAGCCAACGTACAGTTTATTTTAAATATTTAAGCTATTCAGTGGGCTTTTTATCTTGCTAATATGCTTCGTGCTCACATACGTGTAAATTTCTGTTGTCTTGCTACTGCTGTGCCCAAGCAGTTGCTGAATGTAACGAATATCTGTTCCCGCTTCCAATAGATGGGTGGCAAATGAATGCCGTAGCCAGTGCAATGTCGCTTTTTGCTTATAGCCCGCCTTCTTACAGGCTTCAGCAAGCACCTGCCGCAATGAACTTACCGAATATTGATCATGATACTGCCCTTCAAACAGATAAGTACGGGGTTTATATAATGTATAATACTCTTTTAATTTTTCCAGCAATTTTTCCGATAGCATCACGGTGCGGTCTTTATAACCCTTCCCTTTAACAATCACAATAACCATTCGTTTGCTGTCTACGTCACTTACTTTCAAATTAATGAGTTCGCCGGCTCTCAGCCCACAGGCATACAGTAAGCTTAACATCGTTTTATGCTTTAGGTTCGTGCAGCTATTCAAGATCTTTTCGATTTCTTCTTTGGCTATTACTTTAGGAAGTGCCTTTTCTTTCTGGGGCCGGTGTACCTGATTTTTATACTCCGGTTTATTTAGCACATTTTTATAAAAGTACAGCACCGCATTAATCATCATATGGGTGGTATTGGTACAATGACCATTACAGCTGGCTATTTTCAGAACGATATCGTTTACTTGTTCGGGGCTAACATCTTCAGCATCAATTGCTATGGTTTTACAGTAATACAAATAAGTAAAAAATGAGCCGTAATAGTTTTGTATGGTGTTCGGGCTGTAGTTCTTCGCTTTTAAGTGCTTGAGATATCCTGGTGGTACCACAACATCCGCATCATACGTCTGGTTCCAAAGGCACGATTGCAGGAAAAGGCTCTGAAGCTTCACGTGTTGGTAAAGGGAAACCAATACTTTTCCCTTCACCGCGTTCAGTAACTTTAAAATGTTTACTTCCAGCATGGGCATCAGGAAAACGGACAGTTTCCGGTTAAAATGAACAATCTCTAACGATGACAAAATTTCCTTGCACTTGTTGACGTGGTCGGTTGCAAGCAGATAATAGCTTACATTCTCCATTACCGCTGATTTAACGGTGACCTTGATCTCAAAACGATACTTTGGTACCTCTACCCTGGCAAGTCCACTTACTGGTGCGTTCTGCGCCTGAATAACAAAATTCCTGTGAAGATTGCTCTTGTTAATTAGAAGCTTGCCCATGGAAGCGATCTCTATAAAATCCAGTATTTCTTCTTTAGCCTCGGTGTAAAGCATTTTCTCAGCCTTGTCATATTTAAAGTAGGACAAACCCATAAGCCACCTGAACAGAGGAAGATTCTTTCTAAAGGTATAACTATACACCGCCTGGCTTTTCAAGGTCAGGGGCCGAATGTAAACGGGAATGGGCATCAAGGATCTTATTTATTGATTTCAAACCGAAACTAGCTACATAAACCACGGCATCCGATTTCTATACGGATATATCCATATCTTACCCGAATATATCCGTTTAATAAGATAACTATGGAAAAACGCCCCTGCCTGTTACCTTTTCACTTTCTGCCCGGTTAGCCAAACTTGATACTTCGGTTTTTCTTCCTTTGGCCAAAAAAAGATAGAGATCTTGGCCGGTCAACAGTGATACCTCTAATATCGCAATCACAATTACCACTAGCGGCATATTTGTAATTAGAAGCGTATCCATAACAGTATTGTTAGAGTTAATAGATTAATATTTTGAATGAAAAAGTTGGTATAAAATTGAAAAAAAAAATCTTTCAAGTAGCTGTTTGTCAGATGATTAGATCTGTAAATCAGGTAAGTTTTTCATGGGTTATGTGTTATATAGTTTCATTTGAACCTCATTGTGCGTATTTCATGTAAAATTCGGAAGCTGTGCATCCATCGACAGCCAGCTTTTATTTCAGGTTTCCCTTAATCACCGAAATTATCACAGTACCATGAAATTATATATTCATTTTGAAAATTGTCAGTTCGAGTTATATCAATTTTATATATTTGCAGCCTGTTCCCGTAGTTCAATGGATAGAATTATGGTTTCCGGTACCATCGATATGAGTTCGAATCTCGTCGGGAACACTAAACCACTTGGTAAAATACACTAAGTGGTTTTTTATTTTACTTTATTCGCTTTCGCCTGAAAGCATGTAATTATCGAAATCCCTAAAACTTTGTAAAATTCAGAAATATAGAAATTGCAACCCATAAATTTTTAATGGCTTGTTAAAGTAGTTTCATTATAAATTACTTATTTATAAAGGCCAGATAACAACGTTTATAACTGTTCAGGTGTTTTAAAACATTATACATTTTTAGCACTTATATGTGTATCGGATTCTCAGCCGAATAACTATAAACCACTTCAGTTATGAAAAATTACAACACCCAATCAGCCATCAATTACTTTGCGTATTTGTTATTTCTTTCCCTAATTGCGTCGATTATTTTAAAATTTATTGCCCGAGTCGCGTGAACCTTTACTTTGATTGGAATTAAAAACCTCTGGCACAAAAAATTTCCCAAATGTGTGCTCTGTGTTACAAAACTAGCTTTGAAGTGAACCGATCAGGTAGTAACGCTAGTGTTACTCCTGATAAAGCCCCATTATCTTAACAAATTCTTTATTCTGCTATCTACCAGAACTTACCTGCCATTTTAATTCAAGCTATTTAATACAAACATTTATATTAGCCTTAATAACTGGTCTTCCTTCAAAAATGGATTGCTAATATCGCTTGCAAACAAACCCTTTACCGTTGGGAAACAGAAAATATGGCAGAAAATACAACTAAAGAGCATTACGCCTTACTTAAGCATTTAATACGATGGATACTGCTGGTATTACCAATTGCTATTGCTATCGGAAGTTTAGTTGCCTTATTTTTATGGCTTTTAAACGCTGCAATTCACTTCCGTTTTACTCATAATTGGTTGTTGTACCTGTTGCCGATAGCGGGATTGATTATTCATTTTATATACCAAAGTGTAGGGAAATCATCTGAAAAAGGAAACAATTTGATTTTGGAAGAGCTTCATCAGGAAGGTGAGGGAATTCCAAAAAGAATGGCGCCAATTATTTTGATCACCACAGTAATTACTCACTTATTTGGCGGATCATCCGGACGAGAAGGTACGGCTGTTCAAATCGGAGGAAGCATTGCCGCCATGTTTGGCAAATGGTTTAAATTAAACCGACTAGATATGCGGGTCATCATCATTGCTGGTATTGCCGCAGGTTTTGGCGCAGTATTCGGCACACCACTAACAGGCGCTGTATTTGCAATGGAAGTTTTAACCGTTGGGCGGGTAAAATATGACGCCTTGCTCCCAGCACTAGTTGCTGCTATAATTGGGGATTTAACCGTTGCAGCCTGGCATGTAGAACATACTCATTACTACATCGATCCGCTTCCGGTAACGCCATTTTTCATGGCTAGTTATTTTCACATAAATCTAGTTTTAGTAGGCAAAGTGCTCTTCGCCTCGGCAATATTCGGACTGACGAGTTACTTATTTTCAAAATTGGTGCATGAAGTAAAGGCCGTTTCGTTGAAGTTATTTAAACATCATTGGATGATTCCTATTTTTGGTGGACTAGTAATTATCGGATTTACATTTTTGCTTGGGAAACCTGATTACCTAAGCCTTGGTGTAGAACCAGAGCATGTTGGAGCCATTACAATAAGCTCCGCCTTTCATCAAGGGGGCGCCTATACCTGGAGCTGGTTATGGAAAATCATTTATACAACAATTACTCTGGGAACAGGCTTTAAAGGTGGCGAAGTGACCCCCTTATTTTACATTGGTGCCACACTAGGCAACACACTTTCGGGTTTTTTAAATGCTCCCGTAAGCTTATTTGCAGCACTTGGTTTTATCGCCGTTTTCGCGGGGGCTACCAATACGCCCTTGGCTTGCACCTTTATGGGCGTAGAATTATTCGGGGGCGACCATGTGCTTTTATTTGGAATTGCTTGTTTTACCGCTTACTTTTTTAGTGGGCATTCCGGAATTTATACTTCTCAAAAAATAGCCGTACCCAAAGTATTCGACGAGTATTTTACAGACGAAGCATCACTAGCTAATGCTATGAAACGTAGGGGTTATCTCCATCAAAAGCTACGTAAATACCGCTTTAACTTTAAGCATAAAGCAGAAGACTAAAAGCAACCTATTCATCTGTAAATTTCGCCCGTTAAATTTCAAATTTTATTCTCCCGGGCGATAATCTGATTGTTCCCCACTCGTCGTAATCGAACAAAGTATACAATCCTTTATCTCTAAACAGGCCTGAACCTTTTAAATATTTTTCTAAGAACTCGTAAATCGAATTTGCCAGAATTGATATCTAATTGGTTTGATTTATATCGAAGTCTTTCAAAAAGTTATTTGAAGTCTCGCATATCTAAAAATTTTATACAAATGTAAATACCGCCCAAAGCGTAGCACCCGAAACAAAAACCCACAAAATAACACCTTGCAATAAAGGCCTTACCCCTACTTCCTTTAACACTTTAGTAGACAAGCCTGCACTGATCAAAAATAAGGTGAGGATTAAGCCAGTTTTGGAAATGCTAACCAGCAAGGGGGCAACATGGCTAATACCTGGAACATATGTATTCACAGCCACGGCAGCAATAAAAAAACAGATAAACCACGGAATTCTAATTTTAGATGTCTTATTTTTTAGCATAACCGATGAGCCTAAAGCAACCGGAATAATCCATAAGGCTCTTGCTAATTTTACAGTCGTTGCCACTTCTAATGCATGTGGGCCATATTTACTTGCTGCACCAACAACCGAACTGGTGTCATGAATTGCAATGGCGCACCACATGCCGAACTGAGTTTCGTTCAATGCAAAATAATGGCCTAAAGCCGGGAATATAAATAATGCGGCAGCGTTCAAAATGAAAATAGTACCTAAAGCCATAGATATTTCTTTTTCTTCCGCTTCAATAACAGGGGCAATAGTTGCGATAGCGCTCCCTCCACAAATAGCGGTTCCGCAAGCAATTAAATGGGCTATCTTTTTCTCAATCTTAAATACTTTTCCTAAAATGGTGCCCAAAAGCAAGGTGCCAATAATGGAGATAATGGTTAGCACGACACCTTGTTTGCTAGCGGTAAAAGCGCTGGTAACATTCATTCCGAAACCTAAGCCTACTACCGATATTTGTAACAGCAAAGTGGTTGCTTTCTGGTTTAAATGCAGAAAAGGATGGCCAATAAATTGGGCAACAATCAAACCCATTAATACCGCAATGGGCGGCGTTATCCACGGAGTTAAACATAAAAATAAAAGAACAATAAAAATTAACTGGCGGGTGGTAATCTGCTTATCTAAAAAGCCATTTTTGTGAATGGCTATTGGTGTTTCGTTCATGAAAGTATGCTATGTTATCTAGGCAAAGATGACCTTTTATGGCGTCCACCGCTTATTTTTAAAAGTGTTCTGCAATTACTTTAAGTTATACAGATACAATTTTATCTAGTTTATTTATCGCTAACTAACCATCGTAAGTACCTGATTATTGCAGAATTAGCCTTAACTTAACCAACGCGATGGAACATCTTTCAATTTATCTAAAAGTGATTTTTGCAATCATTACTTTGTGCGCAGTATTCCAATTTTACCGGGCATCACAGCAATCTAAAGTAGTGTTAATTGTTCTGCTAGTATGGATGGCTGCACAATTTGGGCTAGCCTATTCTGGGTTTTATACCAACTGGGTTGCCCTGCCACCGCGGTTTATTTTCTTGATTTTGCCACCTATAATTGTAATAGTTACTCTATTTAATATACCCGCTGGCAAAAAGTTTATTGATGGTTTAAATATCAAACAACTTACTTTATTACATATAATCCGTGTACCGGTTGAACTAGTTTTGTATTTTTTATTTGTCGCAAACACGATTCCACAGATCATGACTTTCGAAGGCAGGAACTATGATATTATTGCCGGACTTACTGCTCCAATAATTTATTATTTTACGTTTATCAAACCAAAAATTTCAACCAAAGTGTACATTATCTGGAACCTGATAAGTTTGTGTTTGCTGGCAAATATTGTTATTCACGCTGTATTGTCTGCCAAAAGCCCTTTTCAGCTATTCGGGTTCCAGCAGCCCAACATCGCTATTGCCTACTTTCCTTTTAATTGGTTGCCGAGCGTAGTGGTGCCCCTTGTTTTATTTTGTCATTTAGTTTGCCTAAGGCAGGCTTTTAAATCAAAAAATCAGGCTAAGGGAATTAGTGAACGAGTGATCATTTCTTGAGTACTAGATATGATTTTAAGATAGTTTAGAAAAGCAAGTTACGGTGTATCATCGGTTGCATCAGTCCCGCCATGCATTGCAAATCCTCATGTCCCATCGCTTTAATGCCGACGCACCATTCCGGGTTTTCCATTGCTGTCGGGTTTAAAAACAGAGAGGTTTGTAAGCCTATCAGCGTAACCCAAAGACCTATATATAAATACATAGCATTGATTAAAAACTACTTAATGAGGAAGTTTTTTTTGAAATACACCATAGAGATATGTCCCCAATAGGGCTCCCAAAATAACAACCAACATAGCCCAATATCCGTAACCCACATTTACAAACATAGGCCCCGGACAAGCACCGGTCAACGCCCAGCCCAAACCAAATATCGATCCCCCAAAAATGTATTTTCTCCAGCTTTTTTCCTTATCCGTAAAAGTTATTGGATTCCCCGCCGAATCTTTTAACTTGAATTTTTTGATTACGAACACCGCAATTGCACCAAGAATTACTGCTGTACCGATAATTCCATACATGTGGAATGATTGGAAACGGAACATTTCTTGAATTCGGTACCAGGATATGGCCTCTGATTTTGCCATCACAATTCCGAAAAAAATACCTGTTAATATGAATTTTAATCCTTTCATGATCTTAGAAAATATAGGGTAACAGAAAATGAGTCATGATTAAACCACCTGCAAAAAAACCAATAACCGCCAACAGTGAGGGTATTTGTAAATTCGACAAGCCGCTAATTGCATGACCAGAAGTACAGCCACCAGCATAACGGGAGCCAAAACCAACTAATACACCACCTAATAGCAATGTCAAAAATCCTTTAAACGAACTCAGAAACTCAAGACCAAAAATTTGAGAAGGATTAAGTCCGCCATCGAAAACTATTCCCAGCTCGTTAATATCTTTTATTGTAGCAGCTGATAATTTTAAGGGTTCATCATTAGTTAAAAAATTAGATGCGATTACCCCACCGAACACTGACCCTAACAAAAATAAGAGATTCCATTTCTGGGCTTTCCAGTCGAAATCAAAGAATTTAACTCTTTTTCCTGCACCGGCTATGGTACACATGGTTTTTAAATTAGACGAAACTCCAAAAGATTTTCCGAAAAACAGGAGTAAAACCATCGTAAAAGCAATTGCAATGCCCGAAGTATACCAGGGCCATGGTTGTTTAAGTAATTCAAGCATTATTTAATAGATTATAGAACAAGTGAAAGATCATTTTAAAAAAATTAATACCGTAATAAAACCAAGAGGTAAGTGAAAAAGACTTATAGGTTTTATTCCAATTGTTCAATACTTATTAGCTACGCAAAAATTGTATCGAATTAAGCACAATTTTTAGCCCGTAGTCCGATTTGCGTTAGGGATTGAAGTGAAAATCCTTTTTGCTCCTATCGGCAAAAAGATTGCAACGAAAAGCCCGCCCGAACGCCAAAAAGCACTTATTTCTTTATTTTTTACTTCCTGTATTACGCACTTAAATTAGTGCACTTGGGCAAACAAAAGGGCTCAATTTAAACTTGCCCGATTCTTTTAAGCTTTTGAAGCCGCCCTTGATATTTATAAGATTATTATACCCGCGAGCTCTAAGAATGGAAGCAAAAATCATGGAACGATACCCGCTTTCACAATGCACATACTGGATTTTATTTTTATCAACCTGGCTCATGTGTTCATTTATATAATCCAGAGGCACATTTTTGGAGTCTATCACATGCTCTGAAACATGCTCCGTGCTTTTTCGAACATCAACAATATTCACTTCGTCGCCTTCATTCAAACGTTCTGCAAGCTCTTCTGCCGTTACAGATTCTATAAGGTCAACCTCCTTTCCTGCAGCTTTCCAAGCTTCTATGCCGCCTTTTAAAAAACCAATCGTGTAATCATATCCAACTCTGGATAGTCGGGTGATCACTTCTTCTTCACGCCCATTATCCGTTATGATCAATAATTCTTGTTTAATATCCGGAATGAGTGCCCCTACCCATGGCGCAAAATTACCATCAATGCCAATGTTTATAGCGTTCGGAATAAAGCCAGCGGCATATACTTCTGGGCTTCGGGTATCTAATAAAACAGCTCCGGTTTCATTAGCTGCAAGTTCAAATGCATCCGGGTTTAACTCGTGCATGCCTTTCTCAAGCACTTTTTCAAAACTTTGGTAGCCTTCCCGGTTCATTTTAACGTTAAGTGGAAAATACGATGGCGGGGCGGTTAAACCAGCAGTAACTTCCTTAATAAATTCTTCCTTGGTCATGTTTGCCCGCAATGCATAGTTGGTTCTCTTTTGATTTCCCAAGGTATCGGTAGTTTCTTTACTCATGTTTTTGCCACAAGCCGAACCTGCTCCGTGTGCGGGATAAACAATTACATCATCATTCAAAGGCATTATTTTACTCCGGAGCGATTCAAATAAGAGTCCCGCAAGTTCTTCCTGAGACATGTGGGCTGCCTTTTGAGCTAAATCCGGCCGGCCAACATCGCCGATAAATAAGGTGTCGCCAGAAAATAATGCTTTTTGTGAACCATCCTTATCCAATAACAAGTAGGAAGTTGATTCCATGGTGTGACCAGGCGTGTGAAGGATTTTGATGATAATATCGCCAACTTTGAATTCTTCCTGATCTGTTGCGATGTACGCATTGAATGTTGGATTTGCATGAGGCCCGTAAATGATTGTGGCGCCAGTGTGCTTTGCAAGATCTATATGGCCGGAAACAAAATCGGCATGAAAGTGCGTTTCGAGTACATATTTAATGGTTGCTCCTTTTGCTTTCGCTTTTTCCAAATATGGATTTATCTCTCGTAGGGGATCAATAATAGCAGCTTCACTTCCTGATTGAATGTAATAAGCACCCTGTGCCAAACATCCGGTATAAATCTGTTCAATAATCATAGATTCAAATCAATATACAAGTTTCATTATTCATTAACAGCTAATCTTCGACATATGTGACTCATGTAATTTAGTTTAACACTTCTTTGACGATAACAAATATCCCCATTAATAACACGAACCAACCAAAGACCTTTTTAAGCTTTTGAGCAGGGATTTTTTCACCAATAAATCCTCCACAAATACGCCAATAACAGCTATTAGTGTGATTATCAAAAGGAATGCCCAGTGTATTTTAAAATGCCCTAAGTCTCCAGTAAAACCTATTAGTGAATTCAGTGAAATAATAAACAAGGAAGTGGCAATAGCTTTCTTCATGGGTAATTTGATAAGATGCACCAAAGCCGGAATCAGTAAAAATCCACCCCCGGCACCAAGTAATCCGGTAACTAAACCAATGCTAACCCCATATCCCAAAGCCTTGAAAAACTTCACGCAATCAGAACATTCTTTTTCAAAGGCTACTGTATTTTTATCTCGAATCACTCCAAACAATACCATGGTTAGTAAAGATTCGGTCACGGTAAAACCGTTAATAGTTATTAAATTTTTGGGTATAATGGGTATTAGAAACTTCCGGATCAGCAGGACTGTAACCATTGATGAAGCTTCGAAAACCAATGCCGCTTTTATATTTACTTCGCCTTTTCTGAGGTTATTTATCGAGCCTATTAAGCTTGTAAAGCCTACAATAAACAGTGAATACGATTGTAAGGATGATATCTTATTTATTACGTTTGCGTTCCCGGGAGACATTAATTACGCAAAATCAGTGTCTACCATATATACACTTAGGCATTTATATCTTCCTTCAACAATTTCTTCAAATTCCATTTTGATTGGTTGACATTGAAAACGCAAAGATGAAAAAAAATGGAGATTTATTAGGTCTTGTTAATTTGAAAATGTATATAGAATTTAAATGAAGTTATTGTCTTATAACCTAACTTTCCGATTATTAATATCTGTTTTTGGGCGTTCGGGCGGGCTTTTCGTTCCAATCTTTTTTTGTCGCCTGTCGACTTCGCTCAAGGTGACAAAAAAAGGATTTTCACTACAATCCCTAACGCAAAACCCTTTTAAGTTTCAAAATATTGTGTTTATTAATAACAATCGCTCATTTTTAAATCGAAGATATATACGCTTAAATCAAACTTACAACCTTTCTTTATTTGAACGCTGAAGGAAACAGGCTTTTCCTTTATAAACCCGGCAGCAATGGAAAACCCGCAATGTGTGGTGGCTTAAAGGCAGGCAAAATGAGGATTTGGAATGAATGACGGGACTGAACCAACCGATGAAAACCAGAAACTTGCTTTTCAGATAATTCTAAATTTTTGTGATGTGTTTGCCTTGAGATGATACAATTAATTGAGATAAAAGATCACTACAACATACGTTCTGCATATTTGCGATCGGCGGGTTTTTCACAGTTAAAAGAAAATTGGTAATCAGCAAACCAGAGCTGCAAACACACAGAAAACTCACAATTACTTCTTCTTTTTCTCCTTCACCTCATGCTTCAAAATCTTCGCTTCGGCATAAAAAATGATCTCTTCAGCAATATTTTTCGAGTGATCTCCAGCTCTTTCGAGTTTGCGGATGATGGATAAAATTTGTAAAGCTTGCTCCGCACCATCCGGATTACTGCGGATATAATTTGCTACGATAGAAGTTGATTCGTCGTTGATGATATCCAGAAACTCATCACGCTTGAAGGTTTTACGGGCAATGATACCATCTTCTTTTTCGAACGCTTCGATAAGTTCGTTGAGCATTACAATGTTTTCATCAAACATCTCAATTATTCGAGTGATCGTAAGCAGGTTTTTATCAAATGAGCTATCAATATCAATCACGAATTTGGCAATCCCTTTGGCACAATCTCCCTGGCGTTCTAAATTATTATTGATTTTTATAACAGCCAGCACCAGGCGTAAATCAACAGCAACCGGACTAAATAAGGCAAATATATTTTCGCTGTCTTTATCAATGCTCAATTCAAATGAATTCACCCTTTTTTCCAGCGAAATCACTTCCCGGGCCAAATCTTTATCTTCTGTAACCAATGCCTCTTTGGCTTTTGAAAGCTGATTTTTTACCAGCGTCCACATCTCTACCAGGTTGTTTTTTAGTTGTTGTAATTCAGATTCAAGATGAGTCATAGAATGGGTATTAGATAAATTGTTAATGAATTAAATACTGAAAGCACTTGGCGTGTTCATCAACCAAACCTACCAGTAATGTAATTTTGTGTTTGTATATTTTTAGGATTGGTAAAAATGATTTTCGTTTCATTAAACTCAACCAGCGTACCCATATAAAAGAAAGCTGTATAATCACTTACCCGACCTGCTTGCTGCATGTTATGGGTTACAATGATGATGGTATAATCCTTCTTTAATGTATGAATTAATTCTTCAATTTTTGAGGTAGAAAGTGGATCTAAAGCAGATGCAGGTTCATCCATCAACAAAACAGAAGGCTGAACGGCCAAAGCCCTGGCAATACACAAGCGTTGTTGTTGTCCGCCCGATAATTCAAATGCCGACTTGTTCAGTTTATCTTTTACTTCTTCCCAAAGTGCCGCTTGCTCTAATGAACTAACTACCCGTTCTTCGATAAATTTTTTGTCGTTTATGCCATTCACCCGTAAGCCATAAGCCACGTTTTCATAAATCGATTTCGGGAACGGATTTGGCTTTTGAAACACCATCCCTACCTTTTTCCTCAGATCGTCTACCTGCACTTTCCGGCCATAAATATCTTCACCATCCACCAAAACCTGACCGCTTATTTCCACATTATCAATCAGATCATTCATCCGGTTAAACAAACGCAAATAGGTTGATTTACCACAACCAGAAGGGCCAATTAAGGCGGTAACCGTGTTTTCTTTTGCTACTAAATTAATACCTTTTAATGCATGGAAGTTGCCGTAATGCAGGTTTATCTCTTTAGTTTCTATCTTATGCATATTCAGTATTGCTTGTAATCTGATTATTGAACTTCTGTTTTAAAGCCTTAGTTCATTTTTACTTTCTTTCCAAAATATCTGCGGAAAGCATTGGCAATTAAATTCATTATTAAAACGATGGTAATTAAAACCAATGCAGTTCCATAAGCAATTGGTCGGCTTTCTTCGATGTTAGTTCCACTGGTAATAATCACATATAAATGATACGGCAAGGCCATTACCTGGTCAAATATCCCGTGAGGTAACCTCGGTAAAAAGTATGCTGCAACCGTAAATAATATGGGGGCCGTTTCACCAGAAACACGACCAATAGAAAGAATGACACCGGTAATAATATTCGGGAATGCCATAGGAAGTACCACTCGACGGGTAGTTTGCCATTTGCTGGAACCCAAAGCTAAACTGGCATGACGAAACGTATCATTTACTGCTTTCAAAGCTTCTTCCGTTGTACGAATAATCACTGGTAAAACCATTAATCCCAACGTAAGCGAACCTGCCAAAATGCTATCGCCAAATCCGAATTTGTTTACAAATAAAGCCATTCCAAAAAGGCCAAATACAATCGACGGAATCCCGGCTAAATTGCTTGTCATTTGATTGAGTAGCTTTTTTATCCAACCATCACTGGCATATTCGTTCATGTAAATGGCCGATAAAACTCCGACAGGAAAAGCGAAAACCATGCTCCCGGCAATTAAACAAAGTGTACCAATAATGGCAGGATAAATTCCCCCTTTAGTCATTCCGTCCTCCGGCATTTGGGTTAAAAAATCCCAACTAATTACCTTTATACCGTTGTAAATTAAAAAACAAAGAATGATGAATAAGATAGCCACAACCATGAAGCTGAGTAAGCGAAATATCCAAAAAGCAATGTTTTGGGTATAGCGTTTCCGTTGGTTGATACTGATTTTCATTTTTGCGTTGTGCGTAATGCGTATTGAGTAATGCTTGTTATTTGGTGCGTATTTAGGCTAATCTTTTCTTTTTAGAGATATAGCCGGCCATTAAATTAGCCGAAACGGTCATGATAAACAGGATACAACCTAGCGTGAATAAGGCCTGATAATGTAACCCGCCTTGTGGCGCTTCACCTAATTCGGCTGCAATAGTTGCCGGAATAGTTCTTAAAGGTTCAAAAATGGAATGCGGAACCACTGCTGCATTACCAGTAACCATTAATACCGCCATGGTTTCTCCCATTGCCCGGCCAATTCCTAATATTGCTGCAGCCGTTATTCCCGATGAAGAATACGGCACCACAATTCGGCAGATGGTTTGCCATTTGGAAGCTCCCATCGCTAAACTTGCTTCCCGCATGGCGTTAGGCGTATTGTGCAATGCATCTTCCGAAACGGTAATAATGGTGGGCAAAGCCATAATTGCTAACAAAATCCCCCCTGCTAAACCCGATTGACCAGAATCTAAATGGAACGTGTTTTTAAGTATCGGCACAATCACTACCAACCCAAAAAATCCATAAACTACTGAGGGTATTCCTGCCAGCAGTTCGATTACTGGTTTCAGAAAATTCCGGGTTCTTTTGTCAGCAATTTCCGCCAGGTAAACGGCGGTCGCAAGTCCTAAGGGTAATGCTAGTAATATCGCAATTAAGCTTACGTACAATGTTCCTAAAATCAAGGGCCAGGCTCCGAATTGTGCAGAAGGTTGCGCTGTTGGGAACCATTCCGTTCCGCCTAAAAAGTTGGCTACAGAAATGTTTTTTAATGGTAATACTTTTCCTTTAAAATTTTTAACCAGATAAGTTGATGGAAAAAAGGCAATCATACCCGGAGTTTTAGCAAGCACTTCGCTAATTTTTGCGGGCAGGTATTCCATGTTTGCCCCCAGCTCCTCTTCGCTGTAATAGTTGGTGATATCTTCTACCCGAAACACCGTAATTTCTTGCGATTTACCTCCTAAAGTTTTCCAGTTGGTAATCTCCTGATCGTAGATATTTTTTAACTGTGTACTGTTCAGCGTTTCAACAGCATTGCTTTTATTAACAGCAATCACATATCCTTTCTCAACGGAGGGGGATTTAAAAATTCCCACACCTTCGCGAAACAAAAAGAATACGATCATTATAATGGTAATACTAGTCACCAATGCACTGATACGCATTAATAGTTCAATTAACTTTTCCGGGATCTGTTTTAAAAACTTCTTCAAAGCGAGCTATAAGTATGATGGAAAGTTTGGTATTACGATCTGTTATTCGATGTAATTTGGGCGTTCGGGCGGGCTTTTCGTTGCAATCTTTTTGCGAAGGGGCAAAAAGGATTTTCACTTCAATCCCTAACGCAAATCCCGGATAAATCTCAAAAATATCCTATGAACAGACATCCCTAAGATCTATCCCAGTCAATATTATATCTAGTTAAGTGGTACGTACCCTACTTTTTCAACTATATCTTGTCCTTCTGCCGATAAAGTAAAATCGATAAATGGTTTTAAAGACTTTTCGCTTTTAGTTAAATAGTAGAAGTACAGCGGACGAGTAATTGGATACGTTTTGTTTTTCGCAGTAGCCATTGATGGTGCAATGTAATTCTTGCCTTTATCAAACGAAACTTTCAACGCCTTCACATCTTTTTCTAAGTAAGCTAATCCCACATAACCAATGGATCCTTTTGTTTGACTTACCGATTCGATGATAGCGCCTGTTGCAGGCAAGTTTAAAACCGCAGAAGCATAGTTCTTTTTGTTCATCACATGCTCTTTAAAAAACTCATACGTTCCAGAGCTTGTTTCGCGACTGTAAACCACAATTTTCAAATCATCGCCGCCAACTGCTTTCCAGTTAGTGATTTTTCCGGTAAAAATACCTTCCAATTGTTCGCGGGTAAGCTGACTTACTTTATTAGCTGGGTTAACTACTACACCCAAAGCATCATAAGAGATAATTACTTCTTTAAATGCTTTACCAGCATCTTGTAATTTTAGGCGTTCGTCTAATTTAATTTTACGTGATGCCATAGCGATATCTGTGTTACCATCTATCAGTGCAGTAAAGCCAATACCTGTTCCGCCTCCTGTTACTATCAGTTTAGAACCTTTATTTTTCTTGCCGAAAACTTCAGCTTCTTTTTGTGAAAGCGGTAAAACGGTATCACTTCCTTTAATCCGTTGTGCAAAACCTAAACTTGAATACAAGCAAAGTGCGATGATTAATATTTTTTTCATAATCTTAATAATGGAATTTCTATAAACGTGTTGGAGAAAATGATTTGTTAATTTACAGGTACGTAACCTACTTCAGCTACAATTTTTTGTCCTTCCGTTGATAATATGAAATCGACAAATGGCTTGATCGTTGTTTCCTTGGTATCTAAATAATAGTAATATAACGGACGAGCAATCGGATACGAGTGATCTTTAGCAGCTTCCATTGAAGGTGCTGTAAAATTCTTTCCTGCATCAAATGAAACTTTTAATGGCTTAATGTTTTTTTCAAGATATGCTAAACCCACATAACCAATGGCTCCTTTGGTCTGACTGACCGATTCTACAATCGCTCCCGTAGCAGGCAAACTCAAAACATTAGAAGCGTAGTTCTTTTTGTTCATTACGTGCTCCTTAAAAAATTCATAAGTACCAGAACTGGTTTCGCGGCTGTACACCACAATCTTTAAATCATCACCACCTACCTCTTTCCAATTAACAATTTTACCGGTAAAAATGCCTTCTAATTGTTCACGAGTTAACTGGCTTACTTTATTTGCTGGATTTACAATCACCGCCAGGGCATCATGTGCAATAATCACTTCCTTAAAAGCTTTTCCGGCTTGTTCTAACTTTAAGCGCTCATCCACTTTAATTTTTCTGGAAGCCATGGCGATATCGGTATTGTCATCAATCAAGGCAGTAAAACCGATTCCGCTACCTCCACCTGTTACGGTAATTCGTGAATCTGCATTAGCCTTACCAAAAACTTCTGCTTCCTTTTGTGAAAGAGGCAAAACGGTATCACTACCTTTTATGTTAATTCCGCCTTTTGTTTCTTCTGTTCTATTAGCTTCTTCCGTTTTATTTTTTCCTGAATCTGAGTTTGAACATCCGTAGTTTAATACGATAAGTAAACTCAATAGTATTTTGATTCCTTTTTTCATGATAAATATTTTAGAAAGTATAGATGTTTAGAATTTGTATTGCAGTCTAAGAGTAATCACATTGTCCTTCAAATCTTTGGTGAAGCCTGGTAGGTTTGCAGAGGTTTCATTTTTAACCAGATCATAATATCCGGTTAACTTTACGTTTGCATCGAATTTATAGAGTAAGCCAAAACCAACTGTTGTATATTTAATATCAGCACCAGAAAATTTATTGGCAGCTTTAATATCGTTACCATTTACATTCTTGTTTGGGTCATACAGATCATATCTGGCTACTAATGAAATTGGCGCTTTACTGAAATCTTGAACCAAACTCACGTAACCACCGTTAAATTTGCGGTTATACGTATCACCCACAGTTATCGGTCCAGACGGACTTACATTGCCCGCATTGGTTGCAGAAGAAAATCCTGGTTGATTACCTGTTAGATACTCTCCATTGAAAGTTGTGAAGCCTACCGGAGAAGAAATGGTGAATTCGGCATCGCCGCCTACATATTCTCTTGAAGCATATTTATTTTTATAGGCACCAACAACAGGTATGGCTTTTGCCACAAATACCGGAACGTTTGAACTTTTATCAACACTTAAGATGTTATCATTCGTTTGTAATACGCCACCGTTGTAGTAAGAAACTCCAAATCCGTATTTAAAGCTTTCATTTTTATTTGCTTTATTAATACCAATGTGACCAATAAAGTCCTTCTTGCTATCGGTTTCAGGATTTATATTGTTTCCGCTAAAAAAGCCGAAATCAATTTTAAGAAAATTCCACGTAGAAGTTTTTGATCCTTGTATCGTCATTTTAGCGCCAAGATCACGCTCATTTGGAAACAATGTTTGGAAAATCCGTGCTCTTTCTGGTGCCTCACGCAAGTTAGAAGAATACGAAATGGCATATCCAAACGGACGATCAAACATACCCGCCGTTAATGATAATGCATCTGCAAAAGGAGCGGTAAATTGAGCAAAAGCGTCACGAACAGTTACTCCAGTTTCTCTAAAATCTACTTGTAATTGATATTTTGCATACGGGTTGGCACTATACACGAATTTAAGTCTGGCTCGGCGGATCTGGAATCTATTATCGATATTAAGACCAAAATTACCTCCATCAAAAGAATTAATACCAGCAGTATCGGCAATTTGGTATTGAGCCTGTACATAGCCCGATATTTTAAGGTTGTGTAACGATAAAATATCTGATTGCAGTTTTTGAATTGCCGACACCAACGTATCAGGTTCATCGATTTGTTCTGTTGCTTTTAAACTATCCTTTGCAACTGATACCTCTTGGGCATTTACCATATGTTGTGCTAAAAGGCATAAACCAATAGCTGCAAACGTAACCTTCAATTTTAATCTCATTGTTAATTTTATGTGATTTAATGGTACAAAGTAACCGCACCAAAATCAACCTACTGTTATTCCAATGTTATGTAATTGTTAAATGGTTTATAATTTCTTAATCAATTTCATCATTACCAGAACAGCAATAACTCACTATAAAGTCATATAGATACCTGTTTCATAAGTAGATAGAAAAAACTGTAGGTGATATTATAACAAATACCAAAAGTGCACCGATAGGCGAAAAGCACAATCACATAGCCCCTCAAGAAAACATAATTGAGCCATGAAAGTTCATTTTCGCTTAACAAAGAGCCCAGCACAATAAACACGCAACACTACCTGGAAAATATACTAAAGGGGCGCAGCCCAGTGAGGCTAGTAACCTGAGTTCGATTTTTAAAAGTGTCATTAGCAACTAGTCGAACTGAGCGTAGTAGTACAAAAAGAACCTAATGAATTAAACTCCTTTTTGGTTTGAACTATAATATAAGTAGGAATACTAGTGGAGTAATACCATGGCTTTAATTACCTCATTAGCAGGATTCAAAAAGCTTTCAAATTTGTCGCCTAGCTGATCGAAGTTTACCCGATGAGTAATGTAATTTAAAGGATTTAACAAATTGTTTTTCATCGAGCGGATAACATGTTCAAAATCTGCACGGGTTGCATTACGGCTACTCATTAAGGTAGCTTCCCGCTTATGAAATTCTGGGTGACTAAAAGAGATAGCCTCCTTTTGTAAGCCCACTAAAACAAATCTACCTCCATGTGCGAGGTATTGGAAACTGTTTTCTATGGCTTTTAGACTACCCGTCGCATCTATTATAACAGTAGGCATATCTCCGCTGGTTATCTCTTGCAATTTTTCAAAAACGTTCTCTATGCTACTATTTATAAGGTATTCCACCTGTAACTTTTCTTTACAAAAGGCAAGCCTGCCCGCATGAATATCTAAAGCAATTACTTTTGCCCCCGCAATCCTTGCAAATTCCATCACACCTAATCCTATCGGGCCTGCACCCACTACTAAAACGAATTCACTGGGTTTAACATCCGCCCTGCGAACACCATGAGCGCCAATTGCAAGAGGCTCAACCAATGCGAGTTGGTCAAAACTCAAACCATCGCCATGAACCAATAAATGAGCAGGAACTGATAAATACTCTACCATTCCACCATCCTGATGTACACCCAAAACCTTCATAACCGCACAACAATTGGTATTACCACCCCGACAGGCTATACATTTACCACAATGATAGTACGGAATTACCGTAACAGATTCGCTAATTTGGAAATCGGGTGCATCGTCGGTACTTATTAGTTCACCAGCTAGCTCATGCCCTAATATTCGTGGATAGGTGAAAAAAGGCTGGTTTCCTTGAAAAGCATGAAGATCAGTACCACAAATTCCAATTCTTTTAATCTTAATAATGGCCATTCCCTGTTCTGGCTGGGGCATTAATTTACCTTCATATTTGAAATTACCAGGCGTAATACATACTAAAGTCTTCATAAGTATGAGAAGGTTATTACAATTTGGTTCTATAAATGGTAGAAAGATTTGGCATTACCGCCAAAAAACTTGTTGTATTCTGTGTCGCTAAATGCTGAGAAATAATTTTTTACAATCTCAATGGTCTTTTCATAAGATGCAGCCAGCAGGCAAACTGGCCAATCGGAACCAAACATGATTCTATCTGTTCCAAAAGCATTAACAACTGTGTCCATATACGGCGTAAAATCTTCCGCTTTCCAGCAATTCCAATCAGCTTCGGTAACCATTCCAGATATTTTGCAAGATACGTTTCGGTATAACGAAATTTGTTCCATATCTTTTTTCCAAGCTGTAAGTTGCTGTCCCTTTATATCTGGTTTTGCCAAGTGATTAATTACAAAGGGCTGATCTGGAAACTGAGTCACGAACTGCTTTACATATGGCAATTGATCCGGAAGGACTAAAATATCATAAGTAAAATTGTATTTTTTCAGGTGGCTAATTCCGTTCATAAATGCCGATTCTAACATAAAATCACGTTTGCTTTCACCTTGAAGAATATGCCGAAACCCTTTCAGTTTTTTATACTGACTCAAATCCGCCAATCGATCTTCAATATCCGTAGCTCGAAAATCTACCCAGCCTACTACTCCTTTAATAAAGTCATTGCGATCTGCATTTTGTAGTTGAAAAAAGTTCTCTTCCTCGGATTGGTCAGATTGTACGGTAACGCAGCCCTCAAAACCGTTTTCCTGAAGTATGGGCAGTAAATCTTCAGGTAAAAAATCCCTCCGGATAACCACCATATCATCCGTAATCCAACTATCACGAGGTGTATTATATTTCCAAAAATGCTGATGTGCATCGATGTGCCCTTTGCCTTTTAAAACATCAACTGTATATTCCATAAAACTATAACTTGAGTCCAAAAATTTGGTCCATTAATATCCACTTTTCATTGCCTTTCGCCCATGGTAGCGGCTGCTGAAATTTCCACATCAGCGCTTCCCATTCAAGTACTTTTGTGTTATCCGCATCCATTTGGCCTTTACGTTCAAAACTAAAAGAATCATCAGTTTCCATAATCATAAATAGCCTGTTACCCGTTCTGAATATCTCCAAATTGGTGATACCATTATTTGTAATACTAGCTTTAATTTCAGGCCATACATTTTCACCCTTATGCCAGTTTTCGTACTCAGCAATCAATGCTTCATCATTTACAAGGTCAAGAGCTAAACAATATTTTTTCATTTTTTATTAGTTTGAGGAGTGTGAGTTTTGAGGCTTCAGGTATGAGGTACTTAACCGAGATTTGACACTTTATACTTACGACTCTCTACTTTACACTTAATACTAATACTTAACACTTTTGACAAATCTATTTCTTAGCCCTGGCAGTTGAAACTTCCTTTTCGGTTAATAAACTTGCCTTATTACCGAAATTGTTTCTTACATAGCTCAAAACATCCGCTATTTGTTTATCTGATAAATGACTGAATGGAGGCATTACATTACTGTATTTTTCGCCATCAACTTCCACTTGGTTTAAGCCATTCAAGAGCACGTTAATCAATTTTGTTTTATCGCCTAATACATAACTGGTTTTTATTAGTGGCGGATTTAAATTTTGAACCCCGCCTCCATCAACCTGATGGCAAGCCACACAATTTTGAACGTATAAAGCTTTACCAGCAGAAAGGTTTAACTTGGCCGGAGCCGTTGTTTTTTTAATGGCGGGTGGTGTTTTACTATTGCCAGCCATGTTAGGGGTTACTTTGGTAGAGCTTATTATAGATTTCATTCCAGTTTGTACTTCTGTTTTATTAGAAGTGAATTCTCCGCTATAGGTAATTTTAAAAATAGCACCCTTTACATCATCCGAGATATATAAAGAACCGTCTGCACTTTGCGCTAAACCGCATGGTCTTCTATCCGCACGGCCGGAAGCGGTTTTTTCTGGAGATCCTGAAAATCCATCCGCAAATACTTCCCAATCACCAGCAGGTTTACCATCTTTAAAAGGTTGAAAAACTACAAAATAACCGGCCTGAGGTTCTGGCGAACGATTCCAGGAACCATGGAAAGCGATAAAAGCACCGTTTTTATATTTTGCAGGAAACTGATTGCCGGTATAAAATAATAAGCCGTTTGGCGCCATGTGTGCTGGGTAAGAAGCGGTTGGCTCTAAAAATTCCGCAGCCCCTTCTTTCTTGCCATCACCACCATACTCGGGTGCTAGCATTTTTTTCTTTTGGAAACCATCATAGTAAATATATGGCCAACCGGCATTGTCGCCTTTTTTCAGCGCATACATACATTCAGCAGGTAATTCGGCCGATTGTTTAAAGGTATAATATTGCGGAAACATGTTATTCAATTGATCCCTGCCATGTTGCATCACATATAATTGATTGGTTTGTGTATTCCAATCCACAGCAACTACATTACGTAAACCAGTCGCATATCGAACCCCGTCACTATACGTTTGATTAAGTTTATCTGCTTTAAATTGCCACACGCCACCCGCAGAATCCAATAATGGGCAGCCAGCCATTCCTAACGAACCCACCACTCGATCATTAATCTGGCATGAATTAGAAGGCGCCCCTACCGGGATAAATAAATTTCCTTCATTATCCATCATAATGGATTTCGTATTGTGTTGCCAGCGGTCTACCAATCCCTTAACCACCACTTCGGGTGCTTCGGGGTTGATCACCTCATTCTGCTCATCTAATTTATAGCGATATATTTCAGTATTTGAGGAGGTATACAAGTAGCCGTTCCGCATGTAAACGCCAGTTCCGGTAAAATTTCCGAACGTTGACTTAATGACTGCTTTGCCATTGCTTTCGTGCAAAACAATTGTTCCTTTACCATCATGAAGCTTGGCTAACCGAACATAAATATCATTTTGAGGAGTTATTAGTAAATGCCTTGTTTGTCCCAAATTGTCTATCAAAATATTGGCATTAAAACCTTCCGGGATTTTTAAACCTGCATTGACTTTATTACCTGCAGCATCCATTTGTGCGTTACCTACTGCCGGGTTAAAGAATAAGCCGTACATGATGGTTAATAATCCAATGCCCAAACCTGATCTTCTTTTCATTCTTAATTTATATTAGATTTTTAATTATTGTGGTTGATTATTAAACGTGTTAAATAGATCCCACCGTCCCACCCAGGGATGACAAAGCGCTTAAAATAATAAATTATCTTATCATCTCGACCCAAAAGGAGAAATTTGGCTTGTGCCCGAGGATTACCTCCATTCTATAACTCACCGCTTAGCTAGGACATTAATTAGATTATACACCTTCTAAAAAGAGTACGCTTTGCCGTCAGATTAGTGACCTTTTCAAAAATAAGTCGGCACTTTACCATCACGGAGCTTTCTTTTGCTGATCTCCAAACCGTTTCTAATCATGCCCATTTGAGAATTGGCTTTTGGGCCCCGGTTGCTTCTACCTAACCCTTTCAATAAAATTATTAACGGAATCGTTGCTTAAACTCATCCTTAACTACTTATAACTTAATTATTTAAAAAAATTCCGTTAACTAAATAATAGGTACCGTTCGTACCTTTTATTTGCAAACAATCGTAAACGTGTTTAACTTAATATTCTATTAGTTCTATTATTTATGAACCCCTTTGTTAACAAGTTATGTAATTCAGATTATGAGAGGAAACGTGAGTTGCTATTGAAAGAAATTGCCGAACTGTTAGATCAAGGCAATCTAAGCAGTTTATCTATAGTTGATATCCTGGAAGCAGGAACTATTGACGTTAGAAATGCATCTGATGTTTTTCAAGGAATCTAGACTGACCTCCCTACACGATTCTACAAAAATATAAACATAAAAAAACCGTTTTGAAATTTCAAAACGGTTTTTTTATGTTTAACTAAATACTATAAAATAAGTATCAGTAAAAGAATGATTATAATAATTGCACCTACAGATAAATAAATACCACCACCTGTTACTGCTTTAGCTTCTTTATTCATAGAAACCAATTCCTGACGTAACTGCTTACGTTCTGCTCTGGATAAGTTAGATTTATCCATGCTTTTAATTTCAAGTACACGTGCTTCAATTTGTTCAACACGTTGTTGTTGTTGCTCAGTAAGGGCCTTTTCTGGTTTTGAATCTTTTGCATTCGCTACCGAACCGGCAAGTGAAAAAATGATTAGTGCAGTTAGTAGATAAAGTTTCCTTTTCATGTGCTTGGATTTAAGTTATGAATCAATCTATATCGATTGAACTATTTCCCAGAATCAAATACTGTTCCACTACTCGAATTCATAAACTGCACCATCAATCTGACAAGCTAAAACAGCCGAATTTAAATTTTCTATCACTAAATAAGTATACCAGCATATTAATAAGCAGCCTTTATTTGGTAATCCAATTGTTTTGTTAAAGGTGCACTATCTTTCAAAGACTCATAAAACCTGTACAGTTTGAACATTAAATTGCACAAAAAATATCCCTTATTTAAAACATAAGATTTTAAATAAGGGATATTTTTTGAATATGAATGACAATGCAAGTAAAGAAAACCTCTTAGTTTGGCAATGACATGTTCACCATGGCCTCTCCATTTTTTACATTTATCCACTCTGGTGAAGCAATGTTAATGATCCGGCTTTCTCTAATTTTTTAATAAAATGCTTGCTAACCATTTTACACTTACTTTTTAATGCAACGTTTCAAGGCCATAATGTAGCCTATATGTAAGCCGTCATGAAATTCTAAAAAATTGATAATATCATCGATGTTTATTATTTCAACGCCATATCTGGTTGTCCAGATTTTATAATTTACAAATGCGTTCTGTTCGTAATCTAGTTGAAATTCGGCTAGTGTGGTAAGTAACAGCTCTTTTATGCGAGCAATCTCTGCCGCATCAACGAACTCTTCAGGTTTTGTACCGGGTTTATACAGCGTAAAATATTTGTCTTCGGTAACAATAGGCAGGCCCGAACGCATGTAACACACACCTTGCTGTGCAGAAATTAAATGGGCAATATTCCAAATAATGTTGTTACTAAAACCTTCCGGAATTTCATTTAATTGCTCAGTGGTTAGATCATGCGTAAAATTCAGGATAAATTCCCGGACGCTCTTTAAATTTTCAATTTGCTTGTTCATTAAATTTTGTTTGATGTTCGACAAAATAACTAATGAAAATCAGAATTCACGTATAATTATAATGTTGATGTAAAGAGCAAGCATGGTTGGGCGTTACCCTAAGAAGGGTCGGCCATTTCGCTGTATCTTTTGTTGGAGAAACAAAAGGATGCCGCTACATTACCTAACGCAAATCGTAGTCGTAAGAAAACCTTTCTGCCCTCTTGAAATAAGCCAAGATAAAAAGCCTAATAATTAATGGCATGTTTGTTTAACCACGTGATTAGACAAAACATGCCTATTTTTGCTAATTATAACAATTCCTTCAAATCACTCAGATTCTCGATACTTGCAATTTGGCCTTCGTCTACTTTACCAAATCCAAATGCACAGAATATGAAAGGAACATTTGCTTTCATGCTTGATTGATAATCGCCTAAGGTATCACCGACATAAACAGGCGATTTCAGCTCAAAATCATTTACAATGTCCTTTATGTTTTCTGCCTTGGGTCTATCTTTTGTACCAAAACACTGATGACCTTCGAAGTAATGTTCGAGATTGTATTTTTCCAGGAAAACTTCAATGTATCCACATTGGCAATTACTTACAATGAACAAACGGTAATTCTGTTTTAAATACTCAAGAGTTTCTACCAGGTTTGGATATAGAATTCCACCTTTGTCTGCTAAAACTTCTAACTCACTTTTAGCGCATATGGCCATAAAATCCTTTCGTAATTCAGGAGATAAAGAGGGAAATAGAACTTCGTATATAGCATCATAAGCCATCCCAGCAATACCAGCCACTTGCTCAGCATTAACCGTCTCAGCCACATAATCTACCTGATTCCTTCCTGCTGTCCATGCTTCAGCAACACTGTGAGTAGAATCCCAAAGCGTACCGTCCAGATCAAATATTATACTATCGAATTTATTTTTTAGAGAAGTATCCATGTTTCAAATTGAGCGGCAAATTTAAAACATTATTAAGATGGAATTTATGCTTTACGTACAAAGTTTGTTACCTGTACTCAAAGTTATAACCGTAAGTTTTATCCCGTTCGGATAAATTAGCGTAGAATTTTAATGAATTTCGATTAGTTTGAACTCTTTCCCATTAAAATTAAGTTCGGAACCAACCTGCAAGCGCATCAGCTTAGTGCCAATAGGCGAAATGGAAGAAACCGCAAAATAAATAGCTCCATCTACTTTCAACTGACCAGCACTAACAGATATAAAGAAATTGCCTTTATTGGTAATTACTAAGCTTCCAATTTGTACGGTATCACACTCCTTTTCCGGATTGATTTGATCTAGAACTACCTTCAGTTTTTTAGCCTCATTCAGCTGCAATTGGTTATTATCAATTTCCTGCTGCATCATCGCCCGCCCGGTTTCGTACTTATCTCCTGCGCTGCTTTTAGTATCATCGTTTGCAGATTCACGAGCAGATTTAATGGCCTTTTCTGCTGTTTCTATCCGCTGATTTACATAATCTAAACACTGATTATATAAGTTCTTTTTTATGTTTTCCATTCGATAGGTTGATGTTTGAGAATTTTAGTCCATAGTTGATAGACCATGGTTCTTTATGCTCGGTATAATTAACCGGCGTGCAAGATACAATTGTTATTTTTCGATCTATTAATTCGTTCTGTAAAATTAGTGTATAGTCAGAACGTCGGAAAAGTCGGGAAGTAAGTTGAGGTTGAAAATTGAAGGTACATCGATAAACTCAAATGAAACACCAATAAATTGGGGATGGGGGTACCGCCATCCTAGAAGCTAGCGCCCTTTCAGAGCTTGGAGATTATTGAGAAAATAATACACTCCTCACAATTTTCAACTCTAAACTTTTAACTTACTTCACAACTCACAACTCACAACTCACAACCCCCTACTCAGCACTTTCAACATCCTCTTTCCCCTACTTTGTATTGCCGGGCCACCATCTTTTAAAAGAAATACAATTTGAGCTTTAAGTTCTTCTTCAATCCAATCAAATTGTTTGCGCAGGTTTACTAAAATTTCAATGCAGTTTACTTTCACTGCTATGGGAGTTTTGGGGTTAATGAGCCATTCGAAGGTGGTATCCACAATTGTTTCGAAGTTATAATCTCGTAAGTTAAACTGGTAGATGGTTGACGTACTCTTTTCCGTTAAGCGCATCATTATTTTAGTGTAATGGCGCTGGCAGCTTGGCTTGTGCTGTTTTTGATATCCCGCAAGGAAATGATCTAGAACCGGAACGAAGCGTTGAGGGAAGTTTAATTCAATATATTCTAAAACCCATGCTGCCCGAAAGGCAATTTCTTTTTGTGGATAAAAGCTGTAGTCAAGTAAATCATTTACAGCTAAACGTTCGCTTTCGGCTAAGGCACAAAGCCTTTGCACTTTTGTTATAAAAAGAGTGGTAGAGAGTTCTTTGAGAAGTTCTGCTTTGGTCATGATTCTAAATTCGGAAATTGATTTAGAATAATTTTGTCTAAAATGCTACCAAATAACATTTATATCAGAATGATAAAATTTAAATTTATCATCTTTACTAATCACTGTAGCTTCTTCATATGTTGCTACAGATATTAATAGCCTATCAAAAGGGTCGCGGTTCTGAGCAGGGAATTCAAAATTTTCGTAAACAATAAGATGCTCATTTTTTAGTGGAAGAATTTCGAATCCTGTCAAAGAAATAACCTCAATAAACTCTGGCAAAGTAACTCGGAATTATGGGAGCTTATCGATTTTTAATTTAATAGCAATCTCAAACAAACTTATCTGACTAACAAAAATCCGATTATGTCCATCTTCTAAAATTTTTTTAACATTTAGAGATAATTTGTCTTTATCTGCAATTGCCCACAAACAAACATGTGTATCAAGTAGATATTTCATCAAATCACATGTATTGTTCTAAATCATCCAATGGTTCATTAAAATCTGATGGAACAGATATTTTTCCTTGAAGTAATCCTAATTTTCGGGAAGGGACTTGATGGCTTTCAACGGTTTCAGTTAAAAAAGTAATCATCACCTCGGTCCTGCTTTTAACTGGAGCCTCTTCATTTAGGATGATTTGTCCCTTTTCGTAATAGCCTTTTATAGTAGTCAACATACAGTTACAGGTAAAATTCTTAAAGCTAAAATACGGAAATTTTGAAGTACTTGTTCAATAAGCTAACTCAAAATATAGTTATACATATCTAAATTAGTTTATATTTTGTAAATAAAACTTCTATTATTCAAAAAGAGATGCAGCTTAGTTTTAAAAGGCTATTTTTGCATTTTATTTCCAGAAATATGATTACGGTATCCAATTTATCTCTACGTTACGGCAAACGCACACTGTTTGAAGAAGTTAACTTAAAATTTACCAATGGCAATTGCTATGGTATTATTGGCGCAAATGGTGCGGGGAAGTCTACATTTATGAAAATACTTTCTGGCGAGGTTGATCAATCTTCCGGAACGGTAAGTTTCACCCCCGGAGAACGGATGGCGGTTTTAACCCAGGATCACTATGCTTTTGACGAATTCACGGTGATTGATACCGTTTTAATGGGTCATAAAGAAATGTACAAAGTGATGAAGGAAAAAGACGCCTTGTACATGAAAGAAGATTTTACGGAGGCAGATGGCGAACGTGCCGGTGAGCTCGAAACCATTTTTGCCGAAATGGACGGGTGGAATGCTGAAAACAATGCAGCTACCATGTTGAGTAATCTTGGAATAAAAGAAGATCAGCACTTTAAACTTCTGAAAGAAATAGATGGTAACCAAAAAGTTCGCGTTTTACTTGCACAAGCTTTGTTTGGTAAGCCAGATATTTTATTACTGGATGAGCCTACCAATGATTTGGATATCCATACCATTGCCTGGTTAGAAGATTTCCTTGCGGGGTATGAAGGTATTATTCTCGTTGTATCTCACGATAGGCACTTTTTAGATACAGTTTGTACACACGTTGTGGATATTGACTTTAGTAAGATGAATATTTATACTGGTAACTATACATTCTGGTACGAATCAAGTCAATTAGCTTCGAAACAACGTTCTGATCAGAATAAGAAAACGGAAGAACGGGTAAAAGAATTACAAGAATTTATACGCCGTTTTAGTGCCAATGCCTCCAAATCTAAACAAGCAACAAGTCGTAAAAAAGCGCTTGATAAGATAAACATTGATGAAATAAAACCTTCGAACCGTAAATATCCGGCAATTATGTTTAATCATAATGGTCGTGAAGCAGGAGATCAGATTTTGCAGATTGAGAATTTAAGAAAAGAACTGAATGGTGAAGTGTTGTTTTCAAACATCAACCTGATGGTTAATAAGGGCGATAAAATAGCCGTACTATCTGAAAACAGTTTAGCTACTACTGCATTTTATGAGGTACTAACTGGCCGTGATACCGATTATAAAGGCGATTTTAAATGGGGTGTAACCATTAATGTGGCTGATATACCGAATGATAATACCGAATATTTTAAAGCTGGCGACAATAACCTGATTGATTGGCTACGTGAATATTCTGAAGGTGATAAAGACGAGCAATTTGTACGTAGCTTTTTAGGCAGAATGTTGTTTTCGGGCGAAGAGGTGCTGAAAAAATCATCGGTTCTTTCCGGAGGTGAAAAAATGCGTTGCATGTTTAGTAAAATGATGCTAAAACAAGCTAACCTTCTTTTACTAGATGAGCCTACCAATCACCTGGATTTGGAATCGATCACTGCGTTGAATAACGGCATGAAAGATTTTAAAGGAGTGATTTTGTTTACATCACGAGATCATGAGTTAACAGAAACTGTTGCTAACCGTGTGATTGAGCTTACTCCAGGCGGAATTATTGATAAATTAATGACTTATGATGAATACATTAACAGCGACGTTGTGAAACAACAACGTGAGGAGCTATATGCTTTAGCATAGTTTTTATTTACCCAATATATCTTAAAAGAGACCACACTTTTCAGTGTAGTCTCTTTTTTTGCTTTAATAACCCAAACAAGAAATTAGTAGTTTAACATAAATGAAATGCTGCAATGTTAATCAAATCGGACTATATGTTATTTCGAACTCTTTGCCCTAGTCATTTCAAAAAGGCAGCGATAGAAAACTTGTTTTTGAACTACTTCTTAAATCGCAAACAGACCAATCCGTTTGCGATTAAAATAACTTAAAACTCAATATTTAAAAACCTTCCCATCCACCATAACCTCTTGTGTAGCTTCATCAAAAGTTGCTTTTCCTCCAGTTCTTACCGCAGCATTCGTCATAATATTAGCTATGGAGTGGTAATACCCAGCCTCCACAGGCGCATTTGGTTGCTTACGACTGCGAATACATTCCATCCAGTTACGCACGTGGGCAGATGTTAGCACGTCTCCACCAGTGTTCGCCCCAGCCTCAACTTTTACAGCCAGTTGTGACAAATCTTTTTCAGGCAACAAATTGGCTTTCATGTTCATGGCTTTTGCCATGTCTTCTGTTAAGCCACCTTTCGGAGAAATTTTATTGGTAATTAAATTCAATTCCCCACCATTAGAATAATAGATTTCTGCCGGATGCTCATCTCCATTACCCATTCGTGAGTTAAAAACAACCTGGAAACCGTTTGATGGATCATCCGGTTTACCGTAATCAAAAACTGCCGTTGTGGTATCCCAATTTTTGCGACCATCTTTCCAAACATAAATGCCTCCATTTGCCGTTACGCTCCGTGGATGTTTTAAACCTGTAAACCAGTGCACTGTATCTATTTGGTGTGACATCCATTGACCGGGCTGGCCAGATGAATAAGGCCAAAATAAGCGATACTCTAAATATTTGCGGGCATCAAATGCCTCGTACGGACGATTTAATATAAAACGTTTCCAATCCGTGTCTTCCTCCCTTAATTTGGCAACCAAATCGGGGCGGCGCCACCTACCGGGCTGGTTTACATTCCACGAAAGCTCAACCATATTAATATCACCGAACTGACCAGATTTAATAAATTGCTCCGCCGCCTTGTAATTTACGCCACTTCTGCGTTGCGATCCAATTTGCACAATCCGATCAGACGCTTTTACAACTTTCAAAGCTGCTCGGGCATCTTCCATCGTTTCGGCAAAAGGCTTTTCGCAATACACATCACATTTTGCATTTACAGCTTCAATAGCGTGTAAAGCGTGTTGAAAATCTGCTGTACTTACAAAAACACCATCAATATCCTTAATCGAATATAGTTCTTCGTTGTTTCTGCAAGCGGTTATTTTATGCGCTAATTTCTCTTTCAAAAACGCTTGCCCCTCTTCCCTACGCAATTTCCAGATATCAGATACTGCGACTATATCGAAATTTAATTCTTTATAATGTTGCATAAAACTTGGGATATGCGAATTCTTAAATCGATCTGAAAAACCGATTACTCCAAGCCTTACCCGATCATTTGATCCGATAATTCTTGAATAACTTTTGGCGCTCATACCCATAGTACCGAGGTAAGTTCCGGCGGTTGCTATAGCTACTTGCTTTATAAATTTCCTTCTAGATTCTGACATAATTATTGGTTTATAATTAGTTTTATAGATAGCCTACTCTGAATATGGGCGTGCCCCAAGGGTCGGGCTTTACGTTGCAATCTTTTTGCAGTAGAAGCAAAAAGGATTTTCACTTCAATCCCTCACGCAAACCCCATACTTCAAACTATTTTACTTAAGTTCTTTAATTTTTAGACTTCTAAATGATACCGCATCGCCATGGTCTTGTAACAGGATATGTCCTTTTGGTGCCATACCGAAATTAGGCAAATCTTTGTATTTACTTTTTGCAACTAAATCTAAAAACTCTGGTGATCCTCTCTCATATTCTAAAATCTTATATCCATTCAGCCAGTATTCAACACGGTTATTAGGGTAAACTCGTATCATTCCCTGATTCCATTCCCCAATTTTCTTTTGTGATGCCGGAATCTTTTTCGAGGTCATTAAATCATATAAAGAACCTAATGTGCGGTTACCATTTACACCAAGTTTTGCATCCGGGTGGCGTTCATCATCTAAAATTTGATATTCCAGACCGATAGCAGAGCCTTTGTTATTTTCCTTTTCGGTTACAAAATATTTTACACCGCTGTTAGCTCCCTCACTTAATTTAAAATCGAACTTCATCTCGAAAGCGCCATATTCTTTTTTAGTCACAATATCCCCCCCATTAGCAGATTCTTTTCCGCCCGACGGAACTACGCTCAATAATCCCTCAGAGATAACCCAACCCTTTTCAGGCATCGCTGTTTTGTAAGCGCCACGCCACTGACTAGCATCTTTCCCGTTAAATAGCAACGAATAGCCATTCGTCTTTTCTTGACTGGATAAATTATTAGGAATGGTGTTGGCAACGAAAATCTTGTCGCCCGGAGATGCTTTCAAATCAGCTGTTTGAATACGAATATTTCTCCATCTGATCTGCTTACCGGGATGATCATTTTTACCAATAGCATGCACTTGCAAAGCGATAAAACCAGAGGCTGTTTCTGCATCAATTAAATGGCCCGTCGGAATTCCGTTGATCCAAGTTCTGATGGTAGTGCCTATGCATTCCATGCGATATTTATTCCAACCGGTTTTATTATATGCCTTTTTTGCTTCTGGGTTGTATTCTAGCGTATATAACCAACCGCGGCGAGCTTCATCGTAAATACCACCGCTCCAAGCTCTGGCTGAGGGATCTACTTCCATTTGGTAGCCATGAACCCGACCTTTTTGATATTCAGGATTACTTAAACTTCTGAATTGAATACCCGAATTCATCGAAGTATCCGCTAATAATTCTACTTCAAAAATAAAATCGCCATAGTTCTTTTCCGTTGCTAAAAATGAGTTCGGCTCATCAGGAACGGTGGTACCTACAATCTCCCCGTTCTCCACGGTATATTTGGCTTTTCCTCCCAATTGTTTCCAACCGGTAAGGTCTTTCCCGTTAAAAAGTGATTGTGATTTTTTATTAGTTTGAGAAAAACTTATAAAAGAAATACAAAGCAATAATATACTTATTGAGGCTTTTAGGTTCATAAAATGAATGAATGAATGAATGGTTTATAGTTTCGCTTGTGCGATTGGAAGACTAAATTCTAAAAAATAAAGGATAATCAAGCACAATCACCAACATTTACTTACGGAAACGTTTGTGGGATGAGGCTTGCTCCTAAATTTGTTGTACTCAAATAGATACTTGGCTTTCCCTTAAATACATGATAAAATCACTAGCTGATTGGTCTGTATAACCTACATGGCGTAGCATATTTATGATCTGACCACGATGAAAAGTAGAATGATTCATGCAATGAAGTATTATTTCAGCGTTGTTTTGAGTGAACGATTTTCCTTTTAAGTTTATATACTCTGTACTTTCCTTTAAAAAATCATCATCTTTTTCCTGAATAAAAGAAATAAACTCTTCAGAATTCTTTAGTATTAATCTACAGATACTAGAAAATGATCCGTCTAAATCAAGGTTATGCATATGCGGAATATTATCTCCATTTAAACGAGATAACCAGGTTTGTTCCCCATCAGCAATGTGAAGAATTATTTTTTTTATGATATTAAAATCATTCTTTTGAGAACCAAGCAATTGCTCGTCGGTGATGTTTGACAGATAGTTACAAATTTTTTGATTAGCCCAGTGATTGTATGAAAGATAATTGATCGCTAACGTTTTCATATAAGAAGATTTGAAATAATAAATGGGTTTAAGATATGAAGTTTAGATATTTAAAAGCTGCTGCTTTCATATGGCTAGCATTTTAGTTTACCAAATAAAGTTAATAATTTTCGGTTATGTTCATGTCTCTGCAAGAAGCTAAGTAATAAATATAATTCGACACAGCCTACGTTATACAATCCATATTAAATGATCAGTTTAGAAATTTGCGCCAACTCGGTAACTTCAGCTTTAATTGCCCAACAGGGAGGTGCAAATCGTGTAGAACTTTGCGAAAATCTTGCAGAAGGTGGTACAACTCCGTCTTATGCCCAAATAGAAATAGCACGGAAACTGTTAAAAATCGAGCTGTTTCCAATCCTCAGGCCCCGTGGTGGTGATTTTGTCTATTCTGATTTAGAATTCGAAATCATGAAAGCAGATTTAACAATCATCAAAGAACTGGGTTGTGACGGCGTGGTATTTGGAATACTAGATCAAGATGGAAATGTCGATAAGCACCGTTGCGCTGAACTTTTAAAACTTGCTCAACCCTTACAAGTCACTTTTCATCGTGCTTTTGATAAATCAGCAAACTTATTTCAAGCCTTGGAAGATATCATAGCACTGGGATTCAGCCGGATACTTACTTCAGGTGGAAAACCTACAGTGATTGAGGGAATAGAAACGATTACTAAACTGGTTTCCGCAGCAAAAGGAAGAATCAGTATCATGCCCGGAAGTGGTGTAAATGAGAATAATCTTGATGAACTAATTATTGAAACCGGTGCGACTGAATTCCATACCACTGCAAAAAGCGTTATACAAAACGCTTCAACCGATTCGGAATATTGTCGTGAATTAACTGATCTCAAAAAAGTTAAAAACCTCGCAGACATTATAGAAAGGCATTCTTGATCGGTGTTTGAATAGTAACCATCTACAATAACATGACACTCGCTGTACAAAAACTCGCTACATTTGGGCGTTAATTTATCGTTATGGCTAAAGTTTCCATCAACCTGGCAACAGGTTCCGTTCAGAAAGAAGAAATTATTGTAGGTATTGATCTGGGCACAACAAATAGTTTAGTTGCCTTTATTAATCCAGACGGAAATCCACAAGTTATTAATGATACGGGTAAAGGTGTGTTAGTGCCTTCGATTGTCCACTTTCAAAAGGACGGTGGCGTGATTGTTGGAAATGACGCTAAAGAATATTTAATTACAGATCCGGAAAATACCATATTTTCAGTAAAACGTTTGTTAGGACGTTCTTACCACGATATTGAAAACCAAAAAGGCTTATTTTCATACAAAATTATTGATGACAATACCGAGAGCCTCGTAAAAATCAAAGTTGGTGATAAGTTTTATACCCCAATTGATCTTTCTGCCATGATCTTAAAAGAACTAAAGGATCGTGCAGAACATGCTTTAAAAACCACAGTAAATCGGGCTGTAATCACCGTTCCGGCTTATTTTAATGATAGTCAACGTCAAGCTACTCGGGATGCAGGTAAACTTGCCGGTTTGGATGTACTTAGAATTGTAAATGAACCAACCGCAGCAAGTTTGGCGTATGGAATTGGCTTAAATCCTCATGAAGAAAAAACAATAGCTGTTTATGACTTGGGAGGTGGGACATTTGATGTTTCCATATTAAAAATCCAAAACGGAATTTTCGAGGTATTATCCACCAATGGTGATACGTTTTTAGGTGGTGATGATTTTGACCGGGCGATTGTTAATTATTGGATCGAACAAAATAAATTAGTTGAAACTGAATTAACTCCAGAAGTGCAACAGGCTCTTCGTTTAAAGGCTGAAGAAGCAAAAAAAGCGCTTACTACTCAAAATATTTACAACGATTTCGTAAATGAAATCCCCTGTGCCATTACTAAAATAACCTTTCAAGACTTAATTCTTCCTAAAGTATTACAAACTATCCAATGTTGTAAAAATGCTTTGCAGGATGCCGGTTTAACAATTGATGACATTCAAGAAGTAGTAATGGTGGGTGGATCAACCCGCACACCATTGGTAAAACAACAAGTGGCAGAGTTTTTCCAAAAAGCTGTTCATGATCAAATAAATCCGGACGAAGTAGTTGCTTTAGGTGCTGCCATTCAATCTGATATCTTGGCGGGTAATCGAACTGATATTTTATTATTGGATGTCACTCCACTTTCATTGGGAATAGAAACCATGGGCGGATTGATGGATGTAATTATTCCTCGTAATGCCAAAGTGCCATCCAAGGCGGGTAGACAATATACTACTTCCGTTGATGGTCAAATAAATATGAAAATCTCTGTTTATCAAGGAGAACGTGATCTCGTAAAAGAAAACCGAAAACTTGCTGAATTTGATTTAACAGGAATACCCGCAATGCCTGCAGGATTTCCGAAAGTTGATATAAATTTCCTTTTAAATGCCGATGGTATTTTAACCGTTCAAGCTATTGAGCTGCGTTCTGGAGTGAAACAACACGTTGAAGTGAAACCTACTTACGGCTTAACGGATGATGAAGTGGAGAAAATGCTGTTAGAAAGTATTCACCATGCTAAAGATGACGTTGCTCAGCGCATGATTATTGAAGCTCGTACAGAAGGTGAGCAAATGGTTTATACAGTAGAACGCTTCATAACTAAAAATGGAGCTTATTTATCAGAAGATGAAATTAATGAAACCCAAAATTATATTGCTGCATTAAAGGAAGCACTTAAATCTGGAGACAAGGACACCATTCATAAAAAGGTTGATGAATTGAATGAATACACCCGCCCTTTTGCAGAAAGATTAATGGATCAGGCGATTTCTACCGCAATGAAAGGGAAAGAAATTTAATTACTTTTACGAATGACATCTTCCTTAAATAAATTCTTTTCGTTAGTTATAGCATTAATAGCGGTTTCAGCATCCTTGTTTGGTCAACCTCAGGAGTATCGAGCAGACTTAAATCGGGTTTTCAGCCAGCAATACCAACATCAAATGATGAACCGGATGATGACCCGAAGTTGGCTAAATAATGCAAATTATTTAGTGAATGAAAAATATGATTTTGAAGTACACCTTAATGACGGTACAAAACAAATTGTAAAATCTAAAATCTACACAGATACAATTGCTCATCAAAGCTATCTTGAATATATAAATAAATCTCTAGCGGAAGGAGATAGTCGTAGGATTACAAGAATTTATCCTTCGAAAACTTCAAAAATCATTAGAATTATAGTCCCATTACATACAAACGAATTTGAGCCAGCCCCCCGGCCCTATGCAATTGAAGGATTATCATCAGATAGTTGTTGGAGATTCAAAGTTATTTCAGGTAAAATAAGTGCTTTTTCATTTCTTTCGGAGCAGTATGACTTAAACACGTTTTACTTGAATGCATTCCAGTTTAATAACGGAGAAATTCAGCCTTTAGATCCAGAAAAACTTAAAAACATAATTCAATCAGATGGAAAAGCTATGAAGTATTTCCAGAAGAAGGATTATTATGGAGCCATCTTAAGATATAATAAGCAGTCTAAGGATTGATCTCCTCTGATTATCATCGCTTTTTTCTAATTTAAACAATACGGCAAGATATCCATTATCATGGAGTATCTATGCGAGTATTCAATATATCGAATCAGTTTCCAGCCAATTGAGATCAAACGTAGCTTACTCTCTGATAACTTATCCCCCATTTGATTATTGAATCTAAGTTCTCTTGATTACCAAAAACCTTAGATTTTAGATAATTTATTAAAATTATTTCTACTTTTTAAAGTAATTTTTACTACTTTCATAAAAACACACCTTAATAAAGCCATATTTACATGATATTAATGATTTATTATAGATATTTCTAATGATTTTTAATCTATATTAACCGATTATTTACCTTATGATAGCAGAAACCGTAGGATTTTTAGAAAAATACCCATCTGACTTAGGCACTTGGGATGAAATGTTCGGTTTTGACCAAAACATAAGGCCTTCTTACCAGAATGTTATCAAATACCTCTTAAATGAAACATCTGATGATCTTAATAAGAAAGAAGAACTTGCTAAAAGATTATTTATAAGTCAGGGTATTACGTTTACTGTGTACGACAGCGGAGAAGGTATCGAAAAGATTTTCCCTTTTGATATCATACCAAGAATCATTACATCCGACGAATGGAAATTTATTGAGGCCGGGATTAAGCAACGCTTAAAAGCTTTAAACCTGTTTTTGAAAGATGTATACAGTAATATGTTCATCTTAAAAGATGGTGTTATCCCGATTGATATCATTTATTCGTGTCCACACTTTATCAGAGAAATGCATAGTTTAAAGGTTCCTGGTGATATTTATACTCACATTGCGGGCATCGATTTAATCCGAGATTTTGATGGAACATTTTACGTTTTAGAAGATAATTTAAGAACTCCATCCGGCGTAAGCTACATGTTGGAAAATCGTGAAATTACCAAGCGACTTTTTCCTGATTTACTTCCTCAATGTAAAGTACGAAGCGTAACCGAGTATCCTAACATACTTTATAAAAACCTAAAAGCCTTATCGCCTCGCCAAATCAGCAATCCAACGGTAGTATTGTTAAGTCCCGGAATGTTTAACTCTGCCTATTTTGAACATACCACCTTGGCTCGTTTAATGGGCGTTGAATTGGTAGAAGGCCGTGATTTGATTGTTGACAATCATAAAGTTTATATGAAAACCACCAAGGGTTTACAGCAGGTCGATGTGATTTATCGCCGTGTGGATGATGAATTTCTAGATCCGTTGGTGTTCAACCCAACCAGTGTTTTGGGTGTTGCCGGTTTGATGGCTGCTTACAGAAAAGGGAATGTTGCAATTGTAAACGCAGTTGGTAACGGTGTGGCCGATGATAAAGCCGTTTATAGCTATGTACCAAAAATGATTAAATATTATTTGAATGAAGAGCCATTATTGAAAAACGTACCAACCTATCAACTTGGCAATCACGATGAACGGAAGTACGTTTTTGAGAACATCAATACCATGGTTATAAAACGAACAAATGGAAGCGGAGGATATGGAATGTTAATGGGCTTCGCCTCTACCGAAAAAGAAATAGAAGAATATAAACTAGAAATTTTAAAAGATCCACGGCAATTTATAGCCCAACCTACTATTAGCTTATCAGCAGCTCCTTGTTATCTAAATGGAAAGTTAAGCCCCAGGAGAATCGATTTACGCCCCTTTGCATTATACGGCAGTGACGGAATAGAAATAGTACCTGGTGGATTAACCAGGGTAGCTCTAAAAGAGGGCTCATTAGTCGTTAATAGTTCTCAGGGAGGTGGCAGTAAAGACACTTGGGTTTTAGCGTAAATTTTACTAATTGAAAAACGTATGTTAAGTAGAGTAGCCGCAAATTTATACTGGCTTAGCCGGTACATTGAACGTAGTGATGGTGTTTTAAGAATGCTGAAAATTAATTATGCTTCTTCACAAGATGCGTTAAACGAGTTTTCATGGCGCCCAGTAATTAAAATATACTCAGATATTGAAGAAGAACAGCTTCAAAAAATGGAATTTAATAGTAGAGCTGTGCTGGAATATATGGTGATGGATAAAAAAAATCCATTTTCTATACTCAACATGATCACTATGGCCAGAGAAAATGCCCGAAGTGTGCAAGATCATATCACCAAAGATTTATGGCAATGCTTAAATGAGTATTATTTAGTTATCAAAGATCCGAGCCTTGCTAAATCTCTACAAAAAGATGATCCAGTTTCTGTGTTAGATATTTTGATTAAACAGATTATGCTTTATTATGGCACCGCAGAAGTCACCATGGAAAGAGGGGAAGGCAGAAGCTTTATGAATATTGGTAAATATTTGGAGCGAAGCATTCAATCTGTGGATGTGTTACACGTAAAGTTTGGTTCCGTTGACAACAATCCTGATCTTTTAACAGATACTACTTACTGGAAGCACCTACTGCTTTCATTAGGAGGATACGATTTATATCTTAAAACATACCGTCAAGGTATTGAGGCAGAGAATATATTGGAGCAGGTTGTATTAAATAATGATTTTCCGCGGTCAGTAATCTATTCTGTAAACAACATTTTCAGGTATTTTTCAAAACTTAAAAATGATAATCAAATCGAGGACCGGGATCTTTCTTTTAGCATTGGCAAGCTACAAAGCCGCATAAAATATAGTTCAGCGAAAAGCATTGATCAGGAAAGACTTACTTTTATCAATTCTGTAAAGCATGAACTTTACCATATTGGTAATGCTTTGAACGACCAATATTTTGCTTATTCCTGATTTCAAATTTTAGCATTTCTTAACCAATAAACAATGCCTGAATTTTATATTAAACATCAAACGCTATACTCCTATCCTGGATATGTACACAATAGTGCAAATAAAATAATCTTGTATCCTATTAAGGATGACTTTCAAGATGTACAAAAGCACGAATTAAAAATTTCTGGTGATCCAGGCGTATACGTTCATAAGGATTATTACGGCAATGATGTCGGAAACTTTACGTTAAGAGAACCTCATTATTTTTTGGAGATATTATCCACCTTAAGAGTCATTACTAAACCTCGTCCCTTACCTCAAGACAATATTTTTTCTACCGACAATTGGTCGGAGTTAGAACGACTCAGAAGAATAACTCCGTACATAGATTACCTTACAACCGAATATTTTGAGAGTGAGGAAGAAGTACGATCGATTGTAAATAATATCAATAAATCAGATTTTACTCCGTTTAAAACCTGCCAAAGTTTTTGCAAATACGTATTTAAAAATTTCGAATACATTCCTGGAATTACGAATGTAGAAACAACTCCAGATGAAATTTGGAAACTAAAGGCTGGTGTTTGTCAGGATTTTGCACATATACTTTTAGTTATGCTTCGCCAAGTAAACATTCCCGCAAGGTATGTAAGCGGCTATATTTGCCCTAACAAAAATGGAATGAGAGGTGAAGGCGCAACACACGCTTGGGTAGAAGCTTACATTCCACATTATGGATGGCTGGGCCTTGATCCCACAAATAATTCTATCGTGAATGACTTGCACGTAAGACTTGCTGTGGGAAGAAATTTCACCGACTGCTCTCCTGTTAAAGGGATATATAAAGGACAGCCTGAACATAAATTGCAGGTAAACGTCACGGTATCTTATAATGGCGAAGATATAGACAAACCTGTAAAATCTGCACCAAGTTTTCAGGAAATTTCTAAAGACACCTTAGTAAATAGTTTCAAAGCTTACCAGGCGATAATGGAAGAACAGCAACAACAGCAACAACAATAAGTTCGAACAGCATTGAAATCACTTAAATGACCATTCTACAATATGAATTATTATCTTGTGATTTTTAATTGTATTTACACTGACGTTTAGTATGACTTATTGTTTAGGAATAAAAGTAAAAGAAGGATTAGTAGCCATAGCCGACACCCGAATAGTTTCAGGATCAGACACTACCATCAAAAAAAAGATCCACATAGATCAAAAAAACAATCATTCTATTTTTATAATGACAAGTGGCCTACGCTCTGTTAGAGATAAAGCCATCATTTATTTTAATGAATTATTAGAGGAAGGTGCTGAATTTAATAAGTTATATAAAGCTGTAAATGCGTTTGGCCAACAGGTACGCCGTGTTGCAGAAGAAGATAAGGAAGCTCTCGCTAAATCTGGTTTTAAATTCAATTTAAATACCATTATTGGCGGTCAATTAAAAGACGATGAAGAACATAAATTATTCTTACTTTATCCGGAAGGTAATTGGGTAGAGCTTGATCAAGGATCCCCGTTTGTAATAATTGGCAATTCCGGACATGGAAAGCCCATTTTAACCCGAACGTTAACCAATGATTCTAGTTTGGAGTTAGCTTTAAAAACCGGTTTTCTTTCATTTGATTCAACCAGAGCTAGTGCCAACGATGTCGATTTTCCCATCGATGTAATGCTGTATAAAAAAGACAGCTTTAACATTGTGGAACATCGATATGAAAAAAATGATCTAGAACAAGTTTCCGCACAATGGGCAGAAGAGTTAAAAAGTGCCCTTGAAAAACTTCCCGAAGAATGGATGAATGCAATTACCAGTAAATTACCAGTTGAGAAGCACGTTTAACACCGCAATACATTTATGAAGTTCAATATTTCCAGTAATTTGGAATATAATATTCAGTCACCATCAACCATTATACTGAATATTCATGCGTTAAGAACTTCTTCACAACAAGTGCTTAAGGAAAATTTAGCAATTGAACCTCATCTTGAAAGTGATGAACTGATTTCCATTACCAAAGAAAATAAGTTTCTAAGAATCAATATTTCTGACCCCGTTACCTTAAAAATATCTTACAATGCAATCGTAGATTCCTACTATGATTTGACTGATCTTGAATCATTAGAAGACGTTCCTTTGGCCAACTTGGGCTTTTATGAGTTATCATTTTTGAACCCCAGCCGATACTGTCAGTCAGATAAATTATACCGTTTTGCTAACAACAAATTTGGAAATATAGATAATGCCTTTTTAAAAGTCATTGCAATCACAGATTGGATTCATAAAAACGTAGAATACTTAAGCGGCTCCACTAATTCACAAACTTCGGCTTATGACACAGTAACTGAATTAGCTGGTGTTTGCCGTGATTTTGCACATTTAGGAATTGCGTTGTGCAGGGCATTAACAATTCCCGCAAGATATTATACTGGCTATTCTTATAAATTATATCCACCCGATTTTCACGCTTGTTTTGAAGCATATCTGGGAGGTAAGTGGATCATTTTTGATGCCACTAAACTTGTTCCTCTAAATGGTTTGGTCAAAATTTCTACAGGAAGAGATGCTACCGATGCACCTGTTGCCAGCATTTTTGGTAATGTTCAATCAACCGTTATGAAAATAAATTGCGAGTGCTTGGAAGAAAGTTTCATTCCCTATAAATACGATCAAGATAATTTGAAAGGCTTATCATGGTAGAAAATCGCTTGCTAAAATCCGAAGCACTTTAATGATTTGGGCGTTCGGGCGTGCTTTCCGTTACAATCTTTTTGCCGATAGGGGGCAAAAAGGATTTTCACTTCAATCACTAACGCAAAAACCTAGCGAGGTCAAAAATAATTAAACGACAAAGGGAGCAGCGAAAACTGCTCCCTTTGTCGTTATAATTGAAATAGATTAATTATTTCTCTCCGCCTTCCATCGCCTCACGAATGGTTTCCTCTTCACGTAAAGCTTCTATGTTATTTTCTTTGCCAAAATTGTTTTTAGCATTTTCGAAGTCTTCCAAAATCTCTGCAATCTTGTCTAAATTGTCTGCTACGTTTTGGTGCATTTCTGGCAGAACCCGTTCTAATGTCTTATTATTTAAATCAAAATTATCTATTTCAATCTTCCCAATTTTTTGAACAATAGCCGTCTGACTATTCTTTAAATCTTCAAGCTCGTGGGTAATTTTTTCCATCAACTCGAATTTTTTTAACTTATCCATAATACCAGGTTTTATTTTATTTGTTATCTACTTGTAGAATAACAATTACCCGGCCATAGAAAATTGAAGTAGTTTATTGCTTTGCTGAAGAATCAACGAGATTGGAAATTAGTTTCTTCTGGTAAGTCTAGCTACATATTTTCCAATGATATCAAACTCTAAATTCACAATATCACCAGGCTGAACATGTTTTAAGTTAGTATGTTCGTGTGTGTAAGGAATTATAGCTACAGAAAAACAATCATCCAGCGAATTAACCACCGTTAAACTTATTCCATTCACGCAGATCGAACCTTTTTCAACAGTTACGTTTCCAATAGAAGCATCGTATCGAAAAGTATATTCCCAACTTCCATCTAACTCCAACAAATTGATACATTCGGCAGTTTGGTCAACATGGCCCTGCACAATATGACCATCTAAGCGCCCGTTCATTTGCATACAGCGCTCTAAATTAATATCATCACCAAGCTTCAAATTCCCCAAACTTGTTTTATTAAGTGTTTCTTCAATGGCAGTAACCGTATGTTTTCCATTATCAATCGCCACAACGGTTAAGCAAACGCCGTTATGAGCTACGCTTTGATCTATCTTTAACTCGTCAGAAATGGATGAGGAAATGGTTAAATTCAAGTTTCCATGATCATTGTGTAATTCTACAACTTTACCTAAAGTTTCTATTATTCCTGTAAACATTTTGAGTATTGAGTATTGAGTATTGAGTATTGAGTATTGAGTATTGAGTATTGAGTATTGAGTATTGAGTATTGAGTATTGAGTATTGAGTATTGAGTATTGAGTAT
>JAQBOG010000036.1 GCA_028288165.1 Sphingobacteriales bacterium | reverse complement strand
TGAAATGATTTTTAAGTTTGCTGACATACCACAGTTTTTAAGTTTCGTACCTTAAAGAACCGGATTTAATTCTGGTTCTTAACTGTGGTATTTCCTTAACTTAATGACATTGGCCGGTATCCACTGCTGTCAGGTTTAGGATGGTAAGGGTTGTAGGTTTAAATTTCTAACCTCTTGTTCGATCCGGTATTAGTAATTCCTACATATCAAAATGGTAAGTCATCATCATCTTGATACCTTTTTACATTGTCAAGTCTTTTCCATAAATTATTAATGACTATTTTCTTTTTATCAACACCTATTGATTTCAATAAGTTCAAGAAGTTTTTTAAGTGAGGTACATATACAACAGCATTTCTACTGAAAAAAAAACCTCCATTCACAAAACAATGAGCAACCGCAACGGGTGATTGGACAAAATTTTCTAACATGCAACTGTGATATACATCGTCTAATGCCATTATTATGCTATCAATATCCTTGAGATATTCACAGTTCGATTCTATCTTTGAATAAATACCACTTAGATCAGATGCAAAATCCAAGTATGCTTTCTGCTCGATATCAGAAAATTCTACACCTTTTGTATCTCCAGAAATGATCATACGGTCAACATCAAAAAAAGATGAAATCCTTTCTTTTGGATCTGGATTCGTCATCTCGTGCAAAATGTTTAAATATGAAAAACTCAGCAGACTCCTTTCATTTATTACCTCCTCAAACAATTTTCCTACAAAATATACTTCTGTCGTAAAATCATAGGTTCTAAAACCAAAGTCATCCGGAATACTATATCTCCAGTTTAGGGACAAACTATTGTCAAAATTTATTTCAAAATCAACTTTTTTACCAAATCCGAAGTCGATAATTTTTAACAGACCTTCACTGGATACCATAATATTTTCTGGTCGTATATCTCTATGTAAAATTTTATTTTCTTCTAAATGCCTAAAGCCTGCAATAGTCTGAACAAATAATTCATTTAATTTGTCAGGGAACTCATTAAGGTAATCGGTAATTTTTAACCCATCAACATATTCCATTAAAATATATCCAGTTGTTTTTTCCGGATATAAATAATAATTGAAAACCCTAACAACATTTCGATGATAAAGTAAATGGAGAAGTTTTATTTCATCAATGAAGTTTTTGAAATATATTTCTTGATGCTCTTTATAGTTGGTGAATATTTCTTGCAAATAAAGACTTCGTTAATTACTTCATCCTCGATTAATATAGTTTTACCTGTGCCTCCCTGTCCAATACTTCTCAAAAACTTATAATTCTTAGTTCTTATAAATTCAATCGTCTTTTCAACCATAAATTAACCTTGCTTGAAGCATTTATCTCCACATCTGATAAAACAAAGCCCCGGCATATTCACCGAGGCCCACTTATAACTTACAACTCAAAACTTACAACTCTCTAAGAGCATCCTCCCTGAGTACCACAGTTCAAGCATTTATAACAAGTACCTGAACGAACCATAATGTGGCCGCAATTACTGCATGATGGAGCATCAGATTGTCCGCCCCCGGAAATATCCAAGACAGGTTTTAATTTAAATCCCATTGTTGATTTAGAAGCTGCCGGTTTCTGAACGTCATCAAAATTATTCTCATGCGTGTTTTTATCCTCATCCGTCATTTGCGGATTACCTAAAACAACATTCTGCTTGGTAATTATATGTACCAAATCTTCTCTTCCTAAATACTCATAACCAAGCATCCGGAAAATATAATCAATAATAGAAGTTGCACTCTTAATATTCTCGTGCCCAGTAACCATCCCGGAAGGTTCAAAACGAGTAAAAGTAAACTTGTCTACAAACTCTTCTAACGGAACACCATATTGTAAGCCAACAGAAACTGCAATAGCAAAACAGTTCATCAGCGATCGGAAAGTGGCACCTTCTTTATGCATATCCACAAAAATTTCACCTAACGTTCCATCCTCGTATTCTCCTGTACGAACGAACAAGGTTTGACCACCCACCGCAGCCTTTTGAGTAAACCCGCCACGTTTTCCTGGAAGGTTCTTGCGTTCAACAACAGAGGATAATTGACGTTTAAAAGTAGTATCTGTAGAGCGCTCTAATATTGCTCTTGCCGCTTCTAAAACTTGCTCAGCCGTTAAATCACTTAATTTAACATTTGCTGCTTCGCCTAAAACTTCTTCAACGGTGTCTAACTTGTCTTCTTTAGAGTCAGAAGATTTTGTAGAAAGAGGTTGAGACAACTTACAACCATCACGATACAAGGCATTTGCTTTAAGAGCCAATTTCCATGATAGTTCATAGCAGTTTTTAATTTCTTCAACTGTAGCTTCATTGGGAAGATTAATAGTTTTAGAAATTGCCCCAGATAAGAAAGGTTGGGCAGCTGCCATCATTTTAATATGGCCATGTGCATGAATATAGCGTTGCCCTTTATTTCCGCATTTGTTAGCGCAATCAAATATTGGATAATGTTCTTCTTTCAAATAAGGTGCACCCTCAATGGTCATGGTTCCACAAATAAATTCATTCGCTTCAGCAATCTGATCACGTTTAAAACCTAATGAACGCAACAGGTTAAAATCAGCCGAATTGTATTGATCAGGCTTAAAGCCTAACCTTTTTAAGCAATCTTCACCCAATGTCCACTGATTAAAAACAAATCCAATTTCAAAAGCGGCTAATAAAGATTTATCGATCTTTTGTAATTCATCTTGAGTAAAACCTTTAGCGGATAAACTATCAAAATTAATATGTGGTGCTCCCTGTAAAGTTGCTGCACCTTTTGCATAGCTTACAATGGCTTCAATTTCATACTCTTTATAGCCTTGATTACGCAAAGCAGCAGGAACACCCTGATTGATGATCTTGAAGTATCCACCACCTGATAATTTTTTGAATTTCACTAACGCAAAATCAGGTTCAATACCCGTTGTATCACAATCCATCACTAAACCAATGGTTCCAGTTGGTGCAATTACAGTGGTTTGAGCATTTCTATATCCATACTTTTCACCTAGCTCAACAGCCTTATCCCATGAATTGCAAGCAGCCGAAAGCAAATAATCAGGGCATTCTTTCTGTGATATCCCGATAGGAGAAATTTCTAAACCCTCATACGAGCCCGTATTATATGCAGCATAGCGATGATTCCGCATTACACGCATCATGTGTTTTTTATTGTCTTCGTATCTTTTAAAAGTACCAAGCTCTTTTGCCATTTCCGCAGAAGTAGCATACGCGGTACCTGTCATGATTGCTGTGATTGCACCACCAATTGCCCGAGCTTTTTCACTATCATAAGGAATTCCTGACACCATCAACATTGACCCTAAATTGGCATAACCTAATCCTAGTGTACGGTAATCGTAAGATAATTGAGCAACTTCCTTAGATGGAAATTGAGCCATCAACACAGATATTTCTAAAACTACTGTCCAGATACGGCATGCATGCTCAAAGCCTTTTACATCAAAAATAAAGGTATTCGGATCATAGAAATGAGCCAGGTTGATGGAAGCTAGGTTACAAGCAGTGTTATCCAGAAACATGTACTCTGAGCAAGGATTCGAAGCGTTGATTCTGCCTCCTTCCGGACAAGTGTGCCATTCGTTTATTGTTGTATCATACTGTACTCCTGGATCTGCACACGCCCAAGCAGCAAAAGTGATATCCTGCCATAATTTTTCAGAAGAAATTGATTTAATTGTTTTGCCATTTGTCCGTCCTATTAAATCCCATTTAGCACCACTTTCCAACGCCTTGAAAAAGCTATTTGGGATACGTACAGAATTATTGGAATTTTGTCCGGCTACAGTTCTGTAAGCCTCTCCTTCGTAATCAGACGAATAGCCAGCCGCTATTAAAGCAGCAACTTTCTTTTCTTCCTCCACTTTCCAATTCACAAATCCTTCTATCTCGGGATGATCTAAATCTAAACACACCATTTTAGCAGCACGACGAGTAGTACCACCAGATTTAATTGCCCCAGCCGCCCGATCGCCAATCTTCAAAAATGACATCAAGCCGGACGAATAACCACCACCAGAAAGTCTTTCGCTTTCACCTCTAATTGCGGAGAAATTAGTTCCTACACCAGAGCCGTATTTAAAAATCCGTGCTTCACGAACCCAAAGATCCATGATGCCACCGTCGTTAACCAAATCATCCGATACCGATAAAATAAAACAAGCATGCGGTTGTGGGCGTTCATAAGCTGAGGTGGATTTTTCTAACTTTTCGGTTGTCGGATCAACGAAGTAATGTCCTTGAGGACCGCCTGTAATTCCGTAAGAGCTATGAAGACCTGTATTAAACCATTGAGGAGAGTTTGGTGCCGCTAATTGACCAACAATTGTATAGACTAATTCATCATAAAATACATTCGCATCTTTTTCAGACGAAAAATAATTATAACGTTCACCCCAAATTTTCCAGCAATTCGCAAGACGATGGGCAACTTGTTTAATGCTATTTTCAGAACCAGTAGATCCATCCGCAAGAGGAACACCCGCTTTACGAAAATATTTTTGAGCTAAAATGTCAGTAGCAACCTGGCTCCAGCTTGATGGCACTTCAACATTATTCATTTCAAACACCGCATCGCCTGCCGGATTCCGAATGACAGAAGATCGTTTTTCGTAATTGAATAAATCATAAACGCTTACATCTTCCTTTGTGAAGTAGCGTTGAAATTTCAAACCATTGGCAGGTTTGTTAGTTGAAGCTTTTCCCATCATTACAGATCTATTAAGTATGTTGAAATCCCTATTAAAAAATTATAGGGGTTTTTATCCAAATTTATCTGTTTGAAAACCCAGGACTAAATTGAGTTTTCAACAGTTTTAAATTAAACATCGAATGCAAAAAGCTAACCAAACCAAAATACTAACTATCAAATAGTTAGCCTGTTGGTAACTCTTAAATTTTTGTTTTTTATGCTTTTAATTGCTAAATTTTTGTCATAAAAAAAGCCGGCTATAAGCCAGCTTTTTTTTTACTTTATTAAAGGTTAACTAATCAACTAACGTTACCTTGATCATATTTGTCTTACCTTTTTTCTCGATTGGGATAGCAGCTGTATTAATAACCACATTACCAGTCTCGATCAATTTTTCAGTTTTTAAAATTCTGTTTACTTCACTTATTGAGCTATCCGTACTTTCAAACTTGTCGTAATAAAAGCCACGAACTCCCCACAATAAACTCATTGCGTTAAGTAAGTTTTTATTACTTGTAAAAATGAAAGTTCCAGCTTTTGGACGATAACTTGAAATTTCAAAGGCAGTATAACCAGAAGAAGTCATCGCGATTATTCCGGCTGCATTTGTTTTTTCGGCTAAATAAACAGCAGATCCGCAAACAGCATCAGCCAAATAATGGGATGAAGTAGGATCTAATTCTTTAGTAAGGTTGAATGGATAATCATTTTCCTCAATATTTCTTACAATCTTCTGCATGGTTTCAATCACAATAACCGGAAAATCTCCAACAGAAGTTTCCCCGCTTAACATTACTGCATCAGCACCATCTAAAACTGAATTTGCAACATCATTAACTTCAGCACGAGTTGGACGCGGGGTTGTAATCATACTCTCAAGCATTTGAGTAGCAACAATTACTGGTTTAGAAGCCGCGTTACATTTTTTTACAATCATTTTCTGAAGCAAAGGAACTTGTTCCATAGGCATTTCAACACCCAAATCTCCACGGGCAACCATTACACCATCAGTGACCTTGATTATCTCATCGATATTTTCGATAGCTTCTGGTTTTTCAATCTTAGCAATTACTCTAGATAATTTTCCGCTACGACTGATAATTCGTTTTAGCTCAATAATATCGTCTGCAGATCTAACAAATGATAAACCAATCCATTCGACTTCATTTTTTAAAGCAAATTCAAGATTTACTAAATCCTCTTCAGTTAAACTCGGAATAGAAACTTTCGTGTTAGGTAGATTTACACCTTTACGTGAAGTTAAGATACCACCGTACATTACTTCGCAAGTAACCGTATCAATATTATTAGTTTCAAGAACACGCATTTGAAGCTTTCCGTCATCTAACAAAATAATTTCCCCTGCTCTAACATCACGTGGAAAGCTTTGATAAGTAATATAAATCTGCTTGTCATCGCCAATCATTTCCTTGGTGGTGATGTTGATTTTATTACCATTAATTAGTTTTATACCACCTTCAATAACTTTTCCTATACGAATTTTAGGGCCTTGCAAATCCGCAAGAATACCTACGTTAGTTTTATATTGCTTGTTGATTTCACGTATTATATCAATTGCTTGTTGATGATCTTCAGCTGCACCGTGAGAAAAATTTAGTCTGCAAACATTTACTCCAGCTTTAATCATACTTAGTAAAACTTCTTTACTACTTGATGCCGGACCTAAAGTGGCTACAATTTTAGTTCTGTTATGAACCGTTTTCATGCGTTATGTATTTAATTAAAAAATATTTATCGTTTTGTGATTAAGGTAATGCTAAAAATGAGGCATATTGTCAAATCAACACCAAGTATAGGGTTAAAATATCAGATTCTCCTTAGATTTTAATTTTTTTGGTTCAATTTCTACCGCTACCAATACCTCTGAAATTTTGTTTATACCTGTTATTAAGTACTGTAGATCATCTTTGTCTATATAATTCTTAATTAGTAAAAAGAAATCAACGTTTCTCATTTCAGGAATCAACAGACCGTCTGCCCCTTTATTTGCTAAAACGTAGAAAACTGTTTCAGTTTGACTATCTTCATAACTATATCGACTAAAAATAAGAGGCTTTTCATCGCCATTAAATATCAGTTCTAATTCTGCAATTCTGCAAAAGTTTACAGATAGCCGCTTATTAATCTGATAACATAATTTATAGTCTTTTAGTGGCGTAGTTATTGCCACTAAAACAAAGTCTAAATCGAGTTCGTATTTTAATGTTGTTCTATTCACGAAGGCTTTATAACTTTTCACAAAAGTATAACTCTTAACTAGATAAAAACTATATCGCCTTGTAAAAAGAAAAAGGTTTGATATTTATAAGATTTTATTTTTCTTTGCACAGAAATCATTAATAATTAAAAAAACAAAACCATGTCTGATATCGCTTCAAGAGTAAAAGCAATTATCGTTGAAAAATTAGGTGTAGACGAAAGCGAAGTAACACCGGAGGCTTCTTTCACAAATGATCTTGGTGCTGATTCATTAGACACCGTTGAACTGATCATGGAATTCGAAAAAGAATTCAACGTTGCTATCCCTGATGACCAAGCTGAAACTATCGGCACAGTTGGTCAAGCTATTGCTTATTTAGAAAAAAACGTAAAATAATTTACGCACCCCAAAATCATAAATGGAGCTTAAAAGAGTTGTTGTTACAGGACTAGGTGCGCTTACTCCAATTGGTAATACTGTCCCAGACTTCTGGGACTCATTAGTCAATGGGGTAAGCGGTGCTGCTCCTATTACTCATTTCGATACAGAGAAATTCAAGACAAAATTCGCTTGTGAAGTAAAGAATTTTAATCCTGAAGACTTTCTGGAGAAGAAAGAAGCACGGAAATTAGATCCATTTGTTCAATACGCTCTTGCCTCAACGGCAGAAGCGATTGCTGACTCAGGAGCTGACCTTAAAAATCTAGATACTAATCGTATTGGTGTGATTTGGGGGTCAGGTATCGGAGGCTTAAAAACATTCCAGGACGAGGTAGTTAACTTCGCCAAAGGCGATGGAAGCCCAAGGTTTAACCCTTTCTTCATTCCGAAAATGATTCTGGACATTGCTCCAGGTCATATATCTATCAAATACGGCTTACGTGGGCCGAACTTTTCTACTGTTTCTGCCTGTGCATCCTCTACAAATGCTTTAATTGATTCTTTCAATTATCTACGTTTAGGTATGGCAGATATGATTGTATCAGGAGGTTCTGAAGCAATTATAAATGAAGCAGGCATGGGTGGTTTCAACGCCATGCATGCATTATCTACACGTAACGACAGTCCAAAAACCGCATCCAGACCATTTGACAAAGACCGTGATGGTTTTGTTGCCGGAGAAGGTGCCGGAACTATTATTTTAGAAGAATTAGAACATGCTCTTAAGCGTGGTGCTAAAATTTATGCAGAAATGGTTGGTGGAGGCATGAGTGCAGATGCTAATCACATTACTGCTCCACATCCAGAAGGCTTAGGTGCAAAGTTGGTAATGACGGGTGCCTTACGGGATGCTGGGTTACTACCATCTGACATTGATTATGTTAACGTTCATGGAACCTCTACTCCTCTTGGAGATATATCGGAAGTTAAAGCCATTGTGGATGTTTTTGGTGAGAATGCATTTAAATTAAACATTAGTTCCACTAAATCAATGACAGGCCATCTGTTAGGTGCAGCAGGAGCTATTGAAGCCATGGCAGTAATTTTGGCTATAAAAAATGATATAATTCCTCCTACAATTAATCATTTTACAGATGATCCTGGCTTTGATCCAAGACTTAACTTTACATTTAATAAAGCTCAAAAACGAACAGTTAATGCCGCTTTAAGTAATACTTTTGGATTCGGTGGGCACAATGCTTCCGTAATATTCAAGAAATATCAGCAGTAGATTAATTGTAGAGAATTTCCTTTTTGGATTGGGTGAAAAAAGCTACTATCTTAGTATGATACAATTTCATATAGCCGATGTATTAATTAATGCCGCTTTTTAAAATATACAAACTTCATTTTTCGCCTTACCGCAAATACATAAAATCTTTAAGAAATCTTTTAGGATTTGTACCGGGAAATTTAAGCCTTTACAAGCTTGCATTCAGACATCGATCTGTTGCTGTGTTAATGAAAAATGGCATTAAGACTAGTAATGAACGATTGGAATTTCTTGGGGATGCTATTTTAGGAGCAGTAGTTGCTGAAGTACTTTTTAAAAGATATCCCTATAAAGAAGAAGGCTTCTTAACAGAAATGCGTTCTAAAATTGTTAGCAGGGTAAATTTAAATCAATTAGCAAAAAAGTTAGGCTTTGATGAATTGATTGAGTTTGATAGCAAGATGCTTAATTTCCCAAACAAGCAAGGCTCGCTTTTAGGTGATGCATTTGAAGCTTTGGTAGGTGCCGTTTACATGGATAAAGGATATAACTTCACCCGTGAGTTTCTGATTACCCGCATTATAAAACCTCACATCGACATTCACACCCTCGAATTAACAGAAACCAATTTTAAGAGTAAACTTATTGAATGGTGCCAACGCCATGGAAAAGACATAACTTTTGAAATAATTGCGAATGGTGAAGGAGAAACAGCTAAATTATTTACAGTCCAAGCAAACATTGACGGTGAAAACTGCGGCGTAGGACGGGACTATAACAAGAAAAATGCTGAAAAACTTGCGGCAGAAAAAGCCTGCGAGGCCTTACATATCTAATATTTTATTTTTTTGAGTTTGATTTCCTTATCGCCTAAATCTGGTGCTGATGGAAGCTTTGGAAAGGTCTTAAAGCCGCTCTGAGGTTTTCCCGATTTTATATAGGTTGCTGCTGAAGCTTTTATATATTTTATAAGCTCATAATCATCCCAACTGGACAACGTTTCATACTGAGGCTTGTATATTTCTATAAAGTTTCGCATGTCGGTTTCCTTTAATGGTGTCAACTCTTTTATGATAGTGGGATTAAAACGACGACTTATTTCAGTTTCTTCTAATTCCGTTTTATAAAAATTATTAAATCGCCTTGCCTGACCAGGCTCCTTTCCAAATTTCTCATACAATGCGGTAACGGGATGGAAGACGTAGGCAAGTACCGGAGGTTTACCGCCATAAAAAGATTTTTTTCTGTATTCTCTTTTTATTTCGTCCAACTCTTGTTTTTTGCTTTGACCTGTGACAGTAACTTCGTTAAGTCGGATTATTTGTTGTAACCGAATAAACACATCCTGATAAGACGATACTTTTTGATAGTATTCAGTATAACCACTTTTTGTGATTGAAAGTGTATCTAAAATATCTGCTTTAATTTGAAAAACCCCCAATTCGTTACTTTTTACTAACGCATTATTTTTTGTATTAAGTATAATTGCATTTGACACTCTTTGAGATGTTCTATTGTCAAAAATAACTCCTCTGACAACTTGTTGTGCAGATAAACCTATCGGTGCCCCAATAAAAATGCATAAGCCAACAAGAAAGCTATATAAATACTTCATCAGATAGTAGACAAAAGTACGCATTGGGATGATACCTAATTGTGAAATAATGTTAAAACAGCTTGTTCATAAATATCCGTTGGGAATAGGTTAATTGCTGCACTTTAGGTTTTAACCAAATCAATATTAGTTTTATCTTTACCCATGATTAAATCAATGACTGGTTATGGCTTGGCAGTCCATGACATGGAGCAAACCAAATTTACTGTAGAAATTAAATCTTTAAACAGCAAGTTTTTAGAACTCTCTTTAAAATTACCAAAATCCTTTTCTGACAAAGAATATATTATCCGAAACGATTGCAACAAGCAAATTGAGCGGGGTAAAGTAAATATTTCTATACAAGTAGATTATGCAGAAGCTTCTGCTAAGGCTGCTACTATAAATCACGATTTATTAAAGGTTTATTACAACCAATTAAAGTTAGCTGCTGATACACTCGGTGATACAGGCAATAACTTACTTCAACTAGCACTAAATTTTCCAGATGTAATTCAGTATGACGTTGATGCATTGAATGAAGATGAGTGGAAATATCTTTACAAAACATTTCAGGATGCAGTCAAAAGCTTTCAGGTTTTCCGTCAGGATGAAGGAAATGTTTTAAAAACAGATTTAATTTTGAGAATTAAAAACATCCTTGGCGGGATGACCCAAGTGGAAGTTTACGAGCCTAATAGAATTATAATGATTCGCGAAAGGCTTAACAATTACTTAAACGAAGCTGTAGGTAAAGAGAGTGTAGATGGCAATCGCTTTGAACAAGAATTGATTTTTTATATCGATAAGTTAGATATCACAGAAGAAAAAGTTCGGCTAAAAAGTCATTGTGATTACTTTTTAGAAGCTTTAAACGACAAAGACGCTAACGGTAAAAAGCTCGGTTTTATATCCCAAGAAATTGGAAGAGAAATAAACACAATAGGTTCCAAGGCAAATGACGCCAATATTCAGCAAATTGTTGTTGGGATGAAAGAAGAACTTGAAAAAATTAAAGAACAATTATTAAACGTACTATAAAAAGTTATAAGTAATAAGTTTTAAGTGACAAGTGCCTTACCGCATAAAATAAACTTACAGCTTACAACTTGTAAAAATATTATTAAACGTACTATAGAAAGTTATAAGTGATAAGTTTTAAGTGATAAGTGCCTTACCGCATAAAATAAACCTACAACTTACAACCCACAACTCCAAAATATGGCAGGTAAATTAATTATATTCTCAGCACCCTCCGGAGCAGGAAAAACAACCATTGTTCAACATCTTTTAAAACAAGAATTAAATCTTGAATTCTCAATTTCTGCTACCACCAGGGAGCGCAGAGGTGAAGAAGTTGATAAAAAGGATTACTACTTTATTTCTAAAGAAGATTTTCTACATAAAATAGCACATAAGGAATTTGTTGAATTTGAAGAAGTTTATACTGGCACTTTCTACGGCACCTTAAGATCAGAAATTGAGCGTATCTGGGATGAAGGAAAGCATGTAATTTTCGATATTGACGTAGAAGGTGGCTTGCATTTGAAAAAGAAATATGGTTCGCAAGCATTGGCGATATTTGTACAACCGCCGTCTCTTGAAGTTTTAAAGGAACGGTTAACCGGCCGAGGAACCGACAGTGAGGAAAAGTTAGCTGAGCGTTTCGCAAAAGCAGAAAAAGAGCTGCAATATGCTGACAGGTTTGATGTTATTCTTAAAAACTATGATTTAAGCACTGCTTGCGATGAGGCTGAGAAATTAGTTGGAAATTTTGTCAATTCTTGAGGTAGATTTTTCCGAAGACCGAAGTCGTCTAAACATTCTCGAATCTAATATCTCCTATCTCAACTCTTTAAAATGAAAATAGGCTTATTTTTTGGTTCATATAATCCCATCCATATTGGCCACTTAATCATAGCTAATTACATGGCCAACCATACTGAACTAGACCAGGTTTGGCTAGTAGTTTCGCCACACAATCCTTTAAAAGAAAAAGGAGGGCTGATCAATATGTATGATCGTTTAGAAATGTGTAAACTTGCCGTTGATGATGCAGTTAATATCCGCGTAAGCGATGTTGAATTGAAATTACCACAACCATCATACACTGTTGACACCTTAATTTACCTGCATGACAAGTATCCTGAGCATCATTTCAGTATCATTATGGGTTCAGATAACTTAAAATCATTTAAAAAGTGGAAGAATTATGAAATCATTTTAAGAGATTATCATATTCATGTGTACCCTCGACCAGGTTTTGAAAATTCCGCATTCGATAACCATCCATCTATAACCATTACTCAAACTCCATTAATGGAGCTTTCTTCCACCTTTATTCGCACATCGATCAAAGGTGGTAAAAATGTACAATACTTTTTGCCGGAAGCTGTACTTGAATTTATAGAAAGCAAAAATTTATACCATTGAACTTGTGCAACATGATTTTGTTACTGATGTACATAGCGTATACCTGATTAGAATTATAAATTTGTGTTGTGAGTAACGAAAAAACTATCTTAAAGCTTCAACTTCCAACAGATCCACTTTGGGTAAAGAATGTGGTTGAAAGCAACATCGAAGAAATATTAACAGACCATGCTTTCTGTGAACAAAAGGCAGCTAGCAATGGCATCACGCTCATCGTTCAAAACCCAAACCTTTCTGATTTAGTTCAAGAGATGGCCAAGTTGGTGATGGAAGAGATGGATCATTTTAAGCGAGTTCATGATTTGATTTTAGAACGGGGATTCGTTTTAGGACGTGAGCGCAAAGATCATTACGTTAACGAACTGATGCAATTTGTTATAAAGGGTGGTAGCAGGCATGAACAACTCATCGATCGTTTGTTGTTTTCCGCAATGATTGAAGCGAGAAGCTGTGAGCGATTCAAAGTAATGTCTGAACATATTAAAGACAAACAACTTTCAGATTTTTACCATGAATTAATGGTAAGTGAAGCTACACATTATACCATGTTTATCCGCCTTGCGAAAAAACATGCAGGCAATATTGATGTGGATAAGCGCTGGCAGGAATATTTGGATTACGAAGCGATTGTAATTCAAAATTACGGTAAAAAAGAAGGAATTCACGGATAACCAATATAACCCCCAATTACATCAATGAATAAATTGCTTAAGATTTCTACAGGATTGATCTGCTCAATCTTGTTACTAAACGCAACCCTAAATGCCCAAGACCTAAAAAAGCCTGATGATAATCGCTTTACAAAAGTGGTATTGGTACAAAAGCTTGAAGAACCTATGCAATTTGAGGTTTTGAAAGATGGCAGAGTGTTATATGCCGAAAGAAAAGGTAAGATTAAACTTTATAATCCTGTAAGTGGAAAGGTAACTGTTGTGGCTGAATTCCCGGTAAGCACCAAATATGTAAGTAAAAAAGGTGAAATTACGGAAGGGGAGGATGGTTTACAGGGATTGATTCTTGATCCGGATTATGAAAATAATCATTGGGTTTATATATATTATTCACCAAAAACGGGTGACCCAAGAAACATTTTAGAAAGATATGAATGGGATGGAACCGTTTTCAGAACCGATACCCGGAAGTTAATTATTGAAGTTCCGGTTCAGCGAGAGGAATGCTGCCACGTTGGGGGAGGAATGTTATTTGACAAGACAGGGAATTTATACTTAACTACCGGTGATAATACGTTTTCTAGGTCGTCAGATGGGTTTAGTCCCTTAGATGAACGCCCGGGAGAATCTCCACGTGACGCTCAAAAATCATCAGGAAACACCAACGATTTAAGGGGGAAAATTCTAAGAATTCATCCAGAGAAAGATGGAAGCTATACTATCCCGAAAGGAAATCTTTTCCCCAAAGGAACTGCTAAAACCAAGCCTGAAATTTACACGATGGGAAACCGTAACCCATGGCGATTAACTATAGATAGTAAAACAGGTTGGCTTTATTGGGGAGAAGTTGGCCCTGATGGCTCGGTGGATAAAGAAGGCCGTGGACCACGATCATACGATGAATTTAACCTGGCAAAACAGGCCGCCAACTTTGGCTGGCCTTATTTCAATGGAAACAATCAAGCTTATTGGGATTACGACTTTGCTACAGGCAAATCTGGTGAAAAATTCGACCCTTTGCATCCAGTGAATACCTCTCCAAACAATACGGGTTTGAGAGATTTACCACCTGCTCAATCTGCATTTATTTGGTATCCATATGCTGAATCACCAGAATTTCCGCTCCTTAATAGTGGTGGAAGAAGTGCAACTGGTGGCCCAATTTATCGTCGCTCTGATTTTACAGATCCTAAACGCCCGTTTCCTGATTACTACGAAGGAAAATGGTTTGTGACAGATTGGGTTAGGGGATGGATCATGGCAATTACAATTGGGGAAGATGGAACCTATAAATCAATGGAGCGCTTCCTTCCTGATTTGAATTTAAAAGGCCCGATTGACATTAAGTTTGGACCGGATGGCAGCTTATATGTTATTGAATATGGCAATGGATATTTTGTTGATAATCCAGAAGCAGAGTTAATTAAGATTGAATTTAATGCTGGCAACAGAAAGCCAATTGTGCAAGCTTCCGCTAATAAAACTGCAGGTGCATTGCCTTTTAAAGTGTCACTTTCTTCTGCTGGAACGAAAGATTATGACAACGATAGTTTAAAATATGAATGGAGAATAATTAAAAAAGGAAGTACTGCTCCGAAGATTTACACACAAGCAAATCCAGTTTTTACATTAACAACTGCTGGAAGTTATAAAGCATCATTAACAGTTACTGATCCGCTGGGTGCCAAAAATACGAAGTCAGTTGATTTATTAGCAGGCAATGAGCCACCAATTGTAAAAATAGATTTAAACAACGCAAACAGAAGTTTTTATTTCCCAAATAAACCGATTAATTATACGGTTGAAGTAACTGATAAAGAAGATGGTAGCCTTGCGAATAAGAGAATAGCTCCTGCACAAGTTGCTGTAAGTATTGACTATCTCTCTGAAGGTTTCGACTTGACAGAGATAGCCCAAAGCCAGCGAAGTGTGGATGCCAGTGTGCAATTTTCGAAAGCAATGAACTTGATTAGCAATAGTGATTGCAAATCTTGCCATTCCATAAAGGGGAGATCATTAGGTCCTGCATTTATGACGGTTGCCGCAAAATATAAGGGAAATACTAACGCTCCTGACCGTTTGGCAAAGAAAATTATCAGCGGTGGAACTGGTGTATGGGGCGACGCAATGATGCCTGCACATTCAAGCTTATCTGAGAATGATGCTAAAGCCATTGCCCGTTACGTTTTAAGTTTGGATGGAAGAACCAAAACTGTTAAATCTCGTCCGGTTAGCGGAACCTATGTACCTAAGTTGCCAACTGGAGATGCAGAAAAGGGAAGCTATATTTTTAGAGCCGCTTATACTGATAAAGGAACTAAGTTAACTTCTTCCCAATCAGGTGAGAATTTAGTGGTTTTAAAAAGCACATTGATCACTTCTGGGCAAGCTGACAAAGCTAATTTAATTGATTTTAATTCAAACCGCTCAGTTGGGATTATTAAAAAAGGCGGTGCTTACCTTGCATTTAATAAAATTGATTTAAAAGGAATTAGACAGATTGAATTAACAACCAATATGGATGGTCTTAAGAATTCTAATACCGAATTAGAAGTTTACATTGATTCTCTGGAAGGGAAATTAATAGGAAAATCTACTGAATCTGTGATTAAGCTTGATGAGGTTATTGGCGAACATGATGTGTATATTGTATTTAAAAACACTACTACCGTAGATAACAAGTCGACATTACGGGTAAGAATGGTAAGATTTAAAGAGTAGTTTTATTGTAGGTTATTTTAAAGGTGTAGCAATGATTGCTACACCTTTTTTGTTTGCTAAATTCTTTATTAACCTTTAAACAGCAAGTAAATTACAGGTTTTTTATGCAAATCAGGAACTTGCTTACGCCATTGCAAAATGGTTTTTGTTTGTATAAATTCATCATCTGCAGTGATATTACAGGCTATACAGAGCTTAGTTTGGGACTTACAGCTCCTGAGAATTTCTTCTAAAATTGGATTATTCCTAAATGGAGTTTCTATAAAGAGCTGTGTCTGATTATACTTTTCAGACATGTTCTCAAGCTCTTTGATTTTAGTTGCCCGTTGTACTTTATCAATAGGAAGGTAGCCATGAAAAGTAAAGCTTTGTCCATTGAATCCAGATGCCATAATGGCTAAAAGAATAGAGCTAGGGCCTACAAGTGGCACCACTTTAATGCCTTTTTGATGTGCGAGTGCTACAATATCCGAACCAGGATCGGCTATACCTGGGCATCCAGCTTCACTCATTAAGCCTACATCTTTACCTGCTAATAAACCTGTGAAGAAAATATTATTATCCGCATCACGGTTATGTTTCCCATAGTCATGAATAATCAAATCGCTTTGCGGAATGGTTAAACCTGCTTCTTTCAAAAACTTTCTGGCCGTTTTACTATTCTCAACGATGTATTCATTAATGTGATTGATCGTATTAACTAAGTAAGGAGTGAAAGTTTTGGCAGCTGCATTTTCTGCCAACGGTACAGGAATTAGATACAGGGTTCCAAGGCTCATCGTTGCAAAAATGGTCTTTTTTTTGTAATTTAAGATTATAAAATATAGAGACTATGGTATCATTAAGCGCAAACTGGTTTATAGAAGGATCCATTGATTTTGAACACAAAAAGTATTTACTACTTTCTTATCTCAAACAGATAAACCAAAGTTTTCATTCTACAGAGTTATACCCCGATTTAACAGACCTGATTTTCCATTACAACAACCTGGTTAAATTTAAAAAAGACAAAACCGTTATTCAGAAAGCTTTTCCGCAGCGTTTAACCAAGGCTGACATGGAAAAGATGGCCTTAACCTATGAAAAAATGGTTCAGGACGATGCACTGATGCAAGAAATTGAGCAGATAATCACTTACGCATTAAGTAAGATGGACCCTGCCTTACAAGAAGGAAAGGAAATTTATGAATTTGTTCAGAGCAGAATAAACATAGAAACCATTGGCGTGGTGCCTCTATTCCCTTATCGGGGATACATGTTATTACGTAATGGCGATGACAAAGCGACCCATGTTTACGAATATCAGGTGACCATTTTTGAAAGCAATCTGGAAAAACACAGTGGCATAACCACCACATTTGTTAACCATTACGTTCGCAGCTTAATTTATACACCAGAAGCTATCCGTAAAGATTTGATTCATTCAAGGAGCTCAATCATGCCGAATCCAGCGGTATATCATATTGAAAGTGATATCAGCTTTCCGCTTGAAAAAACATTTTTACCACTCGCCAAAAGAAGTTTAGTAAGGTATTTGGCAGGTGTTGCATAGTGATTAGCCGTCTGCTTAAAAAGTTTAGTGGAATTAGTACGCTAAAATTTCAATGCAGATGCTGTTTCTCGTAAGATTTTAACTAGCGTTTCTAAATTAATTGGCTTAGAAATGTAATCATCCATCCCTGCTTGTAAGCAAATGGTACGATCTTCGGGCAATGCATTAGCCGTCATAGCAATAATAACAGGTTGGAAAGTATGATTATTTCTAATGAATCTTGTTGCTTCCAATCCATCCATTTCTGGCATTTGCACATCCATCAAAACAACATTATAATCTTTACTAACTAACAGATTTATTGCTTCTTTGCCGTTATTCGCTATTTCAATTTTATATCCAAGCTTGCTTAATACCCTACTTGCTAGTTTTTGATTGATCAAATTATCTTCCGCTAACAGTATATTTAAGGGAAAGTTTACGGCAAATTCCTCTGTTAACAATAAACTCTTTTTTTGTTCTAATTGTTGAGATGGCAGACTTCCGTGTTGCTTTAATTCATGTTGAATTAAATGGAACAATTGTGATTGTTTAACTGGCTTAGTAAGTACCGAATTAAACAAGTGTGGATATTTTGTTCGAGATTCATCGCCAACAGAGCTTAACAGTATAATTGGGATTTCTGGCAGGATTGTCTTAATACGCTCAGCAATACCTACTCCGTCCATTTGGGGCATTTGCATATCCGTAACCACTAAATGGTACTGTTTATCATCTGTTAAAATCTCTAATGCTTCTTTACCAGAAATCGCGATTACGGGAACCAATTTCCAAAGCTCTAGTTGCGTTTTTAAAATAAATAAGTTAGTAAGATTATCGTCAATCACTAGAACCTTCTTACCCTCGTTATCCAGCGTATTTAGGTGGGCATATAATTTTTTTGGTTCGTCACCGGCTTTCGTCTGTATATTAAAACTAAAGGTGGTTCCAACTCCGACTTCGCTATCAACAGAGATTTTGCCGCCCATCAATTTAATTAGTCGTTCGCTAATTACCAGACCGAGTCCTGTTCCTCCGTATTGCCTGGTAGTTGATGAATCTACTTGCGAAAACGCTTTAAATAATCTCGGTAATTTATCTTTAGGGATACCAATCCCGGAGTCTTTAACATCGAAAGTTAATTCCAAACAATCATTTGTTGTTTTGGTATGAGTTACTTTAACGAATACTTCGCCTTTTTCCGTGAACTTCATTGCGTTACTCACCAGATTCAGAAGTATTTGACGTAGCCGTAAGCTATCACCTATTATTTGTACAGGTACCGTATAATCTATTTGGTAAACTAAATCTAAACCTTGAGCTGCAGCCTTATTTGCAAAAACATCCATCACCTGTTCAATACATTGGCGGAGATCAAAATCTTGTTGCTCTAACTCCAGGTTTCCACTTTCTATTTTTGAAAAGTCGAGTATGTCGTTGATTACCGTCAACAATGCTTCTCCACTAGTGCGAATAACATTTACATAATCGTCTTGCTCAGGATTCAAAGAGGTTTCGGCTAAAAGCGATGCCATACCAATAACTCCATTCATAGGAGTGCGAATTTCATGACTCATTGTTGCCAGAAATACACTTTTAGCCTGGTTTGCCTTATCTGATTTTTCACGCTCTTCATGCAATAGCTCATTAACCGCTAGTAGAGATTCTGCTTGTTCTTGCAGTTTCTCAGCTTGAATTTCAAGCTCTTCTGATTTGTAAACCACTTCTGCTGTACGTAGTGCTACTTGCTTTTCTAATATAGCCTTTTGAGTTTCAACGGCATTGATGCGATTGAATACTAAGGCAACAATACCTCCACCAACTATTACAAAAACTAACATTCTAAACCACCATGTTGCCCAGTATGGAGGGTTTATGATAATTTTAATAGATTTAGCAGGCTTATTCCATAAGCCATTATTAGACGCCTTAACCATGAATGTATATGTTCCCGGATCTAGGTTGGTATAAGTAGCCGATCTAGTATTTCCCACATAATTCCAATTTTTATCAAAGCCTGCAAGCTTATAGGCAAATTGCATTCTTTTCTGAAATGTATAATCTAATGCGGCAAACTCAAATGAAAAAACCGACTGATCCGATTTTAAAGTAATTTGCTGGGTTTCTGAAATGTCTTTTTGTAATGGTGATATGCCATCAGCGCCTTTTTGAATAGAAACAGTTTTATTAAAGACTTGAAAATTAGTAATTACCACTCTGGGGATACTTACTGTCTCTTTGATTTCATCCGGATTAAACTCATTAAAACCATTTACGCCGCCAAAAAACATAGTTCCGTCCTTCGCCAAAACAGCAGCATTTGGCCTAAATTCATCCGCTTGTATTCCCTCCTCTACGGTGTAGTTTTTAAAGGTTTGATTAACAGGATCAAATTTAGAAATTCCTTTATTAGTGCTGAGCCACAGATTACCAGATTTATCTTCTAAAATTGCAAAGATAGATTCGCCTGCTAAACCATCTTTTATAGAATAAATTTTAAAGGTTCCTTTGCTTTTATTTAACAAATTTAACCCAGACATGGTACCTGCCCAGATATTGTGTTTTTTATCCTCAAAAACACAAACGACTCCGTTGTTGCTTAAACTAGTAGGACTAGAAGTATGAGTGTATCTTGTAAACGATTCAGTTTTTTTATTATAAAAACCCAATCCAGCTTCATAAGTTCCTACCCAGATATCAGATTTATGATCATCAAATATTGTATAGATATATTCGCTACTAATACTATAAGGGTTTGAAAGGTCTTTTTTGAAGTGCTTAAAATACCCCGTTTTCTTATCGTAGAGGTTTAAACCTTCATTGAAAGTACCGATCCAAATATTCTTATTTTTATCTTCGCGGATGCAAAAAGCATTATTTCCGCTGAGGCTTTTCGCGTTAGCCGGATCATTTTTAAAATGCTTGAATGTATTTTTTATCGGATCAAGCACACTCACACCACCACCCCAGGTCCCTATCCAAATCATTCCATCAGAGTCTTCTGTGATGGAAAGAACATAATTGCTACAGATACTATTTGGATTTTTCGGATCATTCAAATAACTCTTGAACCTTCCAGTCGCTCTATCCAACTGATTTAGTCCCCCACCATCTGTTCCAATCCAAAACCTACCTTTTGAATCTTCAAACAAGCTCAGAACAAAATTATTATTTAAGCTAAAAGAGGAGGAAGTGTGTTTATAATGCTTAAAGGTATTCGCATTTTTACTATAGAAATTCAAGCCTGCGTTGAATGTACCCAGCCACATATTACCGTCTTTATCGCAGTATATAGAATGGATTGAGTTATTATTAATGCTCGAATTGTCTATATCGTCTTTCTTAATATTAACAAAAACTCCTTTATCGTAGTTAAATATGCTTACGCCACCGTTTTCGGTACCAATCCATAAACTACCATTGGTTTCCGAAATTGACAGGACGGTGTTATTGCATAAACTATTAGCATTTTTTTCATCATGCTTAAAATGTATAAAACTTTTCGTTTTAGGATCGAACAAATCCAAGCCCTCTCCTCTATTGCATATCCAAAGCCGTTTGTTTTTATCTTCATAAAGCCGCCATAAATGGTTAGAGGCTATGGAAGACTGATTCTGATCATCATGCTTGTACCTCGTAAAAGTTTGGCTTTCGCGATTATAAACATTTAAACCGCCATGGAAGGTTGCAATCCAAAGGTTTCCTTTATAATCTTCACACACATCACTCACATTATCATCACTAATACTTTCAGAATTGTTTTTATTGTAGAAGTAATGAGAAAACTTTTTCGTTTTTTTATCGAAAGCATTTAATCCCTCTGTAGTTCCCACCCATAATTTACCGAAACGATCTTCTTTAATGCAATTGATGTAATTACTTGAAATGCTATTTTTCGCTTTTTTATCTGCCTTGTAACTGGTAAAATTATCGGTAGATTTATTGTACAAATTAAGACCGCCACCGATGGTTCCAAACCATAAATTCCCCTCTGAATCTTCAAAAATACTTTGTATAAAATTGTTGCTCAAACTGGAAGCATTTCCAGGGTCATTTCTGTAAATTTTAAATTTATTTCCATCATACCTATTCAAGCCATCTCTGGTACCAAACCACATGAATCCTTGTCTATCCTGATGAATACAGATAACGTTGGTTTGCGATAATCCTTCTTCAAGACCAATATGCTTAAATTTTAGGTTAATATTTTGAGCATAAGCCCCAAAAAAAGCAAATGGTATGAGTATAAGGAATAACAGGAAGATCTTTTGAGATTTGTTCATATAATCCATAGATTATCGAATGTAATGAACTCTTTGTACGGTAAAAAAACAATAAAAGATCACCCAGTTTCACAATAAGTATCGGTAAAAATAACTTTGCGCCAAAAGCTTGGTTTATCAACCTATAAGCTTTGATTCGAATACCTTTAATTGCACAAACCATGCCGCTAGCAACCAGCAATTAATTAGAAAATAAGTAATTTCAATTAGTCATGAAAGGGCTAAAATAAAAAGCAGGTTAAACCTTGTGAAGGTAACCTGCTAAGTATTAACGTTAAGGAATAACTATTTAAACTTCACAGCAGTTCCATACATCTGCATTTGGAGAAATTGGGAACCTGGTGTCGGAAGCTCAATACCATGGCTTAATTCAATAATTGCGTCTGCCTTCAAGATGATGGCCTTTGCTTTCAACTCCATTAAGGAAATATAAAAAGCTTTGTCTAAATCATTCTTCCCTTCTAAGGCTTCACTCAATAATACTTTCCCAATCTGTCTGTTGATTAGTATCAAATGCCTCCTTTTGTGATTTTAAAGCGCTTTCATATTTTTCAATTAATGTATTTAATTGATTTGAAAATCCCACTATTATTGAGTGAAAAATAAATAGGCCCAATTACATAGTAATCATTTTTAAGATCACCTGTTGTTACTATGATTTCACTTCGCATAATTGTTGTTGGATGGTTTAATATACATCCAAGATGAACAATTTATTTTAGTTTCGTTAAGGCGGATTTTAACCTAGGAATCATCGCATTTATATCATCAAAAGAGGAAGCTCCAACCGATGCCCTGAACCAGCCTTCATCTTCCGTTGTACCAAAAGCTGAAAACGGCACCAATGCTACTTTGGCTTCTTTAATTAAATAGGAATTTAATTTATGGCTATCATCTAAAATTTCACCTTCTTCGGTGCTTTTCCCGATGCAATTTATTCGAACGGTTAGATATATCGCACCCATTGGTTCAATAGCATCCACAGCAAAACCTTCTGCTTTTAAATCATTGAAGCCTTTGTAAAGCGTATCTAAACTTTTTTGAATACGATCTTTAAAATGATCCAGGTACGTATCCACACTGGTTAAATCTTTCAAGAAAACCGATGTAGCTACCTGCTCGGGTTTTGGAGCCCAAGCACCCATGTGACCAACAATTCCTTTCATTCTTTCGATGATGTTTGCGGGGCCGAAACTCCAGCCAACACGCACACCGGTAGCCGCAAAGCACTTAGATGCGCCATCAATAAAAATTACATAGTCCTTCAACTCTGGTCTTAAAGAAACCGGATCTACATGCACATGCTCGCCAAAAGTAAGTTGAGCGTAAATTTGGTCATATAAAATGTAAAGCGGTTTTTGTCCCTCCTTACGGGATTTATTTTCTTCAATAACCAGGTCGCATATTTCCTCTAAATCGTTTTTAGAAAACATGGTTCCGGTAGGATTTAAAGGAGAACAAAGTGCCAATAAAACTGCATCTTTTACAAAAGGTTTAAGGTCTGCAGCTGTAGGCATGAAATTATTTTCGGCAGTGGTTTGAACTGCAATTCCCTCAACACCCAGCATATCGCAATAGTGATTATTGTTCCATGACGGTGCCGGATAAATCACTTTATCTCCTTTATCAACTATCGTTAAATACGTAGCATAAATTAGCGGACGAGAACCACCAGAAATAAGAATTTCATCCAAACCATACGTTAAATCGAGCTTCTCTTTTAGAAAGGTGGAAATGCTTTCCCGTAAGGATAAAACGCCATCTGCAGTTGGATAATTAGTTAAATTGGCGTTGTAAGCATCTATAATTCCTTGTTTTAATTCATCAGGTATCGGGTAAATATTCGAGTCGAAATCACCAATGGTTAAGTTAGCGATGTCTTCGCCTTTCCTTTTTAATTCATTTACTTCGAAAGCGATCTTTATAATTTCAGAGCTTTTTAAGTTTTGTGCTAGTACAGAGATATTACTCATGGTCAGATTGTGAATTGTCTCTTCAGACGCTGTAAATACAATAAAATGTTTATAATGTGATTAAAATCTCCCGTGGTGTAATCACGACCAACTGAACTTTAAACCTCTTTGGAAACGAGTTTTTTTAATGCCTCCTCTACTTTTGTGAAGGTGAATTGGGATAGAACTTGCTTAAACGCTTCTGAAATCTCCTGATTACATAAGTTGCCAATACTGCCCTCGTGGGTATGATTTACGGTTCCGGAAGTTTTAAATTCCCCCTTCTCAATTAAAGCGCCTACATTTTTATATGCTTCCCGGAAAGGAACACCTTTCAAAACTTCTTCGTTTACAACTTCAACGCTAAAGAGGTAAGCATACTTTTCATCATGTAAGATGTTTTCGCGGATGCGGATATGCTGCAACATGTAGGCCGTCATTTCTAAACATTCATTCAACGATTGAAATGCCGGAAACAGGTTTTCTTTCAACAATTGCAGATCACGATGGTAGCCTGATGGCAAGTTAGTGGTCATCATCGCAATTTCATTCGGCAAAGCTTGTATTTTATTACACCTTGATCTGATCAATTCGAACACATCCGGGTTTTTTTTATGTGGCATGATGCTCGATCCGGTTGTTAATTCATCCGGAAACGTGATAAATGCAAAGTTTTGATTGATAAACAAACAAGCATCCATAGCCAGTTTAGCAAGCGTTGCGGCAATAGATGACATAGCCTGAGCTAATATTCTTTCGGTTTTACCGCGACCCATTTGTGCATAAACAACGTTGTAATTCAAACTATCAAAGCCTAACAGTTTTGTAGTCATTGTTCTGTTCAACGGGAATGAAGAACCGTAACCTGCAGCAGAACCCAAAGGATTTTTATTGCAGATTTTCCAGGCTGCTAACATTAACTCCATATCATCAAGCAAACTCTCTGCATAGGCTCCAAACCATAAACCAAAGGATGATGGCATGGCGATTTGAAGATGAGTGTAGCCAGGCAAAAGCAGATGTTTAAACTGTTCACTTTGGGCGATCAGCTGATCAAAAAGAACAGTTGAGTTATTAACTAATCCCTGAATTTGATAGCGGAAATATAGTTTTAAATCCACCAAAACCTGATCATTACGAGACCGGCCACTATGAATTTTTTTTCCCGCTTCACCAATTCGTTGGGTTAGCAAAAGTTCTACCTGAGAATGAACATCTTCAACACCTTCCTGAATCGTAAAGTTCCCATTTTGGATTTCGGCATACAGATTTTTCAATTCATTCTGAACAACAGCGAGATCTTCTTTATCTAGCAAGCCTATACTTTCAAGCATCCGGGTATGAGCCAAAGATCCAAGCACATCGAAGGCGGCCATTTCAGCATCTAGTTCTCTGTCTTTCCCAACAGTGAAGGTTTCCACTAACTTTTCTACTTGTTTATCTTTTTGCCAAAGTTTCATTTTAATTCAGTATTGAGTATTAAGCATTGAGTATTGAGTAGCAGGGCTTACAATGACTCAAGAGTCAATATGGTTAATATCATCGGAATAGAATCCTAACTAAGGATCGTTTAAATTAGAGTTGTTTTGTTACCTTATTAAATCATCGCAATACGCAATACGCATTACACAATTCTTTTCAACATCTTAATATACCCTTCAACCCCATCCCTAATTTCATATACAAAAATATATTCGTCTGCCATGTGCGATCTTCCTGAATCACCAGGGCCTACCTTTAAAGAAGGAATATCCAGTAAGGCTTGATCACTTGTTGTTGGAGAACCGTATGCAGTTTTACCTAATGCAATTCCTGCTTGTACAATGGGATGATCTTTACTGATGGATGACGGCTTTAAACGCGTTGATCGTGCTTTTACATCACAGCTTACATGCTGACGGATTAGCTCCAAAACTTCTTCATTTCTATAAGCATCCGTTACACGAACATCCACCGTAAAATAGCAAGTAGCTGGTACTACATTATGCTGTGAGCCTGCGTTAATAATCGTTACACTCATTTTAATAGGCCCAAACACTTCAGAAACTTTAGGAAACTGATAGTTTTGGAACCATTCAATATCTTTCAAAGCTTTATAGATTGCGTTGTCACCTTCTTCACGAGCGGCATGACCAGCTTTGCCATGTGCTTGGCAATCTAACACCATTAGGCCTTTTTCAGCAATGGCAAGGTTCATTTGGGTTGGCTCACCTACAATTGCAAACTCAAGCAAACCTAACTCTGGAATAATCAACTCTAAACCATTTCTTCCTGAAATCTCTTCTTCTGCTGTTAAAGCAAGACAGATATTGTATTTTAAATTCGCTTGAGCATAGAAATACAAAAACGTCTCTACGAGCGAGACTAAGCAACCGCCAGCATCATTGCTGCCAAGTCCATATAATTTTCCATCCTCTATATCTGCAGAAAACGGATCTCGGATATAACCACTGTTCGGTTTAACCGTGTCGTGATGAGAATTTAAAAGTATAGTTGGTTTAGATGTATCATAATGCTGATTATAAGCCCAAACATTATTTATTATACGATTAGGGCTAACGCCTTTATCTATTAAAAAATTTTCGATAATAGTGGCCGTGTTGTGCTCTTCCTTACTTAAAGATGGTGTGGCGATTAAATTTTGCAGCAATGCCGTAGCTTCTTGAGCTAAAGAATTAATCTCCATTTTGCTATTCTTTTGTATACAATCCACCGGCTTTTAATGCGGATAATTTTATTCCTTTTATAAATGAGGAACTGAATCCATTGTGTTCCATTTCGTTTAATCCTGCAATGGTACAACCTTTGGGTGATGTAACTTTGTCGATTTCATGCTCCGGATGACTTTTGTAAAGTGAAAGCAAATCTGCTGCTCCTTTGGCTGTTTGAACGGCCATTTTTAGTGCTTCATCGGCATGAAAACCAATTTCTACACCTCCTTGTGATGCCGCCCGAATGCTACGTAAAAAGAAAGCAATTCCAGATGCACATAAAGCGGTTGCTGAAGGCATAAGCTCTTCATTTATTTTTAAAACTGCACCAACAGTTTCGAACATTTCAGTTGCTTTTTGTATACTTTCTGCATTTGCATTATCTGTTGCAATACAGGTCATAGATTGGCCAATTGCAATTGCTGTATTCGGCATCGCTCTAATTATCTGCACTTCAGGGCCAAGCTTTGAGCGGATAATTTCACAAGAAACACCCGTTATTACAGAAACAATCAAATGCTTTTTGGGATCGATGGCTGATGAAATTTGTTCTAACAGATTATCTAGTTGCTTTGGTAATACCGCAAGAATAATAGTGGACGCAGTGTTAACAGCCTCCAAATTTTGATCAGTTACTTTAAAACCCTGTTCAATTTGCAACGATGCCCGTTGAAGATTGCGGCAGGTAAGTATAATATCAGTAATACCACAATATTGCGAGTTAACAAGGCCTTTGGCTAATGCCATGCCTAAGTTTCCGCTCCCTAAAATGGCAATCTGATGAGTGGTAGTTTCCATGATGATTATTGAATTAAACGGGTACCAAAAGTTTGAGTTGTTAGCAATTCCAATTCATCGGCTTTGCCTATATATACATCTTTAACTCCGTTATTTATTGCTTCGAAAGCGTTATGAAGTTTGGGCAACATTCCGCCTGCAATAATACCCTGATCTTTTAATGTATCAAATTCTGATGAGCGGATTTGGCCGATTACGGAACTTTCGTCATCTACATCTGCTAGTACGCCCTTTTTCTCAAAGCAATAAACCAGACTGGTTTCGAAATATTTAGAAAGCGATACTGCTAAAACAGATGCAATGGTATCTGCATTCGTGTTTAAAAGTTGGCCGTCTCCATCGTGAGTTAATGCACAAAAAACCGGAACGGCACCAATTTTAATCAGGTTGCCGAGAAACTTTGTATTAACGGAGTTCTCGTCTAAATCTCCAACAAAACCAAAATCCATTTCCTTTACAGGACGCTTAACTGCCTTAATCATATTGCCGTCAGCACCGGTCAAGCCGATTGCATTACTGCCATATGCTTGCATTTGAGCCACTATATTTTTATTGATTAACCCGCCGTAAACCATGGTAACAATGCGAAGTGTTTCGATATCTGTAATCCGTCGCCCATCAACCATTTTGGCTTGAACTCCCATTTCATCCGAAATTTTGGTTGCAGCTTTTCCTCCGCCATGAACCAGAATTTTATATCCCGGTAGGTCTGTAAAACTCTTTAGAAACTCATGAAGCTTTTCGGAGTTATCAATTACGTTTCCGCCGATTTTGATAATGGTTAGAGCCTCACCCCGACCCTCTCCAGAAGGAGAGAGGGAAAATGCGCCGCTATTAGGGTTCAAACTCATAACGATTCTAACATATTTTTAAGAACCGCTTGCGCAGCCCAAACCCGATTCGAAGCTTCTTTTATGACAATAGAATGTGGCCCGTCTAAAATTTCAGCTGATAATTCAAGGTCTCTCCTAACGGGAAGGCAATGCATCACTTTCGCATTATTTGTTTGTTCTAAACGGGAATGATCAAGCATCCAACCTTTACCATCACTTAGAATTCTACCATATTCCTTGTAACTCGACCAGTTTTTTACATATACAAAATCCGCATCCTTCAACGCTTCATTTTGATTATGAGTTATTGCAGCTCCTTGAGTAAAATCTTTACTTAATTCATACCCTGCCGGATGAGTGATCACAAAATCAATTAATCCTTCTGATTGTGCCTTACACATCCATTCAGCGAAAGAATTCGGAACAGCTTGTGGCAAGGGTTTAACGTGAGGTGCCCATGTTAACACTACCTTAGGTTTAGCGGAAGTTTTGTTCTCTTGAATAGTAACTAAATCGGCTAAACTTTGTAGTGGATGACGAGTGGCACTTTCTAAACTTACCACAGGAACAGCACAAAATTTAACGAATTTATTAAACAGATCTTCACTATAATCTTCCTCACGATCCTGAAGTTTTGGAAATGAACGAATACCTAAAATATCGCAATACTCACCCATAACCGCAGCGGCTTCACGAATATGTTCTACCGTAGTACCATTCATGATCACACCATCTTGCGTTTCTAATGCCCAGCCCTCTTTGTCCAAATTCATCACCATCACATTCATACCCAAGTTTAAAGCAGCCTTTTGGGTACTTAAACGAGTACGCAGACTAGGATTCAAAAAAACCAATCCTAACGTTTTGTTTTCACCCAGATGTTTATGCGCATACGGATTTCCCTTAAGCGCTAAAGCCTCTTGTACTAATTGTTGAACATTGGTTACATCGTTAACCGAAGAAAATAATCTCATTTTGCCCTCCAGCTCCCTAAAGGGAGAGTATTAATAGTGTATTATTGAACTAATTCCTTGTCCCCTTTTGAAGGTTTTGGAGCCAGCTCCAAGCTAAATGCTTCCAAAAATATGTCAGCGTCTGCCTTAGTTAAGTTTAAAGCAGGTAATAAACGTATTGTATTGGGCTTGGCTTCACCTGTAAATATATGGTGTTTAAAAAGAAGCTCTTTTTTAACATGAGCAAGCTCTTCAGGCAATTCGATGCCAATCATTAAACCTCTGCCACGAACTTCTTTAATTTGAGGAAGTTTCTTTAATTCAGTAATCAGATAGTTGCCAACTTCCTCCGCATTATACAATAAATTATCTTGCTCAACTATTTCTAGAACTGCTAATGCAGCAGCGCAAGCCAAATGATTACCACCGAAAGTAGTTCCAAGCATAAAATGCCAAGGTTTTAATTTAGGTGAGATAGAAATAGCTCCGATTGGAAAACCATTCCCCATTCCTTTAGCCATGGAATAAATATCCGCTTCCACTCCAGCGTAATCATGCGAGTAAAACTTTCCCGTACGGCCATAACCGCATTGAACGCTATCAGCAATAAAAACTGAATTATATTCATCACATACAAACCGAATTTTTCTTAAAAATTCTGTGGAAGCTTCCCGGATTCCACCAACTCCTTGTATTCCTTCAACTATTACAGAAGACACCTCATTTCCAAACTCTTTAAACGCGTTTTCTAAAGCTTCTACATCGTTAAATGGAAGAAATATGACATTGTCTGTTTGATTTACTGGAGCAACTATTTTTGGATTATTAGTTACTGAAACGGCTAAAGAGGTACGCCCATGGAAGGCGCCGGTAAAAGCGATTACCTTTTTTCTGTTATTATAAAACGAGGCTAGCTTTAATGCATTTTCGTTTGCCTCAGCTCCTGAGTTTACCAGGAATAATTGGAAATCTTCCTTACCAGATACTTTTCCAAGTTTATCGGCAAGCTCTTGTTGAATGGATATTTTAACAGAATTTGAATAAAATCCTACTTTATGAAGTTGGTTGGTTAATCGTTCAACGTAATGCGGATGCGTGTGTCCAATAGAAATCACTGCATGACCACCATATAAATCTAAATATTCTGTTCCATTTTCATCCCAAACCCGGCTTCCTTCAGCCTTTACGATCTCAATATCGTTTATTGGATATACGTCGAATAGTTTCATTTTGAGTTGTAAGTTTTAAGTAGTAAGTTCTAAGTCGTCTAACCACTTATATGTTTAGGCTTTATTCGCTCTGATAAGTTTAATCAGAGAAATAAGCATCGCTTTAATTTCATTAATATTGGAATCTAAGATTAGATGATTTTCAAGTTTTAAGTATCCAAGGTCTTTCGAGAGGAGCAAGAAATACTCTGACTCATTTGCCGAACCTAACGCTATATTTAAGAAGTTAGCAAAATCAAGTTGAGAATTTTTTCCGCAACCTTCCGCAATATTAGCGGGTATTGAAGAAATAGCCCTTCTAAGCTGGTTTGTTAAACTATATAGTTCTTCCTTTGGAAACTCTTTGCTAAGTAAATAAACATCTAAAGTAAGCTGATGTGCTTTAGACCAAACTTTTAAATCTTTATAGTTTTGCATAGAGTGCTAGGTACTTATAACTTAAAACTTACCACTTATTACTCAAAAAGCGCTAGCTTTCAGCCTTAATCCCGTTGTTTCTTCAAACCCAAACATGAGGTTCATATTTTGAACGGCATGTCCGCTCGCACCTTTAAGAAGATTATCTATCATACTGATGATGAATAATTTGTTGCCATGTTTCTCTAAATGAATCAGGCATTTGTTTGTATTCACTACCTGTTTTAAATCGATGTTGCGTTTACTGATGTGCGTAAATGGATGACCGGCAAAATAATCTTCATAAATTTTATAAGCATCCTCGATACTTATATCCGATTCTGTATACATAGCGGCAAGAATGCCGCGTGTGAAATCTCCTCGTTGAGGAATGAAGTTTAGCCTCACCCCCGACCCCTCTTCTAAAGGAGAAGGGAGAAAAGAATTCAAGCTTTCGCTGATTTCCTTTAAATGTTGGTGTTCAAAAGCTTTATAAATGGAAAGATTATTATTCCTCCAAGTAAAATGTGACGTAGCGGCTAAACTCTGTCCTGCTCCAGTAGAACCTGTTGTAGCGTTTATATGAACTTCACTTTTTAACAAACCTGCTTTAGCCAATGGAAGTAATCCCACTTGAATACAAGTAGCAAAACAACCTGGGTTAGCTATATTATTTGCCGTTTTAATGGCTTCGCGATTTAATTCTGGAAGACCATAAGTAAAGTTGCGGGTTGTGGGTTGTGAGTTGTAAGCTTTATCTTCTTGCTCAAACTTCGAAGTAGCCAATAATCTAAAATCCTGGCTTAGATCAATTATTTTGATCCCCTCTTTTACAGGATTGGCAGCTAAAAACTTTTTGGCATCGCCATGGCCAACACATAAAAAAAGAACAGCTACAGCCTCACCTAAATCCTCTCCGGGGGAGAGGACTTTCAAAGCTTCATTATCAGAAAACCTTAAATCAGTGTCCCCAAAAAGATCTGTATGCACATCAGATATTAAATTGCCCGCATTACTATTGCTATGTACAAAGGCAATGTCAACCTGTGGATGATTAATTAATATCCGGAGTAATTCTCCACCAGTATAACCAGCGCCGCCAATAATACCTACTGCCCCCCGGTCCCATGAAGGGGGAGTATTTACAGCTTCCTTAATCATTTAAATTGAGGTTTAGGTCTCCCCCTTCATGGGGCTGGGGGGCGTTGACCTTATGGTAAATCATCACCTGATTACCAAATATTTTAGAAAAACCCTTTACATCTTCACCTGTCCAAGCATTATTCATTTCACCGTAGCTTCCAAATTTGCTCGACATTAAATCATGTTTAGATTCAATTCCAATTACTTGGAAACGATAAGGGTTTAATTGAACAAATACTTTCCCAGTAACCGTTTTTTGAGTGTCTTGCAAAAATGCTTCAATGTTGCGCATAATCGGGTCATGGAATTGCCCTTCATGCAACCAATTACCGTAAAATGCTGATAATTGATCTTTCCAACTTAATTGCCACTTAGTAAGCGTATGCTTTTCTAATGTATGGTGTGCTTTTATAATAATTACAGGCGCAGCAGCTTCGAAACCAACACGGCCTTTAATACCTATTATGGTATCCCCTACGTGTATATCTCTACCAATACCGTACGGCTGAGCTATCTCCTGTAGTTTTTGGATTGCTTGTGTGGACGGTAGAATTTCACCATCAATGCCAACTAGTTCTCCGTTTTTAAACTCAAGGGTTAATCTACGTTCAGTTGTTTCGGTAACTTGCGTAGGCCATGCTTCTTCGGGCAATGTTTCATGAGATGTAAGTGTTTCTTTACCGCCTACAGATGTGCCCCAAATTCCCTTATTGATTGAGTATTTTGCTTTTTCAGCACTGTACTCTACTCCATGATTATTCAAATATTCAATTTCAGCTTCACGGCTTAATTTCAAGTCACGAATCGGAGTAATTATTTCAACTCCCGGAATCATGATGTTGAAAATCATATCAAAACGCACCTGATCATTGCCTGCACCGGTACTACCGTGAGCAACATAATCAGCGCCAATTTTCTTTACATAATTAGCTATTGCAGTTGCCTGGCTAACACGTTCTGCGCTCACAGAAAGCGGATAGGTTGCATTTTTAAGCACATTGCCAAAAACTAAATATTTAATGCAGCTTTTGTAATAATTTTCTGTTTCGTCAACTACCGCATGCGATGCTACGCCTAATACATAGGCACGCTCTTCAATTGCTTTTAATTCTTGTTCTGAAAATCCACCAGTGTTTACAATAACGGAATGAACTTCCAAATTACGGTCTTGCGCCAAATGTATGCAGCAAAAAGAGGTGTCTAATCCGCCGCTAAATGCTAAAACAACTTTCTTCTTCATTTTGTATCTGTATTATAATTTCGATGAGATCAGTAATAAAGGCATAATATCTTTTGCCGACCGTTTTATAGTATTAGTGATACGCTCCAGCAGTGATGCTTTGTGCGTAATCTGTTTCATTTTATCTTCTATTTCTTTTGCTTTTTCTTCAGGATCCCAGAGCATAGCCGTGCACATGCAGTTTTTACGATCTTTACTTTTTAAAATATCGTAATTAACGCAGCTTTGGCAACCTTTCCAAAATTCTTCATCCTGGGTAAGCTCAGAATAGGTAACAGGTTCATAACCTAATTCAGAGTTAATCTTCATCACTGCCAATCCTGTAGTTAATCCAAAAATCTTTGCTTCCGGATACTTTTGACGTGAAAGTTCAAAAACACGATATTTAATAGCTTTTGCTAAACCACAATTCCTGAATTGAGGACTAACAATTAATCCCGAATTGGCTAGAAATTGGCCATGGCTCCAAGTTTCTATATAACAGAAACCAGCCCAGGTACCATCTTTATGCAAAGCTATTACAGCCTTACCTTCTTGCATTTTTTTAGCTACATAATCTGGTGAACGACGGGCAATGCCAGTACCACGTGCTTTGGCGGATTCTTCCATCTCATCAACAATTTGTTGTGAGTAATGGATATGTTGTTCTGTTGCAGGTATTACAACAAACTCGTTTTCTTTCATCTGATGGTAAAGAAAAAAATCCGTTTTTGAAGCGGAAAAAAGACTACGTATTTAGTCTTTAGTTGGTTAAAAAATATTGAATTTGAATTTCCGGATTGGACTGTCCGGGAGCAGTGATTTTTGAGTTTAAATTAAATCAAGCTCTGGGAATAAAGGGTCGTCGCAACCTGTAGATTGTTTTTTCTCTGTCGAATTTTCCAGGCATCGTACTCAAGGCATAACCGGGTCTGGCTGTGGCTTCAGTAAGTGCTATGTGAATGGATATATTCATTTTTTTTATTTACTTTCTTACCTAACAGAGAGGCAACGAATTAACATTATAAATCAGATGCAAAGTATTGAAAAAAATATGATTTTTACAACTGCTATTTACTGTTTTTTGTAAAAAAACCTATTGGCTACGTTTTAGTTTTGCGCTTTAAGCTGATTAAGATTTTTAGTTTGCTGATCAGTTTTATTTGGAACAGGGCCGAGGTAGTTTTTTGTTGAAAAATGACCTGTATTCAATGTCCCTTTCAATAGTTTTTCTGAACCGTTTCTCTTGACTAATACAGCTAGTTCCGGGTGTGTAATATTCATATTGAAATACTTTTCCCACACTTCTTCTAAATTAGCTGTAGTTACTGATATCTCATCTACCTTAACAAAAATATCGTCCTCCTTGATATCTAACTTATTCTCTTTAACACCTGTAAATACAAAATTCCCTGCAGCTTCGTCATACTTTAAACCTAATTGCCCCACATAAAAAGCTGCTTGTTCTTTTTCTTTAAGATATTCATATCCAACCTTGTTAAAATATTCTGCTAAGGGCAAGGGCTTATTTCCTGATATATGCTCGTCGATAAAAACTTTGATCTCCGGATGGGTTACTGCAACAATCTCGCCGAATAATGATTCGTCCCGAAACGGTTTGTTAGGTCCGTACTTTTTCACTAAATCAGTAATAGCTGTTTTCAGATCAGATTTACCCTCTGTTTTTTCGCGAATGGCTAAATCAAGAAAGAAAGCGATTAAGGCCCCTTTATTATAAACACTATTATATTTTTTCTGGAAACTATCTTCCATTACGTGGGTGCTCATTTCCGTCATTGAAAAATTGCCATATTCTTCAGATTGATTGATTTTATCATTCATATTTTTAAAGAATTCCTTTTCTGTCAATAAGCCGTTTTGCAACTGAACCAAGTTGGCGAAGTATTCTGTTACGCCCTCATACAACCACAAATGCTTAGACATCTTCGGGTTTGTAAAATCAAAGCTTTCGATCTCTTCACTATGAAGATTCAATGGCGTTAAAATATGCAAGAATTCATGACTTGAAACTTCATTAACCATGGTTTTCAATTGCGTTTCGTATCCAATTTCAGGCAAATAATACAATGACGAATAATTGTGCTCTAAGGCACCATATCCGCCTTCTTCTTTTTCCCGATTAATAAGTGCTTTTTCAGGATCTTCGAAGAAATACAAAAATTGATAACTATCAACAGGCAACCCATTAAAAAACTTTTCTAAAGCTTTTGACATCGGCTTAAGAAATTCGGCTATTTGCGTACTTTTTACCTTTCCTGTTGCTGAAGCTACTGCTACATTAATTTTGCTTTTACCAACCATAAACGAAGTGGTATCAGGAACTGCATACATTATAGGGTTATCAGAAAGGGTGAAAAAGTTTTTGGCAGTTACGAAATCCTCTTCAGGGGATTTTATTTTCACGGTTAAGTGTGTAGCAGCAAAAAGATTTGCAGGTTTTTGTATACTAATTTCAAACGGAATGTTGGTTTGATTTTCAAAATATCCGCAGAACGCGTAATTATTTAGCACGAAGTTTTTGCCTGCTTCTATATTAGATCCACCTGGCTGGAAAATGAAATTTTTATGCTTCTCGTCCCAAGTATCATTTACTTCATAACTGATTCGCCTTAATTGATTAGCATTATTGATTTGATATTGGTTATTGTTCAATTTAACAATTTTCAGCTTTACTCCATTTTTATCAAATGCGATTAAATTTTCAATAAATCTTCCGTAGTCCTTCTGTGCATATGAACCCGGAATTGCTTTTGCAAAAGAAAAAATAGCTTCTTTACCTGCTAATTCAGGCACTATTAAATCAACGGAAACCTTGTCCCTAACTACATTTTTTAGATCAAGTGTATAGCTGTATTTATTTTGGGCAGAAACAGACACTGAAAATAAAAAAGCTGCAATAAATAGAAGTTGTTTCATTAAATTAAAATAAGACGTGAAACTAGCTAAAAAGCTGTAAAACCAAAAACTCATCCTGGTTTCCACCTACCGGGATGAGTTAGTCTGTTTCGATAAAACGATCAGGGAAATAATTGTTGAATTCGTAATTGATGGATTTACAGGTTTTGCGTTAGGGGGTGAAGTGAAAATCCTTTTTTCTTTCTCCAAGAAAAAAGATTGTAACGAAAAACCCGCCCGAACGCCCAAATTTAAAATGAATGGATAACTATTGATTATTGTTAAACCTTTCGAAGCTTAATAATTTTACTCCAATGCAGCATACGCAGTACTGGGTAAACCGGATCTAATTCAAACCATTTTTTAGCAAAATTCGGACTATTCGGATGTTTATGATGATTATTCTGGAACAATTCACCTAACATAAAGAAATCTACAGGTGTTGTATTTTTTGAATGATCTTTATTGTCGAAATTAGAATAACCGTATTTATGGCCGCACCAGTTTACAATAGCACCATGTAAAGGACCCATGAAAAAATGTATAGGCAAAAGGATAAAGTACCAGTACGACGGCGCAAATTGGATATAGAAGAACGTATATAATACGCCAAATCCGATTCTGGAAACGGCAGTATTTCCTATGTAATCAATGAATTTCCATTCTGGGTAATTACCTGTAAAACGCTCTTCAGGAGTTCTTTTGAATTTTAAATAATCTCTGAAAATGTTTTTAGTAGCCCAAGTCATTTGGAACATGTCTCTAAAAAAGTGTGGCGAGTGTGGATCTTGTTCGGTATCACTGTATGCATGATGCATGCGGTGTAATATGGCGTATGCACGAGGATTTAAAAATGACGACCCTTGAAAAATATAGGTAAGAATATAAAAGAAACGTTCCCAGCCTTTACTGAAGGTAAACATTTTATGGGAGGCATACCTGTGGAGAAAAAATGTTTGGAAAAACAGGGAAAGGAACCAATGTGAAATTAGGAAAAGGAGAATGATCATGAATGAGAGTTAACCACATACGAATGGCTTGAGTTAATTTAAAGGGGGCAATGCTAAAACAAGGCCGTAATTTTCAGTTTTAGCAATTAAAGAGCAGAGGAAGTGTTATAGAAATGGCGTTTTTGAATTACTTTTAATTCTAACAGGCTGATAACCATTAGCGTGTTGTGAATTATTACTTTGTGTTAATACCAGAAATATAAATACGATACTAGAAAGTAAAGAAAGAATAATTATAGTGAGAATTTGATTATCCATGACGATCGGTTTTTTTGATTGAGTTAGTATACACCTATATACGGATCATTGAACAAAAGAGTTCAAATTAAATTTGTTAGATTAGATTGGGAACTACTTCGAAATTTCAGTTTATTTATAAGTATGGTTTAAATTACATGCAACATAATTTATAAATTGCTGTCTTATCGTAGTGATTATTCACTCAGTCCATTTAAAAGCTAACAGCATGAAAAAATTGATTTTTTTATTCCTTATTGTCTTTATTGGCACAAATGCTCATGCCAGTTTTATTTCAAAACCCAACGAAGCAGAAATAAGCAAGTTACTTGATGGCTTTTCGACTGCCATCGTGAAAAAAGACAAAATCTGGCTAAATACTAACTTAAGCGCAGATTGCTTAATGGAGATAACTGGTTCAGGAACCTTTGATAAAGAAAAGATTATCCACGTTTTTACCCAAGGCGTTTATAACGTGTCGAAATCTGTATTCATGAACAAAAAGTTTTCGGAAAGTGGAGTTGTCGCAACCGCAAACGCAGCTATGGAAGTTGAGGGAACAATGGCTATGGAAGGTAAGGAAGAAGATATTTCTTCGGTGTATATTTTCGATATCAAATTTAAAAAATCGGCGACTGGTTGGTTGATTTCAGGAATTCAGATTAAGGAAGATAAGTAGTTTTCACCACGATATTTTAAAAGCTCGGATTTTATCCGGGCTTTTTTTGTGCACTTTTTTAAATAAAATAGACCGGCTAAGCTTGTTGATGTTCGTTTTTGTGCCAGAATGTGTGAAATAAATAGGCAATAAAATTGGTTTTATACAATCTCAAAAAAATCATATCCGACTTAAATCCAGCCCTTTACTTATCCAGTATATGCTTTAAGTCTGTGCGAAAATCGGTTCATATCAGACTGTAAATCATTTTATTTAACCAAAATTTATGAAACAAATTACTAACTCTGAAACGGTGGATCTTTGGGAAGGACCCAGCCTTTCAAATTCAAAACTACAACGGCGCTCTTTCTTGCAGTTTGCTGGTGTTGGGGTAGCCGGTGCTGCATTACTTGCTGTTGGATGTAAAAAAGACGGTAGCACAAGCAGTTTAGAAAACTCTTCGCTAGCTGAAAAAAATTATGCTGATGGTGCTGTTGACTTAGGAAGTGGAGACACTGGAATATTGAATTATGCTTATGCTTTAGAGCAGTTGGAAGCTGCTTTTTACATTCAGGTTGTAAAAACCCCTTACAGCGGAATGAGTGCATTTGAAAAAATGTATATGGTAGACATATGCAGACATGAAATGGCCCACAGGGAGTTTTTTAAAACCGCTTTAGGGAAGGCTGCAATAAGGGGTTTAGAAGTCGACTTTTCTAAAATTGATTTTGGTAGCAGAGACAGTGTTCTTGGTACTGCCAAAGCCTTTGAAGACTTAGGCGTTGCTGCTTATAATGGAGCTGGAAGCTTAATCAAGTCAGCAGATTATCTAACTCTTGCAGGTAAAATTGTATCTGTAGAAGCTCGGCACGCGGCAGCAATTCGTAATTTGATTCAGTATGGATCATTTGCTAATTCAGAGGTTATCGATGCTAATGGCTTAGATAAAGCGATGATGCCTATGGACGTTCTTGCAATTGCAGGCGCATTCATAAAAACTAAAATAAACTCAAGCAATTTACCAACCTCTTAATTTAAGCATCATGAATATTGTAAATATATTAGAAGAAATAGAAAAAGTGGATGGGGAAGTGTATGAGCGCTTAAATCCTCGTAGAGAAGCTATGAAAAGCTTTTTCAATATGGGCTCGAAGATGGCTTTGGCTTCCGTACCATTAGTTTTAGGCTCTATGTTTAAGAAAGCTTATGGAGCTACTCCAGAAAAGATTCTAGAAGTGTTAAACTTCGCATTGACATTAGAACATTTAGAATATACGTTTTATTGTGAGGGCTATAGCAAAGCACCAATACCCATGGGAATGGAAAAAGACGCCATCAAAGATATCCGTGATGATGAAAGAGCACACGTTGATTTCTTAACCGGTGTTATAAAAAGCTTAGGGGGTAAACCTGTAAAAGCGGCAAAATACGACTTTACAGCTCAAGATACGTTCCCCACTGTATTTAGTGACTATGCAACCTTTCTTGCAGTAGCACAAGCGTTTGAAGATACTGGTGTAAGAGCTTACAAGGGTCAGGCACCTGCATTACTTGGAACAGGAGAAATATTAACTGCCGCTTTACAAATACATTCTGTGGAAGCTCGGCATGCATCTTATATCCGATTTGAGCGCAATAAACAAAACTTTGTGGACATTAAGCCTTGGATAACTGGAAAAGAAAGCGGAATTGGTGCCCCTGCACAGGCATCATACAATGGTGAAGAATTAACCAACCAAGCGGGTATTGAGATAATTGGCATCAACGGATACAACGATATTGATTTTGCAGCCGCATCAGAAGCATTTGATGAACCATTAAGCGCTAATCAGATTTTAGCAATAGTAACTCCCTTCTTTAAAAGTTAGCAAATGCTAGTGTAGACTCCGGCTATTCCAGAGTTTACACTTATGTAACTTTTAACCACATTTTTTTAGCAGTTTCACAATTAAAGGCTTTTTGGCATAATTTTTACATATTCCTGCCGGGATTAAGATGTTATATCATCGCATTATGTGATGGTAATAAATTAATTAAAAAGCACCTATTATGAAATTAAAATTCTTAGCGATCATATTATTCGCATCATTAGCCATTAGCAGTTGTGGGACAACTCAAGAAGGTTCAACCGGATCAGTAAGTACTGACACAACTACAACAACAGGAACTTCTGGTACTACCGGAACAGGTACTGGTACCACAACTGACACCACAAGTACTGGCACCGGAACTACCGGAACAGGTACTGGTACAACAACTGATACTACTAACACTCCAAAATAAGGAAGTAGTTTCTTGTTTAATCAATAAATTAAACCCCGTTAAGTTTTTAGCGGGGTTTTTTTGGTACAATTTTATTGGGGATATTTTTTGAAAAACATTATGAACAAAACACATCTATTATGAAAACATTAAAATTTGCAACATTAATTTTATGGGCCGGACTAGCGTTCTCGGCATGTAATTCTAACAAGAGTGGGTCAGAAACAGGCGATTCGGGAGTTGGTGGCAACACGAACATGGATACTACAGGCAGTAGCATGAACAATATGGATACTACACTTGCAGATACTACGAATAAAGGAGTTAGTACTGGATCTGGTCAAGGAGCCGGTGAAGGTACTGGGACAAATGTAGGTGGCGCAAGTACCGATACTTCTTCCAGAAAATAATTTGTTGGCACAATCACTTCTAATGACATCTACAAAAATGCTCCTTAACGTTGGAGCATTTTTACTTAATATCTAAATTTCACTTATAATCGGTTTTGGGCGTTCGGGCGGTCTTTCTGTTGCAATCTTTTTGCGATAGGGGCAAAAAGGATTTTCACGCCAATACCTAACGCAAACTGGCAATCGCCAATACATTCGCCCTAAAATTTTACCAACTTTTTGTGACCAGAACCAAATCAGCTTCACACGTAGTCAGGTAAATAAAATCATTTAATGAGGATGAATTTCTTTTAAGCTAAGCGGAATTAGCTTCTTGGTTTTGAAATAAGTAATTGTAACAACTAATAAGGTCATAGTTCCTCCAAACAATACCGAAGGAATGGTTCCCATCAATTTAGCGGCAGCACCCGACTCAAAAGCTCCGATTTCATTTGATGAACCAATAAACATTGAATTTACTGCCGAAACGCGACCTCGCATATCTTCAGGAGTTAAAACTTGTAAGATAGTTGATCGGATAATCACACTTACACTATCAAATGCTCCTTCGCAAAATAAAAATACAAGAGATAAATAAAAATTTCGCGACAAGCCAAAGGCAATTATCGACAAGCCAAACCCCATTACTGCAAACAATAAATTTCTCCAGGGCTTGCCCATAGGTGAGTATTTTGCCATTGAAAACATGGTGATTACTGCTCCCAGTGCAGGTGCGGCTCTCATTATTCCTAGCCCTTCTGCGCCAACTTTTAAAATATCATTGGCAAAAACTGGCATCAGCGCTACAGCTCCGCCAAAAAAAACAGAAAATAGATCTAAGCTCAATGCACCTAAAAGCATTTTGCTTTTAAACACAAAGCTGATACCCTCTGATAAACTATCAAAAATATTTTCTTTCGGGATGTATTGAGGTGGCTTCAAGGAAACAAAGAACACAACAAAAACTAATGCAACAGCAATAAATACTAGAATAATTGTAAAGCAGGTTGTTACTCCTGCAAATCCATAAAGTAAACCACCAACTGCAGGACCCAAAATAGATGCTGTTTGCCAACTACCACTGTTCCATGTGGATGAATTACCATAATGTTCTCGAGGAATGATCTGAGCCATTAATGAGAATGAGGCGGGTGCATAAAACCCTCTGGCCATACCTATTCCAAAAATCATAATGTACATGATCGGAATAGAAGCCTTAGCGGAGATATGATTGATATTTTCTGGCAATGTTATCCAAAAAAGAACTAGTGAACAAAGAGCCATTAGTGAAATTACCCAAACCAATAATTTTTTTTTATCAGACTTATCAGCTACATATCCAGCATATAGAGCAATTGAAATAGCTGGGATAGCTTCAGCTAACCCTATTAAACCCAACGAAAATGGGTCTTTGGTTAAACTATAAATATGCCAGCCAATTACTACCGCTTGAATTTGGAAAGCGAAAGTCAAAAAGAATCGCATCCCGATATAAGACCTAAACTCTTTAAATCTTAACGCAATAAAAGGGTCCTTTCTAATTGAATCCATATTTATCAATTAATAGACAGACACTGAATCACTTTGGGAAAAGCAGTATTAGTACACAGTACAAAAATTCCAAAAAAGAAAAAAGCTATTTTCATTGACAGATTGTTAATGCGTTGTTTTCTATTAAGAGATCTTATCCCAACTTATTCCTTGCTTTTTCGCCTCAAAATAATGGTTTAAAATTTTATTCTCTGTATTTGTTAAGTAAGGATCTTGTTCAAATATCTCAATAACCGATTGCCTGGCCTCCATTAAGAGGTTTTGATCTAAAGCAAGGTCTGCCAATTTTAAATCAAGCACGCCACTTTGCTGGGTTCCCTCAATGTTTCCCGGGCCTCTCAATTGTAAATCAATTTCAGATATCTCAAAGCCGTCGTTTGTTCTAACCATTGTTTCTAACCTGGTTTTAGCGTCTTTGCTTAACTTGCTTCCAGACATTAAAATACAAAATGACTGCTCGGCACCACGTCCAACTCTTCCGCGTAGCTGGTGTAATTGCGACAAACCAAACCTTTCCGCATTCTCTATGATCATAACACTAGCATTCGGAACATTTACCCCCACTTCTATAACAGTGGTGGCAACCATTATTTGAGTTTTTCCATTTATAAAACGTTCCATTTCTGATGTTTTATCTTTAGCAGATAATTTGCCATGAACAATACTTATAAAATAATTCGGTAACGGAAACACGTGTGAAATTTCTTCAATCCCCGCTTCTAAATGAAGAAGATCAAGTTTTTCACTTTCCTTTATTAAGGGATAAACAATATAAACCTGCCGGCCCTTTGCTATCTCTTCCCGCATGAAACCATACATCCTCAAACGCTGGCTGTCATATAAGTGAATGGTCTTAATTGGTTTTCTCCCCGCAGGTAATTCATCAATAACCGATACATCCAGGTCGCCATAAAGAGTCATTGCTAGTGTTCTGGGAATAGGGGTGGCAGTCATCACCAAAACATGGGGAGGAATACTGTTCTTCTTCCATAATTTGGCCCGTTGTTCCACACCGAACCGATGCTGCTCATCAATTACTACTAAACCCAATTTCAAAAATTTAACAGATTCTTCTATTAGTGCATGGGTGCCTACAAGAATATTGATCTCTCCATTTTCTAACCTTGAGTGAATATCAGGTCGGTTCTTTTTACGTGTTGAACCTGTGAGTATTTCAAGGTTGGCAAAATTGTTGCCCACCAAATTCTTTATAGACGTATAGTGTTGTTGTGCCAAGATTTCCGTTGGGGCCATTATACATGCTTGATAACCATTATCAATTGCAAGCAACATACTCATTAAAGCGACAACGGTTTTGCCACTTCCAACATCACCTTGTAACAATCGATTGGTTTGAACGCCTCTTTGAGTATCTATTCGAATCTCCTTTAAAACTCTTTTTTGTGCATTTGTTAATTCAAAGGGTAACATTTCGGAATAAAACCTGTTAAATTTTTCACCAACCTTATCAAACACCACTCCCTTAAATTTCTGAACTCGAAGGAGTTTATTTTTTAAAAGCTTTAGTTGAATAAAAAAAAGTTCATCGAATTTAAGCCGTCTTTGAGCCAACGTCAATGATTTCACATCTTTCGGAAAGTGGATATTGAGAACCGCCTCTTGCTTACCAAGCAAAGAATGTTTTACTAAAATATATTGGGGCAATGACTCTTCGATTTCATGTACACAAGCTTCAAGTAATGAGGCAAGGAGCTTTTGAATTCCTTTTGTATCCAATGAGAACATTTTTAATTTCTCCGTGGAGTTATAGACAGGTTGAAGTGTTAAGTTCCCTTCTTTTTTTATCTTAGGATTATATAATTCTAATTCTGGGTGAGATATTGATATTCGGTTGTTAAAAACAGTTGGTTTCCCGAACACGATAAAAGCAGCACCGATATTCACATTTTTATCAATCCATTTTATGCCTTGGAACCAAACAAGTTCAATGCTTCCAGTATCATCTTTAACTTTAACAACCAATCGTTTAGTGTGTTTTTCCCCAATAATCTCTTTGTGAAAAACACGTACGAGCACCTGCACAGCTGGTAAGTCGCCCGTTAGATCTTTAATTTTATAATACTTGGTTCGATCGATGTACCTAAAAGGATAATGAACTAATAAGTTCTGATAAGTGTATATCCCAAGTTCCTTTTTTAAAACATCTGCCCTTTGCGTGCCTACACCTTTAAGATATTCGATCGGAGTTTTTAGCATAATCCTGCAGTTAACGTGAGTTTAATTTGCAGTTATAGGCTTACTAAATCTTTTGCTAAACGAATAAATCATATTCCAGTTGAATACGATCACAGCAAAAAGTAACAACGTGTATGCTCCTATCTGATATAGTGAAATACTTTCATTGAAGTATAAAAATGCAACAGCAAAAGAAACGATGGGGTTTAAATAAATGATTATACCTAAAGTAGAAGAGGGAATTCCGATAAGTGCATACAGGCTTAAAAAAAGCGGAACAATGGTGAATACAATGGATATGATAACAATATTGATCCAAAAGTAAACGTCTGTTACAAAAACGTAATGATTAAAAAAATATAATGGGAATGACAATAAGGACGAAATCACTAATTGAATTCCAAGCATATTAAACTTATCCAGATTTGTAACCACCCTTTGAATAATGAGATAAAAAGCATAGAGCGTAGCAATAAATATAGACCATAGCAAATGATTGATTGATCCCTTGCCCAATAAAAAAACACTGATTAAAGCGATACACATTGCCATCATCTTCAATCTGGATAAATCCTCCTTTAAAATCAAAAATCCCCCGAAGGCCGTTATTAACGGACAAACCATGTAAGCAAACGCTGCTGATTGTAAATTAATGTGATTAACGGCATAGATAAACGAAAACCAATTACCTGTTATCAAAAAGCCAGCAGCCATTACTAAGAGGTATAAATTTCGCTTTTTAATACCTGACAATGCCTTAATAAATAGCAAATCTGCTTTCATTTGTTTCCTTCTGAACAAAAGCATAATAATCCAAGTAAATATTAGTGAGGAATATATGCGGTAAAGTAATATTTGATCAGAAGGGTAGTGTTGTAAATTACGAAGAGGAATTGAAAAGAAGCCCCACATTAACGTGGATACTATAGCAGCCAGAATATATTTATGTGTTTTTAATTTCAGCAATATCATGGCTTATATGCAACCACCGAAATTTCCACATGAACACCTTTTGGCAAACCTGACACTTCTACAGTTTCACGGGCAGGAAATTCTAAATTAAAATAACTACCATAAATGGCATTAATTTGTCCGAATTGCTTCATATCAATAAGAAAGATGGTCGATTTTATGATATGCTCAAATTCAAAGCCTCCAGCTAATAAAACTTGCTTTAAATTTTCCATTACCTGTTTTGTCTCTGTTTCTATATCCTCAATCCTAAGTTCATTTGTCTTAGGATCAATTGCTATCTGGCCAGAAATAAACAAGAAATTACCTGCTTGAACTGCTTGGCTATAAGGGCCAATAGGTTCAGGCGCAGATGAGGTATTGATTATTTTTTTCATAGATTCTGTCTTAGCTATAGATCAGCATTTGTAAATCACTTTAAAATGAACCAATCAATCAGCTTATAAAGAATACCCACAAGAAACATAATAATAGCTATAGCATTAATAGCATGCATTACTCGCAGATTAAAGTTTGTGGGTTGATTAGGATTCTTTTTCCTGAAGAAGTACATATCTCAAATTTATAAACAAAAAAATAGCCCCGGCGAATACCGGGACTATTTTTTACAATATGCTTATTAACAATATTGTTATTGTTTTCTAAATTCAACACGACGGTTTTTAGAACGACCTTCTTCAGTTGTGTTAGAAGCAATTGGGCGGCTTTCACCGTATCCTTTTGTAGCGATTTTGCTAGCAGCAACACCAGAATTAACTAAGTAAGTTTTAACTGAATTAGCTCTGTCTTTAGACAATTGCATGTTATACTCATCAGTACCTTCAGCAGAAGCGTGACCATCTAATTGAACACGTTTAGCAGTACCGGCTCTTAAATCAGCAGATAATTTATCTAAAGATGGATAAGCAGAAGTTCTTAACACAGAAGAGTTAAACTCAAACTGAATGTTATCGTATCCGCTCATTGTAGCAGTTCCCATAGCTGGGCAACCGTTCATTTCTGCTGTTCCTTTTTCAGTTGGGCAGCTATCTTTTGAATCTACAACACCATCTTGATCAGTATCAAGTGGGCAACCAGAACCGTCAACTTTAACACCAGCCTCTGTGTTAGGGCATTTGTCTAATTTATCAGCAACACCATCACCATCAGTATCTTTCAACAGATCATTAACAGTTGTTTCAACAGTTGTAACACGACCTTTTAAAGCTTCAACTTCTTGACGCAATGTAGGATCTTTCAACTCATCATACATAACAGCGATCGGGTTAACGAAATCAATGTTAGGTTTAGCAGTTGATCCTAAAGAGAATTCTAAACCAGCGTAACCGTAAGAATATTTATCTTTAGAAGAACCTCCTTTAAGGTATACTCCATCTAAATTATCACCATCAAGGAAGTATTGGTTATAACCTAAGTCAAAGTTAACACGCTCAGAAATTTTAAATTTAGCAGCTAATCCAATCGGGAAAACTTGCTCTTTAATGTATTTACCATCTTTGTTATCGCCATGATTGCTAACATGTGCAGCTCCGTTTAATGCTGGATTATATCCTGCAATACCGTAACCAGCTTTAAAAATTAAATCAACGCTATTTTCACGTTTTAAGAAATTGATACTAGCTAAGTTGAAATAACCCATTAAAGTTGCTTGGTAACCTAAATCAGTTTCAAAAGAAGCTGGTCTTCCAGTAAGTACATCATTTGGGTTGTTTGCCGTTTCATTTGAACCTTTAAGAGTTCCTCTTAATCCCGCTAACTCCAAGCCGAATACGTGTCCAAATTGTTTACGAATAGTTAATCCATAACCCAAAGCTGGTTTCCAATTAGCGAAATCGTTTGATCCACCTGTTAATACAACTGGTTGTAAAATACCAGCATTAACACCTATAGACCAAGTTCTGTACTGCGCTCGGCCGCCAAATACTTTAGCAGTGGAGCTTGCCGCTACTGCCGTAGAATCCTGTGCTTGTGAAGAGGCGGTAAAGCCCAGCGCAGCTACTAACGAAAGCATAGCGGTTTTTTTAATTGTAGAATAATTCATGTTGTTTTTTTAAAGGTTAACAATTATAAATGTGTAATTTTTATCAAAAATAATCATAAGTTTGATTTGACCAAATTAACAAATACTATTCCAATTACCACTACTACCAATCCTTTTCTTTCCGATATTCGTTTAAATCACTTTTCTTATCTAATATGAAATACACTGCCATAGATAATAATTTATTCCGCTTTAACCGTAAAAACTTTAATAACTCACTTAAACACAACTCAATAGCAATATTTAATTCGAACGATGAGTTTCCAAGAAGCGGCGATCAGACCTATAATTACAAACAAAATGCTGATTTGTTTTACTTATCAGGAATAGATCAAGAAAAAACTATTTTAATTTTATTTCCTGACTGCCCTAATCCTTTATATAAAGAAGTACTGTTTTTAAGACAAACAAATGAGTACATACAAGTTTGGGAAGGCCATAAGTACACAAAGGAAGCTGCAAAGAAAGCCTCAGGCATTGAAAGCATATTTTGGATGGAAGATTTTTGGATAATACTCCATTCAATTATCCATTATGCTGACAATATTTACCTAAACACCAACGAAAACGACAGATTTTCGAACGAAGTGCCGTATCGCGATTTGAGATTCATTACCGAACTTAAAAATTACTACCCTCTGCATCATTATGAAAGATCGGCAGTCATACTAAAAAATTTAAGACCAGTAAAATCAGAAATCGAGGTTTTATTAACTCGTAGAGCGTGCAATATAACAAGAGATGCTTTTATCAGAGTTTTAAAATTCGTAAAACCCCAAATAAATGAATATGAGATAGAGGCTGAAATAATCCATGAATTTATCCGTCAAGGTGCAACAGGGCATGCTTATAGTCCGATTATAGCTTCAGGAGAAAACGCAAACATTTTGCATTACAATGATAACAACCAGATTTGCACAAGCGGAGAAACAATTTTATTTGATTTTGGAGCAGAATACGCCAATTACAATGCAGATTTAAGCCGAACTGTACCTGTATCAGGTGTTTTTACAAAAAGGCAGAAAGAAGTGTATAATGCTGTTTTGTATGTGATGAAGGAAGCAAAATCGATGTTACTAGCAGGCACAATCTGGGATGAGTATCAAAAAGAGGTGGGTAAAGTTATGGAGTCTAAGCTAATAGACCTTGGACTATTAAGTCGCAATGAGGTTGCTAATCAAGATCCTAACTTACCTTTATATAAGAAGTATTTTATGCATGGAACTTCCCATCATCTAGGTATTGATGTGCATGATTTTGCAAGCAGATATAAACCATTTGAAATTGGCAATATTTTAACATGCGAGCCAGGGATTTATATAAAGGAGGATGGGTTGGGAATTAGGTTAGAAAACAATATACTGATTACTGAAGATGGCAATGTAGACTTAATGGCAGACATACCTATTGAAGCTGGTGATATAGAGGAGATTATGAATTCGTAATTACCGATTTACAATCCAGTTTTCAAGAAATTTATATAAGTTGAACCCATTTTCATGACATAACTTCTTGATGTCAGACTTTAATTTAACTTTATCAATATCTGCCATCCGTTTTTGTTGAATAATTTTCCATGCTCGAGTTGTTAATACCGTTTCTTGAATGTCCATATTATTAATAGGGATATTGAATATAACTTCCAATAATTCCTTAATTCCTTCATTTAAGGATGCAATTGTTTTTATAACAGGTATTGATTTTGAGTATTGATTTGCTGTTTTTTGTATATTGTGGGCAAAGTCATCAGCTCCAGCCCGATCAGCTTTGTTAACTACAAACACAGTTGCAATTTCCATTAATCCAGATTTCATACTTTGAATTTCGTCGCCAGATTCTGGAACTAAAACAACAATAGTTATATCAGCCAGCCCTGCAATCTCCACTTCTGACTGGCCAACACCAACAGTTTCAACAAAAATATAATCAAAACCAGCAGATCTTAGCACATCAGACATTTCAATAGTTTTTCCAGATAAACCACCGAGGGATCCACGAGTAGCTAATGAACGGATAAAGATATTATCTTTATTAAACTGTGCATTCATCCGGATACGATCACCAAGTAATGAACCATAATTAAAAGGAGATGTAGGATCTATCGCTAACACCGCTATATTTTTACCCTCATAGCACAACTCTTCAATCATAGCATTTACCAAGGTACTTTTTCCTGCTCCTGGCGGACCTGTTATACCGATAACAAGAGCATTATTTGAAAAAGTTAGAGTCCGCAATATTTCTTCAGCACCTTCCAACTCATTTTCAACGATCGTAAGAGTTCTAGCTAATGATTTAAAATCAATTGGAGTGTTTGACGACTTAGACATATCTGTGAGTCATTATTAATTGCATTAGTGCTTAGCTACAATTTTAAATCCACCAATTTTAAATTTTTATCTTTGCAAATTAACTAATCAATATGAAAGTTACCGGATTTACATTTATATGCAATGCTGTTATAAATGATTATCCAATTGTTGAAGCGATCAAATCAATCTTACCCATATGCGACGAATTTGTTGTTGCTGTTGGTGAATCAGAAGATGAGACTTTAACGTTAATCAAACAGATCAATTCGTCAAAAATTAAAATTATAGAAACTGTTTGGGATAATAGCATAAGAGAAGGTGGGAGAACTTTTGCAATAGAAACTGATAAGGCTTACGCTGAAATAAGTGAAGATACAGATTGGGCATTTTACATTCAAGGGGATGAAATAGTACACGAAAAGTATTTGCCTATAATAAAAGAGGCTATGGAAGCGAATTTGAACTCTTCAAAGGTAGAAGGGTTACTGTTCAAATATCTTCATTTTTATGGCTCTTATGACTATACTGCATCTTCCAGACGGTGGTACCGTAACGAAATAAGGATTATAAAATTCGACAAAACTGTTAGGTCCTACCGGGATGCCCAAGGCTTTAGAAAGAATAATCGTAAGATCCAGGTTAAACCTATTGACGCATACATTTATCACTATGGCTGGGTTAAACCACCCAGTGGGCTTGGGAACAAGCTAAGAAACTTTAACAAATTCTATCAGAAAGAAGAATGGATTGAAGCCAACTTACCCGTAACAAAAGAATTTGATTACGGAAACGCTGATCGGTTGATAAAATTTGAGGGAACCCACCCAAAAGTGATGCAAGAAAGAATTGTAGCAGGAAATTGGAAATTCTCTGTTGATCCTACACTATTTAAAAAGAAGATGTCTGTTAGAAGAAAAATCCTTCAAGGTATAGAAGATTTAACAGGTTGGCGCATCGGAGAGTATCGTAATTTCAAAGTAGTTTGATGCGTAAAAGAAGCATATCTGTAATAATACCCAATTATAATGGGAAGCATCTGCTACAGCAAAATCTTATAACGGTTATAAATGCTCTTGAAAAGTCGGCATGTGCTTTTGAAATAATCATTGTTGATGATTGTTCTTCCGATGGCTCTTATCAATATATTGAGCAGCATTTTCCGTCTGTAAAACTTCTCAGCAACCAAACTAATGGAGGGTTTTCTGTTGCTTGCAACAAAGGTATTTTTGCAGCAAAGTATGAACTGATCCTTCTATTAAATACAGACATTCAACTTCCCTTGGATTTTATCGAAGGGCAGTTAAAATATTTTGACCAGCCAGATACGTTCGGCGTTATGTCAAAAATAATTGGCGTAAGAAACAACGAGGTTCAGGACACTGCACGCCATATCACACGATCTGGCTTTAAGATAAAAACGAACAAATTCTTCCATGTTATGGATGAAGATTTTTGGTGTCCAACAGCTTATCTTTCTGGAGCCAATGCACTCATAGACGCTAAAAAGCTGAAAGATATTGGCGGTTTCAATGAGATTTTCTCCCCTTTTTATTGTGAGGATTTTGAATTAGGATTGCGAGCATGGAGGTTAGGCTGGAAGTGTTATTATCAACCCCAATGTTTTTGTGTCCATGATCATTCATCAACAACTAAAAATTATCGTACCAGAAATTGGGTAAAGGCTATCTTTTTTAGGAACAGATTAATCGTTCATGCAATTCATCTGGATTTTAATGAACGTACATTCTGGCTTTTACAAATTCTCTTAACTGACTTCTTGGTTCTATGGATCGGCCTAAAGTTTTATTTCTACAAAAGTTTAGGGATGTTTCTAAGCAGACAAATAGATATTAAAAAATCAAGGAAGCAATTGAACCTTTTGATGCAAACACATAACAGCGATTTAACTATAAAGGACATAAAACTCGTGATGGATGAAATGTTAAAAGGACAAGCAGTAATTGATGGAAGAGGCGTGAAGTAAGTCTTATTCATAAATGTACAACCCCAAAATCATTACCTTTGCCTCATAATTAAATAAATGAAGACTTATTTCAGGCTTTTATCATTTGCCAATCCCATTCAAAAATTTGCGATACCCTATTTCATTTTTACTGCCCTAGCCATTATTTTCAGCACGTTAAATCTAACACTTCTTGCTCCTTTACTAAAAACTCTATTTTCAAATTCGCAAACGAACCTTGTAACAGCGCCTAAAAACTGGTATGATGTGATTGATTTTTTTAATTACTACGCCCAATTAGCTAATCAACAATATGGGACTTATGGTGCTTTAAAATTTGTTTGTATTGTTATTTTTATCTCTAGTCTGCTAGGCAATTTATTTAGATATTTTTCTCAGCGGATAATGGAAAATTTGCGTATCCATACACTGCTAAATCTCCGGAAGGCTGTTTTCAACAATGTAATGGATCTTCATTTAAGCTACTTCAGTAATGAACGTAAGGGAGACATAATGGCCAAGGTGTCGGCAGATGTGCAGGTTGTACAATTTTCGGTAACAGGCACACTGCAAGTGATATTTAAAGAACCCCTCCAATTAATTGCTTACATTGTTATGCTTTTTTTGATATCCCCTAAGCTTACACTGTTTTCAATCCTGATTATTCCTATTTCAGCTTTTGCGATTGCCAGAATTGTGAAAAGACTTAAACAACAAGCCACACAATCGCAACAGTCGTATGGTACAATGATAAGTTACCTGGATGAAGCATTGTCGGCAATTAAGATTATAAAAGCATTTAATGCAGTTGATTACATTAAAGAGAAATTCAACATTGAGAATACAACATACTCCAAAATTAATCGCTCTATGGCTAAGAGACAGCAGCTAGCCTCGCCGGTTTCTGAATTTTTGGGTGTATCGATGGTGGTAGGTATTGTTTTATACGGCGGAACCTTGGTTATTTCGAAACAGAGTGAGCTGAAAGCAGAAGAATTTATACTTTATATTGTGTTATTTTCACAAGTGATGCGGCCTGCAAAAGCCATATCCGATTCGTTTAGCAATATAAATCAAGGACTGGCTGCTGGAGAACGTGTATTAGAGCTTATTGATACTAAACCCGCGATTAATGACGTGGCTAACGCGACATCTGTCACGCAGTTTAATAGTAAACTAACGTTTAAAAATGTTTCCTTTTCATACGGTGAAAGGCTAATACTTGACGATATTAACTTTGAAATTGAAAAAGGGAAGAGTATTGCTTTAGTTGGTCCTTCAGGAGGTGGTAAATCAACATTAATGGATATGATTCCACGCTTTATTGAGCCTCAGAGCGGTGAGATATTAGTTGACCAAGTAAATATCCAGCATCTTACCGTTGGATCTTTACGTTCACTAATGGGAATTGTAAACCAGGAATCTATATTATTTAATGATACGATTTTTAACAACATCGCGTTTGGCAAGCCTGAAACAAGCATAGACGACGTGATTGCAGCTGCAAAAATTGCGAATGCACATGACTTCATCATGAATACGGAAAAAGGTTATCAAACGAATATTGGTGATCGTGGGATGAAATTATCTGGCGGACAAAAGCAGCGATTAAGCATAGCTCGAGCAATTCTTTTGAATCCTCCAATAATGCTCTTAGATGAAGCTACCTCCGCGTTAGATACAGAATCTGAAAAATTAGTTCAGGATGCCCTCAACAATTTAATGAAAAATCGTACATCTTTGATCATAGCACACCGGTTAAGTACCATTAAAAATGCAGATCAAATAGTGGTTTTAGAAAAAGGGCAAATAGTAGAGATTGGTACTCATTCAGAGCTGTTGATTCACAATGGCGTGTATAAAAAATTAATAGATATGCAAACCTTTAATGATTAATGGATTTTAGCTTTGTAAAAACCTTGTCTTCAACCGAAAGGTTCCCATTCCGTTATTCAATATGTACTCTTGTGTCTAAACCACAGGAATACCAAGAAATGATAAACTCATTTATTCAGGCAGGTTTTAGTACTGACCTTTGTGAATATCTGTGTATAGATAATAGCAAAACTAACACCTACGATGCGTTCGGAGGTTTAAACCGATTCTTACGCGAAGCTAAAGGAGAGTACATTATTCTTTGTCATCAAGACATTCTTTTGCATGATCATAATATTAATGATCTTGACAAAAGAATAGAAGAGATGGATTTTATAGACGCCAATTGGGGTATTTTATCAAATGCAGGAGGTATTAATTTAAAGTATGTAGCAATGCATGTTACCCAAAATTCAGGGAACAGACTAATTGAACATCTTCTCCCCCTTAAAACAAAGACGGTTGATGAAAATTTTATCCTGGTAAAAAGCACATCTAACTTGGCATTGTCACATAATCTCAAAGGTTTCCATATGTATGGAACTGACATTTGTTTGATTTGCGAAACGCTTGGACTTACATCTTATATTATTGATTTCAATCTGACCCACAAAAGTAATGGCAACGCTGATGCAAGCTTTTATAAAATCAGAAAAGAGTTGATGCGAAAGTATCGGCTGGCTTGGAGGGGGAGGTTTATTTCAACTACAATTACTCGTTTTTATATATCGGGTAACAACCTTGCGTTTAAACTATTTAATACGGGGATATCGATGTTTTTAGCCCGTCAATATTATAAGTTTTTTAGGAGAAAAAACAAATATTACTGTAAGTAACTGATCTTCTTTCTATTGCTTGTAGCAAAATACATTTATTGCCATATCAAACGATTCGCAAATCAGCGTTTTATCAACAAAGGGTTTTTGTCTGGTTGCTGATTCCTTGATATAATAATGAAAACCATTCTTCTTGACTAGCTCAAGAAGTTCATGTAAAGTCTGAGGATTATTAATGTTATTATGATATTCAAAAAAAATGTGTTTTGCCTTTTTCAAATTTTCATCGCAATATTTTAAAACTTCATCTTCAGCTCCTTCAATATCTATTTTTAAAAAATCTATCTCGTCAGTTAAATAATCAAGAAGTGGTACAGCTTCGATAATTTTGGGTTCCTGCCCTCTATATGCATTATCAATTCTGCCTCCCATTCCTCCATCAGAATAAAATTTAAGAGTTTCGGATCTAGTCCAGACTGCTTTTTGATGTAGTATTACGTTTTTTAAATTAAAGCTTTCTACGTTCTCTTTTAGTATGTTGAAAATATTTTCATCAGGTTCGAAAGCAACTATGGTATGATTTGGATAATTTTTTGAAAAGTAGAGAACACTTAAGCCCATATTAGCACCACAATCAAGAATGGTCGAAGAAGTGTTTGAAGGATTAAATTTGTATATATCGCACTGAAAAAGCTCTTTATAAGTGGAAACAAAACTTTTCCCATCATGGAACTTGAAGGGCTTATCAAATATGTTTGCAAAGCCTACCTTGTTTGCAGGAAAAAGATAAATTCGATCCAATTCCAAACCGATGTTAAGCTCTTTAGATTTACTTATAGCCCATCTATTGACTAACCTTTTATATAATTTTCTTAAACCCACTATCTTTTAATTATGGTACAGTTAATAGACTTCAACTACTCCTGAATAAAAAAAGCGATCAAATGATCGCTTTTTAAAATTATATTAAAAATAACCTTACAGTTTCCTCTTAACCTCTACTTGTTCATAAGATTCTACAATATCTCCAACTTCGATGTTATTAAAGTTTAAAATATTTAATCCGCATTCGTAGTTAGTTGAAACTTCTTTTACATCATCTTTGAAACGTTTCAATGAAGCTAGTTCACCAGTGTAAACTACAACACCATCACGAATAATTCTTATTTTACTATTACGAGTGATTTTACCATCTAGTACCATACAGCCGGCGATCGTACCAACCTTCGTGATTTTGAAGATTTCTCGTATCTCCACATTTGAAGTAATTTTCTCTTCAAACTCAGGAGCAAGCATACCTTCCATTGCAGCTTTCACTTCGTTGATAGCATCGTATATAATAGAATATAACCTGATATCAATTTGTTCTTGTTCTGCAAGTTTACGAGCACTTCCTGATGGGCGTACCTGGAAACCAATGATAATCGCATCAGATGCAGAAGCTAATAGAACATCAGATTCTGAAATTTGACCTACCGACTTATGGATGATGTTAACTTGGATTTGTTGTGTAGACAGTTTCAATAATGAATCAGAAAGAGCTTCAATAGAACCATCCACATCACCCTTAACAATCACATTTAACTCTTTGAAGTTACCAATTGCTAACCTACGGCCAATTTCATCAAGAGTAATATGTTTTTGAGTACGTAAGCCTTGTTCACGTTGTAATTGCAGACGTTTGTTTGCAATTTGACGGGCTTCTACTTCACTTTCTAACGAATTAAACTTATCTCCCGCAGTAGGAGCACCTTGCATACCCAGTACTTGAACTGGAGTAGATGGACCCGCAAAATCTACTTTTTGTCCGCGTTCGTTATGTAATGCTTTTACTCTACCGCTAAAACATCCTGCTAAAATCGGATCACCAACACGCAACGTTCCTGATTGAATTAATACAGTAGTTACAATACCACGACCTTTATCTAAAGCCGCTTCTATCACCGTACCAACCGCACGTTTATTGGGATTAGCCTTTAACTCTAAAAGATCTGCTTCAAGTAACACCTTTTCTAGTAAAAGATCAACACCCAAACCTGTTTTACCAGAAATTTCCTGACTTTGATATTTACCACCCCAATCTTCTACCAATATGTTCATGGCAGATAATTCCTGACGAATTCGCTCTGTATTCGCACCAGGCTTATCCACTTTACTAAATGCAAATACAATTGGAACCGCTGCAGCTTGTGCGTGATTAATTGCTTCTTTAGTTTGAGGCATCACACTATCATCCGCTGCAATAACAATAATCGCAATATCTGTCACCTGCGCACCACGTGCTCTCATCGCCGTAAATGCCTCGTGACCAGGAGTATCTAGAAAAGTAACGCTTCTTCCATTCTCCAATTTTACTTCGTAGGCACCAATGTGTTGCGTAATACCTCCAGCTTCACCAGCTATAACATTTGCCTTACGAACAAAATCCAATAAAGAGGTTTTACCGTGGTCAACGTGGCCCATTACAGTTACAATCGGAGACCTTGAAATTAAATCCTCTTCTCTATCAGATTCCTGAAGAGTGATTGATTCTTCATCTTCAGGCTTAACAAATTCTATTTCATAACCGAATTCATCAGCAACAATTGTTAGCGTTTCAGCATCTAGCCGTTGATTGATAGACACAAACATTCCTAAACTCATACAAGTAGAAATAATTTGTGTTACCTGAACGTCCAACATGCTTGCTAACTCATTAGCCGTTACAAATTCGGTTACTCTTAATATTTTTGATTGGGCTTCTCTTTCTGCTGCTGCATCTTCGGTGTTTTGTGCAACATCATCACGTTTTTGACGACGTAATTTAGCTCTTTGAGAAAATTTGCCTGATTTACCAGCACCACTTAAACGAGCAAGTGTAGCTTTAATCTGGTCTTGAATTTCCTTATCTGTAGGCTCGGCCTTTGGAGCTTCAGGGGTTCTTGGTTTATTTCTAAAATCAGGACGGGTGTTGTTACCACCCGGGCCACCTTGTGGGCCTCTATTATTAGTGTTGCTATTTCTGAAATCAGGACGAGTTCCGGGTTGATTATTTCCAGGGCCTGGTCTTGTTCCCGGTTGATTTTGGCCAGGACCACCAGGATGTGGCCGATTTCCAGGATGTGCATTTGGCTGTTGAGCTCCCGCGGCATTTGGTTGGTTGGAACCTCCTGCTGGATGATCTTTACGTTTACGTTTACGCTTATGATCTCCACCTGCAACGTTTGAAGATGAAGCTACTGGCTGACCATGTCTGGAAGGAGTAGTAGGCAATGTTATTCTACCGATTACATTTGGCCCCGTCAAACGATCTGCTTTTGCACGAATTACACCATCACCTTCTTGCTGTTCAGCTGATTTATTTTCTTCTGGCGCAGCAGGTGCTTGAGCTGTTACTACCGACGCTTGAACTGGCTGCGGCGTTGACACACTTTTAACTGCTTCTACAACGGGTTTTTCTTGTTCTGGTATGGCAGTAACTTGTGGTTTTTCTTCCGCTTTAACTTCTATTACAGGCGCACTTTCAATAACTTCTGGCTTAACAGGCTCCTTAATCTCCACTTTAACTTCAACAGGATCCAGTTTGGGCGCTTCTTCAGGTTTAGCTACTATTGGTGCCGAAGGCGTTTCAACTTCCTCAACCTTAACTACACGTCGAGGATTAAGATCATCCAAGTTAATTTTGCCAACAACTTTAACACCAGGTAAACCACCTTCTTCTGGTTTTACATCTTCAGGTTGGGTTTCTGGAGATTTTACAACCTCTGGTTTAGGATCTTCGGTCCTGACCTCTGAAGGTGCCGGTTTTGGCTTTTCTGAATGAGCGAACGCATTTGCATTTTTGATCAAAATTTCTTCCTGATCTAAATCTGCAGAACGCTGTGTTTCAGCTCTTTCTGTGGTAGCTAGAGGAGCGTCATCACGACGGATTTTGCCAATAAAAATTTGTTTGGCTTCCTCTCTTACAATTTTATCACCTTGAAACTCTTTTGAAAGAACACTATACATTTCATCGGTGAGTTTTGTATTGGGACGGCTTTCTACTGAGAAACCTTTCTTCCCTAAAAACTCAACCGCTGTAGACAAACCTATATTCAGTTCTTTCGCAGCTTTAAGTAAATTTGTGCTTTTACCTTCTGACATTTATTATTTAACCTCGCTTGATTTTATACAAAAGTACGTTTTTATGTTGTTAATAAAGAGTTGAACGTACTACAAAAACAATATTATTCGAATTCTGTTCTTAAAATTTCAATTACTTCTTTCACTGTATTCTCTTCCAAATCAGTACGTTTAACTAATTCATCTGCAGTTAATGCAAGTACAGACTTTGCGGTATCCAAGCCAACACGCTTAAATTCGTCAATAACCCAACCTTCTATTTCATCTGAAAATTCCTCAATATCCACATCTTCTTCATCTTCATGAGCTTCACGATATACATCAATTTCATATCCGGTTAACTTGCCCGCCAGCTTAATGTTATGACCACCACGACCAATAGCCAATGACACCTGATCAGGTTTTAAATAAACCGCAGCACGTTTTTCTTCTTCATCTAACTTGATTGATGTAATTTTAGCTGGACTTAAAGCACGCTGAATATATAATGAAACATTATTTGTAAAATTTATTACGTCAATATTTTCGTTTTTCAACTCACGAACGATTCCATGAATACGGGAACCTTTCATCCCAACACATGCACCTACCGGATCAATACGATCATCGTATGACTCCACGGCCACCTTAGCTCTTTCACCAGGCTCTCTTACAATCTTCTTAATAGTTATTAAACCATCAAAAATCTCCGGAACTTCCATCTCAAACAAACGTTGTAGAAACTCAGGAGCAGTTCTTGAAATGATAATTTTAGGATTACTGTTAATCATTTCCACTTTAGAAATAATCGCTCTTACAGAATCTCCTTTCTTAAAGTAATCAGCAGGAATTTGATCCGTTTTAGGCATCAGCAATTCGTTACCTTCATCATCAAGAACTAAGGTTTCTTTCTTCCAAACCTGATACACTTCGCCAGTTACAATCTCACCAACACGATCTTTATACTTTTTAAAGATTTCGTCTTTCTCAAGCTCCAAAACTTTTGAAACAAGTGTTTGACGAGCTGCTAAAATTGCACGACGACCGAAGCTTTCTAAAGTAATTTGTTCAATAAAGTCATCTCCAACCGCAATATCCGGATCAATCTTCGAAGCTTCAAGCAATTCAATTTCTAAATCATCGTCCTCAGAAAAGCCATCTTCCATTACCGTTCGTGTACGCCAGATCTCTAAATCTCCATTATCCGGGTTAACGATAATATCACAATTCTCATCCGTACCAAATCTTTTGCGCAACATGCTACGGAACACTTCTTCCAACACACTGATCACCGTTGGACGATCAATATTCTTAAAGTCTTTAAACTCCTGGAATGAATCAATTAAATTAATATTGCTCATTTTTTTAATGTAATTAATTTAATAATTACAACTGGAATAAACCAGAGGTAATTATATATTTTATTTGAAACTTATAATAACTTTTGCTTCTTTGATCTCTTCAAAGGAGATAAAACTCTCAATTGAAATTACCTTTTTACTTTTTTCACCGGGTACCTTCGGAGGTTTTACATCCTCCAATATTAAAATCCCATCATCTACAACTTCTAGCAATTTACCTTCACGTGTCGCATCATCAGATGTTTTAATTTTTAAAGTCCGATTTACGTTTTTCTCGTACTGTCTTTTGAACTTTAATGGAGTATCTATCCCTGGAGAGGAAACTTGCAGATTATATGCTTGTTCAATTGCACTCTCTTCTTCAAGTTGAAAACCTACATACCTGCTTATTGCCGCACAATCTTGTATTGCAATACCATTATCACCATCTACTAAAATAGTTAAAACCCCGCTTACTGGCAGCATTTCAACACTAACAAGAAATAAATCAGGACGATCAGCTATCTTCTCTTCAACTAGTTGAGTAACCCTATCTTCAATCTTCATATTTATTTCAATTTCAATATATTAAAGATAATAGTAAAACAAAAGAGGGGACAAATTGCCCCCTCTTTTCAGATGCACAAATATAAGCAATATTTTTTATTAAGAAAACATTGAGTGAAATTCATTTTATGCTTATTATTTACGGCTATTAATCTTGAATTTAATTGTACTGGGCTCTCTCTTCCAGGCATTTTTTGGCTTGTTATAATTTCGGAAGGATCGAGGAGCAAGTTTTTAATGTTACAAATAGCGTAATATGCTTGATTCTTTTTAAATTCTGACTTCGGGCTAAAAATTATTGAGGTATCAGTAATATAATAAGTACCTTGAATGGGTTCTTGCAGATCTCGAATGTCCTCATCATTTGTTTCTAGATAAACAGCAAAAAGGTTTTCGTATTGCTTTTGACTTAATGAATCTGACTTTAAAATTCGAAGTGCATAATCTGGAAGCGGATAGAACTCCACATTCTTGTTATCAGAAGACAATTTTATTTTAATATTCGTGGCATTAAGATTTGATATTTTTTCTGAATATGTACACTTTACAAACATGATCATTGAAAAAATAAAAAAAAGATCTCTAATTTTCATACTTTACATGGCGTTGCTACCCATTACATATTACAAATTCACTAACTAAACATTGAAACCATGAGATTTATAATCGAAACTTTATTATTAGGAGTAGCAGTAGTATTAGCAGCTTACCTCATCCCAGGTGTAGATGTTTCTAATTTTCTTAGCGCATTAATAGCGGGGATACTGATTGGGCTGGCAAACGCAACTATTGGCACCGTTTTACGAATCTTAACTTTTCCTATTAACTTTTTAACCTTAGGCCTTGTTTCTTTTATTATAACTGTATTAATGGTTTTGCTTGTTGATAACTTCATGACTAGCTTTAATACTCATTCTTTTTTCAATGCAGCTATATTTGCCATTGTTTTGGCACTCATAAAAATGGTTTTCGGTTTATTTAAAGAGAACGATTAAAGCTTACCTGAAGATATATTATTCAACGCTTTTATCACACTAGCGGATCTATCTTTTTTAGCTTCCTTATAAATTTGATCGTTATCATAACTTGAATACGTAGAAAACAATTGTTTTATTGCTGCTGCTCTTACTAACGATTTTTCATCTTTTAAGGCAATGTTCACTATTCTATCATAACTGGATTTCTTTTCATCATCGTTCAAGTCAGACACAAAATCAAGAGCAGATCTTCTTAAAACTTCATTTTTATCATTTAGAGCCATGATCATCGTTGATCTTGCATCCTTATTTTCTTTATGATTTTTGATAACGGCTACAGCTTCATATCTATCCATAAATAACGGTGCATGCTGATATTGGTATATATACTGTTCTAACGACTTATTTTCTGTTTTCTCTCCAACAACATATTTCTCCGCATCTACATTTATGAGGGAGGGCGCATCATCGCATTTAAATGAAAAAGATTGATTTTGATTTTCCAGGATTATCTCCTTACGTTCAACCCTGTTATTTACATAAATATCAACAGCCAGCGGAATGCGATACAAAGGAACTTTTGTAAGATCTTGATTTTGGCGAATGGAGATATTTACTTGTTTACTATTGCTATCATACAATGTGTTGATGGTTAATTTTGGATGACCTGGAGCTAAAAACCATTCGGTAAAAAACCAATTTAAGTCTTGCCCGGTAACTTCTTCAAAAGCCATCCTTAAATCGTGAATCTCTGCGGTTTTATATGCGTTTTTAGTTAGGTATAAATTAATGGATTTGAAGAAAGCATCATCTCCCACTGTTCTTCTTAACATATTAAGTATTCGACCTCCTTTTTGATACGATACCTCATCAAACATGTGCTCCCGATCACTATAATTATACCTTATAAGGGGAACCTCCTTGTCTTTAGCGCTCCGAAGATAGGTTTGTAAATCTTCCATTCCGTGGAGATCGGCATAATCACGGCCATATTTAAATTCCATCCAGAGGTATTCACCATAGGTAGCGAAAGATTCATTTAAAGACAAATTTGACCAGGATTCCGCAGTAACCAAATCTCCAAACCATTGATGGAATAATTCGTGGGCGATGAAATCTTCGTAATCTTGATCAAGGTATTGACCTTCAGTCATATTCATTTTATCGAATAATACTGTTGCTGAAGTATTCTCCATAGCGCCGCTTACAAAATCACGAACCACAATTTGTGAATATTTATCCCAAGGATAGTCTACCCCAAGCTTTTTTGAAAAGAACTGCATCATTTCCGGGGTCTTACCAAACACTTTTTTTGCCAAGGGCGCATACTCCGGCTCTGTGTAGTAATTTACTTCCTTATCATTCCAGGTATCTTTTGCAATAGTAAACTTTCCTACAGCTAACATTGTTAAATATGTAGAGTGAGGTTGCTCTTGACGCCAACTATCTGTTCTGGTACCATTACCATTTAAACTAGAATACTCAAGTGTCCCGTTAGACAGTGTTATAAACTCATTGGCTACCGTAATATTTACTTCCTGAGTCATTTTTTCCTGCGGTCCATTTATAGTTGGAAACCAGCTGGAGTTACACTCAGTTTCACCCTGTGTCCAGATTTGCTTGGGCTTGTTTTTATCCTTACCATCTCTGTTAATAAAATAAATCCCTCTATCATCAGTTCTATCGATATCCGGGCCTACTTTTAACTTATAGGGCATGGCAACGTAATCAACAAAAATTGAAAATTTCTGATCTTTTGTATATGTTTTATCAAGCTGGATAACGAGTTTTTTATTGTTGTATGAATATTTCAATGGTATTCTATCATCGCCTTTTATCAGTGAAACTGTATTGATCTGAAATCCGTTAGCATCAAGCACTACCTGATTTGAAGGATAAAAATAGGGCTTGGCTAAAATGGTGGCTTTACCGATTACGAAAGCACTATCCCAATTAAAGCTCACATCTAAACGAGTGTTTATGATATCTGTTACTTTTGGATAAGTTGCCCTATAAGACTCAGATAACCATGGGCTGGTTTGACTTATCGTGGACCCGGCTGGCGTTTTACGAGTTGAACATGATATTATAAAAAATGCAGCTGTAATGAAGCAGCATTTAAAGACGTTTAATTTCATATTATTTTTCTGCCAAAAGGTTCTTAATTGTTTGTTCGAATTCATTCATGAAGTCTTCGTAATACTTTCCTGTACCTGGTCCCGAAAAACCTGTATGTATTTTCCGTACCACTCCCTGTTTATCAATAATTAAAGTAGTAGGAAAGGCGATAAACGAATTAAGTTCAGGTATACTTTTTACTACTTCTTTCGTATTATTGGTAAACCCAGTTACTAATATATCATATGGCACATTAAATCTATTTTTGAGATTTATAACCGCTCGTTTTGATTTATTTAAATCGCTCGTTCTTTCATATGCCAAGCCAATCACTTCAACACCAAGCTTGTTATTTTTTTCATAAAAATTGCTTAAAAAGGCCGTTTCATCCATACAGTTAGGACACCAGGATCCTAAAAATTGTATTATGAGAACTTTATTTTTATACTTAATATCTTTAGTAGAAACCTTTTTATCGTTTAAATCAGGAAAAGTGAAATTGATTTTATTTATTCCAGGTTTTAAAGCGGTTAAAGAGTATGCATCAGGTAAAATTGCATTTTTGTCTTTTCTTGCCTGCCATTGCTGTATCGATGTGAAGCCAGAATAATATTTACCATCCACTATTGTGCTGTCATTTTGCAGCTTACCTGTAAACAACGTCACACTTGAACCATCGAAACCAGAAAGATATATATCATTATCTGACACTGTACCTTCAAGAAATCTATAATCACCAGTTGTTGTTAGGAATGTGCCAGAAACGTACGATTTGTTTTGAATAAAATTACCTATTGCAATAATGGTATCTGTTGCGTCACTTTTAATGAACAATGATGACCACTTACCTGTAATATTGAATTTGGAAGAAGAATCTGTTTTGAAGAACCTCCATTTAGTATTTGCAGTTGCATCAAACTCCATGACAACATCTCTATTCGCGAGATGTTTAATCCAACTCCCTGACAAAGATTTTACTTCTACAGCTGCTCGTATCTCTGAATCAAATAAAGGAATATGAATGTATACAGAGTCGTCTTTATAGCGTATATCATCAACTAAAAACCGATCTGTTGCATTAATTAATTTGATGCTTTTTTTACCAGCCGAATCGATGACTTCAAAATTGAATGGAATTTCAACCGAAGATTGTGTTTTTAATGTTGCCCGCCAAACACCATTCGTTAAATCATTTTTATCTGACCTAGAACATCCCATGATAAAACATAAAAAAAAACATAATAGAAGATTAGCAGTAAGTTCTTTGCTCATTTTAACACTTCTCGGGCTATAATAATTTTCTGAATTTCAGAAGTACCTTCATAAATCTGAGTTATTTTGGCATCTCTCATTAATCTTTCTACGTGATATTCTTTCACAAATCCATACCCTCCATGTATTTGAACGGCTTCAATAGTAGTTTTCATCGCTACCTGTGATGCAAACACCTTAGCCATTGAACTTGCTTTTCCGTAAGGCAGTCCCTGATCCTTTAACCAAGCGGCTTTTATACACAATAAACGGGCAGCGTTTATTTCAGTAGCCATGTCGGCCAATTTAAACTGAACGATTTGGTGATCTGAAATGGGCTTTCCAAATGTTTTGCGTTCTTTAGCATATTGAACAGAAAGTTCGTAAGCTCCGCTTGCAATACCTAAAGCTTGTGAGGCAATACCAATCCGACCTCCCTCTAATGTTTTCATTGCAAACTTAAATCCAAAGCCTTCTTCCCCAATTCTATTCTTTTTAGGCACTTTAACATCATTAAACATTAAAGAATGAGTATCAGATCCTCTTATTCCAAGTTTATTCTCTTTTTTACCTACGGTGAAGCCAGGCATTCCTTTCTCCACTATCAGTGCGTTTGTTCCCTTATCCCCGTTTGGTTTATCTGTTCGGGCAATTACTATATAAGTTGATGCTGTACTTCCATTAGTTATCCAATTCTTAACGCCGTTTAAGAGATAATGATCACCCATATCTACGGCAATTGTTTTTTGAGAAGTAGCATCTGATCCGGCTTCAGGCTCTGATAAGCAAAAAGCACCTATTACATTCCCAGAAGCAAGTGGCTTTAGATACTTCTGTTTCTGATCTTCTGTTCCGTACTTTTCCAGCCCATAACATACTAAAGAATTGTTTACGGATACTACTACCGAAGCGGAAGCGTCTACCTTTGACAATTCCTCCATTACTAGTACATAAGATATCGTATCCAAGCCTGCTCCATTATATTCCGGGCTAACCATCATACCTAAAAATCCTAATTCCCCAAGTTTCTTCACTTGTTCTGTTGGAAATCGCTGGTGCTCATCTCGTTCAATTACTCCAGGTTTTAGATCATTTTGAGCAAAATCTCTCGCGGCCTGACGAATCATTAACTGCTCTTCTGAAAATTGATATTGCATAGAATCGGTTTAGCCCTTATAAAAATAGCTTTTAATAGGAAAGGCAAGAGAAGACAGGAAAGAAATTTCTTGCATCTAAAAATAAAAACAAAAACTGAGCCTTAATTATTTTGTAAACAAGTATTTGAATTACAAGTTTTTGATTTTTTGCTCAATAGAAGTTGTGGAATATCCTGGGAGGTAATTTATAGTTTTAACGGCACCTCCATTAGCAATAACAAGATCAGCACCAACTATTTCGTCAATGGAATAATCGGCTCCTTTAACTAAGATATTAGGTTTAACTTTAGCAATCAGATTAAGGGGCGTCTCTTCATCAAACAAAATAACTGCATCTACAAAAAATAATGCTGCAAGTAATGTTGCCCTTGAAACTTCATCGGTTATTGGCCTTGAAGGACCCTTTAAATTTGCAGTAGAGCTATCTGAATTAAGTCCAATAATTAATCGGTTTCCCATGTCTGCTGCTTTACTTAAATAATCAATATGCCCTAAATGAAGCAAATCAAAGCATCCATTTGTGAACACTATCTTTTGATCTGTAAATCGCCAGATGTTGAGCATCTGATACAATCTTTGCCCCTTTAAAATCTTATTATTTATTAAGTCGATCCGGTTCATTAGCCGCTTTTTTTGAAGACGATATTAACATTAAAATCAGGCTCGCTCCACCTATAATCAAAATTATAAAGGTTTGCGATGAGTGTATTATTGTGGCATAAGCCAGTCCATCACTTTTTTTAATGGCATACAAGACTAATCCCTCCGCCACCATAAAATGAAAGGCCCCGATACCGCCTTGCACTGGCACGATCATCCCAAGGCTACCGAAAACCAATATTGACAATGCTGCAAATAAGCTCAAGTGGGCTGTACTTGTTATGGCAAACATACACAGGTACGTGGAAAGGTAATAAAAAAACCAGATTAATAAAGAATAGATGATATATTCCCATTTATTTTCAAGGCTGTAAAATGACTTCAATCCGTTAGATAAGCCTTGCCATAAATTAATAATCTTCCCTGGAACTTTAAAGTCAGCTTTCTTGTTGAGGATAATAACAAAAGGCACCAAAACAATCAAAACCAAGACTGTGATTATTAAGAGGAAGCCATTATTAGACGTTTTTGAGGCAATAAAGGAAAAAATATGTTGATTTAAAAATCGGTAAATAAGCTCGAATTGAAAGAATACAGCCAAACTGGTTACTGCCATAAGCATAAACACATCTGTTAAACGTTCAATAATTACTGTACCGATTAGTTTGTTTACAGGTATATTATTCGTTTTATTGATTACGCCACAGCGGGTAATCTCACCCATTCGTGGCAACGCAAGGTTCGCCATATAACCAATCATTACTGCATGAAACGTTGTGACGATTGAAGGGGGAGTATATTCCAAAGTTTTAATTAGCATTTGCCATCTATAAGCCCTAAATAAGTGGGCGACAAGACAGGCTAAGGAAGATATTATGACCCAGTTATAATCTGCTGATTTTAAATCAGCAGATAATTGTTCGAGATTTTGACCTCTGAAGGCTAAAACCAAAAGAGAAATAGCAAGAAGTAAAAGGAAGATATATTTTAGGACAGAAACAAGGCTTGTTTTCAAAAGAAGAGTTATGATATAAGTCGGTTATGATCGTCCGGAAATACTAATACAGGAGTATATTGTTTTGCTTCTTCGATAGGCAACTGTCCGTACGACATTATTATCAATATATCTCCAACTTGAGCCAAGCGGGCACATGATCCATTCAAACAAATAATTCCCGATTTCCGTTCACCTTTAATAACATAGGTTTCGAAACGAGCCCCATTATTATTATTTACAACCTGAACTTTTTCGTTTGCTATAATATTAGCAGCATCCATCAAATCTTCATCAATTGTTATGCTGCCTACGTAATTAAGTTCAGCCTGCGTAACTTTTGCACGATGAATTTTTGACTTTAAAATCTCAATTATCATATAACAAAATTAGGTAAAAGTTTGAGAGTAGCGGAAGTGTTAACGGTTTTGTATCTTCTTTGAGGACTTATATTACGATAGAATGATATTATCAATTAACCGCGTGCATCCCACTTTGGCAGCAACTAATGCAACCAAGCCGTTTGCATCTTTCGCTTCAGCCTTTTGCAATGTTTCAGAATGGCAGATGGAAAAATAATCCAATGATAATCCTGGAATCGTGCTCAAATATTGTTTGGCGTCTTCTTCTAATTGCTCAATGCTCTTATGAGGAAACTTCTGTTTTGTTATTACCAAAGACTCGTGTAGCGCCAACGCGTTTTGACGATCTGTGGGAGATAAATGAATGTTCCGAGAGCTCATTGCCAAACCATCAGTTTCTCTAACTATTGGACACATCACTAGTTTGACGCTAAGATTAAACGTTTTAACCATTTTGGAGATGACCAAGAATTGTTGATAATCCTTCTGTCCAAAATATGCTTTATCAGGATTTATTATATCAAAAAGCTTTTTCACTATCTGTGTTACCCCTTGGTAATGACCTGGCCTAAGCTCGCCTTCCAAGCTTTTATCAAGCGTACCCAAATCAATATGCCAGCTTTCAACGCCCAAATAAATTTCGGATGTTTCTGGAAGGAATAAAACATCACAATTAACGGAATTTAATTTTTGTATGTCTTGCTCAATTGTTCTGGGATATTTTTCGAGATCTCTTGCGTCATTAAATTGAGTTGGGTTTACAAATATGCTGCAAACTACATAGTCTGATTCTTTGCCAGCAACGTCAATTAACGACAAGTGACCATCATGTAAGGCGCCCATTGTTGGTACCAAGCCACAAACTTTGCCTAATTTATTTTGTACTAAAAGATATTCTGATAATTCCCTTCGGGTGCGGAATATTTCCAAGACTTTACATTTTACTTAAAAAAATCAAAAATGGGAATTTACTTTTCTATCACCAAAACAAATTGCATAAATCGTTGATAATTCATAAGATAATGCTTACATTTGCAGTTCAAATTCCCTTTTCTTACCATTAATTTAATCAAATTGGAGATGGCAAAAACAAAGCTATTGTTTATTACCCATGAGATGTCGCCTTTCCTGGAACTTACTAAAATTTCTGAAATAACCCGCCAGCTTCCGCAGGCGATGCAGGATAAAGGCTTAGAAATTCGTATTCTTATGCCCCGTTTTGGAAATATCAATGAACGCCGCAATCGCTTACATGAGGTTATCCGTTTATCGGGCATGAACATTATCATTGATGACAATGATAACCCTCTTATAATAAAGGTTGCTTCTATACCTGCAGCCCGCATGCAAGTATACTTTTTAGATAACGAAGAGTACTTTCAACGGAAATATGTTTTCACTGATAAGGAAAACAAGTTTTATGATGATAATGACGAAAGAGCTATTTTCTTTTGTAAAGGTGCTTTAGAAACTGTAAAAAAATTAGGTTGGTCACCAGATGTAGTTCATTGTCATGGATGGATGACTGCTTTAGTTCCAGTTTATTTAAAAACGACTTACAAGAACGATCCAACTTTTAAAAACGCAAAGGCTGTTTATTCAGTTTATGACAACGACCCTGCAGTTAAGCTAAAGCCTGAATTTGCACGTAAAGCAATCATGAACGACATGACTGAGGCTCATGTTGAAAATTATAAAAATGGTGATTGCGATGCACTGAATATTGGCGCCATAAGTCATTCTGATGCAGTGGTCTATGCTACTGAGAATATAAGTGAAGAAGTGTTAAAGTTTGTTAAAAAAGCCAATAAACCAACACTAGATTATATTTCCACTTCTGATTACGAAAATTATTACAACCTTTACGAAGAAATTGCAAACGAAGAACTCGTTTCACTTGCTTAAAAAAGAGAGTAATATGAAATTATACAAACTGGACTTATTAACTTTGTTAGTAAGTCTTTTTATATTAAGTGGATGCCAAAATCAGGACGGCGTTGGCTTGGAAGTAGACCCTGCGAATGCTATTAACGGGTACACCTTTAATAACACGAATATCAAATCCCAAACCGTTCCAGAAGGAGTTGTTAATACACTATATCTACAAAAACATCCGCTTGGTGATTTAACGGATGACATTTTTGGCAAAACAAATGCATCTTTAGCTGTATCGTTAAAATTACCTTCTGATACTTTAAAATTCGGCACCGAACCTGAATTAGATTCAGCAGTATTAATTTTGGGATATGCAAAGGAATTCACTGGTGATTCGACTACTACCTTTAAATTCGATGTACATCAACTCAACGAAAAATTAACAACTAGCTCTGATTTCTCCAATACAACAACGCATGCCTTTAATCCGCTTGTAATTGGTACAAAAACAGGCAGAGTAAATTTTAGAGACAGTGTAAAAGTTACTTCTATTGTAACTGGCGGACCTGATGTTACGACGGCTTTAGCACCACACCTGCGAATTCCAATTAGCGGAAGTTTCATTAAAGAAAACTTCTTGAATGGAAACCCAGATAACTTTAAAAACAATTACCTGTTTAGCAATTTTATTAAGGGCTTGCAAATTAGTATGACCAAGGTAGAAGCAGACAAGGTTGGGGGAATCACTTTATTAGATTTTACCGCTACTTCAATAAGTAGGTTAGAACTATATTATAAAAGCAAGAATGATACGAAAATTGATACTATCGTTACCAGCTTTACTATCCAAAACTTAAATGCAACACCAATAGCGGCTACAATAATACACACCTTCGACGGTACGGATATTAAAACTCAACTTGATAATCCACAACCGGAAAGCGACATCACTTATGTACAATCTTTAGCTGGTGTACGTACTAAACTTAACATCACTAACTTACAAGAACTTAAGGATTTAGGGAATATCATTATTAACAAGGCAGAGCTTGTTATACCTGTTCCGGATGGCACTTACAACAAAGTTGCTCCAGCCACAAGGATTTACTTATATACCACTGATATTGCTGGTCAGCGAGCAATTTTGCCCGACAATGCACCATTTAGCGGTACCGAAGTAAGGGGACTGTCGGATCTGGAGTATGGGGGATATTATGACGCGACAACTAAAAATTATAAATTTATAATTACTTCATACCTGCAAGATATCATAAGAAACAAGATCATTCCTTATGATCTTTATTTATCTGCTGCAGACCCATCCGCCACAGGTCCAAATGCTTTTAACCCATATTATACCTCTACAGGAAGAACGGTTTTAGGGAGTGGAAAAAGCACATCCACTTTCAAAATTAAATTAAATGTGATGTATACTAAGGTAAATTAAAACAATTTTGTGTTTTTTTAATTTTATAGGTTATCTATAATTATTAGATAAAATTTGATTAACCAGAAGTATAATAAAAATTTATGTGTGGAATAGTTGGCTACATAGGTTATCGCGAAGCATGGCCTATTATAATTAAAGGATTAAGACGCTTGGAATATCGGGGCTATGATAGTGCAGGTGTTGCATTAATGAATGGCAGCCTTAACACCTATAAAAAGGTGGGTAAGGTTAACGATTTAGAAAATTTTGCTTCCGGAGAAAATCTGAGTGGCACAATGGGAATGGGGCATACGAGATGGGCAACTCATGGTATTCCATCTGACCGTAATTCTCACCCTCATAAATCCGGAGATGGACGTTTAACTATTATTCATAACGGTATAATAGAGAATTATGCGAGTATTAAAGAAGCGCTTACTTTAAGAGGTCATTCTTTTAGTAGTGATACTGATACCGAAGTTCTGATCCATTTAATTGAAGACATACAAGCTCAAACTCATTTAAAGCTTGAGGAGGCTGTTCGGATCGCTCTGCACGAAGTAGTTGGTGCTTATGCAATTGTGATTATGGATAAAGACAATCCTGATCAGTTAATTGCTGCACGTAAAGGTAGCCCAATGGTTATTGGTGTTGGTCAAAAAGAATATTTTATTGCTTCTGATGCTTCCCCAATTGTAGAATACACTAAGAAAGTAATTTATTTGAATGATGGTGAAATTGCATTTATAACAAGAGATCAACTTGTAGTAAAAACAATTGATAACATTGTGCAAACACCTTACATACAAGAATTAGAGCTTAAGCTCGAAATGCTTGAGAAAGGTGGATATGATCACTTCATGCTTAAAGAAATTTACGAACAGCCTCGTTCTGTTAAGGATTGCATGCGTGGCCGGATCTACTCGAATGAAGGCCGGGTACACCTTGGAGGAATTGATGAATACCTAGAAAAGCTAAAAAACATCGATCGAATTGTCATCATCGCTTGTGGGACATCATGGCACGCGGGCTTGGTTGGTGAATACTTAATTGAAGAATATGCTCGTATCCCTGTAGAGGTTGAATACGCGTCTGAATTTAGATATCGCAATCCTATAATATCCGAAAAAGACATTGTTATTGCTATTTCACAATCGGGAGAGACAGCTGATACCATGGCAGCTATTCAATTAGCAAAAGAAAAAGGCGCAACGATATTTGGTATTTGCAATGTTGTGGGTGCATCTATTCCGCGTTTAACACATGCGGGTGTGTATACACATGCCGGACCAGAAATCGGCGTAGCATCAACCAAAGCATTTACTGCCCAGGTCACTGCGTTAACGTTAATGGCTTTTTCCATGGCTCAACAACGTGGTACAATTACTCAATCTAAATTAGTCCAGCTATTAACTCAGCTTGATCAAATACCTACTTTAATAGAGAAATGTCTTGAATCTAACGAAAGTATCAAGGCTATTGCTGCCAAGTTTAAAGATTCAAGAAATTGTTTGTTTTTAGGCCGTGGAAGTGGTTTTCCTGTTGCATTAGAAGGAGCTTTAAAGTTAAAAGAGATTTCGTATATCCATGCCGAGGGTTACCCGGCAGCAGAGATGAAGCATGGTCCGATTGCGCTTATTGATGAAGAGATGCCTGTAGTTGTAATTGCTACGCAAAACTCTTCTTATGAAAAGGTTATTAGCAATATTCAAGAGGTTAAAGCTCGTAAAGGAATTGTAATTGCTATTGTAACGGAAGGTGATGTAGACGTGAAGAAAATGGCCGATTACATCATTGAGATCCCTGATACAGATGAGGCTTTTTTACCATTATTAGCCACTATTCCTCTTCAATTGCTTTCATACCACATAGCAGTATTGAGAGGTTGTAACGTGGATCAACCACGGAATCTTGCAAAATCAGTAACTGTTGAATAAATACTTGTTTATAGATTACGAAAAAGGACGCTTCAATGAGGCGTCCTTTTTTGTTTCGGTTCTTTTTTAAAATTCAGATTATCTTTATTCTCAGATTCAACAGCATGACATTAGTACAATTAGAATATATCGTTGCCCTTGATACGTACCGAAACTTTGTTTTAGCCGCTGAAAAGTGCTTTATTACCCAGCCTACACTGAGTATGCAAATTCAGAAGTTAGAAGATTCGCTGGGTGTAAAGTTATTTGACAGAAGCAAACAACCGGTGGTGCCTACAGAGATGGGGATCGAAATTATAAATCAAGCTAGAATTGTACTGAAGGAAAGCGATAAAATCACAGAATTAATTTCAGATAAATCTGGTGAGATTGAAGGAGAATTAAAGATAGGCGTTATCCCTACAATCGCACCATATCTTCTTCCTCAAATAATTACTGCCTTCATGAATAAGTACTCAGGTGTTCAATTGATGGTTTGGGAGTATACTACAGAACAAATCATTCAAGAACTAAAAACAGGACTGCTAGACTGTGGCATTATGGCGACACCTTTGGAGGACAAAAGTTTAAACGAAATTCCCTTGTTCTATGAAAACTTTGTTGCATATATCTCCAAATCTAGCTCTTTAGTAAAAAAGAAATCTATTACAGCAAATGATATCGATCTAGAAGAACTATGGTTACTTAACGAAGGCCATTGTATGAGGAATCAAATATTAAACATCTGCCAGATGAAAAAAACTAGTCAGAAGGCTAAACACTTTGAATACAATACGGACAGTGTAGAGACTTTAAAACGAATGGTGGATTTAAATAATGGTATCACCATACTTCCTGAATTATCTTTGACTGAATTTACCGTTAAACAGTTAGATCGGGTGAGGTATTTTAAATCTCCCGAACCAACCCGGGAGATAAGTATCGTTACTCATCGTAATTACTTGAAGCGTCAACTTATTGCAACACTTCAAAAAGAAATTTTAGAAATTATTCCTAAACGAATGAAATCACAGAAAAAGAAAGAAGTTATAGAAATTTTTTAGTCTATTTTCTAAATTTAGAAATCACCCAAATTATTATTGCAATGACGATTACAACTCCAATTAAAGCTGTATAAGCTCCTGCCTTAAAAATATCTCCAATTACTTCACATCCCGAAAGGATTGAAATAATAAACAGTGCGGTAACATAAGTTAGATTTTTCATATAATGTATATTAAATAAGAAAGGTGATGTATTCGATTATACATCACCTTATTCAAAAAATATACCAATGACTAAATTATTTTGCTTGTGCGAATCTATCAGCTACGGCATCCCAATTTACTGCATTCCAAAAGGCAGCAATATAATCCGGACGTTTGTTTTGATATTTCAAATAATAAGCATGTTCCCAAACATCTAATCCTAAAATTGGTGTGCCTTTAACTTCCGCAACATCCATTAATGGATTATCTTGATTTGGTGTTGAACTTACTTGTAATTTACCTTCACTAACTGAAAGCCAAGCCCATCCTGAACCAAAACGTGTTGTTCCGGCTTCAGCAACTTTCTTCTTAAAATCTTCAAATGATCCGAAGGTAGAATTGATAGCTGCAGCTAAATCGCCAGTAGGCTCATTACCGCCATTTGGAGAAAGAATTGTCCAGAACAATGAGTGATTAAAATGACCACCACCATTGTTCCTTACTGCTACAGGATATTTAGAAATATTTTTGATAATTTCTTCAATACTTAGATCAGCACCTTCAGTTCCTGCTAATGCTTTATTAAGATTGTCTACATAAGCCTGGTGATGTTTCCCATGATGTATTTCCATGGTAGCTTTATCAATATGAGGCTCAAGTGCGTCGGTAGCGTATGGTAACGCTGGTAGTTCAAATGCCATAACTAGTGTTTTTTATTTAAAATGTTAACAAATATAAGTTCTATAAGTGAACAATTTTTCACTGCTTCGTCAACTTTTATTTCGTTTTCTCCTGAAAAACTCTTGAACTAAATTTCCGCATTCAATTTCTTGAATGCCACCGATGATTTCTGTTTTTGGATGAGTAATACGCTGTTTCAATTGAGTAAAACCGCGTTGTTTATCATAAGCACCAAACACGATTCGTCCAATCTGTGTCCAGTAAGATGCACCAGCACACATCACGCAAGGCTCAATGGTTACATATAACGTACAATCTTTCAAGTATTTAGCACCTAAAAAATTGGCAGCGGCGGTAAAGGCTTGCATTTCTGCATGAGCGGTTACATCATTAAGCTGTTCCGTGAGATTATGACCTCTGCCTATTACTCGTCCGTTTGAAACTACTAATGCTCCAATCGGCACTTCGTCTAATCTCAAAGCAATGTGTGCTTCTTTGAGTGCTTCCTTCATAAAAAATTCATCCGGAAGTAAGGATGGATCGTTATCAAAATTTATAAATTTCATGGGTTTGTATTTTTAAAAAGAGTTTTACACAGAGATACATGGAGTTGAAGGCACGGAGATTCACAGAGTTTATTTTAGCAGCAATGAAACCGTTAAAATTAAAGGACAAACCTTTTGATTCCATCTTTTAGAAGTTTAACATTAAAATTAATTAATAAGCCGATGGGTTTGGAAGCAAGCTTCATATAAGTAAGTATCTGTGCTTCGTGCACCGGATTGAACGATTCTACAGTTTTGAGCTCAACTATAATACTACCTTCAACTAATATATCTAGTCTATAACCGCATTTTAATTCAATCTCCTTATAAAGGATTGGAACTGGTTTTTGTCGTTCGATGAATAATCCAGATGAAATCAATTCAAAAGCTAAGCATTCTTCGTAAGCTGACTCCAGTAATCCCGGTCCGAAAGCTCGATGGACCTCCATTGCACATCCAATAATTGAGTGAGTCAGTTGGTGATGTTTAAATGCATTAGGTATATCTTCTATCATGTGTTAGTTATAATATCAAAAAGATATTGCCTCTTTGAATCTATTCTTTGAATCCCTACACCTACTCCACGTAACTCTGTGTAATTAACAAAATCAAAAATCTCTGTGAATCTCTGTGCCTGCTTCTTCGTGTAACTCTGTGTAATTAACCCCTCCCGAATTCCAAAGTTAAAAAAGCCTCTTAGAAAGAATGCTTAGATTTGCCTTATGTATTCGGTGAAATTAAAAAAAGGTAAAGAAAAAGCTGTTAAGCAATTACATCCATGGGTATTTTCTGGCGCAATTGATAGAGTTATTGGTAAACCACTCAATGGAGACATTGTTACGGTGACTAACTCTCAAGACGGATTTTTAGCATATGGATTTTACAACGATCAATCGAGGGTAGCTATTCGTTTATTAGAATGGAACGCAGAAATAGAAATTAACGAGGATTGGTGGAGAAGCCGCATCCGTAATGCCGCAATAGCCAGAAAACAATTGGTAGACGAAGATCACACAAATACTTACCGTGTGATTTTTAGCGAAGCTGATTTTTTGCCAGGGTTAATTGTAGATAAGTTTGCTGATTTTTTATCTGTGCAACTTTTAACCGCAGGGATGGAGCAAATAAAGCCCATACTCCTTGATGAATTACAAAACATATTTAATCCAAAAGGAATATTCGATCGAAGTGATGCATCATCAAGAGCACATGAAGGTTTAGAGGCATCATCAGGAGGCGTTTTAAGTGGAGTAGCTCCGCCAGAATATGTAACTGTAAAAGAAAATGGAGTAATTTATAACGTAAACATCGCTGATGGACAAAAATCTGGTTTTTATTGCGATCAACGAGACAACAGACGTATTGTCGCAAATTACAGTAAAGGAAAGAAGGTATTAGATTGCTTTTGCTATTCTGGTGGATTCTCGTTAAATAGCTTAAGAAATGATGCTCTTGAAGTGGTTTCTGTAGACAGTTCTGCCTTGGCGATTGAAACGTTGAAAAGGAATATAGATCTCAATGATTTAGGTTCTAAAACGGTTCGTTTAATTCAATCGGATGTAAATAAACAGTTAAGGGCTTTTCGGGAAAGCGGCGAATTATTTGACGTAATCGTTCTCGATCCACCAAAGTATGCACCATCCAGATCTGCATTAAACAAAGCATCTCGAGCTTACAAAGATTTAAATCGTTTGGCAATGTTGATATTAGAAAGCGGGGGATTGCTCGCAACTTTCTCGTGTTCAGGAGCTGTTGACATTTCAACCTTTAAGCAAATTTTGGCCTGGGCGGCTTTAGATGCTGGAAAACAGGTACAGTTCATCGGACAATTCTCTCAACCAGCTGATCACCCGGTAAGATCATCCTTCCCGGAAGGAGAATATTTAAAGGGTTTACTTTGTAGGGTGGTGTAGCTAATAGTCCATGGGCGATAGTCGATAGCCCATAGTCTTTAGCAAACTTGCTTAACTCTGAAGGAGTCGATGGTCGATAGCAATCCTGTTTTAACCATAAAGGAAAACAATGACCTATCGTCCATCAACCATGGGCTTAAAAACCCTTATTTCGGTTCTTCAGGTGTATTATGTAAATGAACTGGTTTCTTAGAACTGGCCTTCATTTTCAAATTAAGCATCTCAACTAATACTGAAAATGCCATTGCAAAATAAATATATCCTTTCGGGATATGTTGTTCAAATCCTTCCGCTAAAAGAGAAACTCCTATCAAAAGCAAAAATGACAGGGCAAGCATTTTAACCGTTGGGTGATTATTCACGAAACTGCTAATTCCACCTGCTGACACCATCATGACCGCTACAGCGATGACTACCGCAGCAATCATAACTCCTATATGATCGGCCATTCCAACAGCAGTAATTACAGAATCTAATGAAAAAACAATATCTAAAAGTAGAATTTGTACAATAACACCCGAGAAAGTGATTACAGCTTTGGTGTCTGTTTCATTTTCGTCACCTTCCAATTTTTCGTGAATTTCATGCGTGCTCTTATATATTAAAAACAATCCTCCGATGATTAGAATGAGATCTCGCCCTGATATGGCTAGCTTCTCAAACCATTCGCTTCCTTCTTTTAAGCCGATCCAGCTTCCCATATGAAATAAGGGAGTTGTTAAAGTCATGATCCAAGTTAGGGAAAGAAGAAGCAATACTCTTGTAATCATGGCTAATCCTAAACCAAGTTGACGTGCTTTCTTTTGCTTGTTTACAGGCAGTTTACCTGCCATAATTGATATGAAGATTATGTTATCAATTCCAAGTACTATTTCTAAGACAGTTAGGGTAATTAATGAAATCCATATCTCCGGATCAGAAATCCATTCCATAGTTTTAAGGTTTTGGCCGAAAATACAAAAACCAAGCCGTATAAAAATAAAAAAGCCCTGATCGTTTCTGATCAAGGCTCAAAAGGTCAAATATCCTACTGAAATTTCACGTTTCCATAATTCGATTTCACATTAACCATCGCATCAGAACTTTTGCCAAAGTATCCCTTGTAAACCCTTCTAGGCTTAAATCCCTTTTCGCTGTCTTCTGGAGTTTTACTGGTTATCGTGACTTTATTGTCGTTATATTGAAAACCAGCATAATTCACCGAAACTTCGAAATCAAAATTAGATAGGGCATCAACACCAATGCCTACTTCAGAATAAGATGCATCTACGTTTAAACTTTTTACACTTTTGTCAAGTTCAGATATTTTAAACCCACCCGTGTATTTAATATCAAAATTACCGCCATTAATAACTTTGTCTATTTTAGCGCTGCTATAACGTATTCCTGCATCAATCTTATCTGCTATAGTTAAGTTTAGGCTTCCATAGGCAACATCCAAATTACCCGAATAGGTGCCATTTATATCTGCTGATCCATAGCCTATTTTTACACGGTTTGCAGCATTGCTTAACATCCGGGCACTAAAAGAGCCATACGCATTATCAATAATTACTGGTCCACTAAAATCATCTAAATTGGTGCTTCCATATCGATTCGTAATGTCTAACGGATTTGAGGTTGGCATGTAAACCACATAATTAATCTGAACACCTTTTCTTTCTTCCTTCCCATTCCTAAACCGAGAAGTCCAGTTCATATTGTTACGCTCAATAATAGTTTTAAAACTGATCAGATTTGTGTTTTTCGACTCTTCTATCCTTACGTCTTCCAGCAGTCGCTGTGCTTTTTCATCAGACGATTCAAAAGCCTTAATCTCAATGTCTACCTTAATCTCATTTTTTGCCCAGGTATGAACCTCTACTTTGCCATATTGGTTATTTACCGACAATTTATCATTTCTATCTACCGGGTAGGATTTGCTTATTTTTTTACTCTTTTCAGCGATGTTCCAATTATCAGCGCCTGGCTCCGCGTTGCTCGCTTGTTTGTCAAATACTGGTTTATCAAAATTTAAACTAGCAAGCTGGTTTATATTTTGCTGAGCTTGGGCTAAGGCGAGTTGGGTGCAACATATGGCAAGTATTAAACTTGAAACATATTTCTTATATACTTTTAGTTTCATCTTTTTGCTGTTGTTTTACTTTCTTTATTTGTTGTATTATATTCAATTGCTGGCTCAAAACCTCTGTCTGTATTTGCAAGTTCCGGATCATCGCTTTTACAGTTTCTTCTGGATTCGGGCTATTAATTAAATCTTTTTGGAGCTTTTCGTAATTACTCTCCATTTTATTTATTTCACTTGAAAACTCCTTATAAAGACTCGGATCTTCGTTTTTGAAGGTTTTAATCTCATTTCTTTTCATCTCAATGAGCGACGCATAATGAACCTGCTGTTTAGCTAAATCAGGATCAAAATCAGCCACCTCTGCAGTAGGTTTTATATTATGAATCCAAAAGAATAAACCAAAGCTTGCAACTACGATAATAGTAGCCGCTATTTTTAGCAGAAAACCGACTTTGATAACCCGATCATTTATTGACTTCTTGGGTTTCGCAGCATTGAGCTTACTTTCTATCTTACCCCAAACTTCAGCAGGCACATCAAATTCATCAAATTCTTCCCTGTTTTCAATTACAAAACGACTTAATTTATCTTTCATAATTTCCCCCTTCCTTTCTACTTGTTGTCATATTACTTTTTCAGTTCTAATTATCTCAATCAACTTTCTTTTTGCCCGCATAAATTGTGTTCTCGAAGTATTTTCACTGATCTTCAAAACGCTCGAAATCTCCTCATGATCATATCCCTCTAATAAATACAAACTCAAAACTATCCGGTATCCATCTGGCAGCTTTTTTATTGCTTCTTTTACCTGTTTAACTTGATATTCAATCTCATCATAATCAACCGATTCTTCCTCTGGGAAATCGTCAATTTCTTCAATAGGTACTAATTCAACCCGTCTTTTTCTTAGCTGGCTAATAGATTTATTCACCACAATCTGCTTAATCCATAAGCCAAATGTTGTTTCCTGGCGGAAATCGTTAAGTCGCTCAAATGCCTGTATGAATGATTCTTGTAACACATCTGCAGCTTCATCGGCATTATTTAATATGCGCAAAGAAATATTGTACATGGCCTTAGAATAAAGCTTATATAAGCTATTCAATGCCGTTCTACTTCCGTTTTTGCATTCAACCACCAGATTGTAATGCTTATCGATGAAAACTGTCTCCAAGTTTAAAAGTTCTAATTATCAGACGCAGCCGCCTGATGAGTGTTGCATCCCACATAAGAAATTAATAAGAAAACTTGATATTAAACAAATGTTATCGAAGCGATTTAATAGGACAACGTTTAAAAATGTGTTTTGGGCGTTCGGGCGGGCTTTTCGTTCCAATCTTTTTGCTCTGGAGAAGAGCAAAAAGGATTTTCTCTTCAATCCCTAACGCACCTAGCACTCATCTACAAATGATTAAAAAATCTAGATTATCCATTTACATTGTCGAAAGCCTATAAACAAAAAAAGCACCGCCTAGTTAAGGCAGTGCTTCAAGGATCCGAAATGTAGTTTGATCTTACTTTAAGAACAACTCTAGTTCAACACGTCGGTTTTTTGCTTTACCAACGGCTGTTGCATTTGAGGCAATGGGTTTTGTTTCACCGTAACCAGTTGCAACAACTCGGGTATCTGATACGCCTTTGCTTATTAAGTACTTTTTAACTGCATCAACACGGCCTTGTGAAAGAGTAAGATTACTTGCATCGTTTCCAACTGCATCTGTGTGACCACCCATTTTTAAATTATAATCTGTATACTCATTTAAAATGCTAACAATTTCATCAAGCATTGGGTATGATGAAGGAGTAAGTGTGGTTTTACCAGTTTCAAAGTTTATTCCTCTCGCTGCAAATTGTAAACGTTTTTTAACGTCTACTTTCACAACAGGACAACCTTTATTAGCAGCATCACCAGAAACGGATGGACATTTATCTTCAGAATCAATTACGCCATCACCGTCAGTATCTGCAGCGCAGCCTTTAGCATCCACTTTTACACCACTTTTTGTGTCGGGGCATTTATCTTCCGAATCGGTTACACCATCATTGTCACTATCGGCCGAACAACCATTAGCATCTACTTTTATGCCTTTAGGAGTATCATTACATTTATCTTTTGTATCCTCAACTCCATCTCCATCTGTATCCGGGCAACCGTTAAAACGGTCTAAGCCTTTTTCGTTCGGGCATTTATCTTTCGAATCTTCTACTCCGTCACCGTCACTATCCGGGCATCCTTTAAATCTGGCAATACCGGGAACATCTGGGCAATTGTCTACGTTATCAGCTACGCCATCTTTATCTTTATCCTGACAACCATTCATTGCAATCGAGCCTGGTGTGTTTGGGCATTTATCCAGATAATCTACAACACCATCACGGTCGGTATCTACGGGGCAACCTTTTGAGTCTACAGTTACTCCAGGCGGCGTATCAGGACATTCGTCTTTCCGATCTACAACGCCATCTCCGTCAGAATCTTTTGCAAGAACGGACTTATTGGTTTTGGTTATTTCTGTTCCATAAGATGAGGAAACCGCTGTTATCAAGCATAGAGCTACTATGAATGAGGTAATTTTTTTAAGGTTCATAATTTATTTTTTAATGAGATACATAGGAAATGCGCTAAATGCGATTTCCGAAATCAGTTTTGATTTATAAACTGTGTTTGGTTTTACCTTGTTAGAATTTTACGCTAAAAGTGTGAAGCATTAAGAAGTAGTAGACAAGGAGTATACCAGTGAGCCGTGTTTGAATAACAAAGCTTCACATCAGCGCTCACACATCAAACATTCAACGGCACTTCGTAAGCTGGGGCTTTAATACAAGAACTTACTTTTAGTATTAATTGCACGCAAAAAGTGTGAACCAGACATGGAAAGATGCTTTATAAAAACATTTTATAAACTTGCTAGATTTTGCGTTAGGGATTGCAGTGAAAATCCTTTTTGCTTCTACCTGCAAAAAGATTGCAACGGAAAGCCCGCCCGAACGCCCAAAGCATAAATTAAATAGCCGAATTCACACTTGGCAGAGAAAAGTGGCTTAAATTCAGGTCGGTAAGAGCTAAAAACAAAAGGCTACTCCTCGAAAAAGAATAGCCTTTCAAAAAATAATATTTAACTTAATTCATCACTGGTAGATAAGAATATTTCTTACCATATTCTAACATTTGCTGGTAGAACGACTGTGGATATTCTACCTTAACATCTATAATATTACTACCTTTCATAACGGGAATCAACTTGGGTTGTATAAAACCACTATAAGGTTTAACGTTTAGCTTAGCGTATCTGGCTGCAACTTCTGTTAACAAATCCTGATCTACTTTTACTCCGTAATTTTCAACTAATTTACTTGCGGATGCAAAATCACCTTCAGATTTGATGCGTTGAATTTCACGTAACAGTTGGCCAAATAACTGGCGGAGCTTCGTATAATCATTGATTTTTGTGTACGTTTTACCTTCAACCTTTATCAATTCAATTACATTATCCTTTTTCCCTTGTTCGAAAACCCATTTAGCATTCAACTGTCGATTACGCATATGCGCTTCCTCTAAATTGTTTCCTGGTTTTATACGGGTAAGCTGGGTAATCAAGCCATTCATGATGTAACTATCGTAACCGGCTTTACCAACTTCCATGGATGGTGACACACCAATTTCAACCAGCTTCGGATCAAGTACATAATATAAGCCCACCAAATCTGCACGGGCTTCCTCTAAAGTTGACGCATAATTCTTCAACGTTTTATCGGTTGTTTCCACTCCGGGATTTATTTGCCCAGAAGCATGACCAATACACTCGTGCATATCCGTATGTAAATCTGAAGCTAGCGCTCCATACTGGCGCAATCTCGCTTTTACATCATCCCCATAAGCAAATTCATCTAACACACCACTCTTTTGCCCTTTATTATTATATGCATGAACAATGTTGCTTAAAGAAACTGATTTCGAACCGTATTCCTTCCTAATCCAGTCGGCATTTGGAAGATTTATCCCGATAGGAGTTGCAGGGCTTGATGCACCAGATTCGGTTATAACTGTGATGGCTTTTGCGGTGATGCCTTTTACTTTCTTTTTTTTATGTTCAGGAGTTAAAGGCGAATTATCTTCAAACCACTGAGCTTGGTCTGCAATTGCTTTTATCCGTTTGGTAGCTTCTAAATCTTTGATTGAAACGACACTTTCAAAACTTGCCTTTTTGCCAATTGCATCGTCATAAACTTCAATGAAACCATTCACAACGTCTAACCGCGAAGCAGTGTCAGCAACCCAAGCAATACTATATTCATCGAAATCTTTTAAATTTCCTGAGCGGTAATATTTCACTAATTTTTCAAGGGCATCCTTTTGCTTTGCATTTTCGGCAACCGGAATCGCCTTGTTAAGCCAATAAACAATTTGTGTGATTGCGGATGAATACATGCCTCCAACCTTCCAAACTTTTTCGGTTAATTGGCCATTCACTTTCATCAATTTAGAATTTAAACCCCAAGATGGCGCATCACCTTTTGTATCAAACTTTGCATAATAATCTTCCACTTCTTTTTGAGTAACACCTTCATAAAAATTATTTGATGATGCCACCACGTTATCGGTATTCGGTGAAAGATCAACCATTTTTGGTTGAAAGTTCAAATCAAAAATTATTGGTTTGATTCTGTTTAGAAAGGCGGTAACTGTTTCTCCTTTTGCAAGTGGCAACCCTTTTAAGTTAGATGCTTTAATTAATCCAGAAAAATATTCAAATGAGCATCCTGGAATAAATTTTTCGTTTCCGTAATGATGATGGTTCCCGTTGCTGAAAAAGAATCGTCCGCTGTACTCATGGAACTTATTCCAATCAGTTGAAGTTCGGTTGCCCTTATAGGTATTGTATATATTTTCGAGCGTTTTCCGGATTAACAAGTTGTACTTGCCGTGTTGATCATAAATAATGTCTCGTCCTGATAAAGCGGCTTGAGAAAGGTAGTATGACAATTTCTTCTGCTGTAAGCTCAATTCGTTAAAACCAGGAACCTGGTAACGCAATACTTGAATATCTGCAAACGCATCTGCTGTCACTATAAAAGTTTCTGGTTTGCTTATCGGCTTTGCAGTTGGCTTGGTTTGTTGGCAAAATCCCGCTGTGCTCCAAGATAATGCTGCAACTACTAACAATGATGAATATTTCATTTAAGAAGTTTGAGATGTGAGAAATCTGAATTGAAGTAGACGTATAAAATGTAATAAGTAGCCGTCTAACTATGCGATTATTTTTTTTCAAATATAAAAAATGTGTACACAAAACATAGATATCCATAAAAATTAAAATGCATGCATAGTAAATTGATGTGCAAAAGATGCAGAATTAACAAGTTCGAATATTTAATTAAATCACGAATCACATTAAAAACCTAAAATTGGAGAATTCCTAGTATCAGGTGAGTTGTTCTTTAAGATCATTAAAATTGGAATCTCAATTTGAGAAATTTTTCAAAAAATGTGGTTTGAATCATATTTATGTATATATTTGATCAACTAACTAACCAATTGCAACCAAGGTCTCTCATGTTTCATGAGAGACTTTTTTGTTTTAAGGAATTCCTTAAACGTTAAATATTTGTTAAATCTTTATTCTTTCGTTTGCTAAAATGATTTAGTTCCTTATATTTGTATCGGTTTATAATTGGTTAGTTTAAAAGTCTCCACTCTCCCCGAGTCGGAGACTTTTTTTTTACAGCTTTTTTTACGAGCATTTCCGGGTTTGTTTGTTCTAATTTTTTCCTCTCAACATTTAAAAAAATATTTTATTCTATATTGATATCGTAAAATGTAACTTGTTATTCTATCAACTCCTTTTTGTTTATCGAATCATAATAGTCAAATGAATAAATTTTTAGCTACCGTCTACCTCTTCTTTATCGCATCTTTTTGTATTGCTCAGAATAAAACACTGACTATGGAAGATGCATTTTTAAATGTAAATACTTCATTAGCTCCTAAAACATTCAAAGACTTACAATGGATGAAAGGCCCCAATAGTCTATCGTATACAAAAAAGACTTTTGAAGAAGAGGTGATCGTGAAGAAGGATGCTTTGACTGGCCTTGAAACTGATCTTGTTTCCTTGAAAAAAGTAAATAGCCGTCTTAACTCTTTAAATATTTCTAAAACACTTAGCAGGATGCCAACTATTATTTGGCTATCTCCAAATACATTTTCTTTTGACTTGGATCAAAAAGTTTTGATGTATGATTTGAAAGTAGATAGATTGAACGTGCTTGCAGATAAATTGATTCTTAAAGATGCCCAGAACACAGATGAGGAAGCGATTCAACACCATACTGCCTTTACTCTAAAGAATAACCTGTATATATCTGATGGGAAAACTATCAAAGCAATAACTGATGATAAAAACGAAGGTATAGTTAATGGTAAAAGTGTACATCGGGATGAATTTGGGATTACAAAAGGAACATTTTGGTCACCTAAAGGAAATTTTTTAGCTTTTTACCGAATGGATGAAAGCATGGTAACTGATTATCCGGTAATTGATTGGAGCACAAAACCAGCAACTACTAAAAATGTAAAGTATCCGATGGCAGGGGGTAAAAGTCATGAAGTAACCGTTGGTGTGTATTCCGTTTCGAGTAAAAAAACCATTTTTCTAAATACAGGTGAACCGAAAGAACAATACCTGACAAATATTTCCTGGAGCCCAGATGAAGCTCACGTTTTTATTGCGGTTTTAAACCGTGATCAAAACCACATGAAGCTTAATTGCTATAATGCCTTAACTGGAGCCTTCGAAAAAACACTTTTTGAAGAAAAAGATGATAAATACGTGAAGCTTGTAAACCCGATGGTATTCGTGAAGCACCATCCGGAGCAATTTATTTGGCAATCCTATCGGGATGCCCATAATCATTTGTATTTATATCATGCTAGCGGAAAATTAATCAAGCAACTCACGAAAGGCAACTGGGATGTTACCAGCTTAGACGGTTTCAATTTGGATGGCCAAAAATTAATTTTTACATCAACCATAAATAGCCCGATTAACAGAGACTTTTGCAGTGTTGAGCTAAAAACTGGTAAAACTTCCCGTTTGAGCAAAGAAAGCGGAACGAATAATGCGACGGTGAATGAAGATGGAACTTTAATATTGAATCGTTTCAGTAATACAGGCATCCCATTAAAATGGGAAGTTTATAATACAGATGGTAAAAAACTGAATACACTCCTAGAAGCAGCTAACCCTTTAAAAGATTACAAACTAGGTGAAATGCAAATTTTCAGCATCAAGAATAATGGTGATGACTTGTATTGCCGGCTTTACAAACCAACAGACTTCGATGCTACTAAAAAGTATCCAACAATAGTTTATCAATATGGTGGCCCTAATGTTCAATTAATTACCAACTCATGGAAAGGAGGAACTGGCGATTTATGGTTCCAATACATGGCAGAAAGAGGATATGTAGTTTTTACAATTGATCCGCACGGAACAGAGAACCGGGGAAAGAAATTTGAGCAAACCACCTTCAGGCAATTAGGAGATATTGAACTAGAAGATCAGTTAGCAGGTGTGGCCTTTTTGAAAACGCAAGCTTATGTTGATACCAATAGATTGGGTTTAATTGGCTGGAGTTATGGCGGGTTTATGACAACTTCGATGATGACCCGACATCCGAACGTATTTAAAGCAGCAGTTGCTGGAGGGCCGGTTATTGATTGGTCATATTACGAAATTATGTATGGCGAGCGTTATATGGATACTCCAGAGCAAAATCCCGAAGGATATAAAAAAAGCAATGTGATTAATCATCTCGACAGTCTAAAAGGTAAACTTTTGATCATCCACGGCGCTCAAGATGCTGTTGTGGTTTTACAACACAGTATGATGTTTTTGAAGGCTGCAGTCGACAAAGGCAAACAGGTTGATTTCTACGTTTATCCGGGTCATGAACACAACGTAAGGGGAAAGGATCGGGTTCATCTCTTCAATAAAATCACTCAATATTTTTTAGAAAATCTTTAACGACGCTGGAATTTGTCACAAGAATAATATCCGGAAAGAAAAATAGTATTATAAATATGCTTTTATCCATCAATTGCCCTGAAGAGAAACAGATATTTTTGTGACTGTTTCATTAACTCTTTATTGTCACTCTATGGTTCGTCAATTTATACTCTTCACCGTAATATTGCTCACAATTTCCGCTTCGATTGCAAAAGCAAACCCTTATGATAAAATAAGAAAAAAAATGGTGGATAAGCAGGCAACTGATGAGACAGCGGCATTATACTATAACCTGCAAAAACTTTCAAAAAAACACATTCTTTTCGGGCATCAAGATGCTACCGCTTATGGACATACCTGGACAAAAGGGGATAACAGAAGTGATGTAAAAGATGTTACCAGCTCGCATCCCGCTGTTATTGGTTTAGATTTTTCAGGCTTAGCTTTTGCCAAGGGCGAAAGACTAGAAAACGAAAAAGCAAGGCTTGGCAAATTAATAACAGACACTTATAACCGTGGCGGTGTGGTAACAATGGCTTGGCATCTTCGTAATCCTGCAACTGAAGGCAGTTTTTATTGGGAGAAGGATCCGGTTAGAGGCGTTGAGCAAATTATTCCGGGTGGTGTAAAGCACGACGTTTACAAAAAGCTGCTTCAGGATATTGCTGATTTAGCAAAATCGCTAAAGGGAAAAGACGGTAAACAAATTCCTTTAATTTTCAGACCCTTTCATGAGTTTGATGGCGATTGGTTTTGGTGGGGTAAATCACATTGTACTCCTCAACAATTTACAGATTTATGGAAATTCACCGTTAATTATCTACGTGATGATTTAAAAGTTCATACATTTTTATATGCATTTTCACCAGATTGCACCTTCAATACGAAGGCAGAATTTTTAGAGCGTTATCCGGGAAACGATTTCGTAGATATGTTAGGAACAGATAATTATGCAGATATGGGTCGTGATGGCGCTAACTATGATATTGCTGCTAAAAAGCTTAAGATCGTTGCGGATGTTGCTAAATCCAATAAAAAATTAGCTGCATTTACTGAAACTGGCTTAGAAAGCATTACCGACTCCACCTGGTTTACAGAAAAGCTATTACCGGTACTAAGGAAAGAAAAATTGAGTTTGGCCTATGTGCTAGTTTGGCGAAATGCATCTGATAATCCAAAACATTTTTATGCTCCTTTCAAAGGTCATCCGGCGGAGACCGACTTTATAAAATTTTATAAGAATGATTATATTTTATTTGAAAACGAATTACCGAACTTGTATAAAATTAAATAGAACAACATCGTCTATAATTATGATCTGTTGTAAAGTTTTCAATTTAACTTTACAACAGATCATTTTTGTTTAGCCTTACATGAATTTAAAAAATAAATACTCGCTTCTCATTTCATTTTCTGTGTTGATGGCGTTTGCATCCTGTAGTTCAAACCCATATGCTCCAACAAATAAAATATATAAACGCCAAGCAAAATCGTTCGCAAAAATTATAAAGCAAGCGCCAGATACTTTAGATAAAAATTGGATAGGAACCACCAATTTTAACTTACGGAAACCCAATTTTGTAATTATTCATCACACTGCGCAAAAATCGTCAGAACAGACTCTGCGAACGTTTACTATGCCGAAGACACAGGTAAGTGCTCATTATATAATTGGAGGCGATGGCAAAGTTTACCATATATTGAATGATTATTTAAGAGCTTGGCATGGTGGAGTTGCCAGATGGGGAAATGTGAATGATATTAATTCAGTATCAATAGGTATTGAACTGGATAATGATGGCCTTTCTCCTTTTTCGGAAATACAGGTAAATAGCCTAATGACTTTATTAGCCACCTTAAAAAAGAGTTATAACATTCCCGCTGCAAACTTTATTGGCCATGCCGATATTGCCCCGGCCCGCAAAACAGATCCGAGTAATTATTTCCCATGGCAAAAGCTTTCTGAAAAAGGGTTTGGACTTTGGCAAGATGCGTTCTTCGTAGATACTGTTCCTGAAAGTTTTAATCCGCAAGATGCTTTGAGAATTATTGGTTATAACACATCTGATATGACCGCAGCAATCAGAGCATTTAAGTTGCATTTTATCCAATCGGATATTACACCCATTCTTACAGATGAAGATAAAAGGGTACTTTATAACTTATATAGAAAGTATCTTTAGTAGGATCTCAAAATTTAAATCATCGTATTTTGCGATTCGATACGCAAAATATTATGTGTTTTTGCGATTAGTAATAACTCCCAATAACATAGAAGAATTTGTGATGTAAGCTATAAAGCCCTTCTCCTTTCTAGAAGAAGGGCCGGAATGAGGTTATTTACTTTTTAGTCCACGCATCCTTCAATGTTACAATTCTATTAAAAACAAGGTTTTCAGGAGTAGAGTCATCATCTAAGGCGAAGTATCCTTTACGGATAAATTGATAACGTATGTGCTCGTTAATTGATTTTTGATTAAGAGCATTTAATAGATCCGGTTCAACAAACGCATTTTTGATCACTTGTAAACTATCCTGGTTAATATAATTTTTAAAGTCACCTTCCTCAATTGATAAATCTTCGACTTTGAACAAGCGATCATATAAGCGGATTTCGGCAGTTTTAGCGTTTTGTGCGCTTACCCAATGAATGGTACCTTTTACAGAAATCCCACTGGTATCACTTCCGCTTTTTGATTCCGGGAAATACGTACAATGAATTTCGGTTACATTTCCAGATTCATCTTTAACAAAACTATCGCACTTCACAATATAGGCATGCTTTAAACGAACCGATAAACCAACACCTAACCGAAAGAATTTTTTAGGAGGAATTTCCATAAAATCTTCGCGTTCAATCCACATTTCATTAGTAAAAGGGATGTCGCGGTTGCCTTCTCCGTCTTCAGCTTCTGGATTGTTTTCTCCGATTAAAATTTCTGTTTGTCCTTCCGGATAATTAGTAATCACCAATTTAATTGGATCAAGTACCGCCATTCTTCTCCATGCAGATTTATTCAAATCTTCGCGAATACAGAACTCCAACAAACTAACGTCAATGATGTTTTCCCTTTTCGCAACGCCGATTTTTTCACAGAAATTACGGATTGATAAAGGTGTATAACCCCGTCTGCGCAAACCACTTATTGTTGGCATTCGCGGATCATCCCAGCCGGTAACATGTTTTTCGTTAACAAGTTGTAATAATTTGCGTTTGCTCATGACGGTATACGTCATGTTCAAGCGTGCAAATTCATATTGCTTTGATGGGAATATATTTAGCTGGTCTATAAACCACTCATATAAAGGACGGTGCGGAATGAACTCAAGCGTACATATGGAATGTGTAATTTCTTCAATACTGTCAGATTGCCCATGAGCAAAATCATACATCGGATAAATGCACCATTTATCACCCGTACGGTGATGATGAGCCCATTTAATACGGTACATTAATGGATCTCTTAAATGCATATTCGAATTTGCCAAATCAATTTTTGCCCTTAAAACTTTGGCGCCATCCGGATAAACACCGTCTTTCATTTCATTGAACAGTTGAAGATTCTCTTCAATACTTCTATCACGATTTGGGGTTGGCTTACCCGGTTCTGTTGGTGTGCCTTTTGATGCGGCTATCTCTTCGGCTGTGCTATCATCCACGTAAGCAAGCCCTTTACTAATTAATGCTACCGCGAAATCAAATAACTGGTCAAAGTAGTCTGATGAGTATAACTCTTTATCCCAATTAAAACCTAACCATTTAACATCGGTTTTGATACTGTCAACATATTCGGTCTCCTCTGTAGAAGGATTTGTATCATCAAACCGTAAGTTAGTTTTACCATTATATTTTTGCGCTAATCCGAAATTCAAACAAATGGATTTTGCATGTCCGATGTGTAGATAGCCATTCGGTTCAGGAGGAAAACGTGTAAGCACTCTTCCATCATTTTTGCCATTGCGGATATCTTCCTCAACAATCTCTTCTATAAAATTCAATGATCTTTCTTCGCTCATGTACTTTGTTTAATGCATGTAATTAAATTACAATGCTTTTTCATTAGGCTTAGGGATGGTAAAATTAACAATAGTTACTGATTTGTATATTATAATGCCAAAAGGTTTGCGATTGAAAATGGTACTTTTATTATTTAATGATAAATTTATACCTCGAACCTATTCTTTCTACTCCAGTATCAAAAGCTTTTTATGGAAAATAGCAAACCTTTTAACAGACCTATCCGGGTTGTAGTAGCAAAAGTTGGTTTAGATGGGCATGATCGGGGCGCTAAAATAATTGCAACAACCTTACGGGATGCCGGCATGGAAGTAATATATACTGGACTTAGACAAACCGCTGAAATGGTTGTGAATACAGCACTCCAAGAAGATGCAGACGCAATTGGCATTTCAATCTTGTCTGGTGCACACATGACGATTTTCCCTAAAATCATCCAGATAATGAAAGAAAAAGGAATGGATGATGTACTAGTTACCGGAGGAGGAATAATACCTCCATCAGACATGAAGGTATTAAACAGCCTGGGTGTTGGTAGGCTATTTGCACCAGGAACGAGTACTCAAGAAATAGTTACTTACATTAAAGATTGGGTAATAACAAATCGTAATTTTTAGTTCTTAACCGCTTTTAAAATCAAAAGGTATGAATTATGAGAACCTGCTTGTAGATGTAAAAAATCAGATTTTATACATCACCATTAATCGTGAAAGCAAGCTTAATGCTTTAAATCATCAAACCTTAAAAGACTTACATTTTGCCGTCACTGATGCTCAAGACAGTGATCATGTTAAGGGAATTATTTTAACAGGCGCTGGTTCTAAGGCTTTTGTTGCAGGTGCGGATATCACTGAATTTGCAAATTTTAATTCAGAGCAAGGTGGCAATTTGGCTCGGGAAGGGCAAACTAAGGTATTTGATGTAATTGAAAACAGCGCTAAACCTGTTGTTGCTGCAATTAATGGATTTGCTTTAGGCGGCGGATTAGAATTAGCCATGGCTTGCCATATAAGAATAGCATCAGAGTCGGCAAAAGTCGGCTTGCCCGAAGTTTCCCTCGGACTGATTCCGGGTTATGGAGGCACCCAACGCTTAACGCAGCTTGTTGGCAAAGGAAGAGCCTTGGAGATCATTCTTTCAGGCGATATGATAGACGCGAACGAAGCCCATCGAATTGGCTTAGTAAATCAGATATCAAAACCTGAAAATTTATTGAAAAATGCGGAAGATATGCTTAACAGGATTTTTCGAAGATCTCCTACTGCAGTTTCTGCGGCTATTCGTGCTGTGAATAGCGCTGGGAGAAATGATATAAATGGTTTTGAAGTCGAAATAAATGAGTTTTCTTCATGCTTTTCGAGCACTGATTTCAAAGAGGGTGTGGCCGCATTTTTAGAAAAACGTAAACCCTTATTTAGTGGGAAATAAACTTTAGCATTTTAATCATCACTTTAGCAACTTATCTGAGAGCTTTCCGGTATAAAAGTAATACGGCCTATAATTTAGTTACAGCAGATTAACTGTAGAAATTATTGCCCAATAGAAATAATTATGTACATTTATTACTTTTTACCTGATGACCTAACAGTTTAAGGATAAAAACTATACCCTTAAGAATATCCCAATGAATAAAATTCTAATTGTTGATGATGAAGTCAATATTGGTATTTTGCTTTCTAAATTTCTTACCCGAAACGGATATGAAGTAACCACCAGCACAAGTGGCGAAACAGCTCTGGAGTACATGACCAAGGAAAATTTCAACCTGGTACTTTGTGATTTCAGGCTTGAAGATACAGACGGCCGGGAAATGCTTCGTAAAATTAAAACTACCTACCCCAATACTGGCGTTATAATAGTAACTGGATACTCTGATATAAAGTTGGCAGTTGAGCTCATAAAAATGGGGGCTTATGATTATATAACTAAGCCACTTTACCCGGATGAGATTTTAAATACCATTAATAAAGCAATTGAAGCACAAAAAATAATTAATATAACTAATTATGAGCCTGCAAAAAGCCGAGAAGGCAGGAAACTGGAAGTTTCTGGAGATGAGTTTATTGTGGGCCAAAGCATCGCATCCAAAGAGCTAATGAAGCAGATTGAATTGGTTTCCCCAACTAATTGCAGTGTAATATTAAGCGGCGAAAGTGGCACCGGGAAAGAATCTGTTGCTAAAGGCATTCATCAAAAAAGCAATCGGAAAGACAAACCTTTCATTGCGATGGATTGCGGCTCATTAACCAAGGAGTTGGCAGGAAGTGAATTTTTTGGGCATGAGAAAGGCTCTTTTACAGGTGCTTTGTTTACCAAAATCGGGCATTTCGAAATGGCTAACGGAGGAACTATTTTTCTGGACGAGGTTGGTAATTTGTCGTATGATATTCAGGCAACACTTCTTCGTGCAGTTCAGGAACGTAAAATCAAACGAATCGGTAGTACTAAAGAATTAGATCTGGATGTTCGGATTATCGTGGCATCAAATGAAAATTTAGCTGAAGCCATTCAAAAAGGTAAATTTAGAGAAGATTTATTTCATCGGTTTAATGAGTTCAACATTAGCCTACCCCCTTTAAGGGATCGCGGTAAAGATATTTTAACTTTCGCCCACAGCTTTCTACATTCTGCTAATGAAGAATTAAACCGTAAGGTTGAAGGTTTTTCAGAAGAAGTTTTAGAATGCTTTTTCAATTATAATTGGCCTGGTAATGTAAGGGAGCTTAAAAATGTAATTCGAAGAGCTACCTTATTTACAGAAGGTAATGAAATACAGATTAAAGCCTTACCACTTGAAATATCGACGTTCGCTAAAAATACTTCAACAGAATATGCTGCACCTACACGTGGAGGTATACCTGTTAAAAAAGAAGTTCGGAGAGATTTAAAAAATGCAGCACAAGAAGCTGAGTATGATACCATCTTAAATGTTCTGAAAGAAGTTAACTACAATAAAACAAAGGCAGCCAAAATTTTAAATATAGACCGCAAAACGCTTTATAACAAAATGAAGGCTATCAATCTTGACTAATAATCAATGGTATATATGGTCGTCCGTTGAACCTTGAAGTAATAAAGATCTTATCTTACATCTCCGTCTCATCTTATCATTTCGGATTAATTAAATCTTAACTCGAAATACTTTGTTGCTACCACAAACAATTCTAATAATTGTTTCTAAATTCCTACCTTAAGAAATTCTGGTTAACAGCGTATGTTAAGCCACTGTCAGATACGATATGTCAATTTACAGCTACAAGCAGCGCAATGCAATTGTGCTAGCAATTCTTGTTATTTTAGGATGCTCTATTATATATTCTGTACGTACAATTGCAGGTTCCCTGCTTAGTACAATTGTAATGTACACCATTTTCAGACCTGTTTACATGCATCTCATTGAAAACTGGAATTGGAAAAAATGGGCGGCTGCAACATCAATAATACTGCTGTCATTAATAATGATTGTGCTTCCATTCATGGCCTTAAGCATTATGGTTATTGATAAAATTGATGAGTTTAAAAAAGATCCTATCCGCATAAAGGTCATTATAGAAAAAATAGATGATTTTGTCGGGTCAAAGCTTAATCAACCGAATTTAATCGATAAAGGAATCCAGAAAGCAAACAACCTTGCGGGAGAACTTTTTCCGTCCATACTTGGTGGTGCGGCAGATATCCTATTAGGTATTGTAGTGATGTACTTTTTGCTTTATTTTATGTTTGTTCAATACAAAGAATTTGAAGCTGGCTTGTTAAAGTATGCGCCATTCAGAGAGCAAAATGCCTTTAAGTTTGCTTCCGAATTAAAGAATACCACGTTTTCAAATGTACTCGGGCAAGGCTTTATTGCAGTGGTACAGGGAGCATTGCTCAGTATCGGATTTTTCATATTTAGATTAAACGATCCTATTTTTTGGGGCGTCATTGCAACCTTCCTATCCTTCCTTCCCTTAGTTGGTGCACCCTTAGTTTTTATACCCGCCGCTATCATTGAATTAACCAATGGAAACCAAACTGCCGGCTGGGGAATACTGCTTTGGGGGCTTATTTTAATCACTAATATTGACAATGTTATTAGGTTCATTATAGCCAAAAGGGTAGCTGACACACACCCTATAATTACAATAATTGGCGTGATTATTGGTATTCCCATGTTTGGGATATTAGGCTTGGTCTTTGGTCCTTTGTTGTTATCTTACTTCATATTAACTATTAGGATATATGAAACAAGTAAGCTAGCGTCAGAGCGATTAGAAAAAATAAAGTCTGTGGAGGAAGAGTCTTAAAACACTAATGATCCAAATTAAAATAAAACATAAATAACAAAGCCATGAATGATAACTCAAAAGTATTAGTAGCTTTATTAGCCGGCATAGCAGCGGGTGCTGCTCTTGGAATTCTTTTTGCTCCTGACAGAGGCGAGGAAACCCGCGATAAATTAAACGACTCCCTTAAAAACTTAAGCGATAGTATTAAAGATCGTGCGGCAGATGAATTTGGTAACTTATCTGAACTTAAAAATAAAATTGTAGATAATATTAAATCAAAAATTTCATCTGCTGAAAGTGAAATTTCTAATCTGACCGATAGAGCTAAATCAGCTTACAGTGGTGCTTCAGAAAAGACGGAATCTGGTTTTAATCAAGCAAGTAATATATAAGTTTCTTTTTAGAGCGTATGAAAGAGCACGAAGAAGAAAATGATGAGCAATCACTTATTGATAAAATCAAGGAGTACGTTAATTTACGTATAGAACTTGCAAAGCTAAGTGCTGTAGAAAAAGGGTCTAAGTTGTTTGCCACTATTGTTACAGACAGTATTATAGGATTACTTTTGGTACTTACCTTCGTGTTTGCAAGTTTTGGACTTTGCTTTTACTTATCCGAAGTAATAGGAAATACCTATGTTGGGTTCTTTATTGTTGCGGGATTTTATCTGTTGATTGGATTGATTATATATGCTATTAAAGACAGCATTGTAGAAAAACGTTTAGCAAATAGAGTTATAACAAAGGTTTTTAAAGATAGAAACGAGAGTATTTATGAAAAGCAGGATAAATAATATAGATGATTTACGTTCTGAAATACTTCGATTAAAACTTGAACGTTTTCAGCAGGAAGCTGTTCTTGAGCAAGATGTAAAACGAATTATTGATAAGTTTAAAGCTCCGTTTCGGTTAATTAATAAAGTAACTGCTTTTTTTGGAAAAGGAAAAGGTACAGATCATGATGGACATGCATCTCATGAAAATGAACATCATCCAGATTGGTTAACAAATGTTTTAAGAGTTGGTTTACCAGTTGTTTTAAATAAATTGGTATTCAGGAACTCTGGATTCATCATGAAATCTTTAGTGACTATTTTATCTCAAAAAGCTGCTAAAAATGTAAATAAAGATTCCGTTTCAGGTTTGATTGATAAAGGAGCAGACTTCATCAGAAACTTTAAAAACAAAAAAGCTTTAAAACGGCTTCACGCTGATTATGGGATACCGCCTGATAGTGAAACCTATTAATTTGTAGAACCGTCTCAAGAAATTTAGACGGTTTTTTTTTGAACTTTACTTTGGCTTGTGTTTTAAAAGGCAATCAAACTTAATTTATTGTATTTTGCTGTGATATGAATCCTTACGATAGAAAACGACGGTGGAAATTTATTCTATTAGCTTTCGCTATTACCATAGCAGGAGCTTCTTTATGGTATACAACCTACCTTGTAAAAAATATTTCAAAAGCAGAACGCACCCGGGCTGAAGTATGGGCGACAGCAACTCGTAATATAATTGCAATGCCTGATGTAAACGACGAATATATCACCTTCATCTACTCAATAAGAGATAGCTTGGCAGTTCCGGCAATTGTGGCAGACTCGTTAAGCAACATCAGTTATTACAGAGGGCTGGACAGCAATAAAACAAACTTTAAACAAGAACCCGGAAAGAATTATGATCCCAAATATTTTAAGGATCAATTAAAAGAAATGAAAGCTCAGCATGACCCCATAATAATTGATATGGCATCTGGAGAAGACAAGTTATACGTTTATTATAAAGATTCGATGCTTTTAACCCAACTACGGGTTTTCCCTTACATCCAATTAACAGTTATTGCTATATTTCTGTTGGTTGCATACACCGTTTTTAGTTCATCGCGGCGTACCGAACAAGACCAAGTTTGGGTAGGTTTAGCTAAAGAAACAGCACACCAATTGGGTACTCCGATATCTTCTTTAATGGCTTGGGTTGAATTATTAAAATCGAAATTTAACGCTGAGAATGAACCGCTAATTCTGGAAATGGAAAACGATGTTAGGCGGCTGGAAATGGTAGCAGACAGGTTTTCAAAAATCGGTTCGAAACCTATACTTCACAACCATGTAATTTATGATGTTATTAATGAGTTTGTAGATTATTTCAGAGTAAGAGTAAGCGACAAAATCCAGTTTATTGTTTCGGGAGATGCACATGTAGAGGCCTTAGTTAACGTACCGCTGTTTGATTGGGTGTTGGAAAATCTCTTGAAAAATGCTGTAAATTCTATTGAAGGTACTGGGAAGATCGAAATACAAATCATCGAAAACATTGCCAAGGAGCAGGTTTTTATCGACGTTTGTGATACAGGCCAAGGGATTCCGAGATTAAAATTTGATACTATTTTTCAACCAGGATACACCACACGTAAACGTGGATGGGGCCTGGGACTATCCTTAACTAAACGGATTGTAGAAAATTATCACAGCGGTCAGGTTTTCGTTAAAGATTCTGAAATAGGTAAAGGAACAGTTTTTAGAATTGTATTAAAATGTAACTTAACATATGAACCCACCACAGCTTAACGAATTTGCGCCTTTTTATACTGGGTATATACAGGCGGTAGGAGATGATGTATTCGGATTGTTGGAAAGTCAGACGAATGATTTTCCTGCCTTGTTAAAATCCATACGGCCAGAAAAAGCTGATTATGTGTACGCAGAAGGAAAATGGACCATTAAAGAACTAATCGGACATATTATTGATACCGAGCGTATTATGACCTACCGTATTACCTGCGTGGCTCGTAATGATAAAACTTTGCTACCGGGATTTGAAGAAAATGACTATGTGTTAAACACTCATTTTTCAGATCGTACCATAGAAAGTTTCGCTGAAGAGTTTAGCTTGTTAAGGCGCTCTAACCTGTTTCTGTTTAAATCATTTACAGAAGACGAGCTAAATAGGTTAGGGAATGCAAACGGTCATCCAATAAGTGCCCGAGCATTACTGTTTATTATAGCCGGCCATCTAAATCATCATGTAAAAATACTTAAGGAAAGGTATTTATGATTTGGTTTCAAGAAACTTCCGTTGATGAATTAAACAGCCGACCAAAAAACCACATGGGAGCTTTTTTGGGTATCCAATTTACAGAGATTGGTGCCGACTCTCTTACGGCAACTATGCCCGTAAATGAACGCACCCATCAACCAGCAGGAATTTTACACGGCGGAGCTTCGGTAGTTTTAGCCGAAACATTAGGGAGTGTCGCCTCTTACTTAATTATTGATCCGCAAAAATTCATGGCTGTTGGGCTGGAAGTAAATGCCAATCATCTTCGTCCGGTGAAATCAGGTTTGGTAACAGGAATTTGTACACCAATACATATCGGAGCTAAAACCCACGTTTGGGACATTAAACTGTATAATGATCGTGGCAAACTAAATTGCGTAAGTAGATTGACAGTTGCTATTATCCCAAATCTGTAAGTATAAACTTAAAATGTGGATGTCTAATAAGTAAAACAAACGGCTTCAATTAACACTCGTGTACGCAACGTCTCTATACACTAAAAGTCCTCAAAAAGTAAGCTTTATGCTTTATTTTTGAGGACTTAGTTATAAAAGAAGCTATTGCAGGGTTGAGACAGCGTAACAAATTGCCCCGATTGTTATTTAAATTATGCTGCCTTATTTATGCGATCAGCTTTTAATTCTTGTCTGTCCAGTTCTTTCTTTTCAACGAAATAAGATATTAATAAACCCAAGCCACCGAATATACCTATCAATGAAAAATAAATAGCTTCGTTTTCGCGGTGATGAAAGCCACCGCCATTGTTGAAAACCGTATTGTCGAGAACAAAAGCAAGGAATAACCCAATGCCAGCCCCCATCAGCAATAGGCCCCATTTTAAATTTTTATACGGCTGAGGCAGTGGTTTGCTAGCTTTTGGATCCATGCCGTTTTGGATCATTGCCATGTTTTCTTTGTTTGCTAAGTAACGTAATCCGAATATCATTGCGAATGCTCCTAGAAAAAGTGAAATTGGAACTAATATACCTTCCATGATTTTATAAATTTTAAGTGTTTTGTTATTGCGTTAATTTAATTGACCTCGTGATCTGTATTCTATGACAACAACAAAAACAAACAGGTTACAGGCTATTCATAAAAAATAATTAAATTCATGTAATGGTATTTGTAACCTCAATTTCGAGGTATATAACATAGCATTAAGACAAGATGAGACTAAGATCAATCTTTTTAGATAAGCAGGTTTTATAAGAGCTGCTAGGTTTTGCGTTAGGGAGTGAAGTGAAAATCCTTTTTTGTTATCCTGAAACGGAGTGAAAGGATGAACAAAAAAGATTGAAACGGAAAGCCCGCTCGAACGCCCAAAGCCATTTTAAGAATATTATGATCGAATTCAGGTTATTAAATAAATTTAGTGAGTCAGTGTAACCTAAATCAAATAGCTGTTGTCAGAGATATAAGTAATGCAAAACAAAATATCTGACATAGAATTTATTGCGCAGGTGCTAAACGGAAACCAATCAGCTTATGCAGAATTGGTGAAACGGCATCAACGATTTGTTTTTACACTTGCTTTGAGGTTTTCAAAAAGCAGGGAAGATGCCGAAGAAATTTCTCAGGATTGCTTTATAAAGGCATACAGATCTCTGCATACTTTTAAACAAACATCCAAATTTAGCACCTGGTTATACAGTATTGTTTATACAACCGCTATGACTTTTCTTCGCAAAAAACGGTTAAACACACAATCAATTGACGACGAAGAAAATGGAGAAGTGTTAGTGAATCAAATATCTGATTACAAGGCAGATATAGTAGAGCAAAAATCTAAGTCAGTGTATTTAAACATAGCGATTAATCAACTTTTACCGATTGATGCCACTATCATTACGCTATTTTATCAAGGCGAGCAGTCATTAGAAGAAATTGCGACCGCCTTGAATATGGAAACCAACACGGTGAAGGTGAAGCTATTTAGAGCCCGCACCAGGTTGAAAGAGAAATTGGAACGATTATTACAACATGAAGTAAACGAGTTGTTATGAACAGTATGATAGAACAACAAATTTGGGATTATATTGATGGAACTTGTTCAGAACAAGAGCGCTATCACATTGAATCGCTAATAGAAACCGACCCGATATATAAGGCAGCTTATCAGGAATTAACAGCCATAAATAACGACTTTTCCCTGTTAGATACCGATGAACCCTCCATGAGTTTCACTCGTAATTTAATGGATAAAGTGAAGTTGGAACCGGTTCCAGGAAGCTTGAAATCATTAATTGATAAACGAATAATTTATGGAATAGCCGCTTTTTTTCTGATTTCAATTGCAGCGCTTTTAGTAGTTGTATTTGCAAATATTACCTGGTCAGAGCCTGGCACTAATGCTTTTTCAGAAATAACGCTGCCGAAAGTAAATTATTCATCTTATATAAACAGCACGGTTATTAACTGCTTTTACATTTTTGATCTGGTAATCGGTTTGTATTTCTTAGATAGTTTGCTCAGCAAAAAATTGAATCACAAAAAAGGGTAATAAAAATTTGGGCGTGCCCCAAGGGTCGGGCATTTCGTTTCAAGTCCTCGCCCCAATAAAGAAATTGGGACTGTGGGCTTTCCTCTTCATTCCCTCACGCAAAACCTAGCATGTTCAAGACCTATAAGGTTTCCGAAACCTTATAGGTCTTATTACGGCTAAACAATTCGATCACCAACGCTAATATTACAACTAAAAAGCATCCTAAAACATTTAACCATAAAAATGCCATAGCCTCCATAATCCAGCAAGTGAAAATAATTACTTCGGTTATTAGTGCTGCTATAAACACTGCATTGCCATTTACCTTTTTGAGATAAAACGCTACCAAGAAAATGCCTAAAATAGTTCCGTAAAATAACGAGCCTAGTATATTTACGGCCTCAATCAAGTTCCCTAATTTGCTGGCATACAAAGCCATTCCGATACAAACCAAGCCCCAAAGCAACGTAAAAACACGGGAAACAATTAAATACTTTTCATCAGTTCCGTTCTTGTTAATAAACCGTTTATAAATATCAATTACAGTTGTGGATGTTAATGAATTCAGTGCGCTAGCCGTTGACCCCATGGAGGCCAGAAATATGATGGCGATTAATAACCCAATTAATCCTTGCGGCAAGTATTGAGTTACAAAACTCAAAAAAACGTAGTTGTTATCGTTAGTATCAGCTTTCGGATCGTTTTTAGACATTAAAGCAACGGTTCGTTTTTTTATGGCTTTAATATCTTCATCGGCCGCTTTTAGCGTAATTCGTTTTTGGCTAATTAGTTCTTGAGCGTCCGCATCAAGTGCAGCAGTTAACTGGCTTACTTCTACTTGTTTCCGTTTAAACGCCACGTCATAATCCGCTTTAATTTCATTCAGCTCAGGCTGATAGGAGCTTTCGTTTAGTTTGTTTAGCTCATATTTATTGAAGAAAAGAGGCGGCTGCTTATATTGATAGAAAGCAAATACGAGTACACCAATCAATAATATCAGAAACTGCATCGGGATCTTCACCAACCCGTTCATCAACAAACCTAATCTACTTTGGTTAATAGAAGATCCCGTTAGATAACGGCCAACCTGACTTTGATCTGTTCCGAAGTAAGAGAGCTGAAGAAAGAACCCACCGATCAAGCCACTCCAAATGGTGTATTGATTATTCCAGTCGAACTTAAAATCAATCGCATTTGTACGTCCCATTTTACCTGCAATTTGTATCGCTTTAAAAAAGCCAACATCGGCAGGGAGTAAATGAACTACCATTACTCCAGCTATAAAAAGCCCTATAAAAATGATGCTCATCTGCAGCAGTTGTGTATAAGAAACTGCCTTTGTGCCGCCATAAACCGTATAAGCAACCACTAAACCTCCAATTAAAATGGTAGTAATGGTTGTATCGATATTTAATATGGTGGAGAGTATAATGGATGGTGCATAAATAGTGATCCCGGTAGACAAACCCCTTTGAATCAAAAATAAAAATGCGGTTAATGCCCTGGTTTTTAAATCAAATCGTTTTTCGAGAAACTCATAAGCGGTGTACACTTTAAGCCGGTGGAATATGGGAACGAACGTGATACAAAGCACAATCATCGCCAATGGCAAACCGAAATAAAACTGAACGAAGCCCATTCCGGTTGAAAATGCCAAGCCCGGAGCCGAAAGAAAGGTAATTGCACTAGCCTGGGTTGCCATTACCGAAAGGCAAACATGGTACCAGGGTAATGATTGATTTCCTAATAGGTAACCATCAATATTTTGTGTGCCCCTACTTTTGTATAAGCCATAGGCAACAATGGCCAACAAAGTGATAACCAAGACTATCCAGTCGGTTATACTCATTGGAAGTACAGGGTGAAGCTATAAAAGAATATAATAAGCAGAACCAGCCAGATAATTAAGATTTTATAAAACTGGTTCCAGCTTTTTATGAATGGTGGAAGGTCTTGATCAGACTTCCTCATCTCTTTTAGCAACAACATTCACAAAGAAACCAGCTGATAAAAGTCCTAAGATGGCTCCTAAAATGATGTAACCAAAAGATCCGGTTACAACCCAAGCAGTTAATATTCCGCCTAATATTGCGGGAATGTAGTAGTAAGCGTCTGTATTGTTTTTTTCTGTATGATTTGCCATTATAATTTAGGTTGTGATTTTGCGATCAAATTTACAAATAATCTATATGCTCCGGGTACTCCGGCCGGTAATTCCCTGAAAAATACTAAAGAGGTATAAACAAACTTTCCTTTACCATAGTCGGCAACAATCAGTGATCCGTCATTATCGGCTTCATTCGTATCTTTCATACTCAAGATAGAGGTGTATTTCGGGTCGGCATCTGTTACAAAATATAAACCTCGTTCTTGAATCCAGCCAGTAAAATCCGCTTCAGCTATTTTATTTGGAAAGTTTAAAACTTGATGATTCGGTGCCAGGAACGTCACTTTTGCATCTTCTTCAGTAACTCTATTTCTGCTTAATTTGAAAGGATAAGGGCCAATATCCTGAAGCTTGAGACCATTATTCACATTATATTGTACAAGAAGAGTTCCGCCGTTTTCTACATACTTAAGTAGTTTTGGCTGCAAAAATTTCATTCGATCGTTTACATTATACGTTCTAATTCCGGTTATGATTGCATCATAACCCGACAGATCAAAATTTGCCGCCTGATTTTCGGATAATATGGTTACATCGTATCCAACCTGTTTTAACGCTTCTGGAACTAAATCCCCCGCTCCGGGAATGTAGGCTATTCGCTTTCCGCTGATTTTTAAATCAATTTTTTCTGCCCTGGCTTCTGCTTGTGGAAATAGTGTTTGCAAAGGAATATGATTGTATGAAACGATTTTCAAACCCTCATTATACGTTTTTCCTTCATCAGATATCAGCAAAGAAATGTTCCCCGAACTTACATTGCCGAAAGGAGTAACTAAGAAGTCAGCAGTTTGCTCATCGCCTTTTTTAGCAAATTTAATATCGATGGATTTAGGAGAAACCACCCATCCAGGAGGCACTTGTGGTATTAATTTACCTGAACTGTTATCACGAAAGCTCCTTAAGTAAACATGAATTGTTTTTGTTGAACTTCCTGCAAAAGCATACGCCTTTTCTGAAAGTGTAGCAGTAATTGGAGGTGCAATTGCTAATGGCTGATAAATTTCTCCGTTTACAGGATCGGTATACTTGTAAATTACTGGGCTATCAAAGGTTAAAACTTTTCCAGCGATAGACAGTTGAACCTGAACTTTCAAAGAATTTACATTTTCTGCATTGCCAACTAACAGCTGATCATTAATCAAATATTGACCTGTTAAATGTTTTTCGGCAAGCCAATAAGGTTGTGATGATTTGGTTGCCAAAACTTTGCTATCAATGGTTTTAAGCGTATTATTCAACGTGCTATCCTTTTTTAAATTATTGACAGAATTAACGCTAACAGGAATACTACTTCTTAGTACAAATTGAGTATGGGTTTTTAGGCTGTCGCCGATTGCATAGTTTGGTTCATCAGCGTACGTTTCGAACCACAATCCGGCGCAAGCCAAAATCAAGTTCTTAACTTCCTTTTCTTTCTGTTCTTTCCAAAAACCATCTTTCATTTTTTCAATTTCAGAAAGAGTTTTGATCAAAATAGGTACCGATGCTGAAGGATTAATTTGGTTGTAATTTTGGTTTGCCTCATTTACCAACTTTTGAATAGTTGCTGTATTTGTTCTATTCCAACTCAAATCAACACCGTCAAACAAGTCGGTCTTAGAGGTTTGACCACCAACTGGTGAGAAGTATTCATAAGACTGACCACGTTGTTTAGCACTACCAAACCCTTGGCTTTTATGCTTAGATCGACTTTCGGCAGCTATTTCGCCATAGCTCTTCCCAAGTAATGCATTGTAAGCTCCCACATCCAGCTTGAATTGATCTTCGGAGATAGCGGTGTTATTATTGCCTCCGAAGTTGAACGTATTCCAAACAATTCGTTTTGCCTGCCATATTTGAACATACTTCAATTGCTCCGGAAACATTTTCGGATCAGCTGCAGCCACAAACGCTTCACGTGCAATAATAGCAGAAGCAGCATGATGCCCATGCCCAGCTCTTGCATCTTCTGGAAAACGAGTGATAATTACATCTGGTCTAAATTTTCTGATCACCCAGACAGCGTCTGCCAAGATTTGGTTTTTACCCCAAATTTTAAATGTTTCATCAGAAGTTTTGGAAAACCCGAAATCTACAGCTCTTGTAAAAAACTGTTCAGCGCCATCGACTCTTCTAGCAGCCAACAATTCCTGTGTCCGTATTAAGCCGAGTAGTTCAGCTTGCTCGTTCCCTATTAAGTTTTGACCGCCATCTCCTCTTGTTAGTGATAAATATCCAGTACGAACATTCTTTTCATTAGCCAGATATCCTAATAAACGAGTGTTCTCATCATCTGGGTGAGCGGCAATATATAAGGCACTTCCTAAAGTATTAAGCTTTTGAAGTTTTAGTTTTATCTCTGCTGAATTGTACTGGACAGCTGATTGCGCATTAACAACAATTGGCAATGCGGCGAGGATGGAAAAAATGAATGATCTGATTTTCATCTGTAATGTTAGGCATCGAAAATAACCAAAATATTTTGCTTGCTCCAGATAGACAAAGATGTTACAATACAAAGACTGAACACGGGCATGAAAAATAGTAACAAACAAGCGTTGTTAATCGATTGATTAAATTTTACTTATCTGTTTATCAGCTACTTAATGTATATACAGAGCTTTTAATTTTAATTAATCAATCGATTGATTAGTTTTGTGCTGTGAATTTACAATCAGAAAAATCAGACAAGAAAGAGCCAATTCTGGATGTAGCTGAAAAGCTTTTCTCAGAATTAGGTTACGAAGGAGCCTCTACGCGAATTATTGCTAAAGAAGCGAACGTAAACATGGCCATGTTGAACTATTATTTCGGTTCAAAAGATGGTTTATATAAAGCCGTTTTAGAGCGCCGGCTTGGATCATTTCGTCAAACTTTAATGAACCTAAACGAGGAAGACATCTCTTCATGGGAGAAACTGCGTAGATGCATCGATTTATATGTAGATCGGGTTATGAACAATAATTGCTTTCACCGCCTCATGCATCATCAGCTTTCCTTACATCAGCGGTCAGAAATCTCAGAATATGTTATCGAGAGTCTTTTGAAGAATGTGAACGAAGTAAAGCGCACTATTCAGGAAGGTGTAGATAATGGCACTTTTCGCAAAGTTGATGTGGAGTTTACGGTTGCAAGCATATTCGGCACCAAATTTTATATCGTTAATTCTTCGCAAATCGCATCAAAATTAATAGGTAAAGATCTTGAAGACCCAAAAGTTTTAGAAGAAGAAATTAAGCCACGTCTTAAACTTCATTTGAATGATTTATTAACGGCACATCTGACTAAACACAATTAATATGAATTTTATGATTACGCATTACTTTAATAAAATAAGGAGCCACATACTAACGCGACATATTACCTACCTCAGTTTGTTTTTTAGTTTAAACTCAAATGCCCAAGAAGTTAAAAAACTGAGCTTACAGGAGGCAATCAAGATAGGTATTGAAAATAGCAAGCAAATTAAACTTTCACAAGCAAAAATAGACGAAGCGGTTTCAAAATACAATCAGGTTAAAGACAGAGCCTTACCAACCGGAAGCACCAGTCTGGCCTATAATCATGCAGAAATTCCTACCTCAACTTTTCAATTAGGCGGAGGTAGTGATCCCATTCATTTACCGAACAGGGCAGACGCTTACATCGGAACATTGTCGTTACAGGAAGTTGTTTTTGGAGGTAATCGCTTACGTTACGCTAAAGAATCTACTGACCTGTTGATTCAAAGTGCCAAATTGGATGCAGAGAAAGATAAACGTGATATCGTTTTTAACATTCTTAACACCTATTTCAACTTATATAAGTTAGCCCAAAGCCAAAATGTTGTGAAACAAAATTTGGAGGATATTGATAAGCAGATTAAACAAACAAAACAGTTTTTTGAGCAGGGTATTGTTACCAAAAACGACTTGCTGAGGTTTCAACTTCAACGCAGCAATGTACAGCTTACAGGCTTAGATTTAAAAACCAACAGCGACGTAGTAAATTACAACCTAAATATTTTGTTAGGATTTAAAGATAATACCGTTGTTCAGATTGATGAACTGAAATCGGGTACAGGTACATTGAAGCTTCTTTCAAATTACATTGATTCCGCTTTACAAAACAGGGAAGAAATTAAGTCATTAGCGCTTCGCGGTAAGCAGGCTGAAACAAATATAAAATCTGTAACTGCTGAAGTATTGCCAACAGTTTTGGTAGGTACAAATGCGTATTACATCAACCCAAGTGGTAAAATCATCCCACCATCCAACAGCTTTATTGCGCCAATTACAATCGGAGCAACACTATCATGGAAGTTTGACGGTTTATGGTTAAATAAAAATAAAGTTGCCGAAGCAAAAATTCAGCGATCTGAAGTGCAGCTTTCAAATGATTTATTTACCGATCAGGTTAAGACTCAAGTAAATCAGGATTATCAAAACTATAATCATTCCATCAGTAAAATCCAAATACTGGAAACATCTATTGAGCAGGCTCGTGAAAACAACCGCATTCTAGAATCAAAATACCGAAACAACGTAGCATCAGTAACAGAGAGAATTGATGCCGAAACGCAACTTTATCAAACATTAATAAACTATGAAATAGCTAAAGCTGATGCACAGCTAGCTTACTTCACATTACTAAAATCCTCAGGAACTTTATCAATCAATAATTAATAACATGGAAACCCAAGAGAAGAAAAAGAGAAATATTATTCCATTCATATTGCTTATAGTAATTATTGGTGGTGCCATATTCGGAATTAAAGAGTACATCTATTTTAGCAAACATGTTGATACAGATGATGCACAAATTGATGGAGATATTAGTCCGGTAGTTGCCAGGGTTGGGGGATATGTAGATTCAATTTTGTTTGAAGAAAATCAGCATGTAAACCAAAACCAATTACTGGTTAAGTTAGATGATCGTGATTACAAGATTAAGCTTGAACAAACGGTTGCCGCTCAACGTGGCGCCAATGCGGGTATCGGTGTTAACCAGGCTCAAATATCTGCCACTGCCGCCAATTCAAGCACTGCGAAAGCAGGGGTTGAAGCCGCCAGAGTAAAGTTATGGCAAGCAACAAAAGACTTCGAAAGATATGCTAATCTCGTAAAAGATGGCGCCATCACTCAACAACAGTTTGATCAGGTAAGGGCACAAAAAGAGACCGCACAAGCTAATTATCAAGCAGCGGTAGATCAGCATAAAGCATCTGTAGAGCAAGTTGGCACCACCCGTTCGCAGCTTCGGGTTACCAATACAGGTGTTGACCAAAAACATGCTGATGTAGATTATGCTCAGTTGCAATTATCGTATACAGCGATCACCTCACCATCTAGTGGTATCATATCAAAAAAGAGTGTTCAAAAAGGTCAGCTTGTGCAAGCCGGGCAAACTTTGTTTTCGGTAGTGAACGACAATAGCCTATTTGTAACTGCAAACTTTAAAGAAACTCAATTAGAAAAACTAAGCGCCGGACAGAAAGTGGATATTAAGGTCGATGCTTTTCCTGAAGCCCAGGTTGAAGGTGAGATCTATAATTTTTCGCCTGCTACAGGTGCTAAGTTCTCATTACTTCCTCCAGATAACGCTTCTGGAAACTATGTTAAAGTGGTGCAACGCATACCGGTAAAAATTAAAATAACTCATGGTAATGAGGTGCTTAAAAAACTTCGCCCAGGTATGAGTGTGAAGGTTTCTGTTTCAGTAGAAGGATAATTATGGCGGAGCAAGGCTTACGTAAATGGATTATAACAATTACCGTTATAACCGCAGCTTTATTAGAGCTTATTGATACAACTATTGTCAATGTATCAATGCCTCAAATTCAAGGTAACTTGGGTGCGACATTAGAAGACGTTGCCTGGATTACAACCGGATATGCTGTAGCTAATGTGATTATTTTGCCTATGTCCGGATGGCTAGGAAGTAGATTTGGCCGTAAAAACTATTTTTTGTTTTCGATTATTGTTTTCACTATCGCCTCATTTCTATGCGGCAACGCAGACAATTTAAACGAGCTTATTTTATTCCGGATATTGCAGGGACTTGCTGGTGGTGGTTTAATTTCAACCTCTCAAGCTATCCTGATTGAAACCTGGCCAAAAGAAGATTTAGGTATTGCAACTGCTCTGTTTGGTTTAGGAGCCGTAGTTGGGCCAACCGTAGGGCCAACCATTGGAGGGTACATTACTGATCACTTTTCATGGCCGTGGATATTTTATGTCAACATCCCGGTAGGTGCCTTAGCTGCTTATTTTACCATTACTTATATCAGGGAAACGCCTAAGGAGAACCAAGGACAACCCGTGGACTGGTGGGGAATTGCATTGCTAGCCATAGCTGTGGGTAGTTTGCAAACCGTGCTTGAAAAAGGAGAGAGCGAGGATTGGTTTGCAACGCCGTATATCACCGCTTTAGCAGTATCATCTGTTTTAGGCTTACTATTTTTCATTTGGAGGGAAATGACCACAGACCATCCAATTGTTAACTTTAAGATACTTCGACACAGAAGTTTTGCGGTAGGTATGTTCACTTCCTTTATTTTAGGATTCGGGTTATACGGCTCGGTATTTATTTTCCCGATATTTTGCCAGCAACTATTGGGCTTCACCGCACAACAAACCGGCGAATTAATGTTTCCGGGAGGTTTGGTTACAATCGTTTTGATGCCTTTTATCGGGATGATGTTAAAGAAAAAAATCCCTGCGCAATTTATGGCAACCGGAGGCATGCTTTTGTTTTTCGTTTTCTTGAATATGTTAAGCAATTCGTCCTTATCATCTGGCACCAACGAATTTATGTGGCCGTTAATTATTCGCGGTGCAGGTATGGCTTTACTATTTGTGCCTTTAACCACGCTAGCTTTACAGGATTTGAAAGGACATGAAATCGGTCAGGGCTCCGGCTTAAATAACATGATGCGCCAATTAGGCGGTTCGTTCGGTATCGCAGCGTTAACTACTTTACTGCATATTCGCCAAGGTGTGCACAGAAGTACTTTAATTGAACATGTAAATGTGTATAATCCAGCGTTTAACGAACGGTTTAATATGATTGTAAAAAGCTTTATGGCTAAAGGCTATTCTTTGTTAGATGCTCAACAAGGTGCATTAAAAGCAATAGAAGGTGCTGTAATGAAACAAACTATGTTATTAACCTATACAGAAGCGTATTGGCTGGTTGGTATCATTATGTTATGTTCTATACCAATGATCTTTTTACAGAAATTTAAGAAAAACGTACAGATTCCGGTAGACGTTCATTAAAACGAATAAAGGGTCAGGTTACACAACCCTGACCCTTTATTTCCAAAAATTACACTTAAAAACCTGTAAACCTAAAGCTAATTTATTTGCGCACCAAATATGCATCGCTGCTTTTTTGTATTACAATATATTATGTGATAATATGAAATTGACCTTAGGTTGATTAACCTTTAAGCTTTAAAATTAAATATTTTTTAACAGATGTTGGGAATAAGTTTTCCACATTTTTTCATTTGTTACACATCTGCATATTTAGTAAATCACTTTTCCTGTGGCCGTTACGAGAGAAGCGATGCGGACAGCATCAAATATGCGCTCTTCAGTGGTGCCTAATTTAATAAGTGAATCTTCATGGGCATTTACGCACATTTCACATCCATTTATGGCGGAAACAGCTAAACTTAACAATTCAAAAAACTCTTTTCCAGTTACTGGTTTCACCATAATTTGCATACGAATACGGGCAGGAATTTGCGTGTATTTTTCTTTCTGCGTGAAGTGTCTAAACCTGTAAAAAATGTTATTCGAGGCCAGCAATGATGCGCATGAAACCGCCTCTGCAATTTCTTCTTTAGTAGCTTCGTTCTTTTGAGCAAATGCAGTAAAGAAATGTATTAATGGCTTGTTACTATTATTCACTGCTGTGCTTAAACCTACTAATGCTATTTCTTTACCGCTCAGATGTTCTGAGGCAAGTGTGCTATTAAAGTTTAGTTTTAGGTCTCTCAAATACTTTGATTCACCAATTTCAAGCAAATCCAAGCTGTCATTTCTATAAGTTGCATCTAAACCTACAATTCCTAATAATTCATTTATTACTTCTGTACTTTCGTTCATCTTTACTTTCTTTAATTAAAAATCCCCGCTTTCGGCGAGGATTTGATGTTAAATAAACAAATAATTAAGCGATGGTTTCTTGACCTTTTTCCCAGTTACAAGGGCAAAGTTCATCAGTTTGTAAACCATCTAAAACACGTAAAACTTCTTTAACATTACGTCCAACGTTCAAGTCGTTTACACAAACCCAACGAATAACACCAGTCGGATCGATGATAAATGTTGCACGGTATGCAATTTTTTCGTTTGGCTCTAATATGCCTAATTCTTCAGCTAGTGATTTTGAAGTGTCAGCAAGCATCGGGAATTTTAAATCACGTAAATCATCATGGTTATTTCTCCAAGCTAAGTGTACATACTCAGAATCAGTTGAAGCACCAATTAAACGAGTGTCTCTATCTCTGAATTCGCCAAACGCTTTGTTAAATTCTGCAATTTCAGTAGGGCATACAAACGTAAAATCCTTAGGCCACCAAAACATAACCGTCCAAACATTATCCTCATTGGTAAAATATTCTGAATTTAAAACTTCAAATTCTTTACCTTTTTCAAGGCTTACTACTGCCGTCTTCTCAAATGAAGGGAATTTTTGTCCTATCGTAATCATAATTAGTATCTTTTTAATATGGGGCAAATGTATGGCTATAAACCCGTGCTACCAACCTTTTAAGGAATACATTTTTCGATACCATATAGATAAAAGCTATAGGATTTTTAATAATATACAATCACTAATTTAGTGTTAAGAGCCAAACTACCAGAAAAATTTTACTTGTTGGAACAGCTTTTGCCTTTATAGGTGTTTACATAAAAACTATTCGTTATGAAACAAGCAATTACGGCGTTTCTAGCCGTTTCAATACTCTTAACAGGATGTGCAACCGTACAGTCAATCGTAAGATCTTCTTTTCCGTATACAGCAACGTTAATTATTCCGTCGTCTTCGAATGTTAACTCGACATTATCCGCTCGAAGTTCTGCTACAAGTTTTGACCAAATATTTACCGGAAAAACTACTAATAATGAGAACATTAAAGAAGTGAGAATCACGTCTGCTAAAATCATAGCAAGCAGTCCGGCCAATCAAAATTTGGGTGTGTTTAGATCGGTTAAAGTTTTCATATCTATGGGGGATGGGTCGTCAGAAGTTTTAGTTGCAAACAGAACCGATATATCTTCAAATCCAGGCAACTCTCTTGTTTTAGATATCGATAATTCTAAATTTTTAGATTCGTACTTAAAGAGCTCGTCTGTTCGAATTAGAATGGAATATGTACTAAAAGATCAATTGAACGTTGATTTAAGTGTGAAAGCTAGTCTAGGATTTAGTGCTTCACCAGGCACCACAAATTAAGGGCACCTATAAAACTGCTCTTTTTTTAGCCTCATCCCTTCCCTTCTCCAGTAGAGAAGGGTTATTTGGAGTTTTTAGAGGTACCCTTATTAATACAATACTCCGGTCAATTAAATCCTTCCTCAAATAAGAGGAGGGATTTTTTGCTTAATATTGTTTTTTCAAGATCAATAAGTTGGTACTACTGTCATTATTTGTTGAATGGGTAAAAGCGCAAAGCCCGCTAGAAGTTTTTGGAGTTATCACAGGAATTCTCTGTGTTTATTTGGCTGCTAAAAACCATATATTGAATTGGCCTGTGGCTGCTTTAAGTATCATCGCTTACATGGTAATTTTTTTCAAGGCAAAGCTGTATGCAGATATGGGTTTACAGGTTTATTTTTTCATAACCATTGTGTATGGGTGGTATTTTTGGAGTCAGAAATCTAGTGGACAAACTACACGAATAGCTAAATTATCCCGCAAGGAAGCTTTAATTTCGATGCTAGCAATTGTAATATTTACTGCATTGCTTGGGTTTGTTTTAAGGAAAAATACCGATGCTTCGTTTCCATTTACTGATAGCTTTTGCACCGCTTGCAGCATTGTTGCTCAATTCTTTTTGGCGAGAAAAATAATAGAGAATTGGCTCATCTGGATATTTGTTGATGTTATTTACATAGGCGTATACGTTGCAAAAGGCTTGTATTTAACTTCGGGAATGTATGCTTTGTATGTGGTAATTGCAGCTATTGGTTATTTGGAATGGCGAAAGGAACACAAATTGCAAATGGCTAAACAATGAGCAACAATATTATTAAAATAGCTGTTGTTGGTCCAGAATCAACGGGCAAATCCACAATTTCGGCCCAATTAGCAAATTTTTATCAAACGGTATGGGTTCCTGAATATGCGAGGGAATATTGTTCAAACCTAACCGAAGAATGTACCTGGCAAGATGAAATTAATATGTTCCATGGCCAATTAAAGCTAGAGGAGGAATTACTACCGTCAGCAAACAAGCTCCTTATTTGTGATACCACTTTTATAACCGTTAAAATTTGGAGCGATTATACCTTCGGAACTTCACCACAAGAAGTATTAGATGAATTGCCAAAGCATCCATACGATTTTTACTTACTAATGGATATAGATCTTCCATGGCAGGAAGATCCATTACGTGATTTTCCTCACTTAAGAGAACACTTTTTAAATGTTTGGCATTTAGAACTCCAAGCCTTGAAGGCTAAATATCAACTAATATCTGGATCAGACAACCTACGCTTTGAGAATGCATGTGAAATTATTGACCGCTTTTTGTCAATAAACACTAAGACGAATATTTAAGGTAATGGCGATTCCTAATTTAAATGCCACTTAGGTCAAGTGTCCACCATTCCTCAGAACTAAACACTATTACGATGTCGCCTTTTCTAAATAATGACAAACTGAGTTCATGGCAAGAACCATAATCGCCATCCGTTCCAATGCTTACTGTAGTGGTAATCAAACTCATGAAAAGAGTCAAACTTTGGAAAGTTTTGCAAATCAGCCTGAGCCATATATTCTACTTCTGTGGGATAATACTTTACCTCGTCAGTGCTCAGGTTCCAAACCAAGAAATCATATTTGTCACCCCCAGTACTTTTTTGGACAGAAGATGCATATAATCTCTTATCGTCGATAGCAAAAGTTTGAAAGCTAACTTGCCCTTCTAGCTTTGGCGTAATATGAGCGCCGCCACCGTATTCGACTGTTTTAAAATGCCCTACCGGCACAACAGAATTATCACCAAGACCGTGGTCTCCCCAATAAGTCCACATAAATACAAAGAGGGCAATTGAAATATAAAGACTTCCACGAGACCAAAAACGGTATTTATCTTTTACCATTCTATCGAACCAGCAATTAGATTTAAGGTATCCAAGTGCTATAAAAAATAAAAGTACAATAGAAGAGTAAAAACACGCCAGCGCTGCAATTTTAACAAGCTCAAATATAAAGTGAAAAAGGCTTTCCATGGTATTAGTAGTATTTGAAAAAGAATTGGAGTCAAGATAATTTGTGTTCTTGAACTTTTAGATCACTAATATATTTAGTAATCGTGACTTCCTAACATGGAAAGCTTTTCGTTTTCTGCCCCTTAAACTTACGTGTACTTTATGTTATTTAACAAAAATGTTTTTTATAAGTCGAATTTTATCCCTTGAGCTAACGGCAACGTGTTGCCATAATTGATGGTATTCGTTTGTCTTCTCATATATACTTTCCATGCGTCAGAACCTGATTCACGACCGCCGCCGGTTTCTTTTTCGCCACCGAAAGCTCCTCCAATTTCTGCCCCTGAAGTACCAATGTTTACATTTGCAATTCCACAGTCTGATCCGCTTTGCGAAAGGAAAAGCTCTGCTTCACGCAAATTTAGCGTCATGATGGCAGAGGACAAACCTTGTGGAACATCATTCTGGATAGCAATAGCTTCTTCTAACTCGCGATATTTAATGAGGTAAAGTATTGGTGCGAATGTTTCATGCTGTACAATTTCCATGTCGTTAGTTACCTCTGCAATGCAAGGCAATACGTAACATCCTGAAGAGAATTCATCGCCTTCCAGCACACTTCCATTTACAACGAAATTACCTCCTTGTGACTTACACCTTTCAATAGCTTGCAAGAAGGAGGCCACGGCAGCCTTATCAATCAATGGCCCTACATGATTATTTTCATCTAATGGATTGCCTATCCTTAATTGTTTGTAGGCATTAACCAATTTATCTTTAAACTCATTGTATATACTTTCGTGAATGATTAAACGCCTGGTGCTTGTACAACGCTGGCCAGCAGTGCCCACAGCGCCAAAAACGGCACCTATTAATGAGGTTTCCAAATCTGCATGCTGGGAAATTATAATCGCATTATTTCCTCCTAGCTCGAGCAAACTCTTCCCCAATCGGGCACCAACCGCAGCACCAACAGCTTTACCCATTTTAGTGGAGCCGGTAGCTGATAATAAAGGAATACGAACGTCATTACTTATTAACTCCCCAATCTCTTTTCCACCAATTATAAGGTTCGAAACACCTTCCGGGATGTCATTTTCCGTTAAAACCTTTTGAATAATATGCTGACAAGCAATGGCAGTCAGGGGTGTCTTTTCTGATGGTTTCCAAATACAGACATCACCACAAACCCAGGCAAGAGCAGCATTCCATGACCATACAGCAACCGGAAAGTTAAAGGCAGAAATTACACCTACAATCCCGATAGGATGCCATTGCTCATACATACGGTGTTGAGGACGCTCAGAATGCATGGTTAAGCCGTAAAGTTGACGTGACAAGCCCACTGCAAAGTCGCATATGTCAATCATCTCTTGCACTTCTCCGTAACCTTCTTGTAAACTTTTGCCCATTTCATACGAAACCAGCTTGCCTAAATCATCCTTTTTATCACGTAAAGCCTGACCAAACTGCCTCACTATTTCACCCCGCTTAGGCGCAGGCATTACCTTCCAGCTCGTAAATGCAGCGTTAGCTTTTTCTACAACTTGTTGATAATCATCAATTGACGAATGTTTTACAGAGGCGATAATTTGGCCATCAACCGGAGAAACAACATCGTGAATATTCTCTTGACGAGAACCCGAAACGGTCGCTCCTGAACTACAGCCGTCATTTATATCTCTTATCTGCAAGCGTTGCAAAATCGATTTAATGTCTATCTGCATAATTTTTCGTAATTTTACCTAAAGATAAACATTTAATGCCGCGAAGGTTAAATGGAGATTTATGCACTTCATATTTCCACACATAGAACATTGATTATTGATTTCAAATCAACATATTACGCCTTGTAGTGTCAGTATGTGGAAAAGTAAACAATTAATAGCTGCCATTTAAGGCTAAATTCAAAAACAAAATGAATGGCAAAGTTATTGAACTATCCAAGTAGCCTTATTGTCTTACGTTCTTAATCCCTTATATTCAGATGGAAGAAGATTTCGAATTTGATTTTTCTGAGGACCCCAGGTTTTCAGTTGAACGCTATGAAGAGATGATCCGCAATCAGGATCAGTATTTTTTTGATGCCCAAGCTTTTGAAAGTATTATAGAATATTACGCTGAAAAAAACGACCCGATAAAAGCTTTACAGGTAATTGAGTATGCTGTTAGTCAGCATCCGTTTGCAACTGTTTTTTATATAAAAAAGGCACAACTTTATTTGTTAACAAACCAAATTGATAAAGCATTTGATGCACTGAATAAAGCAGAAATGCTTGAACCTTCGGAGGCAGATATTTACTCGATTAGAGGGAATATTTACGAAGAGTTGGAAAACCATGTAGATGCTTTGGAGAACTATGAAAAAGCGTTGAATCTTGCCGAACAGACTGATGAAATTCTTCTTCACATAGCCTATGTTCATCAAAACAATGGTGACTATGAGAAGTCTGTTTACTATCTAAAAATGTGTTTGGAGCAAAACATGGAAAACCAGGATGCTTTGTATGAATTGGCATTTTGTTATGATGTACTCGACAAGCAAGAAGAAAGCATCAAATTTTACCAACAATACATTAATAACGAGCCATATTCTTACGCAGCATGGTACAATTTAGGAAACTCTTTCAACAAAATGAACTTGTATGAAAAAGCTATTGACGCCTATGATTACGCCATTTTGATTAAAGAAAACTTTGCATCAGCTTATTTTAACAAGGGAAATGCCTTGGTACATTTAGATCGGTTTGCAGAGGCTATAGAGGTTTATAAACAAACGTATGAGTACGAACCACCTTCTGGCGATACATATTGTGCCATAGGTGAATGTTATGAGAAACTGGAGCGCATGGACGAGGCTCGCTCATATTATAAAAAGTCTGTAAAACTCGATCCTCAACAAGCAGATGCTTGGTTTGGAATTGGCGTAACGCTTGACTTTGAAGAACGTCATTTTGAATCACTGTATTTTTACAGAAAAGCATTAGATATAAACAATAATAATGCTGATTATTGGTTCGCAATTGCAGATGCACAATACAAGCTTAAAGCGTTTGATGAGTCTGTTGCCGCTTACGAGAAAGTAGTTGAAATAAATCCGCTTGATGTAGAGGCCTGGTTGGATTACTCCTCGATTCTTTACGAGCAAAGTAATTTAGTTAGAGCGATTGAAACTATATCTGAAGCGATTAAAAATAATCCTGATGCTGCAGAGTTATATTATAGAATGGTAGCTTACCTTTTCGCAGATGGGCAATACAATGAAGCTTTAACTTATTTGGAAACTGGTTTAAATACCGATCCGGATAAACATTATATTTTATTTGAATACCTGCCACAATTACATGATAATAAAATCATTGTAGATATAATAAACAGGTACACCCGTTAACAAAAACTCTTTAAAAGATTCCAAAGCTTTCAGTTTTGGATTTTTTTTTGAGATTTGCATAAAATTTATGAATTATATGCTTAAAGATATCCCTCAACGCCCTCAAAAACCTAGAGAATCTGGTTTAACAATGGTAATGGACAAGGGACTTAGTATTCGTCAGATAGAGGATTTTCTGGAAGTTTCAGGAACACACACGGATATTGTTAAACTTGGTTGGGCAACGTCTTACGTTACTCCCAATTTAGAAGATAAGTTAAAAGCTTATTTAAATGCAGGTATACCAACATATTTTGGTGGAACACTGTTTGAAGCCTTTATAATCCGCGACCAATTTGATGACTATCGTCGATTGCTTGACAAATACGACATGAAGTATGCAGAAGTTTCTGATGGATCCATCGAAATTCCGCATGACATCAAGTGTGAATACATCCACAAACTGAAAGGACAAGTTACTGTAATTTCTGAAGTTGGCTCAAAAGACGAAACTAAAATTTTAGCTCCCTATAAATGGATTGCTTTAATGAAAGCTGAACTTGAGGCTGGCTCATGGAAAGTTATTGCCGAAGCCCGTGAAAGTGGTAATGTAGGCATCTACCGCGATTCTGGAGAGGTTCGCCAAGGCTTGGTTGATGAAATTTTAACACAGATACCCGAAGAAGCTATTATTTGGGAGGCCCCTCAAAAAGCCCAACAAGTATGGTTTATTAAACTTATTGGCACCAACGTAAATCTGGGCAACATTGCACCTGCAGAGGTTATTCCACTAGAAACTATCCGTCTTGGCTTACGCGGAGATACATTTAGTCATTTCTTAAATAAAACTGAGGTATAATCTATTAGGATAATACTGACATTACAATGAAAAAATTCGGTCTCATTGGGTACCCGCTTACCCATTCTTTTTCAAAAAAATACTTTACAGAAAAATTCCAAAAAGAGGGATTTGAAGATCATGAGTATGAAGCTTTCCCGCTTCCAAACCTGAACGAATTTCCAGAAATTCTAAAAGCAAACCCTGATTTATGCGGGTTAAACGTTACTGTACCACATAAAATCGGTATCATGTACTATATGGACAAGATAGATCCCGCAGCGAAAGAAATTGACGCTGTTAATTGTATCAAGATCATAAATCATCACCCTGTTGAAGATTTTTTTAGCGGCGAGCTATCTTCATTAAAATTAAGGCTGGAAGGTCACAATACCGATGCCTATGGCTTTGAGATGTCTTTAAAGCCGTTATTACAAAAGTATCACACAAAAGCCCTTATTTTGGGTAACGGTGGTGCTGCACGAGCAGTTTCATATGTTTTGAATAAACTTGACATCAACTTCAAAATTGTTTCAAGACGGGCAATTCGGAAAGAATTAAACTACACACAGCTTAACAACGACATTTTAAAAGAACGTTTACTAATTATAAATACCACTCCCGTAGGTACATTTCCGAATCTAGAGGCTTGCCCTGATATACCTTATGAGTTTTTAACAAGTAAGCATTTATTGTATGACCTGGTATACAATCCAGAAGAAACTGAATTTTTACGCCGGGGGCGAGAAAAAGGTGCCATTACTAAAAATGGTTTGCAGATGCTTCATCTACAAGCAGAAAGATCTTGGGAAATTTGGAATAGCTAATGCTTAAATTGAGCCCATATTGCTTAATTGCCGTTGTTTTCTTGGCCGCTTGTGGGCAAGATTATTCGCCTAAACCCCGTGGGTACTATAAAATTGATCTGCCTAAAAAAGCTTATCAAAAGTTCGAAAGTACCTGCCCATACTCTTTTTCTTACCCTGTTTATGCGAGTGTAGTACCTGATAGTGCAAAGAATGCTCAGCCTTGCTTTCTTGATGTATCGTTTAAACAATTTAACAGCCGAATACATTTAACATACCAACCCATAACTTCAAAAAAAGCATTTGATGAACTTGTAGAGGCCGCAAGAACATTTGCGTTTAAACATACAGTTAAAGCGACTGCCATTGATGAGGCCACTATTTCTTATCCCAACAAAAAGGTTTATGGAACATTATATTCTATTGATGGGAATACCGCTTCAGCAATTCAGTTTTTTTTGACAGATAGTAACACGAACTATTTACGCGGTGCTCTATACTTTAATGAAAAACCAAATCTGGATTCTATCCAACCCTCTCTTGATTTTTTAAAGAAAGATATTGATGTATTTATAAAGACATTCCAATGGAAGCATTAGGCTTTTTTAACTAAGCCTAAGCCTGGATCATCCGTTAAAACCCATTTTCCGCTTCTAAACATTGGATCCCCATAAGGGTTATTTTTAGTCAAAAAGGGGCCGTCTAAATCCGCCCAATCACATAACGGAGCTAAAGCGGCGGAAGCAAGTGTAGCACAACTCGTTTCGCTCATACAACCTATCAAAACTTTAAGATTTAAATCTCGTGCCTTTAATATCATTTGATGGGCTTCATGCATGCCGGCACTTTTCATCAGCTTAATATTAATTCCGTGGTAAACACCACTGGCCTTACTCACGTCGCCTAGCCGCTGAACAGCTTCATCACCTATAATAGGTATAGGGCTATTTTCTGTCAACCACGAATTTGATGTTATATCATTCTTAGGCATTGGTTGTTCAATAAGCAATACGCCTTGCTCTTTTAACCAATAAATAAAATCAAGGCTTTTTTCGAGATGTGTCCAACCTTGGTTAGCATCTACATACAGTGGTAAATTGCTAATAGATCGAATTGTTTCAATTAAGGCTTTATCATTTTGGCCTCCCAATTTAACTTTAAGAATCTTGCATTGCTTGGCTTCCAGCACTTTCTGAACAATTACCTGGGGTGTATCCATGCCAATGGTGATGGAAGTAACAGGCATTTTATCAGATTGGGACCCAAACGATTTGTAACATGGAATAGCAAAGATCTTTCCTTCCAGATCATGTAAAGCGATATCTATAGCGGCCTTGATTGCCGGGTGTCCAGGTGTAATACAATCCAAATAAGTAATTACCTCGTCAAAATTTAAGGGAAACTTTAGCCATGACACATCCACTTTCTTCAAAAAGATTGAAGCTGTTTCAAAATTTTCGCCCATATAAGGCACCATCGAGGCTTCACCAAATCCAGTTATTCCTTCGTGCTCAATTTGTAATAAAATGAGTGGAGTATGAGTTCGTGAATAATGGGCAATGGTAAAAGGGTATTTTAAGTTGAGTTGGTAGGGTTGATAGGTAAGCTTCATTATTTTAGTGTTGAGCATGCGTATTGGCTTAGCATTCTGTTCAAGGGAAACCAACATTCTAAGAGCCTATAAAGTTGATACGAAATCTTAATAGCTTGATTCCGTTTTAAATGTATGATTAGAACTCAAAAATGCGTTTTATAATGTTTGCTAGGTTTTGCGTTAGGGATAGTAGTGAAAATCCTTTTTGCCCTTCTCCAGGGCGAAAAGATTGTAACGAAAAGCCCGCCCGAACGCCCAAACCCAATTTTTAATATTTATATCGAACTTAGTTTAATACCCTTTTACGCCCACTGCATCTCTTCATAAACAAAGATAATCCCATTAATGTCAAATGACTATATCCAATAGCAGTTAATGTCGGACTGAAGTCTCTATGTTATTATATTTGCGCCAATGGCAGTTCTGGTATACAATCCTTTTAAGCGTTTAAATTTTAGCAACAATACTTGCTTTTTAACAGGCAATATAATTGAGAATCCCGAAGTTCACAACTATGTGTTCCCTATATGGCTGATGCAACATTACCAGCTTAACGAAAAACCTTTTAAATTACTCGACGAAAGCATTGCTACCTATCAAGACATGAAAATACCTATGTCTGAAGAAGTGCAAACAAGCTCGGATTTACTTGAGAGTAAAATAGCGAATGCTTTTTTATCAGGTTATGATGCAGTTTGCAATTTACCAGAATTAGATTTATTTCAGTGGATAGCAAAATTAGTTTATGGAATCCTTTACAATGAACTAGAAATCGGGATAAAGCAACAGCAACGGGCTGGCGAACCGTTAATACTCTCTGAAGCGTTGAAACATCGGTTTACAAACCTTCATCTGATGCTTCAATCACTCGTGAGACCCGTGGAATTTGAAACTGGTATTCCCTGGAGTTATGAAATTTTTAAAGTTGACAATGCTACTGATCATTTCAACTATCGTGATGAGATTAATACCCTGACGTTTTCATTGAGTATGAAGGATTTTGGCATTATTGCTTGTTTGCAAGACAATGGTGCAAATTCTAAATATCATCAGGAAGTTTTATCGAAAGTTGCAGGAAGTACCATACATCCCATTCAATATGAAGAAATATGTGGTCGATTTTACTATTCGAACTACTTATTTAACCGACTTCCAGAATATACCGTACTGACAACAGATGAAGCCATTTATCTAGAAGCTATGCCTTTGCATGGGATGAGCAACAAACCACTTTTTGACCATTGGCAAAATAAACCTTTTTGCCAGGTATTAGAAAACTTCTGGAAGCCCTGGGGTTTTAATATTTTCGAGATCCAAAAAGATCCGGAAAACCCCATGAGTTTTTTATTTGATACTGAAGGGAAGCTATTGGCACTTGACAAGATAGCTCAGCCTAATTAAGCACCTTTACTTAAGCTTGACGCCCTGTTATTTGATTAAAAAAGAAAGATGTGATTTCAGGGTAGTATAGAACAGTTACCAAGATCCCTGTTAATGCACCGTATAAATGGGCATCATGATTAATGTTATCTCGTGATGCACGGGACGCGTACATACAGTATCCTAAAAATAAAAAGCCATATACAACGGAGTATATTGGAAAAGGAATTGGCATCACATACATGGTAGACAATGGATCAAAAAGTATTGAGCTGAAAACCACCGCACAGACTGCACCTGATGCACCCAAGCTGTTATACCAAAAATCTTCCTTGTGTTTTATCACGGAGCTGACATCACTTAATATTAAGCTTATTAAATATAAAAAGGCAAATTGAACGTGCCCCCATTGGGGATTAAATTGAACAAACGTTGCTTCTAATTTAAAAGCAAAAAAGAAGTATGATAACATGTTCATGATCAAGTGACCCCAATCCTTATGAATCAGTCCGCTTGTTATTAATGAATAAATTCGCTTCCCTCTGCTTACGCTATATGGATGCAGCATTAGCTTGCCATATACTTCTGGATTTGAAAAAGCATACAAGCTGGTAACAATTGTAAACAAAAATATGATTGTAGCAACAGGAGTTCCCGTTATGTATTGTTCCATCAAGAATCGTTAAGGTATGTTAATCAATAAAGTAATAACAAATTAAGATAAGCTTTGCTGTTTAGATTTAGGAAGACTGTTGAATATTAAAGCGAAAGAATGATCAATCATTTCTTTTAATTGATGGGTTGTTAACTTACCTTTCATGCTAACCGTATTCCAATGCTTTTTATTCATGTGATAACCGGGCTGCACTTCAGTGAATTCTTCTCTTAACGTCATCGCCTTTTCAGGATCACACTTTACATTGAAACTTCCGGATCCCTTCAAGCTTGTTAATAAAAAAATTTTATCACATACTTTAAAAACAAGGGTTTCATCTCCAAAAGGGAGAGCCTCAATAGCACCCGGCTTAGCTAAACAATATTCACGAAGTGATTCTATATCCATATATTAAGGACGATAAAAACCGTGAGACGGTCCAAAACAATATTTCAAACTAATGGTCCCGATATTATACATATCAAAACCATTATTTTCGAAGATCGCAGGAGGATCATTATAACCATCCAAACCTTCACCAAATGTTAAATTGCTTTGATAATTAACACCTAAAATATACCTTGTTTCATTCCAGGAATCTTTAAACTCAAAATTTATGCCTACGTTCAATGGCACCGTGATATTTAAGCTGTTATCAACCCCTGGAAACACATAGTCTTGAGTTTGCCAAACTTGACGTGGCTGAATACGAACATTTTTTATGTTATTTTGTATGAATCCTGCCCCTAAACCAAGGTAAAATCCTCTTATAGCATTGGTAAAACCCCTGTCTTCATAATAAATCAGTTGTGCCAGAGCTAACCTGGCATTTAACGTAGCAGATAAATAAGTGTTAGTGAATTCTCTTCCATGCCTATTGGGCAAATGAGCAAAATCCACTATTTTACTCCCGCCCTTAATGTTTCCGAACTGAAGATCAACATATGTAGCAACAAAGGGAGTTACAAAATAATCGGCACTTATTACGATGCCTGGAGCTATTTTCATCTCGGGAACATCGGTGTAAGCGTGTGTAACACCGGTTGATAATCCTATACTATATCTTCTAAAATTGAACTGTTGTGCTGATGCATCTATAGAACCAAAAAACAAGAAGAAAAAAAAGATTTTTTTCAAAGCATTAAATATTATTGATAACATTTAAAAGTTCTAAATTTAGTAAAATATTGAGAATTCGACTTTGCTTTTCGCGAATAAACGCACAATTAACCTACTCATTTCTACCTTATGAATTCCATACAAGATTACAAACATTCGGTTGTAGAACGTTTTTTAAAATACGTAGTTATTGATACACAATCAGATCCACATTCAAAAACAAGCCCATCAACCGAAAAGCAAAGAACGCTAGGCAAACTCCTCGTTGAAGAGTTGCTGCAAATGGGTATTACGGATGTTAGTCAAGATAGTTATGGATATATTTATGCAACCATCGAATCTAACACAAAAAAGACGGTTCCTATTATTTGTTTCTGCTCGCACATGGATACCTCTCCTGATTGCAGCGGCACCAATGTAAAGCCCATTATTCACTCAAAGTATAATGGTGAAAATATCATCTTGCCGGATGACACTAACCAAGTAATTAGAATGGTTGATCATCCAGATTTAAAAACCCAGATTGGAAATGATATTATTACCGCCAGTGGAACTACATTGCTCGGCGCTGATAATAAAGCAGGGATTGCTGAAATTATGGATGCTGCCTATTATTTAATAAATCATCCGGAAGTAAAACACGGTGATATTAGAATACTTTTCACCCCTGATGAAGAAATTGGCCGGGGTGTAGACCATGTAGACCTTTCAAGACTAGGAGCTGACTATGCATATACTGTTGATGGTGAGAGCTTAGGTACCATTGAAAATGAGACGTTTTCGGCTGATGGTGCAACAATTAACATAGTTGGAGTAAGTACACATCCTGGCTTTGCAAAAGGCAAAATGGAAAGTGCACTTAAGATAGCGGCAGAAATTATCTCTTATTTACCGAGTGACACACTGTGTCCGGAGAGCACAGAGGGAAAGGATGGCTTTATTCATCCTGTTGGTATTTCTGGAAGTGTAGAAAATGCACAAATTGAGCTAATACTAAGAGATTTCGACAATCAAGCACTTGAAAATCATCGACGGATATTAAAGGCTATAATTGATGAGGTATTCGAAAAATTCCCCAATTCTCGTTATGAATTGATATTCCACGAGCAATACAGAAATATGAAAAGCATTTTAGATAATTGCCCCAAATTGGTTGAAATTGGCATAAAAGCGATGGAGAGGGCGGGCTTAACACCAAAACTACAAAGTATTCGTGGTGGCACAGATGGATCTCGCCTATCGTTTATGGGTTTACCGTGCCCTAATATCTTTGCTGGTGAGCATGCTTTTCATAGCAAACAAGAATGGGTATCTGTTCAGGATATGAGGAAAGCTGTTGAGACCATTGTTAATATTGCGGTGATTTGGGAAGAGGAAAGTTGATAAAAGGAAGAATTAATTAAAACAAAAGTGGCTGCCTTTTAGGCAGCCACTTTACAAATTAATGTTTAAATATTAGTGATCATCTTCTGAGAAACGAGTTCTACGGTAACCCGATAGTTTAAAGACCTTATCGGGAAGCACGTTACCATCTGCGTCTTCAAAATCTGACAAGGTAGTTTCAAAATAAATAGAGTCTGTTACAGCTTTAGAAACTGGGCCTTTTGAAACACTATTGATGATTTTCCCATTTGCCACCGTAAATTGCGATTCGTAGTACACATTTCCAATTGGTGCCGAAGACGAAAATGTAAGCGCCGAAACGTTTACGTTAATTTTTCCTTTTATCGCCCAGAAAGATTCTAGGTCGTCAATCCATATTTCTGTTGGAGAGTTTGCGGCTGTATTATAAGTAGCAAAGTGATAGTAATCCTCTGCAAAATCTGGCGTAAAATTGCCATCTGCGTCTCGGACTTGCACCCACCATTCTCCTGCAACAGCTTGTACAGCCGTACCACCTGGATCTGGGCTTTCCTTTTTACAAGACCCTAGTGATAAGGCAACTAATAATGTTGCAATGACTGTATATAAACTTATATGTCTTCTATTCATAATATCTAGTTCTTTATTGTTTAACAAAGGTTCTTACAGCAGGTCCATATCCTGGGTTTACTATTTGCCATTTATAAGTTGTTGGCATTCCTGAATAATCCTCCATAGCAGAGCTAGTAGGAGATCCATCGCTTGGTGCTGCCTGTTCTGGAATATCTATAACATATCCTGTAGGATTAATGGCAATTACTGTCAAACTAGTACCAGGAGCACCCCCCGGGTTAAACACTTTATAAACCCCAGGAGCAATCCTTGTCCAAGTCGCAATTGAACCATTCGTATTTCTTGCATAATTACCAGATAAATCATGCGCTGCGGCTGTTGCATCTGTAGTATAAACTACAACCGTTCTTGATACACTTGCAGCAAATCCATCTTTATTAACAGCTGAATACTCTAAGGTGTACACCCCATTTGCAGCTGTATTCACAGAACCTGCTACTTTTACCTCCAATTCAGCAGTTCCCTCAACCGCTGTAACGCCTGGATCTGTGTAGGTACCTCCTTTTGGCACAGCCACGATATCGGCACCTGCCATAGTTAATATAGGAAAGTAAGTTATCTTCGAAATTCCTACCTGGCCTTCCGGATAGTTAAAGTCGTCTTTCTTACATGATGCGATCACCATGAGAAAAAGCAATATTGTATATAAACTTATAGTTCTTTTCATATTGTTATTGATTAGATAATCGTTATTTAGCCCACCAAACTTTGGTAGTAATTGGAACTTCTGCTGGAGTATTGTTGTTTCGTGATTTTTCGTAATCTGGAAAAGGAAATCTCTTCGGAAACTGTCCACCTGTGATACCATTCTTTCCATACACAAACTGTCCAGGGACGTATGTGGCGGCAGTAGAATACACAGGACTAATGGCAGGAATTCCAGTTCTATTCTGTTCAAAGAAACCTTCTAATTGATGCGATCCTGAAACGAATGAAACCCACTTTTGAGTAAGAATAGCGGTTAATTTCGCAGCTGGCGTACCAGCGGCAGGATAAGCATAGGTAGCTGGAATGTCGGCATCGGTTAACCCTGCTTGCGCAAATGCTGCCGAAAGACCAGCATTATACTGTACATCAGCGCCTGCACCTGCAAAATATCTTACCAATGCTTCAGCTTGCATAAAATGTGATTCGGCCTTCGAAATAAAATGTACTGGATCCGTTGCACTTTGAACGAAAACACTAGCGTTACCATAGGTTGGTTGTTGAGCTAATGTAGCCGCGTAATCTCCTTGGTGCATGGCTGATGGGTTAGCTGTGCCAAAAAAAGAAACAGCTCTAGGATCATCATTTTCAACTAAATAGCTAGACAACGTTACACTTGCCCTGATATTAGTGGTTGTATTTAACCTACGAATATTATACTCGTAAAAAGGATTACTTCTGTTAGGTACATCTTCAAAAATTGCTACACCGGCGTCAATGTCTAAGAATGGAGCATTTGCGGCATATAAAGCACGTATCCCAGCTTCAGCAGCCGCTGCATCTGCATTAACCATTCTTAAATACATCTTTAATTTTAGTGTATTTGCAAATTTCTCCCAATAGTCCATTTCGTCATCAAACCCATAGGTACCAAACAAGAAGTCTGTTTTACTCTGCGAAGTAGTAAACGCAGTACTTCTATAGTCATTTGATAATGCTGAATCTATTTCTGCGATTAATGATGTATAAATAAATTTTCCTTCATCAAATTTCGGCTGTAAGTTTGCTTGGCCCTGAAAAGCTTCGGTATAAGGTACTTGGTCATATAAATCTACTAGCACCTGATACGTATATGCTTTCATTACCGTATTCATCAACAGGTACCTGTTATCTTTCCTTTCTTTAGATTTTTTAATTGCTAAATTATAATCAGCCAATGCTCCGGCAAACAATTCTTCATAAGGAAGATTTACTTGTTCGGTTGTGTTTGTTATATTATAAGCATCTATGTCACGGAACTGACTAGAGTTAGATGATTGAGTGTAATATTGAGCCCAAATACCACCTACTGCAGCTAATTGGCCCCCAATCATACCTGCCGTGGATAAAACACCGGCAGGAAAAAGAACCTCAGGAGTTGCGCTTTCAATAGCAGGATTATTCGGGTCAACGTTGATATCTAAAGTTTTTTTACAGCTAAATAGCAGAGTAAGCACTGAACAAGCTACTATCCACTTTTTATTTATATATGTATATTTCATATTTGATGTTTTAATTAAAATGAAACTCTAAGAGATGCTCCAAAGACACGTGTTGATGGACCAGTTCTAAATTCACCAAATTCACTTGACAAGTCATTGCCGTAATTTGACACCTCTGGGTCAATAGTTCTGTTACCCTTTGGTAGCCAGGTATACAAGTTTCTACCAAATATTGTAATTGAAGCATTTTCTGATTTAATCTTCCTGGAAATAGATTTAGGCAATGAATAATTCAACGTTACATCTCTTAGCTTAAGAAATGACTTATCTAAAATACGGTTGTAATAAGATTGAGCCTTATTTGTTGAGTGATAGAAATAATCGTCAACAAGATCCTCTGTTATTGGCACCGTATTTTCTTCATAGCCAGTCACAGTTCCGTTAGCATCTGTTATCTCTACAACAGAGTTAGGAACGATAAATGGTTTTCTATCGTTGTAAGTTGTTTTAATATCACCTCCAGTGAAATTCAATAAATCTGCGGTTCCTGAATAAAATACTCCACCCTTACGATAATCAAGAGTGAACCCTAGCGTTAAATTTTTAACTGTGAATGAGTTTGTAAGGCCCATAATAAAGTCTCTTTGGCTATCTCCATAAGAAACATTATCTACAGAAGGCTTCGGCATTCCATTCGCCGCATTCACAACAATCCTTCCCTGAGGATCTCTCAACTCCACTGGCGCAGTTATTACACCTAATGGTTTATTTCTTTGAGCAACAAACTTTGCATCATATGCACTGTTCAACTCAATTTCGTCTAATCCTTCAGGCAGTTCTAAAACTAAATTACGGTTACGGGTAAAGGTGTATCCCATATCCCAAGTAAAGGTTTTATTTTTTACCGGACTTCCGTTCAAAGCTAGTTCAACACCTCTATTACGAAGCTTTCCAAAGTTAACAACCAATGCTTTGTAACCCGCAGCCGGAGATATGTTGATTGCTAATATTTGACCATCAGATATTTTATTGTAATATGCTAAATCAATTCCCAAACGGTTATTGAACAAGCGCAATTCTCCACCAACCTCAGTTTCAGTACTAATCTCAGGTTGTAAGGCGCCGTTATTTAGTGTATTTGCAATACTAAAACCTGATACACCATTAATAGGGAACGTAATACTGGTTCCTCCACCCCGAACAGGAATATTTGCAGATCTTAATGTATTAGCTGTCCTGTAAGGAGAGGTGTCATTACCCGTTCTTCCATAACTAGCTCTAACCTTTAATAAGCTTATCTTTGCAGAAGATAAGTCTAAAGCATCAGAGAGTACTAAAGCTAAATTTGCTCCAGGATAGAAATAACTATTTTTCCCTTGGGGAAGCGTAGAGCTCCAGTCATTTCTTGCATTCAATGTCAAAAATGCATAATTTTTGAATCCTAGTGTTGCTGTAGCATACGCGCCGAACAATCTTCTGTGACTCAAGGTTCCAACACTTTCAGGGCTATTTAAAGAGTTAGATAAACTATAAAAGTTTGGAATTGTTAAATCTTCAACTGAAGTGTACAATGTTCTATAGCCTCTATCATTGTAATTCGCTCCAACAAGGCCGTTTATTTCAAAATCAGTATTTATTTTGGTCTGATAAATAGCATGCAATTTTGAATCATATTCAAAATATTTTTCCGAACCCTCTACAACATCGCCAACATCTGCTTGCCTTTGTGCACCTTCTACATTCGCACCGTCATTCCAACTTCCAATTGTAGGTGCATTTTTAGCATGGTAAATTTTATCCGTACCATTGGTCAAATCTGCACCCTGTTGAAATTGGAATGTCAACCAGTTAGAAGCTTTAAGTTTTAAATCAATATTACCATAAACACGATCACTGTTGAATCTTGCAGAATTCTCTTTTAATGGATAATATGGATTTTCCGCGAATGGAGTAAAATAATTATCTACGTTGAAGTAAGAATTCTTGTAATCCTTTAAATCGTCAATTGGGATGTCTATTGGGATTTGCAATATCTCCTCATAGAAGTTAGCGCCGATTCCAGAATTACCTTGGCCAACTTGTACAAACCTGGAGTTTTTACCAACATAATTCAATGTTCCACTAATGTTAAAATTTTTATACTTCGTGGTAGCGCCAAGAGAGAGCGTGTTTCTTTTATATGTATCATTGTCACCAGGCATCATACCATCACTATTCACATTTCCATAAGAGAAATTAAAAGTTGAAGCGTCGTTACCGCCACTTAAAGTGATCGTATTGTTAAACTCACCACCTAATTCAAAAGCATTTCTAAACCTATTGTCAACATTAGAAAAGGGTTTAAGCAACTGGCTATTATTTACAATTGCACCCCAAGGACGAATCTGTCCATCAAGTTTCGGACCCCAACTACCATTTTCAGATAAAATGAAAGTTCCATCCCAACCTTGTCCATACGTTTTTTGAAGTTCAGGAACAACAGAAACTTGGGTGAATGATGCTGCTGAGGAGAAATCTACTTTGAAAGTATTCGCCTTACCTCTTTTAGTGGTAATCAGGATAACTCCGTTGGATCCTCTAGATCCATATAGAGAAGTAGCACCTGCTCCTTTTAAAATACTAACATTCTCAATATCATTCGGATTGATATCATTTATTGCATTACCAAAGTCAAAGCTTTCTTCCAAGTCACCTATTGAACCTACTGGAGCTGCTCCTCCGGGACGAGCATTACTTATTGGAACACCGTCAACTACATATAATGGCTGATTGTTTCCTCCAATTGAAGAATATCCTCTTAAAATTACCTTAGTTGATCCACCTGGCGCACCAGATGTTTGAGAAATATCAACACCAGCAACTTTTCCTTGCAAGCCTTGTACTAAATTAACAGGCGATGCCTTATTAATTTCTGCTGAATTAACTGAAGTGGCCGCATAGCCAAGAGTTCTTCTTTCTCTGCTTAAACCTAAAGCAGAAACCACAACTTCACCTAAAACTTTCGAGTCAGAAACTAAAGTAACATTTACAATATTGCCAGATGGAATTGTAATTGTTTGACCCGTATATCCGATATACGAGAATTGAAGGCTGTTCCTTCCAGAAGGTACAGTTAAAGCAAATTTTCCGTCGGCTCCAGTCTGAGTGCCTACCTGGGTACCACTTACTTTTACACTTACGCCGGGGAGCGGTAATCCGTCCTCTTTTGCCGTTACTGTACCCGTAACAGTGCGATCTTGAGCTAATGCCTGGGAGGCAATGAAAAGCATCAAAAACAAACTATGTAGGAGTCTTTTTTTCATACTGATTGTTAGATTTAATGTGAAGTAAATGAACTATTTATTTAAAAATCGCTAAATGTTACTGCGTATCAAAATCAATTAACAAAAAATATTTATTTATCGCCACAAGAAGCTGATAAACAGCTACTTAAAATTTAACATTTTTTAACAAAATATTAAATTAATCGCAAGTTAGGCAACTTTAATAAATTTTATTTGCAAATTCTATAACGAAGGCGGCTCAAATAGTAGATTTCTTTTGACAATTCTAATATACGCAAAATAATATTTTGACTGCACGCATACTACTTCGAAAATTTTAAACTTTTTTGTTACAAAAACCAGCTTTTTTGGTCGCTCAATAATTAATCCAAAATTATTGCTATAGTAACAATAATCGCTCCTTCCTTTCTGCTATACTGTAGTAGCATGATTTTTATCGCATTCACTACAAAGGCATGCATTAAAAATTTTATATATCTGACTAACAGAGGCTTATATCGAATAAACTACAAAATGCAAAAATAAACACTACTATGTATTGCATATTACTAAAGAAAGCACATATCTTTGTAATATGATAGTTGAAAACACTCAAACTCAAATGAGGAAGGGAATACTAGAATATTGTATTCTATCGATTATTTCCCGAGGGGAAATATATGCCTCAGACATCATTAAAGAATTGCGGAAAGCTAAACTCTTGGTGGTAGAAGGCACCTTATACCCTTTGCTAACACGACTGAAAAATAATGGCTTATTAAGCTACAATTGGGTAGAGTCCACGGGTGGCCCACCGAGAAAATATTATGTGATATCTGCAGCTGGCACTGAGGTTCTTAAAAAACTAGATGTAACCTGGCTTGAACTGGCTTATGCAGTTACCACCTCTATAGAAGGAAGAGATATTAACATCGATGAAAACCCCGAAAACAATAATATTAAACTTTAAAGTCATGAATAAAACGATCATCATAAATATTAACGGCATTGTATTCCATATAGAAGAAGATGCTTATGATTTATTAAGGGACTACATGACGGGTGTAAAAAGACATTTTGCTTATACGCCCGACAGTGAGGAAATAACCACTGATATTGAAAACAGATTAGCAGAAATGTTCACTGAACGTTTAGCTGCAGACAATAGTCAAGTAATTACAATGCTGTATGTTCAGGAAATTACCGCGCAAATGGGTAGTGTTAATGAATTTGAGTTAGAAGAAGAGACTGATTTCAATCCTCCCTTGAACCTTAAATCAGAGAAAAAATTATTTAGGGATATGGATGACCGAATAATAGGAGGAGTTTGTGCGGGTATCGGGCATTATTTTGACATTGAACCTCGATGGATTAGATTAATAGCTATAGCATCTGTAATTATAGGTGGAGCAGGATTGCCGCTTTATATTGTTTTATGGATAATAATGCCAAAAGCCGTTACAAGAGCTGATAAAATGGCTATGAAAGGTGAGCCAATTAACTTGCAAAGTTTTAAAAAGAATTTTGACGAAGAAGTAGAAAACTTAAAGCATGGATTCAATAGAGCTCAAAGAGAAGTAAGACCTGCCATAGACCGTTTAGCTATCGTAATCGGAAATATTTTGAAAGTTGCCGTTAAGATCGTGGGGGGCTTTATCATCTTCATTGGAGGAATGATATCACTCGGTTTCATTGTAGCATTAATTGCCTTATTAGCTATCTCAAGTAATTCAGCTATTAATGAATTCCCTATAAATGTGGCAAACCCCGAATATAGGGCGGGGATAGTGGTAAGTGCATTTGTAATTATTTTTATACCATTAATAGCGTTGGTTCTGTTTGCTATCCGGGTAATCTTTAATAAAAGAGTTTTAACTAAAACATCGTCGTTTGCTATGCTTATTATATGGCTAACTGGAATTGGATTCGGAATTCACTTTGGCTCTCGGTTGGCGTCTGAATTTAAGGGAAAAGCTACGTTCTCTAAAACTACAGAGCTTAAACCGGCCTCTGTTTACTTCCTAAAACTAAACGAGGTTAAATATTTAAGTAAAGAGGATAGTGTTCAATTTAACATCGATCCCGGTCAGTTTAAAGGAACTGTGATTATTGACGGGGATGAAAATCATTTCGACACAGATCATAATCGCATAAAATTGCATTTCGAACAAAGTGATATTGCTATCCCAATGCTAACACAAGAATATAGCTCACGAGGACGTGATTTTCAGAGCGCTTTAAATAACGCTAAACGCATTATATATAATTTCAAGCAAACAGATTCAACTCTTTATTTTGACAAAAACCTATCAATTAAAAATACGGAGTTATTTAGAGATCAAGAGATAAACCTGACGCTTAAGCTACCTGCAAATACTAAGTTAGTTATTGATAACAGGCTTAATAGGTTATTATATGACTTCGATCTTGCCAGATGCCTCCCTGAAGGTGCTCCTTATTTTGAAACGCCAAGTAGATGGATTATGACAACTGATGGCATGAAGTGCGAGATTGACTCACTGAACAAAAGAAACGACGCCCGGGATCAAGAGCAATATCATGAAGACCATCAATAAAATCCGGACAAAGAAAGATGTAACCTATCTATGTTTCATGTAGTCATATAGTTAACAACACCATAGTACTGATGAGATGTGTTCTTCTCTGCTGTACTTCATGAAGTAATAAATCTTAACATATCGATTAATTTTAAAAAGGATATTTCCTTTTAGGGGAATCCTTTGGCCTAAAACTTTTGAATCAACACCACACAAAAACACAACAACAATGGAAACACGCTACTTTACTTGCCTGGTTGTACTGTTAACTGCAACCCTTGCCACTATAGGCACAACAGCAAACGCTCAAACAAATAAAATAATTGGAAGTAAAATTTCAGGCTCTATAGTAGACGAACAGCAAAAGCCTTTGGATTTTGCCACTGTTAGTTTATTAACAGCAAAAGACTCAAGTCTGGTAAAAACGACACTTACTGACCTAAATGGGAAATTCGCTTACGAAAATATCGACTCGGGGAACTACCTGGTTTCTTCAACCATGGTGGGCTACAGAAAGGTATACAGTAAATCCTTCCATATAGATGAAAATAATCTTCAGGTTTCTCTTGAAAAACTACAATCTCCCCTTGAGAGTAAATCGCTAAAAGAAGTAACCGTAGTTGCCAAAAAGCCATTTATTGAACGAAAAATGGATAGACTCATTGTAAATGTAGAGGGAAGTAGCATTTCTGCAGGTACCACTGCGATGGAAGTACTTGAAAAATCACCAGGAGTAACCATTGATAAAGATGACAACATTTCTATGAAAGGAAAATCAGGGGTTTTAGTCATGATGGATGGAAAACCTACCTATATGAGCGGCCCAGAGGTGGCAAATATGTTGCGTAATATGCAAAGCAACCAGATAGAAACTATCGAACTAATTACCAGTCCATCTGCGAAATACGATGCATCTGGCACCGCAGGTATCATCAACATCAAAACCAAGAAAAACCGTAACATGGGTTTGAACGGAACCGTTACCGCAGGTAGTGGCTACGGATTAACTTCTAAATACAATGGCGGCACTAACCTAAACTTCCGTAAAAGCAAGGTGAATGTTTTTGGTAATTACAACTTTGGTGACGATGGCTATTTAAACACTTTAAATATGAATAGAGAGGTTACTCAAAAAAGAATCTCGACCAATAAAGACACCGTTACCAATTTTAAGCAGTCGAATGGATGGGATAACCGTAGAACTAATAACTCTTATAAACTAGGCGCCGACTATTTTATCAATAAAAATCATACAATTGGAATATTGGTTAATGGTTACTCAAACAGCGGACGAGTTAACAATACAGGGGACACCTATATTAAAAGCAATATTAAAGGTGACGAATCCATTAAAATTAGTGGTCTAAATAAAGAAAGTTATAGAAATATGGCTTATAACTTTAACTATAAAGGAACCATTGACACGCTTGGTAAAGAATTATCAATGGATGTAGATTATTCGAATTACAAAGGTGTTCAGGACGAGCTTAGAGATAATTTCTATAAAAATGCGGACGGTACATCATCCAGCAAGTTTGTGAAGAATTATGCCCCATCGGATATTAACGTCATGTCGGTTAAAGCCGATTACACCCATCCTTTAAATAAGACCTCAAAATTTGAATTGGGTTATAAGTCAAGTTGGGTAAAAACAGACAACAATTTACTTTTAGCTAAAAGATCAGACAATGCCAATCCATGGGTATCAGACCCACTATCTACCAATCATTTTGTATATGATGAAAATATAAACGCCGGCTATGCCAATTACTCAAAAGAGCTTAAAACTTCGGGCATACAAATGGGACTTCGGGTAGAGCATACTGCATCAAGAGGAAACTCGTTAACAAACCACACTGTTTTAAAACGAGATTACATCGAGTTTTTCCCTAGTGTGTCATTGTCTCAAAAACTAGGCAAAAGTCATCAATTTGGTTTATCATATAGCAGACGTATCGATCGCCCATCATATGATAACCTAAACCCTTTCTTAAACTTTTTGGATGAATATACTTATCAAAAAGGAAATCCAGATTTAAGACCTCAATTCACTAACACGTTAGATTTTTCTGACACCTACAAAGGTGGAATCACTGCGAGTGTGAATTTTAGCCGTACAAAAGACGCCATGGTTTTTTTAACCAGACCGCTGGAGAACGATAGCTTAAAAACATATGCTATTCAAGAAAATGTTGACCGTCAGGATGTACTTGGTTTTAATGTGTATGCACCAGTACCCGTTACAAAATGGTGGAAAATGAACAATAACTTCCAGGTGTTTAATATGAGTTTTAAAACCAATACCAATGGTTTAGATTTCAAAACCGGACAAACTGCTTTCAACTACAATATGGATAACTCCTTTAGCGTTAATAAAACGTTTGGCTTGGAGGCTTCTTTTCAATATCAATCGCCGCTGCAATACGGTATTTTTAAAGTAGGCTCACAAGCTGTTTTAAATGCAGGTTTCCGTAAATCGTTCGTGGACAATAAATTCAATATTAAATTTAATATGAATGATATTTTCAATTCAAGAAAGCAACGTATTTCAACAACCTATGGTGTAAACCTCAATTTTGTAGATAAAGGTGAATCGCAAATAGGGCGGTTAACGCTAACTTATAGATTTGGCAAAAATGAAGTAAAGGAAGCTAGGAGACGTTCAACTGGTTTGGAGTCAGAATCAAATAGAATGAAGAATTAAGGTTAAGTTTAGTTAATTACACCGGGTAGAAGCAATGTAGGCGCTTTTACACCGGTGTTTTTGTTTTACTCTACCAAAAACAATGCGTTACCAAATAAAAGTTTCCCGTTTTCCCAAAAACCACGAAAAAGTGGATCATCTGATAAATAAACAACGCAACCTCCCCCAATGTTTTTCACCCCAAACAGTAATCCATTGAGCAATTCAGCCTTCGCCTTGCTTCCCGCTAAGCCCGCTGTAAAACTGTCCTTTTTTAAAACCCCCACATTCCAGGCATCATTACTTAACTTAAATATTCGTGAGTCCGTTTTCAGGGTATAATAATAAGGGGGGAAGCCGAAGCCGAGCGGATGGGAATTATCTAAATAAACCTTGTAAATAGCTCCGGGAATATAATCTTTGAAAATGGAAGATTCTCTTTTTCCATAGATATCTACTTCGCTTTTTAATTCTTCATCATCACTTTTATTCTTTTCCTTCGACTTTAAACCAAAATCCTTTTTCTCTGATAAATCGTTAACAGCCTCTCCCATGGCTATGACTTTGCCCCCCTTTTTTATAAATGATAAAATCTGGTCTATTATTGATTCATCATAAGCACCATCAGGAAGAATAACCACATTGAATTTGAAATCTGCCCGGTTTTCAAAATCTTTAGCGTTTACTAAGCTTATTGGATAATTGATGGTTTGATCAAAGAAATGCATAATTTCCCCTAGGGCGTAAGCGTTTATATTGTCGCCACTAAAAATCGCAATTTTGGGCTTTTGAATTAGGTGTACTCTGTCAGAACCGAAATCAATTCCACTTGAAACCAATTTAGTATTTACAGAAGTTAATTCAACGTCGGCAGAATTAGCTTCTTCTCTCAAAAACTGGTCGAAATTGAATGAGGTATTTTTATTTTTTGCCCGGCTTATAATTAATGAACCGGGTTTGAAAATATTGCCTGCTAGTGTAAATTCCTTTTCGGAATAATGAACCTTAATATCTCTTTTTAACAAGGCTCCTAAAAACTTAACATCATTGCTACTATTCCAATGCGCAATATAAACTAATGGATTTGTTGGCTCTTCCCTAGGTTTAACAAGTTCAACAGGTGTTGGAAATCCAAAATTGACATTGTCTTTAACTGCAAAACATTGCAAGCCATGAGCATATGGCAATGCCCAGGCGGTGATATCATACGTAATAGAATCTGAAAAAAACGTTTCTGGCTCCAAAAGCACTTTCAATAACACAGATTTTGGCTGCATCGAACTAATAACCATATCATTTCGATTAACTGTAAAGCTTTCCGTGTTTTTACTAAAATAATTATACCCTTTAAGCTGTTCATGTTTTTGATCTGGCAGTCCATATCCGAATTGAATCCCATTATTTTTTAAAAGAGTCGCTAAAATCTTTAATTTATTTCTGTTGTCTCCCTTTATTATATATGCTTTGTAAATACCTGGCGGCCTTGTTTTACCAACATCAAAATAACGTTTAAACTCATTTATAAGTTTGCTGGAGTATTTAGAACTTACTTCGATGGTAGACAATGAACTAATAAAATGGTGTTCAATTCTGTCTTTTAGTGTTAAGGTATCGCCGTCAGCGTTTATTCTGGACAAGCCGGCATTAATACCACTTTGCTCATAGGTCATCCCGATTGCACCACTATATATAGGGTAGGTATCGCCATACGATGGGTAAACCAAGTCGTATTCCTCTTTCGTAAAATAACTCCATCCTTTTTCATCAAAATACTTGGCGTGGCTATTCCCAATCAACACCTGGAATTCCTTTTGCCAGGAGGTGATGTCCTGATGATATGGTTCGGCGGCAGGAGGGAAATAATAGGATCGGTCAGCGCCGTTTTCGTGAAAATCTACATGTACTTGTGGGAGCCATTTATTATAAACACTAAGCCGTTGCTGAGTTTCAATTTGTGTTTGCCAAGCCCAGTCCCGGTTTAAATCAAAATAATAATGATTGCTTCTTCCCCCGGGCCAAGGCTCAAAATGTTCGCGTGCTTCGGGTTTTGGATCTGGGTGCAAATTCAGTACAGAATTGTAAAAATTGACATAACGTTCTCTGCCATCCGGATTGAGACAAGGATCTATGATGATAATCAGGTTTTTTAACCAAGCTTTTATGTTTGTGTTAGACGATTTGAGAAGCTCATAAGCTAATTTCATCGAAACTTCTGTGGACGACGGCTCGTTTCCATGAACATTATAGCTTAGCCAGACTATTGCTGGTGCTTTTAATGAAGGTGTACCACTTTCAATTCCGGCTAATTTTAAATTGTTATGCCTAACTTCTTCTAAACGATTGATGTTTTCATCCGATGCTATGAATACAAGTTTTAACGGGCGGCCTTCATACGTTTTTCCATAATCTTTTATTTTAATATTATGAGATATACCAGTTAAATAGCTCACATAATCTAATACACGGTAGTACGGTGTAAATTGTTCACCTAAATTGTAACCTAAAAATTCGGAGGGACTTTTTATATTCTGAGCAAAGCCTGGGAAGATCAGTATGTGAAGTAGTAAAACAAGGAGAATAAACTTTTTGCTCATTGACAAGTGCCCAACTTTGCTTTAACAGCTATTTATTAGAAAAATGATCATTTCGGTTTCTATGGTATAGAATCCGTTATTATTAAATATAGTGTTTATTATGTGTAGTAAATAAATTCAAAAACCCGATTTTATGGTTAAATCTTTAATATTGTATTAATGAACATAGAGAAACTGTATTCCATATACCTGGAGCACCCGACAATTTGTACGGATACAAGACTGATTGAAGAAGGATGTCTATTTTTCGCCCTTAAAGGGGATAATTTTAACGGAAACAAATTTGCTCATCAGGCTTTACAGAAAGGAGCAGCTTATGCGATTATTGATGAGGAAGAATACTGCCAATCTGCGAGGCATATATTAGTTTCAGACGTTCTAGAAACGCTTCAAAACTTGGCAAAACATCGCCGCAGCCAACTTAAAATACCTTTTATAGGCATTACAGGTACAAACGGCAAAACGACTACAAAAGAATTAATTAACGCGGTTTTATCTCAACATTATAAAACCTTCGCTACAAAGGGTAATTTGAACAACCATATTGGTGTGCCACTAACCATTTTGTCGATACAAGCTGACACGGAAATCGCTATTATTGAAATGGGGGCAAACCATCAGCAGGAAATTGAATTTTTATGTAGTATTTCACAACCAACCCATGGCTTAATAACCAATGTTGGCAAAGCACATCTAGAAGGATTTGGCAGTTTTGATGGAGTAAAAAAAGCCAAAGGAGAGTTATATACTTACTTAGCAGAACACCAAGGAATTGCTTTCATCAATCAGGATAACAAAATACTGACCGAGATGGCCAATGCCAGACTAATAAAAAACACGATTGACTATGGTAGATCGGAAACTAGCTATGTTTCGGGCAAAATTTTGAACTCGGCACCCTACATTTCAATTAAATGGAGCTCGCGGAGTGAAGAATTTGAGAATAATGGTCTGGAAGCAAATTCCAATTTAACAGGAACTTATAATTTTGAAAATATTCTAGCTGCAATCACTATTGGTTGCTTTTTCAGGCTTTCACCGGATGAAATAAACAAGGGTGTTCATTCGTACTTACCTTCAAATAATCGATCGCAAATAACTAAAACAGAACAGAACACGCTTATATGTGATTACTATAACGCAAACCCAAGCAGTGTGCAAGTTGCCTTAGATAATTTGGAAACTGTTAATGCAGAAAACAAGGTTTTGATTTTAGGTGATATGTTTGAACTGGGTGATGAAGCTGCAGCTGAACATCTGGAAATAGTTGCAAAAGCACAGAGAATCGATTTATCAAAACGAATATTTATAGGGCAGGAATTCTATAAATTAAAAAACACATCAGACCATTTTTATCCATCAACTACTGAAGCGTTCGATGCTTTAAAAAATAATCCAATAACGAATGCTACCATTTTAATTAAAGGCTCTAGAGGCATGAAACTCGAAACATTAGTCCCTCTTTTATAGTGCCAGATATCTCTTCATAAACTCAGTTTGTACGACATTGTTTACCGTTGCCGTTCATGCTATATTTTGCGTTAGGGGGTGAAGTGAAAATCCTTTTTGCCCCTATCGCAAAAAGATTGTAACGGAACACCCGCCCGAACGCCCAAAACGTCGTAATAATCTTCAAGCTATCTTAAATATTTTATTGACTGTAGCGTTTTTTATTCCCCGAACGTAAAGGTTATATATTAAGGAACTCGGCTAAAGCCGTTAATGTCCAGGTGATAAACTTATAAACCACTGTTATGAAGAACTTCTACATTTATTCGCAATATCTGTTATTGTTAATTTTGCTATCGGGGATAACTTCGTGTAAAGACAGCGGCCCTAAAACGAAAAAAGTGCATTATAAAACTTCAGTATTAACTAAAGTAAGTGCACTAAGAGCAGAAAATGTAGGTTCTTACCCTGCTATGCAAATAAGTATTCCCGGTAAAATTTACGTTTACAACGATTACCTTTTTATAAATGAGGTAGGCCAGGGAATTCATGTTGTAGATAATAAAAATCCAAGTTACCCACGTATTATAAACTTCATTAAAATACCGGGCAATATGGATTTAGCTGTAAACAGCAATTTTCTATATGCTGATAGTTATGTGGATCTTTTAACCTTTGATATCAGTGATCCTTTGACCATTAAATTACAAAAACGGAACAATGATGTGTTCCCGGGATATTATGTTGACCAAGCAAAAGAAACGATTGTTACTTATAAGGATACCGTCGTAACTGTATCATCAGAAAATGAGGGCTGGATGGAAGATCGTGCTGGATCGCCGTTTATTAACTTTTTAGGAGCCGCAGTTACTGATTCTAAAAGCTATGGGCAAGGCGGATCAATGGCTCGATTCACGTTAATGAACGATTATTTGTATACAGTTGATCATTCGTCATTAGGCGTTTTTAATGTAAGTGCGCCTTCAAACCCAACTTTTGTTAGCAACAAACAAATTGGATGGGGAATAGAAACCATTTTCCCGTATGAGGATAAGCTGTTTATAGGTTCTACCCGAGGCATGCATATATATAATGCGAAAAACCCTGGCTCACCTGAATACATATCTACTTATGCACATTTTACATCGTGCGATCCGGTTATTGTTGTAGGTAAGTACGCGTACGTGACATTGCGAACAGGCAATTTTTGCCAACAAGGGGTTAACCAATTAGATATATTAAACGTCGAAGACATCCTTCATCCAACATTGGTTAAAACATTTCCCATGCAAAATCCGCATGGCTTAGGCATTTCTGGTAATTATTTATATCTGGCTGAGGGTGAATTTGGACTTAAAAGCTTTTCAATAACTGACCCATTAAAGGTTGGTAACATCAAAGTTCAGCAGATTACCGGGTTTCATGCATTTGACATTATCCCTGCTTCAAAATCACTAATTGTAACGGGGGATAACGGAATTTTTCAGTTTAATTACTCTAACCCAAGGGTTATAAAACAAATAAGTAAGCTGCAAATTGTGCCCGCTTCTAACTAATACAAAATATTAAGAGATTGCCGGAATTAGGTTGCTTGATGTAGTCCCATTACTAACAGCAAAAGAGCATGCCCCGAAGAATATTAGAGAGGTTTTTTGGATGATGTTCTGCCTCAATTCCGGCAATTTTAAAAACTGATTCTTTAAAACCACCCTGATCTGCAGCTGCTTATATCAATTTGCTATTTCTACCCGGAGCCCTGCATCGGTAACTTCCCGTAAAGGATTATCCCGCATGTTTTGCTCTAATTGAAACTGGTAATTACCTTTTTTAGCGAAATGGTATTTGTTTTTTATTAAAACTTGATAGCTGTATAAATTCCCGGATCCTTTACCTAACCACTCACCATCCGGAAGTGCCAATTTAATTTCTTCCCTTTCAGTAATCGTTTTACCGTCTGGGGATATTTGATGAACTAGGATAAAAATATTTGAATACTTATAATCTCCGGAAATTCGCAAATTCAAGTATATATTATAGGCTTTAGAAGAATCAGGGATAGAAACAGGAACTTTGATTTTATCTATGTAACTCCAAGTACGTTTTTGAATCTCTTGATTAGTATCTATGAGCGTATTTTGATCTTTACAGGCGGAAAATCCGGTTAAGGCAACCGAGAGAAATATAAAAATCAACTTTTTAATTTGCATAGGATATCGCTGTTTTGATTGTCTATAAATGTCCTTAGGCCTTCTATCTAGGAAACTGAAACTAGTCAAATTTCGACTCGAATCAGACTTAAAAAACCATGAGCTTATTTAGTTTTAAATAAGCTCATGGCGCATTTATTTATTCAATAGAAGTAGGTGGTTTAGGTTTGTTTCCATTCCTATTATTCCTCCTTCTATTATTGTTTCGGTTTGGGTTTGGGGTATTTGTGTTAACAGGTGCTCCTTCAACTGCTGCATCTACTCTTGGTTTCGCTTCAGCAGGTTTATTATTTTTCCGTTGTTGAGGCTGCGGGCGATTGTTAACCACTGCTACAGAATCATCGGCAACTTGAGGTTTCTGACCTTGGGGCTTATTCCTGTTATTTCTATTCGGTTTTTTGCGCTTATTGGTTTTTTCATCTAAACGGGTTAAGCTATCCTGGCCTACCACGTTTTCATAATCCAAAACTTTAGCAATTACTGGTTTTTCCAGTTCTACCGCTTCATCATTTAAATCATCTGGTTTAACACCTTCTTTATTTAAAATCTGTATTTCTTTCACACGCTTAATCTCCAACGGAATCCATGATTCTTCCATCGGATAGCTAAACCACATTAGCTTTTTGAAGATGTCTGTTTTCTGAAGTTTAGCCGTTCCTCTTACTGTTTCTAAACGATCTACATTATCAGGAATATCTTTCAGCGCATCCATGTAAGTATCCAACTCGTAATTTAAACAGCACTTTAATTTGCCGCATTGTCCGGCAAGTTTCAAAGTATTTAGAGATAAATTTTGATACCTGGCAGCAGAAGTAGAAACGGTTTTAAAATCGGTTAACCATGTAGAGCAGCATAATTCCCTCCCGCATGAGCCAATACCACCTAAACGGCTGGCCTCCTGACGCATTCCAATTTGGCGCATTTCAATACGGATCCGAAACGTTTCGGCCATTTTTTTAATCAACTCCCTAAAGTCAACCCGACCTTCGGCAGTGTAATAAAAAGTAGCTTTAGTTTTATCGCCCTGGTAATCTACATCGCTTAATTTCATGGCTAAGCCCAAATCTTTTGCCATCACACGTGCTTTATACATCGTGTCCGACTCCATTTCTTTGGCTAATTTCCACTTATCTACATCAGCCGGAGTGGCTTTTCGATAAATTTTCTTGCTAACTTCTTCAACCCGAACGTTACGCTTCTTTAATTGCATGCGTACCAATTCGCCCGTTAAAGAAACATGACCAACGTCAAATCCGCCAGTTACGGTTTCAACAACAACCAGCTCACCGGCCTCCAAGTAAAAATTCTCAGTGTTAATGAAAAAGTCTTTTCGAGAACCTTTAAACTTTATTTCTATAATGTTGAATATTTTATAATTAGCTGGCATGTCCATATGCGACAACCAGTCATATACATCTAGTTTACTACAGCCGTTTGTAAGGCAAGAGCCATTACTTTTACAGCCCGCAGGCGCACAACCACCTGATGAACAACTTCCACAACTCATGATTAATTATATATATATTGAGTCCCCGCGGGGAGCGTATTAAACTTTAAAATTTTAACGAACTGTAAAGATACATCTAAAAATAAAATTTTAGGGTTTGCGTTGCGCTCTATGTGGTAATGTGCCTTATCCATCTCATTTAACAGTGCTTCGGCTTTAGCCAGGCTCATAACTTTACTAAAATTTGATATAAATTGAAATTCTGCCTCCGGTAAATGAACCAGATCTTGCGCACCCGAAAGTATCATTACGCTTTCCCGGATGAGATTCAAGCCGTAGCGCAAAAAGTTTTTCTGATTTTCACGGCCAAGCTTCGCAACCATCTCCACAAAATCAATGATTTTCATTCCGTGGTCTCCGTAGGTCATGCGCATCCAATCAGAAAATAGTTTGAAGTTGTCGTTCTCATCCTCTTCCAAAAAATTTAAGGCTGCGTTAAAATTGCCTCCACTTAAATAAGCAATTTGAATTGCCTTTTGTTCAGACATTCCTTTTTCTGAAATTAAGTATTGCTTGATTGCCTGATCGCTTAACCGGTGAATTTTTACCAATTGCGTTCTTGATAAAATTGTGTTTAAAATCTGATCTTGATTTTGCGCAACCAGTAGAAACAACGTTTTGTATGATGGTTCTTCGATAATCTTAAGTAAGGTGTTGCCTTCCTTATCAAGATATTCTGGCAACCACATAATAAGTACTTTGTATTCTCCTTCGAAAGGCTTTAAGCTGAGTTTACTTATTATTTGGTGGCATTCTGCAATGTTGATGTTTGCTTGCTTATTTTCTGCATCAAGCGTGTTTCGCCATTCGTCCAAATTAAGGTATGGGTTTGTCAAAAACGCTTTTCGCCAAGGTTGAATATAGGTTAAAGCCGTATCGTCTTTGTGCTTTGCGAAGAAAGGATACGAGAAATGCAAATCCGGATGAACTAACTTGCTGTACTTTCTACACGAGTTACATTGGCCGCAGCTATCTGTAGGCATCCGGTTTTCACAGCTGATATATTGTGCGTACGCAAAGGCCAGAGCCAAACTTCCAGAACCTTCTGGGCCTAAAAACAGTTGCGCATGACTAATTCTGTTCTCATTCACTGTTTGAATAAGATGCGCTTTAACTTCCTCCTGACCGATAATGTCACTAAACTGCATAGTTTGCAAAATAGTAAAAAAGTATTGAGTAACTAGTATTGAGTATTGAGACTTACGTTTTTAGCTTTAGTATATTTAATTTTCAGTAAACACGAACACAAAAAACTAAAATTCTTAGTTATATTTGACCTGTGCAATCTCAAATCTCAAATCTCAAATCTCACCGCTAAGCTATGCGTATCATGGCTTTTGACTACGGAACTAAGCGTACCGGTATAGCTGTTACTGATCCCATGCAAATTATTGCAACGGGCCTTGACACCATACATCCCAAGGATATTATGAATTTTTTGAGAAAATATCTACTAACCGAACAAGTTGAACTTTTTGTGGTTGGTGAGCCTAAACAAATGGATGGAACTGCATCTCAATCTGCGCAGCATGTAAAGGGTTTTATTACCTTGCTCAAAAAAAACTTCCCAACTATCCCGATAGAAACCATCGATGAACGCTTTACTTCAAAAATGGCATCCGCAGTGGTAGCACAAAGCGGATTTAAAAAATCTGACCGCCAAAACAAAGCCCGGGTTGATACGATTTCTGCCACAATTATTCTTCAATCATACATGGAAAAGAAGAATAACTTCTTCTGATTTGCTCATAAGTATTCATGACTGCCCACGAAACGTTAAAAAAATATTATGGTTACGATGAGTTCAGACCATTGCAGGAAGAAATCATCCAATGTATTTTAGATAAGAAAGATGTTTTAGTGCTGATGCCAACAGGCGGAGGCAAATCGCTTTGCTTTCAAATACCAGCTTTATTATTAGATGGAACCTGCATCGTGATTTCCCCGCTAATTTCTTTGATGAAGGATCAGGTAGACTCTCTAAAAGCAAATGGAATAGCTGCTGAATTCTTAAACAGCACACAAAGTTTTGCAGAACAACAAGAAATACTAGAAGCGTGTTATCGGGGGGAAGTAGGCCTATTATACGTATCTCCAGAAAAATTGCTTACTGACTTAGATGTCATATCCAACATGGCCAAACCTAGCATGTTGGCAATTGATGAAGCACACTGCATTTCATCATGGGGTCATGACTTCAGGCCAGAATATACGAAGCTGGGTTACTTACGTGAAAAATTTAGTCACATCCCGTTTGTCGCACTTACCGCTACTGCTGATAAAATAACACGAAAAGATATATCTAAACAACTGAACTTAAAAGACCCGAAAGTCTTCATCTCCTCATTTGACAGAAAGAATTTAAGTTTAGAAGTACGCATCGGCATAAAGCCAAAAGAGAAAATTAATGAGATTGCTGATTTCATCATTAAGCGCCCAAACCAAAATGGAATCATTTACTGTTTAAGTCGTAAAGCTTGTGAAGATATTTCTGATAAACTCCGGAACTTTGGTATTGACGCAAACTATTATCATGCAGGGATGGCCGCAGAAGATCGTTCTAAAATACAGGAGGATTTCATAAACGATAAACTTCAGGTTGTTTGTGCTACCATCGCTTTTGGGATGGGAATTGATAAATCGAATGTTCGGTGGGTAATACATTACAATCTTCCAAAAAACATGGAAGGTTATTACCAGGAAATTGGCCGGGCCGGACGTGACGGACTTCCTTCTGAAACCATGCTTTATTATAATTACCAGGATTTACTCATGTTGAATAAGTTTGCTTTGGAAGGCGGGCAAGCTGATCTGAATCTTGAAAAACTAAATCGTATTCAGCACTACGCTGAAGCGGATAGTTGCCGCAGAAAAATCCTCTTGAATTACTTTTCTGAAACACTCGAAGAAAATTGTGGCAATTGCGATGTATGCAAAAGCCCCCGGAAACATTTCGATGGCACACTCATTACCCAAAAAGCGCTATCAGCTATCGCTCGCATGGATGAAAAGGAAGGTGTAACCATGCTGATCGACGTTTTACGAGGTTCCCGTAAGGCAGAAATCTTAGCCGCCGGGTATGATAAATTAAAAACCCATGGCGCTGGTTCAGATATTCATCAATCGGATTGGCAGCGTTATTTAATGCAATTATTAAATGTTGGTGTTTTAGAATTAGCTTATGATGAAAACTTTGCGTTAAAAATCACCCCAAAAGGAAAAGATATATTATTTGGGCGCAGCAAAATAGAATTGACGGTTTTACCGGCTATTCTTCCGAAAGAAAAACCAGAAGTAGAAAAACGCATTAGAGCAACCAAACCAAGTGTCCCTTTGGAAGATCTGTTTACTATTTTAAGAAAACTTCGCCAGGAGTTTGCGCAAAAAGAACAAGTGCCAGCGTATATAATTTTTAGCGATGCTACTTTGCAAGCTATGGTAAATGCAAAACCAACCAATCAATTTGAAATGCTGCAAGTATCGGGCGTTGGTGAACATAAGTATCACAAATATGGCCAAGCGTTTTTAGATGCGATTGATGATTATTTAGAAACTCCAAGTTCCAAAAAACGCAAAGGCGATACGTACCAGGAAACCCATACTTTATTTAATCAGCGGTTAAGTCCCGATGAAATTGCTGTCAAGCGGAGTATTAGTACACAAACTGTTTATTCGCATTTAGCTTACTTATATTTAAGAGGGAAAATTACGAACCTGAACGAACTGGTGAGCTCGACAGAAGTTGCCGAAGTAGAAAAAGCAATTAAGATAATTGGCGCTACCACGGCAATGAAACCGATTTTCGAATACTTAAATGAGCAGGTTTCTTACCCAAAAATTAGGTTGGCGATGGCTGTAATTGAAAAAAAATCTGCTTAGGGAAACGGTTTAAAAACGGCGTTCATCGCCCTTAAAGCCATTAAATTAAAGCTAATATGCTGATTAATAACCATTGCCAAAACAGGAGAAACTCCTAAAAATTTGGGTTAAATTAAAAATTACTATTTTTGCGGCCATGGAGTTACTAAGCGATGAACTTAAAAACTACCTGGATAACTATTGTGATTCTGAAATTGATCTGCTAAAACACATCGATCGAGAAACACATTTGAAGGTGCTTATGCCTCATATGGTATCCGGACATTATCAGGGCCGGGTGCTGAGTATGTTAAGCAAACTCATTAATCCAGAACGTATTCTAGAAGTAGGTACGTTTACCGGTTATGCCACTCTTTGCCTGGCAGAAGGCCTTTCTGCTACCGGCATTATCCACACCATTGATGTTAATCAGGAGCTAGAAGAAATGGTTCGTAACTTTTTCGAGCAATCTCCATATAACTCACAGATACAGTATCATTTAGGAAACGCAATCGAGATAATTCCAACGTTGGATGAAACGTTCGACCTTGTATTTATTGATGCTGACAAAAAGAATAACGAAACTTACTATGATTTAATTTTTAGCAAGTTACGCCCAGGAGGATTGATCATTGTTGACAATGTGCTTTGGAGCGGAAAAGTGCTATCAAATAATGATAATGATCGGTTTACAAATATTATTACTAAGTTTAACAATAGGGTACAAACAGACAGCCGTGTAGAGAAGCTCATTCTTCCGATACGTGATGGTTTATTTGTGATACGTAAAAAGTAAATATTAATAATTATGAAACCTGCATGAGATGGGTACAAACTCATTCAAGTTTCATCTAAAATCATTCTGATGAAAAAAATATTTTGGCTATTACTACTCTTTATCTGCACTTCTGCAGCAGCACAACAATCTACAGCTTCTAAATACATCGAACTTTATAAAGATGCAGCTATCCGACAAATGAATAAAAACGGAGTTCCTGCAAGTATTATCCTTGGCGTAGCCATGCATGAATCTGGGAGCGGTACCAGCAAAATCGCAAAATATTTAAATAATCATTTTGGGATGAAGGGTAAAAACAACAGTTCTGAAATCAAATCAGCTTATAAAGGATATGAATCTACCGAAGAATCATATGAAGATTTTATTGGAGCATTAAAACGGCATCAAAAATTTAATAGGCTGTTTGATAAATTTTCTGACTCAGATTATATGGGTTGGGCCGTTGGGATACAGCGTGGAGGATATGCAGCAAGTAAAACATGGGCGAAACAGGTTATTGCCATTATTAAGAAGTATCAGCTTTATCAATACGATAATCAAAACATTAGTTATATAAAACCGTTAGATTCTGAACAGGAAGAAACCCCTGCTATTGCAAATCAACCCAGTAAATCTACCGTTTACAGAGTTAAAAGAGGCGATACATTACTTGAAATTGCAAAGAAATTTGACACCTCTGTTAAAGTAATTAAGAAAAAAAATAACCTGCGAACTGCTAATTTAAGGTTAGGGCAGAAACTCGAAATTTGATTATATACTTATGCGTTCTACCTTTTTAGGTATTCTAATTTTAGCTTCAGTTTTAGTTTCTTGTAGCTCGAGAAAACAGGCTTTACCAAGTTCGGCCAACAGGAAACCTGAAAAAACAATCGACAATTCATTTGTCAAAAATTCAAGTGCGAGTTCATACGTTGAAAAATACAAGGCTATCGCGATAGCAGAAATGAATACTTATGGCATTCCTGCCAGCATTACACTTGCCCAAGGTTTACTTGAATCTGGAAATGGGAATAGTAGCCTGGCAGTTGAAGCGAACAACCACTTTGGCATTAAATGCAATTCGGATTGGAAAGGAAAGACCATTTTAAGAGATGACGATCAAAAAGACGATTGCTTTCGGGTCTATAAATCCGCGGAAGATTCCTTTCGTGATCACTCAGAATTTTTAAAGCGTAAACGCTATGCATTTCTATTTGAGCTGGATAAAAATGACTACATCGGCTGGGCGAATGGCCTGAAGCAGGCCGGGTATGCCACCAACCCAAAATATCCAGAATTATTAATAAGCCTGATTGATCGCTACGATCTATCTAAATACGACCGTAAAGAATCTCAAACGGAAAAAATAAAAAGAGAAGACAAAGTTCTTGACCAAATTGTAGCCAATATCCCCGAAGAAAAGAAAGATGATGTTGGGAAGCCTCCCGTAGCGATGAAAATTTACGAGGTTAAAAAAAGCGACACACTTTATTCCATTTCTAAACGGTTTGGGTTAACTGTAGATGAATTAAAAATCTTAAATAATTTACAAAATACCGATCTAAAGCTTGGCGCTTTGCTACTTGTTTCGAAATAGCCTTTTCTGTATCTGTTTTTTCGGTGGCTTGAATCTTGTAAGCTAAGCAGGCAAACAAACGTTAAGTTTTGTTAAACACCAGTACCGAAAAAATTTTTAGCTTATTTTTATCAACACTTGAAAAAACCACTTTATCTTCTTTTTCTGATACTGCTAACTGCAGCAAAACTATTCGCTCAAGATAAACCCGTTCAAGGAATTGTTTTTGACAAAGACAGTAAGCAACGGATCACCAGGGTATACATCTATAATACCAGAACAAGTAAAGGTTTCTACAATAATATTAAAGGCGAATTCAAAACTAATGCTCAGCATGGCGATGTTTTGGTGGCCGCATTACAGGGATATGCAGTTGACACGGCCAGCGTTGGCACTTCAAATACAATTATTTTTTACTTGAAACGTACAAGTATTTATTTACGGGAAGTTACCGTGAGAGATACTGTTGAGTCGCCCAATGAAAAGTTAGCCGAAAATAAAACGGCCTATAAAGATGCTTACACGAAAGGTGATACTGGTGATATGTTGCACCTGGGACCGGGGGGCGTTGGCTTGAGTATTACCTCTATATATAACCTACTAAGCAGACAGGGCCGAAATGCCCGGCATCTACAAGAAATTATAGAACAGGACTATAAGGAATCTATCATCGATTATAGGTATTCTAAAAGCTTGGTTAACTCGGCAACAAATTTAACAGCAGAGCGGCTAACCGATTTTATGCAACAATACAGACCGTCGTATTATTTTATATTAGAAGCCAATGATTACCAATTGATTAGCTTTATAAAATCTAGCTATCAAAAATATATGCAAAATCCAAAAGCTCATCGCTTGCCGCCTTTAAAACCTTAATTCTAGATAGATTTAATAAATATTTTGGGCGTTCGGGCAGGCTTTTGTTTCAATCTTTTGCGTAGGGCAAAAGGATTTACACGCAATCCTTAACGCTATAGCACGGTTTTTAAAAACATTCATGCAAAAAAATATTTTATGCGCTTTCCAATACTAATTATTCCGTTTTTACCAGCATCGGGTATGGCCTTATTCCCTTTCATATTGCTAAATCATCGGCAACTAAAAACAGATATAAGAGTAATAAATCATGAAAAAATTCATTTAAGGCAACAGTTAGAGTTGTTAGTGATCCCTTTTTATGTGCTTTATCTAATTGATTATTTTATCAATCTTTTAAAATATAAAAACCATCACAGAGCTTATATGAACATCGTTTTTGAGAAAGAAGCGTATCTAATGGATCATGAACTCAACTACTTGACCAACAGAAAATTTTGGACTTGGCTACAGTATTTCAACTCAAATATTAATAATATATAAAAGTGTTACCAGAATAACGATCCAATTTATTTTACTTTGCAGCAGTATGTTTAAGTATTATAGCCTTTTAATAGCATTATTACTATTAAATCTCATTTCTGCTCAAGCCCAAAAAACAGCTGCTGACTCTTTGAAAATTGAGGAGCTAAGACAATATCCACGAAAAAACAGCTTACCTGTTAACCGTCCTGCACTTATTGTACGTCCAATTCCTGTACCTGATGCTTTTGAAAAAATGAAAGTTAATTACTGGAGAAACGGTTTAACTATTGGCGTAAACCTAAACCAAGCTGCATTTAGCAATAATTGGAGCGGAGGTGGAATAAACTCCTTAGCACTGGGAACTCAATTAAATTTCAAAACAGATTACACAAAAGGCGATAAGAACTACGTTTCGGAGTTAATTCTACAATATGGTAAACTAAAGAATAAGGGTCAGCTAGAGCGTAAAACGAACGATCGTATTTTTTGGGATAATAAAGGCGGACTAAAGCTTTCTAAAAGTTGGTTCTTTTTCGGCTCCGTGAACTTTGAATCACAATTTGATGAAGGATATACCTACAACAGCGATGGGCAAGGATATGAAGAACGGGTATTGATATCGCATTTTATGTCCCCGGGTTATTTAACAGAATCATTTGGTTTTGAATATAAACCAAGCAAGGAATTTTATTTACGTATAGGTACGGGTACTGCCCGGCAAACTTTTGTTTTAGACACTAGCTTATACAAAACTAATCCTAAAAATTTTGGAGTACCTAGAGGAAATGTTTTCCGAAATGAGCTTGCCTTCCAGGTAGTAAGCAATGTGGATAAGGACATCGCCAAGAATATTAACTTGAAGAGCCGCTATGCATTGTTTGCCAACTATAAACGTCTAAATCATATAGACCATCGCCTTGATGTCACCATATCCGCAAAGGTGAATAAGCTCATAAACGTATCTATCGCTGCAATTGCTTTATATGACGATGATACCTCTGACAAAATTCAATCGAGCCAAAGCTTATCTTTAGGTTTGGTTTATCGGTTTTTAGATTAACTCCGCTTTTTTCTTAATTGCAAATAATCCAGATAGTAAAGTATTTTGAATGAAAGGCTATTGTTTTGAGGGAAATTAAATGTTTTTCCTAAGTTATTAGCATAGCCTCTGCGGGTTAAGCGCTCATCAACGGAAGCCAGATCTTTATAAACAATTGTAAATTCGCTTCCTGGAGCAAATTGCCAGAAATAAGTTAGATCTATATTAAACGAGTTATAAGTTCTATTTGCTATCGTTAAATCTTCGGTCGACAACAATTTTCCATTGTTGTCAAGTATAAAATACTTCTTATTTCTCCTATCTGACCAATAATGCCTTGCATTCAAAGTAATCCCCATTTTATTACTGAAAGTATACTTCCCATAAAAATAATTTTCAACTGTATTTCTGTCATACAAGGAAAAATAGATTTCTCCACCAGACGCACGACCTACGATCGTCGGGTCTACTGTGTCAAACCACCCTAATAAATTTTGTCTCGGTTCAATACTTACTTCAGATCCAAATGCCAGGCGATCATTCACACGAAAATTTTGGTAGAATCCGCCACCATAGCCATGGCCATTTGCCCTGTTTATTTTTCTATATGATACATAACCGCCGCCATTAAACCGTTTCGAATGATTAGAATTCATATAGACACTTACACCATATTCACTGGGACTGTCATAGCCTAAACCATCCGAACGTGATTCATAAAAGTCATTCCCTGCAGATCGCACATCCAGATTCAAATTAAACGACCAGAAATTTTTCAGCTGCAGATATGCCCCACCGAACCCTTCTACATATTGAAAAGACCTTGGCCGAAATCGTTGAGAATAATTAAAGTTCCAATACGTTTGCCATTGATTATACCATTTTGAAGGTTTATAAATACTATAGCTAGCACTTAGTAAATGATCAAAAAAATTATTATTGGTAAAATAACTTAAATCGGAGGGATTGAATTTTGTGTCAGACAGAACCTCTTTGATACTCCAGTTGAAAGATCCACTTTGTTTACCTCCACCAATCTCATAATTCAGTCCGTTGTTTATTTCATTATTACCATCACCAATTCCTCGGTGGCTCATTTTCGCCGCCCCATTAAGATTATACTTGTTTCCCTTATTATTCAAATTAAATAAGAAAGCACTTACGTTCGCATCGTAAGCGCTGCCATTCCTTAATACATTGGTATTTAATAAAGTAACTGAACTATTATTTTTTAAGTTTTGATCGAGTACGAAGATATTGTAGTTGGTTAATGGTTGCACTTCAAGTATCCGGGTGTTACCAAATTTGTCTTCTACGGTTGCATTCATCCTATTAGTCACCGCATTAAATATACCGATGCCTAATCCTTTCCCCGTGCGACCTGATACTTTGGTGGCATTTATTAATTTGCTTTCTTGCGGATACTTTGAAATAACATCTCCATCAGCAAGTTGGCTATCTAAGCTTTTGAAATAAGTAGGGAATGAGCCTATTCTTCTCGAGTAAAATAAATTTCCTTTATTAAATAGCTCTGTACCTTCAGTGAAAAAAGGCCTATTCTCGTTGAACTTCACTTCAAACGGCGAGAGGTTAAGCACTTTATTATCTGATCTAACCTGTCCAAAATCAGGCACTAAGGTCATATCTAAGGTAAAACTTTGGTTTATCCCATATTTTACATCCATACCTCCGTTAAAAGAACTTGTCAGATCTTTAACTCCGGGTTGGTTTGTTGGATAATGACTCACATAACTGGAGATATATGGCGAGAAGGATAGTCTTACAGGAGCTATGATCTTCTCAATCCCAATTAATTGACCTTCTTGATTTATAAAGCCACTCACTTTTGGATCTACAAAATTCCAGAAACTTTGATAATTAATTTTCTGCCTGCGTCTGGTTATATTTAATCCCCAATTCTGTATATCTTTCGTCGCAAACCGCAATGCAGAATAAGGTATTTTAAATTCAGCGGTCCAACCTAGTTTATCAATCTTAACTTCACTTTCCCATACAGCGTTCCAATTATCGTCTTCATTTCCACCTTGTGAATATTTTGCATCATATTGTGACCCTGCTGCAGTAACATAAAAACCGTTTGCATTAATTCCATCCAAATAAGTATCGAAAATAATTCCAATAAAATCTGCATTTCCCACCTGGTCACGAGTTACCAATTCATGTGCAATACTATCTGGATTGTCAAACATTCTTGCAGATACATACACTGCTGAATTATCGTATATGATCTTTACCTCCGTTTTGCGATCATCCTTTTCTTTAGTGTTTGGTACTGGTCTAAATTCAATAAAACCAGAGGCTACAGGTACGTTTTTCCAAACTTCATCATCAATTAATCCATCAATCTTGGGAGCTTTTTCTGTTCGAACAGCCGTAATTTTTTTTACCTCTTGGGCAGAAGCAAGGCTTAACGATGAAATCAAGAAAAGGAATAACGATAATTTTAATATCATACAAATATTGAAGTGCGTGTTATTAAGACGGTAAATTTGGCAACACGTTGCTCAATATTTATTTAATAACATCATGTAACGTGATTGTTGCCAATGTCTTTTTTTAACGTTTTATAAATCAAAAATATGTTAATCGTCATTAAACCAGAAATCATAACTTTGCACCTGCTAAAAGCTGAATCAGAACATGTTTGAAAATTTACAGGATAAACTAGACAGAGCTTTTAAAGTTCTGAAAGGACAAGGAAGCATTTCAGAAGTAAACGTTGCTGAAACAATGAAAGAGATTAGAAAAGCTCTTTTAGATGCCGACGTTAATTATAAAACTGCTAAAGCTTTTACAGATACTGTAAAAGAAAAGGCAATTGGCCAAAACGTGTTAACTACCATTTCGCCCGGTCAGTTGTTAACCAAGATCATGAATGATGAACTCACCGAATTAATGGGTGGTTCGGTTGATGAATTAAAAATTTCTGTTAATCCAACAATTATTTTAATTGCAGGATTGAATGGTGCTGGTAAAACTACCTTCTCCGGAAAACTAGCAAACTTTCTAAAAACTCAAAAAGGCAAAAAGCCATTATTGGTAGCTGGAGACGTTTATCGCCCCGCAGCAATTGATCAATTAGAAGTTTTAGCTGGCCAGATCAGCGTTCCTGTATACACCAATCGTGAATCAAAAGATCCTATCGCCATTGCGATGGAAGGAATAGCGGAAGCAAAAAGGAACGGTCAGAATGTAGTAATCATTGATACAGCCGGTCGTTTAGCTCTGGATAATGAGATGATGGATGAAATTGCCAATGTAAAGGCAAGTACAAATCCACATGAAATATTATTTGTTGTTGATTCAATGACAGGTCAGGATGCCGTAAACACTGCTAAAGCATTTAACGATCGTCTTGATTTTACAGGAGTAGTTTTAACAAAATTAGATGGTGATACCCGTGGGGGTGCAGCCTTATCAATAAAATCTGTTGTTAATAAACCGATCAAGTTCATTGGTACCGGCGAAAAGATGGATGCACTAGATGTATTCTATCCAGATCGTATGGCATCTCGTATTCTTGGGATGGGTGATGTTGTATCTTTGGTTGAACGTGCTCAACAACAGTTTGATGAAAAAGAGGCGGCTGAACTTCAAAAGAAGATCCGCAAAAACAAATTTGATTTCAACGATTTCATCGGCCAGATTCAACAAATCAAGAAAATGGGTAACATGAAAGATCTGATGGGAATGATACCGGGGGTTGGAAAGGCATTGAAAGATGTAGAAATTGATGATAATGCTTTTACTCCTATTGAAGCAATTATACGCTCAATGACTCCGTACGAAAGAGAAAATCCAGATTCAATAAATCAAAGTCGTCGTACGAGGATTGCAGGTGGATCAGGTACAAACATTACAGAAGTAAACAAGCTTATTAAGCAATTTGAAGATATGCGGAAAGTAATGAAGCAGTTTTCAAATCCTGCGGCAGCAGCTAAAATGATGAAAGGTATGCCTAAAATGCCTTTCGGGAAATAATAACTTATATAACCTTATAAGGAATCCTGCAATTAAACCTTGCAGGATTTTTTTATGGAGTTAATTTCTGTACATTCGGGTTAATATATCTTAAAAATGCCTGTTAAAACCTTCTCAAGTGCTGTTTACGGAATTGAAGCTATTACAATTATAATTGAAGTTGATATAAGCAGTGGCACCAAGTATTTTGTAGTTGGTTTACCAGACAATGCTGTTAAAGAAAGTTTATTAAGGGTAGAAAGTGCTATAAACAACTGCGGTTACCGCATGCCTCGTCAAAAAATTGTTATCAACCTAGCTCCTGCCGACATCCGCAAAGAAGGCTCTGCCTATGACCTGGCTATCGCAATTGGGATTTTGGCAGAATCCGGCCAGGTAGAAATTGATCAATTGGATAAATATTTAATCATGGGCGAGCTATCTTTAGATGGTGGCCTGCAACCCATAAAAGGCGCTCTTCCTATCGCTATACAAGGGCGAACAGATGGCTTTAAAGGCTTAATACTACCCTCAGCGAATGCCCGTGAGGCCGCTATAGTTAGCGATTTTGATGTATACGGGATTGATACGTTAAACGAGGTAATCAACTTCCTTAACGGTAAATCAAAACCAGAAAGAACTGTTGTTGATACAGAACAAGAATTTAAAAACAATATAGCGAACTATGAGAGTGACTTTTCTGAAGTCAGAGGTCAGGAAAACATAAAACGGGCGCTAGAAATAGCCGCAGCAGGTGGCCATAATGTAATACTCATAGGCCCACCTGGAGCAGGTAAAACGATGCTAGCTAAACGCCTGCCAACAATATTACCTGCTTTAAATTTGATTGAAGCCCTCGATACAACTAAAATTCATTCGGTTGCCGGAAAGCTGTCTGCTTCAGATTCATTGATGACAATCAGACCATTTAGATCGCCACATCATACGATTAGCGATGTTGCTTTGGTGGGCGGGGGCTCTAACCCCCAGCCTGGTGAAATTTCACTTGCACATAATGGGGTGCTTTTTTTAGATGAATTACCTGAATTTAAACGAACCGTTTTAGAAGTAATGCGCCAACCTTTAGAAGAGCGGAGAGTAACTATATCCAGAGCAAGGAACACTGTAGACTATCCAGCAAGTTTCATGTTGGTTGCATCCATGAACCCTTGTCCTTGCGGTTACTACAATCATCCTGAAAAAGAATGTATTTGCCCACCGGGAATGGTTCAAAAATACTTAAGTAAAATTTCTGGCCCTTTGTTGGATAGAATTGACTTACATATCGAGGTAACTCCAGTAAACTTTAGTGAATTATCGTCAAGTAGATTATCAGAAAAAAGCGAACTAGTTAGAGAAAGAGTGATCGCAGCAAGAGAAATCCAAAACAGGCGCTTTGATGGTAATTTAAATGTTCATTCAAATGCGCAGATGAGCCCTAAAAAGGTAAGAGAGGTTTGTGTAATCACAGATGCCGGACAAACCTTACTTAAGAAGGCTATGGAAAAACTTGGTTTATCAGCACGGGCTTATGACCGCATTCTTAAGGTAGCCAGAACGATTGCAGACTTGGCAGGAACCACCGATATTGAGTTAGAACACTTAGCCGAAGCAATAAATTATCGAAGTCTGGATCGCGAAGGATGGGCTGGGTAAGTAAAATTTTCTTTACCAGAGCGACACTTTAATAACAGTGTTGATTTATGTCAAGAAGATCATGACATAAATTGTCCTAAAAATAAAAACTGACAATTTCGTCCAGTTTTATAAGCATTTAGTTATTTATCATTGTAACTATGGCTTATGTAGATTTTAAACATCTTATCCAAACCGAAAATGATTTTAAACTCAAAGTAGCTTTACAGTTGAAGCGTCTGCGTGTACAAAAACTTATTTCTCAAGATCAATTTTATCAGGACACAAATATTAACATTGCTCGTTTGGAGACCGGCAAGTATGATACCCGAATGACTACCATTCGCAAAGTATGCTTCTACTTCGAAATATCGATTTCGGACTTTTTTAAAGACATTAAGTAATAACCACCCTCCCGGTGGCCTTCTTAATTTTTATGTAAAATCCTTTACTTCTCTTGGCATCTAACAATGTTGATAAATAACTATCAGCATCAAGCTTTATGTATAAATAAAATCCACATTCTTTATGAAATCTTATCTTAGAGGAATTAAGTGACTAGAATATTGCTTTAGAACCAATTTTAGCCATTAAAGAAACTCCCTAACGGTACATATGGATTATCTTGTTCACGAACTTGAAAATAAAATACGTTTAATTTACAAACAATCTGTTTCAAACATTTCCCATGCATGCATTATACTAAATGCGGGATCAAGAGATGAAAGTCTGGAGATGAACGGCATGGCTCACTTTATAGAGCACTTGCTATTTAAAAAAACTGCAAAAAGAAATACCACACAAATACTTAATCGGCTAGAGTTAGTAGGTGCTGATTTAAATGCCTATACCACTAAAGAATATACCTGTATTCATGCTTCCTTTCTAAATCAACATCTAGAGCGTTCTTTGGATCTATTTGAGGACATTGTATTCCACTCTTTATTTCCGGAGGATGAAATGCAGAAAGAAAAGGAAGTAATATTAGATGAGATTTCTTCATATCAAGACCAACCTGATGAAGCGATAAATGACGATTTCGAGGATGTTATATTCGCCGAGCACCCATTAGGTAGAAATATTTTAGGAAAACCGGAGACTGTACGTGCTTTTAAGCAATCAGACATTTTTAATTTCATGGGCAATAATTACAACACCGATGAAATAATTATTGGTGTTTTGGGCAACTATGACTTTAAAAAAGTTATCCGCATTTGCGAAAAGCTTTATGGTGCTATAAAGCATAAATCTATTAAACGACAGAGAGAATATAAAAACACCTATAAACCTCAAATAAGCAAATTACTGAAGCCAATTAACCAAGCACATTGTGTGATGGGCAACCAAGCGTTCTCCACTCATCATAAAAGTAAAATGGGATTACTTTTATTAAATAACTTACTTGGAGGTAATGGGATGAGCTCCCGGCTAAATCTGGAAATTCGGGAAAAACAGGGAATTGCTTACACTATCGAATCAAATTATACACCCCTAAGCGATACTGGAATTTTTTCGATTTACTTTGGAACAGACCCTGAAAAAACAGAAAAAGCCATTAAACTTATCCATAAAGAGCTGAAAAAACTTCGGGATAATAAGCTGGGTACAACGCAGCTGCATCAGGCAAAGCAAAAATTTATTGGCCAAATTGCTCTTGGAGAAGAAAACCGGATTGGACTAATTACTTCAATAGCCAAAAGCCTGCTTGATTATAATCGCGTAGATTCTTTGGAAGAAATCTATGCTAAAGTGAATGCAATAACGGTGAATGAGCTTTTAGAAATAGCGAATACTGTTTTTGAACCGTCACAATTAAGCATGCTTTTATTTGAACCGCAAGATTCTTAGCTTAAAAATATTATTTTTGTAAAATGAAATTACCTATTGTAGCATATGGTGACCCTGTTTTACGCAGAAAGGCAGAAGATATTCCTAATACATATCCGGATTTAACCCAGCTAATTTCTAATATGTTTGAAACCATGTATAACGCACATGGAGTTGGGCTGGCTGCACCACAAATAGGTTTATCTGTACGACTTTTTATAATTGATGCTACTCCTTTTGCAGATGATGAACCAGTATTAAAACAGTTCAAAAAGGTTTTTATTAACGCTGAAATACTGGGGGAAAGTGGCGATAAATGGTTATTTAATGAAGGCTGTTTAAGTATTCCAGATATTAGAGAAGATATCTCGAGACATCAAAATGTAACTATCTCTTACTATGATGAAAACTGGAATCACTATGAGGAGACCTATAGTGGATTAGCTGCCCGAGTTATTCAGCATGAATATGATCACATAGAAGGCAAATTATTTACAGATAAGCTTTCTCCTTTACGGAAAGCAATGCTTAAAAGCCGTTTAGACTCTATTTCAAAGGGAAACATAAAGGTTGATTATAAGATGAAGTATCCTGCAGCTAAGTCGTTTAAATCAGGGAGCAACAAAAAACGTTAATTTTTATCTCTGCTTTGATCGCCTTGCATAATTTGCTGCATAAATGCTGCCCAGGCAAACGGGTTCAATAATGGGTTTGCAAATCGCTGGTTGATGTTTTTATTAACAAGATTGTAGTGATTATTTTGAAAATTGTAACCCTGCATTTCTCTACCATCGCGTGGCAACGAGGCCGATAAAGCTAGAAGCTTATCTTTTGAGATGTTTTTCTTTGCATTTTCAAGGTCATCGTCGGCAAACTTCATGGCCATAAATTCTCTTTTAAACTCGTCTAAACTCGCCCAGGGATAAACTTGAACAACCGGAAGATTAATAATCTCCTGCTTCATTTTTAACATGATAGTATAACGGTTATCAGGAACATTTTGCGGAATCACTATTGCTTCTTTCCTGAATCCTATGGCAGTAAAAGTAATGGTATCCGATTCATGTGCCACAAACGAAAAGTAGCCCTTGTAATTAGCACTAAAAATCTGATTTCGGGATGAGATATTAGTAACTGTTACATAGGGAACAATTGTGTTACTATCGTTATTCATAATCACTCCCGAAAACTGCACAAGTTTCCTATCGGGCCTTTGTGAAAACCCAGTTAAGAAGCAGAGAGTAAACAGCAAAATTAAACTAATGCGCATCTTTCAAAAATATCAATTATCATGCTAGCCGCTTGTTAAAAATTGTTAAACTAAAATAAGTCCCACAATCATTAACTTAAAATCGCTGCGGCATTACAGCACTCGGATCGTCTATATCGGTTAAATTAACTGCTTCAACGCCATTAATTTCGGGTACACCTTTTTTAATAGCTTCCTCAATTCCTGCCTTAAGTGTCATAATGCTCATTGGGCAAGATCCACAAGCACCTAAAAGTTTAACTCGTACTATATTATCAGAAGTGATTTCTTCTATAGAAACATTCCCGCCGTCCGTTTCCAAATAAGGACGAATGGTATTAAGTACAGTTTCTACACGCTCTAATAAATCCATCTTTTATTTAAATTAATATATAAAGATACGCTTTTAAAGATTTTATTTCTTTGCATTCTGTATAGCAACTTGTTGTGCAACTTTCTCTGCTATCTCCATAAAAGCGCCAGCCATTATGTTTTCTTGATGCAAAATCATTGGTTTTCCTTCATCTCCAGCGTCGGTAATACTTTTTACTAATGGTATTTCACCTAAAAATGGAGCTCCGAATTCTTCTGCCAATCGCTTTCCACCGTTCTGCCCGAAGATATAGTATTTGTTTTCAGGCAATTCTGCAGGAGTAAAGTATGACATGTTTTCTATCACACCCAAAATAGGTACATTAATAGTATCCATTAAAAACATACCCATACCTTTTTTAGCATCTGTTAAGGCTACATTTTGTGGAGTTGTTACGATAACCGCACCAGCAATAGGATAGCTTTGCGTCACAGTAATATGTATATCACCTGTTCCCGGCGGAAGATCAACCACTAAGTAGTCAAGCTCACCCCAATCTGCATCATTAAATAACTGTTTTACAGCTGTAGATACCATCGGACCCCGCCATGGGATTGGCTGATTCGGATCCATAAAAAATCCAATCGACAATAATTTTACACCATATTTCTCAATTGGTTGAATTCTGCTTTTTCCATCTGCACCTGCTATAGCTCTAGGTTTAGCTCCTTCCAGACCGAACATGATAGGTATAGATGGCCCATAAATATCAGCGTCGATTAAACCAACCTTCGCCCCTTTTTGCGCCAAGCCTAATGCAAGGTTTGCAGCAACTGTTGATTTACCTACTCCTCCCTTTCCAGAAGCAACTGCAATTATATTTTTAATATTTGATAAAGTAGGGCTCGCTTTTGATGTAACACGAGAAGTCATATTTATAGAAACCTCTAACTCTTTACTAACAAAATGACCAATCGCATTTCTGCAGGCATTTTCAATCATTGCTTTCATTGGACAAGCCGGAGTAGTTAACACTACAGAAAACCTTAATTTATTCCCATCAATTTGAATATCCTCGATCATGTTTAATGTTACCAGATCTTTTTTCAAATCAGGGTCCTCTACATATCTTAGTGCATCTAATACTTGTTCTTTTGTTATCATTTAAAACCTATCATTTCCAAAACGTTTGCAAATTTAAGAATCAACATCTGCAATTTGGGCATTCTAAACATTTTACATCTTTTTGACTTATAGAAATAAACTTAATGTTAAAACGTTTTTAAACCTGAATGTTTTAACTTTATCGCAGTTAAAAGCCCTATGCAAATTCCTCCTAAGTACATAAAGATTGCCCTTATAACCTTTCTTAGCATCACAATCGTTCTAATAATTGCAGGTCTTATCGGGTATTCGAAACGAGAAGCGTTACTAAAACACACCATAGAAAAGGCCATTACGAAAGCACGAAATGATTATAATCTTATTGTAAAGATTAAAGGATATAAATTTTCGGGTTTACGGTCTGTAGATTTCCAAGATATTTCTATTATTCCTGTCAATAGAGATAGCCTTGCCACCATCCAAAGTTTGCGTGTAGGAGTGAAGCTGTGGCCCCTGTTATTTGGCAACGTAAAACTGGGCGAATTGAAGCTTAATAACGGCAAAATAAATCTGATTCGCAGAGACAGTATCAGTAATTATGATTTCCTTTTCAGGAAAAAAGGAGACGATTCACTTAAAAAAACACGTAAGTCTAATTTAGCCGACCTGGCTAATAATCTGTTGAATCAGCTGCTTTATAAAATTCCTGATGATATGGATGTTAAGGATTTTGATATTCACTATTCTCACAATGCCACTGCTTTCGACTTTTATACTACGAGCGCAACCATTATTGATGGCCATGTAAAATCTACAATTAAAGTTAATGACTCTGAATCTACCTGGCATTTCAATGGGGAAGTAGACCCGGATGACAAACAATTAGATATAAAGTTATTTGCAGATGGTAAAAAAGTAGAGCTTCCATATATCGAAAAAAGATTCGGCCTAAAACTAAATTTCGACACCATTAGAACACAATTAATCCGAGCAAAAACATCTGGTGATGAATTCAAAATTTCTGGATCATGGTCAATCAATAATTTGCTTATTAATCATCCCAAAATCGCATCAAACGATATAATAATACCCAACGCTTCTATTGACGGGGACATCACCGTAGGCGAAAACTTTTTAGCAGTCGATAGCACATCTACCATTCACTTAAAAACTCTCAAAGCACATCCATTCATTAGATATACATTATCTCCTAGCAAAATCTATGAACTTAAACTTCGTACTGAGGAAACGGATGCACAAGAGCTGTTTAACGCTTTCCCTTTAGGTTTATTCGAATCGCTAGACGGAATTCAAGTTGCCGGAAAGTTACAATACGATATGAATTTTTACCTGAACAAAGCGAAGCCCAATGGTGTTCAATTTGATTCAAGGCTTAATAAAAAAGACTTTAAGATTGTGAAATGGGGCAAAATGAATCTCGAAAAGATAAATAGCCCTTTTGTATACACGCCTTATGAATACGGCAAACCCATGCGTGACATTATGATTGGGCAATCAAATCCAGATTTTACACCGCTTAACCAAATTTCACCATACCTCAGAAATGCCTTACTCACCGCTGAAGATCCGTCGTTCTACACTCATAAAGGGTTCGTTTTAGAGTCATTCAGAAAATCAATCATCACTAACCTTCAAGAAAAAGCATTTAAGCGGGGTGGAAGTACCATATCCATGCAGCTGGTAAAGAATGTTTACTTAAGCCGCCAGAAAACTGTTGCCCGAAAAATTGAAGAGATTTTGATTGTATGGATTATTGAAAACACCAGGCTAGCAAGCAAAGAAAGGATGTTTGAAGTATATCTGAACTTAATTGAATGGGGAAGAAATGTGTACGGTATAGGCGAGGCTTCTCGTTTCTATTTCAACAAGCAACCTGCAGACCTGGACTTAGGGGAAAGCATTTTCTTAGCAAGCATTGTTCCCAGACCTAAAAGTGGTTTATATTTCTTTGAAGGCGATGGCAGTTTAAGAACTGGCTTACGCGGCTACTTCAAATTGATTGGAAATTTAATGGCAAAAAGAGGCTACACGGCTAGAGATACCAATGCATATGGGTTTTATTCCGTGAGGCTTAAGGAGAGCTTACGCCGAGGCACAGTAGTTGACACTTTGCTTCCTTTAGATACCTTATCAACCGATGAAGAGTTTATTGCACCTGACGAGCCAAATTTCTTTGAGCGCTTGTTCGGTAAAAAGAAAACCGATTCATTAAAGAATAAAAGTGATCAGATTTCTGCAGACACTACAAAAAATCTTTCCCGCAAAGAGAAAAGAGAACTAAGAAGACGAGAAAAAGAATTGAAAAAGATTCAGGAACAAACTAATTAATTCCAATCAAAATGAGAATCCAGATAGATGATAAAGATTTTGATTTACTATTGGAATACGACCAGATAAAAAAACGTATTCGGTTAATTGGTATTCAGTTAAACCTGGATTTTGAAAATAGAATCCCTGTTTTTGTTGGCGTTTTAAACGGAAGCTTTGTTTTCCTGGCGGATTTAATTAAGGAAATTACTATAGCCTCTGAGGTTACATTTGTGAAAGTAAAATCTTACAACGGAGATCAGAGCAGTGGTGTTATTTCTGACGAAATGGACATTTCAATGGACCTGAAAGACCGGGACGTGATCGTTGTGGAAGATATTGTTGACACCGGGAAAACGCTTAAATACATTCTCGAGAAAATAAAAGCTCAGAAGCCTGCGTCCATCAACGTTTGTTCGCTTCTTTTCAAACCAAACATAATCGAAGAGGAAATTGAGGAGTTGACTTACGTCGGATTTGAAATTCCTAATGATTTTGTAGTAGGTTATGGGCTTGATTATAATGGCTTAGGAAGAAATTTCAAAGATATCTATAAGGCCGTAGCACTGAAAAAATAAATAGATAAGCGGATACCTATTAAAAAATCAGCCGAAATTTATTAGTTTTGCAAATGTATTTTAATGCCCGATGCATTGAAATATTATAATTAAAACTCATATAATGACTATCCATAAAGAAGGATATACCTCTCTGGCACTTTGCATTCTTTTCATTTTTATAACAAACGCATTAGCCCATTTTTACTTACCCGACTTGATTTGGCTACGGTATATTTTGTATGCATTTTCATTCGTTTTGTTTCTTATCATCTTACAGTTTTTCCGTAGTCCAAACATTAATGTATCTCAACATCACGATCACATAATTTGTCCTGCCGACGGAAAAGTAGTGGTTATAGAAGAAACAGATGAAACTGAATATTTAAAAGATAGGCGCATTCAGATATCCATATTTATGTCTCCTATAAATGTGCATGTAAACCGATATCCCTTAAGCGGAATTGTTAAATTTTTTAAATATCATCCCGGAAAATTTCTGGTAGCCTGGCATCCAAAATCATCTACCGAAAACGAGCGTACAACGGTTGTAGTTGAAAATAGTGCGGGAGTACCTGTGCTCTTTCGTCAAATTGCGGGAGCCTTAGCCAGAAGAATTGTTTGTTATTCTAAAGAAGGAGAAACTGTTGAACAAGGCAGCCAATTCGGATTTATAAAATTTGGATCAAGGGTTGACGTTTTTTTACCGCTTGGCACCGAAATTAAAGTCGACTTAAATCAGGTAGTTAAAGGCGGCATAACCATATTAGCCGAGCTGAAATCCTAATAAAGCTTAAATGATAGCACTCGAAGTAGCCTTTGGGCGTTCGGGCGGGCTTTACATTACAATCTTTTTGCCCTATCTTTCCTAAGCCTGTAGAAGGGCAAAAAGGATTTTCATTTCAATCCCTAACGCAAAACCTAGCGATTCGCTAAACTGTATTTGCACGTTCTGTGGTCGACTAACATTCCGATCGACCTTAAATAATAACCTATCATAGACAAGAAGACTGTTAATTTTTAACCCTGCTCATGGGGAGGCAAGCTTGAAGCCGGATATTGGTGATATACCGTTTGTGAAGGATAGGCGAAGCCAGCACCATTCCTCATCACAATTTCCATTATTTGGTAATTAATCTCTTCTTTAACCTTCATATAATCTGTATATTCCGTTTGCTCAATAAAGTATTGAACCTGCAAATTCACAGAAGAATCGCCAAAGGAATCAAAAGTTACAAGCGTATCATTACTAGTTGACGAATGTTTATTTACATACTCCGTTATTTCGCTTGAAATTTTAGAAATAGTTGTGGATGGAGTATCGTACTTCAGTCCAATATTAAACTTTATCCGTCGTAAGTTTCTTAGTGTTAAATTTTCGACCGGGCTGTCAATCATCTTTTTATTAGGTATAATAACCATCGTTTTATCCAACGTACGCAACAGCGTGCTTCTGAAGCCAACTTTCTCTATCGTCCCTTCATATTTGTCCACTCGAACTAAATCTCCAACAACAAAGGGCTTATCCGCAAAAATAGTAAATGACCCTAACAGGTTTTGCAAAGTGTCTTGAGCTGCCAATGCGACAGCAATACCACCAATCCCTAAACCTGCAACTATAGTAGCAACATTCAAATTAAATACGGCGCCCATTATTACGAATACCCCAATAATAATGGTTACAATTTTACCCAGTTCTTTTGCGAATGGCACCATCTGCGCATCTGATTTAGATTCGGTTAGTGAAGCTCTTTGAAAGAATACATGTGCAACAAAATCTATAATCCGCAAACCAATCCAGAAAATGGTAGATATAAAAAAGAATAGGAAAATTTTATCTAACACCTGAATAATGGTAACCTGATAGATAGAAACCACCCCTTTTGCAGTCGTATCTTGGCGGGAAAAGATTACTTGTTGTAAAGGATAATCTAATTGATTGATCGCCAAATAAATTACGATAAAAAATAGCAATATTTCAATCGGTGTGATTAAAAGTTCAGCAAACACTTCACCATGAAAATTCCCTAGCTTATTAAACAGTTTATATAGAAGCTTGCTCAATAACTTCGAAAAAATGCGTTTAAGCAATAATCCTAAACACAAAATTATCACAAATAGCAAATAGTTGCGTAGAGTATTCCCTAAAAACAGGTGCTCTAATATTTCCAAATTCATAATTGTATGATGCAAATCGTTGTTAAACGGTAAAATATTAAATCCCAATCCAGCATATAAACAAAAAACCTCCCTTCCTGAAAAACAGAAAGGGAGGTTAAAATATCTTTGATCGAAATTAAACTCGTTTCGTTTTAATACGAGCCGCTTTTCCTGTTAAAGCACGTAAGTAGAACAATTTAGCTCTGCGGACTTTACCACGATTGTTCACTTCAATTTTATCAATGTTTGGCGAATTGATAGGGAAGATACGTTCAACACCAACACCGTTTGACATTTTACGAACAGTAAATGTTTCGTTAACACCAACACTGTTACGTTGAATAACAACACCTTGATAAATCTGAATACGCTCTTTGTTTCCCTCGCGTATTTTATAATGAACGCTAACAGTATCACCAGATTTGAAAGAAGGAACTTCCTTTTTTACTACTGCCTGCTCTTCTACAAATTTTATTAAATCCATGATTTTAAGCTCTTAAAGTCGATTTTTAGACCCTAAAAATCGGACTGCAATATTAGGAATTATTTTTGATTATTAAAAGTAGTTTAAAAACTTTTCCACAATTAAATAAATCCTAACATTTAATTAGTTTTCACTTGCGTGAGATTTATCGAATACAATTTCTATTAAGACCATTAAAACAGCTAATAATCTTACTCATTACTATCATCTCAATAAGTCTGGCCTGCGTTTTTGAGTACGCTCTAGCGCCTGATCGTGGCGCCAGTTCTCAATTACAGCTTGATTTCCGCTCAGCAGCACGTCTGGCACCTTATGCCCGTTCCAATCAGCTGGCCTTGTATACACGGGTGCATCTAAAAGCTCTCCTTGAAATGAATCTGACAAAGCCGAGGTTTCATCATTCAATACCCCAGGCAACAATCTCACTACGCTATCTACTAACACCGCAGCCGGCAGTTCTCCACCAGATAATACATAATCACCAATAGAGATTTCGCGGGTTACATAGATATCGCGAATACGTTGATCAATGCCTTTATAATGGCCGCAAAGCAAAATGATATTTCCTTTGGAGGATAACTCGTTTGCGATGGTTTGTTTTAGTGTTTCTCCATCAGGCGTTAAAAAAATGACTTCATCATATTCACGCTCCGACTTCAGTTTTTCTATACAGTTTGCGAATGGTTCAATACTCATTACCATGCCGCTGCCACCGCCATACTGGTAATCATCTACACTTTTTTGCTTATGCGTTGAATATTCACGGAGATTATGGACATGTATTTCTGCCAGTCCTTTTTTTTGTGCCCTTAATAGAATGGAATGCGCAAATGGGCTATCAAGCAAAGAAGGTAAAACGGTTATGATATCGAAACGCATGTGTGTGAGTTAGAAATTATAGATTATGACTTTGCGCTATCTTCAAGATATAAATCAATTAAACCTTCAGGAAGATTTACCCTCAAAACTTTATTTTCTTCGTCAATAAGCGTTATGAGATCATCATTTAACGGAAAAAGGATTTCTTTTGATTTATATACAACCATGGCGACATATTGTTGAGGATAATCGTGTATCTCTATTAACTCGCCCAGGTCCCCATGGTTCTCATCATGCACTGAAAACCCTTTCAAATCCGTAATTAAAAACTCATCGCTATCTCGCTCGGGCTTTTTCGCATCAGGAAGGTATAATTTTTTGCGAAGTAGCTTTTCGGCTTTTTCAATCGTATCTATATCCTCGAAGTAGAAATTACCTGTCTGGTTATTCTGTAATTTATAAGATGAAATGAAGTAGGGAATCAACTTACCGTTAATCTCTACAAATACCGAATCCAAAGGTAAATCTTCAGGTTCATCGTATTCAAAAAAAACCTGAATCTCCCCTTTTAAGCCTTTAGTTTTGGTAATGTAACCAATATAGAAACACTCGTCTACCTTCATAAAAATTGTTTAAAACAACAATAGCGAAGTCTTTCTTAATCGAAAGATCTTCGCTATTGCAATAGAATGTTAAATTATCTTATTCTGCGATCTCTTCAGAATTTGCTTCAGTAACTGGAGCTTCTTCTTCTGCAGCAGTTTCTTCAACAACTGGAGCATTTTTAGCTGCTACCGCTGCTGCCATTTCTTCTTTCTTTTTAACTTCTGCTGCTAACGCTGCTTGCTTAGTTTCGTTTTTAGCGTTTAAAAGGCTTTCTTTTTTACCTTCAGTTTTACCTTCTTTACCTTGAATCCATTCAGCAAATTTAGCGTCTGCTTGTTCTGTAGTCAAAGCACCTTTCTTAACACCACCTTCTAAGTGTTTTTTGTAAAGAACACCAATATCAGATAATATCGTACGAGCTGTATCAGTAGGTTGTGCACCATTGTTCATCCAGCCTAAAGCTTTATCGAAATCGATTATAATAGTAGCTGGATTTGTGTTTGGGTTATAAGAACCTAATCTTTCGATAAATTTACCATCTCTTGGAGCACGAGCATCTGCTACTACCACGTGATAAAAAGGTTTTCCTTTTTTACCGAATCTTTGCAATCTAATTTTGGTTGCCATTTTTTAAAAGTTTATGTATACAACATATTCCCGGAGCTAATTCTGCGGGGATGCAAAGATATAAATTATTTTATTTCCAAAAGCATAAACACTTAAATTATAGCCCTTTTAAAAAATAGTGCTCTGCTTTAATCTAGGTTTAACCACATAAAACATTTGAAATTGTCTGCTTTGTATTTCAAATATGTCGTTCGACATAATCTATCAGGGAGTGAATTACCTTAATGTGTATTTCTTGTGCTCTATCAGCAAAATCAGTTTTAGGGGCTCTTATTTCGATATCGCAAACCGATGACATTTTACCTCCATCTTTGCCTGTTAAACCAATAATTTTCATCCCTTTGGCTTTGGCAGATTCTATTGCTTTTAATACATTTTCAGAATTGCCACTTGTACTGATAGCAAATAGAACGTCACCTTTTTTACCTATTGCCTCAACCATTCGTGAAAAAACAGACGCAAAACCATAATCATTTGCAACGCATGTTAAATGAGATGGGTCGGAGATAGCTATCGCAGGCAAGGCTTTTCTGTCATTTCTATAACGACCAGAAAGTTCTTCAGCAAAATGCATCGCATCACACATGGACCCCCCATTCCCACATGAAATAATAGTATTCCCACTATTTATCGCCTCAACCAACAGTTTGCCGGCAGCTTCAATCTTTCCAAAATTTTCATTGTTTTGCAAAAAAGCTTCGAGTGTAGTCAAAGCTTGTTCAAAATGGCGTTTAATCTGATGCATTGTTATTTGGCAAATTTATAAATCGCACCGGTTCCTCTTTCTGGAGAGCCGGCGGTATTGGTAAGTACGTATAATTCACCTGCATTATCTTCAGCAAAACTTAAAACTTTAAGGTTTTCACTTGGCTTATTGCTAATGCTAATATTTCCTCTTTGCCACTTATCAGCCGACTTCTGTAGAAAAAATAAAGGGCCAGTCCAGTCTGCAAAAAGATACTTCCCACTTAGTTCCGGAATACTAGTACCATTGTACACATAACCACCTGTTATACTTATCCCTTCAGAGTGATTATATTCATTAATTGGCAGCTTTAAACCGGAAGGATTACAATTTTTTTCCGGATCAAAGCAATGTGTGGCTTCCATAATCTTCCAGCCATAGTTACCGCCTTTTTCAATAATATCTATCTCCTCCCAAGTGTTTTGACCCACGTCTGCAGCAAATAGCAAATTGGTTTTTCTATCAAAAGAAAAACGCCAAGGATTGCGGAGCCCATACGCCCAAATTTCTGGCTTGGCATTTTTACCAACAAAAGGATTGTCTGATGGCACTGTGTACGTACTCCCCTCATCGATATCAATTCTTAATATTTTACCCAATAACGTATTTAGATTTTGTCCATTTCCTGTATTGCCATGCTTGTCTCCAGCTCCTCCACCATCGCCTAAACCAACATATAAATATCCATCATTCCCGAATTTCAAACATCCACCATTGTGATTGCTTTCAGGTTCCTCAACAGTCAATATAATTCTTTCTGACTTAATATCTGCAGTGGTGCCATTTGATACGAATTCTGATAAAACACTTTTATGATCACTGCCTGTAGCCGAAGATGGAGCACTATAATAAACGTAAAATTTATTGTTGCTTTTAAACTGTGGATGTAAAACCAAACCTAATAACCCTCTTTCTTCATAGCTGGTGCCTATTTTCACCATTTTACTTCTTAAATCCAAAAACGGCTCTGCTAACGCCTGCCCATCCTTAAATAAACTGATGACGCCGTGTTGCTCACCAACAAGCATGGTTTTATCATCCGGAAACACCACATTTAAAGGAGAGGTTATATTGTCTGCTACTTTGATTAGCTTTAAAGATATCGCAGCTGCGGATCCGTTATTAGCGGTGTTAGAAGAATCTGTATTTACGTCGGGGGAAGCGCTTTTATCTTCCGATGACCTATTGCTGCAACTTAAACACAATAACGGGATAGCTAATAAGCTATAAATCAATTTTTTCATAGGTTTAAATAGATTTAAAGTATATAGAACAACCAAAAAGTCATCCAATTTATGGATGACTTTTAATTATAAGAATTTAAGAGCAATATTTATACCGATAGAATTTGCACGATTTTCCAAAGATTCGGGTTTACTTCTGAAATGTGTTTTATGGCATTCTTAAACGGTGTATAATGAATCTCACCATTGATTATTCCAACCATTTCTCCCATTCTTCCTTCTCTCAATGATTCTACCGCCGATACCCCTAATCTGCTTGACAATACTCTATCAGTACAACTGGGAGCCCCTCCTCTTTGTATGTGGCCTAATACAGAAACCCGAGTATCTAAATGAGGGAATTTTTCTTTTACAACCTTGGCTACATGAAAAGCACCACCTGCATCATCTCCTTCAGCCACAATAATAATTTTTGATGCTTTACTTTGGCGACCAGTTTCCAAACGTCTTAACAAGGAGTTCACGTCGGTTTTCATTTCAGGGATCATGATGAATGCTGCACCAGATCCAATTCCACTTCTCAAAGCGATTAGGCCAGAATCACGACCCATTACTTCAATAATAAACAATCGATCATGAGATTCAGCAGTATCTCTTATTTTATCAACGGCATCTATTACAGTATTTAAGGCTGTATCGTATCCGATTGTAAAGTCTGTACCCACCAAATCATTATCAATTGTACCAGGCAATCCCATGATGGGAATATTAAACTCCTCTATAAAAATACTTGCTCCTGTAAATGTTCCATCGCCCCCAATGGCAACCAAGGCATCAACATTGTTTTTCTTTAATTGTTCGTATGCTTTTTGACGGCCTTCTTTCGTGCGGAATTCATCACTTCTTGCCGTTTTAAGAATGGTACCACCTCTTTGAATAATATTCCCAACAGATTTTCTTTCCATCGGAATAAAATCCCCTGCAATCATGCCTTCATATCCCCGCATGATGCCAGCAACTTCTAAATCATAATATAATCCTGTTCGTACCACAGCCCGAATAGCTGCGTTCATCCCTGGTGCGTCACCTCCTGAAGTAAAAACTCCGATTTTTTTAATGCTGCTCATGTAATTATCAATGCCCAAAGGCTTCTTTTCCTTTATCTAAAAATTGTATATAGTTATCAATATCGAGGTTAAATGCCTCCGGTTTCCCTAATATTTCTCCATTATGATTTAAAATCACATAATAAGGCTGTGAGTTTGTTTTAAATGTAGATGCTTGGAAATCACTCCATTTTTGACCTATATTTTTAATGTTTTTTCCACTAAAAGTAGAAATGTATTTGTCCTTTTCGTCTAATTCAATTCTGTCATCAACATAGAGCGAAATTAAAACAAAATCCTCTTTAATTCTATGCAAAACTTCCGGATCAGACCAAACACTCTCTTCCATTCGACGGCAATTTGCGCAGCTATGCCCGGTAAAATCCAACAAAACTGGTTTATTTACTTTAATAGCATACTCCATTC
>JAQBOG010000022.1 GCA_028288165.1 Sphingobacteriales bacterium | reverse complement strand
CAATCTCCATCCGTAATAGATTGCATTAAATTTATCTAATCCTCTTTTTAAGACAATAATTCCAGGTTTTCCTTGTGATTCATATCCTTTCCACCCCCCTAATCGGGCTATAATCCAGGTGGCCCAGTTTAACTTTTCCGAGTTATGCAGGTTTTGGGATTTTATGGTTTTCCCTTGTAACTTCTTGTTAATAAGTTGCATACAATGAATTTCCTCGTTATTAAATACTTCTTCAATTGGCTGCCCTCCTTCGGGCTGATTATAAGCCAGGTTCATTTGAAAAATTCGAAGTAGGGAACTCATCATAATGATGCATAGCTTTCTAATAGCCCAGCCACTTTCTAACTGGCTGTCTTCTATTTGGAAACCTTTCTGCTTTAATAAACGGTGCATTTGTTCAATTAACCAGCGCTCACTATACCATTGTACTATCCTATAAGCATCTTCATAGCTATTTATAGGATGACTGGTTAGCAATTTCCAGCTAATTCCTTTTGCCGTTTCCTGATAAGCTTCTACTAAATTAAGTGTGACCTCTTTGGGATAGGCTGATCCATTTTTGATATGATCCCCACGGGGGATAGTAATTGAGGTATAGCGAACTTCCAGAGTTACTTTTTGACCTACACGGTTTTTTCTATGGTCAGTTGGGAGATTTAGTGTAAAATTTCCAACTGAAGGGAACATCTTCAGTTTATCCCAGGCTCTTTTCTCATCGGTTGTTATCCGATTGTTTCTGGAACGAATAATATAATGGATATTATCCTGATGAATAGTACTTAATTGTTCGTAAATATCTGCTTCTCTGTCTTCTACAAAGGTTATCATGGCAGCATCGGTAAGCCTTCGTTTACTCTCTTGTGCGGCTGAAATCCACTTATAGGATTCCTTTTCCTCTATCGGAAAACTTTTACATTTTGTTTCTGCCCGGGTGGGCATAGCTAAAGGCCGATGCCAAAGTTTAATATCTGAAAAACCGAGCACATTACCTTCATCTGCATCAACGAGCAAAGTACTGTGCATTTTAAAGCCTAAAGCAGGCCCGGGGGAGTCTAAGCGCCCTAGCCCACTTTCTTCTTTAATTCTTTGCCGATGGGAATAATAATTCATCTCTGTGGTGTCTTGTATACAAAGTACATGACGGCCCGAACAGATACTCGAAGAACGTTCACATAGTTCCGCAATTAAAGATTCTTCTGACACTTTAGAGTTATTTAGAAAACGATATACAGACTTTTGAACTGCACGGTCAGGGCTGATTCTTCTAATGCTGCAATTAGCATGCTGGCTAAGTAGCTGAACTAATTGAAGCCCTTTTTTTCTAATCGCTTATCATGAAAACGATTAGTGAAGTTTGGTTGAAATAATGGATCCATTCAACAAATATTTCCGCAATTTAATAAAAAACTTGTGGGTACACAGTAGCTTGCGTTAGGGATTGCAGAGGAAATCCTTTTTGCACCCTACCGCAAAAAGATTGGAACGAAAAGCCCGCTCGAACGCCCTGATCAAGTTTAAAGTTCAGAGTTGAAAGTTCAAAGCCTTGTAAAGTTCAAACTAGAAAGTTGAAGGAATTTGTGAAGTATAGAGTTTCCGTAAAGTTCAAAGAAAAAAATTGGTCTAGCAATCACATAATTCTTACGATGGCAAAAAATCCGAAAAAAAAATCCGTTTACCATGATAAACGGATTTGAGATGACAAACACTTACGATAACTAACGAGTTGAGCAGCATGCTTTATAAGATCTCACTACTGCGTTCGAAATGACAAAAACGCGTTCACGATGGCAACGTGGCTGCTATTCAAGTTTGCTAAGCCAACGCAAAGGAGATCTCACCACTGCGTTCGAGATGACAAACGCGTTCGAGATGACAACTCTACCAAACCAAAACTACGGCTCAATAATCACTTTCATAGATTTCTCCTTCGCCGGGTTTCCAAATACCTCGTACGCTTTAAGAATTTCATCTAATTTAAAGTGATGGGTAATTAATTGGTTCGGGTCTATTTTTCCGGATAAAACGGTTTTCAATAATAGCGGAGTAGTATTGGTATTAACTAAGCCCATGGTGATGGTGATATTTTGGATCCACAGGTTTTGGATTTGCAGGTCGATGCTTTTACCGTGCACACCGATGTTTGCAATATGGCCACCCGGACGAATAATGTGTTGGCAAATATCAAAGGTAGCGGGAGCCCCTACTGCTTCGATGGCTACATCTACACCGTCTTTAGTTTCTGATAAGATTTGTTTTGCCACATCTGTTGTTGCAGAATTGATGGTATGTGTGGCTCCGAATTTTTTAGCTAAGGCCAAACGGTTATCATCTAAATCAATAACATAGATTTTTGCGGGTGAATAAAACTGTGCTGTTAGTAATGCAGACATGCCTACGGGGCCAGCACCCACAATGGCGATGGTATCTCCGGGTTTCACCTGTCCGTTTAACACCCCAATTTCATGTCCGGTTGGTAATATATCGCTCAGCATCACCAATGCCTCTTCGTCTGCACCGGCAGGAATAGGATGAAGACTGTTATCGGCATGTGGGATACGTACATATTCTGCCTGGGTACCATTAATAAGATGGCCCAAGATCCAACCGCCATTTTCGCAATGAGAATACATTTGCTTTTTACAGTATTCGCAGGTGCCATCTGAGGTGATACAGGAGATGATTACATGATCGCCTATTTTAAAATTGCGAACGGCGGTTCCTACTTCTTCCACAATACCCACTCCTTCATGACCTAAGGTAGTGCCGGGTTTACAGGTGGGAGTTTTTCCGTGCAGAATACCCAAATCGGTTCCACAGATGGTGGTTTTTAATATTTTAACCAGGGCATCCGTTGGTTTTTGGATTCCCGGTTTTGGTATTTCTTTCAGTTCGATGATCCCCGGCCCACCGTATACAAGCCCCTTCATGGTTTTTGCTAAACCATTTTTGCTTTCGACAGTCATTTTTAGAGTTTCCATACTTTGCTTTGTTTATTAAGTTTATAAAGGCCAGATTTTTTGCGGTTCTGGCGGTTTATCATTGATAATTAAAGTTTGGCATTTGCTGGGGTTTATAAAATGATGAAGGGTATTAAAAACAATGACTTACATCATTATTGGGTTTAGAAATTGGCAGTTTGTGTTAAATAAATTATTCGAGGAGGGTATTTTAAGCGGTGAGAATTGATTTACCATCCATATATAGTCCTTGAACAAGCTTATTATCATTCGTTTGTAAGAGGGTAAAAATATTTCTATAACTCATAATTTGGCACTAACAAAAGTGTCGATAGGGCGTTAAATGTGCCTCTAATCATCCTGATCTTCTTATTTTTATTCTGGATATTAAAATATTGTTTAAAACACTGGAAGTTTTTTAACATGTGTTTACTTATTTTTATCAGGATGAAATATTTTTATTAACATTTGTTTATGTAACTAGATTGTTATAGATTCGATTTACTTTACGTTAAACCATTTATGAAACCAGAGAGTATTGTTTACAGAATTGGGGCTTTAGAAGTATCTGTGATTTACAATGTAACTGAGCGAGCAGCAAGTATTATTGTAAATAAAATGCGAGAGATGTTCAGTATTAAGAAGCATCAACTGGTTACCATTTATAATTTAAGCGACTATTCGGGATGTCCAGTTTCGGAATTAACGAAAACTATACTCGATTATAGAAGAGGCAACTTAGGCAGCTGGTAGTTGTGAATACTTTCGCTCTTTAATACGAAAATGACCCATACTATTTTGTGAAGAGGTGTTTTACTCCCATATAATAAACACATCCCGTAAGTAAACGGCTCTTGCAAGCAGTTCTTCACATCAACCATGCTACTACACGCAACCTTCTTTCAGGAAATTATTAAAAGTACTCAGTAAAATCGCCTTTTACCTGCTTCCTACGGATGTTGCAAGCAGGTATTTCGATCTCGGATTGTAGTAAAACGCAATCTTCTTTCAAGAATTCATCAAAAGTATTTAGTAAAATCGCCTTTTACCTGCTTCCAATGTATGTCGGAAGCAGGTAATCGTCCATTTACCTGCTTCCAACAGCCCTCGACTTCAGAGAAAACGTCTTTTTACTTGGTAAAAACGCCTTTTTACTAAGTACATTCCTTTTGAAATGTGCCTTTAGAACTCTTTAAAGGCATCAGCCTTCCAGATTTAACCTAAACGATCGTGCTGTCCGGTTAATTAGCTGATTTACCTTTTGGTACTTTATACGCTTGTTTTATACGCTAACGTACGCAAACATACCTTTTGATACTTAACCGGAAATTTTGACACTCATTGATACGCTTTCATACTCATTAGTACTACTTAATACCCAAGACGACGTTTCTATACCGACTGATTTGCAGCCTATTACATTCGGACATACCTTGTACACCATAAACAAAAACTAAAAATAAATTATATGAAAACTCAAGGTTTAGTAACAAGTTACAGTAAGCTATCAGACGCCCACCTGGATCTGAAAGCACAATCTATTATACTGGCTTTAACTGGTAATTTGAATTTCCCTTTGACAGCACCTACCCTGGCAAACTTCACACTGTTTAAAACTACGTACACTACCGCGTTGGCTAAAGCAGTAAGTCGCGAGCGGAATACAATTGCCCAAAAACTTGCTGCCAGAACGACCCTACTTCTAAATATGAAATTGCTTGCCATAAATATCGAGTCGTTGGCGCTCGGCGATCGTGTAAAGTTGGTGAGTAGCGGTTTCGACCTGACCAATGATGGCGAATTAGTAACCCCGATTGTTACGCCTACAGATTTTATATTGTCGGACGGATTGAACGCTGGCGAAATGAAATTTAGCATAAAGGGTGTCAAAGATGCATCGTCATACCTATTTGAAATTTGTTTGGAGGAGGTTGTTACTGAAGATAGCAAATGGACTTCAAAAGCGACTACGCTACGGGAACATACGTTCACGAATTTGCCGAGCCGTACTTTAATCCACGGACGTGTTGCAGCTATTGGAAGAAAAAGCCAAGAGGCGTTTACAGGGGTGTTGACGAGGGTGGTGCAGTAGGTTGGGAGTTGTGGGTATAAAGTACAGAGTATAAAGTACAGGGGATAAAGTGCTGATTCGGGGTTTACAGATAATTCAGGTCTGGCTGCTCAAAGGCATAGGCGGAAAAGGTGATGATTGGGCAAGAAAATCTGAGGAATAAATTAATGACTGCTGGCCTAATTCCTCTGGCAAAGAAGGATTAGGCTTGCAGGTTTTGCTTAAAATTCAATAGTTATTTGACATTCCAAAAAATTGTTAAAAAGCCAAGTAATTTTGGTTTTTCAAAATCATACTTAACGGTTAAGGGTAACCAGGTATTTTCTCCCAAACGCAAACGCAAGGTCAAATTAGCCTTATATGTATTAATCTTCTTATCTAATTCCCGTTCTTTAGAATTTAACAAGTGAGTATACTCTACAAAAGGTTTAAGTTCTAATATAGATTTTTGACTTTTATCTTCCCTTAATACAAAATTACACCCAATAGTATTTATTAGGCTTACATCATCGAGATTCTTACCTAACTTCAAGCTATCTCTGGCAGTCTTTAACGAGGAAGATAATTGAAGATGAATTGGATTATTTTTGACATTATTATCAAGCCCTTTCTGCCAGTCAACCTTGTATGATATCGAGTTAGTCATTTTTAGATTTAAATCGTAGTTTATTTCAGGAGATAGTGTAAGCAAAGTACCATTACTGACCCTCCTCATTAATGCCTTTACAGCTTGTTGATCTGCTAACAAAAAATCATCAACTTTCTTCCCATTTATAAGTACACCAAGTTCTGCAATAAAACTAGGATCAAGGTCAGACAGCTTTTGGGTGTTATTAAATTTTAATATTTGGGTTTGAATCTTTATTAATTCCGCGGTTTGATTGGCGGCAGGCTTTTTATTTATAAAGCTTTGAATTGCAGTATTTAATACAGTTGTAATATCACTAAATGTGTTTATTATAGAAAAATAATTAGTTAGGGCCTTGTCGCTTTTATTAATTACACTTAATGTAAATCCAAAAGAACCTGAGCCGAAACTGAAAAGCGAATTTTCTTTCGGTTTTATACTAGAATTTATTTGGAAATTTCTCAAAAACTGATGATTAAGGTAATCTCGATCACTATCTGACAATCTCTTAAGAGCTACCATGATTCCAAATGGTGTAGCTTTAAAATTAATTCCTCCGTCGGTTTGGGTTACCGAACTACTTATCGCCAAATATAAATTTGATAAAGTTTCTGATTTATTAGCGGTTTTTTCATTGTTCAGTGTATCCAAAATTTGTTGTTGAGCTTTAGCTAGTTGAGAGCAAAACATGAGCAGAATTATAATATATCTTTTCATATGCTATGATTTAAAAATGTTTATTGCATATAATCGCTTAAATGCCTCGCCCTTCGCTTCAATGATATCCGGTAAGGGAGGGGAGCTGAAGGTTATATCTCCTGTTATATCTAATTTAAATTTTCCGGCGCAAGCTCCATTTAAGACGAGACTATATAAGCCAGAAGGAAGTGTTAAAGGGCTCTCAAATGAACCGTTCTCGGCGTGGTTTGCCCGGATAATATCATTAATCGCTATAATATCCCACGCTACTGCTCCTGTTCCTTCAGTGAAGGATCCAATAATTACAATTTGTGCCATAAGATTTTTATAAGGTGTTTTTTAATTTAATGTCTCTGCCTTTGCACTCTTCTCAGCTTGAGTATGCGGAATAGCCTATTACGTTTACCGGTAAGCTGATGAGGAGAATTTTTATTTTTATGATATAATGGTCTGACCATTTATAGGAAACACTTTTAACCGCAGCACTTAGCCCTGATACGAATTACTGTCATTTTTTTAATATATCTGCCTATTATTACCCTTGAGTTTGTTGTTAAGGCTAGCGCAACTTAGTTTAATATCACTGAATGATTGGTATGTCATTTATAACAGCTAGAACATCCTCACCAAAGATTATTTCAATACTCGTGACTTGACCAGTCGTATTCAGTCCTTCTGAATAATGAAGTTCCTGTGGGTTTTCTGACGGTACAAAATCTAACTCAATGATTTCTAAAAGGAGAATAGTTGGGTTAAAACCCTGTGGTACTCGGTTTTTGAAGTTTGGCTTCGTTTGTATTGTGAGTATCAATTTCACCTGTTACATGTAAAGTTCCACCCGGAATTGGCTGTATAGGTTGAAGATCTATCCAAGCTTTCCAATTTGCTGATGTTAAGTTGCTCATATAAACTTTATTGAATTGTTTTTAAAAAACTGATACTAGGCGTAAAGAAGTATTTCCCCCTTTAGTAGTAACAAATCCGCTAAAGCCAAAGGGGCTAGTTTGCAATTGTTGCCCCCATTGCATAGGCAAGGTTTTAGCGGGTTAGTGCCTTGACCAATAATGCTATCTTGTGCCCCAATAGAATGATTTTTGATTTGACCTTCATTAGCCCAGTGCCCTTGTAGAATTTCAAAGTGGATATCAATACTGCTTTGGTAGCACATAAAAAGCAAACCAACTCTACTAGTCGGTTTATTGGACTCTAACATATCTTCCGAAATTTGGGTAATACGATCTTCAGGTATTCGCTTAATATCATCATAAGGAATTCCTCGCCTAGTAATTCGCTGGGCACTTACGTCCCCTGCTATAACGTCTCCATTTCTTGGGTTCATCAATCGGATATGAGAATGAAACGGGCACTTGCTTATCGAATTTGCATCTTTATAATCGAAATCATTAGTAATTAATGGCGGGTTTGATTGCCTTCCGTTACTGCTTTTTATGGTTGGTAAACTATTCTCAAATCTGCCTACGAGCATAGCCCCTGCTAATTCATCATTAATATTGCCATCTATGTCGTTCAATTTTGGAAGAAGTGCTTCTGCAACTTTAAATGCGTTAACGTTTTGCTCTAATTTTCTAAACACTAAATAACTGCCAAAACTATCGGGTACATTGGTACCTGAATCATTAACTAACACTAAGTTTATTGCCGTTTCATCATTCCATTCACTCGTACTTGGTTGAGTGTTAATATCATCTTCTAAGTATAAAGGCTGACTTATACCGTCGGCATAGCCAAAATGTTCAATGCCAAGTCCGCCAATCATTTTTAAAACATTGCCTCTTTGATTAAAAAGCAAAGATGCAAATGGTAGTATTTCCGTGATCAGCCTATTTGCTTCCTGTAAAGCTGTTGAACTATCGTCGTTAGCCACTATGATGAGCATATCTATCTCGGAATTTAATTCAGCATCCCATATATTAATGTCATCTCCTAAAAAGGTAGCTCTGTTTTTCATCCCTGCTTTAAAGGAGGCAGTTTGTGAAGCATTTTGACTTAATCCTAACTTTACATATCCTGAAGACGACAATGACAGTGTGAATAGGGTACCTCCATCAGCTCCTGCTTTGAATGCAATGGCATCATCTAATTGTTTTTTAGCGTTAGTTATTTCATTATTTGCAAAATTTCTTATCCATGCTTTAGCGAAGCCGATATTATTTATATCAAGTTGAAAAAAAAGGTGGTGGGCAAAATTTCTTCCATATCCTTTTAATATGTTAGCCTGCAGATTTATGAGCAGGGGATCATTGTTTTGAATAGGCGTTTGTGGCATATTGTTGTTTTTTAATTGTTAATCACTATGATATCTAGTGTTACTATTATCCCTGGTTATTACTTGACGAGACCGCTGTGGAAACCTTATTTGCAGCGTACGGCACCATGCCCACACCTAATGCTATAAGCACTGTAGAGAGCGATGTCAACTCTGGCGGACAGCCCGTTTTTATATAGTGATAGATGAAGAAACTAAATACGCAAACTGCTATTACAATAATGAGCAAACTGCTTACAAACGCAATATATCGACTTATGCTAGGTCTATAACTGAGATTGGTTTGATCTAACTCGTATCTACTTTCACTTCCTAACGATGTAGCCGTAGGCGCCACTGCCGGAATGAAAGTTAGATTGGATGTAATTTCGATGGTAGGGGGTATCTCTGCAGTACCTGCGACAACTGGGGCTCCTGTATATTTAGGATTAGGAATTGTTATCTTAGAAATCTCATTTTCTTTAAGCGCTTCCGCTAACTTAAAGCCTTTTGATGCAACTATCACTACTATAATCAATATTACAAATATGTAAATCGGTAGTAATACTAAACCTAAAAATTCGGCTTTGCCAACGGATCCGGTAGGATTTGGAATGCAGGATTTACATTCATTACATTTAAGAATTGGTTCTTTTGCAAAACTGGTTGAGTTAGTCGTGTCAGGCAACTTCTTCTTTTCTTGCTCTGCTTTTTTTCTCTCTGCTTCAGCTTTTTGAGCCTTCAACTTTAACTCTGTTGAGGAGGAATCATCAGTGGACTCTTTTACGACACCATATACATGGTTCTCAGTAAAAAGAAATAATAGAATGACTATAAGTATTTGCTTCATAATATCAATATCTAATTAATAAAATTTTTCTATATCTGTGGAGGGCGCTTTTCATCAGGTCGTTTTCCTGCCGCCCGTATATTAACTGCCTTATTTAACATATCAAACCAATAGTTAGAGCCTAATTGAAGAGCAAATGCAGTTATCAAAATGCCTACTACTTTCAGAAAAAAACCTTCACTCCATTCCTTCATAAAGTTTTGGTAACCTAAGGTGTACCCTGTTGTCTGATTATATTTGACAATTATCTTGTTTACATTGTCTCCCGAGGCTTCCAGGCTGGCTCTTGTAATTATCATAGAGGAATCGGTGATACTTATAGATTGAAGTTTCTCTAACTCTGGAATTTTTGCAGATATATTATCTATTGCTTTACTTAGCTTCTGCTTATCAGCAAGGGCATCATTAATAATTTTTATAGTATCTATATTTAAAACTATTGATAATATGAGTGCAAGGGCTAATAAAGTGCTTCTGGTTTTTCTTTTGTACCACCCGCCCGCTCTATCCATGGCACTGTTAAAAATTTCCTCGATGTGTTTTTCAAATTCTTGAATTTGTTTATTTTTATCCGCATAGTTTGCTTCAACCTGTACGGCGAAGTCAATTAAAATTTGCTTTAGGCAATATGGAATACCTTCTACCTGACTAATTTTTAAACTTAGCGAAGTCCCATCTGTATAATTAAAACCACCATTCTCTCCAACCTTTCTCAATTGCTGAATTATTGCTAAAACAAAACTTTTTGACGGAAGATAAGCGGGATAACGACCCGGACTTTTCATTAGCGACTCTATATGCTGGCTTTTCGCTAATTTATTTTTAACAAATGGTTTCCAATCAGAGCCAAAAAACATATTTTCCAGAGCAAACTTCAGTCGTTTTGGTCTAAGTCTAAGTCCACCTGCTATTGCCTCATTTATGGCTGATAGAATTAGGCTTCCTATAAAATAGGTGAAGGAAAGCAGGATGACTAAATCTATAACCGGTGAGTTTAACATGATCTATTTTTGTTCGAAGTTTAATTGGGAAATGTGGTTTCTAAAATAGTTTAACATCATAATCTCGCTCACAGATCTGGGCTAGTGAAGTTTACATTCTTATACTCTACGCGTTATGTGTAGTGCCGTTATTTGCTTTACAACTAACTACTTTTCTATAAAAATGATGTCATTAATATCAGCTTGAAAGTATATGTGATCATTCACCTGTTGAATTAAACTCGACATATTCACGATGGTAGTTTCTGTTATTCTGACCTGATCATTCTCCTTTTCCTTTTTTCTTAGCCAGTCTTTTAATTCTTCTTCACCAGACTTAAAAAAGTCTATACATCTTCTAAATAGCTTAGGGTAAATTAGCTGAGCATTTTCGCCTTCAATTGCGTGCACATCAGTAAGTCTGAAATCCCTTGTTGAATCATCTTTCCAAACGCCAGATTTGTTCAATCTTGCAGCATTAGCTACTTCTTTAAATATTTTAAAATGAGCCAGAGGCATAGATGTATATGCTAATAGATAAGCGAAGCCCGATTCCAGCATTTTATAATTTATACTTTTGCGAAGCAAGGTCTCAGAAATTGGTCCCCAGTCGGTAGTGATTAATGGCTCGCTTGCGTTGAAAATATATGATATTGGGCGGCCGTGTGTTTCGAGCGCACTTGTTGCAATTATCACGTCTAACGTCGCAGGATTAGAACTGATTACAGTAGTGTCTGGTTTTGCTGGATCGCTAGAAGGTTTATAGTCAATTTGGGTAAAACCCAAGATAGTGAACAGAAGATAATCTCTTGCCTCCTTACCGAATGGCTGAAGTGCGGCACCGTAATGCAGTTCTGGAGTATCAATTCCCTCAAACCTTAGTTGTACTGATCCATTAACACTCGATGGTTTCAAAAGAAAACTGCGATAAACCCCTTTAAAATCAGCAATATTATCAGCAATAACTGCAACTGAATCTCCATCGGGCTGTCTTCCTGACAAGACTAACTTTCCTTTAATAAATTTATAATTATTGTGAACCTCATTTTGGGGAACAACACTAAGAAAATTAAAAGTTTGTATTGGCTCAACAATAACTTGTAGGTTTTCCATATGGCCGGTTTTCAATGATTTTTATTCATTTTAACTTACTGCCAAACTATGAAGGTCTTTTTGGAAAAAAAATAGCTATTGATAGCTATTTTATTTCGCCAATGGTGTGTTTAAGTTTAACTGGAAAGACATCATCAAATTCTAACTATTTAGCGATTCATCATAAATTGAAAAAAAATAATGCACTAACTGATGAAGAAGAAGAGATATATCCACTTCTAGGAAAAATCCTAATAGGCTTAGTTCTTGCTTCTTTGCTAATCTTACTAGTTTTAATTTTTAGTGTTGAAAAAAATTCTAAAGGAACTGCTTTTATAACATTCTTAAGTGTAGGAGGTGCATATCTGGTTAGCGGCATTGTATTAGACTTTTTATTCGGAATGCCTAGAAGTGAAAGATTTAAACAAGGGTTGGGTTTTGTGGTTGTTTGATGTTTGGCTACTATTCGAAACTTGCTAGGCCATAACTCAAACCAGATCTCTCTTGCGTCGATATGACAAAGACAGATGCTATGAGGAAAACTCGAATGAACTGCGATTCAGGACGGCCTCATAAGATTAGCGTATAGAAATATTGGATGATGGCTGTCTGGTGTTTTCGATTATCAGCTGCATTAAGCAATCCGGAGAAGTGATAAGCGAAGATTAAGTGTAAACAAATATTCGCCACGGCTTGGATTGCGCTTGGGCCAGCATTCTATATTTTAGCTAAGATTATGAAGCCGCGGTCTTTTTTGATTACTTTTTTTGACTGCATGAAAAAAGTAATGCTAGTGGCAGCGAAAAGTTTCGAATGAACACAAATTTTCGAAGTTTAACCGAAATTTCATTTCACTCGAATATTCTACGCCCTCATTGCCGGGCGGGGGCTAGTCCTTTTGAGATCAAAAGGACCAAAAATCTTGTGTCTTCCGCAAGATGCCTTGGGCGCAGATCCAGCCCGCATTTAAACATCAGCACGGCTGCGTTTGTTTCCCGGAAGGGCGCTTCAGGCCCCGCTTCTGAAACAAGCCAATGCCTTTCCCGACGCACTGGGCCAGCATCTGATGTTTAAATTTTGCCGGCATTTGGGAACACACGTATGGCGGGAATAGCATGGTTGGGATTTGTGGTTGTTCGATTTTGGCTACTATTCGAAACATGTAGGCCATAACTCAAACCAGATCTCTCCTGCGTCAAGATGACAAAAAGGATAGGTGGACGGACAACTCGAATGAACTGCAATTTCGGGATGGCCTCATAAGATTAGCGTTAAAAAATATTGGATGATGGCTGTATGGCATTTCCGAATATCAGCTACATTAAGCAATCCGGAGAAGTGATAAGCCAATTTCTGGAGTTTATACAATCATCGTCACGGCTTGGATTGCGCTTGAGCCAGCATTCGATATTTTAGCTAAGATTATGAAGCCTTGACGTTATTTGGTTTGTATATTGTTATTGCAAGGCGCTCATGCTTGCTCCGCAGGTTGCTTCTTTTCTGTCAAGAGAAAAGAAGTAGGCCTTCCGGCGGCTATGAGCCAGACATATGCTATACCGACATGCTATATCGACATGCTATGACTAGGTTACGAGTGATTGCAAAAAAATACTTCTAAGATTATAAAACCTTGACGTTATAAAAATCATCCTTCGTAATCACTAGGTGTACCTGTGTTTTCCGATTTTCTTGACATCTTAATATACATAAACATTGGATCTTCTCTAAATTGATCAAAATCAGCTTTCGCTTGTTCATAGAGTGATTTAATTTGCATTTGAGTAGCAGTACTAAGCAAATCGAAACCATTATCTGTAGAATATATTAGCTTTTCAAAATAACCGATCATGTTATAACACATGGTAAATTGACCGGAGGCAACTAATTTATCCAATATCAAATCTAATTTGTTTTGGTCGGTAAACCAGAGGGTGGTGCCGTATGATACCGCTTCTTCAGCTAATGCTTTCAAATTTTTACCAATTATTTGATCGTAGCTACCTAATAAAACGGAGTTTTTAATTTGTTCAGGGCTCAGTTCTTCCGTTTTAATATGTTTTTGTCTTTCAGTAAAATCCTTTTCTGTAAGTTCATTAATAAGGTTTGATATTCTCCTGAAAGTATATCTTTCATCATCATACAGTTTATAATAATTTAAGCGTCGTACTACCTTTAAAAAAACATCCATTACTAGTGTTAGAAGTGAATTCAGCCTATCTAAAACCAGGGGCTCGATGCGATGGACAGATAATTCTTCAATTTTAAGCTTTGCTAATTTTGTTCTATAAAATTCTGGAATTTTATCTTTTATACTTTGTAAGACGTTGTTTTTAGCCGCTTTTATTTTGTCAGTTAAATAAAGCTTTACAATAAAAAATAAGGTTAAGGCTATGCCAAAGCCACAAAATATTCCAGACACCGTACCTGATTTCGTAATTATGGCAATCACCACGCTTAAAATTATCAGAATGATGAAGCCATAGTTAATCCACTTATTATAGTTAGTAACCTTTTGTTCAACCTCCTTTAGGGTTAGTTTACGTAATCCAGATTTCTCTTTTTCCGCCAACGGTTGGTAAGCGTCCATGTATGGGGAAGCAACATCAGAGATAATAATTAAATCAAAATATGGCTCATCATTACCTTTTTTATAATTAAGTATACTATCAATACCTTGATTGTCGTAAATACCACCATCCATTATCCCAACAACCGCTTTGCCTTCATCTTTGTAAGTTTCAGATAATTTTATAAGTGATGGCGCATCTTTATGAACATAATCTGTTGGCCAAATAATAGGTTCAAACCCTGCGGTAAAGCATGAGGAAGATGCCATTACATCTGACAGTTTAATTTCCTGTGCATTTTCTTTTTTTATTCGTATCCGGTAATTACCTGAGTATCCTGCAGCGGAGTTTTTGAACCTAAAATTAAGCGCATTTGTAAACTCGGTCGAATTAAATAATACGGTTTCCAAATGTGAATTCATTGAATCAAATTTGCTAAAAACCGCACCACCGGTAAATTCTTCATATTGCTCTGCGAATGCATTAATTAAATTTTTGTTTTTATACTGGTTCTCCCATTTAACATCCGGATTTAACATTTCTATTCCGGTGGCAACCAGATCCAATTTCAAAAGCTTATCAAGCAGAAAGCTGTATATGAACTCGAAACTTTTGTTTTCTTGTTTTAAAAGCGCATAAACTATCCCAGTAATGGTACCACCTGAAACTGTGGAAAGCAGTTTTACATTTTCTAACAATGGCTTACCATCATAAACGAGACGGTTTAGGTATGACATGGAACCGAGATGGAAAGTTGCAGCCCTGTACCCTCCTCCTGAAAGACTGAGCGCTATTTTTTCGAGTGGATTTGATGGAATTTGATTCGTATCCATATTTAATAGTTATTATATATTATGAAAATCAGTATACATACAGCCTTCAATATTTATTCTGGTAAACACGTGAACCTTTGGAATATCTCAGTTAAGAGGTTGGTGAAACACCCTCCTCGGCATCCGCCCGTTACTGTTGTCATCACCAACACCTCGAAGTCCTTAACTTTTGTTTCGCTATATTTTTCAATGATGTTTGACTATTCATTTCAACCAGTTGTTAGTATTAAACTACGTTCTATTAATTATTAAAATGCGTTTATGGGCGTCGGGCGGGCTTTCCGTTGCAATCTTTTTGCGAAGTGGCAAAAAGGATTTTCACTTTAATCCCTAACGCAAACCTGGCATGTTTTATAAATGCATTCCATAAAACGTTTTTGTAAGTTCCAATCATGCTTTTTTTAAACGAACTCAGCTTATAAGCCTACCTACAGGCTTTATGTTACTGTTACTTCTATCCACAAATGAGGATGGCCTTTAGGCGGATGAACGTGAATGCGATTACCAAACTTTTCCGCATCTAAGAAAGGAAAGTCCAAAACAAGCTCTCCCGAATTTTGCACTATAGAATCTGATCTTAAAACCCTTCCCTGGCTTTTTCGATGATATCCTTTCAGCATCCCAGGTTTAAGCATGTGAAAACCGTATTTTTCGCTCACTTTTTGGTTAACTGGTATCAAAATCACCAGTTCCCTTTCGTTCATTAAGTCTAAACCTTGTTTTAAAGTAGCATTCAAACTGGAGTGATGTCCTGCTTTATATACCACCGTTCTTGAAAGCAAATCTTCGCCCGTTACATCTGAATCCTTGAACACCACATTGAACCAACTTTGCCAATTTCCAATTTGAGCATCACCCACAAACAACATTACTTTTTTAGATGCTACAACTTCAAAAGCCAATACCAGACTGGTATTATTGGTGAGTTTATCCATAAATAACGAGAGTCTGCCAATTTCGCTTAACCAGTCGTCGTCAATCTTACGCCAGGCTTCATCCATGTTTTCGTAGGCTTTTTTAGGTCCATTGTCGGCTCCAGTATTAATGTATTGCCTGTTAAAAGGAAAATCATATTCCTGAAAACTTTCTGGCTCATACAATGAAGTGAGTGCATCAAGCATCATTGATCCGGAAATATCCATATTTGCCATTTCCATCATCGCATTCAGGCCTTGTACTTCTTCTGATTTTCCGGGATCTCGTTTCGACAAAAACTTATTATCAAAAGGCGGCCCCAGAACGTACACTTTAATTTCATCATTCGTACCGGGCATCATGAAGTGATCTCCGGGAGTTAAAAACTTTACCTTATTATCTGCTATTTCCAGTAATTTGGTGATGGCTTCTCCCCCACTTTGGTCTTCGGCAAAAAGGTCAAAGCTTTCCTTCTTATCCAACATCATTTGAATTTGAGGCTTGGCTTCGGCCGCTAATTTGTTTTTTAAAATGGCTTTTACTTTTTTGCTTTTTTTCCAAAACTTTTCAGTTACAGATCTGATTGCCTGCCCTTCCTTACTTATTTCTGAATCCAGATAAGAGAGCCACAATTCCGTCTTGTTCTTCTTATTTTTTAAAATATCACCGGCATGCAGAAAACCACTGTAATGATCTTTATGCTGATGTGTAAGAACAATCGTTAATTTTTTATCTCCAATAGTTTCCTTAATGTCTTGCGCAATTTCTCGTTCACGCTCACTGTTGTTCCCTTCATATGATCCGAAATCAATAAGCAGGTATGAATCTTCCGTTGAGGTACTAAATTTTAACAAAAAACAGTCTCCCAAATTGAGTTGATTGTACATCCGGATGGTAGTGGTCATGGTATTTTAATTTAATGCAGATGTAAGGCTGCGAACGGTTCATTTCCTTGCATCAGCAATTCGTGATCATTACCATTACCATGATTTTCTAATGCATAATCAAGTTGGCGAATCAGGCGCTCACTATTGTTGACGTTTTTCGTGATAACATACATTATTTTATAGTCCGTCATATCAATTATTAAAGACGCACCTCCCCTAAAAGCATACACATCTCCAGCAAACTGCCCCTGGTATCTGCTTCCTTTAAGGTTTACTATTACCTTCTGTAAAAACATGATAATCATTATTTTAGATGAATTGCCTGAGTGATAGTTAGGAACAAATACCGGACGACATTTATAAACCTGAAACACATCGCGTTTCGCAGCGTGAAGGTGCCTGATGGTGGTGTCTCCGTTTTTACCCTCTTCCGCATATGGGTAGGTTAAAGCATCGAAGTTCATGCCCAGAATCGTTTCTATTTTGTTTGTATGAATTTCTGATTTCACTAAAGCATGTATGTGAGCGGAAAGTTCTTGTGATTCTTTAAATATTATTTCTCGCTTATCTTCTCTTAAAATACGCTCTATATGGCCTAGTATAGTAGTAATTTCAGGATTTGGCTTTTTGTCCGGATTTTGGTGGTAGTTAGGATTAAAGCTTGCCTTAATTCTATCTTGAAGTCTGCCCATTAGAACTTCATCAAAAAAATCATCCTCAGGAGATTTCCATTCAAGTGCTTCAACTGAAAATGTATTAATTTCTTCTGGTATAATACCCCAGGCTCTAAAGGATTCTAATAATGCAAAACGTAAACCTTCTTCATCATCCGGGTTATATCTAAGATCGGCAGTTACCAATGCTCTTAAATAGTCTCCAAATGTTAAATCAGCCGGCGGACAATAATCAAGTGCCCGGATACATATCTGAGATAACTTTTCGGCAATTTCGCAGGCTTCATGTGAGAGGCGTTTTACTAAGTCTGGATCAATTTCGCCCTGAGCCAAAATACCGCTCCCGTTAGATGCAAGCCTTATTAAATCAGCCACCCTAAATTTATATAACCTTACAAATGCATCAAAAACAGCGGCTACCAAAATACCTCCTCTACTATGGGGCTCCATAATGCTGTGAATCAAAGCAGGATCCGGTTTTACTGCACTCCAATTACCTTTATCGTCCTTTTCAACTAAAAAACTTCGCAGTGCTCTTCTGTTTCCAGATACTGCCTGCCCGAATTGTATGGCCAAATCACCCAACATATTTTCGGGGGAAAGTAAGTCGCCTCTTGAATTTTTAATTTGGTCTTCTACAACTGTCCGAAAAGTGAAACGTTGCAATAGCGCAATGATATCTGCAAAACCCTCATGAAAGGCTAGCATGTCCATATTGGTATCTTTGGTTAAATACGGATGAATGCTGTGTAAAATAGCATGAGTAGTTTCATGTGCCACAATATCTGGAGAGAGGCAGGTAAAGATGGTGGAACCCGGAACATTATTGCCATCCCAATTACTGGCTGCCTGAAAATACCCGAATAATAAGGCATTCTTTTCAGGAGAATAGTACGCATTTTGCTGACGCATGGCATGAGGATACACGCGTAGTTGTTTGATAAACTTATGCTCATATTCTGTATGCGAATTTGTGGCGGGAGTCATCTTCGACCAGATAATCTTTCTCCCCAGGGCCCTTTCAAATTGATGAATAACGCTCATGATTACCGCATAAACCTGCTGCTGATGAAACCTCGGATCACCTTCGGATAGGTTCAAACCATGATCTGCAAGTACGTAGGGATCATCTAATGATATGGGTACATAAAAGCTTTTTTTTGTAGGGTCGTAATCAATTACGTCTATATACTCTCCACTAGGGCCGGGTTCAGTTTTCTCCCACTTAACTTTATAAACCACTTCATTACTTTGTTTTTTACTCAAGGTAGATGAAAAGGAAGGATCAAATGCGTACCCTTTTAATTTGCGAAAAAAGGGCACGGGATATTTTAAAGCCATATTTCTGGTTATTACAGTCCGAATTGATCAGGGCAAAGGGCAGTCATCACAAAAAGCTTAACCTTCTACCTGCTTAAGAAATTTGAGTTCACTTAACTGCCGCTTAGGGTTGCTAATCAGTACTTTTCGATACCATCCAACACCCTGTTAAATAGCCTTTACTTCAAGTGAACAAACATTATTCATTTAAGGCTGGATAAGATTAAACTTTGTTTTTATGAAAGGTACCAGCTAACTGAGGGAAATAAAATAGCTATAGGTAGCTATTTTAATAGTGGAAAAAGTTGATCATGCAATAAAGTTTGAAAACAACTTTAAGCAGTTTATTAATATTCACCACCAACAACAGTGAAATAGAAATCCTTGGATATTTAAAATTTGCTACGTTCAAAATCTTAAAAGCCCTCTCACATATCTATAAGTGAGAGGGCTTTTTTTAATCACACGGAACCTATCTGGTTCAAACTATAAATTATATTATAAAGTAAATTTGAACACCTGAACGTCTCCTGGATTTACAGTAACGTCAAGCGAGCCGCTTTTAATAGTACTGGTATTGCCAGTCCACAGCTCTTTAACCTGGTAATTTTTATTCGATAAAAGGCCAAGGCGACTTAATTCGAGATTGTTATTTTTTGCGCTTTTTGAGAAGTTAAAAACAGCTAAATAAAGATTATTCCCATCTTGATGCACAAACATTTCTGCTGCTTTACTTCCGGTATCTCCTTCAACGGGTTCGAATGACTTACCCATTTTTGCAATATCATTTATATCTTTATTAGTAAGGAACTTTTTAGCTCTTTCTTTACCAATTAATCCTCCATCTGCACTAAAGTCATCGCCCGCTATAAAGATGCCGGTTATCACAGAAGATGTAACCCTTGATCTATTTTCGGCCTCTGTAAAATCACCTAAAACAACATGGTCAGCATCATTGAATTTATACATTTTCGAAAGCCACCAACCATAAGTAAGGGAATTAAGGGTATACTCAATTTTTTCAGTATCTCCCCATGTATCACAAGCAATCCTGCGGGATTGAGAATAATTGGATGGGAATAAAGGCGAAATAGACAAATTCAAAAATATGCTATCACCCAGACATTTCTGAATATGCTGCATCCCTTCGTTGTATGCCTGAATACCTGTTTTAACCTTGGGATTGAAATATTTATCGGCTTCTAATGTCCCATGAGTAAGAAAGTCCATTTTTATGTATTTAAAGCCCAGCTTTTTGAAACGTTCAATGGTATTTTGCACCTTTTGTTTGGTAGCGGGATGCGTAGGATCGACTGCCACCAGACCATCTATATATTGCTTATTGCCATTTGCATATAAATAAATATCCTTGTATTTATAATTCGTTCCAGTCACCTGAGCATTTTCATTGCCGTTTCCTAAAAAAGGTCCTAAATATGCTCCCGCTTCTTGTTTATTTGCTTTACAAGTAGAAACAAATTTAGCCAGATCTTCATCACTAAATTTCTCTGCTCCTGCATCCAAACCGATATAAATAACTCCGTTATTAAAATTATCAGGCTGGAGGTTTTTAGCGAAGTAATCTGAAACTTCTATTGCTTTTTGGACGGTAAGTTTACCCTGGATTTTTCCCCAGCTATTCCAGCCAAAAGGAACTGGCTTTTCCCAAGGTCTTGAAGGCGCATTTTTACTATTTGCCTTAGCGAATTCATCAAGACCCATACGCCAATCAGCGAAAAATCCTAAAAATACTTTTGGGGATTTGATTTCATCACCGGTAATTTTTCCATGCTTTAAAATATCTCTGGTTTTGTTTGATGTATTTCCTCCAAAAACTTCTAAATTTTTTAAAGTAAAGTTAGATGTTACTGATTTTATACCCGTTTTCCAAACATCATGCTCTACTGAACCAATAATTAAGCCCTTGCGGCTGGTATTATCGTAAAGGGCAGATACTTCATTGCTGGTAACGGCAGAATTGAAGGGAAAAGAAATATACCTCGTCCATTTATCATTATCATAAGGTACATATAAAGCTCTTGCATCTCCACTAGAAAGAAACGTAACAGGACTATTGGAAACAAGAGGGGCCATGTAATTGGAACTCAGATTTTTACCGGATATTTTCACCTCTGTTAATAGGTAATCTGTATCGTAGACCCAAAAAGTTTGGATCATCTTAATAGGATTATTTATTTTGGTCAGTGCAACATCAAACCTTACCCCTTTACCATATTTGTCATTAATATTGCTTTTTGTGATTACTCTTTTATCAAATCCCAGGCTGGTAACTGTTTCCGGAATTCTAACGGCTGCATACGCATCAGATAATATAGACTTTTCATTATAAAAGAAATCCGCTGTTCCACTAGCTGTGTTGTATTCAATTCTCCACTTTCCCGATTGCAGTTTAGAAATCCCGGCAGGTTTAGCATTTATTTCCTTCCCGGTAAAATTGTATACTTTCTCTGCTTTTGAAAGATCGGTAATAACATAATCATAAGGTGCAAAAAGCGCTTTTGATTTAGATGGGGTTATATAATACTCTCCAAGCGGAACGTTCTCGAATTGATAATGTCCGCTTTTATCGGTATTTGTATTCCTTTTTGTATCGCCCGAAAGAAATACTTCAATGTTTGATAAAGGTTTACCGGCAGTGCTTTTTATAGTACCGGAAATGGTAGCTGACTTAATAGGTGTACCCGATATACCTATTTTATCTAATTGAGGCGCTCCCTCATATGGGTTGTTAAAAGCGATTTTATTATTGCCTGCTTTTAATGGAACAAAAATCTTTTGGGCACTTAACTTGTTCTTACCTTCAGTTGTTCTGAAAATAATTTCCTGTGGAAACAATTCATCGTTTACGGTAATTGCAAACGAACGGTCATCATACACGATAAAGTAAACATTTACAGCATATAATCCAGCTGTTTTAACCGGAATATCAAATGTTACTCCGCCATTATTTGCATCGCCTATTTGTTTAACCATTTTGCCTGCAGAACATGAAGAACAGGTATCAATAGAAGCGCCCTTTGTTAACACAGCTGTTTCTGCTTCGTAAAAAACTTCCTGACAGAAACCATTAGTGGCGATAAGGGTGAAAAACAAAACTACAGCACCTGAAAGCAGGCACTTCAAATACTTCGGAGACTTTCTTTCTTTACGAATAAGCATAATTACATTATTAGGTATATTGATAATTTCAAATTATGATTTACATTTTCAATAGCGAATAGCTATTTTTTCTTATAGTATTTACTAATTAATTCAGCCTCATGGAGGATGAGTTCTTAACGAAAGGTTTCTTGTAATCAGCTCCAGTTAAAGGTGATAATTACTATCCTATTCTATACTGGTGTACAATAATAAACTTTTAAAAAAAGAATTGAAATTTAAATTTTCACATGGTTTCGGTACGCAGAAAAGAAATAGCATGTTCATTAGCAGGGACACGAATATATTGCATGCAGCCTCAGAAAATTGGCGGTTAGTATTTAAAGGAATAATAACTAAAGCCCCACTTTACGATTGGTAAAGGGGGGCTTTAAATAAAACTGCTCTAAGACTCTAATACTTACCTCAGTATACTGAGATTACAGATTAGGGTTATATGCAATTACAGAGATTTCGACGTTCACATTTTTAGGTAAGCCAGCTACAGCAACAGTTTCACGTGCTGGGAAATCAGACTCAAAATAAGTACTGTATACGTCATTCGCCTGAGCAAAATAGGCCATATCAGTTAAAAATATAGTCGACTTTATAATATCAGAAGAAGAATATCCTGCTTCTTTTAGAATTGCTATAACATTTTCCATCACTTGCCTGGTTTCATCAGTTATTGAACCTTCTACAAGCATATTGGTTTCAGGATTAATAGGGATCTGGCCTGATACAAAAAGCATATTACCAGCTTTAACAGCGTGACTGTACGGCCCAATTGGTGCTGGGGCATTGTTTGTATTAATTATTTGTTTCATTTGTTAAATAACTGGTAAATATTAATTAGACCCTACTAAATTGTATGATTGGGTGATGTGTACAAGCTACAGTAGCTTTTGGATAAATTTGGTTATTAGAATAGATGAGATCCTTTACTAGAAATATTATTAAACTCCTATTCATCTTTAGCAGTAAAAAGTTGACAAAGATATCTTAGGTTGGACAGATGCGTTTCTCAGTTAATTAAGTCTGTTTTGAAGTTGAAGAAACCTCCAAAACAGATCAGTATTAAACTTTAATTAGCTCAACCAATAAATACAATAGTATTAGTAAAGAGATGGCCTGGTTGAATTGTTAGATATAAGCAATACAGTCCATTGCAAGCAAAGACTCTCTTGGAATACCTCCTTTGGCAACAGCTGAACAGGTACGTACAGGAGGCTTGTTGCCGAATCGGCCTATATATATGTCATTCATTGGTTTGTAATTCGCAATATCGTCAATGAATACGGTTACCTTTAATACTTTGTCCATAGATGAACCTGCCAGTTTAAGTTCTCTTTCAATCTCTTTTAGTACATGCTCAGTGTGTGTTTGTATATCATACGGATAAAGGCGTGCCATGTCAGGAGTATGAGCTCCCTTACCAGCAATATATACCATATTTCCATGTTTTACATGACCTGAATATAAGGGTACATTATCAACATTTGTGATATTTCCTGCCTCCTTTTCAGACCTGACTTCTGCAGCTTTTGCAACGAGTCCCAGTCCTGTAATACCTGCTGTAAAGGCTAATAATTTTTTTACTACAGTTCTTCTTTCTGTTTTCATTTTAATTTTAATTTAAGGATTGAAATTATAGATATGAGTAAAAAAAACAGGACATCCCCTATAAGTGATGAATAAATTAAATTGATTCAATCAGACCTTCTTGTTTATATAATGGCAGGATAAATAATCCTATTTAATAAACCTCTTCTTTTTGTTTCTTTATTTTTCTATAATAAGTCGGTTTTCTGTATTAAATATTTAAAATTTCTTGTTTTTGATGCGCTAAAAAATTAAATCTTCATAATTAACAATCAAAACGACACGATATTTTAAAAAATACCATTGAGTGTTAAAGTTTTTGGCAAATATTATTTTGATAATAGGTTTATTATCAGCATTTTCACAAAATTCTTTTATTATTATGTTATTTTACAGGTAATTATCGCCAGATAAAGCAAAAATATCAGAATATTACTCAAGAGAATGGTGATTTTTCTCAAAGTTGATTTTTAATTTTTAACAAGTTTAGATCCCTGATGACCAACATTAAAAGTTTTGAGGATGTACAGTTAATGAATCGCTTGCGGTTAGGAGATGATATGGCCTTAAAAGAAATTTATAAAAAGTATTGGCACCTATTGTTCTCTTCGGCTTATAAATTATTAAAGGACCAGCAGGCATGCGAAGATATTATACAGGAAATTTTTATTAATTTATGGAATAAAAGGGAACTGATAGAAATTAAGGTTTCTTTAAAGTCCTATCTATTTGCATCTGCACGTTATGAGGTTTACAGGCAGGTCCGCTTCGGATCTGTACGTGAGGATATTTTCGAGAACTTGCATGAACGGTTACACACACCATCGGAATACGGCAATTTGGAGCACCGGGAATTGTTGTCCCAGATCAATTCTATTGTCGATAAATTATCTACTAAATGTAAAATTGTTTACCAATTAAGCAGGGAAGAACGGTTATCTCACAAAGAAATTTCATGTCAGCTAAACATATCTACCAAAACAGTAGAGAATCATTTAAATAAAGCTTTGCGCCAGCTAAGAATTTCTCTATTATTATCGATAATTCTCCTCTTTTTAAAATTAAACATCTCTATTTAATTTTTTTTATTTATGAACTAGGGGATACCTGCGATTCTACACTCTTATATTTAAATCCACTTGATTTTGGAAAAGGAACAGTTTTTACAATTCCTAGACATATACATTTCGGGCAAGGCCTCCCTGGAAGAAGAACAACAATTGCTTAATTTTTACGACAGCTTCGAAAAGTCGACAGATTTAAATCAGCAACCGGAAATCGAACAAGTAGGCGAAAAGATGCTTAATCATCTGATGGAAACTGTCTGCAAGGATGAAACTTTTAAGCAAGTCAGCCAGCAATATCAATGGAAAAAGGCAGCAATTGCAGCTGTGGTGCTGATAACAACGATGGCAGGTTTTTATTTTCATAGTAGGAAAGAACAGCCGGATAGTGAGCAGTTTACAGAAATAAATATCAAGAATGACATTGCACCAGAATATAACAACGCTATTTTAAGACTTGCTGATGGATCACGGATCAGTCTGAATGATGCAACCAAAGGCCTTATTGCCAGTCAGGGAAATATTGCCATTACAAAAACTGCCACCGGCCAGATTGTGTATGAACAAAGTAAGACACATAAAATTAATACGGATGCCCCTTCAGCTATCAATATAATTGAGAATCCAAAAGGAGGAAAATGTCAGATAGTACTGCCTGATGGAAGTAGAGTTTGGCTGAACTCTGCTTCTACCCTTAGTTTTCCAATTACTTTTGCTAAAACTGAACGGAAAGTAACACTAACAGGAGAAGCTTACTTTGAAATAGCTCACAATAAAAAAGTTCCTTTTCGTGTAGAGAGTGATAACCAGATTGTAGAAGTTCTTGGTACTCACTTTAATATTAAGTCTTATAAGGATGAGGCATACACAAAAACGACTTTACTGCAGGGCAGCGTACGGATTATCTTGCGCTCCCCACAATTAAAAACACCTAAAACACAGTTGCTGAAACCGGGAGAACAATCACTCACTAATTCATCACAGCCTGAGATCAAGATAGAAAGTACCGATACGGCAAAAGTGAATGCCTGGAAGAATGGCCATTTTAGCTTTAATAACACCCCTTTACAGGATATTATGAAGGAAATAGCCCGATGGTATGATATGGATCTGATTTATGAAGGAAAAGTCCCTGCAGATGAATTCACCGGATATATATCCAATGAAGTAAAGATATCCAAACTTTTGAAAATATTGGAACAGAGCGAGAATGTTAAGTTCGCCATAAAAGGCAGAACATTGAAAATAACGTCAACTCAATAAAGGTAAAGCATTAAAAATAACTTCAACTCAATAAAATGGAACCAATGATCATGAAAACGGACAGCAGCTGAGTGGATGAACGAGAAGAATGAAGAAAACCGCTCCGGTTGCACCCGAAGCGGAAAAATTCCAAGTTAATCTCAATTTAATTCCGCGACAACGAAATTTTATCAATTAATAACAACTTGAAAATGTAAATGTATGAAAAATGTTTTACCTGAAAAAGGCGGTAATTACTTCATCAGCACCTATAAAAACCTTAAAAAACGGCCGTATGTAATCTTCAATCAAACGTTACGGGTCATGAAGCTTGCTACCATTTTAATTTTGGGGGCTTTTATGCAAGTAAGTGCAAATGGCTTCTCACAATTTGTTACTTTAAATGAAACAAACTCCAGCCTGAATAAGGTTTTTACTGAGATCCGTAAACAAACTGGATATGATTTCCTGTATAATACCAAGCTCCTCAAAAATACAGTTCTTGTAACTGTTAAAACAAAGAATTCCAGGTTAGAGGAGGCTTTAAAACAGGTTTTCCAAAACCAGCCGTTAACGTATTTTATTGCAGAAAATACAATCATCCTTAAAGAGAAGGATGGAATATTTACGGTACAAACATTCAGAGTGGGTCCCCCTCCGGGTGAGCAAGTGATCAAAAAAAATTCAAACTATTTTACAAGCGACCAGAAAGCCGATATCAGGGGAAGAGTGACTGATGCCAAAGGTGAAGGTTTAATAGGAGTTAGTGTAAAAGTGAAGGGGGCAGCGATAGGGGTTTCTACCGATGTGCAGGGTAATTTCGCACTCAATGTACCTGCTAATGCTATCCTGGTTTTCACCTACGTAGGTTATGTTACCCAAGAAGTTGTTACGGAAGGAAAAACAAGTATCAATGTAACATTAGTTGAAGACCACCAGACACTAAACGAAGTTGTAGTTACCGCTTTAGGTGTTACTAAAGAAAAAAGAGGCTTAGGTTATTCTGTTCAGGAAGTGAAGGGTAAAGATTTTACTGAAGCCCGTATGAATAATGTAGCCAGTAGCTTGACCGGTAAAATTGCAGGTGTTGATGCAACCCAGATAAATGCAGGCCCCGGTGCGTCAAGCCGAGTTATCATTAGGGGCAATACCTCGCTGAATGGTAATCAGCAACCTTTATATGTAGTAGACGGTATGCCGATTAACAATTCGCCCCGTGAGCCCACCTATACGGGTGGGCTTAACGTTGACCGTGGGGATGGTGTTTCCAGTATGAATCCGGATGATATAGCCTCTATATCTGTCCTTAAAGGTGGTGCTGCTGCCGCACTTTATGGCAGCCAGGCGGCAAACGGGGTTATCCTGATCACTACTAAAAAAGGTTCACAACAGAAAGGTGTGGGTATCGAGGTAACTTCGGATGCCAATTTTGGAACGCCATCTGTATTCCCGAACTATCAATATATATATGGTGCAGGTATGGATGGTGTAAAGCCGGCCACAGTTGCCGCGGCAATGAGTTCAAACCGTTTAAATTTTGGTGCAAAAATAGATGACTCAATGGTTATGCAGTTCGATGGTGTGATGCGGCCATATTCTGCAGTTAATATTAAACAGAACATCCTAAACTATTTTCAGACATCGCAGAATATAACTAATACAGTTGCATTCAATGCAGGCAACGAAAATATGCAATTGCGCTTTTCTGTAAGTGATCTGCGTGCAAAAGATCAGCAACCAAATTCTGAATATTTCAGAAAAACGGCTAACCTGAACATACGGGGCAAGATGGGTAAAAATAATTTTATGACCATTGAATCAGGCGTTCAGTATAATATTGTACAGGGAGTGAACAGGCCGAACCTTGCAGTTACTGATCTTAGTTCTGCAGGATCTGTTTATCGGTTATCTAACACAGTTGATGTAAGAAATTTGAAAGGTGCCGATCCTGCAAGACCGGGCATTGATGTAGCAACTGGCAGAGAATTATTATGGAATCCGGTATCGAGAGCGACTAACCCGTATTTCACAGCATATCAAATAGGTAATAAAGATGATCAGCAACGCATAATAGGCCGGGCAAGCGTTCAGGTTAATATCTTGTCTGGTCTTTTTGTTAAAGGCACGGTTGCAAAGGATTTTAGTTATTATAATGAATCCAATTATATCCCAATGACCGATGCCTTTATGCCGCTGGGATATTTTAACTCAGCACAGGAGCGTACGGATAAAACCAACTTCCAGGCTATTGCCAATTATAACCGGAGGTTCTTAGGCGAAAAGATAGGATTTAATTTAATGGTAGGTGCCGATCAGGAAAGAAACTCTAATAGGAATAACACCGCTAACGGGAGTCAATGGGTAATTCCCGATTTTTACAGCACCTCAAATCTTGCAAACAGGGACCTTGTGAATTTGGGGCAAACTGCCAGTGGCACCAACTCTCTTTTTGGAGAAGCTAACCTGGACTATAAAAAGTTCCTCTATTTAACTGTAACAGGAAGGCAGGACTGGTTTTCCGTATTGAATCCTGGCTTCAATTCTATCTTTTATCCCTCTTTGCAAGGAGGACTTATTTTGTCGGATGTTGTTAAACTACCGGAAATATTCAATTATGCAAAATTACGTTCTTCCTGGGCGCAGGTTGGCAGCGCTACAGTAAACGCTGGAAACATTAATCAGACCTATACAATCAGTACCGTGAATGCCTATGGACTGCCTACATTGAGCAACCCAAATACCCTTCAAAATCCCCATATCCGGCCGATAACGGCTACTACCATAGAGGGTGGATTTGAGGTGCAAATGCTAGGTAACCGACTTGGTTTAGATGTGAACTACTATTCCAGAAGAACGACAAATGACATCCTTTCGCCTCCAATTTCTGAGGCAACCGGATATGCAGCCGGAAAACAGAACTTGGGACTTATCACCAATAAAGGATGGGAGATCAGTTTAACTGGTACACCAGTTAAGAAAACTGATTTCAACTGGGATGTCCGCTATAATTTTAGCTATAACCAAAGTAAAATTGTTGAGCTTGCTGAAGGTATAAGTGTTCTTTCATTAGGAAGCGGGGCTATCAATGCGGTTGGTCTGCCTTACTCAACTATACGCCGGTACGTAATGAAAACGGATGCTAACGGCACATTGGTGTATAATAAGGCAACAGGGTATGCCGACAGGGTTCTGCAGGATCTGGGTGTTGGAAACCCACCGTACTTGCTAGGATTGAGTAACACCTTCAGGTACAAACGTTTTTCACTGATTGTTGATATGGATTCTAAATTCGGTGCGGTAGGTTTTAGCTACCTGATGCAATACGCCACCAGGTTTGGCGCCACTCCAATAACTCTGGCGGGAAGAGAGAATGGACTAACGTTAACCGGCGTTGACCAGACTGGCGCTCCATACAACAAAGTATGGCCGGTTGTTGACCTGGATACATACTACGATAACTTCGGAACTAATTATGATGGACAGTTTGTTTACAAAACAGATTTTGTAAAGCTACGCAGGGCAGTTTTAAAATATGATCTGCCGATTAATACGCTGAAATTTATGAAAGTTCAGTCAGCCTCTATCGGGGTCACCGGTTTGAACCTGCTTACACTCTATCAGGATAAACGCACTAAAGAAGCAGGTATTGACCCTGAAATGCAGGAGACTGTTGGCAATGCACAAGGTTACTCCGGAATTTCTCAGCCCAAGACAAGGAATATTGGCTTTAACCTGAATTTAAAGTTCTAATCATTAAAATCGAAAGAACATGAAAAAGACATTCTCAAAAATGATATATACGGCAGGGGCAATTCTTATTGTTTTGGCGATGCCCTCCTGCGATACCCAGGGACTGACGGATCTGAATAAAGATCCTAATACAATTAGTTACGCAATTCCGGAGTATACCTTTACAGCAGCTGTATTGAGCAGTATCCCGGGACAGAATTATCGGGCGCTTGGTGGCGGACTTCAATATTTTTCCTTATACCGGGAAGTAAACGGATCAGGCGATAAATTTTATGACTTTGGCGGTA
>JAQBOG010000019.1 GCA_028288165.1 Sphingobacteriales bacterium | reverse complement strand
TACTCTATACCATACGTTGGGAACGGGGTATTAGCTCGGAGAAGCTCAAAGAGTTATTGTGGTTTGATAAAACGGCTGAAAGTGCCCGTAATAACCGATCTGTTAACATCGCAAAGCTTAAAACCATCCTTGATAAGATGAAGTATTGCCAGGTTTCAAAAGAAACCGGTTACTGGAAAATAAACATTGATTTTGCCCAGATTAATGTGGATTATTACAACTATCTGAACATCATAAAGGATAAGCGAAAACTAAATAAACAAAAAATTAATGAACTGGCCGAGATCATTCAAAGAGGCAGCTTTTTGTCTAATCTGGAGTATGAATGGCTGGATTCTTTTAAATCAGAAATCAGCAACGAGGTTATAGATACGTACCAGCATTTTGCCAATTCAATAGAAATATCAGAAGACCCGGAATTCCTGATAAAGATTGCCAGTTATATTTTTTACTTCGATTCTGTAAACGAAGAAGCGATGGTATTAAAGTGCAAAGCTTTAGTTCATTTAGGGAAACATTCGCTTGCTAAAGTTACTTTCGAAAACTTTAAGAAAGAGTATAAAGTAATATATGGAGAACATTTTGCAAGAGATTTTCAGGCTATACTTGAATAATTTTAGACATTAGTTGTATTCTCTTTGCTCATATGGTAAGTTGGTTTGGAGGTGGTTTGGGAACCAAGTGATACTCGGTTTTCACGCATTTAAGCCTATTTGTCGTCTTTTTTGAGTCATTCAAAAAAGTATATGATGAGCTTTAATCCCGGATTAATTTAAAGTGACGAAATTAACATTCACAAATACCTCAATATCCGACGCAAATATTGACTTTTTATTGAAAAATAAATCCCCCGTCAAACCCTGCCATTTGCAATAAGATAACATTGTTTTAACACTTCTGTAAAACAAACCTTTTTCGGCACTTATGTCGTGGTTTTAGTTACAAATGGCTTCTTAAAAGTAATATCCCATTAACCCTCTCTTAACAACATGGAGATAGTTTTGCTCCCTAAATCAGTTAAAAAGAATTATGGAAATTACTTTTACAAAACATTATTTGGTTTTATTTATCTGCTTGTTTCTCTGTTTAGGCTTTAATGCTTCAGCACAAAATAATGTAATAAGCGGCGTGGTATCTGATGCCGATGGCCTAACCTTGCCTGGAGTTAGTGTGCATTTAAAAGGCTCGAATTTAAATACAGCCACTGGTAATGACGGTGCTTATAAATTAACAATAAACAGATCTTTAACTAATCAAGATACATTAGAATTCCGATATCTGGGCTATGCAAACCTTAGTATTGCTTATACAGGTAACAATGCCATTAATGCACGGCTAAAAGAAAATACCGAAACACTTAACGAAGTAGTGGTTACTGCATTAGGTATTTCAAGAGATAAAAAAGCTTTAGGATATGCGGCTACAAGCGTTGGCGAAAGTACATTTACAGATGCCCGTTCTAATAACTGGGTAAATTCTCTTTCCGGTAAAGTTGCTGGAGTAAACTTGGTTTCGGCTGGATCAGGTCCCGTGAACTCTGTTAGGGTAACTTTACGAGGGGCAAATTCTTTAAACCCTGATGGAAATAATGCCTTGATAGTTTTAGATGGGGTTCCCGTAAGTAGTAGTATGACATCTTCGGGTGTTTCATCTGCGTACGGAGCAGGCTCCGGAAATGATGTGCCGGTTGATTTTGGTAATGGTATTTCTGATATTAATCCGGATGATATTGCCAATGTAACTGTTCTAAAAGGAGCAAGTGCTACTGCACTTTATGGTAGCAGGGCTGCAAATGGGGCTTTAATTATCACTACAAAATCCGGTTCTAAAAAAGCTAAAGGTCTGGGAATTACCATTAATTCAAATACCAGCTTCAATGATGTTTTGAAATGGCCTGATTATCAATATGAATATGGTCAGGGAGTCGGAAAAACAATGCTTCCAGCAAGCCAGTTATATTATTCATACGGTGCGTCAGCAGATGGTGCAAGCACAAGTGGCACAAGTAGTGCATTCGGACCAAAATTTAATGGTCAGATGTATTACCAATATGATCCGGTAACACAGGCTCAATCTGCAGAACGCAGGCCATGGGTTCCTTACAGTGACAATATTAAAAGTTTTTATAGAACTGGTTCTACAATAACTAATAGCGTTTCGATTGAAGGTGGAAGCGAAAAAACATCTGCAAGAGCTTCTATTACTCATTCTAAAAATGAATGGATTATGCCAAATACGGGCTATGAACGCCTTTCGGCTGCTCTTAGCTTAGATTACAAGGTTTCTGATAAATTAAAGATCAACTCTAAAATCAATTATAGTAATAAAAAGAGTGATAATCTTCCGGCTACAGGATATAATAATCAATCCCTGTCTTATTTTATGATATTTCAAAATCCAAATGTTGATCTGTCATGGTATGAGCCAACATGGAAAATAGGAAAGGAAGAAATAGATCAGGTACACCCGTTCAGTTCTTTTATAGACAATCCGTATTTAATAGCGAACAACATGACAAATGCTGTTAATAATTATAAAACGGTTGGTAATCTGAATGCAACGTATGATTTTACTAAAAATTTAAGTCTAATGGTTCGTTCAGGTATTGATATGAGTAATGAAGATCGTGATCAGCGTCGTCCGTATAGCACGGCTAATTTTGGGAAAGGGTACTATAAGCAACAAAATATTTTCAATTATGAAGTAAACACCGATGCGTTATTGTCTTATAAAGTTGATATAAACTCATCTTTTAAATTTAATACATCGGTGGGCGCCAATGCCCGTAACCAAAAATATACAGGTCTGGATCGCTCTGTAGAAGGGTTGGTGAATCCCGGAGTTTATAAGCTAGCTAATGGTATCAGTTTGCCATTAACCAAAACAGTTTATACTAATAAACGTGTAAATAGCCTCTATGCCTTAGCGTCTTTCTCTTATCAAGATAAAATGTTTCTTGACCTAACCGGAAGAAATGACTGGTCGAGTTCATTACCAGTTCAAAATAATTCATTTTTCTACCCATCAATTAGTTCAAGTTTTATTCTGAATGAGATATTTAATTTACCAACTGCCATCTCTTTTGCAAAAATCAGATTATCTGCGGCTCAGGTAGGAAATGATACAGATCCGTATAAAACAAGCAAATATTATGGAGTGAGTGATTTTCCAAGCTCAGGTTCTGTACCAACCACTTTGCATAATGCAAACTTTAAACCCGAAATTACTACCAGTTACGAGGGCGGTTTAGAATACAATTTGTTTAACAATCGTTTTGGGATGGATGTTACTTTGTACAGTAATATCACTCGTAACCAGATTCTTGAGGTCCCGTTAGATGCAACCACAGGATATAGTAAAGCCGTACTAAATTCTGGTGCAGTACGCAATCAGGGTATTGAATTGATGGTGAACGGCAAACCTTTTAATGGTAAAAATTTTAAATGGAGTTCTACACTCACTTTCGCTAAAAATAAAAACCGGGTCCTGGAACTTGCCGCAGGAATGGACAACAGACAGGATATAGGTTATGGCGGTAATGCAACTATACAAGCTCGGGTAGGCGGGAGTAGCGGTGGTATTTATGGTTTTGGCTTTTTAAGGGCACCAGACGGACAGATTATATTCACAGCCGATGGATTAACTGCTAAACCTGCAGAAATACAGTACATAGGCGATGCGTATGCAGATTGGAAAGGTGGTTTGTATAACGATTTTAATTACAAGAATTTTAGTTTTAGTTTCTTGATTGATGGTCAGTATGGAGGAATGATCTACTCTCAAACTCATCACAAAATGAGCGAGCAAGGAAAATTGCAAAACACCTTGCCGGGTCGTGAAGAAGGTTTTATTATTGGGAATGGGGTAGTAGCTAATGCGGACGGGACTTTTTCGCCAAATACAAAAAAAGTAACTGTAGGAGATTACTACGCTGATTACTATCGTCGTGCTAACGTAGAGGCAAACTCTTTTGATGCATCGTTTTTAAAATTGAGAGAAGTACGTCTTCAATATAATATTCCAGAACGTTTAACAAATAAAATAAAGGTTAGCAATGCTACTGTTGCATTGTATGGTCGTGATCTGGCCATAATCACCAGCTTCCCCATGTTTGATCCGGAAACTGCTGCACTTAATGGTTCATCTATTTTGCCTGGCGTTGAAATTGGCCAACTGCCTTCTACCAGAACATTCGGCATGAACTTAACCTTGAAATTTTAACATCAAAAACAGCTTACGCTATTATTTATAAAGAAATGTCTAAAAACAAAATATTTTCAGGCTTATTGGTAGTGCTATTTAGCTGCATAAGCTTTTCATGCACCAAAGATTTTGAAGCATTAAATACAGATCCGAACCGGATCGATAAAATTAGTCCCGGCACATTGCTTAATCCAATTATATATGAAATGGCGGCATTTAATACTTCAAGGAGTGATGCCTTCACTTTTGATATAATGCAGGTTGCATTGCCTTTTCCTAGTGCAGGTGGTGGTATTCACCGGTATGTTGTAGCTGAAAGTGCAGGTAACTCAACCTGGAATACTTATTACAGGTGGATTACCAATATTAAAGAAATGAAAGCTGCTGCTGATTTGGCTGGAGATGTAAACTATCAGGCCATAGCATTAACATTGAATGCCTGGACCTACTCTTTATTGACGGATGCATTTGGCGATGTACCGATGGATGAAGCCGCCCGTGGCGATGAAATGATTTTCAGACCAAAATTTAATACGCAACAAGAGGTCTACACTAAAATTTTAGCCGATCTTGAAACCGCAAACAGCTTGTATGTAACCACCAAACCTTTAATTTATGGTACGGAAATTTTGTACAATAATAATGTGGCAAACTGGCAACGTTTTACAAACTCTTTGTATTTAAGATTATTGTTACGGGTTTCGAAACGGGCCGAAATGAATTCGTTTACAAAAATGGCTGAGATTGTTAATAATCCTACAAAATACCCTGTATTTACTAAAAATGAGGAAGCAGCTATTTTGAAAGTTACTGGCGTCGCTCCCAACGTATCACCATGGGGCCGGGCAATAGATTTCACTACTTTCCGTGTAGCCGGAGATTTCTTTATTAATAATCTAAATAATTTTAAAGACCCACGTCTTGCCCGGTTTGCAACCTTTTCTAGAACAAAAGATGGTAAAGCAACTACAATTTACCGAGGTATTCCAAGTGGATTTTCAGGAGATGAAAGTCAATTTGCCTACCAGGCATCCGGTTTAAATATTGCATTGGTTACTGCTCCTATGGTTTGTACGATAATGAGTTACGCCGAAGTTGAATTTATAAAAGCCGAGTTGGCCCAACAAGGTAAAATTGTTTTGGATGGCAAACTAGCTTATGAAAAAGGTGTTAAAGCCTCTGTTGAACAATGGGGAGCAGTTTTACCTGCAGATTATTTCACTAATATATCAACAGTTGCATTTACGGCCTACAATGGTACTTTAGAGCAAATTATGCTTCAAAAATATTACGCCTTGTATTTTAATGATTATCAGCAATGGTTCGAATACCGAAGAACAGGTTTGCCTGTTTTACCAAAAGGTGCCGGTATGCTAAACGGAGGAATAATGCCAGTACGCTTTAAATATCCTACAACAGTAGCAACCAACAACAGCGAAAATTACGCAAAAGCAGTTGCATCAATGGGTGGAGATGATATCAATACAAAAGTGTGGTGGGAGAAATAAACTGATTTTTTAAACACCATTTAAGACCCGCATAAACTACAGTATCCGTTAGGAACTAAAGTTTATGCAGGTTTCTTGTTTAATAAACACAGGTAAGCCTTCTGGTTTCTAAAATGGGAAACGTTTAAATCAGACATTTATGAAAAATTAGTGGTAGCTCCGGATTATGCCATACAGCTTCTGATTCACAATCTTAGCTTTAAAGTCAGAACATTAGTTACCTCATCAGGAAGACATACCCTAATAACAAAGACCAATAACGGTTTACTTACAGCATAGATAAGAGAAGAAAATGGAAAGCCTACTACCTGGTATTCTTTAGTTAAAATAAGTTATTGATTTTCGAACAAAACAAGGTGAACCTTATTTCAATATCAGTTAGTATCGGCGGAAAGAGAACAATCTTTTAAAGAGAACAAGCTTTTTTTGAATTGTTAACGATTTTAAGCGTGGTTGTATTTGTAAAAAAAACGTAGATTTTAAGAGATGTAGATCTTTGTGATCTCCAATATAGAAACGTCTTATCCGTTAGGTAGAAGGAGGCAAAGATTCGCAGTATATTTTAAATGGCGTTTTATTTGAAAGGATCGCCGTTACATTGAATCGTAATTAATTATGCAGTGAGGCGTTTTACGGTATTCACTACATTTTCTAAAGATGGCTAAAATGGAAATGCCCCGTCAAGTTAAAGACCGGGCATTTCTTATATTTAAAATTTAAATATTAAAGTTTCTTGAAGAAATAAACAGATCCTGCCGTGTTAATTCTAAGAATGATGCTTTCTTTTTCGCTGGTAAGGTGCACGAAGTACATGGTGTTTGAATTTTCTGATCCAAAAGATGTAAGTACATCTGTATCTGGATTGTTTCCTTCGTATACAATCACTTCTTGAATAGTATAGTCAGAATAGCTTTTACTTAACTTTTTCAATCCCGCTTTCGGCAATACCTCTGTGTTTGCTACATAAGTTGTCGCAATTAATTCTCTTTGCAGATTGTAGAAAGCAGTTTTGTTTACTCCTTCGTCTTTGAAGGATTTTACTAAGAATTTTTTTGATTTAGATAGTGTAACGTTCTCTGCTTTTGATAAATCAGTGACAGCGTATGTGCTGTGAGGCAATGAAATATTATTGCTTATTATATTATGTTTCTGAGAAGATGCAAATGCAGCGATAGTTAAAACATTAATTAGCGATGCTGTTAAAAATAATTTTTTCATAATCATATTGTTTTAATTTCTGCTTCAAAATTACGATAATATTAATTTATGTCGACAAATGTTGATGTTATTTAATTGTTAAACTGATATTTTTATAAATTTAATAATTTAGCCTACTAAAATTACCTTTAGGGTATGAATATTAAAAAATAGACGCTTGTAAATTGCAATTTTAGCATGCTAAATCGTTAATTAATGATAATTAAACGATTTAGCAAACATAGAATTAACGTCTAAATTGTCTTTTTTACCAATTTATTAACATACATTGAATAATTATTTTAAAAATGGATAGCTACTAGATATCTCAAGTTTGATAAAACAAGAGGAACCTATATCCCTATATTTTCTGTGCTATGGAACAGTATCTTAATTAGGACATTCGTAATTTCTGCCGACGTGAGGTTGTGGCCGGTCTGTACAGTCTTCTAAGATGGTAAACCCCAATAACCATCACAGGAGTACTTGCATAAATGGGGTAAAAGAGATTCATTCACAATTATAATCAGATCGTTTAGTGCCTCAAACTATAACATCTAGTACAATTTAGTTACTTTCACCGCTTTGCTCACCAACGAATTAAAACTGGCAACAATTTTGTGTTTAACCGTTTAAGCAGATGAGGGAAGAAAATCAATTAGTTAAGGAAAGACCAGAATTAGATAATCTAAGCAACTTATTGTCATCAGAAATTTTAGATGATTTACCTGTAGCTGTTTATACCTGTGATGCACTGGGGTATATTACTTCCTATAATCAAGCAGCAGTGAAACTTTGGGGAAGAGAACCCCAAATCGGGAAAGATTTATGGTGCGGGTCATGGAAAATTTTTACGCTTTCCGGAGAACCAATTCCTCTTGATACCTGTCCAATGGCCCGTGCCCTAAAGGAAGGGATTGTTATAACCGGGCAGGAAATTATTATTCAGCGGCCTGATGGAATAAGAAAACATATATGCCCTTACCCCATCCCGAAATTTGATAATAATGGGGAATTAATTGGTGCCGTAAATACCCTTATCGATATTACACCGCAGATCGCCTTGGATGAAAAACAAGCGAACATTGCGGCAATTGTTAACACATCTGATGATGCCATTATTAGCAAAACACTTGACGGTATTATAACCAGTTGGAACCAGGCTGCACAAAAAATATTCGGGTATACCTCAGATGAGATTATCGGACAACATATCTCTGTCTTAATTCCGAAAGATCGGTTACAGGAAGAGGAAATTATAATGGGGAATGTCGCAAAGGGAAACAAAGTAGACCATTTTGAAACCGTGCGGTTAAGAAAAGACGGAACGGAGGTACCTATTTCACTCTCCGTGTCTCCAGTAGTGGATAGGAAGGGAAATATCATTGGTGCCTCTAAAATAGCCCGCGATATCAGCGACAGGAAAACAGCAGAAGAAAAGCAAGCCGTTCTTGCGGCTATTATCGATACTTCTGATGATGCTATTATTAGTAAAACGCTTGCCGGTATAATAAACAGTTGGAATAAAGCTGCCGAAAAAATGTTTGGTTATACTGAAGCCGAAACAGTTGGGAAACACATTTCGATTTTGATTCCTAAGAACAGACTACAGGAAGAAGAAATTATCATCGGCAATATTTCAAAAGGAAACAAAGTGGACCATTTTGAAACCGTTCGTCTCAGAAAGGATGGCTCGGAAGTGCCTATTTCACTTTCAGTTTCGCCAATCAAAGATAGCCAGGGAAATGTTATTGGTGCTTCAAAAATTGCACGTGATATGAGCGACAGGAAAGAAGCAGATCAAAAGCAAGGCGTCCTGGCAGCGATAGTAGAAACGTCTGATGACGCCATCATAAGTAAAACGCTACATGGAATTATAACGAGCTGGAATAAAGCGGCTGAAGATACGTTTGGTTACACTGAAGGGGAAGTAATTGGCAAGCACATTTCCCTGTTAATACCTCCAGACCGTTTACAGGAAGAGGAAATCATTATAGGAAATGTGTCAAAAGGAAACAAGGTTGATCATTTCGAGACTATCAGAAGAGCGAAAAATGGTAAAGACATCCATATCTCTCTATCTGTTTCTCCAATTAAAGACAGCAGCGGAAATATTATAGGGGCTTCAAAAATCGCCAGAGATGTTAGCACTCTCAAGGCTGCCCTGGATCAAACCAAAAGATACGCCCGCAATCTGGAAATTATTAACTCTCTAGGTCAGGATATTTCCCAAAAACTTGATATTGAGGTGATTCTACAAAAGGTAACCGATGCCACCACCATGTTAACCGGTGCACAATTTGGAGCATTTTTCTATCATGCTCTTAATAGCAGTGGCGAATTCTATCAGTTGTATACCTTGTCGGGTGCTCCTAAAGAAGCGTTTGAGAAATTTGGGATGCCACGAAATACGACCATATTCCATCCTACATTTGCTGGGCAAGGGATAGTTCGTGTGGATGACATTACCAAAGATGAACGATATGGCAAAAATCCCCCTCACAACGGTATGCCAAAAGGACATTTACCGGTGGTGAGTTACCTGGCGGTACCTGTAAAAACCAGTGCCGGAGAAGTAATCGGCGGTCTTTTCTTCGGACACCCAGAGCCAGGCAAATTCAAAGAGGAACATGAAAATTTAATATTGACCATTGTATCACAAGCCTCTATCGCATTGGACAATGCTAAATTGTATAGCGAAGTACTTAACCTTAATTCAAAGAAAGACGAGTTTATCGGCATGGCTAGCCATGAATTAAAAACGCCTTTAACAAGTATTTCAGGGTATCTTCAGATTTTGGACCGTCTGGAAGCAAGTGAAAAAAGTAAAACGTTCGTTTCTAAAACTGTTCAGCAAGTAAAAAAACTATCTTCATTGGTATCAGACCTTTTGGATGTTTCGAAGATCGAAGCCGGAAAGCTGCAGCTTGTAAAACGGGATTTTGATCTTATGGAGATCATTGATGATGCCATTGAACTGATTCAAAATTCACAAACCAGCCATAGAATTATTTTAAAAACAGATTTAAGCAGTTTACTCATCAGTGCCGACCCACAACGTATCGAACAATTAATATTAAACCTGTTAACCAATGCGGTTAAATATTCACCATCCGCCAATATCGTAGAAGTTATCGTGCAAAGCGAAGACAACCACCTAAAAGTTGGTGTGAGAGATCACGGAATGGGTATCCCTATAGAGAAACAAACGAAAATATTCACGCGGTTTTATAGGGTTGAAAACTCGAATCCGGGTATTTCGGGTTTAGGAATTGGGTTATATATATGTAAAGATGTGGTTGATCGCCATAACGGTAAACTATGGGTAGAAAGTAACCCGAACCAGGGAAGTACTTTTTGGTTTACCTTGCCGTTTTAAACTCCTGAAATATTCCCTATAAGTTTTTTGAAAAAGCATATCTACCATATGAGCGTTATTTTTTACAGCCAAAAACGCTTAGAAGAATTGTTTAAGGCATCCAAAAATTAACTTTATAGTGTCTTCACCAGTTGGAAAATTAACCTTTTTTGTGCCTTGTTAAGTTAACTTTTGTTTCTGACGGTTATAAAAAGCTATTTTTTAATAAAATATAATTACTCCTCGGCTTATAAGTCGGGGGTATGTGAATATTTAATACTTTCTACTAAATCTGTCATAGTCTTGAGAAAGGAGCTGTTGCTAAAGGATTTTTAGTGAAACAGTATTCATGCAATAAATAGAAGCTCAGTGAGTATTTCATTTCATGCTTATTTAGACCATTTTCTTATCCGGTGCCCATAAAAGGAATAGAATATCAGGTAAAGGAAACATGGAAATAATACCCAATACGCAGCACGTGCATCAAATATATCCACTAAATAACCATAAACGAGAGGTAGGAGCGCATTTCCTGCAAGACCCATTACCAGTAATGATGCTCCCAGTTTTGTAAATCTTCCTAAGCCATCTAAGGCAAGAGGCCAAATTCCGGCCCATATCAAAGCGTTTGCCAGACCCAGCATAACCACAAACCAGATGGAGATATCAGTAGTATGCCCCAGGAATGTAACCTGACCTTTTGCGAATACAATGAGTAGTGTCAGGGTGATACCCAGTATAGTACTTATACGAAAGGCATTTACCTGGCTAATAAACTTTGGAATGCATACAATACCGATAAGGTAGGCACAAATTGTTGCAGCAAGAGTATAAGAAGGAAATCCTTTGGCTTCAATTAAATTGATGTTCATTGATGTAGCGTAACTAATTACCGAATCGATTGAAATTACCTGTGTACCAACATGAAGAAAGAGCGCTATAACACCAAGAACCAGGTGGGGAAATTGTGTAATACTTGTTTTTGAAGAGTTGGCCAGTGCTAAATCCGGACTTTCGTGCTCCGTATCGATCTCAGGAAGAGGGGAATAACGGATCATTAGACCCAGTCCGAAAAGCACTGAACCAACACAGGCGTATGGTACTATAACTCTTTGAATAAGTTCATGCAATATTGTATTTTTCTCTGTTTCAGCCATTTGAGACAGATTCGTAAACATATCCTTATCAGTGGCTCTGAAAATTACGGCCGCAAACAACAAAGGTGCAAGAATACCGGCTCCTTTATTACAAATACCCATAATGCTGATCCTTTGAGCAGCTCGGTCTTTGGGTCCTAATATGGTAATGTAGGGATTGGCTGCGGTTTGCAGAAGTGCCAAACCAGCGCCAATAGAGAACAATCCCAAAAGGAATAATTCATAGGTCATGCTGATGGCTGCAGGTACAAACATAAAAGCTCCGGCCGACATTATCCAAAATCCGATCATCATACCTTTCTTAAATCCTACCTTTCTTAGTAAGTAGGAGGCAGGTATTGAGAATAGTAAATAGGATATGTAAAAAGCAAATGTTACCAGATATGATTTAAGGTGAGTAAGTTGAAATCCTATTTTAAAGTATGGAATTAAAATCGAATTTATCCAGGATGTAAATCCAAACATAAAAAATAAGAACCCAATGATAATCGTTCCTACAATAGTATCCCTTTGATTTAAGGTAACAATGGTATTTTCCTTCATAATTAAACAGCTTTTTTAATAATATTTTACATTTAGAATAGGGAATCTGGCAGCAGTTTGGTTATACAATGAACTATCGGGATCCATGAAGCGTACTGCAAGTTATACTCATGTAAAAGGTGGTTTTAACAAGTGTTATTCTTTTGGTAAATAACCTTTCCTTGGACAATGGTGGTGGAAACTTCGATATTATGATCAAAAATTACGATGTCTGCATCTTTTCCACTAACCAGCGATCCTTTTACTTGCCCCAGTCCTAATATATTTGCAGGTGTTTGAGTTGCCATTTTCACGGCCTCCAATAAACTCACACCAGCCATGTTTATCATGTTACGGACTAATCTATCAAACGTAGCGACGCTTCCAGCAAATGACGTACGATCTGTAAGCTTGGCTACGTCATCTTCTACAATCACTTTTAAGCCATTGTGTTTACTGCCCAAAATACTTTCTCCGGGAGGCATGCCTGCTGCCCTCATAGAATCGGTAATTAATGCAATGTGATCAGATCCTTTGATTTTATAGATAAGTTTTAATAATGGAGCGGGGAGGTGAATTCCATCAGCGATGATTTCTACATCCATTTCATCAATTAAATATGCTGTTTCAATAACTCCGGCATACCGGAAACAATTTCTTCGGGAAACACCTGACATAGCAGAATAGAAATGGGTAGCAAGTGTATACCCTGCTTCAAAGGCAATTAATGCTTCCTCATAAATAGCATCTGTATGGGCCATTGCAACCAGTATTCCTTTGGATCGTAGATAGTTTCCGAATTCAATAGCTCCCTTAAGCTCTGGAGCGGCGCTCCATCTTTTAATATCGGGTGATCTTGTTAGAATATCTTTATACTCTTCAGGATCTGGATCTCTGATATAACGGGGATCTTGTGCTCCACGCTGGCTCATCGCAAAATAAGGTCCCTCCAGGTGTAATCCCAAAAACTGTGCTCCAGAAACATTGCTTTTTTTTGCCTGCTTATATAATTCCAGAGTTTGATAAAGTTCATGCTTTTCACTTGTCAAGGTTGTTGGCAACATCGAGGTAGTACCGTATCGGGCATGAGTTGCAGCGATATTCAGGAACGCTTCTTCAGTGCCATCCATAAAGTCATGCCCACCTCCGCCATGAACGTGAATATCAATAAACCCGGGGGATATGTATTGCCCCCGGGCATCAATCTCTATCGCATCTGACATGTCAATGTCACCTTCAGCTACTTCTGCTATTTTGTTTCCGACAACAGCCACGGTTCCATTAATAATACGGTAAGGCGTTAAAATTTTTCCGTTATATATTTTTAGCTTTCTATCCATCCTTATCCGTATTTATTGCACTTTAGCTGATTTGACTTATGCTTTAATCCTTCTACTAGGTTGTTAAAACTTGAATATTTTATTTAAATAAACTTTAATATGCCAAAGAACTGCGGCAGATGAAAGTCTGGCTTTGGATTATTAACAACCGACCAGGTCATCCAGTGCGGATTTGAACTCATGCTGGAAGTTTTATAAAAGTTTCCTCTCCATACTACTCCCGGTTCAGGAGCAGTAATATTAGAAAACTTCTGTAGCACGCTCAACGGCAATCTATATTCAATTGTCCATGTAATAGGCTCTGTTATTTCTTTTTCAAGCTTTTTGGGCAATGAGTGTGAAATCTCTATTTTATCCAAATCTGCATGTTCAAGCAATTGATACTTTTTCCTTCCATCTGTATGGTACCCCATTAATGGTGTTCCTCCACTATTGATTTCAAGATTAAAATATCTTTCAGTAAAATTCATGTCGGGGGAAAAGAAGAATTCAACGCATGCATCAGATGAAACTGGTCCATTGTAATCTTCAATCATATTGCGCACATACCGATCATGCACCAGAAAAATGACATAAATATTCTGCTTGTCATACATCATCTTGGCCTGTACTTTTGGACGAAATGATGGAATTAAACCCATAAAGTTTCGGATCTGAATTTCTTTTACCTTACGCCATTGAGGCTTATTCCAGTTTCCATTTATTTCCATGGGCGTTTCTAGTTGCTTAACCTTATAAACAGAAACCTCTTTATCCACTGTTTTTCCTAAAAGTGAATAAGATAAACTTAAAACAAGGAGTCCCGCTGCTTTTATATTCATAGTCAAAAGAATTTTAATATGCCTGTTATCTTTTTGCTATAACGTTATCATTCCATACTTGCATTAACACTATTTATCTAACTTAGATGCAGCCGCACTGTCAATAAATAATATGGCATTCGGATGAGTTCTTAAAATAGTAGCCGGACATTCCGTACCTATTTCTGCATTTAATGTATTGTAAACAGCTTGCGCCTTTCTATCTCCCGGTACAACACAACTGATCACCTTGCAGTTCATAATTGCGGTAATAGTGAGTGTGATAGCTTCTTTGGGAACCTGGTCTAAAGAAGGGAACCATCCTTCACCCAGTTGCTGATTTCTGCAGTTTTCATCCAGGATTGCTATTTTTATTAACTTAGGATCATTAAAATCAGCAACAGGAGGATCATTGAAAGCAATATGTCCGTTTTCTCCTATACCAATGCAAGCCACATCAATGGGATGCATTTTCAATAGCCTTGAATAGTTCTCCATTTCTTCTTCAATATTTTCTGCATCACCTTCGATCAGATAAACTTTCCCGGGTTTAATGAAATTTAATATACGTTCCCTCAAGTACTTTCTAAAACTGGCAGGATGCTGATCAGAAATTCCTTTATATTCATCGAGATGGAAAATAGTTACTTTTTCCCAATCAATATCCATGCTTTTTAAAGCTTCTAAAAATGAAAACTGAGAAGTTCCCGTTGCTAGAATTAAATTTGCAGCTCCATTTATTTTAATGGCTGCTTGTAGTTGTTGTGTTACATAAATCGCAGCTGCATAACCCGTATCCTGCTCGTGATTGAATACTACGGTTTGAAGCTTATCTTTTTGAAATTCTTGTGCTATTCGTGGCATTGTTATCTTAAAATTAAATTATCAATTATATAGACTGACCAATAACAAAAGCTCACGATTTCGTTCTTTTATCATGGTATTTGAATGGTAATGTGTTTAAAACTTAGTTTTTATCTTGCTTGGTTAGAACTCATTTGGAGAGAGGATCTTTGATTTCAATGAGATTTATTTCCTGTAAATTGTTGCTCTTTTCAATGTCAAGTGCAGGCTTTCCATCCGATTCTATGGCAAATTTGGCTTTCCATTTGGGACTGTTTTTGTCATCAATCGTTATCCAGGTTACCAAATAAAGCATTCCATTGCTGCCAATTTCCATGCCCTGGCAATAGCGTGGTCTTCGGCCATCATTCAATTCAATAGGACCATGATCGATGTACTGCCTGTTAGGAATCGAGTAGGTTACAAGGTGAAGTTCCGAATCCCCTACTTTACCCCCCGGTTTAGTATAAGGAGATATATAATATACCGTTTTACCATCCTTGGAAAGTTCAAACGCCAGGGTACTATATTCGGTTCCGCCAGACTTTCTGTTTGGTGCCGAAGAGATACGGTCTATAATTTCTACCTCGCTGCTTTTTGGATCAAAAGAAACTAACCAATCACTATAATACATAACACCAAAGAATTTTTTATAGGCATCGCTCCACTTCACCGATCTCCACGATACGCCTACCGAATATCCAACACCCTCCTTACCAAGTGGAATATTGAACATAGGTTGATTAAAATTGGCGTTTTTCAAAGTTTTTACCTCATTCTTAGCGTAATCGAAAACATCAATGGAACTAAACATATTATGCCAATAAACATTACCTGTTAGCGGATCAACACCTAGTGAACGTGGGCCCTGCTGTGGGGTTGGTGCGATAGCCTCTTTCCACCGTTCAACTTTCTTTGTTTTGATATCGTAATAAAGAAACTGATAGCCAGGCCATGTCACAGCATATAATTTGTTACGTGTGGTATCTATGTTCATTGCTACTAAGCCTTCATTTGGAGCGGGTATTCCAAAATCCTGGAATTTTCCGGTTTTAAGATCATAATTCATGAAATGTCCACCTGGATATGTACGATCATAAGCACCTGCATGAGTGCCAAACCAGAGCTTTCCCTGATATTCATATAAATCACAATGTACTTTTCCTTGATTGATCACCTTTGTACGATCTTCTTTTACTACCGTAGTAAGATCCGCCAGATTATCTACCTTGCCAGTGCGAGGATTGTAGCGGAATAGCTGTGCCCCAGACTTTTTGTTATGAGAGCAAATAACATAGTATACATTACCATCTGATGCATAAGTAATTGCATTATAATGAGAATCTCCATATAGGAAATTAGCATCGATCATCTTTGCGGGTACCGGTCCGTTCTTATATATAGCTCCTGATATTTCCTGAGCCTGACTAAAAGTTATAGCAAGAAGTATAAATGAGAGAATTACGCTCAAGGCTACGATCGGTTGCTTTTTAAAAATCATATAATTATAAATTAGTATTATAAAAATTTCTTAGGAATATTAAATATTAAATCATGTTTTACTTCGAATCTTCATATATCCATATAAATGAATGACGCTGATTTTCGGCAAAAAGAATCCTTCCATCTTTATCTGCACAAATAACTCCGACCTGAGCGGTATTCTCAGGCCACCCCAGAGTATTAATTGATCCCACCATCGGATTATAGTTAAGAAGCCATGAATTATCTTCATCCCTTCCTCCAAGCATGTATAGATTATTATTGCCGCCATACGCCAGCGATTTAAGGTTCCAGTACTGAAATGCTTTACCCTTATTAATTACCGTTGACGTGGAAGGGTAGAACTTGAACAGAAAACCATCGTTAATCGTACCACACCAAAAACCCCCATCTTGTGCACGAATTACTGAGGCGATCCCATTTTCATAAATAGGATCTGAGTCCATCCCGGTTTGGGTAGGTACTATTGCTCCTGTAAAAACTGGTTCATCAGTGCCATAAACCAATCTGTAAATGCGTCCTCCATAAAGGGTAGAACGTGAAGTGGACGCTCCAGATGGAACCTTTTCTTTGGTTAAATCAATTGGTTCCCGCAAATAGGTAGCGTAATAAAGTGTACCAGCATCATCCAGAAACAATACCTTTGGTACTCCTCTCCAGGATACTCTGCCAAAGTCTTTCACTCTCCAGGGAGTCATAATCTCACCATAATCCTTTAGCGCCTTGGTTTTAATGGTATAAGAAAATAAATGACCAGCCGGATATGTTACTCCATAGATTATTTCGCGAACGGTATCGACAGTTATGCAATTTATTCCCTGTCCCCGGGCTATTATTCCGAAGTCTTTGAGGCTTTTCGTAGCCGGATTAAAAGAAAACAAGCGGCCGCCTTCATACTTTTTTGTCTTATCATCAAATATCTCATTTGACGTGGAAGTAGAGCCAATGAGAACATCTCCTTTACCAACTGCAATATCTGTTATTGAAGTTTGCTGAGTGAATTTAGATGTTATATTAAGAACATGCTCAATTTTTGCACTATTGGTACGAAATAGATGACAGTTTACTCCACCCCAGGTAGCTTTCGTGCTTCCATACACCCAACCATCTTTTAAAAGTAACATATCGGTAACTGCGCTCTCACCTCCTTTAATCGGACCCTCTGGCCCATTAGAAATTAAAAGACGATTTGATATGGATTTTGTTGGCAGGCCTCCTACACGCTGGCCATATCCTTTTGTGATAGTAAATCCCAACGATATCAGCAGTATCAATGAACAGGCTAATATTTTATTATTTTTCATCATTACGATAATTGTTTATTGCTATTATATTTATTAAACTGTGACAATAATTAATATTTAAATTAATTAAGAGTAACGGGAGGATTATATTTAATCAGATAGGGGCGAGTAGTGGGTTTTCCGTCTTTACCTAATTCCACTTTATTATTTTCGTATAAGTGCCCGAAACTGCTAAAATAGACTGAATGATCTTTCGCTACCAGAGCCCCAAAACATCCTTCCACACCTTCAATTTTACCTATCCAATGAAATTTTTTCTGTTTAAGATCTAAAATGGTCACTAATTCAAGGGCTTCTTCTAAAATAGGACCGCCATGATTACCTGCTAAAAAGTATAGTCTTCCCCATTCTTCATCCAGCGCAATGTTTGGAGTATAATGTCCTTGTGCAGGCATTCCTATTATATGGCCATATTCCTCGAGTTTATTATTTTTTATATCGAAACTCCATACAAAACCATCTGTTGTGATAGCATAAATAATGTTTTTTGATGAGACCACGCTTGAACGAAAGTCCATTAACTTTCCAGGAAGTTTTATGTTTAAGTCAGTAAATTCCTCAGTATCAGGGTTGAATTTGGTTAATCCGCCAACATCATTTGCAAAATAACAGTAGCCATCCTTATCCATAATCATTTCACGTACGCGATCTGTAAGTCTACTCATGCGGCCTATAGATTCATAACGAAAGAGCTCCATAGTGGTAAGGTTTATTCGCCAGAATTTTGCCCTGTCTACCGTCATTCCATTTACTATATTTCGTTTTTCATCATATTTTATTCCTACAATACCTCCATTAGGAAAAGGGATTCCGAAATTCTCCACTTTATTCGTTTGCGGATCAAATCTTATCAAAGCGCCTCCAGCATAACTTTTAGGATAAAATGCTCTGGTATATTCATGATTGTAGGAGGCACCGAGGTATCCTGCGAAAAATATTCTGCCTTTCGAATCTGACACTAAATCAGAATGGGTTTTTCCATGCCCCGGAGTTTCTGCATTTGAATATATAGAACTTGCTTTGTCAAATTCCACTGTTACAACTGCTTTGTCAAGCTTCGGATCATAATAGCATAAGGTAGTATTACCAAAGCCCCAGGGTCTGTTATAGCGATCTGATTTTTCCCATGTCCCAGTTACACCATCAGTTCCCCAGTGATCACCTCCGGCAAACCAGATCTTACCGTCAGGAGATTCAGTAATTTTATTCCAGTTTGTATTTAGCGTTTTTTCATCCTTCCACAACAGACCACCTACTGGAACCATTTTCACCTGAATATTTTTTATGCTTTTGACATCAAGGGTTTGGCCTGAAGTAGTTATAGGAATGATAAATATTCCTAATAAGAAAAGCTCTATTCCTTTTTTTAATTTCATATTATTTTATTTTTATATCTAACGTCTATTTTCAACTTGTGTAAATTGCTTATCTGTCGTTATTTTCAAGCTGTTTATCTAAATAGATGTGCAGTGGATGAAAGACAGAGTTTGATTCCGAATCAAATCTTAAGGATAAACTGCAACAGAGGATGATAAGTCAGGATAGGCTAATAAAGGTTTAGCATCCCACCATAGTCGGGTTGTCATTTTATCCGGACCATTGAGCAGCTTTCTTCCCGCTTCAACGGCAACATTATTGCTGGAGATTTCGCCGGAAGTAAAAGTTAATCTTCGTACAATATCAGTCACAGGTATTTCAGAATTTAACGACTGAATAATTGCAAATCCTTTTGGATATCCGGTCCTCCGACGTTCTGCCCATGCCTCATAGCTATCTGGAAAAAGAGCGATCCATTTTTGTGTGATTATTTGTTCAAGCTGTTTCTCAAAGTTTGCTGCTGCATTGTATTGTACGGATATATCTGACATCGCAGGGGTATTCCATCGGTCATTAAGTTTAACGGGTGTATTTAAGCTGTGTATGTATGTGTTGATTTGCACATCGGTAGCGTTTGTTCTTTCTTTTAAGGACAACATGATACCGGTTTCATATAATTGCTGAGCTGTTCCACCCATATTCCAACCTCTTAAAGCACCTTCAGCTCTAAGAAAATACACTTCTGGAGCAGACATTACTCTTTCTGGTGGGTTGGTACCACCGTTTGCAAGAGGTAGCCATTTTACATCGATGAAAGAATTTTGAGCATTTAGAGTTGCACGGTCGGCTTTTAAAGCTACCGGAAGCCCGTTTCTGATTCCTTTATAACCACCGCCAACTGCTGCCTCATCATAAAATTCACTAAGCCTTGGATCATTATATCCAACAAGGGTGCTTGTCATCGAAGCACTCATACGAAACTCGCTTATATAGGTAATTTGCGGGTAGCCATTTAAAGAATTGATAGTAGTTAATAAATTTGCATTATCGGTGTTATCCATCATAACGCCATCAGCTATTGCTTTTTCTGCCTCTAGTTTGGCTAATTCTGGCTCTACATAGCTTATGCGTATAGCCAGTCTAAGTCTTAATGAATTTGCGAACGTCAGCCATTTCTTAACATTCCCGGCATAAATCAGGTCATGTACTGCGAAAGCACTTCCATTGGGATTTTGCTTTAAAACAGAAACTGCTTCATCCAGTGTTTTAAAGAAACTATAGTAAATATCTTTTTGGGAATCATATGATACGCTGGTCTTAGCATTTCCAAATTCAGAGTAAATTATAGGTCCCCACAGATCTGTTATCCGGTGGTACGCTTCTACTCTCCAAACCTTGGCGATTGCATTTTCTAATACCATTTTATTTTCTGCAGTAAAGTCTTCTACAAGTTTGATCTGTGGGGCGGTTTCAGAATAATGCTGGCTCCATCCGGCATTTGTCCAAGATCCATTCTCCGAAAACTGATCTGAAGGAAAATTAGGATGTACAGTAGCGAAATACTGGGCGTAATAGTCGCAATACAGATTATGGATAACTTGAAAAACACTTCTGTTTGTGGTTATAGCACGATACTGGGACTGTGCAAATGCTTGCCCAAGTAAGGATACATCCATTTTATCAGCAATTATTTTATCCTTAGGAGTGTTGAGATCCTCAAAAGATTTGGTACAGGAAGATGCTCCTGTTATAAGTATTGCTAACAGGCCAATTCTTACAGGTGTACTGATTTTATTAATATTCATGGGAATTCATTTAATAATATTTATTAAAAATCTAGTTTCAAATTAAGGCCAAATGTGCGTTCAGTAGGTGGTGCAAACATTTGACTCCCTGGAGATGATGCATTGGTATTAAGAATAAGGTCCGGGTCAAGATTAGGGGAAGCTTTATAGATGAAAAATAAATTTCTACCAACAATGGATACTTTTGCCCCAGCTACATGGGCTTTAAGTAACAATGATTTAGGGAGTTCAAATCCCAGAACAACTTCTCTCACGCGTAAATTAGTGGCACTTTGAACAAATGCTTCACCTGCAGGTGCATTACGACCACCTACAACATTCCAGAATGTTTCAGGATTAACGGCAACTGTATTAACCGAGCCATCAGGCAAAACCGCTCTTTCATTAGAGAATACGTCTTTTCCGAAAACAAGTCCCCCTTCTCTTCCTATAAGTGATAATTTAGAAGTTCCTTCAGAAGTGAACATTGCATCAGTAGCAGATAACATGGTGCCCCCCTGTCTGTGATCCAGCAGAAAGCTGAAAGACATCTTTTTATAAGAGAAGGAATTGGTAATACCCCCCATCCAGTCTGGATTAAAATTGGCAACATAAACAGTTTTGCCTGGGGTCAGTTGTGGTATACCATTAGTGCCTACCATTACCTCTCCCTTATCATTTCTTAAAAATCCTTTTGAATATATCTGACCAAACGGCTTACCCTGTTCAATTACAGTCTCACTGAAAAAACCAGTGGAAATAATTAACCTGGGACGTTCGTCGGAGATAGATAAAACCATATTACGGTTTAAACTAAAATTAACATCTACATTCCATTTGAAATCTTTTCCTGCAATTGGTTTTGTAGTTAATAGGGCTTCGATACCCTTATTTTGAATATTTCCGCCATTGGTAAAAAACGAACTCGCTCCTGAACCAACAGGAAGAGCAATTGTGAAAAGCTGGTCGTAGGTATTTGTTAGATAGCCGGATATATCAAGTCCCAATCTTCCTTTAAGAAAGCGAATATCTAAGCCCAGTTCTTTTGAGCTGGTCATTTCAGGTTTCAGATTTTTATTGGGCAAAATATTATCTAATTGCAAAAAACCATTACGTCCACCTGCACTAAAGGTGGCTAAACGCTGTAACATTTGGGGTGTTGCTCCACTACCAACCCGTGCCCATGAAGCTCTGAGCTGAGCGTATGAAAACACACTGGAGATGTTTGGAATTAGTTCTGACAATACTGCTGAAACCCCAACGGAAGGATAGAAATACGAACGATTTGCAGCAGGAAGAGATGAACTCCAGTCATTCCGACCAGTGATATCCAAAAAAATTGCGTCCTTCCATGCGATTTGTCCAAAGGCATACACAGACTGAACTTCCAATGGAGCCCCAGGACTATAAGAAGATACTACCTGGGAGGTGTTAGAAAGTGTAAAAAAGTTTGGAACAGTCATAGCAAGACCAGTACTTGCTATACTGGAGTTATCCTTATCCCTTTTGATGTAAGCTCCTAGATTAGCATTCATCTTCAGGTTTTTCCCCAACTCTTTATTATATGAACCCAAAAATTCACCTGAAATCCCAGACACATTGTTATCGCTTACTATATACCTTCCATAGTCGGCAAAACCATAATTATCAGCTGCTAATTTGGTTTCGTTATCTCCATGTGTGGCATTATACCCACCCCTTACCATCAAAGACATTCCTTTTGAAACATTGTAGGTCAATGAAGTCATTGCAAGCACCCTGTTTTGGTAATTTATAATGTTATTGCGATTACTTAAGTAATACAAGTTGCCACCATGGGTCGGTGATCCAGGGTTCCAGTAATTTTGACGGGTTAGTCCACTTGCATCTATGTATTCGTAATTATTCATAGATTCAAGACTAATACTGCGAGGTAATCGATAGGCCAGAGCAGTTAATGAGTAAAGTTCATCATATAGCCCATCCTTTATAGGATCTTGAATGGATTGTCCCATATAAGATATCTTACTTTGAACAGAAAGTTTAGCTGTTGGTTGAAGGGTCAGATTCAATGCCAGATTATGTCTTTTTAGCTGATTCCCTGGAACAACTCCAGTAGCATTGGTTCCAGTGTAAGAAAATGCTCCCTGTATTTTTTCACCTCCTGCACTTGCCGATAAACTTGTTGAAATATTATATCCATTGTTGAAAAAATCTCTAACATTGGAAGGTTGCGGAGTAAAGGCATACTGCTTACCAGCATCCGCCGGATTTGCAGACCAGGTGTTTACCATTTGCCCGGACATTTTGGGACCCCAAGAAGTTTCTGAAGATTTAATGTAGTTTCCTCCGCTTCCTTGGCCATATTCATTTTGAAACACATCAAATACAATAGGAGTTGAGAGTATAGCATTATTATTCCAGCTCACATTTACTACACCTGCCTTACCTTTTTTGGTTTCAATTATAATAACACCATTTTGCGCTTTACTTCCATACAAAGCAGCAGCATTTGCACCTTTTAAAACATTGATTGAAGCAATATTATCTGGGCTGATATCTGTTATGCCCCCATTTATAGGAACTCCGTCAACTACGTATAGAGGCTGACTATCACCTGAAATTGAACGATTTCCACGAAGAACAACCCGAGATTCTGATCCTACTCCGTTTGCTGATTGATTGATAGCTAAGCCCGAAACCTTTCCCTGTAACGAATTCACCACATTCAGTTCCCTGGCTTCTGATAAGTTTTCCGTTTTAACACCCTGTGTGCTATAAGTCAATGATTTGACTGCACGTTTTATACCTAAAGCGGTAACCACCACTTCATTTAATTTGGAAGTTTCTGATTCTAAAATAACATTGATCAAACTTTGGTTATTAACGATAACTTCCTTGGTGATAAAACCAATGTAAGTAAATACGAGAGTGGCATTGTCGGGAACATTGATTGAATACCTTCCATCATTATCTGAAATTGTACCTGTAGTTGTTCCTTTAACCTTAATGCTTACTGCAGGTAGACTTTCACCTCCCGCATCTTTAATCTGCCCCTTAACAACCATTTGTTGTTGTAAAAAACCAGAAGAATTGATTACACCTCTGTTATTATGAGCGGCTTGCTGATTTTTTACAATTAAAATCGGATCATCGATTTGTTTGTACCAGACTGTAGAATTAAGTAATAAAGGTTTTAGAAAAGCTGCCATAGGTTTTGCAGGGCCGGGAATTTTATTGTCAATTTCTTTGAGATCTTCAGGATGGCGATAAATGAAATGAAACCGGCTTGGGGCTTCTATTTTTTCAAAAGCTGTTAATATTGATTCGTTATTCACTTCTACAGCTACTTTAATTTGGTCAATCGGCTGATTTTTTAGTGGAACGGCAGAAAATACCCGGAAGCTTATATTCAAGAAGATCAGGGCAATGGTTCCAATTCTTATAAGTTTCCACAAGATTGGATTATCATTCAATGCTTTATGCTTGTCTTTTAGTAAATCAGACAGCATATAAGAAGGATGAGGAAAAAATGTCATAATATTACTTTGTTTTAATAAGTTATCAAAATGCTTACCTTGTAAGAAGCAGGAATCTAAAACACATTAATTGCCGTCGGATGCAATACTCCCTTCTGCTTTCTTTCAAAAGAAATTGACAGGTTTTATGGAGGAGCTCTTTTGTACATAACTTAGGGATATTATTAAATCAAAAATTACTTCAAATGAAAAATGTAGATGTCTTAATCTTATTGTAAAGGGTATCTTTTGCATTGTTTAAATAGACTCTCATTTTCTATAGAATGAAGTCTCTGGGCTCTTACTTTAATTTTGCCGCTGACAACGGTTATTATATAGTTCAAATTCTTTCTTCCTGGTTTTTTCAATCATTTCTTCTCCTTCAATATGGTTCAGATATATCCCGCATTAGCGATAGAGTTGCATCGTCGGAAATTTTGATTATCGGAGTTACCAGAATTTCTTATTGGTGTACTCCGGATTAAAGACTATTCGTATTGCAAAATTTTTGAAAAAGGAACTACTGTTTTGTTTTAAAAATTCAGTTACTGCAACAGCTTAAATCGCTATCCTTTAAGGGCATACATTTTTAAGCACAAACAATTTTACATAATTTTAGATGTGGATTTTAGTAATCTGTAAAACAAATCGTCGGTAGCGTTGCCAAAACGTAAAGGAATATGTCAATTTGTTAAAAAAACCATATTTTGAAGCCTGAATTAGTGTATTTATGATTGTATTACAATAGAATGGTCTGGATATTTGAGAGATCAAAGCTCGGTTTGTCGAAATAACATCTTTTAAGACCATAATTATGGTATTTATGATCGTATTACAGCAAAATGGCTTGAATCTCTACGAAAAATGATAGCTAATTTTTCAATAAAATCCTCATTATGATGTAGAATTTATTACATTACAGATCATTAATTAAGAATATTAAAATATGGGGCGTCATGTAGTTACGATTAAAGACTTGGCAAGGATTCTGAATGTTTCTCTATCAACGGTATCCAGAGCATTGAGGGATACTTATGATGTCAATAAAGAGACTAAAGAAAGAGTTCTAGCATTAGCCTCAGAATTGAATTATAAACCGAATTTTAATGCTACTGGTTTATGTCATGGAAGTACTCATAACATAGGAATCATCCTTCCTTTTATCACCAATTATTATTTTTCTACGGTAATAACCGGAATTCAGGAGATAGCCTATAACAGCAATTATAATATTATTCTATACATTACAAATGACTCTTCTGAACGGGAATTGTCTATTATTCAAAATTTGTCCGTATCCAGTTTAGACGGGTTATTGATATCTGTTTCTTCTAATTCCGATTCCGGTAGTCATTTTAAGAATTTGATTGATGAGGGACTGCCCATTGTTTTTTTTGATAGGGTTGACAACAATATTGATACCTCTAAAGTGATGCAGGATGATTATAACGGGGCATTCGAAGCCGTTGAGCATTTAATCAAAAACGGTTATACCAAAATTTCGCATCTGGCAGGTCCAAAGGGGTTACACTTAACAGAGAAAAGAGTGAATGGATATCTGGATGCATTAAAAAATAATAATATGCCTTACAGGGAAGAGTGGATCATTCATTCTGGTTTTTCACAAGACTGCGGCGAATCGGATACATATAAATTATTGCAATGTGAAGAAAGGCCGGATGCTATCTTTGCAGTGACAGACCAGAAGGCGATCGGAGCTATGTTAGCTTTGAAAAAGAAAAATATCCATATAGGAAAAGAAATTGGAGTCATTGGCTTTACAGATGATCCTATAGGCACGATCATTTCCCCATCTTTAACAACTATTCAGGAACCAGCCTTTAATATTGGAAAAATCTGTTGCGAATTGCTTTTAAAACATATCAAAAAGAAATACTTCCAGCCGAATGAAGTTATCTTACCTGGAACATTAATTGTCAGGGAATCAACTGTACGAAATTGAACAATTGTCAATTCTAAAATATACTATTAAGATTTTTCATCTAAATCTGCCATTTGTAACCGTTACGGTATTAGCAGAGTTGTATTCTCGCCTCTGTTGAAATTCAAATGTTCCTGAGACCATCTTATTTTCATCTTCTAAACGGCAATGGCATCATCAATTACACTGCCAATGAAGCATACATGGAAACAAGGTAAGAAGCAATTGCCTGATCATTTATACCCATGAAACATACAGGAAGCCAGGGAGATTGATCTCCGGGTAATTTTGGCTGATACAATCCTACCACACCCTAATGACTTTCACCGGTTCTAAGCAAGATAATATGTAAAAGATGCGAAGCAAGGAACATTATTGGTTTATCCAAAAATAAATATCTACTATTTCTATAGAATTTATAGTTATTTATTATATTTGCAATCATATACTCTGAGAAAATAGTGATTTTGCTATGAATAAAACATTACTTCTGCATCTTTTAACACCTTCAATCTACCTATCCCTATCCAAAGCCAAAAATAGCTGTTGTTGTAGGGACTGATTTAAAAAAAGGGGAAAAGTTCACATCTAATTATTTCTTGCATAGCAAGGGACAGTTCAATTTATTAATACGTCTGACCTCTTGTGATAATCCTAAATTTTTTAATACAGGCAAACTAGAAAAAGGAGGAAATTAAGGAAAATAATTACGCACTTACAAAAAACGAAGGGAAGTACTAAAAGCACTTCCCTGGGTTCAAATTCATGAAACCAGGAATTCAATTGGCGTTGGCACCTGTTTTCAATTCATAAAATAAACCGTTGTAAAATTATGCAAAAAAATAGAAGAATCGGGCATTCAATATATGCCCGTTCCCTACCTAAAATACTCGTCTCATTTTTATTTTTATCTCCTTTAGTTTCGCTTGCGCAAGACACACCAGCACAAGAAACCAAACCTATAGTTAACTCGACTTTAAGCGGTTTGGTAATTGATAATCGCACGAAAGAAACGTTACCAGGAGCATCCGTGCATATAAAGGGAACCACACATGATGTCCCGACCGATGGTCAGGGAAAGTTTTCTTTTGTAACCGGTCAAAAATTTCCATACACACTTATTGTTAGTTACATCGGTTATGAAAAGGCTGAAGTAATTGCAACAGGCAGCCCTATTACTATTCAGCTTAAAGAAATAACCAATCAGCTGAATGATGTAGTAGTTGTAGGTTACGGAACCCAGGAAAGAAAAGACCTGATAGGTTCTGTGACAAAAGTGAATCCGGCAGATGCTAAAAATATCCCGGCAGGAAGCTTTGATGCTCAATTACAGGGTAAAATAACCGGTGTGCAAATTTCAAGCAGCACAGGTGTTCCAGGTGAAACTGCCAATATTCGTGTTAGGGGCGCTACATCGATCAATGCCGATACCGATCCCTTATATGTGATTGATGGTGTTTTTATCAATAATAACAGCCTTCAAACAATTAGTACCGGTGGCAAATCATCATCACCCATTGCGGATATTAATCCGACTGATATTGCAAGCATTGAAGTATTAAAAGATGCATCTGCTACGGCTTTATACGGATCGAGAGGTGCCAACGGGGTTCTGATTATTACCACCAAGCGAGGGAGTTTCAACCAAAAGCCCAAAATAAGTTTCAACACGACGCAAGGAATTGCGAAGGCCGAAAAGTTATGGGATCTTACCACAGGGCCGCAACATGCAGAACTCGTAAATGAGTGGTATGTTAATACAGGAGGCAATCCTGCCACGAAGCCTTTTCGCCCGGTATCACAGGGAGGAAGAGGTTTACCTGAAGAGCAACAAACGTATGATCGTTTAAGTGAAATATTCGGAATCGCCGGTTTGCAGAGTTATGATTTATCGTTAACTGGAGGTTCTTTAAATACCCGTTATTACATCGGGGGTGGTTATAACAAACAAGAATCTATTTTAAAGCCTATTGATTTTTCAAGAGGGAGTTTCAAAGTTAATCTGGATCAAAAAATAAACAACAAAGTCCAGTTAGGCATCAGTAACACATTCAGCCGAACCCTCCGGAATCAGGCTCGTGCAGGGGATGGTCCGCAGGGAGGATTATTGCAGGCTGCGTTACATACCCCCACGTATCTTTCACCAGTTAACGATCAAGGTGTACTGGTTGGGCGTGCCGGTTTTGACAATGTCACGTTGCTGATAAATAACTACGATGTAAATTCTGTGAGCTTACGTTACATAGGGAATTTATATGCCGATGCCGAACTTCTGCCAGGCCTTAAACTACACTCGAGTTTTGGTGTGGATTACAACAACTACGATGAGTCGGAATATTGGAACACGTTTCTATTATTGGGAGCTCAAGGCGGATTAGCAACCTCTGTCATCGGTCAGTTTACAACACTATTGAATGAGCAAACCCTTTCATATAAAAAAATAATAAACAGCAAGCATACTCTAAACTTCCTTATCGGAAACACGCTTCAGTCGGATTTACTTACCAGAACATCAGCCGAAGGAAGAGGATTCGCTAATAATTCATTTACTATAATTTCCTCCGCAGCAAGTACAACAAGCTCCCAAACATGGAATAAAAGCACTTTGGCTTCTTTTTTCGGGAAAGTTGATTATAATTTCAATAGTAAATATTTATTGGATTTCAGCTTACGTGCAGATGGTTCAAGCCGTTTCGGAGCAGACAAACGATGGGGATATTTCCCTTCGGTAGGTGTTGCCTGGAGGATTAAAGAGGAAGGATTCCTTAAAAATGTGAATGCAATCAGCGAGCTAAAATTAAGATCAAGTTATGGTGCGGTAGGTAACCAAAGCGGTATCGGTTATTTTGCTTCCCTTGGCTTATGGAGCGGCAGTTCACCTTACCAGGGAAGTTCCGGCATATCTCCACAACAATTATCAAACCCCGACTTAAAGTGGGAAAAGACAACCCAGATTAATATTGGACTCGATTTAGGTTTATTTGATGATCGTGTAGCATTTGAATTTAATATTTACCGAAAATACACTACAGATGGGCTGCTACAGTTAACGCTACCTGCAACTACAGGTTTCAGTAATTACTGGAGCAATACAGCGGAAATCAGTAATAAAGGGTTTGAAATTAGTCTAAACACACAGAATATCCAGAAGAAGAATTTCTCATGGAAGACAAATCTGAACATTTCACGCAATATCAATAAAATTGAAAAGCTGCAAAATCCGCTTAAGTATGGAAGCCGTGATTTAATTCTACAAAAGGAAGGGTATCCACTATATTCTTTCTGGCTTTACAAACAATTATATGTTGATCCTCAAACCGGAAATGCCGTGTATGAAGATGTGAATAAAGACGGAAAAATCACCGTGGAAGATCGTCAAATTGATGGCAGTATCTGGCCGAAACTATTTGGAGGAATCACCAATAGTTTTACTTACAAGGGCTTGGATCTAAATCTCTTCGCAGCTTTTCAATACGGAAACAAAATTTATAACCACAACCGATTTTTTGGTGAAGGCGGTGGAGCACGTGATGCGGCACGAGTAATTTTTGCGAGTGACCTAAATAGATGGCAGAAGCCAGGAGACATTACAGATGTTCCGAAAGCAGATGGTGTAAATGTAAATAACTACCGTGATGGCGGAAGCCGCTGGCTGGAAGACGGATCATTCTTGAAAATCCGCTCACTGACACTGGGTTATACTGTTCCAAAACTGCTCACCCAAAGAGTAAAAGTTCAAGGATTAAGACTGTTTGTAACAGGAAGCAACCTGCTGACATTTACAAAATATACAGGATTAGACCCTGAATCGGCCGCAAGTAGTGCTCAAAACGAACAGGGTATTGATCTGGGAACTCCGCCTCAGCCAAGAAGCATTCAGTTTGGGGTTGACCTGTCATTATAATTCATAATCGGAAAGATATTAAATACATAATCGATGAATACTACAAAATATATACTTGCCGCTATACTTCTTATTTCAGTCACATCCTGCAAAAAAATTTTAGACGTAGAGCCTCGCCAATCAGTTTCTGATCAACAAACCATTTATGACAAAGGGTCTGCCGAATCGGCTGTGAGAGGTGCTTATAACGCTTTGGCGGATGCCGGCTATTACGGCACAACCTTCCAATCATTAGGCTATCTGGCCGGAGATAATATTCTATGGACAGGATCTCAATCGCAAATTCAGGAATTTATCAATCATAAAGTTAATCCTGAAAATGCCACCGTGAGCGGAGCCTGGGTGGCTATTTACCGCACGATAAACCGGGTAAATAACGTGATTGCAAAGGTGTCTGCTGTCCATGATCCTTTACTTACCGATATCACTAAAAATCAATTACTTGGCGAAGCTCATTTCATAAGGGCGCTCGCCTATTTTGATTTGGTAAGAACTTGGGGAGGAGTGCCGCTGATTACCAAACCAACCATTTTGCCAACGGATAACATAGGTATTAAACGTAGTACCGCTGATGAGATTTACACCTTTATCTTAAATGATCTTGAACAAGCAGAATTATTGCTTCCCCTGCCGTCAACTATTGCAGTGGGGAGTTCTGATCGATACCGTATAAACCGTAAAACAGTTTTTGCCCTTAAAGCGAGGTATTTCCTCTATAAAAATAACTGGACAAAGGCAGAAGAATATGCGGATAAAATAGTGTCTGATGCTGCCAGCTATAAATTACTTAAACCCTTTAATTCATTTTTTGCGAATGATGCCAGAGGAACTCAAGAATCTGTTCTCGAAGTATTTTATAACGGGACAACCGAACAAAACGCACATAAAAATCAATGGCTTCCACAAACTTTGGGCGGTACCAGGCAGTGGGCGCCAAATGATGCCTTTGTTGCTTTAGTTAACGATCCGGTGACCGGGGGTGGGAGAAGCACTTTGGTAGCTAAAGACAATCAAAATCGTTGGTATGGTACGTTGTATTACAGGCCCACGCCTTCAGATCCTTCTTATATTATTCGTACGGCAGAATTGTACCTGATCCGGGCAGAAGCTAGAGCCCAACAATCAGATGCGGATGTGACTAAACTTGTCGGAGCCATCAGTGATTTAAATGCTGTGCGGGATCGTGCCGGATTAGCACCAACTACAGCGATTACGAAGGCAGATGTGTTATTAGCCATCGAAAATGAACGAAGACTAGAATTTGCCTATGAACCGCACCGTTGGTTTGATTTGGTTAGAACCGGAAGGGCAAAAACCGTACTGAACATAACGGAAGATTTCAGGCTTTTGATGCCCATACCGGCAGAGCAAATTCTTGCTGATCCAACGCTTAATCAAAATCCAGGGTACTAAACAAACGATCATCTAAATAAATCATTATGAGCGAGCTTGAAACAATTAACAGGGGGGAAGTTTTTGGAACTCTACCTGAAAAAGAAGTGCTTATCCAGCCAGTTCCGGCTAATGAAGTGAGTCACAATCATGCATGGAATGACTATGAAAAGATTGGGTTCCGCTTCTTTTTCATCTATTTCTTTATTCAGACAGTTCCGTTTGACTGGAAATACTACAAAACGTTAACATCTATCAACTGGTTACATCTCCATTATGGCGATATTTTCGATCTTTCGAGATACTACCCGCAATTCATAGCCGGCCAGAATTATTTAAACTGGTTAATAGTTGCAGGAATTGCACTTATCGGAACAGCGATTTGGTCTGCATTGGACAAAAGCAAAAAGGAATATTCCCATCTATACTATTGGCTTCGGGTAATTGTTAGATACCGGCTGGCAGCGGGAGTGATCGCATACGGATTTCTAAAATTTTTCCCGCTCCAATCACCACTTCCATCCATCAGTAACCTGAATACCAACTATGGAGATTTAACAGATTGGAAGATTTTTTCAATGACTTTGGGAATCGTTCCTGGCTATGAATTGTTTCTAGGCCTCGTAGAAATTATTGCGGGCTTGTTGCTATTATACCGCAAAACATCTACAATCGGAGCGTTTATAATATTGCTTTTTACAGGGAATGTTTTTATGTCAAACCTGGCCTATGAAGGAGGCGAGCATGTGTACAGTTTGTATCTTATTATGTTAGCCTTGCTGTTATTTGTATATGATATCGAAAGACTATATACGCTTAGCCTTGGGAAAATAGCGGTTCCAGATAAAGCTAAACTTGCATTTAATGCGAAGATCAAGCAAAGCAGGTTAGTGCTTAAGGCAGCTTTTATTTTTTTCTTCGTTTTCCTTTACGGATATAAAACCTATTCAGGTTATCATCATGATCCGTATCAGTTTCCTAAAACTGCCGGATTACCTGCGGCCAGCGGCATATATAATGTCACCGAATTTCGCATAAATAACAAGGTATATCCATATTCAGCTACAGATCCTGTACGATGGAAAGATGTTGTTTTTGAAAAATGGGCAACCATCAGCATTCGTTCCAACCGTCCGGTAAAATTAGAAAGTGCCCTGACCGAAGAGATTAATCAGGAAGATGCAAATCGTAAGTACGAATTAGCCGGATCAGGGGGAAGGCATTACTATAATTACCGAATCGATTCTGAAAATGACCTTCTTTCATTGCAAAACAGAAACAAAAACTATGCTTCAGAAAAGTTAGCGCTTCATTTCAGCAGGCCATCCAAATCCCGCATCATTTTAACTGGAACCGATCAGGATAAAAATTCAATATATGCAGTTCTGGATAAAATAGACAAGAAGTACTTGCTGCATGAAGCAGCAAAACAGGGACGACGCAAAGGAATTACACTTTAAAATTTTAAATGATGGCTGAAACTATTAACTCAAATACTAAGCAGGTGCAGAGTGAGGTACCTCATTTAACGGAGTTCGAAATTGAAAGAAGGAATTCGTTGCACAATTGGAAACCGTGGCATAAAATTGCCTTTCGAATTGCTTTTATATTTTTCATCTGTATATCGATACCCAATAGCGCCGAATGGTACAAGCATGTAATAAATATAGATTGGGCCAACCTGCACTATCGTGATTTGTATGATGTAGCAAGATTTGGATCTGGAATACCTTTTTTCGGTAATAAGCTTTTTGGAAATTCCCTTGACGGATATGCCAACTGGATTATCACTTTTTTCATATCCGCGATTGTTGCACTAATCTGGACTTTTATAACTCTCATCCGAAAAAGAGATCCTAACAATTATAATAATTTACATTACTGGCTACGGGTAATTATACGATATCGGGCAGGGATAGGTATCATCGGCTTTGGATTTACCAAATTGTTACCAGTTCAAATGCCTTATCCATCAAATGCACTTTTAAATACAGATTTTGGTGATTTTACAGCTCAAAAAATCTACTGGATGTCTGTTGGGATTGTGCCATGGTATCAGGTTTTTGCCGGGGTGGTCGAAATTTTGGCTGGGACACTTCTTTTCTTCCGTAAAACTACTTTGTGGGGAGCTGCACTTTTATTTAGTGCACTCGGAGATATCGTTTACGTAAACTTCGCTTATGATGGTGGCGTACATGGTTACAGCTCCTACTTTGTGTTGCTGGCAAGCTTTCTTTTGCTTCCATATCTAAAACCATTATACCAATTATTGATCGATAGCAAGCCTGCCGCATTCACATTTTATTATCCTGAATTTTCAGATAAATGGATAAAATTTACCAGAATAGGATTGAAAACAACCGTGATGTATGTCTTTCTTATTTTGTTATTTTACCTTCAATATATCAATTGGAAATATGATCCATATAAGCAGCCATCCACCGCAGGTGTTAAAAACTTAAGAGGAAATTACTCGGTTAGTGAATTCAGATTAAATAACCAAATAATCCCGTTTAATCCCTTAGACACCGTGAGATGGCAGGAAGTTACGTTCGAAAAATGGACTACACTCACTTTTAAAGTCAACAAAAAAGTGCCTATTGATTTATCTAATGGAGGTGGAGATCCGCAACGGGATATTAACCGGAATTTTGAGATTACCGGTACAGCCGGTGGCCGAAGAGCTTTTCATTATTATGCAGATACTATTGATAATGTACTTTACTTACAGGACAAGTACAAAGAAGTTCCGGACAGAAGAAATCGTGTGGCCGGTAGTACAGACGATGGTGCGGCATCTGGATTTATCGACGGGGTAACTAAAGAAAAGCAGCCTGTAAAACCAACAAAAGAGTGGATAAGTAAAGAGGCTTGGTCACACATCGGAAATGAAGTCCAATTTATTGACGACCGTGTAGCTTCAACCCGTAGAGACCGCGAATTTGCCAAAGTGCCTAAAAATGAAAACCGAAAAAAAATGATTTTAAAATATCAAACTACTGATGGCCTAAGAGTTATCCTGACCGGAACAGATGAGAATAACGACTCTTTATATGTTGTTCTGGATAAAGTTGACCGGAGATACAAAATATCTGGAAGTACACTGGTGGCAGGTAAATATTAAAAAATTGAAATCAAAACTCGTAATAACTGTAGCTGTTTTATTCATTCTTTTCAACGTAGTTGGCTGTATAGGTCAAAACGAAAAGGCGAAACTATCTTCATCTATTAATACAGATACCGAACCGGGAAATGCTTTGGATCAAACGGATTGGCCTGAAAAATTGAAAATAGGGCGAATTGCATCACCGGCCGAAATTGCAGCAAAAGATATTGACGTTCGGCCGGATGGTACTGGTTTGCCACCTGGCTCCGGAACTGCAATTGATGGAAAGGCGATCTACCTGGTAAAATGCGCATCATGCCATGGGCAGACGGGAATTGAAGGGCCTGAAAATCAGTTGGTTTTATCGCCGAAAGCCCAAGCAACGGGAAAGAAACAAAAAGACTCGAAGGTAATAGGCAATTATTGGCCTTATGCCACCACATTGTATGATTATATAAACAGGGCAATGCCTTTTAATGCGCCAGGCTCACTAACGTCCGTTGAGGTTTATAACCTCACTGCATATTTGTTGTATGCGAATAAAATTATAAAAGAAGGCCAATTAATAACAGCTAAAAGTCTCCCACTTATCGAGATGCCTGCAAAAAATAAATTTGTTGCAGACGATCGTCGTGGAGGGGCAGAAATACGATAATTTCAGCATGATGGAAATCAATAAGGAAGAAACAGGAGATAACCCTATCCAAAAAAGTAGCACATTTACCAGAAGAAAGCTTTTGTTGGGTGGCGCTGCAACTGCTGCGGTTGTATTAGTAAAATCATCATTTGGCAAGATGGTTCAAACAGCCGTGCCAGAAAATATTTATATCCCAGCTGATCCAACAAAAATACCTGGACCACCATCTGGTACTCTTGGCACACGCTCGCCGTTTGAAAATCCGCTGAAGAAGTCTTCGGCAACTTCTTCAAGAACCCCTTTGCAAGATTTGTATGGCACCATCACGCCAGCTGATCTTCATTACGAACGTAACCATGCAGGTGTACCGGCCATCGATCCCAATAAATATGAATTGTTGATTCACGGTATGGTTGAGAAACCGCTAGTTTTCACGCTTGCTGATCTGAAGCGATTTCCTGCATTTTCCAGAATCTGCTTTTTAGAATGCTCGGGTAACTTCCGGACAGGAAAAGAAGAAATGACACCTCAGGAGATTTGCGGCTTAACAAGCCAAAGCGAATGGACAGGCGTTTTACTTTCTACACTTTTCAAGGAAGTGGGGATAAAGCCAAAAGCTTCCTGGTTTTTGGCAGAAGGGTCTGATGCGGCTGTGATGACTCGTAGTATTCCGTTAAAAAAAGGACTTGAAGAAGGCATGATTGTTTATGCTCAAAATGGGGAAGCCATACGTCCGGAACAAGGCTATCCTGCACGGTTATTCCTGCCGGGATGGGAGGGTAACACTTCCGTAAAATGGATTCGGCGTATCGAATTGTCAGATCAGCCGTTTATGACCCGGGAAGAAACTTCGAAATATACCGAAACCATTAAGGATGGTAAAGTAAGGCAATTCAGCTTTGATATGGATGCCCGTTCTATAATTACGTATCCGGCCTATCCGGTACAAGTCCAAAAAGGCTGGATAGAAATTCGTGGTATTGCCTGGAGTGGCAGAGGAAAAATTGTGAAAGTAGAAATAAGTACGGATGCCGGAAAGAGTTGGTTACCAGCAAGATTGCAAGGCCCAATTTTAGATAAAGCGCATACTTATTTTAGGCATTTATGGGAGTGGCGTGGCGGAGAAACAGAACTGTTAAGTAGGGCGATTGATGAAACAGGTTACACGCAACCAACCATGGGTCAGTTAATTAATGCACGAGGAAATGATATGGGTGGCTACCACCTGAATCCAATTACTGCATGGCGTATAAAAAGGGATGGAACGGTACTGTTCAAGCCTGAAAATAAATCATAATATCAGCAAAGTAGGGTATTCCAAAAAATAAAAGATATTTTGAAATAATCTATTTAATCTAGCATTCAGAATACTTAATTAATTATGTTAATCCAATTTTAACGATGTGCTATAACGCAATACGCAATACTCATTACTCAATACCATCCCACAATGAGTAAAAAAGATTTCGATGCCGTAGTTGTAGGTTCCGGCCCAAACGGGTTATCTGCTGCAATTACCTTGCAAAAGTTCGGGCTGTCTGTTTTAGTTGTAGAAGGAAAGGAAACCATTGGTGGCGGAATGCGCACAGCCGAACTGACGTTGCCGGGCTTTAAGCACGATGTATGTTCAGCCATTCATCCCATGGCAATTGCTTCACCATTTTTTGCCGATTTGCCTTTAAATGAGCACGGGCTCGAACTTGTTTACGCACCTATTGAGGCGGCACATCCCTTCGATGATGGAACGGCTGCGGCATTGTATCGCTCAGTCGAAAAAACAGCTAAATCACTTGGTCAAGATGAAGAAGCTTATAAAAAACTGATCGGATCGGCCGTTGAGTCGTGGCCAAAAATTGTGAAAGATGTACTAGGGCCATTAACTTTTCCAAAGCACCCGGTTTTGATGGCTCAATTTGGATTGGATGCGATGCAGCCTGCAAGTTGGGTTGCTAAAAAATTTCAAACCGAAAAGGCAAAAGGGCTATGGGGAGGAATGACCGCACACTCCATTCAGCCTTTAACCAATTGGTCGTCGGCAGCTATCGGGATTGTTCTTTCGGCAGTTGGGCATTTACATGGATGGCCTATTCCGAAAGGCGGCTCACAATCTATTGCAAATGCGCTTGCCTCTTATTTTATTTCCATGGGTGGAGAAATTGAAACCAATCATTGGATAAAATCGATTGATCAACTGCCATCATCCACTGCGGTTTTGTTTGACGTTACGCCCAAACAGCTATTAGCTATCGCTGGCCAAAAATTCTCAGGACTCTATAAATGGCAATTAGAAAAGTACCGGTATGGGATGGGGGTTTTCAAAATTGATTGGGCATTAAGTGAACCAATTCCGTTTACTGCTCCAGAATGCAGGGAAGCAGGCACAGTACATTTGGGTAATACATTTAACGAGATTGCAAATGGTGAGCAAACATCTTCCGACGGTAGCCATGCCGAAAAGCCATTTGTTTTATTGTCGCAACAAAGTTTGTTTGATAGCAGCCGGGCACCAAAAGGTAAGCATACCGCATGGGCTTATTGCCATGTTCCAAACGGATCAAAGGTGGATATGACCGCTGCTATTGAAAATCAGGTGGAGCGTTTTGCACCAGGATTCAAAGATATCATCCTAGCAAAAAACACCATGAATACCTCAGAGGTTGAGGCTTATAATCCGAATTATATTGGCGGCGACATCAATGGTGGAATTATAGATATTGGTCAGTTATTCACTCGTCCGGCTTTAAGAACCTCGCCCTACCGAACATCCGCAAAAGGAATTTATATCTGTTCATCATCAACCCCTCCGGGTGGTGGTGTACACGGAATGTGCGGTTATCATGCAGCGAAAGCAGTATTGAAGGATTTGTTTTAAAATAATGAATCATAACAATATTTTGAGCTAGTGGTTGCGTGAGGGATTGAAACGGAAAGCCCGGAAACCCGATCCTTATCGGGTTGAGGACTTGGAGAGAAAAGCCCGACCCGCTAGGGGCACGCCCAAATAAAAATTTAGCTAATAACAATTTGATAACAATATTTAAAGAATAATAATTTGGGCGTTCGGGCGGGCTTTGCGTTGCAATCTTTTTGCGAAGGGTGCAAAAAGGATTTTCACTACAATCCCTAGCGCAAAACCTAGCAAGCGGCACAAAAATTAACACTTACAACCAACAACTTATAACTTAACACTTACAACTTAATACTTACAGCTTACTACTTTATACTTATTTAAAAATGTCACAACAAAACAAAACATTTGCAATACACGAAGATTGGACGGTCGTAATTTTAGGCTTCCTGATAATTTTAATATCGCTATTTCTATTTCTGGTTCCGGTACCAACCTTCAAATGGTCGGCTGGGAGTGATTTAATAAACACTGTTTTTATCGCCAAGAATATTCAAATCCTTCTAATTGAATTTGTTTATTTAGGGTTGATCGGCGCTATTGGAGCATTCATTATGGGGAAATCCGTAAAGAACTTTTTGCTCATTTTTCCAGTAGTTTATATTCTTACAACCGCTGCATTGATATTGGCTGGTAATGCACAAATGCGGGCACTTAACCTCGAAGCGGTAATTTTTAGTCTAACAATCGGGTTGATTATTGGCAATTTTTTCAACTTGCCGCAATGGTTTCGGGATGCTTTGAGTACGGAGCTTTTCGTGAAAATCGGATTGGTTTTATTAGGTACCAGCATCATATTTTCGGATATTTTAAAGGCCGGTTCCCTTGGGTTAATTCAAGCTTTGATAGTGGTATTATCCGTTTGGTACTTTGCGTTTTGGCTTTGCAGAAAATTAAAGGTTGACGATGAGCTAACGATGATGATTTCAAGTGCCGTTTCAATATGTGGAGTTTCAGCCGCTATTGCCACTTCGGGAGCCATAAAAGGTGATTCAAAAAAACTATCCTACGTAATCTCCATGGTGTTGATCACTGCGATTCCCATGATGATTTTCATGCCATATATTGCTCATTACTTCAATTTTCCGCAAGAGGTAACGGGTGCGTGGCTTGGTGGAAGTATTGATACAACGGGCGCTGTTGTTGCATCAGGGACATTGGTAGGCGAGGCTGCGTTGAAGATTAGCACCATCGTGAAGTTTTCACAAAACGTATTATTAGGTTTAGCAGCCTTTGCAATTTCCGTTTACTGGACATACACCAATAATAAGTGGGCAACCGTGGTAGAATCAAAACCTACTTTGGGAGTTATTTGGGAACGTTTTCCGAAGTTTGTGATCGGCTTTATCGGTGCTTCGCTGCTATTCTCATTCTTTATACCAACAGAAACTAGAGATGTTGTGAAAGACAGTCTGAAGAATTTACAAGGATTGTGGTTTGCCCTGGCTTTTACCAGCATTGGGCTAGAAACCAATTTTAAAGATTTATTGAGCACCAACGGCAAAAAACCTTTCTATGCTTTTTTGATCGCACAGCTGTTTAATGTGATTGTTACCTTAATTGTGGCGTTTTTCTTGTTTGGTAAGTAATTAAAAAAAGGAAAACTCGCGGTCCAGAGAGTTTTCCTTTAATTCAACTTTCCTCATTTCAATCATCCTTTTCATTATCATCAGTTCTGCGAATTAACCTGGATCAAGAAAGGCTATGGAAAGGTAATTATTGGTGATTATGTTGGGAGTTTTTGTGAAGGAGAATTAATTTTAAATGGGGATGAGGTTCCACATCTATGGAAATGTAATGACGCATTTTGTAATAAGGAGAGTCTTCTTACCCAATCCATATCCATCTTTTCTACCATGTTTAGCTTTTATAATAGAAGTTATGGCGATTAAGCCAAAGAAAAACAATCTGAAAAATCAAAATGTTTTCATGTCGTAGCTCCCCCCACCTTTGTGAACCCCGACTAATGATGCCTGAAACGGCTTTTTAAGGTTCGACTTAACTATTACTATTTAAAGAGAAGAAATATCTATTTAGAAACATCGACTTTGAAAAACATACCGTGGTATACCAAGTTTGGTTTTGATGTATATAATGAACTTGATTTGAGCTATAAATTATTCTTTTTAAAAAGAGAATTTTCTTAACTACCTAAAATTCATATTAGGATTACTCCTTTCGAATGTGACTTGGAAAATTACAAAGATGCCACGTGATTCATCCATTTAATTGGGACGTGCCCTTTAATAGAAGTGAAACTTTGAGAAACGTTTTTCACAGGTAATACCCAAATTTATCTTCCCGAAAAAACTAATTATTTAAAAGCTTAACTTATATCTATCTAACTAAAATCGTATGAAAAATATGTTAATAGGCTCGCTATGTGTTAGTCTACTTTTTTCGCTGTCTTGTAAAAAAGACCAACAATCCAATTCACCCGCTTTCAAAACGGATGAAAAAAAGTTTACTGTTAATTTCAATCTTTCGGAATTTCAACAGAAGGTAGAAACGATGTCTGTTGGCAGCAACAGTAAACTTAAGTCGGCGACAGGGATTACCTTGGCAGACTCTTTAAAAAATCATATAAATAATCTCCTTTACCTGGCGTATGACTCCGCAGGGAATGAAGTAGGGCGGATTAGGCAGTATATCACTTTTGGTGGATCTTATAAGTACCACTATCCTTCCTATAGTGATCCTTATCAATGGTATGATAAACCATTTGGTTCAATAGTAGACACCTTGCCAGCTGGGAAGTATACAATCGTATTTATTGGCTCCACCTATGTGTTCTTAATAAACGATCGTTATGGGATTGACCCGTCTTGGGAGGATCGAAGCAAATTACAAGATGCTTATATAACCGAAGAATCGACACTTAGCTGGCGGATATCGTATACAGGAGATACCTTCGTTAAGAAGTTTACAATCACAGTAGATGATCAAAATACCCAGCAAGAAGTAAAACTTGACCGAATCACCGGAAAACTAGACGTTAATATTCTGGATGCAATTCCTGAAGAGGCCGACAAATTTGAGTTTAGATTCGATCGGGCTCCTTATGGCTTGACTCTTAATAATATGGCATACACCGGATCTACCTACTATGATCCCGCAGACAATCCCCCATTTCCATTAATTCAAATAAAACCTTCAGAAAAGGGTACAACCAATTATCAGTATACTAAATTTTTATTTGGTGGTTCTGCCGCCACCCCTGTCAATGTGATCGTTGAAGTAAGATGTCTTGATAAAAATGGGAAGGTTTTGGCAAGTAAAAAAATAACTGAAGTGCCTATTTTTCAAAACAAACGAACCATTTTGAAAGGGAAACTTTTCGATAATAGCACAGAAGCATCTTTTAATGTATCGGTAAATGCTGAATGGGATCCAAATACGGTGGAAGTACCTTTTTGATTGCTTTAATAAAATACTTATGGCTATGATATTTTTAAAGGAAAACACCTACTAATTCACCAGCCTTCTATTCCTGGCTTACCCTCTAATAAAGGATTTAATATTAAAACAGACGCTCAAAAGGTGGCATTGCTAGTAATAGAAAAGTTGGAAAATAACATCATGCCGCCGGGGGTGTCTGGCAAAGAGCTAAAACAAATGAATGTTAAATTTTAAACTTCGCAATTGGTTTCTCTGTGTCATCAGAATAGTCATTAGAGGATATCCTCCAACAAATTGAAAATTATTAATCTACTTTTTATGAAAAATGTAATTAAAATTCTAATGGTAATTAGCCTGCTTTATTTTACAGGATGTGAAAAAGCAGATGAATCAAACCTTAAAACAGGGGAAGTTTTACAATCGCAAAACGAACCTTTAGTATCGGGTGCATGGACTAGGAAAGCAGACATGCCGGGTGTGCCAGGTGTGTTTAGCGGGATACAATTCAGTATTGACGGAATTGTCTATATGGGTTATGGCGGTTACGAGGCCAGCTACGATTATAATTTTTGGGCATACAATCCATCAACTGATACGTGGACACAGAAATCTAATTTAAAAGGTGGTTTTGCGTATTCAGAAATGGTTAGCTTCAGCATAGGTAAAAAAGGTTACACCGCAACCGGCGGACAAGGATTTCAATCTTACGCTTTTTCTGATGAATTTGTTGAATATGACCCTGCCACCAATACGTGGACACCGAGAGCCAGTTTTCCAGGAGGGCCGAGAAGACAGGCAACTGGATTTAGCGTGGGGAATAAAGGATATGTGGGAGCAGGGTATTTATTGGATAGGGAGGCGGAAGAGGGTCCAACTGAAACTTATTACCAAGACATGTGGGAATACAATCCTGCAAGTGATTGTTGGACAAGAAAAGCAGACTTTCCCGGCGGATCATCAGCTGCGTTCGGCTTAGGGAAATACGGGTATATGTTGTCAGGAACTACCTTTTGGCAATATAACCCGGCTTCAAATAAATGGATTACGAAAGCGGAGTTTCCAGGGCTATCCCGTAGTAATGCAGTAGGTTTTGTGGTGAATAATAAAGGTTATGTAGGTACCGGACAAAGATATAATGAAAACACGTTAACCTTCCTGAAAGATTTTTGGGAATATAATCCAGAAACAGATCAGTGGTTACAACAGGCTGACTTTGCCGGAGACCCCACTTCAAAAGCATTTGGCACCGGAACCAAAACCAAAGGTTACATCAAAGTCGGCGAGTCTGACGAAAACGCTGCTGAGCGTTCTGATTTCTTTGAATTTGATCCCTCTGTGTCTGATTAAATATCAGAATTTATCGTAGAGTGTTAGCTAACCTTCCAACAAGTTTAAATTTTTAATCTACTCTTTATGAAAACACTAACTAAAATTCTATTGGTAATTAGCCTGCCTTATTTTACGGGATGTAAAAAAGCAGATGAATCAAGTCTTAAAACCCAAGAAACCTTACAATCACAACCGCAAGTTGCAGCATTAGGTGTTTGGACTAAAAAAGCTCCGAAACCCGAACTTTCAGGCACGTATGGGGGCGTGCATTTCACTATAAATGGCATGGTTTACATGGGGTTCGGAGGTGTTGAAGCACATCTTGATAATACCTTTTGGCAGTACAACCCTACTACAGATACATGGACACAAAAAGCCGGTAAAGGAGGATTAGGTTTTTCTGACATGGCTAGCTTTAGTGCTAACAATAAAGGCTATTCGGTTACTGGTGGGCTAGGAAATGAAAGTGATCATTATTCTGATGAAGTCTTTGAATATGATCCTTTAACCAATGTTTGGACACAAAAAGCTAATTTTCCGGGCGGACCAAGACAGTTTGCCAAGGGATTTAATGTGGGAAGTAAGGGTTACCTAAGCGGTGGCATTTTTTACGACCGTACTGAGCAAGTGCTTACCCGTTACAATGATTTATGGGAGTACAATCCAGCGAGCGATTGCTGGACTAAAAAAGTAGACTCCTTGGGGTTCTGGTGGCAAGGCTCATTTTCATTAGGCAGGTTTATATATTTTATACCGGATGAAGAGTCTCATGTTTTTTTGCAATATAATCCGGCATCTAATAAATTTATCAAGAAAGCGAATTTTCCTGGCGTAGTGCGTTCCTGGGGACTGGGATTAGCTATTGGCGAAAAAGGTTATTATGGACTTGGTAACATTCATGATATTTCAGGAGTGAGATATTTAAATGATTTTTGGGAATATAATCCTTCGGCCGATCAATGGTTGCGAATGCCCGACTTTCCTGGGGGCACAACTTCAATGCCCGAGGCAGTTGGTGCGAACGATAAAGGTTATATCAAAACCGGTAGATACCAAAATCCACGTGATGTCCAGACTGATTTTTGGGAGTTTAATCCCTCGGTTTCTAATTAAAGTAGCATTAATAGACGGTTTGCGATATATATCAACAACAACAATTCTTAACCACTTATTTATGAAAACAACAACTAAAGCCCTTATGGTAATTAGCTTGCTCTACTTTACCGCATGTGAAAAAGAAGAGGAATCAGATCTTAAAACACAGGAAACCTTACAGTCTCAACCCAAAGTTGCCGCTTTAGGTGAATGGACGAGAAAACCCGACTTTCCAGGTGAACGGCCAACAAGCACTTCAAATGCACTGGGCTATGTCGGCTTCCAAATTGCCGGCAAAATGTATGTGGGGGATATAGGTAACTTTTTCTATGAGTTCGACCCTGCTACTGATACCTGGACAAAAAAAGCAGCCCCGCCAACCAAGCGGCAAGAGAGAGTAGCATTCGGCATAGGGAATTATGGCTATATCGGCTTAGGCCATTTACTCGGTTGTAGAACACGTCAATTTTTCAAATACAATCCACTCACTAATACTTGGTCAAGCATTGCTGATTGTCCGGTCGAACCTGGCGAGGAGGGATCGGTCGCTTTTAGCATCGGTAACAAAGGCTACGTTCTGGGAGGATACGCAGATAATAAAATCGCATTTTATGAATACAATCCCGATACGGATGTATGGACTAAAAAGGCAGGTTATCCCGTACCAATAGAAGGTCACCCGGTAGCATTTAGTATCGGATCAAAAGGATATGTAGGCACAGATTGGGCGTATTCAAACGAATTTTATGAGTATGATCCAGCTACTAATGTCTGGACGAAAAAAGCAAATTTCGCCGGTGAAGGGAGATCTTGGACTGTTGGTTTTGGCATTGGTAATAAGGGATATATAGGTACAGGCTTCCGTGCTAACGCATTTACGCCATATACAATTTTCAAAGACTTTTGGGAATATGATCCGACCGCAGACACCTGGACGTTAAAAGCCCCTCTTGCTGGTTCGGCCAGATACGGTGCCTTAGGAGTTGCAATAGGCGATAAAGCTTATGTGGGTTTCGGGCAAGCAGATGTGGCCTTTTCTAGGGATTTATGGGAATTCGATCCGTCAAAATAAAACGTTTTAAACATTTGTTTGAATGCCGCTTCACTTACCAAACGTGAGCGGCATTTTCTTTATCTATTTGTAAAACGTACTTAGAAAAAGAACCTCTTTATCCTGCCACCTAAATAAAATCCTACCCTTATCTTTGGCTCTCGCAAATACCATGAGCTCCAAATTCAATCCCTTCGAAATCAATCTTCCCGTTACCGAAATAATCGACGAAGTAAAGCAGCACTTCACTCAACAAAATACCTTGCTGGTCACAGCGCCTCCCGGAGCAGGAAAAAGTACCGTTTTGCCGCTGGCCTTATTGAACGAACCCTGGCTAAACAATAAAAAGATTATTGTTTTAGAACCACGACGTCTGGCTGCCAGCAGTATCGCTTACCGAATGGCCGATCTTTTACAAGAACCAATCGCAAATACGGTAGGTTACCGAATTCGTTTCGAAAACAAGGTTTCTAAAAATACCCGTATAGAAGTAGTTACAGAAGGCATCCTTACCCGAATGCTTCACCGCGACAATGCCTTGGAAGATGTGGGCTTATTAATTTTTGACGAATTTCACGAACGCAGCATTCATGCGGATATCGCCTTGGCCTTAAGCAGAGAAGTGCAAGAAGTGCTTCGGCCGGATTTACGTCTGCTGGTTATGTCGGCTACCCTGAATGTGCCACAACTGGCAGAAATGCTCGATGCAACGGTTATTGAAAGCAAAGGGAAAATGTTCCCGGTAGAGATCATTTATACCGGAGAACAAGATGTGAAGCAAATTCCGGAAGCATGCGCACGTACTATTTCCCGGGCAGTTAAAGAAAACGAAGGAGATGTACTCGCTTTTCTTCCCGGTCAGGCCGAAATAGGCAAATGTGCGGAGATACTTAAAAGGCAATTAAGCGGTTTTGCTATCCACAGTTTGTATGGACAACTAGCTCATCAAGATCAGCAAGCTGCCTTACTACCTGATCCCAGTGGTCGCAGAAAAATAGTGTTGGCCACCTCCATTGCAGAAACAAGTTTGACGATCGAAGGTATAAAAATAGTAGTTGACAGCGGCTTAACACGCAAATCGGTTTTTGCTGTCAGAACAGGTCTGTCGGGACTTAAAACGGTGCAAGTCCCTGTTGATTCTGCCGATCAGCGAGCCGGCCGGGCTGGTCGTTTAAGTGCTGGCACTTGTTATAGAATGTGGTCATCGGCTACCCAACAACGTTTGGCGCCTTATCGAACGCCCGAAATTCTGGATAGCGATTTAACACCTTTAGTACTTGATCTCCTCGAATGGGGAATCACCGATCCCAATTCACTTTGCTGGCTCAATAATCCACCGGCGGGTGCTTTAAATAATGCTACCGATTTGCTGCTGGCACTTGGAGCAATAGAAGCCGGAAAAATCACCGAACACGGCAAAAAAATCCATCAGCTTCCTTGTCACCCACGACTGGCGAACATGCTCATAACCGCCCAAAAATCTGGCAACTTAGCACTCGCTACGGATATCGCCGCTTTGTTAGAAGAACGAGACCCTCTGGACAGGCTTACATCAGGCGCAGACCTTAACCTCCGGATTGAAAACCTGAAACGGTACCGTTCTGAACAACAACGTGACCGCAAATGGGAGAAGATTGAGAAAACGGCTGCTGCTTATCGAAAACTTTTCGGCATTGCCCCGAGTAATGCCGCCACGGATGCTTATACTACCGGATTGCTCGTCGCCTATGCCTATCCCGAACGAATCGCTGCCGCTAAAGAATCTAAAAATGGGATCTTTCAACTCGCAAACGGACAAACTGCCGTTCTAAACCGGGAAGATGATTTATCGCACGAAAGCTGGCTGGCTATCGCACAACTGGATGCGCAAAAAGGGCAGGGGAAAGTGTTCATGGCTGCATCGCTCAACCCGAAAGATTTAATTCACCTCGCAAAAGAAACCCAAAACATACGCTGGGATAGTCGAAAAGGACAAATCATAGTCTCAACCGATCTGCGGATTGGCAGTATTACACTCCAATCAAAACCGCTCGCCTCGCCGGATAAGCAAATACTTGAAGATTTAATTTCGGAAACTATCAAAACAGACGGACAAAACTTATTAAACTTTAACTCAGATGTAGAACAATGGCAAAACCGGATTTTAAGTCTGCGGCTTTGGAACCCCGAACAGAACTGGCCCGATGTAGGTACTGAAACCCTGCTTCAAAACAATAAAAATTGGCTGGCTCCATACATTTCGCAGGTACGCAAAGCGGAGGATTTTAAGAAAATAGATCTGGCCCACGTGCTGCAACATTCCTTAGAATATGAGCAGCAACTTTTACTCAACAAACTGGCTCCAACCGGAATTACCGTTCCCAGCGGCTCCCTTATCAAAATCACGTATTCCCCTTATGGTGATGACCCGATATTGGCCGTTCGCTTACAAGAATTGTTTGGCCTGCTCGATACGCCGAAAGTAAACAACGGAACAAAAAGCGTAGTCATTCACCTGCTTTCTCCCGGCTACAAACCCGTGCAAGTAACTTCCGATCTTCGTAGCTTTTGGGAAAACACGTATTTCGAAGTGCGTAAAGAATTAAAACGGAGATATTCAAAACATTCCTGGCCTGAAAATCCGCTGGAGGCGGAAGCGGTTAGGGGAGCGGTGAGGAGAAGGTGATTTATGTATTTCTTTAATTGTTTGAAAACGTGCGGGTACTGTTTCATTGGTTCTGTTGTCCTGCTGTTCGTTGCAAGTCCTCATGCCCCGCAGTTGCTGACGCTTCATTGCGGGCTTTTCACTGCCATCAGGTTTAGGGTGGAGGGGTAACGCTTTGTAGGAGAATTTTCTTCCAGCTAAGAATTTCCTTAATCGAGGACGACCAGACCATTTCGTTGACGTTACCGAAATGGTTGAGATTAAATTCGACAGAGAATGCCCAGCAGAAGATATCATGATTTGTCGTTCCAGGTCCTGAAGCCCTTCAAGGGCCGATGCTTCATCGCTGACTTTTCAGCCGAATCGCTTTCAACAACTCTTAATATACTGATTTGCTAAAAATATTAGTATATTTATTGCTTATACCGAGGTTGAAGACGTGTCGCCCAAGCATTTAACGGAGATTTTAAATCTTTCCTCCTAAAGCGGAATTTATTAAATATTCCTTAAAAGAATTTTTAAACTTAACTTAGAAAACTAAAAAATGCTTTATTCACCTATGAAAAGGAAAGTATCTGCTACTACCAGATTGTTACATGATCTATTTACACAATATCAAAGTACGTTTCTGGCATTTTGTGAGTTAATAAATAATTCAATTCAAGCACAGGCAAAAAATATTAACATTAATATCGATTATCCCACAGATATTGAAGTGTCAACAACTTCAATTAGGAAAATTGAAATTAAGGATGATGGAGTCGGAGTACATCAGAATCACATTCAAGACAAGCTTTTAGATTTTGGTGATTCTACAAAAAAAGGAGGAAAGGGTATTGGGAGATTTGCAGCATTACAAATTGGCTCAAATGTGATTCTTGAAACCGTCGGATTTGACAACATAAATAATACCTTTTCTAAAGTAATAATACCGTTTGATGAGCAGTATATTAAAAGCGTCAAGAAGATTGAAGACTTAGAAATTGATACCACCGAAACGGTATTAACTGGAAGAAATAACACTTATTACAAGGTTATAATCGATAAAATTTATGATCAACAAATTATTGGCAAAAATCAAAAGCGTAAGATCTCTGAACGACTTTTAAAAGATAATTTGCCTGATGCTATTTTTGAGCGTTATCCAATTGTTATTTTTAACAAAACAGTACGCTTTAAAATAAACGGAAATTTATTAAAACCAGAGGATTTTATAAAAGGAGACCCTATAAAAATCCTTCTAACATATCAAGATAAAAAAGGTCTTGAACATCAATTGTTTTTTACATTTCTTCATCTTAAATCTACGATTGAAGAAGTCAGAGTTTTTCTAACAACCAAAAATGAGGGGGTTGATCAAATTGTAGGTGGGTTTCATTTCGAAGCCGAGTGGTTAGATCCTACGGCGAGAGGATGGTTTGTTTACATTCACTCGGATAATCTTGAAACTGATTTATATAGAAACTGGGACTTAGAAGGTTTTGACGACAGGGGTCAAGACTTCAAATCTTTTATAAAAGAAAAATTAAATGATTTTTTTAAGGGTAAGAATAAAAAATATGATGACTTTATTGTAAAGCTTAGAAAGGATAATTACTATCCATATAAAGACCCTTCCAATGCAACATCTTTATCAAAAGTTGTTTTGTTTACTAAGGTTGCTTATTTGGTAGAAGAGAGATATAACTTATTTACGGTTAATAAACAACTTCGGGAAATTATTTATCCATTGATAAATCGCACTATTATCACAGGTGAACTCGACGATATTCTACAAAAAATATTAAGACTTGAAAATAAAGCGGTTAAAAAATTTAATACGTTACTTAATCGGGCAGAGATCGAAGACGTGATTGAGTTTTCAGAAAAGGTTTCAAAAAAAATGGAGGATCTTGAGTTTATTGAAAAGCTAACTTGTACAGAGATCTCAAAGCATGTAGCGGAGCGGAAAGAATTGCATAAAGTTCTTGAAAAAATGCTTTGGGTATTTGGTGAGCAATACCTTGATAATACAACATTATTATCTGACACAAATCTGGAAAATAACTTACAAAAATTAAGGGAACAAAATTTAATTTATAAGCCAAACAAGAAAGAGGATAATATAAGTTTGAACGTGTCTCCTAAGGCCAAATCTATTACTGATTTATTCCTTTATAGTGAAAAACCGATAGATGGTATAAAAAGAGAAATACTTGTTATTGAACTTAAGGCTCCTCGCGTTAAAATTAGTCACATCGAACTACAACAAGCTATTAAGTATGCTAGACAAATTGAAGAAAGCTCATTCTATTCAGAAGATATGAATGTTCACATAATATTAATTAGTTCGGAAATCAGTAAAGATTCAAAATTTGTTTTGGATGGAACTCCTAAACCTCGGGACAATCCTTTCTTTTATTTCCAAAATGAGACCAAGAACATAACTATATCTGTCATGAGATGGGCTCAGGTAGTTGAACTCAATAAAAGAAAACTAAGCTATCTGTCTGCAAAATTGAAAATCAAAGATGTATACATAGAAGAAAAGATTAATAGTGATTTTAATGAGATCGGCTTTGACAAGGTTCGATCAGTATTAAGAAAAGTCCCCATTCCGCAATAAATGTAATCAATCCCTATAATGAACTTTCAGAAATTCCTTCATAGCTTTTTAAGGTAACAACTTGAGGAAATGGCTATTCAGTATATAAAATTATTTTCTGAATCTGCGCAATAGAATAAATGGAGCTGACAGACACCAGCAACCCAATAGCCGAGACTGGCAATTAATTACCACCAAATACAGATTATTTTCTTCATACCTCAATAATAGTATTTCTTGAGTATCAACAGAAACGTCGAATCTATATTCGTACATTTCGGATCTCACTTAATAAGCAATTGGATCTCAAACAAAAACTTATCCCCATCTTTACGTAAAAAATATTGCTTGGCCAATATCAAAAACTTAATTCGCGCTATAACTGGATATTTATTTCCCTAATCAGTAGTTGTATATATTGAAATTAATTTTTTAATTCTCATGTGAACTATCTGAAGCTGGATAAAAATTTGATTGTATTTGCAAGTTTTTCTTGAGCCCTTGGATCCTCCATACTTTTATTATGTTCAGCAAAGTTACGTTCTATACCATTGGAGAAATTCTCAAAAGCTTCTTCAGGCAAAGAGTCTCCTTCTACAAGACGTAAAACGTATTCGTCATCATTAATGCTAATACCTTGTCTATAAGGAACCTTGTATTTTTTGGCAAATGGTGCCAAATAAGATTCAATATCATAACCTTTAAATACTAAGAGGTTTAATAAACTTTCGTGTAAAACAGTACCCGCCCATTGTTGGCTCTCTGCTTTTAAATGGGCTGCAACAAGCCCTTTCCCATAAATCGAGTTGAGATTATACCTTCCCCCGCCTGTATTTAATTGTTGAAATGTAACTGGTTCAATTTCGCCATAAACAATTGAGCCTCTAAGCGGAAACGTAAATCCGATGCACTGCCAATTAAATCTATAGGCTACTTCCAGAAGTTCTTGTAATGACTCAGGAGAATCATCGTTAGTCCAAAAAACTATAGTATCAGAAAAATTAATACAATTGATAGAGGAGTTGTCAATGTCTGGTATTAAACCATATTTCCCATCCCTTGTTTTTCCTTTAGCTAGAGCCATTTCCATATCTCTAAAATTATTTTGCATAATTCTATGCTGATATTCTGAATCGTTCTTCTCAATGAAGTCCTTGAAGCCTAAATAGTCGAAATATGCGATAAACTTTTTCATTATATTGGTTACAGTTAGGTTTAATAATTAAGAGCCATGCTAAATAGATTTAACATTTAAAGGCCAAAGATTATCCTATACACTCCATTAACTGCAATAAATTGTCGGTCTTGGTATTGTCGGCTTCCGTTTTTACATATTTAGTTCCAGAAGGACTCTCCCCTGTGATTAATTTGGCTGTATTGCCAAACTTATCTTTTACATAAGCATAGCCCCCTTCGTCTTTGATCCAATTGTAGATTTGGAGTCGCGTATTTTTTCCTATTTTATTTGTTGATTCTTCAACCCATCCTAAGTGAGTTATTGCCTCGTAGGGATTGTTATGGTTCCCCCCATCTTTATTAATGCATGTAATTCTTATCGCCATTGTTGTTTTGATATGTTATAAAAGTAAACTAGTAGTTTGGTTTTCGGAATAGTGTGATCTATTGTAGTTAGATTTGATAGTTTCGCGTGACTCACATGTTTAATTATTTTTCCTCTAAATAAAATTTATCAACAAGTACGCCAGCTTATTTACGAATTTGAAACTAGGACAATGTGTCAGTCAAATTGAAGAGTTTTTAATAAGTTTTTAATATTCCAATTCAACAGGTGTTTTGTCAGTAATTATTCTCATCTCATATTAACCATATGCCCCACTGTCCGTAGAGTTCAGCGTCAGCGTCTCTACGGATTCAAATATAGAATGGAGTCTCTGACTCCCGTTATTTAAATAAGAAGTTACTTTCGCTTCTATGTTCGCCCGGGTTATAAAATTCATGATCAGTACACCATCCATTTTATCATCTTTGCAGCAGTTCAATGGGTAGATGTGTTTACCAGAAAAGAATGCGTTGATAAGGTTTTAGAAAGTTTGAAATTTTGTCAGAAGACTAAAGGTTTAAGGATACATGCCTAGTGCATCATGAGTAATCACGTTCATTTGATCGTATCGACAGCTGATTCTAATAAGCTTTCTGATGTAATAAGAAATTTAAAAAAGTATACTTCCAGCATGATTATCCCCACTGTCCGTAGAGTTAAGCGCCAGCGTCTCTACGGATTCAAATATAGAATGGAGTCTCCGACTCCCGTTATTTTAATAAAGCTACTTTCGCTTCTATGTTCGCCCGGGGCTATAAAATTCATGATCAGCACGCCATCCGTTTTATCACCTTTTGCAGTAGTTCAATGGGTAGATGTGTTTACCAGAAAAGAATACGTTGATACTGTTGTAGAAAGTTTGAAGTTTTGTCAGAGGCTAAAGGTTTAAGAATACATGCCTGGTGCATCATGAGTAATCATATTCGTTTGATCGTTCGACAACTGATTCTAATAAGCTTTCTGATGTAATAAGAGATTTAAAAAAGTATACTTCCGGCATGATTATCCAAGCCATAGCCCAGCCTTGGTTCATGTCTTCTTCCGAGGTTGATGTTTCCCCACCAACCTCGGAACTTAAATTAAGACAGTGATGCCCCTTACTTTTTTAATTGAAAATTATTCAGCAGCATTTTTTCGGTAGCAAATCGAGATGTCATATTGCTCAATGAAGATGCAGCCTGAAGTTTTCGTTGAATATTAGCTGCGGAAATAGTTTTGAAATTTTGATTCCATTCTGGAGAGAAAGATGCTGATTGCCAGCCTTCATCTTCTGGTTGCAGGTTGCCCCCTGCATACCACGGTTTGTAGCCGTTTTTGTTGTGCTTTGTAAAAACAATAGAAATAAGATTGAAGTCTTCCATCTTCAATTGAGGCATTTCTAAAGCCGCAGCTAAATCAGGAATTTTAAGATCCTCGTTCTTTGCAATCGAATGTAGATAGATTATGGCAAATGTTCCTTTTAAATTAAAAAACATAGCATCAAAATTGTCGAACTTTCCAGTAGCATTCATTCGGAAGCTTTCCTTATCATAATTTAAAGCATCCATACGCATCTCAAGCGGATCAAATTTAGTTGGGATGAATGGATATAAGTTGCTGTAGCCCCATGTCCCTTTTTCGATCGAATTAAAAGGAAGAGTTACATTGACAGAGCAATTATATTTATTAAAACAATTATTAGGGACAGGTATTTCCAAATCTCCAGTTTCGGTATAAGACTGACCTAATGAATACCAATATGGGTCATTCGATAATTTGCCAGAAAGCATATAGTAAACGCTTTGAGTGCTATTGGGAAGCTGGATTTTATTTTTAGATGCTTTAATATTGACCTTTAAAAGATCCACTATCACATTATTACTTTTATCTGGATTAATATCAAACAGGCGGTAATATGTATTTTGACCCATTGTTCTTTGAACAAATAATTTACTGTCTTTTGTTCGGTTAAATGGTTGGTTATATAACGCAGTAGTGTCGCTAACGCTATTGACGCTTAGGAAATAAGCGTCCGTGCTTGCGTATAACGTTTCAAAGTTTGAACCATTTTTTCCCCGCAGAGTCTCCTTCTTCAGGGACTCTGCGGAATTCGTATATCGTCTCCCTGGCACCATCTCCTGTGTAAAATCTACAACCGAGGAAGGAACTCTGCGGATTGCTATGTTTATATTACCTTTAACCAACCATGCCAGTCAGAAGAACCATTCACGAGTCTCAAGGAATTTACTTTATCACTTTCACCTGTGCCCGCTGGGTTAAGCTATTCCAACTAACCCAAAGCCATGATCTGGTTTATAATTGGTTTAATTACCTCACTGCACAAGGCCATCATATCATCGGCTATGTCATTATGCCAAACCATGTCCATGCGTTAATCGCCTTTAAAAACTCGGGGAAAAATATTAATACAATCGTAGGTAACGGTAAACGCTTTATCGCTTACGATTTGGTAGAACGATTAAAAGA
>JAQBOG010000027.1 GCA_028288165.1 Sphingobacteriales bacterium | reverse complement strand
AAAAGGATTGTTTCTTAGAAAACTCCATGCGGTAACAGCTAAAGGATGGCTACTGAAAATCACACTGTTCATCTTCGCATTTACACTAAATAAAATAATTGTATAACTAGCAACTTGAGTTAATTAGTTAAAGTAAACTCTTGATTGCAATAGACGATCGGTACGGGTATAATCATCTATGTTCACGTCACCTTCATCGTAATTATACTATATGATGCTCCGCCTTGAATTTTCCACTTATCATTCAGGAAGTCCTGAAAAGTTGAATTCAAATAAATGTTGTTATTATGGTTTGAAAAGTAGTTGTCCTGAACCGGGTTGTTCAGATTATCGGTAAATAATCCAACTTTTGAATTACTCATTTCGCCGTATAATTTAAATATTCCGGTTGCCGATGTTTTTAGTTTATAATGTAAACTTCCACCGTATTGTTCGGGTTCTTTATCATAATCAGCACGTTGTTTAAAGATTAAAAATGCTGGCTTTAGGTTTATATAGCTTCCGCTCAAGGTTAAAGCACTGTTTTTGAATTTTTCGGTATGATCAAGGCCTGCACCAACGGTCATTATGTTTACACCTGTAGTGGTTTTTTCAGGCAAATCTTTACTTTCCAGTATTAATGCTGATGAGAGCGCCTGACCATATTGTGCAGAATAACCACCGGCTGAAAATGTAGTCCCTTTAAACATAAAAGGGGAAAATCGTGCTCTTGAGGCAAGGTCGGGCAATTGTGTGCCCAAGGGATTTTTAACATACATACCATCAAAAAAAGTTTTGGTTTCTGACGCTGATCCGCCCCGAACAAACAAGCCATTTTCTCCTGATGCAGATTGAGTACCAGGCAATGTTTGCAGTGCAGCGAAAACATCTGCTTCAGCACCAGCAGTTGTGGCAATATTCAACGAGTTAAGAATTACTCCTTTTTTAGAATCACTTGCTTCAAAGGATCCGGCGCTGATAACCACAGTATTTAGTTCATTTAATTTTTCTTTTAACACTAACTCAATCGTTAGTGGTGTCCCATTAAGGTTAACTGCTAGACTGTCGGAATTAAATCCTAGAAAAGAGTATTGGATTAGTTGGCTGCCCTTTTCAGATGTTACAAAGAAAAAGTGGCCTACACTGTCGGATGATGTACCGTCATAGGTGTTTTTAATCACGATGTTGGCTCCCTTAATTAGTTCTCCGTTAGATGCTTTTATAGTTCCGGATATTTTTGTTTGACCGAAAGCTAGTGTGGAAAGGATAAATAAAAATGAGAGTAGTATAGATGTTTTCATGGCTTTGTGATTTGCTACCTCACAAAAGTGTATTGAAATCAACTCGAAGAAAAGGCATTTTCGACGAGTTGCAGGTTTTTAGCGGTGAATGAAAGGTTTTTCATCCCCAGTAAGGCTTATACTTTTTTACCGATGGAAAAAATCAGATTAGTTTTTATAATCTAAGGTTGCTGCTTTTGTTCTTGAGATGGATTTGAAGGGAGGATTTTTAGGTTAATAAATTGCAGATCTCCGCCAAAACCTCCGGATCCCGATGCATTTTTTCATGACCGATCCCTGTATGTTTACTGCTTTTTATGGTGGGATTTAATTGCAAGAACTCCTCCATATATTCAAGCGGAGAAAGCTTATCCTCTGTTTCAAAATACAAATAATGATTTTCTGCATGCTTGGATGAGTATAAAGATCCTGAATCAAAATATTCCACATCTATTTTAAAGAGCTTCTTAAACCCGGAAAAGAAATTATGTTGGGCTGCTTCTGAAGCGTTTGCCGCTGTCATCATTAGCTTGAAATGCTCCTTCAATTTAATTAAAGGTGTAATACTGATTAATAAAGGAATAATAAGATTGGACTCTTTTAAGAAGTTGATGTTTGCCATGGCTCCGAGTGAGTGGCCAATTAAAATATCGGGAATGCCAAATTTCTGAACAATAGCAGCAACCGATTTCGTGTACAGTATTAAGTTTGACAACTCACCTTCAGAAGCACCGTTTCCTGGTGCATCGAAAGCAATTATCTCAGTGTTTTTTTCTTTTAGTAGGATAATTAATTCAGTAAAATCCGCCGCTTTTGATCCCCAACCATGGGTTAAAAGGATCTTTTTGGGTCCGTTTCCCCATTTATAACCTTGAACTTTTAGCTCACTTTTACTGAAATGCTCATCAAAAACTGAGATACTAAATGATTCAGCGTCATTCAATAAATTTTGCTGATTCAGCCTAACTGGGAATTTTGGAGAATAACAAATCAATTTCAATAAGGCATCGTTAAACTCATTATCTTCATTAATAGATAATTCTCGGGCAGTTATCAGGTATTGTTTTGATTTTTTCAATGGAGACTTGTTTTACATAAACGTATCGTATAAATATAACTTTCTTCATTTATTAAAATGTGAATCTAATAATTGAATTCTTGTAATTGCATAAATGATGTTTCGACTTCGCTCAACATGACACCTAAACTGAAATTCATCAAACTTAATTAGGCATTGAAATTTTCCCCATGCAAACAGAAGGCAACTTTCGTGAACTTCCAAAATTAACATCTCCGCCAGCAACACTTTCATTAGCCAGCAACGCAAATAAAACGGCTTCCTTAGCGTCTGGGTTGATATTTAATTCGGCTGTTGTATAAAAATGGAGGTTTGGTAATAGATCTTTTAAATGCTGCATAATTAAAGGGTTATGCATTCCACCACCACTCACATAAACAGTTAACTCCTTTTGTTCAAAGCCACTTTTTAAGGCATTAACAATTACTTGCGACGTGAATAAACAGAGAGTAGCTAAAATGTCTTCATTTTTTAGCTGCAACGTTTCTGATATTTCTTGCGCTTTTTGTAAGTAGTCCAGATTAAATAATTCTGGCCCGGTGGTTTTTGGTAAAGGCAAATCCAGGAATGGGTGTAAGAGTAAAGCGCCAAGTAGCTCTTGATTTATCTTTCCGGTTTTAGCTAACCTGGCGTTCTCGTCATACTGTAAACCGCTATAATATTTCTGAATATACTGGTCTATTAAGGTATTTCCGGGGCCAATATCAGTCGAAAACATCTCACTAAAGCCTAAATCGCCGGGCAAATAGGTAAAGTTTGATATGCCACCAATATTTAACATGATTCGATTTTCACCTAGTTTAGAAAAAAGTAAATAGTCACCATATACAGCCAACGGAGCGCCTTCACCACCTGCAGCTACATGCTTTTGTCGAAAATCACTTACCGTTATTATACCGGTTTTAACGGCGATGTGATCTCCGTCGCCGATTTGTAAAGTGGCGTTTGGATAATCTGCTAGTCCATGTAATGATTTTGGTGCATGATAAATCGTTTGGCCATGACTAGCAATCAAATCCACTTCTTGTGGTTCTATGTTCCAAGCCTTTAAAGTTTTGAGAATCATCTCACCATGTATCGTTCCGATCAACGCATTTAGTAAACAAATTTTTTGGAGATCTGCTTCTCTTTTAGAAAATATGCTCTTTACATCGTCCTTAAATGCTTTTTCATAAGGCACGGTCAAAAATTTTAAAATCTTAATGTCTGTATCTAAGCCGCTTCCTTTACAAATGCATAATGCGATATCCAAGCCATCGAGCGAGGTGCCAGACATCAAGCCAATTATTTTCCTTTCCTTTTTACCCCCTATTGTATATAATTTTTTAACGCTTAAATTCATGATAATAAATCAATTGTGGGATGAATGAAGGTATAAAACTTTTTGAACCATAATTTTATAGACATTAAGTAAACGAAACAGATACAACTGTGTAAAATGTAATATATTTATTTTATATAAGCTGTTAATACAAGTTGTTCCTGAATCGAATGTACTAATTAACCTGTTTTGAAAAACTTTCTTGCTTCTTTAAGTTCTTAGAAAATGTACAAATTGGCTTAAGGTTAATAATCTAAAAATATGTCAGAACCAGCTCTACTTCAAAAATCTCCTGCCAGATTATTATCCTTAGATGTTTTTAGAGGGATCACTGTTGCCGCAATGATTCTGGTAAATAACCCCGGTGATTGGGGCCATATATATCCTCCCTTAGAGCACGCAGAATGGAATGGCTGTACTCCTACAGACTTAATTTTTCCATTCTTTTTGTTCATTGTTGGTGTTTCCATCAGCTTTGCGCTGGGAAGCAAAAAGGAAATTGCTGCAGACCATAATAAGCTCTTATTTACCGCTGCGAAAAGAGCCATAATCTTAATTATTTTAGGATTAATCATACAATCTTTTAGAATCTTATTAAAAGATCCCGCACAGGTTTTTCCTACTTTAAGAATACCAGGAGTTTTACAACGGATTGCGATCGTGTTTTTTATCACTGTCTGGATGTTTTTGAAGACCAGTACCAAAACACAATTTCGAACTTTGATAATCATATTAATTATTTATTGGGTGATTATGACATTCATACCGGTGCCAGGTGTTGGTGCTGCGAATTTGGAAAAGGAAACAAATATGGGTGCCTGGATTGATAGATCCATTTTTACCGAAGCCCATTTATGGAGTTCATCTAAAACATGGGATCCGGAAGGTTTATTAGGGACTTTACCTGCAGTGTCAACCGGCTTGTTTGGCCTATTAGTTGGCAAATGGTTGAAACGAAAAGATAAAGATGATGCAGTAAAGATTTCCTGGATGTTTAGCGTTGGGTTTCTTGCGGTAATTTTAGGCCTAATTTGGGATTTGTTTTTCCCCATCAACAAGGCTTTGTGGACGAGCTCTTATGTATTATTTGCGGGTGGACTTGCCACTATAAGCTTAGCTTTCTGTTATTGGATTATTGATGTAAACCACTATAAATCTGTAACAAGGCCTTTCGTGGTATTTGGAGTGAATGCCATTGCTGTGTTCTTTTTATCGGCAATTTTACCTCAATTAATAAACTTAATTAAAGTCACAACGCCCGGTGGTATAAAACTTGGTTTAATCCCTTATGCCTATCAAACCTTCATTATTCCTTATTTTTCTCCAGTAAATGCATCTTTAGTTTATGCTGTAACTTTTGTATTAATATGGCTTCTAATTCTTTGGATGATGTACAATAAAAAAATAATCATCAAAGTTTAACTCCGATACGAGAAAACGTATCTTTCGGCAAACAATGTTTATTCATTCTATGAAATCATATAATAAGTTATTTACTTGTGCTATCGCGATAGCGCTTTCTGTTTCCGCATATGAGGGTGTTGCGCAAACCAAAACTCAGATAAAACCAAAACACCCGGTTAAACATGTTGTACAATCAAAATCTGTAAGTGAAGTAATTCCGCTCGATAAAAACGTTAGAATCGGTAAACTGGCGAATGGTTTTACCTATTATATCCGTAAAAATGTAGAACCTAAAAACCGGGTTACATTATATTTGGCTAACAAAGTAGGCTCTATTTTAGAAAATGAAGATCAACGCGGTTTGGCTCACTTTATAGAGCACATGAGTTTTAACGGTACGGCTAACTTCCCTAAAAACGAATTGGTTAATTATCTCCAAAAATCAGGGGTACGATTTGGTGCAGATTTAAATGCCTACACTAGTTTTGACCAAACAGTTTATCAATTGCCAATCCCAAGTGATGATCCTGAAATTGTGAAAAATGGATTTCAGATTATGCGTGATTGGGCTCAGGCTGCGACTCTTGATTCTGCCGAAATTGAAAAGGAAAGAGGCGTTGTTTTAGAAGAAAAGCGATTGGGTAAGGGTGCTCAACAACGGATGCAGGATAAATATCTTCCGATGTTGTTTAATAATTCGCGGTATTCAAATCGTTTGCCTATCGGGACAGAGGAAGTTCTAAAAACCGCAAAGCAGGCAACTTTTAAACAGTTTTATCAAGATTGGTACCGCCCGGATTTGCAAGCTTTAATTGTAGTTGGAGATATTGATGTAAATCAGATCGAACAACTGATAAAAACAAAGTTTTCTGACCTCAAAAATCCAGCTAAACAAAAAGAGCGGACGGATTATACCATTCCCTTGCTAAATAAAAATCAGTTTATCGTGGTTACTGATAATGAGTTCCCTGTAACGGTAGCTCAAATATTAATTAAACATCCGCAAAGTAAGTTGATTACCAGAACGGACTATCGTAATAGCATCATCCGCAACCTGTTTAACCAAATGATTCAGGATAGATATTCTGAATTAACCAAACAGGCTAACCCGCCGTTTTTACAAGGAGGGGCAAATATCAGTGGTTTCCTTGCGGGATTAGATGCTTATACGGCTTACGTTGTAGCTAAACCAGGTGAACTTGAAAAAGGTTTTAAAACGATCTTAACCGAAACAGAAAGAGTTAAGAAATATGGTTTCACCCAAACTGAACTGAACAGGGCCAAAGAAGCGTATTTGATCAGCATGGAGTCGGCGGTTAAAGAGAAAGATAAAACTTCGTCAGACAATTTTGTAAATGAATATTTACGGAATTTCTTGAATAAGGAAGCTAGTCCAGGTATTACATATGAATACGATTTAGCCAAAACAGTAACTCCTGGAATTACGCTTGCCGAAGTGAATAGCTTAACTAAAAAATACATCACTGACGTAAACCGCGATGTAATTATAATGGGGCCTGAAAAAGATAAAGCAATTTTACCCTCAGAGGCTACAGTAAATCAATGGATCACGAACGTAAAACAAGAAAGTGTTTCTGCCTATAATGATGAAGTTTTAGACAAACCTTTATTAGCCACCAAGCCTGCTCCGGGAAAAGTAGTAAGTGAAAAGAAGGTGCCTGAAATCGGAGTTACCGAATTAACACTGAGCAACGGTGTAAAAGTTGTTTTAAAACCAACTGATTTTAAAAATGATGAGATTACTTTTTCGGCATTTAGCCCTGGTGGTACCTCATTATATAGCGATGCAGATTTTCAATCGGCCAATAATGCAGCAAGTATTGTAAGTGCTAGCGGACTTGGAGAATTTAACTCAGTTCAATTACCAAAATATTTGAATGGGAAAAAGGCATATGTGTCACCTTTTATTTCTGAATTAACAGAAGGAATATCGGGATATGCAACTCCTAAAGATTTAGAAACCGCTTTGCAATTAACGTATTTGTATTTTACTCAACCTCGCAAAGATCCGGAGATTTTTAAGGGAATTATTTTGCAACAAAAAGGTGGCTTAGCAAACAGAAGTGAAAATCCGAGCAGTGTTTTTTCTGATTCAGTAGCTGCAATTTTAGGTAATTATAATATTCGCAGAACAGGGCCAAGTGTGGAAAAAGTGGAGCAAGTTAATTTGGATCGGGCTTATGAAATTTATAAAGAACGTTTTGCAGATGCCAGTGATTTTACCTTCACTTTCGTTGGAGCCTTTGACGCAGAAAAAATTAAACCTTTATTAGAGCAATACTTAGGCAGCTTGCCGGCAATTAATCGCAAAGAACTAGGCAAAGATTTAGGCATCCATATCCCGGCTGGTAAAATAACCAAATCGGTATACAAAGGCAGGGAGCCAAAAGTAGCCGTACGTTTGGTATTTAGTGGTGAGTATACCTTTAATGAAGAAAATAATAATCAATTAGATGCCTTAGCAGAAGTGTTAAACATCAAACTAATAGAACGTTTGCGTGAAGATGAGGGTGGTGTATACGGTGTTGGAGCCAGGGCGAATTATGTAAAATATCCTAGACAACGCTATAGCTTTTACATCAATTTCTCCTGTGCTCCAGAAAATTTAGATAAGCTGGTTGCCTCCACATTGGATGAAATTGAAAAAGTTAAAAAGAACGGCGCACAACCTGTTGACGTTGAAAAATTTAAAGCAGAAGAACGCCGTACAACCGAAACTCAACTAAAAGAAAATGGATTTTGGTTAGGTTATTTAAGCGGACAATTGCAGAATAATGAAGATCCGAAGGATGTTCTTAATTACCTTGATTCGTTAAAAAAGGTAACTCCTGAGAACTTAAAGCAAACCGCTAACAAGTATTTAAGTGGTGATAATTTTATTCGTTTACAGTTGTTGCCTGAGAAAAAATAAATCAAATATTTATAATTTTTAAAGAAAGCCAATGAATTTTCATTGGCTTTCTTTTTGCAAAACATCAGCTACCTGCAAAGTTTTAATTATATTTAAATCCATCAATTTGTAACCCATGCTATAGTCTTAATACTCACATCTCAATACTCATATCTATCATGAAACTTCTGCATATTTTAAACGGCGACGCCACCTTATTCAAGTTCCAGAAAACTGGCTTGCCTGGTGATGTTATCGTGTGGCGTGAAGTTTTGTCAGAAGGGCCAGTTGATAAGATAGATACCTACCACGATTTCTTTTACAATCGCTCAAAATGGATAAAGAGCACATACAATTCTGAGCCTGCAGATTATAATCGCAAAGTGATATATGAGTTTAATAGACTTAAGACGTGTACCCAATATGATGAAGTGATCTTTTGGTTTGAGTTTGATTTGTTTTGCCAGATAAACCTTATTTTCCTATTAGATTATCTTAATAAAAGAAACCTTGGCAATACTGTTATTTCGCTTGTTTGCCCTGATAGTCATCCCCATTACCCAGATTTTAGAGGTATTGGTCAGTTATCACCTGAAGAGCTTGCAGAATTGATCTTAGATAAGGTCACCCTCACTCAAAGCGATTTAACGATGGCATCGACGGCATGGGTGGCATACGCGAAAGGTGAAAAAGAAGAGATCGAACACTTGCTAGACTTTCCGTTTGGGCAATTGGATAAACTAAAACCGGCACTACAAGCTCACCTAGAGCGTTTTCCAGATGAAGAAACCGGATTAAACTCCATTGATAACTTGCTAATAAGTATCACAAATTCTGGTATAACAAGCCGTAGTGAAATTTACAACGAATTTTGGAAAACCACAGCCATATACGGCATGGGCGATGCCCAGATAGATACCTGCCTGAAAGAGCTGGTAAATAAAAATTTAATTCCCCGCGTTAATTAACTATTTGGCTTCTGTTGTTGCAGTAGTTTTAATGCCAACCAGATTAGAGCTTTCACTTTCATTTTTTAGCCTGTCAATTGCGGTAACTAAATAGGTATACCGGCTGTCTGGTAATACTTCCATGTCAGTGAAAGTGGTTTGTGAGGCATCAAAAGAAATTTTAAGGATGTTCTTTGGATTATCAATGGTGATATGCTCACCTTCATTAAATCGGTAAACTACATAACCGTAAGCAATGTCTCCATCTTTCGCTGTTAATGGTTTTTCCCAACTCAACTGAACATTTTTTTCTGCCACTTGTACTCTTAAATCACGAGGAATGTTTGGCGACACACCATCCAGCCATAACATAGCAGGTTGCAAAGCTGGTAACTTATAAAAGTTTGTTCGTAAAGAATCATTAACTCCCGCAAGGTTGTCTCTTAAAGATTTTGAGCTAAAAAACACACTACCCTGAACTCTGGTATTGGTCCTTAAATATCTTATTTGATCTGGTATTTGCGTTTTTTCTCGCCATCCTTCTTTTTTCTCCATGGCTCGGTAAGCCCCCTGGCCAATGTATAAATGCTTACCAAAGGTATTATTGCTCCACCAATCAACTAATTTTTCATAAGGAGCAGCTCTGTAAAAGAATGGGAAATAAACCTGTGGATTTATATAATCAATCCATCCTTCTTTAATCCATTTTCTGGCATCTGCATATAATTGACTATAACCATCCAATCCATTACTTTCTGAACCTTCGGGGTCCTGGGATATATTCCTCCAAATACCAAAAGGGCTAATTCCAAACTTCATGTACTTCTTGGCGGTGTGAATGCTGTCAGACAGATTGTGGATTAGTGTATCAACGTTATGTCTGCGCCAGTCTCCAATATTCTCGAAATCAGCACCATATTCTCTAAAGGTTTCCTGATCTCTAATGGTCATTCCTTTTTCAGGATATGGGTAAAAATAATCGTCGAAATGAACCGCATCAATATCATAGGTTCTCACCACGTTCATAATAACCTGAATAATGTACTCACGTACTTCGGGAATGCCCGGGTTAAACAACTTCTGGCCGTTATATACAAAAAACCATTCTGGTTTGGTTCGCGTAATATGATTATAGCTGGTGTGCGATTCAATTAAATCCATGGTTGCCCGATATGGGTTAAACCAGGCATGTAATTCCATACCACGTTTATGGCATTCTTCTACCGCAAAGCTCAAAGGATCATAAAAGGGCATCGGTGCCTGACCTTGTTTGCCCGTTAAATATCGGCTCCATAATTCATTACCTACTCCATAAAAAGCATCGGTAACGGGCCGTACTTGAAGCATGATAGCATTAATTCCGCTCCGTTGATGATTGTTTAATATGTTTATCAGCTCACTTTTTTGTGCTTCGGTAGATAATCCTGGGCGTGAAGGCCAATCAATGTTAGCTACCGTAGCTAGCCATGTGCCTCTAAACTCACGTTTGGGAACCAAAACTGTGGTATCTTGAGCAAATGTTATACTTGTTTTGAGAAGTATTATAATAATTGAAAGTGTAAACGATTTATTAAACATTATAAAACCTGTAGGTAAGAATTTGCAAAGATAAATAATATGTTATCCTAACGGGATAAAACTGATTTTATGCTTTACGAAAAATATAAAATATAGGTTGCTTTAAAACTGTTAAAGGGAGTATGTTCAAACTTTTTGATTAACCGTAATTATAAAAAAGCAGATGCACAACAATCGAAAGACAATAAAACAGCCATAAAAAGAGTTGTATTGTAACAAAAACCCCTATACTCAGGCATAATTACACTATAATTGGTAAATATTTTAAACTTGTTTGTAGTGTGAGTGTTAAGATACTTTATTTAGTCTCTTACTAGTCCGCTAACAAAGCTATATGATGCCGGATTTAATTGGTTAATGAGCACTAAATATTTTAAAATTTTTTTATTTAATTTAGACTGTACCTATTCAGATTAATTATGGAAAGCACCAATAAAGACATTGAGCCTCGTAAAGATTCGAACAAAATTTATTTTTTAATAGTTGTCATACTAGCATTGCTTGGTACGAATGCCTATCTGTTTTTTAAAGATAAAAAAGCGAGCGAACGCGTTGTAACTCTTGGGGATGAAAAGGCCAGGCTACAAACGGTTATGCAGACGGAGATTGATAAGATTGAAGCTGAGTTAGATAATTCAAACAGTTCGAATGTAAAGCTGTCTTCTCAATTGAAAGAAGAACAAGAATTGGCCCGGACAAAAATTGCGTCTTTAAGGGCAGATTTGAGTAAAGGAAAACTTACTCACGGACAATTGAAAAAGGCAGAGGAAGAGCTTAAACAGTTACGATACTTTGTTACTAAATACACAGCCGATATTGAGGACTTAAAAAAGCAGAACGCTACCTTAACTGTTGAACGTAATACGTTAAAAACGACGGTGGATTCTGTAAGTGCTAAAGCCACTGAATATGAGAAACAAAATCAGGAATTAAGTACGAAGGTAAAAGCCGCCGCCTCCATTAAAACAGGAAATGTTAGTATAATTCCGATTAAAATTAAAAACAGCGGAAAAGAAACAGATGTGTCAAGAGCGAGCGCCACTAAAAAACTGCGTTTAAATTTTAATGTAGTAAATAACTCAATCGCTGAAAAAGGGATGCACGATGTGTATATCAGAGTAATTGATCCGAGTGGAAACCTAATTGTATCTGATAACGGAGGTATGTTTTTAGCCGATGAAGATGAATTACAATACACTTATAAATCTGCCATCGAGTTTGCGAATGATGGGAAAGATTATTCTATTGATTGGACAAACCCAGGAAGTTTTTCTAAAGGAACTTATACGGTAGTATTATATGCAGATGGTTATACCATGGGACGAGGATCGGTTTCTTTGAAATAATATAATTTTTATTTTAAAAAACGCTTTGATTTATTTCAAGGCGTTTTTTTTGTGGGATGAAAACCGTTTAATTACCTTTTTATGGGCTGAATTTTAACCGGAGTTCAATTTGAAAGGGTGACTGGCTTAAAACCATGTTTAATAATTTGTTTATAAAGTTCGCTAGGATTTTGCGTTAAGGATTGTAGTGAAAATCCTTTTTGCCCCTCCTTCGGCAGGCTCAGGATATAAGGGCAAAAAGATTGCAACAGAAAGCCTGCCCGAACGCCCAAATTAATTTTAATAGCAATAATCAAACTTAGGTCCGTATGAAATCATAGACTTTTCGTTAACGTACCCCAAGTTTCATAGATAATCATAGATAACATGAACGACTATCTGGTTGAGCTATAATTTGCGTTTTACCCCTTCACAACAGGCATAGTAATATTGAAAGTAGTTCCCTTATTCTCTTCGGTATCAAAACCAATAGTGCCTTCCATATTTTCAATAGCCTGTTTTACAAAAGCTAAACCTAAGCCTGTGCCCGAACTTTTTGTGGTAAAATTTGGTACAAATATCCGGTCTTTTAGTCCATGCGAAATCCCTGAACCATTATCTTCAATAGCAATGTGCAGAACGCCGGAAATACACTTTAGGCTAATATTAATAAAACCCGGCTGATCAGCAGGCATGGCTTCGATCGAGTTTTTTATCAGGTTATTAAAGCAGCGCAATAATTGATCTTTATCTGCCTTCACTTCAATGGCTTCATTTGTTTCATCTATAAGCGTTATCGAGATGTTTTCAGTGTCTGCATATAGATCAATTGATTTTTTAACTACCTTTTTAACATCTGTTTTCTCCAAAATGGTGTCGGGCATTTTGGCGAAGTTCGAAAACTCTGATGCGATGTGTGCCAGGCTTTCTATTTGTTCTATAAAAGATCTGGAGAATTTCTCGAACTTAACATCAAATTTCGGATCCTTTTCTTTCCATGATTTATCGAGCAATTGAACACCAAGTTTTAGGGGCGTTAGCGGATTTTTAATTTCATGAGCCACTTGCTTTGCCATTTCACGCCAAGCAGATTCCCGCTCAGATCGAGCAAGCTTTTGAGCACTTTCTTCAAGTGCTGCAATCATGTTATTATATTCTTTAATCAGGTTTCCAATTTCATCGTTCCGCTTCCAATTAATGGGTTCATTTTTGCGGCCGATTTTGGTTTCGCTCAAGCTTTTCTCAATGATTGTTAGCGGATCTGTTATTTTATTCGCCACAAATACGGCAAAGAATCCGATGGCTACGAACACCAACGCATAAACGTTTATTAGCGCATTCAGAAAAATTCCAATCCGTTCCTGGTAATCTTTTTCATTTGAGAAATAGGGGAGTCCGATATAAGCCTGAGGGACACCTTCATTGTTTTTTAATGGAACGTAAGCTGCTATGAATTTCAAATTACCAATGGTTTCTTTATTGATATATTCAGATTTTTGGAGCTTATTTAAGTACAAATAAGCTAAAGAATTCATTTTTTTAGCCGTTATTCCGTTTTCATAAATTTGGGGCTGGGTTGAATGAATGAGATCTCCTTCTAAATTAAACAAGTTAAGATCTGTGCCATTTAATTCGGCGAATATGTTGAATATCGTTTCAGCTTCCCCGTCATTCATTAAAACCCCTTTACGAAGTAATTGCTTATTAAAGGTGGTGGCTATCTTATTAACTTTTGCTAATATTCCCTCTTCCTGCTGCTCTCTGTATTGATTGCTTATATTGATAAATGTAATAATGCCCGAAATAATTAAGGTAATTACCACAGCTGATACCATAGAAACCTGGATGCGGGTTTTATAAAGCATCCGGTTTGTTTTAATCAGATAATGCCATTTAAAGTGCTTAAAACTTATATTATAGGTATCAAAGTTTCTCCAAATCCAAATGCATGCAAAAACCAACGAAGCAAAAGATAATAGAATTAAAAATATAAAGGAAACTGCGGCTAACTGCGATAATAAACTAGGAACTTCTTTGCTAATTACAATTACCTTAATAGCATTCGGGTGATAAATCAGATGACTATATTGGTTTCCCTTGTTATCAGCTTTCCTGACAAACAGGAAATCATTGGGCCTTCCTTTTAAATCCTTGTTAATCAAGTCATAAACATACTTTCCTTGCTGATTTACCAGGCGGCCATTGCTATAATATGCATATGAATATTCGTTTAAATTATAGTCCCTGATGATTTTTCCGTCATCCAAAAGTTCTGGAAATGAGGTTGCATCAGTGAATGACTTAGACGTGAGTTGAATTACCAGAGTGCCTAGCTTTTTGTCGCTATTTTTTATAGGCAGTATTGCGAAATAATTCTGGGAACCGAATGTATTGTTGCTTCGGTAAAAATAATCTGAAACCTTGACAGAACCTGAAATAACCTGATTTTTAAAAGTACTCAGCTGCGTATCTGTTTCGCCTTTTAAAACATTGTCTTCCGCATTGTATTCAAATGTTTTAAACTCAAATCGAGATAAGTATCCTGTAAAGTAGAGTTTAAATAATCTGTTAGAGTAGGTGCTGGTATTTACTAGCGGATTTGAAAAATAGTTAAGTACGAACTTATCCTTAATTATTTCCTTCTCCAGGTTTAAAAACAGTAATACAGCATTTGGATCAACAGATGATTCGAGCTTTGTAGCTAATATTTTTCTTGATTCGCGTTCCTTTAAAAATTGAAATCGAGCCAGTTTTGAGGATGCAATAACCGCAAAAAGCAGTACTGCGACGATAAATACACCTAAGCCAAAACGCTCTTTATGTTTATAATATACCCAAATAAATAAGGAAATGATTGCAGACAGCAATAAGAATGAAATGTTGAACTCCTCAAAAAATAGATGGTCTATTAATGATATTAAAAAGATGGTTAAAAGAACATAAAACCTTTCTTTTAGACTAAGGTTGAGCGTATCACCAATTGCAATGATAGATTGTATTAGCAGGTAAAGGCAAAGCACCGAAAAGCACAAAATAAGGATACCAAGCCAACTAAGCCAGTTTAGGTTAAGGATATTTGTAACATCAAATACAATTTTACTATTGGTAATTAAACCGTAAAACAGCTGATTTATCTCATAACAAGCACCCACTATCACAAGGCCTAAAATGAAATAGATGAAATAGTTATATACCTTCTTTAAGGGCCTGTTGGAAAGCCTGATTTCATACCTATGGATGTATACAAAACTTAAAAACCAGGTAACAGCTCCAATATTTAAAAGAAACGCACCAATTGAAGGGAAATAATAATTGGTAGCATAGTATTTAGGATTAAATATTTCGAGTTCAAAGTGACTTTCAAACCAGCGGTATTCGAGGTCAGCTAATCTGAATGATAGTAATAAGCAAAATAATACAAGGATGGCCGATTTTTGGTAACCAGTGTGGGTCATCCAAGAACAAATGTTATTTATGAAAATTAAACCTGTAATAATTGCTAAAATCCATAAGCCCAATTCCAGCGCTGAATAAAAGGCATTAATTGCTGATGATTTTAATTTTACTGAAAACAAGTATTTGCCATCCGTATCCCGAATATTATAAACCTGTTTGTCATTTATGTTAGCAATCTCCAGGTTGTTAGATCTAATCAGGTCTGTAGAGAATGTATTCTGAAGATATTGATTTTGATTAGAGAAATTAGCCTTAATGGGCAAAATGCAAACAACGGAGAAGTTTTTCTCTGTTTTCTTAATCGCTTCATACCATCCATTGTCGGTTGCTATAAATGTACTTCCTTCTTTTATCAGGTTATCACTGGGTAATAAAACCTGTATAGCGCCGTAAAATTTTAATCGTCCATCCTGGTAGGTGGATAAAAACACTTTTCGATCGTCTGTAAGTGCTGGAATTAGTTTTTGACCCCATTCCAGATTGTGGTCGATGTTTTTTAACGAAGTAAAGAACGACTGATCATTCAGAAGACTTTTGACATATTGCTCTTTGGTATTTAGTCGTTTCTCAATGGTTTCGCCATCTTGTTCCAATACTTCCTCCTTCCGGAAAGATAGATTCAGTCGCAAGGCAACTGAGGCTAATCCCAGAGTAAGTGCAAACAGAAGTAAACGGACCTTAAAACTAGAACTCAAAACAATGGGCTTTGGTCAAAATTAGTATAAAAAACAACAGGGAATCAAATTTGATTCCCTGTTCACATAAATCCTGTACCAAATATGTTATGATATTGTGGCGCTGCTAGTTTCGATCGAGCGATCAACCTTTTTAACCAAGCCTTGTAAAACAATACCGGGCCCTACTTCAATGAAAGAGGTTGCTCCATCTTCGAGCATGTGTTTAACTGTTTGGGTCCATTTAACTGCCCCCGTTAATTGTGATATTAGATTGTGTTTGATACTCGCTACATCAGTATATGCTTTTGCATCAATATTTTGATAAATAGGGCATATCGGTTCTGATATGGTAGTTGCTTCGATAGCTGCTTGTAATTCTACTCTTGCAGCTTCCATTAATGGAGAGTGAAATGCCCCTCCCACATTTAATTTCAAGGCTCTTTTTGCGCCAGCAGCAGTCATTAATTCGCAAGCCTTATCAATTCCTTCAATGGTTCCGGAAATAACTAGCTGACCTGGGCAATTATAGTTTGCAGGCACCACCACTTCCGTTAATCGTTGGCAAATATCTTCAACTGTAAAATCATCTAAACCTAAAATTGCGGCCATGGTTGATGGCTGAATTTCACAAGCTTTTTGCATCGCATTGGCCCTGGCAGCTACTAGTCTTAAACCATCTTCAAAAGAGATTGCGTTTGCAGCAACTAATGCAGAAAATTCTCCAAGCGAATGACCAGCAACCATATGGGGCTTGAAATTGCTGCCCAACTCTTTTGCTAGTATTACCGAATGTAAAAAAATAGCGGGTTGAGTAACGTTTGTTTGTTTTAAATCTTCGCCGGTACCATCAAACATAATATCCGTTATGCGAAATCCTAAAATCTCATTGGCTCGTTCAAAAAGCTCTCTTGCTTTGTCGGATTGGTCATATAGGTCTTTGCCCATACCAACAAATTGTGCTCCCTGCCCTGGAAAAATGTATGCTTTCATAGCTGTTATGCCCCAAAGGGGAAGGTTAAATTAATTGTGGATCCTTTGAATGTTACAGGATAAATATATAAATAGTAATTGTTACTGCTTTAAAGTAGAAACGTAATAGTTAAGAAAACTTAGCTCAAGTTTGCAGTGATTAACCTTAAAAACTCTGAACGGGTTTTTTCGTTTAAAAATTCGCCAGTGAATGCTGATGTTGTGGTTACTGAATTTTGTTTTTGAACGCCTCTCATCGACATGCATAAATGTTTACATTCAATTACAACAGCAACTCCAGCAGGCTCTAAGGTGTTTTGAATACAATCGCGAATTTCATTCGTTAAACGTTCTTGAACTTGTAACCGACGGGCATATGCATCAACTACACGTGGAATTTTACTTAAGCCAACAATGTGCCCGTTGGGAATATAAGCGATGTGAGCCTTACCAAAAAATGGAAGCATGTGGTGCTCGCACATACTGAAAACCTCAATGTCTTTCACTACAACCATTTGGCTATAATCTTCTTTAAACATTGCTCCGCGTAAAATTTCATCCGGTTTTATTTGGTAACCGTGAGTTAAAAACTGCAGTGCTTTTGCAACTCTCTCCGGTGTCTTCAATAAACCTTCACGGTAAGGATCTTCTCCTAAATCCCCTAGTATATCGTGGTAATGACTGGCAATGCGCTGGATACTTTCAGAATTATAACGATCAATTTTAGAATAACCGTCCAGTTCTTCTTCGTCGGGTATGTTAGTTTTGAAATCCATTAGTAAATTTTGATTTGGAGTTTATTCTCCAAGGTATTCCACAAAGTTGTTTTCTGTTTCATACAACTTAATAGAGTGCAATTTAGCACCCTGCTCTTCAACATGTGTCTTTAATTGGTCAAAAATTGCCACCGCTAAAACCTCTGTGGAAGCCATTTTTCCTTTCATGAAGTTAACGTCCAAGTTGATGTTTTTATGATCAAGCGCATCGGTAACCTGAGTTCTGATGATATTTTTAAGCTCTTTCAAATCAATTACGAAACCAGTTTCTGGATTGACTGTACCCTTAACGGTTACAAACAATTCATAATTATGACCATGCCAGTTTGGGTTTGAACATTTCCCGAACGTTTCGAGATTTTTCTCGTCGCTCCATTCTTCACGAAACAGCTTATGTGCTGCATTAAACCTTTCTCTGCGAGTAATATAAATCATTTTTAAAAAATTAATGGCGCAAATATACTTAAACTCCACGCAAGCATAAACTCATTAACTGATTTACTTAACTTCGCATCATGAACATATTATTGGTTGTTGCTACCCAGCCAGAAATAGGGCCTTTTTTATCAAAATATGCGGATGCCGATAAAAATCATCATCTGATCATTGGCTCACATTTAGTGCAGATCCTAATAACTGGTGCAGGCATGGTTGCCACAGCTTTTGCTTTAGGCAAACATCTGGCGATAAATAAGTATGATTTAGCAATTAATGCAGGCATAGCCGGAAGTTTTGGTTTCAATCTGGCTTTAGGCGATGTTGTTTTGGTAAACGAGGATGTTTTTGCAGACCATGGAGCGGAAGACGGTGAAAACTTTTTATCAATAGATGAAATGGGCTTTGGAGAAAGCCGACAATTACCTAATAAGTTGGAGATTGAGAGTTTGAATACAAAAGCATTTAAACAGGTAAAAGCGATTACTGTTAATAAAGTTCATGGGAATGAGTTCTCGATTGAAAAAGTAATAGCAAGGGTAAATCCGCAGATCGAGAGTATGGAAGGTGCTGCTTTTTTCTATGCATGTAATAAATCATTCACGCCTTGTATCCAAATTCGTTCTATTTCTAATTATGTTGAACGCCGAAACCGCGAAAAATGGAACATTGGCCTTGCCATAAAAAACTTAAACGAAGCGCTTGTTAAACTGCTCGAAGAATAGATAGAGAATGCTATACTTTACTACTACAATATGAGTTTAACTATATAAAAAAGTGGATTTGGGCGTTCGGGCGGGCTTTTCGTTGCAATCTTTTTGCGAAGGGAGCAAAAAGGATTTTCACTACAATCCCTAACGCAAAACGTAGCAAGTTCAAGGAAAGGATTTTTTGAAGTACCCTGATCTTGAATACATTATACTAGTTCGCCATGTCTTGATACTTGCTACTAACTACTTGCTACCAACACGCTATACTCTTGATACCTGATACTAAAACTTGATACCAAAAAAATGCTCACACTCGGTTTTTCCCCTTGCCCTAACGACACCTTCATTTTCGATGCACTTATTCATCATAAAATAGATACCGAAGGATTACAATTTGAGGTTTTGTTTGAGGATGTGGAGACCTTGAATCAAAAGGCTTTACGCGGAGAACTAGATATTACAAAATTGAGCTATCATGCATATGCTTATGTAATAGAGAATTATGTTTTGTTGGATGCTGGGAGCGCATTGGGTTTTGGAGTGGGACCTTTGTTAGTATCAGGTAGGAAGTATCATGTATCAAGTAATGAAGAGGTTGAAGGTTTAAAGTTGAAGGTTGAAGGGCAAAGCAGCAATGCACCCACAACCAAATCGAAGGAAGTTGAAAGTTTAAAGTTGAAGGTTGAAAGTGAAGTCAGCAGTGCACCCACAACCCACAACTCACAACCCACAACTTACAGCCATGAGCTATCAGCTATCAGCTATCAGCCTCTTAGCAACCTAAACGACCCACAACATACAACTGACAACTCGCAACACAAAATTCCTATCTCCCAACTAAAAATCGGAATTCCCGGCAAATACACAACAGCTAACTTTCTTCTAAGTTTAGCGTTTCCAGATGCAAAAAACAAGGTGGAAATGGTGTTTTCGGATATTGAAAAATCGCTATTAGAGGGAAGTATTGATTTAGGATTAATTATCCATGAAAATAGGTTTACTTACCAGGATAAGGGATTACACAAAATCATCGACTTGGGAGAATTTTGGGAGAAATTAACAGGTTGTGCCATCCCGCTAGGTGGCATTATGATAAAAAGGAGTTTGCCCGATGAAATTAAACACAAGGTTAATCGCATCATCCGCCGCAGCGTAGAATTTGCCTTTGAAAATCCTAAATCAGGGATTGATTTTATTAGTGCTCACTCACAGGAAATGAGTGAAGAAGTGATGTACAAACACATTGAATTGTACGTGAATAAATATTCTATCGATTTAGGCACTGAAGGCAGAAAAGCTGTAACCACTCTTTTCGACGAAGCCATTAAGCGAAAGGTGATTCCGGAACCAAAACAAAACTTATTCTTATAATTGCATAAAATTAAAATATTCCCCATTTAGGGGCTTAGAGGGTGCTTATGATAGTTGTTACAGGTGCTGCAGGTTTTATAGGAAGCTGCTTAATTCAGAAATTAAATGCAGAAGGTTTCAACGATTTAATTCTGGTTGACGATTTCGGCAATGCGGAAAAGAACAAAAATTTTGAAGGTAAACGCTACACGAAATTAGTTAACCGCGATGAATTTCCGGAATGGTTACGAGCGAATCAATTGCATACGCAACTGGTGTTTCATCTGGGAGCCAGAACTGATACTACGGAGCATGATGTGGAGCTGTTTAATCGGTTAAACCTGGATTACAGTAAAACTATCTGGAATATTTGCGTTGAATTTGGTCTACCGTTGATTTATGCTTCATCTGCAGCTACATATGGCTTAGGGGAATTGGGATATGATGATGACGAAAGTAAAATTCCGCAATTAAAACCCTTAAATCCGTACGGCGATTCTAAAAATGACTTTGATATTTGGGCTTTACAGCAAGAACGGAAACCTTATTTTTGGGCTGGGTTAAAGTTTTTCAATGTATATGGCCCGAACGAGTATCATAAAGGACGAATGGCGTCTGTTATATTTCACACATTCAACCAGATTAAAAAAACGGGAGCAATGAAACTGTTTCAATCGCATAATCCTAACTTTAAAGACGGAGAGCAGATGCGTGATTTTGTGTATGTGAAAGATGTTATAAATGTTTTGTACTTCCTGATGCATCATCGTAAAGATTCGGGCATTTATAATTTAGGTTCAGGGAAGGCTCGTACCTTTTTGGATTTAGCAAAAAATACTTTTAAAGCGTTAGATCTGGAACCGCAAATTTCTTTTATCCCCACTCCAGAAGATATTCGAGATAAATACCAATACTTCACTGAAGCTAACATGGATAAGCTCAAGTCAATTGGATATCCGCATGAGTTCTATAATTTGGAAGATGGTGTGGAAGACTATGTAAAGCAGTATTTGGTTGGAGGTAAATTGCTTTAACATTATTGATTTATTATAGGCTCACACCTACAAGTACTTAATCTGATTTATTAATCCAGGAATCAGACAGAAATCTCAGATAAAGTGAATAAAGTTTGTTTAGAATGTCAATATCCTTATAAAGGGTATTAACATTCTAAACATTTCACTACTCAATAAGGGGAGATACTTTAAATGATCCACTCAAATACCTTGTACATTACAGCTACTACTATATAAATGAGAGTAACTAGCGTTAAATAGTTAATTGCGGCTTTTACAGATGAACTGTTCATTGAAAATTTGTACGTTAAAGTTGGCGTTTGGGTATCTTAAGTGTTTTAAGTATTTATAATAGGGGTATTTTTATCACTTAGTTGAGAGCTAAGAAGCAAATAAAAATATAGCTATTATCCGATGATTTACATCATAGGTTTAAAACATGGTGATTTAAACGTACGTAGATGTAAAAAGTTGCGTGCATCGAAAAAAAATAACTTTATTTTATCGCGGAAACGACCAGAGAATTAATTATAGCGAAAACTCCCTGTTTTAGAGCCATTTATCTAATTGTTTTTACAATTAGTTATAGGATTTTCTAAGACCTTTTTTAACTTATTAAGAAAATGTTGAAGATAAAGCCAGCGATTAATTAAAGTTTTTATAAAGATCCTTTCAGATCCTGCGCTTGTTTAACACTTAAGTGCGATGCGATAAAGGACGCCATCACCGAAATCACTACTACCGTACCAAATACTAAAAATGAATCGGTCCATTGTATGGTAATTGGATAGGCGTTTGTAATCAAATTCTCGGCTCCCATTTTTATGAAACCTAGTTTTTGTTGTAGAATACAGAATATAAAACCAACCAGCATACCGAATACACAACCTATTAGCGATATCATCATGCCTTCAGAAAAGAAAATATTTCTAATTAAACTTCTGTCAGCGCCCAAACTGCTTAAGATGGCGATGTCTTTTTTCTTGTCAATCACCAACATGGTTAGCGAGCCAATAATGTTAAAAATGGCAATGATTAATACAAATGTGAGAATCAGAAAAATTGCCCACTTCTCTGAATTTAATATTTTATACAACAACTCATTTTGCTGACTGCGGTTTTTAACTAGAAAGGCATTTCCTAAGTCCTTTTTTAGTTTTGATTGAAAGTCATTAATAGAAACTCCTTCAGCAAGGTTTAATTCGATAAAGGAAACTTCTTTGTCCTCATTTAACAAGGAACGAGCAAATTCAAGCGGAACTATTACTAAGTCGTCAAATTGTTGTTGTGCGGCAAATACACCATGCGGATGGATGGATTTGATGCTAAATTCTTCAGCTGGATTTAAAGAACTCTTGACTCCTTTTTTGGGCGAGTAGATCTCGATATCTCTAAATTCGTCATTGATATTTATCGAGAGATAGTTTTGAACCGCCGAACCGATCACAGCAAAACTTTCATCCCCTTTGTTTAAAGTGAAAGATCCTTGCAGCACCGTACTATCTAGATTTTTATAATTGGCATAATTAGCGGTAACTCCTTTTACAGTACCAATAAATTGGGAGGTGCCGTATCTAAGAAGTGCTTTTTCCTGCAAAATTTCCGCAAAGCTGGCTACATTTTTATCTGTTTTTAAGGTCTTAAAAGCACCAGTATTTGGATCGAAGGTTTTCCCGGTAGCAGGCTCAATACGCAGTTCTGGTGTAAACGTATTGTACATGGATAAAATCAGCGTTTCAAAGCCGTTAAAGACTGAAAGTATGATGATAAGTGCGGCACTTCCTACAAAAACTCCTAACATAGAAATACCTGAAACAATATTTATTGCGCTAACAGATTTTTTAGAAAATAAATAGCGTTTGGCTATGTAGAGTGAGATATCCAAGTTTTTGGCGCTGAAGATTAAATTAAAAATGGATTACTTTGTTTCTCAAAACCAATGGTGGTTGGCTGCCCATGGCCAGGATAAACTTTTACATGATCAGGAAGTATAAAAAGCTTTTCTCGGATGTTTTTAATCAATTGAGAATGATTGCCTCCCGGGAGATCGGTGCGCCCAATACTGTTGTAAAATAGCACATCTCCGCCTATTAAAAATTCATCAGCTTTGCTATAAAAGCATAAATGAGCAGGTGAATGACCAGGGGCAAATATTAATTCCAATTCGCTGTTACCAAAAGTAATGGTTCCTGTTTCTGGTAAATACACTTCCGGTAATGGCGATACCTCATATCGGAAACCCATTTGAGGAGCGTAAGCAACCACAGCATTTAACACGTACGTTTCGCCTTCATGAAACTGCGGCAGTAATCCGTAAGTATCAAACACAAATTTGTTTCCTAAAACATGATCGATGTGGCAATGTGTGTTCAACAGCAATACGGGTTTCAGCTTATTTTCTGCAATAAATTTTAGTACCGCATTTTGCTCATCACCAGTGTACATACCCGGATCTATGATGACGCATTCTAAAGTTTCATCGTATAATAAATAAGTATTTTCCTGATACGGATTACAGACAAATGTTTTTACATGGATCATATAGGCAAAAGTAGGTTATTAATCGAAATGTCAAGAAGACTGCCAAAGAATGCTGATATTGTTAGTCACTTATCAAGTTTCAAAACGCTGAATGCTTTATCAAATTGCAGATTACTTCTTTACTTTCTTACACATCTTAATTATACTATTTAATTTATTGGGATGGATTTGGCCAAGAACCAGAAAATTGCATCTGATAGTTGTTTGTATGACACTCTGTTGCTGGTTTTTATTAGGCATTTGGTTTGGAATAGGATACTGCCCCCATTACAGATTGGCAATGGCAGATTAAAGAGAAGCTAGGTGAGCATAACTTACCCGCATCGTTCATAAAATACTTTGCTGATCAAATTACTGGGAAAGATATAAATGCGGATATAATTGATTTGTTCACCGGCATCGGATTTTTATCTGCTATTATTGCTGCGGTTTATATCCGCTTTCAAAACAAAGCAAAGCCGAACCGTGCCTAATTACACGGTACTCCGATTTCTTGTAATTGCCGTCTTTCTAAAGCCTGCTGTTCATAACTATCACATTTTATATTTACACCGTTTATTAAGTAATCTTCTGATCTACAAATCCTTCAACTAACGATTTCCATTGAACTTTCGAAAAGCCAAACATCGCACCTGCAGCTACAACTACATTTCGGACTTTGTCAATCAAGCTTTCCGCCTCTGTATTCGGCTGTTCGTTTCGGCCATGAACTTCGGCAAATACAGTTTTGCCTTCTCGGCGAACAATGAAAGTACTGCTAGCGTCTTCCTTAAAAAAGTGTGCAGTATCAGGGCTTGCATTATTGGGATTTGTTGCCGGTTGAACGATAACAGAGATCTGTTCGCTATCCATACCTGTTTCTTCTTTAATTTTCTGGATTTGTACCCAATCGAAGCCATCGCCGGTTTTAGAACCTGGTCCAGGAATATTAATTCGAAAATGGTCGCTTTCTTGAGCTAATCGGGAAACAGCATTGCCATCGTTATCTGTTAACTGGAAATCTGCTGTTCCAGTTCCTGCATACATATGCCATCTTGAAATATTCAAAAGTTTGTTTTTAGCTATGCGATAATGGTTTGATGCTTCTTCGTCGGTATCCAATTTAATGGATGCACTTGTATCTGTCTTTGCACCTTTGGTTTGTTCCGGCACTGCATTATTGAATTCGTTGTTTTCCATGACTTGTTTTTTATAGGATGGGATGATGGTATCTTATATCAAGAATTGGACAAAAAATTAGGGACTTCAACAAAAAGTTCAAATAAATAAACTTTCAATAAATTTTGAAAGTTTAATAAGTTTTGTATATTTGTTCATGGAATTGGCAGAAGCAAAACAAAAATTCATTGAAGCGTGGGGGAAACTGGGATCTGAGTGGGGGATAAACCGTACAATGGCTCAAGTGCACGCTTTGTTATTAATATCCGCGGAAGCATTAACAACCGAAGAAATCATGGAAACATTAAGCATTTCAAGGGGTAACGCAAACATGACTTTAAGAGACCTAATAAATTGGGGATTGATAGAGAAGCAGCACCGGGCAGGCGAACGGAAGGAATACTTTTATGCAGAGAAAGATACTTGGAACATTGCCAGACAAGTAGCTAAAGAACGCAGAAAACGCGAATTGGATCCTGTTTTGAAAATACTAGATGAGTTATCAAAAGTAGAAGGGGATGCTACCAATCCTGAATTTATCACTTTCAATAAATCTGTAACCGACATCAACAAGCTAGCTAAAAACGTAGATAAAACTTTGGATACCATGCTTAAAGCAGAAGAAAATTGGTTTTGGGGTTCAATTTTTAAAATCTTTAAATAAGATTTTTTTAGCCTGTATCTTTCAATTTTTACTGAAAATTCAATAATCATGGAAACCCTAAAAAACCACCTCATTTTATTCGATGCTGAATGTCCGATGTGCCGGATGTATACTAAAGCATTTGTAAATACCGGCTTACTTGAGGTTAATGGCAGAGCCGCTTATCAGGATTTTCAAGAACAAACCTGCCCAATGCTTGACAGGCAACGAGCCGCAAATGAAATTGCTTTGGTAAATCAGGAAACTGGGGAAGTTAGTTATGGCATCGAAAGTCTGTTTAAAGTGTTTGCAGTAGCCATACCAGCATTCAAATTCCTTTTTGATTTTAAGCCTTTTGTTTGGTTGATGACTAAAGTATATGCGTTTATTGCTTATAACAGGCGAGTTATTATACCTCCGCCATTAACCAGCGACCCGTTTCAACTACAACCTACTTTTAAATTAAATTATCGCATTGCCTATTTAATTTTCACCTGGGTAATCATCGCTTACATACTTTCTGGTTATGCTAAGTTGCTGGATGGGCTTTTACCTCCAAACCATGCGTATCGGGAGTATTTAATATGCAGCGGACAAATTTTCTTCCAAGGCATTGTAATACAGTTTATAGACAAGCGCAAACGATGGGATTACCTTGGCAACATAATGACGATTTCTTTTGCCGGGGCTTTACTTTTATTTCCGGTTCTGCTGATCACTAATTGGATTAATTTACATCCGCTCTTTTATGCCGCTTGGTTTATGATGGTTGCCGGATTCATGTTTTTAGAGCATATCCGCAGAAGCAAACTCTTGAAATTAGGTTGGACCTTGACCGCCAGCTGGGTGATTTATCGAATCGTTGTACTAATAATTATACTTTTATTCAGGTAACATGAAATACAAAAAAATAATACTCGCAGGTGGCAACGGTTATCTTGGAGGTGTTTTGGCTGCTTACTACCGCAATTTGGCTGATGAAGTGATCATTTTAGCCCGGACGCTCAAGGAAACTGATGGAAATATAAAGACATTAGTTTGGGATGGAAAGACAGAAGGTGATTGGGTGAATAGCTTATGTGGTGCAGATTTGCTCATTAATCTATGCGGTAAAAATGTGAATTGCCGATACACGAAAGCGAATCAAGCGGAAATCATCAACTCAAGGGTTATCCCTACTAAACTTCTTGGAAAAGTAATTGAAGGATTGAATGAACCACCAAAACTTTGGATCAATATTACATCAGCAACCATTTATCGCCATGCGGAAGATCAGCCTCAAGACGAAGATAATGGAGAAATTGGATACGGGTTTTCTATTGATGTTTGTTGCAAGTGGGAAGAAGCATTCTTTCAAAGAAATACTCCGGCTACTCGGAAAATCGCTTTAAGGATGGGAATTGTACTTGGTCGCCATGGAGCTGTTTTTCCTAGGTTGCTAAACCTTGTAAAATTCGGATTAGGCGGAAGGCAGGGTGATGGACAACAATATGTTTCTTGGGTACACGAACAAGACGCAGCAAAGTGCACCGAATGGCTCTTGCAAAACGAAGAATTGAACGGAATTATTAATTGTACAGCACCAGAGCCAACAAAAAATGCGGATTTAATGAGAAGTATTCGTATAGCCTATGGAGCTCCATTTGGTTTGCCTTCTCCAATGTGGTTAATAGAACTAGGTGCCTTGATCATTCAAACAGAACCCGAGTTGATTTTCAAGAGTAGGTGGGTATTGCCGAAACGCTTGTTGGATAGTGGTTATACATTCCTGTTTACAAAGGCTGATCATGCGGTTAAGGATATTTTGAGTATACGAGTTTAGATTAAAAGGATATGCCACAATTCACCCTCTATACCCATATCGAAGCCCCCATCGAAATTTGCTTTGACCTGGCCAGAAGTATCGATTTACATTTAGAAACCATGAAACACACCAACGAAACAGCCGTGGCTGGAGTTAAAAGCGGGTTAATCAATCTAGGTGAAGCCGTAACCTGGAAGGCGAAGCATTTTGGGATCGTTACGAAGCTTACCAGCAAAATCACCGCCTGTGAATTTCCCAAATTGTTTTCTGATGTAATGGTAAGAGGGCCTTTCAAATCTATGTTTCACCAACATGTTTTTGAGCAAAAGGAGGGTTACACCTTGATGACTGATCATTTTCAATTTGAGTCGCCTTTCGGGGTTTTAGGGAAATTAGTAAATGAACTGGTGCTCACCAAGTATATGTTGAATTTAATAGAAAAGCGGAATCAAGTAATTAAGCAGAGTGCCGAAAATACCTATAATAGATAGAAACTAATTAGAATCAGCATGAAAACTCCACAAGAAAAACTAAAAACTAAGATCAAACGCTGGATAATATTTTTCATTGTCGCTTTAATTTTAAGCGGCATTACGGCTTTCCCGATAGAAAGCCAGCTACAAATTGCCATGAATCATTTGGATGTTTTCCCAGTTACCATGCAACAATGGTTTAGCACCATTTATCATGCAGTTAAAACCACTAATGACAACTTTCCATACTTGGCGTACGGTACAGATTGGTTAGCGTTTGCTCATATTGTAATTGCCACTGCTTTTATTGGCCCGTTACGAGATCCCGTTAGGAACATTTGGTTAATTCAATTCGGAATGATTGCTTGCTTAATGGTATTTCCGCTCGCTTTCATCGCTGGCCCAATCAGGCATATTCCGTTCTTTTGGCAATTAATTGATTGCTCTTTCGGATTGATAGGAATTCTCCCACTTTACGTATGCTATAAAAAGATTAAGCAATTAGAAATTTTACAAGCTGATAAACAATAGATTATGAAAAAAGATATTTACGAATTTGAAGTAGCAAAAGGGTTTATCCTTTCAAACATTTTTGCCTTTGCTATCATTGGCATTACGAAGCATTTTGCAGAGAAACAAGGCGTACTAATTTTTTCTGAATTCGTGATCGTACCCTTTGTTATGGGAGTAATCTGTGCATGGAGCTGGAAAGAGCTCGGCATGACAAGAGGTAGAATGACTTGGGTTTCCTGTTTAAATGCGTTAATAGGCATTGGTTTAAGTGCAATTATATTAAAGGAAGGAGCAATATGCCTCTTGATTGTATCACCGCTCATTTTCGGTTTCATGATTACCGGAGCTTTTACCGGACGGGCGATGTTTAAAAAGAATAATCAAAACCTGAATGTAAGTATCCTTTCCTTACTGTTTGTGCTTTTTATTGCAGATTCCCTTTCTGTTCATCAATATGAGAATCTGGTTTCTGACGAGATTGTTATCAACGCTCCTCCCGAAAAGGTTTGGAAAAATGTGGTTGCTTTTGAGAAAATAAAAGAGAAAAATAAGTTTTGGCTATTTCAAGCTGGAATGCCTGCACCCATGGCTACCACGGTTGAAGGCTATTATAAAGGTGCTGGGCGGAAATGTATATTTAGTAACGGCTACATCTTTGATGAGAAAATAGTTACTTATAGCCCTAATCACGATTTAACTTTTGATATCATTGGGCAACCAAAAGATCCGGAGATTATGGGGCATATAGATATTATCCGTGGGCAGTTTTTACTAAAAGATAACGGGAATGGAACCACTACAGTAATTGGCAACAGTTGGTATAAATTGTATGTATTCCCTGTTTGGTACTACGATATTTGGGCAAAGAGCATCACCCGGAATGTCCATTTACGAGTAATGGATCACATCAAGGCGTTAAGCGAAAAAAATTAGATGTTTAGTTTTGTTATCTCCTATTTAAATTTTCTGAAATACATTCCATTGTTCCCGCACGTATTCGACAGTCTACTTCGTGTTTGGGTGCTTGTTACAAAGCCAAAATTATTGAACTGGTTGGATGAAATAGAAGGCGAAGTTTTAAACTGGCAAGGCACAAACGTTAGCATCCATAAATACGGTGGCTTGCAATTCAATTATAGGGGAACAGAAATCGGACATATACATAGCAACGGTTTATTAGATGTGCTTTATACTCTTAAGATCAAAGAAGTTTTGTTGAAAACTGGTCGGGTAAGTAATCATCATGTATTTGCCAAATCTGGTTGGATAAGTTTTTATATCAAGCGGACGGAAGATAAAAAATATGCATTGGAACTGTTATGGCTTAAATATCAGGATATTCACGGAGGTAACACTGAGAGCCACAGAGTTTATTTAGTTGACTACCAAAATGCAATAACTCTCTGTGAACCTCTGTACTTTCCTCTCCTTTCCTCTGTGCGATTACTTCTGGAAATCTGACGGAGTTTACACACAGAGCCACAGAGATCATTTAAGACAATTTTCAGTTCCATTATACCCTCTGTGAAACTCCGTGCCTTCTCCTTTTTTCTCTGTGTAATAACAAACCTCATATAAACTATTAAACCAACACATCCAAATCCTTAATCTGTGCTTTATAATCCTTCGGTAGGATGGCATTTTTAAGCAATCCCTCAAAACTTAACCAACGACTTAGCTTATAAATTTGTAAAACCGGAGCCAAAAATCCCGTAGCACCCAAACCAAGCAGCTTATTCACCCGTTCTGGCACAACTAATACCTGCGTCTGTTTCAATACAAGGTATCTTACAAAACCCAAATGACTACGATACTGCTTGTATAAATCAACAGTAAAATCACTGCAAATCATGTTTTCTTGCAAGTGTTGGTCCCGCATCACCATCCAATCTAGGTAAGTTTCAGGTAATCCTTTAATACCCATCCTCGAACCAACCTGATTGAAAACCGCAAAAACTTCGGCTTTTTCTCTATTGGTCAGCTTTCTTTCCAAGACTTCAAATGATCGTATGGAATAATCAATCAGCATAAATAAAACATCCCGGTAGGCCCAATCAGGTATTTGAGCACCACGATTTTTCTCAACTGTTTGATGGATGGCTGTTATTTTATCGATGGCATTTAAAGCAGCATGATATTCTGAAAATACAATTTGCCGGGCATAAGCAACCGTGGAGAATAACCTTCCCAACGGATCTGCCGGAAGGCGACCCGTAAAGTACAGCCAATCAACTGCTTTATTAAGCGCAAACTCAGCAGAAGCACCAGCAAAAATAAAAAGGATGGTATCGGCTTTGCCCCAAATTTTTCGAACGATAGAATCTTCATCTACAAAAAATGTCATGTTGTATTCCCTCTGTTTAAATAAAAAAATGCAAAATCTCTTCCGTTCTCACGGTATTTGAACTCGTCCGTTTATAGCTGGACAACCTTAATTTCTCTATTACTATAACAAAAGCGATTCCTAATGTATAGGCTAGGATATCCACCCATGTAAAATAATTGCCAATAAGTATGTTAGCGATTTTAGATTGATCTAAACCCAAATAATGCACAATTCGGAAGTATTGTAAGGTTTCAACCACATAAGAAAACACTAGTACACATATCGCCGTGCTGACTGTCGGTGTACTCACAAAGCTTTTCACAAAACAATAAATGAGGATAACCACCAGAAAATCCCCAACGTATGGCCTTATGAAATGGTCATGCGCAAACACGGCAATTAAAACCTCGATCAGGAATAACAGAAGAGTAGCAATGGTATACTTCAAATTTATGTTTAACATAAGCTTTGGTTTGGAATGATAGATATCAAAGGTCTTTCCTCAGAAGCTATACCTCTGTTTCCTGTGGTCGGTGTTATCACTGTACCACTATGCTGTAATTTTTCCTCTTTCATAGATTCTACTCCCTTTGATAGGTGCAATAAGTGGTGCGGTGATAATACCGACCACAAGTCTCAATCAAATACTTCAAATTTATTTTCAACATAAGCTTTTGTTTTGAATGGTAGATATCAAAGGTCTTTCCTCAGAAGCTATATCTCTGTTACCATTCACTTTAGATAAAATGGATTCAAGAACGGGCAGCATATTGTTCAGACTTCCAGTTTTTGATGAGGAAGTTCCAGACTGATTCGAACTTCTTCCAACCGCCACTATAGATAAAGTGTTTGAGTTTATGCTTAGTAGAATCATGCATCTGGCTCGCTTTAAAAATGTTGTTCCAGCTGTAAAATTCTTTGTAAGCCCACCAATAACCGGCTTGGAGTTCTGCGGCGGTTAATCCCATTGTTTCATAAACCACATTTCGTGTATCGTATAAATCCCAATTGGTGGTTTTTATCCGTCGTTGCATTTCCATGCTTTTATACAAGGCGGTTCCCGGATAAGGAGTTAGAACATGATAGGTGGAAGTTGTTAAGCCATTGTTTACACCCCAATCAACCGTTCTTTTAAACACATCTTTATCATTGTCATCTAGGCCGAAAACAAAACTTCCATTTATCATGATTCCCAGCGAATGCAATCTATTAACCGCTTTTACATAGTCTTTTTCTAGGTTTTGTCTTTTATTACTTTGTTTTAAATTTGCTGGCGAAAAGGTTTCGAAGCCTACAAACAAACTTCTTAATCCAGCGTCAGCTGCTTTCTCAATAAGGTTTCCACGTAGTATTGAATCTATCGTTGCGGCACCCTGAAAAACCCGGCTCATTCCTTGCATGCCTTCAAACAATGCTCCCGAAAACCGAACATCACCCAGTAGATGATCATCCAGAAAGTAAAGATGTTTCCCGGGAAGCCGGTCAATCTCTGCCAGCGCATCATCTACCCGTTGCGTGTAGAAGCCCTTTCCACCTTCAAAAAAAGCATCTTTATAACAAAATGTACAATGATGCGGACAGCCACGGGTTACCACAATGGAATTAGGAACGAGGTACAAATTTCTCTTAATCAAATCTCTCCGAATGGGAGGAATCTTTTCGAGTGTACGAACCGATGATTTGTAGATTTTCTGCGGACGCTTATTTTTAAAATCAAGTAAAAATGCCGGAAAGGTTTCCTCTCCTGGGCCAAGGAATATCGTATCTGCATGCGGCGCTGCTTCATCTGGTAACGAGGTCGCATGCAAGCCGCCCAAAATTACATAACAGCCTTTCTGCCGATAATGATCTGCAATTTTATAAGCCCGATATGCATTCGTGATGTAAACCTGTATAATTACCAAATCAGGCTGATCATCCAAACGCAGTTTTTCTACATGCTGATCTTGCAAATCAATTTCATCATCAGGCGACAAATAGGCGGCAAGCGTGGCCAATCCCAAAGGCGGAAACAAAGAATATTTTATTGGTCTCCAGAAAGGACTTTCTGCTTCAGTTAAAGCGGGAAGTATCATTTTAACTTTCATGGTAGTAGGGTTTAAAAATATCGGCCTTGGGCAAGGCCAATATTAAATGATTAATCCTGGAGTGCTAATGGGGCAGGTGATTTCTTGCTCCAATCTAATTGGGCAGATAAGTACATCATCACAGCAACCACTATAAATAAGCCGATACTTCCGAACAAAAGAGCCAAATCTTGCAGCTGAATAATCACGAAGATGAATCCGTAGAAAACAGAAAGAATGGCTGAAAAAATGATAGCAGGCTTTTTATTATTTAAGAGCGCCGCAATGAAAATCCCGATAAGGGCAACGGTAGCAACCGAGGCAATGGCATACGCAATGGTAAAACCTACCTGTTCACTAAATGAAAGTAACAGGGTGTAATAAATAGTCATAGCAGCTCCAATAAGTACATATTGAAACAAATGAACCTTTCTTTTATTTAAAATCTCGGTAAAGAAAAGCGATATAAATGTCAACAGGATAATCAGGATTGCATACTTTGCAGAACGCATGGTTTGTTGATATTGATCTACCGGCAAAAGGAACTTCACCCCAAAAGAAGCTTCGTTCTTTTGAGAATGCATTTCTGCATCATCCTCTATCCATTGCTGTGCAAACGGCCTGTTGAAGTAAGGCATTTTCCAAGTTGCTGTGAATCCCTCATCACTAACCTGGCGTTCTTCTGGCAGGTAACGGCCGGTAAAACTTGGGTTATCCCATTTTCCGTCCACCTTTACACTGGTGCTTTTGCCTACATGCTGAAAGGTCAACTCATTGCTTCCCCGCAGATCTAAATCAAAGCTAAAATCCAGTGCCGTATTTTTATTCGAACTTAAATTCGGAAGTATAACAAGGTTATTGGTAAATAAACTTAAGGAGGTAAAATCGGGTTCCACATTGTAAACGGTATCTCCAAGGGTTATCGCCGGGTTGTTTTTCAGTCCTTTTAAATCGCTTAGTCCAATATCTAATTTCACCTTGTCCCATAAAATATTAGCCGGGTTTATGCCTGATTTTTTTAATTCAATAGGACTGAATTTTCCGTTAACCTTTATTTTGGTATCGTAAACTACTGCGTCAAATATTCCACGATGCAATATTTCGGTGCTTGCTTTGCTTACAATATTAATAGTTTCGGGAAGAATATAAACGTTGGTCAACGCTTCTTTATAGGACACCTTTCCAGTTGTATCCCTTTGACTAATAAGCTGTTTGTAGGGTAGAACCAAAACCGGCCCTTCCAGTAATTGACTTCCAGACCATTTATCTGAAATTTCCTTTTTTACTTCATCCTGTCTTATTTGCCGTTCCACTATAATGCTCTGAATCCAGGTGGATGGGATTAGTAAGAGTAGTGTCAGGATGCCTATCAAAGCGAGTTTAATTAAAACAGATTTACTAAACCGACTTGATTCACTTGTTTGGTTTTCGAATTCGTTATCCATGTTTGTTGTTATTTAAAAGTACTTTGTATTTCAAAGTTACTGGTTAAAAAAAATTTAGATTTTTTGTTGTTTAATTAAATTTTCAAGGGCTTCCAGGTGTTTCTTAAATGCTCCACGACCTTTTACCGAGGCCGAATATTGGGTGTTGGGTTTCCGGCCAATAAAACTTTTATTCACTAAAATATATTCTTCCTTTTCAAGAGCCTTTAAATGCGATGCCAGGTTACCATCCGTTACATCCAATAACTCTTTCAATGAGTTAAAATCATAATGATCGTTGGCCACCAAAACACTCATAATCTGCAGTCTGATCCGGTTTTCAAAAGCTTTATCAAATTGATCTAATGATATCTTCACTGGTTGTATTTAAAGTGCATGATTAAGCCGTAAACAATGTGTAGTACACCAAAACCGATCATCCAGAATACAATTCCGAATCCTGGAAGCAATGCTGCCAACAAGCCCAAAATAATTTCGCAGAAACCAAGCCACTTCACATCCGAAAACGTGTACTGACTTCCTGCTACAAGTGCCAAACCATAAAAAATCAGGCATGCAGACGAAATGATACCGTAATATCCTCTAAAAATTAAGATCAAAATAAACAATCCGCCGGCAACTAACGGGACAGCCAGGTTCATTAATAAACGTTTACTTACGGGGTTCCAAACACTTTCGTTCTTTTTACGTGCCTGACGCATAGTAAGCCACAATCCAGTAATTAACGACAACGCTAAAACTATTAAAGCAATTAAAAACAAAGGCCACCAAATTAGCGGGTCATTCAGATAAAAATCTCTAAAAAGCAAGCCGCTACCCTTAGTATACACCAATTTGTAAGCAATGAGGCCGCCAATTAATGCATATATTCCGGCCATTATACCAGAAAGCCCACTAAGGGAAATAAACTTTGTTGATCGTTCCATCAAATTTCTGATAGAACTTAGCTCCGAATAGATATCTTTTTCCTGCATTAAAAGAACTTTGAATTGCAAAGTAAATTATAATAATTCATTCTCGCAAAGAAAATCCAATAATAATTTTGTAAAAGATGCTATAGATAGTTTTACAAGTTCAAGGAATTCACCTCACTCATTAATAGCGGATTATTGGTTGGGGGAGGGATTTGAAAAGCAAAAGTACTACTGCTATTTTCGTCAGTCCCGCCATTTGCTGCAAATCCTCACTCCAACGCTCTTGCCCAATGCTTCGTTCCGGGTTTTTCGCTCCTGTCGGGCTTAGTGTTGTTGGGTTTGTGGCTAGTGTGATGTGTTTAAACGAATGCTTAGCTACATAAATTGGTAACTAAGAATGCTTATAATAACCAATAGTATTGAAATAGAATCATCACTTAACAATAAATGTTTTATATTGAGTAAAACCCATTTTTTAATATACCATTCCATATCATACCAATCTCGACCTATCCTGCACCATTCGCTCCTTCTTACAGCGTATTTTTAATAGTTTCAAAATCAATCTTGAAGTAATATTTAAGAATAAACTTTGCATCCTCGGCCTGAATATTTTTGTCGATCAAGTCTTTCAGATTAGTAATCGCTCCATCGTTAATCACAAACTTATTTTGAATGCAGTAATTTACATAGTCAATATATAAGCTCTTCGCCTTATTAACCTGACCGCTTCGTAAGTATGCAAGTGGTATGTTAAACATATAATAAACTGCATTTTTATTAAAGTGGATAGCCTTTTCTGAAAGTGTGATACATTGGTCAAAATCACCTTTACCATAATATGCCCAAGCCATGTTACCTAAGGCATCATCATACGTACTATCGATAGCTAAAGCTTTCTGAAATACATCTATTGCCTGGTTATACTTCCCTTTCTTATTATATGAACAACCCAAGCCAAAGTAAGCAACTTTGTCTTTTGGTTGTGCTTTTGTGGCCTTTAAATACCATGAAATAGCATCCGTATATTCTTTCTTGGTGAAGTAACAATCTCCTAATTTATTTAAGGTATAAACGCTTGTACTATTTCTCTTATAGGCGCTCATAAAATCTTCGAGTGCTAAATCAATATTATTTAAAAGGTAATAGGCTGATCCTCTATTTTCATAATACTCATATTGATCAGGTACAAGGTCTATTGCCTTTGAATAGCATTGAATAGCCTCTGGAAAATTACTTTTTTCAAAATATATATCCCCTTTAAGCTTGTAGCCTTTCACATATTTGGGATTAAGATTTATACATTTTGAAACATAAAACAGGGCACTATCTAATTCTTGAAGATTATAATAAGTCAAGCCAATCGTAAATGTTGATTCCATATGTTTGGGGTGACTCTTTAAGACCTTACTGTAAGTAGATATAGATTCTTTAAATAGAAATCTCTTGTTTTGAAATTTTGCCAAAGAAATGCTCGCTTCCATAAAATCTGGATAAAGCTCTATTGCCTTAGTATAATCATTTATTACACTCATAGGACTGCTTTTTACACTGTCGATTATATTAAGTATTTCATAACACTTCCCTCTTGAATTATAAGCGTATGCAGATGTAGGGTCTAATCTAATAACTTCTGTAAATGCTAATACAGCATCATTCATCTTTAAACTTTCAAGGCATAATTCCGCTTTTAACATTTTCAGACTTACTAAATCTGAATTTTCCTGTAATAGTTCATCCAAATATTTATCGGCTGATATTGTATCAAATAATGTCAAACAAAAAAGCTTCAATCGTTTGGCGAAAACAGAATTTGGATCGGAGTGTAAATAGGTATTGATAATATTCAGAAGATTTCTGTTTGGCTTGTTTTTCATGAAATACATCAATTTCACAAACAGCTGCCGCTCTTTATCAGTTACTTTATGAGCTGCTACTGATTGAAGAAATGATGCCACTTCGAGGAAATGGTAGTCGCTAACCCTGAAAATTTTCTTTTCCGAATTGAGAACTTCAAATCCTTCTGATAAAAACTTAATTCCCTGTTCTATACTATCTCTCTTTATATAGTTTATCCCTATTTCCAGGTAAGTGGAATAGTCTTTCGCAAATGTTCCCGCTTTCGCAAAAACTGGAACATACTTGGCTGTATCTATACCTCCACTACCAAAACTGATAGAAGGGATCATAAATAGAGAAAACAAGAAGACTAATTTTACTTGACAAAGTGATTTCATAAGAGATTAAAAAATAGAAGCACGGGTAAGCTTCTTTTACAAAAATGTACTTTTTATTATTAAAATTCACTATCGGTAAATGACATTGCCCGTCTGATTATTTTCTTTATTATCCTCATTGTTTCTACAGAATGGTCACTGATAGATGTTTTTATTATACACAAGTCAGTTAAGTTGTACTGCTACAACATTTTTTAAGATAATTGTATGATTGTTTTCTTTTGGTTCAGAAGATTGTGGTTCGAATCCATGTAGGAAAACAAAAACTTGAGGTAATAACACAACCAATGGAAGAAATATCTCATATCCGAATAATTGCCTAGATTACTATTTAAGCGGGAAGTCGCAAATGGGTTTTCATGCAGATCAAATGGATATTTTAGAAGCAAATACTGGTATCGCAATTATTTCGTTGAGACAAACCAGAGCTTTAAGATTTAGAAACCTTCAAAATAATGAGCAAATTATCGACTATGAACTAGTAGCTGGATCGTTATTTTACATGACACCAGAGATTCTGGGAGAAATGGAAGCATGCTATTCCTAAATCAAAGTGGACGACGAAAGAATGAGCTGAACACTTAGAAGAATAAAAGCAAATTAGTACAGCACATAAAAAGAAATCCCTCGTTTCACAACGAAGGATTTCACACTAACCAATTTAACTAATCTTTCTTTTAAATTTCTTCTTGACTGCCTAAATTTTGGCAACCTTTCTATCATAGAGTGTTGACTTGGGAGAATGTTACACATCGTTTAAAAAATTAATTTAATTCTATAAACACAGCTTAATTTTCATGCACTTTGTGGACTGGATGGTTGTTGATTTGAGTAATGGATGAGAGATAGTAGAATTCGAAAATTCTTAGTGCGGTGATAACATCTACCCCAGGTGAATGAGTGATATTTACGAACAGCAGATCTGACTAGAGAAGCATTATGCAGTCTAATAAAGGTATAAAGTTTGCGGCTTCAACATTTTAAATAATGGAGGATAATATGATTGACGAGAGAATCCTGACCCAGCACCCATTAGGAAAGAGTGGTAAAAACATTAGCGCTGAAGCGTACAACTTGCACAAAAGTGCGATTTTGTCAGCGCTCACTGATAATGAACTTACACATAAAGAGTTGTTGAATGAGGTAAACCAGCTTTTAACAGACAAATTTTCGGGCAACATAAACTGGTATGCCGAAACGGTGAAGCTGGATTTGGAAGCACGCAAGCTTATTGAGCGAACAAACAGCAAACCTCAAAAGTATCGGTTGGTTTAATTTTTCTTGTCGTCAATGTTATCCCACACCACTCACCAATCAGATTAATATCCTAACTATTAAAAACTTTAATAATACAGGCACACGAATATCTAAGTAACTCTAATTCACTTCAAGCAATTCCACCGCAGGTAATTTTGGGTACGACTGATGTGGCTCGGTTTGATACCAGTAAGCAACCGTTATGATGTCAGATTTTTGTGCCAGGTATCTTCCGCCGCTGCGCCAACCTAAATCCTGAATAGTGATTTTTAAATCTTTGTCGAACCGTACCGGATCCATGATATGCCAGCGATACATTCCAAAACGCTCCTGTGACTTGTACGCTCCGTCAGGACGTATTACCTGATGAAGGCCGGCATACGGCGTGCTAAATTCGGTATATTTTCCACCTCGGTCAAAGTTATAAGATCCGCAGAAATAGTCTTCTGTGCCCGTACCAGCAATGGTTGGATATTCTTTATCTCCATCCATAAAAAACTTGATTTCACCCTCGCCCCACCATCCATTGTTGTTTACGCCAATGCCCATATAGGTTCCCACGTACTGTCCCTTCCCTTTCACGTTATCGAGTATGGTATGCAATGAAGTCAAATTCGGGTTTGAGCGGCGGTATTGTGCATGGAAGTATGCTTCATCTTTCCCAACGGAAGTAAGCGTGTAATTAACCTGGTAATACAACCTCATCGGCTCCATTTTATTCAGGTTTTCTACCGTGATGCGGCATTTTTTTCGGAAAGGCATTTTCCAATAACAGTTAAAAGCACTACCCGGATTAACCGTTACCGGCAGCGAATTAAGAGGTGCATATTCGTTCCAGCCCATTCCGAAAAACGCACCTATCGGAGATTCAATGGAGGGTTCTTTTTCATCATCCCAGTAAAAGCGAATAATCGAAAACTGCCAATTCCCAGTAGGCGTCATCCAAATCTGTTGTACAGCGCCCGGCCCTTCCATTTCTGCAATCGTAATTGTTTCGCCACTATTAATGATGATGAACGGGTTTACCTTCCAGCCTTTACCTAAATCAGCTGCTTCATTCGCTGCATTTGCCACATTTCGTTTTCCTTTATCTTTAACAGGATCAGCCATCCCACCTTCTCCTTTTCTACCCGTAAAGTTTTCCGGACTTATTGATCTCGTCTTGGCATCAGAAAGTCTGGATAAATTCCCCAGATTCACGTCCAGACCATTAAAACCATGATTGTCTTGAGCTTTGGCCAGAAGGCCGAGAAACAGCGCTGTTACCAGAAAGATTTTTTTCATAGTGTAATTTTTAACGAGAATAAGAGGTTGGTTTTGGTTAGATAAAACGCAAAAATCGTGAAAGCTAAATTACCTAATCAGACAAATAACAAGCCCGTTAAGTGACAACTTATCATCTCATTTTTTCGACGTATTTTATCAAGTTTTCTTTGGTGAGGGCTTTTCTTGTGGTCGGTGTCATCACTTCACCAATCAATTGATTCAGAATTGCGTTTTGGCTTTCTAAACTCTTCGATAACATAATAAGGAGTGGTGCGGTGAAAACACCGACCACAAGTGTAATCTTTTTGCGAAGGGTGCAAAAAGGATTTTCACTACAATCCTGAGGACAACTCTTGCAATTATTCACAAGCATGCTAAGTGTCGTCAACAGAATCCCAGCCGGTTGCTCCCACATTACCGATCTTCGGCCTTGTTTGATGCGTTGAGTACAGTCAAAGCCCCAGCAGATCCTTTCAAAGCATCAAACGCAGCCGCGGGATTGTTATTCACTTTTGTTTATTTTTAAGGGTGTTCATGATCTCCCGTTGGTCGGCATGCTTACTTTTTTTTCCTGCAGAAACCGGCGGAGCCAGCTTGAGTTCCATAAAGAAAATAAACAAAACACGAAAAACAAGTAAGTCTCGCGGAAGCGACTGCCTTTAATAAATAGCAGAACCGTTTTTCCTTTAAACCCACCGTCATCCACACTTATACAATCCGCTATTTGAATGTCCCTCACTAAACTTTCCGGCCGACCCAGCATAAATCCCTAACGCAAAAACCTGGCAAGTCGGTGCTCGCACTAGCTGTGGATTAGTTATAAACTTTGTTTTTTGAATGTAATATGCCGACTCGTGCTCGTGCCAGTTATTCGTAAAGTAGAAATCTGAGAAAACAAAAAAATCTGACTTTTTACCGAAACACTTAAAAATGATACAACAACAAAAACAATCTATTTCAAAAAACATTATCTTCGATCTAAAAAAAATCCTTTCATGAAACAGAAGCTTTTCATCATTCTCTGCGGTATTGGTTTATCAGTGGGTTCTACTGCTAACGCACAATCTGGCAAAGTCAAATCACTCTTTACGCCGAACAACAAAAACGAATGGCATACATTTATTGAGGGTGCAGGAAAAAATAACGACCCACTGCAGGTATTTAAATTTGAGAAAAATGTGCTGCATGCTTCAGGTGAGCGATTCGGCTATGTGATTACCGAAAAATCATACAGCAATTTCCATTTGAGCCTTGAATTTAAGTGGGGTGAAAAGAAGTATCCTCCAAGGGAAAAGGATAAACGTGACGGCGGTGTTTTATATCATTCCGTGCTTTATAGCGGAGATAAAATCTGGCCTCGATCGTTAGAGTTCCAGATCCAGGAGGGTGATTGCGGTGACTTTTGGCTTACCGATTCTGTGACGATGACACATGCTGACACCTTGACAAAATCAGAAGGTGGGCATAGGGTTGTAAAAACAAAAAATGCAGAAAAGCCAAATGGTCAATGGAATAAAGTGGAGGTTATTGTAAAAGATGGAATCATCACACATAAACTAAATGGCGAAGTGGTAAACACCGGAAAAAATCCAAGTGTACCTGGCGGACAAATAGTATTGCAATCGGAAGGGGCAGAAATTTATTATAGGGATATAAAGCTAGAAGAATTGTAATAAAAGCTGGTAGCTCGTATCTGTATTCATTGTGATTTATGCAATATTCTTTCATTGAACTCGGCAGCTACTAGCTTCTTCTCAACTTCTTTATCTTTTACCACCCGAACGTGCTACAAGCTCCGAACACGAGAAATTAGCGACCTAAAACACTTGCATTATGATAAGGTCGACTAGTGAATCAAGCTTCATTTAATTACAAGACTCTACAAAATTTATCGCAAAATTTTTCGATTTCCCAGTCTGTGCTATTCAGAATTTTGCTAGGAAGATCTTTAAAATAGCGAGAAAAGCTTTTGTCAAACTCGATCCTTTTAATTGGGGCAACAACTGTCCAATATTTCAATGTTAGCTTATAAAAAAAATAAGCATCGTTAAATCGTTTCAGATCTACTAACGCCTCAGTCACCCAACATGTGGCAAATCCTTTGTTGATTATCGAATTGGTGTAAAATTCTTCTAAAAGGCTGCGATAAGACCTTTTATAAAATTTCACTGCAACTTCTTTGTTGCCAAGATGCCAAAAACATCTACCAATATTTCCGTAGTACGCTCCACCATTGATATGATCGATTTCTATATCATTTAACAAATCTTCAACCTTAGTACTTCCAGTAAATATATCAAGTGCTTTTCTGACATTTTCCGGCTCTTGAGTATCCCGCAGCGCTAAAGCTAGATTATTTGAAACATCCTGGCCGGTACTTATATTGGAAGTTTTAATTATTTCAAGGGCTCTCTCAGCATATTCGATAGACTGTTTGTAATCTTTTTTACACCAGTAATGATAGGAGTATGTTTCACACAGGTATAAGTACTGAGTACCCTTAACAGATATTCCTTTTGAATATTTGCTTAGAAAAGCCTCAGCATCAGAGTATTTCCCAATTTCTGATAATGTTTTTGTAAAGGTCCGGAGTTGCTCTTCAAAGTAAGAGTACTCTTTATGTAAAGCCTCATTGAAATCTACTTCTATGTAGAATCGTGTAGCAACACGCTGATATTCCTCTATATAACCAGCTGTAAGAATCGAACTACTGATTTCATGTAAGGTTGCTAGCGCCCCTTCGTAATTTTCCTTATTAATTTCTAATTCAATCTTGTTGGTCCAGTTTTGAAATAAGCTTAGTGGTGAATATGGGTCAGGGGCCTTTTTAACCAACAGAATTACTTGGTCATAAAATTTAACGAACATTGTTATGTATTTTTTACGATCTTTTTTCGGGTATTTATAGACAATAAATTCCTTAACAAGGGGATGTAATTCATACTGTTCGGAAGCAAAGTCCGATGTTTTTACAACCACAAGATTCATTTTCTTTATAGCGTTGAATGCTTTGTTGAATTGGTTGTCATTCAATTCGCTGCTTATTATATCACGCAAATGTTTTTCTGTCTCGGCTACAATGGTTTCGGCGATACCTCGCATTAGCGTTTCTTGCTTCGCATTCAATAATTTCCAAACAATGTTCAGGGTGTTTACCGCTAGAATTGTCGAAGGACTTTGAATATCTGATCCCTTAGAATTCTTTATGTCTTCAATAAATTGCAAGGCAACGTTTTTGCCTTTGCCTGATTGTGCTGCAATAAGGTTTAACCAAAGCGGATGCCCGTTAGTTAGTTGATGAGCTTGTTCAGCCACTAACATTTTGTCCTGCATGCTTAAGGAACTATTTACGGTAATAAATAGTTCCTTAGTTTCGTCCAGCGAGAGATCTTTTAATTGAATTTGCGATAAATTCGGTGAAGCAGAGTTTATTTCAGGTCTACAAGTAAAAATGAATTTTGAATTGTGCTCTGTAGTTAAAATAACATTTAAAAATTCGTTAATTCCTCTTGAAGGGTAAAAATTTAATAAATCGATGTAATTGTCGATATTGTCGAAAACAAATACTCCTTTTCTGGATCCCAGTTCTTTAAAAAATAAAGAAATTATGTCATTAATGTTTTCATTAATAAGTTGATAACTTCTGTATTTTCCGTTGGTTAATCTCTCTATTAAACTTATAAAAATTGTGATAAATCTGTTATCCTCTTCTTTACAATCTCTCCAGTCCCAAAAGTCATAACTGTCCGTGGTATTAGAAGTTGATTTAAGAAAATGCGACGCTAATCCTGATTTCCCCTGTCCTCCTATACCTGTTATAAAACACGCCTTGTATTTACCTTCTTTTAAAATTTGCAGCTCATTTTCTCTTCCAACCCAATGAGAATTCGATGGTGGAATATCACATTCGTACGCAGTAGGAGATGATTTAAGATTGTCTTCTTCAGTTTGAATGGCTTGACTATCATCCTTCAAACTTTCGGCTGCACTATTTAATGTGTTTTCTTTATCGCTTGTTTCATATTTAGCACGAATGCTATCATACATCTTAGGCAAGATTTCATTAAAGTCTATCCCTTTGTATAATACCACTCTTTGATCAAGGGAGTTCTTCAATCTCTCAAATAATGAGCTATGGTCGGCTTCTATTTTTTGACTATTATTTTCATAAAAAGTCCACAGAATGTTACAATCGTTGCCACCTTCCGTAATAACATCAATTAATGTATTAGTGAATACGTCTCCCCATCCTCCGTATCCCAGCACTACCAAAACAGTGTTGTTAAGAAGTTTTCGCAAATCTCCTTTCAAAAGAGGTCTTTCTTTAGTTAATTGATATGGCGAATGGAGTGTGTCACCATGCCGCCAAAAGCCATGCAAGTGGATTATCTGAACTATTGATGTATTAGCATTGTTTAAGATATTGCCGTCGTTAGTCAAACATGTCGGATTGTAATGACCTTTATGTTTTGCAACGCTTATTTCTATAAGAGGATCGAAGTTAGTTGTAAGAACAGGGCTTCCAAAAGATTTAGGATATTCAACTAATAATTTTCCTAAAGCATCCATCCCTGTTTTAATTTCCCAGCCATCGATATGTTTTTCAATGTCCTCTAAATCGTTGTTCGATGAGTCTTGATCAGAATAAACAATGCTTGTTGATCTAGCATTTAGAACTGCATTAACGATTACTTTATTCACGTCATCCTGGCCATATGATTGAAGTAAGGTGTTAATTGCAAGCTGATAATGGTTTTGAGTTTCATCGTCAATTTGAAATACTTCTTCTATAAGATCGCTTTGATTGTCGGTTTCAAAAATGCTTTTGATCTGGTTGATTATCTCTTTTACACTAGAAACCCCTTTTTCAGTAGGATTGTTAGCTAGAGTACATCCTGACCCTAATAAAAAGGTGAAATGTTTTTTCTGATTAAAAGCAGATTTCACCCTGGAAATAAACATTTTGTCGTTACCGAAATTCATGAGCAGAAGTTTTATAATTCGATAAATAAAAGCAAATAAATCAACTTTACGATAAAAATTAATAAATAGCCATTATTGAATAAAACAGGTAAAGTGGTACATAAGAGTAATTCCCCAAACCAAAACTCATTCGAGCAATTACCTCAGCAAATAAGAGCAGGAGTTGTAGAAGGCATTAAAAGTACAGCGTGAGACTGAGTTATCAATTTCAATCAACTTCTGCCCTGCTTCTCCTCAATAATTATTGAAATGAATATCCCCTCAATCCTCAGGCCTCTCCCTCGGATTCGCCATTCTAACAATCCTAGGCTCGAACTTCGCCAATACCTCAACCAAATCAATTTGCGCAGCCATCACGGCGTGGATATCTTTATAAGCCATCGGTGCTTCGTCCATGTCAGAACCCATTAAGGTTATTTTTTTATCGATAAGGTTGGCGGCAATCAGTGCCCGGTCGAGGGTTTTGAAGGCAGCGGTTCGGCTCATTAAACGGCCGGCACCATGCGATGCGGAGTTGATCGATTCTTGATTTCCTTTTCCACGAACCACAAAACCAGGCGTACTCATACTCCCGGGAATGATTCCCAAAACACCTTTACCTGCCGGAGTTGCGCCTTTACGGTGAACCATTACTTCTGTACCGTCAGCCAATTGCTCTTTCCAAGCAAAGTTGTGGTGATTCTCAATCCGCATCATCGGGTTCAGGTTTAAGGCTTTGGCAATTTTGTTGTGAATTTCGTGATGATTAGCGCTCGCATACTCCCCAGCTAGGTTCATGGCAATCCAATATTCCTGTCCTTCATCCATATTCATATCCAACCAAGCTAAATGTTTGGCTTCTTGCGGAAGTTTGGTTTTGCTCATCGCTATTTTTGAGTAATGATCGGCAATGCTACCACCAAAACCACGAGAACCAGAGTGCGACAATAAAGCCAAATAATTACCGGCAGGAATACCTTCCAAAGCGTTCTCGGCCACGGTTAACTCTCCCCATTCTACAAAGTGGTTTCCCGTTCCGGATGTTCCTAATTGCGCATAAGCTTTAGCTTTTAAGTCGCGTATAATCTTGGTCGCTTTCCAGGCTTCGCTATCAAATAAAGAGCTGTCAAAATGGTTATTCGTGGTACAACCTATTCCAAAGTACGTGTGGTTTAATAGCATGCTTTTTAGTTTATCCCCTTCAGAATCTACCATTTCGGCTGGTAAATCAAATATGCTCAAACACATTCTACAAGCAATATCTACCCCAACTGCAAACGGAATTATGGTGTTGGCTGTGGTAGCCAGCACTCCACCAATCGGCAGGCCATATCCTTGGTGTGCATCAGGCATTAACGCTCCGGCAACCGATATTGGCAACTGTACGGCGGTTTTCATTTGCGATAAAGCTCCCGCTTCAATATGCTCTTTTCCGTAAATCGGGAAATCCATGATTTCCGTTTTTAGCGCATAATCAGTCTGTTTTTGCTTCAGAAAATTTCCGTTTTTGCGCAGCTCTATAGTCAGCTGGGCCAACTCAAAATATTCGTTATTGTGGTTCTGGGCGAAATCATGCGGATCATTAATTAACGATTTTAAGCTGGCCAATATTTGAGTCTTAGTCGCCAGTTGTCGCTTTAATAGGCTGTTGGCTACTTTGCTAAATTTCACCAGTATTTCTGTATCGTTAATGCCAAGTGCTTTTAACTCGTTGTTGCTTATTTTTTCCTTTTTCATGACGATGTGATTTATCACTTATTCCCTTTAAAAGTCTCTCCCTCCCGGGGAGAGATTTAGAGTGGGGCTAAGAAATTGCCGATCTACGCATTGTATTTGCGCAGTGAAAAAATAAATGATATTATTATAAAAAAATCCTCGATGCCAGTTAATAGAAATGCACTGATTCGTTACCGTACTATAGATACATGTTTACAAAACAGATTCCAGAAATGGACACTGGATGACTTGATTTATGCGTGTTCGGATGCGATTTATGAATACCAAGGCATTGATACTGGAGTCAGCCGAAGAACGATTCAGGCAGATATTGAAATGATGCGGAGTAATAAACTAGGTTATGAAGCGCCAATTGTGGTGGTTGACCGAAAGTATTATACCTATGCTGACAAAGGCTATAGTATTACAAATAATCCGCTCAATCATAAAGATCTCCAAGTGTTAACAGAAGTATCGTCCTTGCTAAAGCAATTTAAGGGCTTTAATCATTTTGCGGATGTAAATGAAATGGTGAGCAAGCTGGAAGATAAAATCTATACCCAGAAAACGCATAGTCCGCCGGTGATTGATTTCGAGAAGAACGATAACTTGAAAGGGTTGGAGTGGATTGAAATTATCCGCAAGGCAATTGTTGCTAAGAAAACTTTGTGCATAAGCTACCAATCCTTTAAAGCAAAAGTCGCCCATACATTTTGTTTTAGTCCGTATTTATTAAAAGAATACCGCAACCGATGGTTCGTGTTGGGGCTTTCACATCAACGCCATGCACCTTTATTAACGCTTGCTTTAGATCGGATACAAACCAATGAAGCGCATACAGATGAGTATCGGGAGAACAAACTCGTTGACCTAGCCACGTATTACAACGATGTGTTGGGCGTAACAAAAAGTCCGAATCAACCAGATTGTGAAGTGGTTTTTTGGATTGATCATGCCAATGCTCCATATGTAATTACCAAGCCACTTCATCACACCCAAAAGCTTTTAAGTGAAGAAGTTGACGGCAAGATTTTTAGCATTCGGGTGATTTTAAATTTTGAATTGGAACGTGAATTATTGGGTTTCGGACCTAAAATGAGAGTATTAGGGCCCAGGATTTTGGTGAAGCAAATTAAAGCGCAATTAAGGAAGACGATGGAAAGGTATGAGGTAGGAGCTTTGGAAGAGGAAGATTAGGTTGATGGCAGCTAAATCCGTTTGGCAATGGCAGCACAATTGAAAGTATACCTTTTCGGGTATAATTTGGCGAGAATACTTGAAAATTGTACCCAATCGGGTATAATCCGGGCTATAAATTCAACTCATACCTGGTACACCGCCCTCCGCTATCGCCTCGTAAGGTTATGAGCCGAATACTTGTTTTATTCGGCTCAAATATAGCTCGTTTCTGAGCCGATTAGCTTCCTTAGTCGGCTCATTTTTTTATTTTAGTCGTTGCCAATCAGAGCATTTAAGCTAAAGTTGCATCTGACGAATTGAAGGGCTAGCCGATATTCCGGAGCAAGCCTTCCTAATTCAAACCTGACAGAAATGGAAAACCCGGAGCGTGTGTGAGCCTAACGGGAAGGTGGAAGCGAGGATTTGGAATGAATGGCAGGACTGATGCGACCGATAGAACACAGGAACCTGCTTTTCGAATCATTTTTCTAATTTTTACTACTGTTTAATGCGTTTGATCCGTCTGATAAAATTAATTTCCTTTCGTAAAAGAAAAAATATATCTTTGCGGTAATTCCTGAATTATTTACTCAATTAATAAATAGGAATCATGACAGAGCTTATCTACATATCGCCCCCTTCGCTCATTGCCTAAAACGGCAGAATAATTGCTTTTTATTTTTTTAATAATCCGTTGACTGCTTTCAAATAGCAATCAGTAGCTGTTTCTATCTGCCGCCACAATTTTCTCTTGGCTTTCGAGGTTTCGGAAGGGTATATCCCCCAAAGAGGGATGAATTCAGATTTAAAATCATTTTACATTTTACTCAGGTAAATACTATGGACCTGCTGGATTGGCCGCACCGTTTAAAATCGGCCAGAAGAAAGAAACGACTTGTCAAAAAAGATTACGATAAGCAATTAATAAAACTGGACAAACATCACCACCAATTGCTTTCTCAGAGACGTCATTTACCGATGATTCGTTTAGAAAATCCTTATCAAAGAGGTTGGAAGCGACTATTCGTGTTGCGTGAAGATGTTCAGGAAAGTGAAAAGAACGAGTTTTATCAGACTTTATTAGATAAGATCAATACGGTTAGATATCATCATGACAAAAACTTCAAAAAAAGAAAGAGGCGGAAGGTGCACTACCACTATGAGGAGAAGCGACAGATGCTTCGGGAAATTGATGCATATGATTGGTTCCAAAATAAGCTGAATTTGACTGATGCAGAAAAGATGTGCTTTTATCCAAAAGAAGAATGGAGTGAAATGTACCGAAGAATGTTTACAAAGTATGTATTCGAAGAAACATGGCGGTTTGTATTGGTGGTAAAGCCTCACATTATATATGAGGTGAAGATGGTAGACGAAGTATTGGAACAAGAAATCGCTGCGATTGATAATTACATTGTTAACAACCATTTATGGCGAAAAATAAGACGATTAACAAATGGCAGGAGCTACGATCGGTGGGGTAATAATGACAAGCCAAGATATATAAACAAATTAAAAAACACTCCGACGTATGCTTATGAAGATGCATACGTGGAATAAAAACATAAAACCCAAATGGGAAATTTAAGAACAAAAGATTTAAGTAAAATAGGTTATGTAAATGATCAGCTAAGAAGCCTGGTTATTAACACGGCCACCAAGCATTTTAAACATTACAGTAAAGAAGAGATATTGGCTCTGTTAACGGATATTCTAAACAATCCAGAGCAATTTCTTGATGATGCGGTAACAGGCAAGATTGCTGAAAAGATTATTGGTAAAGTAGATGGGCCGATCTTTAAATCATACGATTTAATGGATGAACCAGCACCTTATAAAGTGTATGGAGCCAAAGAGATTGAACCAATAGCTATTAAACAAATGGAGCTGGCGATGAAGTTGCCGATTACCGTTCAAGGTGCTTTAATGCCCGATGCACACATGGGATTTGGTTTACCGATTGGCGGTGTGTTGGCGGCTACTAACGCAGTGATTCCGTATGCGGTTGGGATGGATATTGGTTGCCGCATGGCGCTATCAATTGTGGATGAAACCGATGCCTTTATTAAGCGGTATGATTACCTGATTAAACAAGCACTACGCAATTTCACGCATTTCGGGATGGAGGGCGGATTAGAAATCAGACAGGAACATGAAGTTTTGGACGATCCTCTTTTTCAACAATTTGCCTTTTTAAAACCCTTAAGAAGTAAGGCGATCAGGCAATTGGGCTCTTCGGGTGGTGGAAATCACTTTGTGGAATTTGGTGAAATTGAGCTTGCTGAAAATAATTCGTTGGGCTTACCAGCGAAAAAGTACACGGCTTTGTTGACTCATTCTGGTAGCCGTGGTTTAGGTGCTGCCATAGCAAAACAGTATACCCAAATTGCCATGAATACGTGTAAACTTCCTCGGCATGCCCAACAATTGGCCTGGTTAGATATGGGCAGCGAAGCCGGTCAAGAATATTGGTTAGCGATGACCTTAGCGGGTGATTATGCGAAGGCTTGCCATGAAAAAATACACGGCAACCTGTTAAAATCCTTGGGACTGAAAGCGATTCACGTAACTGAAAACCATCACAATTTTGCATGGAAAGAAGTTTTAGAGGGAAAAGAAGTAATCGTACACAGAAAGGGGGCAACGCCGGCACATAAAGGTGAATTAGGCATCATTCCGGGAAGCATGACCACGCCCGCTTACCTGGTAACGGGCAAAGGCGCAAATTCTGCTGTAAATTCTGCATCTCATGGAGCGGGCAGGGCAATGAGCCGACAAAAAGCAAAAGATAACATGACGGTATCCGCAATGAAAAAGCTATTATCAAATGCCGGAGTAACGCTTTTAGGTGGAAGTGTAGAAGAGAATCCGCTTGCTTATAAAGACATTGAAAGCGTGATCAAGGCACAAAGTGAGTTGGTTAATATCGAAGGCAAATTTTTGCCGAAGATTGTTAAAATGAATAAGGATTAAATGGAAAATCAAATCACAACTGAATCGATCTCTGATCATGTCTGGAATCTAGTAACCCATGCTCTCATATTTAACATCTCAAATCTCATATCTAATAAGCAGTGAAAATAATTATACAAATCACTTCAGGAAAAGGCCCGGCTGAATGCTGCCGGGTTGTATTCCGAATTCAGGAATTAATCTTGAGGCAAGCAAAGCAAGAACAAATTACTATTGAAGTAATCGAAAATGTGAAAGGAGATATAGAAGGAACACTTCTATCATCGACCTTGATAGCTGAAGGCGAAAATATAGATTCATTTATCCAGGAATGGAAAGGAACGATTCAATGGATTGCCCAGAGCCCATATCGTGTATATCACAAGCGTAAAAACTGGTTTGCCGGTGTTTCTATTTTCGATGTAAAGGAGTTAAAGCCCTGGAATGCTAAAGAAGTAAAAATTGAAACTTGTCGGGCTTCTGGACCGGGTGGACAAAACGTAAATAAAGTGGAAACTGCTGTTAGAGGCATACATATTCCTACCGGGATTCAGGTTTTTGCGATGGATAGTCGTTCGCAACTCGAAAACAAAAAGCTTTGCCTTGAACGCTTGGAAGCAAAAGTGTTATCGCTGCAAGCCGAACAATTTACTGAACAACAAGAAAGCCAATGGTTGAATCATCATTCGCTTACTCGTGGCAATGCGGTGAAGGTTTTGAAGGGGGAGTTGTGATGGTGGTGGAGATGGAGTTTAAATAGGCCTTCGCATGAAGGCAAGCCAATGCCAGCGGTTGTTTTTATTTAAATATCCGCTTGTCAAATGGGAACTTTTCAATCCCTGTTATTTTAATTCTGTCAAAGTCTTTATGACTTGGATTAATTAAGACGTTATGGTCTCCTTGCGTAACTACAGATGGCATCAAAAGAACATCGTATTCGTTCTCTAAAACAAAGTCGTCACCCCAAAGGATCTCCCAAATTTAATATGGAGAAACTTTAAGCATCAATATGAGAAACTTGGATAAACCAATTGAATATCTATTTCTATTAATTGTAAACATTATACCACTTGGTTAAGAGGTTCGTTGTATACTTTTTGATTGAATGTTGTACATAAATAGATTGTTACAAGTGCTGTATATCATTTCAAGTGCTTTTATATTACTTTCGCTTAAGCTTGCAAGTATGAGTGCTGTTAATTCCTTGCCGCAACAAGCCTTCACCGTCAGACTGCCTAAAAAATAGGATTTGAGGGGATCCAGTCCTAGCGCAAAGCCCAATATTGAAATCAAATGTCTTAGTTTTAGTAATTTATACACTGCCGTTAGCGGTAATTCTCCAGTTACAAAACCCAATTAATTTCCGAGGCTAACGCTGAGAGGATGATTGCAATTAAGAGAAAGGTATCTGAAAAAGTAAATAGAAAATCGATATGTTAATTAGCGTTAGTCAAAATTTTAAAACGACAATAATAAAACCAGCAGAAAAAAAATCAGTGAGCAGGCGAACAAAAAAGCGGCCTGTAATTTTAAGCTACGCATTTGCTGTTCTCACGGTGATAATTGCTTTAAACATTAGTTTATGGATGAATGCAAATTTTCATACTCCTGCTACTACATCACTGCTCCTGTGTGCCGTTATATTCAGTACTTGGTTTGGCGGAGTCCGGCAAGGCTGGCTCTCGATTGCACTCTCGGTCTTTGCCTTCGATTATTATTTTTTATCCCCAAGCCGTTCTCTCGTTATAGAGTCAGAACATTTTCTGCGAATTTTGTTATTCATGGGGCCATCTATTTTTATCGTATGGCTAAGTTCTATTCAAAAGAGTATAAGCGTATCACTCAGGAATGCACACGATGCTCTGGAAGAAACCGTAGAAAAGCTAGTGCAAAATGAAACAAAATTAAAAGAAGCACAGGCAATTGCACATATAGGTAATTGGGAAATCGGAATTAAAAATGGAATCACCATTTGGTCAGATGAAGCGTACAAAATATTCGGGATTGAACCGGAAGAAGTGCAACCAACAGTAGAAATGTTTTTATCCTTAGTTCATCCAGATGATCTTGCCTTTGTAAAAAGCAAAATTGAACACTCATTCCTCACTCTTACCAGTACTAACTTCGATTTTCGCTTTATCAGAAAGGATGGAGAGATACGGTATGGTTTTGCAGATACCCGTTTTGAACTTGATGAAGATAAAACACCTATACGGCGATATGGAGTTTTAAAGGATGTTACTGAACAAAAAATAGCAGAAGAAAAAAAGGAAAAAGTCCTAAAATCCTTGGAGGAAATTCTTTTTATAACTTCTCATAAAGTAAGACACCCCGTTGCTAATATTCTTGGAATTGCCACCTTACTAGATGGTACTGACATATCCCATGATGAGTTAAAGAACCTAGTAGATTTTATTAAAATATCAGCTCAATCTCTTGACGACTTTACCAGGGAACTGACAGAATTTGTTTCTCAAATGCATAAAACACAAGAGAAGGAGGTTGTTGGCATTACAGAAGAATAAAACCACTAATATCGGCTGAGAAAAATGTGGGATTCCTACAGGTTGCAAATGTATGTTCTAATTGTGCGTTACGTTTGGAATATTTTGCATTTGCGATGCAATTGACTAGGTGGTGATGTGACAACACCGATCACAAGGTGAAAGAACAAGCTATCCCTCAATTTTTAGTCTTTCCCGGGTGATCCATTTCATAACAGCGGACCGAAATTTTTAATGATCATCCCCAATAAAGCGGCTGCAAATATTACGTGAGGCTCTTGAATCTTTTTTACATAAATCAGGGCCAATACTGTTGAGATGGCTATTAAAGCCGTTGGAATATCAATAATGGATCGACTTGCAATAATGATCACTGATCCGACCAGAGCCCCAATCACCGAAGCAGTAATTCCATCAACAAAGGCTTTAATACTTTTATTTTTTGAGATCTTTTTAAAGGATGGAGCTAAAATAATGGTGAACAGAAAACAAGGAAGAAATGTTGCCAAAGCCGCCACACTTGCTCCAGGAAACCCCGCTACCAGATAGCCGATAAAACCAACGGTGATAACCACCGGGCCAGGAGTTATCATGGCTACAGCAACAGAATCTACAAATTGCGCTTCCGTTAACCAGTTATATTCCTGAACTACACCAGCGTGCAAAAAAGGAACAATGGCCAATCCGCTTCCGAAAACAAACGTCCCTGCTTTAGCAAAGAATAAGCCGATCTTAATTAAATTATCACTCGAAAACTCCCAAAAACCAATACCGGCTAAAATAATAGAAGGTAGCACTGGTTGCTTCTTAACCCATGCTGGAGGGGCCTTTACCAACATGTATATTAAACCTGAAATGATGAAAAGAAACACTTCTTCACGTTGCGTAACGGCAGTTACCACGATGCCGATGATATAAAAGATCCATAGAATCCAGTTAGATTTTACGGCCTCTACATTTAATTTACTGATTGATTTGATGGTGAGCTTGTAGGCACTCATGCTAATGATCCCGATAACGGCAGCACCAACACCGTAAAATACTGCTTGCATCCAGGAAAGGCCGCTATATAATTTGTAGGCCATCCCAAGCAAAACCACCATGATAAAGGAAGGAAGTACGAAAGCTAAGCCTACCAAAGTAGCTCCGAGGAGACGGTAGTGTACAAATCCTATGTAAATCCCTAGTTGTGCAGCCAAAGGGCCGGGCGCTAACTGTGCGAGGGCTAAACCTTCTTTATACTCTTCCTCGTTTAGCCACTTTTTATCATCCACCAAATCTCGCTGCATGTAACCAACTAAGGCTACAGGGCCGCCAAAGCCCCAAGTTCCGAGCTTCAAAAAGTATAGAACAATGTCTTTTAATGAATAGGGAATTGCCTTTTCCAAACGCTGACCCTTTTCCGTGTTTTCTACCAATTCCATAAAAAATAGATAATTACTTATACAATGGTATCAACTTTTTAGCTTCAAAAATAGAACGCAATTAACTATTAGAATGATTTTTACTTTTAGATCTTAGTGCAGTTTCCGAAGTGTGATTAGAAATGAAAAAGACGCGTTATAAGATTTGCTAGATTGTGGGTTAGGGGCTGCTCAAAAGGAGTCACTTTAGGAAAATGAAAATCCTTTTTTGTCATCCAGAGTTGGGAATTTTGAAAAATAAAATATGGTGATGACATCTTTTTGCAATCACTGTTCACCTCGGTATAGCAGGTCGGTATAGCATGTGTCCGGCTCATAGCCGCCGGAAGGCCTACTTCTTTTCTCTTGATAGAAAAGAAGCAAAAGATCAAGGC
>JAQBOG010000015.1 GCA_028288165.1 Sphingobacteriales bacterium | reverse complement strand
TAGGGGGGTGGAAAGGATATGAATCACAAGGAAAACCTGGAATTATTGTCTTAAAAAGAGGATTAGATAAATTTAATGCAATCTATTACGGATGGAGATTGGCAATAGATGTGGGTACACAGTAGGGGTAAAACGGATACCGGCCTTGCGCTTAATGCCTTGTGGCGTATGAGTGGCACACGGGGCTGCCAGAAGATAGAAGCAGGAGCGTACCTTTTCCAAAACCATCCGCTAATTTATTCTTTTCTCCTTTTGGGATGTCCACTAGCAAAATCTTTTCGGAAATACCAATCAAAGTTTTGATTTCCCTTCTCTTGGTTACTTCCCAACAATTACACTGTTTTTTAAAATAAATCTAAAAATTCATTTTCGCTTCATGTTCGCCCTGCAACTTTGGGGTATAGAAACAACAAATAGTATACAGATTAATTTTAAAGATTATGAAAACTACAACTTTATTAGCCGCTGCTTTATTACTATCAAGTGCGGCGTTTGCGCAATCCAACGAAAAGAAAACTAATCAATCTGCTATTAAAGTAGGTGCCACTTCCAAATCAGAAGCCAGCGTAAAAACTGATCATGCTGATTATAAAAGTAAATCAGAAGCAAATTCCAAAGCTTCGGTTTCTAAAGAACGAAAAGCTGATGACGAACAAAAAGTTGTCTCATCTTCAGCGCTCGATGCTAAAAATGAAAGCTCATTAGAGATCCGCAAGAGCGAAAAAGCGGAAGAAAAGTTAAAGGAGAAAAAAGAAAAAGCAGCAGAACAAAAAGAAGCAGCTAAGAGTAAAAAAGATGCTCTGATTGATGAGCAAGCAAAAACTGAAGCAAAGTCTAAAACAGAAATTAAGGCTAAAACAGCGGATATTCTGGATTTGAAATCTGATGCGCAGGCTAAAGCCAATGCTTCAGTCAATGCCGTTGCAACCAAAGCAGATGAGGTGAAAGGAAGCTCAAATGCTGTTAAAAATAAAGTGAAAGATACTGGTGTTAAAGTGGATGCCGGCGTTAAAGCCGCTTCGAAGGTAAAAATAGCTCATCCGGATATTGTAGGCCGTGTAAATACGAATACACTTTTGCATATCAAATAAGAATCGGCAATGCTTTAACACTTAATGATTGTTTGCCTCTTGATGAGGCAAACTTTCTTTAATTTTGCGATGATGGTTTTCAAGTTTATGTATCGGGTAATTTTTTTAGGCTTAGTGATAGCTGTTCTTCCGCACAGGCTCATGGCTAACACTGTTTCAAATAATTTCAATGAAATTGTACCGATAGTTTTATCTGCAGAGATGAATGTTTTGCAGGATAGCATACCGGCAAAAAATCCCACTAATAAACCAGAAGTAAAGGAAGTTCCGAAAGCTCGTCCAAAACTAAAGCCGAGCATCGTCACAGATCAGGTTAAAAAAATCAAAATTAAAAAGCCAAAAATCATTAAGCTGCCCATACGAATTGTTGGCTTGTAATTAAATTCCGAAGTCATGAAATATCTAGCCATAAATTATCTAGCCATTACCTTCCTGCTTTGTTTTGTAGCCCATACCAGTTACGCCGTAACAGACAGTTTGCAAACAGATACCACAAAAACCACCTTAACGTTAGCCAGCGTTTATAGCAGCAATGCGAATTACTACGGTCAGGCTGCGTCGGATAAATTGCCTTACGCATTGCTAAATGCTACTGTTCGTTTCCCAAAAGGTTTTTCCCTTTCTGCCGGCACTTACAAATTAGTAAATTACGGCTCTGGCTTATCAGAAGGCGATGTGGGAGCGGGCTATGATTTCAATCTTTCCAAAAAACTAGCAGCATCAGTAGGATATACGCGGTCATTTTTTCCTAAAAATTCTCCACTTATTCAGGCTGCCAATGAAAATTCTGCCAGTGCTGCACTTGGTTACAGCTGGAAATGGCTGAAAACTAATTTGAGTGCCGATTATGCTTTCGGAAAAGAGAGCGACTTGTTTGTGACTTTCAGCAATTCTAAAGAAATCAGTTTAGGAAGCTTATTCAGCGAAAACGACTATGTTTCTCTGGAACCGGCGTTTGAATTGGTTGGCGGCACACAAAATACCATCACGCAGTATCAAACAGAAAGTAGAGCGAAAAGAATCAGGCAAATTTTGCAGGATAATCCACTCGCAAATATTGGTGATCTGTTTCCAGGATATAAGGAAGATGGAACCCCCGACGGAACGACCACTACCGAAGTTAAAACCACCAGTTTTGATTTGTTAACCTACAATTTAAAGCTTCCGCTGGCTTATAACCGTGCTAATTACGTGGTAGAAGCGAGCTGTCAACTATCTCTGTTGGGAAAAAAAGTAGAAGGAGCATCTTCAAAACCACGTTCATTTTATAATTTGAGTGTTTATTATCAGTTTTAAACCAGTTTGCATTGAAGGTACTTATTGTAGAAGATGAAAAAACGCTAGCGTATGATATCGAAGCTTTTTTATCTAAACTGTTTTATATCTGCGATTTAGCTCACACTGCTAAAGCCGGTTTAGAGAAGGTTGAAGGCAATTTATACGATTTTATTTTGTTGGATTTGGGTTTGCCGGATAAAGACGGCTTAAGTTTGTTAACCGATGCCCGAAAGCATAATCCGGATGCGGCTTACATTATATTAACGGCCCGTGGAAATGTGGAAGACCGGGTTAAAGGTTTGGATTTGGGTGCAGATGACTACCTCGCAAAACCATTTTCACTACTGGAACTTCAAAGCCGTATGCAGGCAATAGCCCGACGTAAATTTGCCGTTAATACCCATCTAGTACCGCTCGGCGACTTTGAGGTTGACCTTCAAAAACGTCTGGTACTGCACAATAACATAGAAATTGACCTCACCCGAAAAGAATTCGACCTGCTTAGTTACTTACTTTTACATAACCGCAGGGTGCTTACGCGGATGCAGCTAAGTGAACACATTTGGGGCAGCTTTGCCGATGATGACTACGATTCGAATTATATCGACGTACATATCAAGAACATCCGCAAAAAAATGAGTGCTTTCGCAGCGATTGATTGGCTGGAAACGGTTAGGGGAGTAGGTTATAAAATCAAAAAACAGGAGTGAAATTACTAAGTAAGCTTACCCTTTTCATCACACTGTCAAAACTGGCCATTGTGCTGCTGTTTGTTTTGATATTGCCTTCGCTTGTGGAGCGGATTGCCTCACAATACACCAATTTTTATCTCCGGGAACAGCAAAAAAAGGTAATGGACGTGATTGCCAAAAACGGTATCGGGTATTATCTGCAAGATCAGGAAAGCTACGGAAGCTATACCATGCTGAAGGAAGAATATATTTCGCTTGAGCCTGTATCCGTAAAAAACAGGCTTGATACTATTGAAACTGCCATGCGTTTGGTAGAGCAAGACACGTTGACCTACAGGCTTTTGAGTAATACATTTAAAATCGGAAAGCAAAATTACCTGCTCGAAATAGGCAAAACAACATCGGCAATAAACCAATACAACCGACCCTTGCAGCGTATTGCACTGTACGTTTTAATCAGTTTGATTTTGGTTACCATGCTCATTGATTTATTGTACACCCGTATTTTAATTAAACCGCTGGGGCAAATCATCAAAACCAAGCTTCTTAATCCCCAATTCCCTTTTATTCATCATTCTAAAAAGGTTAAAACCACTACAAAAGATTTTAATTACCTCGATAATTCGCTCATTTTATTGATGGATCAAATTAACGTAGCCTTCGAGAAAGAGCGTGAATTTACAGCTAATGCTTCCCACGAGTTGATGACGCCCATCAGTATTTTGCAGAACAAAATGGAAATGCTGATGGCCGATGCCGATGAGAATGAAACCTTGCAACAGAAGCTCATCGAAATGATGAAAACCTTGGGCAGATTAAAAAAAATCGTGAATTCGCTGTTGCTAATTTCCAGGATTGAAAACGACCAGTTTGTAAAATCGGATACCCTTCATCCAAAAGAATTGGTGGAAGAAGTGATGGAGGAGATTAGTCACCGGTTGGAAGAAAAATCGATTTCATTCCGCATGAATATTTCAAAATCTGTTACACTTATCAATTTAAATCGCGATTTGGTATTTCAGCTGTTTTACAACCTGATAAATAATGCCATTAAATACAATAAAGAGCAGGGAAGCATCACCATTAAAGAAAAATTTAAGCAGGGAAGCTTGTATTGCATTTTAATTGAAGATACCGGAATCGGGATTCCTTCAGAAGAACTAAATACCATTTTTAATCGCTTTAAGAAAGCTAATTTATCCGAAAGTGGCGGTTTCGGGCTCGGACTTTCCATTGCTAAAAGTATCGCTAATTATCACGGTATTAGCTTAAAGGTAGAATCCAAGGTAAACGAAGGGACCACGTTTTCCATTGTGTTTCCAAAGGAAATGCTTGCAGATAAATAAGGAGTTTTTGTTCCAGAACCAAGGGGGAGTAGATAATCCCGTTTTGCGCACTCTTGGCAAAGCGACGGAAGCGGAATTCAACTTTGTATTTAACAAATCATTAATAGCCTGCTCTCTCCAGACTTTTCAATTGGTGCTCGATGAACGCAAGGCAGAACCTGGCTTTCCGGATGATCTACCGCCAATCTCCATAAGTGGCCAATGCCCAAGTTTATTATGCTTGCATTTGGCTTAGCTTGATAGTGCAGATCAAAGAAGTACTCTGTTAAGAAGGTTTCAAAACCGCTATCTGATCCACCATATAGTTTTTTGAGTTCATTACGTATTTCTGGAATAAGCACTTTCTGTTCGGCTTGCGAATTTGGCAATATATCACTCGACTCGCCATAGTACGTGCATAAAAAGGTATCGGTTGCTACAGGAGAACGATCTACATGAAAAGAATAAACATCAGTTGGAAAAAGGGTAAAATCATCCCGATCATAGTACTTAATCACATTAAGCGTTGGCGATGCGCCATGAGCTTTCAACAGGTTCAGATCATTTAAAAGAATTTCCCGGGCAAGTTGCCCCTGCTCACTCAACTGAAGTTCGAGAAGCTCCTCTCGTTCAATTGCCGTCATATTTTCATTTAACGCTATCTTTTCAACAATCTCAGAAAAATCACCTGTTAAGTTACGACTCCAACATATCGCATTAATCTCTCCTTGAAATGGTGTGGAAACAAGGTCTTGAAAATTAGTAACACAGTGAATCTGCTTCTCAAAATCGCCTAGATCTATCATAATGGCTAATATAAGTATAAAATCAGTTGACAAATTTGCAAGTAAAGCTCGTTATTGGGTTATAAGGGTTTGACAAACCCGAAAGGCTGGCTTTCCCCTTCTAGCGCAAGCGTCCACTTGTGCTGTACTTGAAATGATTGCTTAGTAGCTTGAATTTGTAAGGAAATCTGAAACATATACAGTAAAGTACCGGCTGGGATTATTCAGATAATGGTCTTCATAAATCAGCATATAATAACATAAGCGGACGCTTGCGCTAGGTCTTAAACTCACAACTCATAACCCACAACTCATAACTTCCAACCCACAACCCACAACTTACAACTTCCAACCCACAACCCCCAACCCAATCACTGCACCACTCTTGTAAGCATTCCAGTAAACACTTCCTGATCTTTGCGACCAATAGCACCCATACGACAGGTAATGCGAACACCACTAGGTAAATTGCTGAACACATATTCGCGAGAGGTAGAAACTTTAGTAATCCATCTACTTTCTTTAGTAATAACGGTGTCGGTAGTATATTCAAAAACATATGCTACCGCTTCACGTACCGCCTTCATGCTAAACTTCACTTCTCCGGCATTTATACCATCAGAGAGTGTAAAACCAGTAGGGATAGCGAGAGCTGGTACGCTTTCGCCAAGGCTGCTTAAGTCAAAACCACTGCTTATTAGTTTAACACGATCGCCAAGAGCCAACGATTCCAGGTTACTGCCCAGAAGTCTCATGTTTAATACCAAAGCACTTTTAGCGGCCTTCTTCTGAGCAATGGCATTCCGGTCTCGGCTAGCTGCATTTGCCAGGGTTGTAGAGTACGTGTTTTTAATGGAAGTAAAAACGGCCAGCGTAGGCGCTGTTGCTGAAAAGTTGGGGTTTGCCGTTAAGGCAAGGATAATCGATTGAGCTTTCAGATTCAAGTTGGCATCTGACAATTTGCTATAATCTTTAACCAGGCTAGATGTTTTCATCGTATTTATAATTTATTTGTTTCTTACCACTTTGAGCCTTTAAGCAGATTAACCAACGCAGCAAAGTTTTGACTTAACCAAGGGCTGAGCTACGATTATTTATATACCTTTTATCCGAATTGTTGAATAATAGTTTATCTTATTGATACTACTGTTTATGAGTACATGACATTTACTTAACATGTTGATTGTGTTAATGGAAAGATATCGTTAAGGAAAACTAAGAAACAGATTTAAATTCACTCATACAGGCTTTAGAAGCACTTTCTTTAGACATAAAGCAGGAAACGAAGTGCTTTTCGTTCAAGTCGGATGATATTTCGTTTAAATCTAAAGCTTTTTCGTTGAAGTTGGATCTTAATTCGTTTAATCTGAAAGACTTATCGTTCACGTCGAACGAAGTTTCCTTTAACGCGAAGATGATTCCGTTGAAGTGGAAAGGCTTTTCGTTCAACCTGAAGGGTATTTCGTTCAAGTTGGATGACATTTAGTTTAATCCGAAGGGTGTTTCATTTTAGTAGGATGACATTTTGTTCAACTCGAAGGGTATTTCGCTTTAGTCAGATGACATTTGGTTCAAGTCGAAGAGTCTTTCATTAAACCTGAAAGGTTTTACTTTCAATTTAATTGGCTTTGGTTTAAACGCAAAAGGTAGTTCGTTCAACTCAAACCGATTTTAGTTAAATAGGGGTGGCTTTTTTCGCACTAGAAATCTTCGCTTTTGCTTGAAATGGGTATTATTCACACTTCCAAAGGCATTAATTGCTCAGAGTGTTAGTGGTTCGGTGTTTATGATCCGGGATATCCTACTCCTTTGGCCATTAGCGCTGCAAGCAACGGAATGATTATAAGCAGAAGCAGTTCGAGTCTGAGACATAAAAATACAGGTTTTGGTATTTCCACTGCTTCTTCCGGTCGACCTTTTTGTTGCTTAATGAAAAATACGGTCGGGTAAATAGAAAGCAACCCGACGAGAATAAACAATGTAATCTTGGTTTGGAAAATCCAGTTATGAGTATAAAATTCTGCCGGTTTACCTACTCCTCCAAACCATAAGGTTAATCCGGCACCTAATATGGTTAAAGCTGCAATACCGTAAACAGCGTCAATTCTTGCAACACGACCTATTTCTTTTCGGGTTAGCGTTTTTTTCAGTAAAAGATGTTCGGCAACCAGGGAACTGAATACGATGAAAATACTGATGAAGTGCAGGTAACGTAAAAAAATCTCAAGAGTCATTTGAAACAGTTTGTATTTTAAAAAAAGAAATCAACCAATTTTGCAATTTGACAACTTGAAATGACCTTTGTTACTTGCTACATCATAATACCGCCAAACTTTTCGTGCGAGGGAGAAAGAGTAATCGGAGGGAGTGCTTGCTAGCTGGCAACGTTCTGTTAAGGGATTATTATGCAAGTAATATAACTTTCGAAAAGCGGCTTCTTTGGTATATAGATGCATAGCTAGCGAATCCCTTTGCCAAAATTTGTACTCTTCGTTGTTAACTTGTATTCTGTATGGCTTCAGGCCGTTTCCGCTTTCTTGCTGCAATAACCCACTGTCCCCCCACTGTCCGTAGAGTTTAGCGTCAGCGTCTCTACGGATTCAAATATAGAATGGAGTCTCTGACTCCTCACTGTCTGTAGAGTTAAGCGCCAGCGTCTTTACAGCTTCAAATATGCAATGGAGTCCCTGATTCTCGTTATTTAAATAAAAGCTACATTCGCTTCCATGTTCGGGGTTAGCAGCTGATTCTAATAAGCTTTCTGATGTAATAAGAGATTTAAAAAAGTACACTTCAGGCATGATTATCCAAGCCATAGCCGAAAATCAAAGAGAAAGCCGGAGCAGTTGGATGCTTTGGATTTTCAGAAAAGCTGGTGAAGAAAACCATCGAAACACAGATTGCCAATTCTGGTAGCAGGACAACCATCCGGTACAATGTGATACCAACGAAATACTAGATACACGAATAAAATACTTACATGAGAATCCTGTTCGGGCCGGATTGGTTAGGAAAGAAGAGGATTATGTGTACTCGTCAGGTATTGATTATTATGCTGAAGGTAGGGGCTGATTGGAATTGATTTTATTTGAAACTTTGATAAGGGAGTCTGAAGACTCAAAACCATTCATTAATCCGTAGAGCCCTGCGGAACTCTACGGACAGCTGTGTTATTTTATCTGTTTTTGACCACTGATTAGAATGTCAACTGTCCAATTTCCTTTATCTAATCCAGCTGTTCTTTTGACAGACGTAGTGTTTACCCAAACGATTGTGCTAAACAGTCTAAAATTGTTGTTTTTCCTATACCATTCTGTCCACAGATGATGTTGAAATGATTATCAAAGGCTAGTTCCAAGTTTTTAATTGGGCCTATTCCCATGATTTTTAAGTTATAGATTTTTAACATTATCTCTTTTCTATTTCTTACTGTTGGTTTTGGTATTTCCGGTTTTCAAATATTTCAACGGTCTCATGGGTAAAGCATAGAGTGGGTTTAGTTGCAGAAAGTTTCAATTTAATTGTAAATTACTAAATAGTTTGATCAAGCAGGAAGTTCGATAGACTTACTTTGAGCAGAATTTTGTTAGCTGATGCTTTTATTTAGAATTCTTCTTCTACTAAGGTATCTTTTAACTTCGTCTTCAATTTCATTGGTGTTATATTTAGGATTAACTCGTAAAATTAAATGTATGTGATCTTCTCCACGTTTGTCTATTTCAGAGGATATAACACCGGGTAGGGATAAGATTCTACCCATTGATTTTTCCAGTGTTTCTAATGTGCATAACTCTTCTAAACAAATGTCTACAACTCCTTTATCTTCAATATTGTCTTTGTAGTAAAACTGATCGTTATATTTATGTCTGTTTACTGAATTAGAATTCACAATCATTCTTCTCAAGCTTCTTAGCTCATCCATCACAAGCTCTTGTTGAGACACCTCTTTTGTATCAATTTTTGCGACCTTAAATTCACCAAAGTTCTTTAAGAATGTGCTAAAGTTCGGATCCTCTGTTGATTTTTTATAGGTGCTTTTTATTTTTTCTATTAATTTTAATTTAAACTCTTCTATTTTATTAAATCTTAAGTCCCGTGGGTATTCAATGTGCTCAATTGATGATGTATCGAAACTATATGATGTTTTGTCATCCTTTATAATAATAGTTGGTTTGTCAAATGCTAATCTCATTCCTAATTCAAACATAACATTTGGATTACGACAGCTCACATCACAAACTACAATTGGGTTATCGTAAAGATTTTGAACAATCCTTTTATGAATAACTCCTACATCGTCAGCATTGCTAACAATATTCGCATCAAATCCAGATTCATCAACACAAGTCTTAATAATATCCATAACATCAGACCAATGGCTTTCAGTACAACCATCTATTGATGAAATTGGCATAATCACACCACATTTCAATTTATTCATTTCAGTATTCGGTTTTTCCATAAATTAGGTTGGTTGAAATATTAGTTAACTAGTATTATAAATAACACATAGCGTATACATTGCTAATGTAGTAAACAAGTTTATCTTACGAAGCAAGCATTTTCAATTTAAGTTAAAAATTCTGTAGTCTAATAATACGAAGCGGTTTTTGCAAGTAATCAAGTCAGCATTAATAACTAATTTTAGTACATTAACTCAATTCAGATAAAGCAATCATTGACAGCTCCAGTGACAGTGTAAAACAAAAAAGCCTCGCAAATCATTGATTTACAAGGCTTTAATTTGATAAAAAGTGACCCCTCTGGGGTCGTATTTCAAACAAATATATCTCTGTATGTCAGTGTATTATAAACTATTTCAACCAATAGGTTACCGAGAAAGCAACCGAATCAGTTTGAATTACTTTAAACTTAAATAAAGAACTGATCTTTGCTTAAAGATACTAAAATCAACAACACCTCATGTATACCAATACTTATCCTAAATAGTATTTAATCAACGATCTTTGTTCCTATCGTTTTTGGGACACCGGTTAAGCGTTTAAGTTGTGCGGGATCCACAGTTCTAATAATTATATTTTTCTGCAAGTAGATTATTTGCTCTATAGATTCCATACACAAATCCCTATCCAGCCTTTTAATGCTGAATTACAGTCAGGCAGCAGAGCAATGAATACTTTAAAAGCCAAGGTGCCTTTTACTAATTTAAAATTAATCATATCCCATTGTTTATAGAGTAAGAATAATGCCAGCAGATTGAAAAGTCAAATCCTAAAGATCCAAGAAAAATAACTAAGAACGCATAATTGATACTGTTAAAGGTAGAAATTGGTAATAGACATAATTCTTACAGCTGCAAAACCAGAGAATACCTAATAGAATTAGTTGATTAACTTTTCAATTTCTCCCATAACGCTTGCCGGAGTGCTCTTGTGAACTCCGACTACTATTTGCATTTTCAATTCTCTAAATACCTTTCGCAAAAGCAAGTTTTCCTCAGTGATCATTCCGACAGCAATAAAGCAACTCTGTATTTGGGAGGCAATTTTTATGATTTTATTGAGCGTTCGTCGGATATAAAGTTTTTATTACGCCGTATATAACTAACTAATAATATAGGAAGAAGGTTCAAAAACCCATGTCTATCGCCCTGAAACTGAAGAATGATATTAGCCCAGCAACAGCAACCTACCTCATCTTTGGTCGGCGAGTATCAAACCAGCTTTGAGGCGTATGTAAATAAAAGTACAGGCTGGACAATTTGACTTCCGGCATGCTGCGGCTTTTAAAACGTTTGTTTAGAACGAACCCGCCGAAACCAGAAACAAAAATTCCGGGCAACTTGCAACAAAATATTAAGATTTACCTCGCCAAATTCAGATATCAAGCTATAAATTACTGTTTTAAGAATCTAATACGATTTTCTTGATCAGATAATGACATCAGCTTACAATTACTTTAAAATATTTCAAAATGTTTATTTTTGTAATTGTGCAACTCTGGTGCTCAATCACATATTCCATAGTATCAGCCTCAAATGTGCAACTGATCCTTGCATTTTTTTTAAACATTGGGTTTCAGCTTTTTTTTTAAATCTAAATGATAACATAGTCGGTGAAAGCAATTCTAACCATTTTATGTAGACTAATTACGAAATAATTATTTTAATAAATAAAGCTGCCGTCGCCCCTGCGTTTCAATATTTTACCATCTCTTGTCGGCCTGCCTGACCATTTTTGAAGATTTAATATAAAGCTAACGCTTAAATAACGGCTTAGCGCATTTGATTTTATATCCATGTATCCATTTGAAGTTACCATATGGTTTACATAATTATTTTGATTGAGCAAATCAAAGACAGAAAGTCTTAGGACACCATTTTTCTTCGAAAACAATTCTTTCTCCAAATAAAAATTGGCTACAAGAGGGTTCTTTGTAATGTTAGATGCAATACCGCTTAGATAATTCTTGCTTATATTATATTCAATTGTAAGGGTTTTATCCTTTAATAAATATAATTTTCCCTCAATACTTAAGGCTGTAGTTCGTATATCGCTGCTGCTTGAAACAGCATTGTTTGAAGGAATAGAATTAAATGTTCTAAATACGTCATAGGATATAAATGGATTTATTTCTATTGAAATGTTTGGATTAAACCGGGGACCAAATTGTTGATTAAATCGCCAGGTCTGAAGGTGATTAAGTACGTTATTACTCATGCCTACATCATAATTATAGCCAATCATACCAGATAATGAAAGGTTATATTTTCGATCTTGTAATTGTTTGGAAATATTATAGCGTCCTTTGATGGATTTCGCACCATTCAGATTGGCAAAATGCATTTCATTTAAGAAGCTATGAGTTACTGGTTGGGCGATTTGTATAACATTGAGTGCGATCACATTTTGATGGACTTCCGTATTGATGGCACCTGATATATTCAGTTTTGAATTAGCGATATAATTATTGTAAGCGGCCTCTACCTGATGTGAAAAAGAAGGTTTGAGATCCGGGTTTCCATAAATTGGATTTTGAGGATCCGAAAAATCGGGTATTGGTTGAATTTGAGAAAAATACGGTTCTGATGGACTACCGAAATAATTTACAGCAATTTGTTGTGATCTTGACAATTGATATTGGAAACGGAAAACTGGAATTAAAAACAAGTCAGTGCGACTGGTTGTTACAGTCTTATCAATATTCCTTCCCATTAGCTTAGTAGGCACAGCGATACCTCCGATACTTATCGTATACTTTGATTTACTAATGGTATAGTCAAATCCCAAACGGGATTGCATAAAAGAAGATTTAAAATTACTACTCAAAGAATCTATCATATCCGTAAAACTGCCAGTAGCGATATTACTGGTAGATAGCTGATTGGTATATCCTTTATAATTTATTTGTGCCCTAAAATTCATTCTGGATATATGGTTTATAGGCTCGGTATATGTTAAAGCCAAGGCGTAGTTTTTACTGTTGTCATTCATGTTCATTACTCGATGCACAATGGAATCCCTTACTTCATACTGGAATGAATCACGGTACTGGATCTGAGTGTTTTGTTCACTATTTAAATGTTGATTACCCTTAGTTAACCTAAATTCAGTAGATACATTTCTTCCAGGACGCTTCCTAAATACATGTTGATAGAGGATGATCGCACCAAACGTCGGATTGGTATTTTTACTGCTCGAAAGCCCATTCGAATATTGGTTTTGAAGTCCTTGTTGTGTATACTGATCCTTATTGCTACTGGCATAGGTAGCATAACTGAATGATGGAACAATTCGTAAGAAATTTGAACTATCAGGAACTAACTCAAATTCGAAAGTTGCATTATTCCATTTATTGTTATTGGTTCCTTCGCTATTCCTCGTAAAGTTGGTCGTTCCTAAAGAACTTAACGACCGGCCTGTACTATTTTTTAGTATATCACTGTTATTAAAATTATAGACATAGCTTGTATTGACTTGAATATGCTTACCCCACTGATCCCGGTAATTAAACGAGGTTCCGCGTGAAGTTGTTTTGCCCCCACTTTGCCTTTCGGAGCCTCCCGACGGGTCAGCAACGCCATCTATCATGTTGGTAACATTCCCCAGTAAAACAATCTGTTCGTTGGCATTAAGATGCTGTCCAAAAATTCGGTTATCGTAGCGACCATGACTTCCTCCGCTGATGGTAGGTCGAATAATCTTACCAACTGACTTGTCGGCTTTTGTAGTAAGATTTAGTGTCGTAATAGCAGCTCCGTCTTTAATTCCCGTCCGGCTGGCCTGGTCACCGTAATCATTAATTATTTGAACTTTACCAACAATATCTGCTGGTAAGTTTTTAATTGCCTGAGTAACATCTCCTCCAGCATAATCTTTGCCATTTAGTTTTGCCTTGGAAATCAGTTGCCCCTGGTATTTCAATGAACCGTTTGGCCCCACCTCCATTCCTTCCATCTTTTTAAGTAATTCGTCGACAGTTGCGTTGGCCCGGACTTTATAGTCATTTGCCCTGTATTCGACCGTGTCGGTTTTATAGACTATGCTTGGAGTTCCATTAATTTCCACTTCCTTAAGCAGGATAGTTTGGTTTTTCAGCACGATAGGCCCTAAAACTATTTTCTTTATTTCTTCGTTATTTAGAAATTTCCGGGTGTCAATTATAAAACCGATGCTTTTAACACTGATAAAGAAAGTTGCTTCTTTAACATTTTTAAAAAAAAATATCCCGTCGGCGTTCGTGACCGTTTTTAAAGTGTCTTTTTTTGATTGTAAGGTTATAACGGCACCAATGATTGCTTGATCCGTAGAATCCTTTACTATGCCACTAACCTCTCGTAGAACTAATATACGAGGAGTAGTTTTAACAGGAGACTGAGCAGCTAATAGAAAAGGGAAAGAAAGTAACATAATATATATATATCTATACTTCATCTTTATAGTACCTGCGATTACAACTTTATCGTCATAATTGACTGAATGGAATTAATTTTAAGATAGATTAAGCAATGATTTTATTGCCGCATTTTACAATTGAAGAGCTTAAGATATAGTGCTTCAATAGGCCTTCCTTCGATTTGAAGACTTATAAGCAAAGGCCTAATTAGCAAGGGTGTACGCTCCTGAAAAATCGGTTGGATATACCATGTCCATACTTTCAGGAGTTGATGGCAACCTATAACTGACTCCATTCTTAGCTGTATATACAAGGCCGCGGCCGCCAGGAAGCAGTTCAATTTTTGCATTATTGGCAGACCCGTTAAGCCGGATACTATAATTAAACACTTTTGATTTTTCCAAATTAGATCCAAGATACTTTAGAGGTATGGCTAGTTCATACGTGTAGCGTAAACTATCATCAAAAAGCGATACCGCTTTAATACCTTCAGCATTGTATATTGAAATAACGCTATCAGAGATTAAACTTGAACCAAGTATTGCAATCGTTTTTAAATTGTCGGTAAGTTTTTTATTCAATATAATTCTGAGAGAATCTGCTTGCATTCTATTCTTTGCTAAATTATTCGTGATATCGGGGAAATTATGCAGATCCAAATAAAGTGGAGTAGCATGTTCGTCGTAGTCAGGAAAAGTAACAGCGAAATTATTTTGATCCTTCTTTTGATTGGAAATATCGATTGTAAAAGTAACTCCACCTACAACCATTTTCGTTATAACGCCTGGGTTTGTTGCTTGCATTGTTAAATACAGCATTTGATCATCATTCGAAATTGTGTAAAAAATATTGGTTTTTTTATTGTAGGCTTGAAATTTATTGTTCCATTCGGAAGCTTTCCCATCCATTTTTATCGCATTCGGAGCATGTATACTACTGCTTTGAATACTCGGTAATTTTTGGGAATGAACGGTGTCCACGGTAAGCAATAAGAGGAAAAAAAGAATCATTGAACAGTATTTCATTTTTTTATAATTAATCATAGATGATATTAAATTAGAGATGAGAATACCGGATTTCCAAGGTCAATCAGAAATCCGGGTAATTAAAAAGATTCAATTGGTGGAATTAGGAGGCGCAAAAATTAGCAGTTGTTCCATCCGATAGGCAGGTAGAAAAATGGCAAACAGGCCATTTACTCGGACAGTCACTATTCTTAGTGCACTCACTTTGGCCGCAGTTGCCATAACCACCACTAATTTTTTTCATTTGTTCTTTGGTTAGCATTTCTTTGATACCTTCCAATTTTAAAGTTAATTTTCTCACTCGGTTTAATTAAATTTACGCCTCTATTATCGGGTTGCGGCACTCCCTATCCTGTTTTATTGAAGACAGGCATCTTCATTGTGGCCAACAATATTTTGCTATAGGAATCTAAATCCCCTGTGTCTTCTCTTTAATTTTGTAGGAGCCGTGCCTGTTAATGGAGATTTGAGATTCCTTTATGAGTTTCGTTATTGAAGTATGTGTCGCAGGAATCTATTTAATACATCTTTTCTTGAGCAGAAAAACTGCGATTCCATTCCACCAGTTTTGTTTAGCTTCATCAAGTGGCGTGTGTTCATCATTTGTAGTAAGTATTATTTCTTTTTTCCACAATACTTCCAGTTTAAAATCCATAATAGAATCATTAGTGCCATTTCTCACTTTTTCCCAATTCCAATCATCGATTATAAAAATGAATAAATCATCGAGACAAGGAAGGTAATACTCTAATGCCTTATAGTGGTCTTCATAAGAATGACCACCGTCATATAAATAAATATTGAATTTAATTAAGTCATCAATATTTAATTTGAAGCAATCGGCCTCAATAAAGCTTGCATCATTCGCTCCTTTTAGTTCATTAAAATATTCAAAAAAGATCTCTTTTACATCTGCTCCTCCAAACTCCGACCAATTATCGATACAGACAACCGTACTCGTGTTATTATACATTGCGGCGCATACAGAACTGCCGGCCCAAGTACCCACTTCTAAATATCTGCTATCTCCAATATTCAATAGGTTATTATATAGATGTCTCGTTTTATGTCCTGTCATTCCATACATCTCCAAAATTTCCCCTGTTATTTTGGAATTTCCGGCTTCGGCGTTTTTAAAACTTTTTTCTAAATGTTCAATGTATAAGTCTTCTGTGGTGTACATATTGTTGATTTAAAACTATCCTAAGATTGTGTAATGAGTTTAATTAACTGTTCTAGTTGATAATTGGCACATTAGCCAGAACCGGGCAAAGACTTAGACCAGTCGTGTATTGTTTTTTTAACACTATTGAATGTGCAGATCTCTGTCATGATTGAAGTGATGACATCTCCCTTTTCATTGCTTGAATTTTGCATTTCATGATATAAATCTCCAAAGTCTGTTCTAAAATCAAGATCGACGGGCTGATATAACGGGACGTCAACAAACATCGAATCTGCGTCAATCTGACCTTGCGTATCACTGGAATCCAGATTTATAGTGACTTGATGTGATGCAATCATTTTTAGATAAGCATGGTAATTCAGGGGAGAGATCACTTCGATATTACAGCCGATAAATAATTTATTCAATTGTACCGTTAACTGTTCATTTGAAAATGAGCTAGTGTTAACGGTAGTGATCTTATTAAAAACTTCTTTAATAAATCCAAATTCCTTACCAATCAGATCAGTGGCCATCGTTATATTATAAATCCAGTTCCTTCTTTCTCTTTCACTCTCCATGTCTTTTCTTTTTGGGCCAACATATATCCCTTTCCTAGCACTAGGATTCATAATATATTCAGATCTCTTGTTCGTAAAATACGGTTGTGGAATGTAAAGAAGCTCTGATTTGATTCCCATTGCCGGATAGATATTTTTGTAAATTTTGTTTCTCGGATAGGTTAACATCGCGTCGCAAGCATTTGCACAATTTTTAAAGTCAACGAGCCAATTTACGTCTCGAGCAAGCCATTGAAACGTATCTCCATTTTCGTGAAATGCGCCAATCACCTTTTTTCCAAGTTTCTTCATCTCCCGAATGGCTTGCATAGCTATTTTCGGATTATAGTGCCAAAGGGCCAGTACCGTATCTGACCATTTTATATGATCTGTCCAGTTATCCTTGGGCGCACATACAATTCTTCCACTAGTAGCGGCGGCATAACTATGCCAGCTAATAGGAGCATGAATGTGAGAGTCCCAATTAGCATCACAATCTGGATCTTCATAAGAAATAAACCGGTCATTTGGCCCAATCGCTTTGGGGCGATCAACTAGGCTTAGGTCGCACACTAAAAAGTTCATAACTAAATTTTGCTTAAACTGGTGCCGGGTTTAGTGTTCTTAATCCTCTGAGCTGTGATCATTTTTGCAGCCATTTTCTCCAGATGTGACCAGTTGTACTTTTTAATGTTCATTAGCCCTTTTTGCCGTAGAGATTGTTTCAGTACCGAATCATTTCTTAATCTTAAAATTTCATTCGCCAAGTCTATTTCGTCAATTAAGTTAATTACTGCGCCATTGGTCCATATATTATTCAGTTTGGGCTCAATTAACAAAGCGGATTCTCCTACCACCTCCTTGATGTTTCCGCTATCATTAATTGTTATGAGCGGGATTCCACAGGCTTGAGCTTCCAAATTGCAAAGTTCAAATCCACCGGAAAACGGAACATTAACAATTACATCGCACATGTTTATTCTTTCCAAATAGCTAAGCGGCCTTTTATTGCTATTTACTTCATTCGTGCGATGACTGTGCTCTATTCCAATCTGAGGCAAAAATTTCCTCTCTGTAAAAATGACATGGCTTTTGATTTTCAGATTACCTGCAATGAAATCCAAATCCCATCCAGTGCCTACGAGGGGCTTAATTTCACTATGTACATAGAGGAAAATATTTTTTTGTTTATGCTTAAAGATTAGGTGATGCATAGCCAAAAGCACCTTGGGAATTTGTTTCCTTTCATCATTTTTCGCAAACACTCCAATAATGAAGTCTTTTTCCATATTAGTGGCAAAATCCAAGGTTGTCCTTATATCTCTTTTATTTAAAGGAAAAAACTCGTTTTCATCTACCCCGTGCGGAGCATAATATACCTTCTTAAGACCTTCAGATCTGAGATATCTCTGAGACGCCTTGGTAGGCACTATAATACCGTCAAGTTCATCGATCGCTTGTAAAAGGTTGTGAGCAGCAGGAAATCCATCTATTACCAGATGAGCAAACAGTTTTTTCGAGAACTTCTGGATTTTTAAAAGTGAGATAAAATATCCAACTGCAGCTATATCATAATTCAACAGAATAGCATCAGGATTTTCTTCTCCAATAAAATTTCCGATTGCTTCAACTTCATCTTTTTCTTGATTACCCTTCCAAATCCTAAAGGGGAAGTTGCCTTGATCATCTTTCGTTGGTGTTATAATACCAAAAGAAAAGCCTACGCATATAACATCATGCCCGGCGATACTTAGACCAAGTGCTATTTTTTTGCAGGTTATACCAAAACCGGTTGTCCATGTTGGTGGGTGCGATAAAATGCCAATTTTCATTGTAAACGATTATTAATTAAGAATATTAAAAGCACCCTTTCATTCCCACCAGCTTCCAAGAAAGTAATGTACTGCATATGCATTATCAATTTTGTCTTGCATGTGCTCATTCATGATACCTTTTTCACCAAGTAACTCCCTCGTTTCTTGCACGCTCAATGGGTAGATGGTATCTGCAGCTAATAATTTTATAGCATGCTTGCTATCATAGTTGCTGAAGATCTTTGTTAATTTGAATGGACCAGTCGATTCTAAAACATGTAGCCATTCAGGTATATTTGAACCCCTTAAGTCTTCGTTATTTTTGAGATGAGTACAAATGGTCTTAAAAAAAGGGTTTTTTGGATTACACGCCATGAAAGCATTACAAATGATTTTTTGCTTTTTAAACCGTTGGCAATGTTCTTCAGGTTCTAGCCCAAAAACGCATTCTTGGTCTTTCAACAGCGGTTCAATATTGCACAAGCATTCGAAATCTAAGTCGATAAAAACACCACCCATTCGATAAAGGATAAAGTAACGAACTGCATCGACACGCTGGATGTTATGTGGATAGCCATCGTATATCCTTAAAAAATCGGAATGATACTCTTTTATGAAATCCCTGTTCATTTGGTCTGTCCAAAATACATACTGCCAGCCTGGATGTTTTGCCTTCCAAGTTTCTGATAGTATAGACATATGATTAGGAAGAGTTGAATCTATCCAAGTTTGATGGATTATATGAGGAATCATTAGTTAAATAGATAGCTATGCAATACGAATTACTTTATCCATATTTTTGGTTACTTGATTAAAAATTTTTAGAACTTGTTTTGAAGATGAATTTTGAATTTTGCTACCGTTTAATCCTAAATGATCATACGCAATTTTACTTAGTGAGATAAATACCTGATGAAAATCTGTTTCATTCAAAAAACTAGTACTGATACTTTCCCATTTTTTCATCCATTCTAGGTCGTCATCATATTTATCCTTATTCCAGATGTCTTCAACGATTTCGACGAAAGTGTTTTTATTGTATTCAAACAGTTCGACAAATTGCTGGTTTTCTTGGATTGTAGGGGCGTCAAGGTCACCAGAATTATTCTCTTGTGTATTTAGAAAAAGCAATAATTTTAAGGTGTTAACACGAGCCCGTTTTGTATTAGTAAATCCTGCTTTTATAATCCCTAATTGCAGATAGATTAGAAACGTAAATATGCTTTCTATATCAATTTCCTGGTCAGCTAAAACATCAATGATGATTTCCGACAATTGCTGTTTAGCTAAGATTAGACGGTCATCACCTGTAGAGTTCACCAATAAATTATCAACATTTAATTCAATGGAATTACTTGCGAAATCCTGAAAAACACTAGTAAGAGGATATTCTATGACCTTTATAGCAGATGGCGATTCTGTTAAAAACAATTCTGCTTGGGCTAAGAACCGTTCTTCATGTGTTTTATTACTACTTTTTTTTGGTTCAATTAATATCGTGATATGTTCTCCACGATTTGTACTTAAGTAAATACTCCAGTGCTTAAAACTGCTTTGCTCCCGTTCGATAAATGGCTTAATGAGCATCGTCATTAACTCATGCCAAGACTCCTGGTTATAAAAGATTGAAACTATCATGATAATATATTAGGTTTATAAATCAAACTGCTATTAGAGTTTGGTTAATGAAATTCCGGCATACAGTATCTCTACCGTAAAATGCATTAACTATCGTCGCCATCTCCATCTTGTTCCGCTCCATAATGATTCTATTGCCTGTCTGACTAAAAAACATTATTGTTTGTTGGATTAATTCTGGTGTGCTTATTTTGAAAAAAAAAGAGCTTTTCCTTTTAGTAATTGATATAAAACAATCAGTGTCATCACAATAAGTCAGTTGCTCAATTTGATCAAAACTTTGTAATCTGATTGAACTGCCTTTTGGACTCCATCTACCCCCGACCCAGTCATCATTTAAAACTGAAAATTCATACAACTGTGAGCTTTCGCGATGATCAAGAGGAATATTATGGTTGAAAAATTTATTCTCAATCATAGTCCCTCTTTTAAAAGTATTATCATTAAATAAGAGGACACAGTCAGTGCTTGAAGGTGTTAAATAATTGAAAAGTAAGGAGTGAAGGTGTAATGAAACATATTCGTTTGAAAGCCTTTGCTTATCATCATGCGGAATAGCTTGTAGAAAATATTCCTCTTTTATCTGAATGTTTCTTAAACCACTAAACTGCAATCTGTTAACAAAGTCATTATCTTCAAAGCCGTAGTTAACCAGGCGCTCATCGTATCCTTTCAACTCGTCAAAATCCGCTTTCTTAACACAGATTCGCCCCAATACATCTTTTTTACCACCTCGCTTACTAATTGGTGAGAGAAATATAGTGTCATTGTTAATAAACTGTTTATTAACATAAGCGGCGAAGCCTTTTCCAGTATAATTATCAGCATCAACATTACAAATAATAGCACCAGTCGCTAGTTTAAAAACAACGTTCCGCGAATGACTCCGGTTAAAGTATTGGGGGTTAGTTGTCCTATAGTAGATTAGCTTGCCACTTTTAATATATTCATGAAAGTTTTTATTTATATAATCTTCAAGTCCATCGGAGGAATTATAGTCAAGGAGTATAAATTCAAGCTCTGGATAATCCACATTGTCCAAAATATTCTTCATCAAGGTTAATTTTAAGTGATGCAAGCGATTCATACAAACTGTACAAATCGATATTTTCTGATTATTTGCATTTCTGATCTTTTCCACTACCTCGTTATTTTTATAATACTTTTAACTATCCGTTGCAAAACAGTTGCATTCTGGGTTACAATCTCTGCATCTGCCTTCATCCCTATTTTAAGAGGCATAGCCTCCCCAAAAGCAGCCGACCTTCTATTACTGATGTCTACTTCGGCAATGAAAACACTATCCATGTATGGGAAGTCAGCGATATGTTTGATTTTACCATATAGAATACCGAATTCCTCATATGGATAGCTTCTAACTTTTATAAGTACGGTTTGCCCAACTTTCACCTTGCCTATGCGATTTTGTGGTATTGTCATTTCGCCAAAAAATTTATTATTAAAACAACTGATATAAAAAATTTCCTGATTATAGGATAGGGCCTGATTTATCTTCAAAAAGCCAACGTAGAAAAGTGAACCGGAACTTGGTGATGTTAAGACATATTTGTCTTTCCAATGTTCTATTTCGTTAATCAACGTGTTAATTGCAATTGATAAGCGTAAATGATATTTTGAACTTGATTTTACTCTTTGTTTCATAGAAAATCCGCAAGCACTGTATGCATATAGGAATGCTTTGTAAGCATGTTGGATTCTTTCTGGCGTATTAATATTTAGGGCGGTATTAAAAGTTGCTGGTAACGTCTTTTCCTTCAATTCGTCTGATTGTAACGCTTTTAAATCACCTAAGAGTTTTATGATCTCCGCATGAATGGGAGCGACTCCTAAATAAGCTAATGCCTGACCTTTTTTAACAATAGAATTGTTTGGAACAAGAAGCCTTAAAAGCCTTCCTGAAGTCTTTCCACGAAGAATTGTTGGAACCTCAGCAGAATTTATTTTTAGGGAAGACCTAACAATGTCAGGATAGGTAATTATTGCTGAAAGCCCGATCAACATTACCGTAAGTGCAAAAAATAAACTTATACCCCATCTCAATAGCCATTTAGGTGGAGCTTCGACGATATCCTGTATATCATTTGAATGAACAGGATTCTCTAAATAAATTTCGTTCATAAATTTTTAAGATTTAAACGCCTAGCTCTAATTGATTTTTTACCAGACCGTAATATTCACCTTTCAGACCCGTAAGTTCATAGTGAGTCCCCTGTTCTATTATTTTTCCCTTGTCAAGGAGGATAATATTGTCGGCGTTACTTACGGTGCTTAATCGGTGGGCTACCACTACTACGGTACGTCCTTCAAAAAATCGCTGTAGATTATTCATGATGATTCGCTCATTATTTGCATCAAGGGAGTTGGTAGCTTCATCAAAAAGAAGATAATCAGGATCCTTGTAGACAGCACGAGCTATGAGCAGACGTTGCTTCTGTCCTTGGCTTATTCCGCTCCCGCCTGCTCCAATTTTAGTAAATAGACCTAAAGGAAGCTCGTCAATGAATTCTTGAATATTTGCCACCCTAATCGCGTTCCGTAATTTTTCTTTACTTGGAAAATCATCTCCCACAGCAATATTATTAGCTATAGTGTCTGAAAAAATGAAACCGTCCTGCATAACCGTTCCGCAGCTTTTTCGCCATGAATTGAAGCTAATATTGCATAGTCTTGTTCCTCCGATTTTAATTTCACCTTTTTCAGGCTCAAAGAACCTTAGCAATAACTTCAACATCGTCGTCTTACCGCTTCCACTCATTCCAACAATTGCTGTGGTTTTGCCCTGCGGAATACAAAAATTAATATTTTCAAGGGTCGGCTCATTCCCTGCCCCTGGATAGCGAAATGTGAGATTTTTTATACTGATACTTTTATCAAAGGGTATTTCGTTTATAAAATGCTTTTCCACTGGTTCTTCATCCTCAAGTTGGTATACCTCGTTTAATCTTTCCAAGCTTATTTTAGCATCCTGATAGGCTTGAATGAAACCCAGCATATGCTCTATAGGGCTACCTGCCATACCAACCAGATATTGAATTGCCATCATACCCCCCAATGTAATTTCTCCATCAATTACGGCCTTTATGCTTATGAATGTAATTAGTATGTTTTTAGCTTGGTATATGAATGATGAACCGGCTTGCTGATATTGACTAAGCGCCAGGCTTTTAACTTTAAATTTGAATAAACTTGCCTGGATGTGTTCCCATCCCCAGCGTTTCTGTTTTTCACAATTATTTAACTTAATTTCCTGCATCCCGGTCACCAGTTCAACAACAGCACTTTGGTTTGCAGAATCTATATCAAATTGTCTATAATTAAGTAGGCGCCTTTGCTTAAGAAAAATAATAATCCATCCTGTATAAATTAAAGTACTTATAGTGGCAACCGTAAAAACAGTGGTATTATAATAAAGTAGTACCATGTTAAATATTACCAAATTGAAAATTGAAAAGACAGCATTTAACGTTGTACTGGTGAGGAAGCCTTCAATTTTTTGTTGGTCGTTCATGCGTTGCATGATATCTCCAGTGGTTTTCGTTTCAAAATAGCTTATAGGCAACTTCATTAGCTTTATAAGAAAGTCGGTTAAAATGGAAATATTTACGCGGGTACTTATATGCAAGAGTATCCAGGAACGTATAAAATCAACACCCGTGCTTCCTATAAAAAGTGTTATTTGTGCAATGAGAATCAGGTAAACAAAGCTGATGTTACCTGTATTTATCCCTATATCAACTACTGATTGGGTCAAAAATGGAGTGATTAACTGTAGTATAGTACCAAAAGCAAGGGCCAACCATAATTGAAAAAACAATTGCCGGTACGTAAAAAAATATCGAAGAATTGTTAACCATTTTACTTTATTTTCCTTGCTCTCCTCAAGCTCAAAAAACAAAGGAGTAGTTCCTATTATCAATGAAATTCCATCATGGAGCTCTTTATGACTAAACCAGTTCTGGGTAAATTCTTTCTCCGATAATGAAATTAACCCCTTCCTAGGGTCGGCAATGTAAAATTTGCTTTTATGGATTTTGTAAAGGATCACAAAATGATTTTGCTGCCAGTGCAAAATGCAAGGTAATGATGCCTGTTTTAATTGCTCAATATTGAGTTTTACGCCTAATGAGCGGAAACCTAACTTCTCTGCTGCGTCGCTTAGGTCTAGTAACGTTACACCTCTTTTATTTATACTACACAATTCCCTTAATTTCTGGATTGAAACATTTTTGCCGCAATACTTCGCTAGCATACGCAAACATGTTGGCCCGCAGTCCATCCAGTCGTGTTGTTTATAAAAAGGGAAGCTAATCATGAATAACCTATATATTTAATGTGCTTTGGCTTGAAATTATATTAGGTAAGTCAGATCTTCTACCTTGTAAATATTCGGTAGTCTCTTTCCGTCGATAAAAAATGTCGGCGTCGAATAAATGGTTGTTATTTCACACCATTTAATTTGGTATTCTAGTAATTCGCTAACTCTAGACAAGTTATTTGCAGGATAACTCTTAATCCAGGTATCATAACCCTTGATCTCTTGTTCATACCAATCATTAACTGCCCTTTCTAAAACACCTTTATTCCCGTCAAGCATTAACCTCATAAGGTGAGTTGCGATTTTAGTACCGGGATCGTTGATATACTGTTCTATATCACCAATATCAAAAACTATCTGGAGCTTTATGTCTGCCCGTTTTTTTAGCCAGTCGCCTAATACTTTATGTGCCTTAGAACACGGTCTGCAATATGGATTTGAAACCATTGTTATAACATGTTCCGCTTCTTTGTTTCCAATCATTATGGAATGCTTTTCCTCCGGCATAAAATGCTTAGCCTCTTCAGTAAGCATTATTTGAAATACTTTAGAATTATATTTGAATTTTCGCAATTGGAGCTTAAGAAAAGTGGCCTCCTTTTGAACAGAGAAAAATGGTTTGATATATATCCATAATAAAACAGGGATGATCATACATATAAGTAAGCTGACCAATTCTGTAAAATATGGCCATTGAAAAGAATGGTACCATACCGGGAAAAATACAAAACATTCCAACCATAAAACCAGCTGTATAATGCAACAAAGGGTACACCATTCCCTCGCTATGCGCCACTGGTGGTAGATGGAGTAACCTGTGTAGGGAAGGCAAATAATGTTAAACAAACCAATAAATCTTATGATATTAGGATGAGTAAAATTTAGTAGTAAAATTAGAAGTGTGCCGGAAAAGTAAAAAAAACCAATTTCAGACCAACTGAAATTGAAGATAGCTGTTGCTGCCTTTGATGATAAAATCGCATTACAACTTTTTTTGCTATCCTTTCCGCAAATTTTTTGCACAAGCGGATTGTTTGAATCTATACTTTGTAGGAGTAATAGCATACATACTCCCAGACCTGCAATTTTAGTAACAGTTAAGAAAGCTATCTGCCAGGTAATGGAACTAAAGTAAGTTGCATGGCACAATACCGTAAAAAGCAATATTAGACCAGCAACCGCAGCTAAAACTGGACTGCGGAATTGTTTGAATAATTCATTTCTGCGTTTTTTATTGTAATTTCCTTCACCGGATAACTCTTCTTTCTCAGCAATAAGGATTGAACCTCCATATTCTCTATGAAATTCATCCGTACTAAACTCTTTATTAGTCCATCGTTCATTTGAAACTACCGCACCTCTATCAGTTAAATGGTGAACCAAGACAAACTCTCCATTATTACTACTGAAGTAAGCAATAAATGATGTAGTTATTCCTGCATCTATTAATTGTTTAAAAGTTAATTCATACGAGGCATTCGGAATTTCAAAATGACTTAGAACTTCACTTATTGATAATAAGGAGTTTACATCTGGATGTTTCTCTATTTCTTCGATTATACTTGTCCTTGTTACAGGAATAAGCAATTCTTTAATAAGCTGTGAGAGAACATACGTAGTATTAATTGTTTCCAAAGTAGAATGTTTATAAAGCGTCAGCACATTAATTTTTCCACATAGATAGTGTGTTTAACTATTTAAGCGGCGAAATAAGCAAATGGAACATTTTACAATGATTTATAGTAAAATTTCTGATTTGGTCTATTTAGATTTTGGTTAATATAATTGTCATTAAGTTCCCCAATACATGTGACAGAGAGCTTTAATATCTCATTTGTTTTATCTATTAACACCATTGTACTTGTTACAATAAATCAAGTAATAGCTTACTAGACTGTGAGTAAATAAAAAAGTATTCAATTAATAAAACATTAATAAAACATTAATAAAACATTAACGACTATAAATAATTTCTAATTACTGGGCTTAATTTAATACAATCAAAACATTTTAATTAAAAATATATTTTGACGCGACATATTGGGATTGTCAGCGCTCGTGCTATCACCGCCTATTTGGGTACCTCACTTTGGGAAAAAGAATGGAAGATCCTCATCGATAATGAAGTCCCGTTCTATGAAGAAGTGCAGGCTATCAATAAAGCCGAGCAATATAAAGGCATGACCTGGCAGGAGATCGAAAACGGCAATACGCAAGACGTTAATGTAGCTATGCTCATCCACTACTATCGCAGGGCAAAACTTGCGATCCAGCCCTTTGGCATGGCGCTCAGCAAATACATTTGCAAAGCCGAACTATCAAAAGATAACCTCTACCTCATCCTATACACTGCGGCTATTCTAGCTGATAGCACAGACGCCGTGCCTCGCAAAAACAACTGGCAAACCTCTATGACAGCCAATTCTTCCAAAGCATGAAATCCGGGAAGTTCCGGAAGAACCCACTTATTAGGGAAAGGAGCCCCCCAATGGCTGAAAGCGTATTTAATCGAACGCTGTGAAGCTAAACGGCCACAACAGCCTTAATCATCGTCTTCTTCTTGCCTAAAAACAAACCTACCAAAGTATCGCAACAAGTATTGTAACCGTTGCATATGCAGATTTTGAAAACCTCATATAGAAATATATCTTATTAAAAGGTTGTTTAATTGGGAATATTGGTCACAGCTATATCATTATTTTTCTGGCTTCTACTTATCTAGTAATCATTATTAGCATTGCGTATTTGTAAAGATTCTTCAAATGAGTTTTTGAGTTATTGCTTTACCGGAATAATCAATTTAATTTTACTATAGGTAATCAGATCAATAAACTCACAATTTCATAATTAAAAAACACACATCTCTTGTTTCAGGTGTTAAAAAAAATCATAAAGCCTCTTCATCTTCGTAGCATAACCTTGATGCTATGGAAAACTTACACAGCGGAACCATCAGTTCCAAAAATTCACCTATCCATCGTGATCAATTGATAACCGTTCAAGACCTGATGGACTTTAAGCAACAGTTGTTATCAGAGATCAAACAGCTTGTCAAACCAGAGCCTACAAAAAGTGAAAAAAAATGGCTGAAAGCTTTTGAAGTAAAGCAGCTCCTTCGACTGTCCTCCGGTAAACTTCAATATCTCCGGGATAAAGGGGTAATTCCTTTCAAGAAATTGGGCAGTGTCACATATTACGACCTGGAACGGATCCAACGGTTGATGGAAAATGATTCCTTAAATTAAAGATCCCAGCTATGAAACGACCAGCAAAAAGGAAGCGAAAAGCTGAAGAAAAAACTTTCCATTGGCATTACGATAGGACACCGATAACTTGCGGTTATGGCTATCACATACCTCCCGAGATCGATAGCATCGAAATCTATTTTGATCAAAAAGGATATTCCAAAATTGGTGTCGATTTCTACGAGCATTATGAGAAAAATGATTGGAAAAGCCATTCCGGTTCTCCGATCAAGAACTGGAAAGTGGCTGCTACAGACTGGCTCTTTAACCATCAACAATCGGAAAAGTTGATAGAAAGGAAAGCAATAAATGGATTATCAAACAGATTTTGTAAGACGGAGATTGCCTCTTTCTCGCAATCAGCAATCAGCAAGATGTACATTTGTTACACAAATGGATCTTTTTCCCTCCCTTCCAAAGTCAGTTCGGGGCATTTAAAAATCCTCCGAAGTCGGATTTCAAAAACAAGACCATGGCTAAAAAACCAGTTACCAGAACAAAGTGGGTAAATATTCGGCTCACACCAGCTGAGTTCAAAACGATTCAACACGCCTATAAAAAGACCAAGTTCCGTAAAATAAGTGAGTACATCCGTGATGTGATCCTTGAAAAGGACATCACCCTAATTTATCGAGACCAGTCAATGGACGACATGCTGGAGGAACTTATCCAACTCCGGAAAGAGCTTAATGCTGTCGGAGTGAACTTCAACCAAGCCGTAAAAAAGTTAAACAGTGTAGCAGGTGCACCTGACACACACCTGTGGCAATCTATGTTGACGGTGCTTAGGGACAAACTGGAACCCTCAATCAGACAAATAAAAGATCATATTCATTCATATGCCGATTTATGGTCGCAAAAATCATTAGCGGAAAAAGCTTAGCAGGAGCGCTGAACTATAACGAGAGAAAGGTGTCGCAAGGTAAAGCGGAATTGATCCTAGAAAACGGTTTCCATAAGGATCTTAAGCTTTTAAGCTTTAATGATAAACTTTCATGGCTAAAGCACTTCACCATACAGAACAAGATCTGTAAAACGAATACTGTTCACATTTCTCTAAATTTTGCGGTTGGAGAACAACTTGATAAAGATAAATTAAGTCAGATCGCCATCGAATACATGGACAAGATCGGCTTCGGTAATCAGCCTTACTTGGTTTATTTGCATCGGGATGCTGGCCATCCGCATGTTCACATAGTAAGCACAAACATTAAAAGTTCAGGAGAACGCATCCCTCTGCATAATATTGGAAGAACCAAATCCGAGGACGCCAGAAAGCAAATTGAAAAGAATTATGGCTTAATTCCAGCATCCAAACAAGGAATTTACCAAACACAGCAGAAGACAGTACTTAGCAAAGTTGAATATGGTAAAACAGACACAAAGCGAGCCATTACAAACGTTCTTAACAACGTAATTAATTATTACAAGTACACAAGCCTGCCGGAATTCAATGCGATAATAAATCAATACAATATAACGGCCGACCGTGGTTCAAAGGAATCGAGGATGTTTGCGAAGAAGGGGCTGGTTTATTGGGTGCTTGATGAAAACGGTGGTAAAGCCGGAGTTCCAATTAAAGCAAGTAGTATATATGGAAACCCTACTTTGAAAAATTTAGAAGCGAAATTTACCTCAAATGAAGCTCTTAAGAAAACAACTAAGGGTCATTTACAAAAGTCAATTGACTCGGTGCTTTTAACAAATGCTAGTAAAGAAGGATTTAGACAGGCTCTCAAATCGAAAGGAATCGAAGTTGTATTTCATGAAAACAGCGAACAAAGATTGTACGGAATAACCTTCGTTGATAACCGTCAAAAGGTCGTTTTCAAGGGCAGCGATTTGGGGAAACAATACAGTGCTAATGCCCTACAAAACTGGTTTTTGCCTTCTGCCAAATATCACTCTGCCGAGTTTACCCCAACGAACGAATCTCGCAATCTTGAGAATTCGTTCGCCCTTAAGAACGGTACTGGCCATAGCCATTCCAATACATCACGATCTCTTTTGAGTGACCTATTTAAATCTGAGTATCAGGAAGATCAGAATCCAAATTGGTTAGAACAAGACAAACGGAAGAAAAAACGGAAGCAATTATCTAGATAACTGGTATCATGGGAACTGGCGAAAACGAACAAGGCCTTCGTAAAATTATGGATTTTACAAGGTTACTATCTATATCTGTATTAACGATTCATCTATACCTATTCTGTTACGATAGCATGGAAGTGTGGGGCTTAACAGCTCCTATAACTGATCGACTTCTATTGTCAATTTCTAAAATTGTCGTTTTTAATTCGATGTTATCAGCGAAAGGGAGCGCATTGCTTCTGCTAGCTATTTCATTATTCGGCACAAGAGGAAAGAAAAGTGAAAATACCTCATTAAATACACTGATAACTAACGCTATCGCGGGTGTGGCAATATATTTCTTGTCTGTATTGTTTTTGGGATTAGAGTTTCCAGAGAGCATCATTACAGCATGCTATATTGGTTTTTCTTCCCTCGGATATATTATCATCCTTACAAGCGGTGCACAACTTTCAAGGATATTAAAAATCAATTTTGCGGACGATGTTTTCAACGACAACAACGAAACTTTCCCGCAGGAAGAACGGAAAATAGACAACGAATATTCTATTAACCTTCCGGCTCAATACCGTATCAACAAAAAAACTAGAAATAGCTGGATCAATATTATCAATCCCTTTAGAGGCATTTTAATTCTTGGAACTCCTGGATCAGGAAAGTCTTATTTCATAATCCGCCACATCATTACGCAACACATCAAAAAGGGATTTAGCATGTTTATTTATGATTTCAAATATGATGATCTGACTAAGATTGCGTTTAACACGTTACTAAAGCACAATAATCAATATTCGATACAGCCCAAATTCTATGTGATAAATTTTGAAGATATGTCTCGAACTCACCGTTGCAATCCACTGGATCCGGATAATATGACGGATCTTACAGATGCTACGGAAGCGTCTAGAACAATCATGCTCGGATTGAATAGAGAGTGGATTAAAAAACAGGGTGACTTTTTTGTGGAATCCCCAATCAATTTTCTAACGGCTGTGATATGGTATTTAAGAAAATATCAGGACGGTTTGTTTTGCACTCTACCGCACGTTATCGAACTGATTCAAGTTGAATACAAAGATTTATTTGAGCTTTTAAGTCGGGAGCCTCAAATTGACGTGCTCATAAATCCTTTCATATCGGCTTGGAAAAATCAAGCTTATGACCAGCTTGAGGGGCAGGTAGCAAGTGCCAAGATAAGTTTAGCACGTTTATCATCGCCAGACTTGTATTATGTGCTATCTGGGAATGATTTTACACTTGATCTGAATAATCCGAACGATCCTAAAATAGTTTGCATGGGGAATAACCCGATGAAGCAGCAGGTTTATGGTGCTGTTTTAAGTTTGTATATATCACGTATGATCAAACTGGTTAATCAGAAGAACAAACAAAAATGCAGTTTGATCTTTGATGAGTTCCCCACCATTTTCTTCAATAACATTGACAGTCTAATAGCCACTGCCAGATCAAACAAAGTTGCTACAACCCTTACCGTTCAGGATTATAGTCAACTGAAAAAGGATTATGGTAAAGAACAAGCAGAAGTGATCTTAAACATTGCCGGTAATGTTCTATCTGGTCAAGTAAGTGGAGACACAGCAAAGCAATTATCAGAGCGTTTTGGAAAAATCTTGCAAAAAAGGCAAAGCATATCCACTAACAGTACGGACACCTCATATAGCCAGTCGGCACAATTGGAATTTGCGGTTCCCGCATCAAAAATTGCCTCGCTTTCCTCGGGTGAGTTTGTTGGCATGGTAGCAGATGACCCCCATACCCGAATAGATCTCAAAATATTCCATAACGAAATTAAAAACGACCATGAACTGATTCGAACTGAAGAATCTTCATTCAATGAGTATCCAGAGATCAGACAAGTCGACAGACGGGAAATATTCGTTAATTACTGCCAGATTAAGCAAGATATTCAAGAATTACTTGCACAAGAACTCGGACAGGTAAATGAACAAAAGCAATCACACGAAGTTTCGGATGCATCATCAGGTGAGCTTATGCAGGGATTGCAGATTTAGTTGTCAGGTAAATTGATGTTTTAACTAATAAATTAATAACCCATGTCATGCATAAAAAAGTGTAAAAAATATTCTAAATAAATATGCTTGTGGTATTTCTTTTGCTCAATTTGATTCCACAATTGCGTTAATATTAAAAACGGTTGTTATGATCAAAGCACATTACAAGGACAAAAGTTTGGTTATTGACATCTTAACTGAATCGTTCGATACAAATCAAAGTGTTAATTACATTGTTAAACAAGATCGAAATCGAGCCAAGCGAGTAAGGGCATTAATGGATTATTCATTTGAAGTCTGCAACCAGTTCGGTGATGTCTTTCTTTCAAATGACAGAAAAGCCTGTGCCTTAATTCTTTACCCAGACAAGAAGAAAACTACCTTAAAGTCGATCATGTTAGATGTAAAGCTTATTCTTTCTTGCGTTGGATTAGAAAACATTAAAAAAGCGTTAAACAGGGAGTCGAAGATTAAACAGCTTCAACCAAAGGAACCTATGTATTATATATGGTTTATTGGGGTTAGCCTCGCCTATCAAAATACCGGCATTGGATCAGCTTTATTAAAAGAGATAATCGAAGATAGCAGCTTAAAAAGGAGAAATATTTATCTAGAAACATCGACTTTAAAAAATATACCGTGGTATACTAAGTTTGGATTTGCCGTATATAATGAACTTGATTTGAGCTATAAATTATTCTTTCTAAAAAGAGAATTTTCTTGATTACCTGAAAAACAGTTTCCCATGCTAGTCTTTAACACAGAAATGCATGTCATCACTCTTGTTTTCGTTGTTCTCGAAAGCATCATGTTCTTTTTCCAGCTTTTATATTACCTTTTAAGGCCTCAAGATAAGCCAAGGCTATGGTATTTGATTCTTTTGTCCTTATTTATAATTTACAATGTCACAGGCGGGCTTTTTCCTGATCCAAATTTTGACATTTCAGTAATCACCCAAAATATTATTGCTTATGGGAGTGGTTTTGCGGTGGCGTGTTACTTTCCTTATTATTTTTACAAGGGATTTGGTTTAACGAGGTTACGTTTCCACGCATTGTACGGTGTTCCTCTTTTTCTAATTCTACCATATTTAATATTTTTTGTAGTCGGTTATTCTATTAGCGGAAACCTCGATTCAGCTATTAAATATGGAGTTGTAATTCCATTCTTTTATTCGTTCGTTGTATTATGGGCTATTGCTAAGGCGGTATTAGCCAAATATAAGGGTCAGAGAAATCAAAAGACCTTTGTCGAAGTAGTAGCTGTCTATTGCTCTGTTCTTCCTTGGGTATCAATGACTGTATTTTCGTATTACCATGTAGGTCAGTTTACAGAAGTAATTGTAACTAACGGAGGATTTATCGTAACTACGATTTTATTTATATCCAGATACGTGGCTGGTGCAAGAAGTGAGTATGAAGAGTTTCAAGAACTTAGTTTAAGACTATCTCAGTCGGATGTTTTTGCAACAAATTGTAAGCTGTATCAATTAACAGGAAGAGAAACTGAAATCGCACTATTACTGAAGGAGGGCTTTAAGTATAAAGAGATCGGTGAAAAACTATATATTTCAGAACGGACGGTGGCTACCCATGTTCAGAATATTTGTGAAAAAACTCAGGTGAGTGGTAGAGTGAAACTCATTCGAAAGTTGGAACAGGTTCCTCCAGAATTATATGAAATATCGCCTCAAAATGTTATTAGAGCTCAGTGAGCTATTTTATGACATACGATAAATCTCGTATGCATTTTATTATGTGTTGTATTTGAGTAGTAACTTTTTACTACTTTCCTGCCTTTAAAAATTACGTTAATCTGCGTATAACGAATCCTATAAACGACGTATTTTTTTCTGCTTTGCAATTGGTGAATTTAGCTTATAATTTACAGAAACAGATGTAATTATATCTTGAAACAACAATAGCATTCACCATGAAAATCTTCGCAAATCGTTTGTTTAATGCCCTTGAAAATGAGCTCTTCGCCTTGTCGTTACCAGAAGATTCTGACTTTGAGAAACTCAAGAGAGCTATCAAGGTTTGTAAAAAAGCAATGGTTATCCTGAAGAGACATCTAGCCTCTTTTTTCTTTGATTCGATGGAGGACGAGGTTTATTTCTTTAAAAATCTGAAACCGAAGTTTTACAGCAGATACATCTATTATATAACCATTTTGAATTTCGAAATTAAAAAACCCAATGGCACAGAGGAAATTATCAAGGAATATGTATTGACTGAATTGTCAACTTTGAAGAAGTTCTTTGACGAAAATCAATCGTTTTATCAATATCATAGAACTAACAGCAATCATTTGGATAGTATATATTTCACCAGAAGAAGTCTGGATATATTCACCGATTTGGCAGATTTTTATGGAGATGAGATGTTCTCAACAAGTCATGATTATAAGCTGTCAAAAATTCTAGCAAACGAAAAGTATCAGGAATATTTACAAAGTAAGTTGGTTAACTCCAACAATTTTCACAACCTGTTAAAAACCCCAATAGTCTGGACAAGCAATCAAACAGATTTAGTGGAGTTGATATATGCTTTGGCTGAAAGCGGTTCTTTTAATAATGGCAATATTGAGATCAAGAGTTTAATGGATTTCTTTCAGACTATTTTCAATGTGGACTTAAAGTATTATTATAGAAAGTACTCAGATATTACCTATCGAAAAAAAGAAAAAACGGCTTTCCTAGATAGACTTAAATTAGCCCTCCTTAAGAAGATAGACAACAAATATGAATTAAAATAATTGAGTCAGAGACGGTAAATCGATACATATTGTTATGAAAAACGGAGGCTATATATGGCTGAAACTGTGTTTAAAGCAATTTCCAATATATTCATCTCTAAATACAAACTGATTTCCGATGAAGTTCTGCAGAATACTTACAATATCGTGTTTTACAAACAGTTATAACATATTTTGCTTATTAATATGACACTGTCCTACAATAAACCTAAAAGCTTACGAACATTAAAACTATAAAGCCGGCGCATTGATGGCAAGAAGCATCTATCCTTCTTCCCGTTGCCTCGTTCTTGCGCTAAAACCCGGCATACATAAACCAAAACGGATAAAATCCGACATACTTACACCAAACTCTGAAATAGATTCGTAAGTTGGAGCAAGTTGCTCCCAAACTACCGACCGACTTTTCTTCTCAAAATATTGTAAAAGCACAATAGGAAGAAAGTATATTATCAGGAATTTTTGTGTTTATAGTGAGTAAATTAAGCAGATAAAGAAAAAATTTCCAGATACCTAAAATTGCTTACATGGCTTCCTGATATCTTTAATGATGACTTTTTGTTGTTTCTACCTATTTGCTAGTGATTTACACAAAATGCTAATGGCAGACTGTCTGCCATTAGCGCTGACTTTCTCTCTTTTTGATCTTTTTGATGGCTTTAAAAACTGCTTCTTTGTCGATTTCTCCTTCCTCTTCATATAACAGTTCGTTTTTGGAAGAATACAAAAAGATAGAGGGATAATATCTCGGCTGGAATTTGGGAAAGACTGAATAATTCAAATCCATTAAGGGGACAACATTATTTTTACCATACATTTCCTTCCCAAACTTTTTCATAAAACCTTCCATAGCACTCTTTGTATCCATTGAAACGAGATAAATTGATAGCTGTTGTAAATCCTTCTGACGACTGCTTAATAGTTGCATAGATTTTTCACAATGAACACAGGTTGCATCAAAAAAGAAAAAAAGTGAAATCTTACCCGGACTCATTTGCTTTTTTGTGAAAGCAGTCTTATCAAATCGGTAAAAAGTAAAATCAGGGAGTTTCGCATAGTGTGTTTGAGCCGAAATAGGTAATATAAAGCTCATTAAAAACGCTACTATCATTAACTTTACAATTGCACGACTAAATTTTACATATTCTTTTTTAATCACTGGAGATGTTGAATAAAGTATACCGTTAATATCTTATGATAGGGTACCTGCTAATCAATAACACAACATTTACTTGTCGTCAACTAATGTAATTTTTTTTGGAAAGAATTTGAAACCAATCAGTCCTTTATTGCTAACCCTTATTTGGAAAGACTTTCATAACTATTGCATGAGTATCTGATTAGTAGTGACGACATATAATGAGCTCAGTTACACAATTGAGGCTCTATTTTATTTTTTTTCACAGTCTACAATAATAACTTTTGTACCCTCGTTTGCCCACACATAATCATAAATGTCAAAAAAACCACCTTTTTTGCAGGCAAGTACTGGAGCTGAAGTTTCTTTACCTTCTGATCCATCTTTACAAGTGCAATTTTTATACGTCCAAGTGCTCTTGTCAGTGTTGTACGCGGTTGCATTAGCTTCAAATTCCTCTTTTTCACACTTGGTGTTTCTTAATTTTCCTGGTAAAGTTGTAGCTGCAGTCTTTAATTCTGAGTTGGCTACTATTGGCTCAACTGGTTCATTTTTTGAACAGGTACTTAGTCCTACTGCAGAAAGGAGAACTAATAAATTTAATATTAAGTTTTTCATGAGAATTTTGTTATGTTTCATAATAGATTTTAAGTGGCAAGTTTTAGTATTTAATATTTATATCAAAATATAATTGCCGATCACACCGTTGGTTGTAAGACGATGCAAAGGGTGGGAAATACTACCAATGTGAAACTATTTAGTTAAAGAAGTGACTTTGCCATACTCAAAATAAGTATTACAGTTAAAGATGTTTATGTATACTTATAATACGTTTAACTGTTTATGGAGGATGATATCATACAGTACTTTAAGGTAGATTCATCTTACACGTAATTTCATCATTGCTTATCACACTTGTTTGTCATTCAAATTTTGTTTTAAGTTGTTTTGAATCATTGCTCTTTACACCCTGTACTAACTTTACCAGTCTCCTTCCATTTTTTATCAACACAACTGACATAATGTGTTGTCTTATCACGATGATTAGGTGTAGCACAGATACAGTAAGTGTCATATCTACCATTATCACCTGTAGTACAAGCAGCTGTTGGATCAGCATCGACAATATATGCAGCCGTAATAATCTCCTTGTTTGACACTGTCTCAATCTGTTCATCTTTTGAACAGTTAGTGATTCCGACTCCCGTAATGAGAGTTAGGGAAATGATCAATAATTTTTTCATGAGATATAATATTATTTTTTGTAGGGATGTTTATTAGTATCAAAAAACACCCTTATAATGATTTTACTAATACATATCGATAACTTGACAACGTTAATTACCGCTTTTAAAACAAAGACGATGCAAAACGTTAAACGTACTGCCAGTGTGAAATAATTTTCGTTAAAGAAGTGATGCTGCTAATATTATTACCAAGAATTCTTCATCAATGTGCTCATGGATATGATTTCTTATATGTTTTAGGGCTTCTGAAAGATGATTCTTGACAGTACTCTTAGATAGATTCATATTATAAGCAATTTCATCATGGCTTAAACCATCATATTTGCTCATTTGAAATATTTTTCGTTTTTGTATTGAAAGTATTCGTAATGATTTACCAACTAAAAACCGGACTTTATCGTCTGGTGTAGTATCGTTCAGATTATTGATGATTTTTGACTTTGAAAGTAATACCTCCAACATTTTACCTTCTTTAGATAAATGGCGGAAATAGTCAATAGTTCTGTTATGAGCGATGGATATTAAATACGCTTCCAAACAGTTTATCTGTGAAACGGAATCACCTTTTATCCAGAATTTTAAAAATACATCTTGAACTATATCAGCAGTGACGTCGTCAGATTTGCATAACCTAGAAACGTAGTCATAAACGTGCGGGCGATAGACGTCGTAAAGTTTTTTGAATGCCTTTGCGCTTCCAGTTGCCAACTCCTCTATTAGAAGTCTTTCTTCGTGTTGGGTTAAAACAGACATAACAAATCACCTTATAAAGTCCTATGAATATAGCATCTGAATAATTGGATTGGCTCTTACTCCTTGGAAGTTGATCTATAACAGCTTTTCGTCGCGAATAAAAGGTGGTGGGTTATAACATCCTCTGATAGATTTTTGGAAAAGTTCAGTTGTTTCACCCATCGGTGAGAATGCTGACCGGAACCTAAAAAAAATTTTTTTTTATAATTAGAGCTATCTATTAAAACAGTAAAACAACCACTTTATGAAAAGGTTTAGAGTATTTCAATTGAGTATGATAGATCTGCTTACTGCTATCCTACTTGTGTCATGATAGACAGCAAGTATCAGTTAGGTAGATGACTGACAATAGTCATTAAAACAATCAAAAAATAATACGGAACTCCGGTTAAAGGTGTGAAGTTTCCCCTTAAAACCACCACAAATTTGCCTTCACCTACCGCAATGTAGCGTAGGAATTAACGAAGGTTTTATGTTCACATCAATTTCCTGGCAACAGTACCTAGTTGCTGTAACCTCACTTGCTGCCGTTTATTATGCGGTGGTTCTGGCTTTCTATTATCGTGATATTTTAAAGGCAGCCCTTGGTCGAAAATCAAAATCCGCTATCGACCCGAGTTCTGAAAATCAAGCCATCATTGGAGAAATCAAGCCCAACAATCGGGAGACCCTTCTCCCCTCTGAAGAACTACAGTTCAGTTCTGAAAATTAACTCTCTAATATTAACACATACATTTTTTTAAGAGTATGAAAACGCATTCAAAACTTTTATACCATTCGAAAAGAGTCTTTAAAACCATTATCGCATCGATTGGACTACTACTAGTGACCGTCTCGCTATATGCACAGGATGGTAATGCTGGTATTAATGAAGCATCAAATTTAGTAAGGGGCTATTTCGCTACAGGAACCAATTTAATGTATGCAATTGGTGCAATTGTCGGCTTGGTTGGTGCAATCAAAGTATATCAAAAATGGAACAGTGGCGATCATGACACAGGTAAAGTTGCCTCTGCGTGGTTTGGCAGCTGCGTGTTCTTGGTGATTGTAGCTACTGTTCTTCAATCTTTTTTTGGCATTTAATTATGGCTGCTATCTATCAGATAAACAAGGGGATTAACAAACCGATTGAATTTAAAGGGTTGAAAGCGCAGTTCATTACCTATCTAGCCATTGGCTTAGTAATTCTCCTTGTTCTTTTTGCTGTAATGTATATCTGCGGACTCAACCTATTCATTTGCGTGGCAATTATCGTGATCGCTGGAACTGCATTGTTTATAACCATTTTTCGGTTAAGCAATAAATACGGTGAATATGGATTGCTGAAGCAAGCTGCGAAGAGATACACACCGGCTTTCTTAAAAAGCCGCTCGCTAAGTATATTTTTTCATTTAAAAACGAAGGGAAGTAATGGCACATTCAATTGAACTAGAAAAGATGTTTCCAATCTATAAAGTTGAAAATAATTGCATCTTATCACGATCAGGGGATATTACGGTTGCGTTTGAAGTAGCTTTGCCGGAAATTTTTACGCTATCAACTAACGATTTCGAAGCATTCCATCAAACTTGGGTACGTGCAGTACGAGTACTCCCAAAGTACAGTTGCTTTCATAAGCAAGATTGGTATACTGAAGGTAAATTCAAAGCCAACTTCGATTCCTTTGAGCAGTCTACAAATTCTGTATCTAATTTTTTATCAAGAGCAAGTGAACGGTTTTTCAACGAAAGGCCGTTCCTTCATCATTCATGTTATATCTTTTTATCAAAAAAACCAGATTATAAGCGGTCTTCAAATTCTGCCGTATCCGGCTTGTTCCGACGATCTGTTGTGCCTATCCAGCTCTTGAAAGACAGCTTTATTAATGAGTTTATTGAGAAGGTTAATCAATTTGAACGGATACTGAATGACAGTGGCTTTGCAAAAGTCGCAAAATTAACCACCGATAATTTAGTTGGAAATCCTGAAAAAGCAGGCATCATTCAACGATACTGTTTCCTTCTTGATGAGTCTGAAAGAAGAGTTATCCGAGACATTCATTTAAAAGAGGGTATCAAGATTGGAAACAAATGTTGCCACTTATATACACTTTCCGACACAGAGAACTTACCGGCACTTTGTGGATCAAGAATCAATTATGATAAGTATAGTACAGATCGAACTAAATGCGGAGTCGGTTTTGCATCTCACTTGGGGCAGCTTCTAAATTGTAATCACATCTTCAATCAGTACATTTTTATTGAAGATGCTGCTAAAACATTGAAGGAAATGGAGGCCAAACGTCTTAGGCTTCAATCGCTTTCTGCTTACTCAAGAGAAAATTCAATTAGTCGGGATGCTATTCAAGATTTCCTTAATGAAGCAATCGGTCAACAGCGACAACCTGTCAAAGCTCATCTCAATGTTCTTGCTTGGTCAGGCAACGATCAAGATGAAAAAGAAATCAAGACCCTCATTTCTTCTGCCGCTGCACAAATGGATAGCATTCTAAAACAAGAAACAGATGGTGCCCCTCAAGTTTGGTGGGCTGGTTTGCCAGGTAATGAAGCCGACTTTCCAATGAATGACACGTTTGATACGTTTGCTGAACAAGCATGCTGTTTTCTAAATCTTGAAACCAGTTACAAAACCTCTTTAAGCCCCGTGGGACTTCGACTTGGAGATAGATTAACCGGTAATCCCGTTCATGTTGACATATCAGATGAACCCATGAAGCTTGGTATCTGTTCAAATCGTAACAAGTTTATACTTGGCCCCTCGGGCTCGGGAAAGTCGTTTTTTACCAATCACATGGTCAGAAGCTATTATGAGCGGGGCACCCACATTCTGCTTGTTGATGTCGGTCATAGCTACAAAGGCCTTTGTGATTTAGTTGGTGGCTATTACTTTACATACAAAGAAGACGATCCTATTCGATTCAATCCATTTTATATCAGCAAAGGAGGAGTTTTGGATACTGAAAAGAAGGAAAGTCTAAAAAGCCTTCTACTTGCGCTATGGAAAAAGGAAGATGAAGTACTAGAACGTCCGGAATATGTTGCTTTATCAAGCGCAATTCAGGGATACTACGCAAAGCTTCGAAGAGACGATTCGATCTTCCCGTGTTTCAATACTTTCTATGAGTATTTGAAGAATGAGTTTTCACATGAATTAATAGCGGATAAAGTAAATGAGAAACTTTTTGATTTGGGTAATTTCCTCTATGTGCTTAAGCCGTTTTACAAAGGTGGAGAATTTGGGTATTTGCTTAACGCCACTGAAAACTTAGAACTTTTAAACGAACGTTTCATTGTGTTTGAATTGGACAATATCAAGGATCATCCAATATTATTTCCCGTAGTTACGCTCATCATCATGGAAACTTTTATAAGTAAAATGAGAAAATTAAAAGGTGTCCGAAAGATGATTTTGATTGAAGAAGCATGGAAAGCAATCGCAAAGGAAGGAATGGCAGAATATATTAAGTACCTATTCAAAACTGTTCGCAAGTTCTTCGGAGAAGCAATTGTAGTAACCCAAGAAGTAGAGGATATAATAAATTCTCCTGTTGTTAAAGAGACCATCATTAACAACTCTGATTGTAAAATTCTTCTGGATCAATCTAAATATCAAAATAAGTTTGACGCAGTTCAGAATCTACTTGGCTTGAATGAGAACGAGAAAGTTCAAATTTTGTCACTCAATAAGGCAAATGACCCTCTTAGAAAGTACAAGGAAGTATTCATTAGTCTTGGAGGACAGCTTAGTAAAGTGTATCGTACAGAAGTTAGTCCTGAAGAATATTTAGCTTATACAACCGAAGAATCGGAGAAGTTGGCGGTGCAGCAATACACAAATAAATATGGAAGTATTCAAAAAGGAATAGCCGTTTTGGCTAGCGAGCTATCCAGTACAACTTAAATTAAACTTTATGAAAAACTTTATGATACTAATGCCAGCAAGCATGATTGTGTTGATGGTGTCTATACCTGTTGAACAGGCGAATGCCCAAACTGCAATACTAGAGGTGATTAAGGCTGGAGTTAAGAAAGTGATTAAGGCGGTTGATCTGAAAATCCAGAGGATGCAAAACGAAACCCTCTGGCTGCAGAACGCACAAAAGGCAATGGAAAATCAGCTATCGAAACTAAAGCTTGCAGAAATATCAGATTGGACTGAAAAACAGAAACAGCTTTATAGCAAGTACTATACGGATTTATGGAAAGTAAAATCAGCCATATCTTACTATAAGCGGATAAGAGAAATTACCATTAAGCAGGCATTTATTGTCAGCGAATATAAAAAAGCCTGGAACCTAGCTAAACGAGATGTCAATTTTACTGCTTCCGAGCTTGAGTATATGTTCACTGTCTACAACGGAATTCTAAATGAAAGCGTAAAAAATCTGGATCAAATACTTTTAATAATCAATTCATTTAAAACGCAAATGAACGATGCAAAGCGGTTGGAATTAATAAACGAAGCAGCAGACAAAATCGATGAGAATTACGCTGATCTCCAAAAATTTAATGCTAACAATATTCTATTGAGCCTGCAAAGAGCAAAGAGCCAGCAGCAAATTCGGGATGTTCAGAAATTGTATGGAATTCAAATGCCCAACTGACATGAAAGCTCTTACTATCTCATTGATTATGCTGATGTCTGCAAGTGCAAATGCTCAAACATGGGCGGAATTTTTCAGACAGAAGAAAACACAAAAAGAATATCTCATTAAACAGATAACGGCACTCAAACTTTATGCGGGTTATTTAAAGAAAGGATATGACATTACTAACGAAGGTTTAAGGACTATCAAAAATATCAGCAAGGGCGAATTAAACTTGCATTCGGATTATTTAAACTCTTTGAAAGCGGTTAACCCATCAGTGAGTCAGAACTTTAAAATAGCCGAGATTCTTTCCTTACAGATTGAAGTGGCCAAAAACCTTAGATTCAGAAAACTAAATGCCGATTTTCAATCCGAAGAGAGGAAATATTTTGAAAGTGTTTGGTCAAACCTTCAAGCGGAAAGCAGACATGATTTGGATGAGCTGTTTCTGTTAATTACCGCAGGCAAATTCGAAATGACAGACGAGGAACGCCTCTATAGACTAGATGGAATTCATAAACGCATGATTGACAAGTATGAGTTCTCACAGTCATTTTTGAATCAGGTGAACCTATTAAAACTACAAAGAGACCAAGAGACAAGAAATATTGAAGCATCTAGAAAGCTTTTTAACACACTTAATTAAGCTATTATGAAAACGTTTTGGTTAACAATGCTTGTGATGGGAACAACTTTTATAGGACATGCCCAGTCTACGGAAGTTCAGCAATTGCTTTTGAACTATGAAAAACTAACGCAGCTTAAAAACATATTGACTGATATGAAAAAAGGTTATATGATAGTAAGCGATGGCTATAATACGATCAAGAACATCTCGGAAGGCAATTTCAATTTACATGACGCATTTATAAATGGGCTATTTTTGATAAATCCCGCAATCAAAAATTACGAGCGTATTTCTGATATTCTCACTGCCCAAAAAAACATCGTTACAGAATACAAAAGAGCCTTTTTGAAATTTAAGAGAAGCGGAACATTCACTGCCAGTGAAATCGAATATTTAGGAAAGGTATACAGCAACTTATTTGATTTGAGCCTGCAGAATCTAGATGAGCTCGCTACGATAATCACTTCTTCAAAATTAAGCATGAGCGATAACGAAAGGTTAGCTGCCATTGATAAAATTTTTGCTGACACACAGGATAAACTTGAATTTTTAAGGGACTTTAACAACGATATTAATATTCTGGCCATTCAACGGCAGAAAGAAAAATCGGACATAAAAGTTTCGCAAAAGCTTTTTTCCCTAAGTCAATAACAACCCGATCATGAAAAAAATTAAATACACAATCATCATTTTGATGATTACAGGACTTCTCATGCCTGAAATGTTGCTTGCCCAAGGCATACCGGGAGAGATTAAAGGGCTTCAATCAGTGTTGGATCACGTTTATAGGGACATGATTTCTCTATCAAGTAGATTAATTGGTGTTGCGAGGGGAATTGCAGGATTTGCTGCATTATGGTACATCGCCTCAAGAGTATGGCGACATATTGCAGCTGCAGAGCCCATTGATTTTTACCCCTTGTTACGCCCTTTTGCTTTAGGGATAGCGATTTTTTTGTTCCCATCAGTTATCGCTTTAATGAACGGCATTTTGCAGCCAATAGTAAGTGCAACGGGCGGCATGGTAACTGATTCAAACAAGGCAATTGCTGTTCTCCTTCAAAAGAAACAAGAGGCTGTTAAAAAATCAAAAATGTGGCAGATTTATGTTGGTGAAACCGGAAGTGGTGATCGTGAGAAATGGTATAAATACACGCATCCAAAAGAAGCATCAAGCTCTAGCGAAAACGTAATGGAAAGTTTGGGTAATGATGTCAAGTTCTGGATGGATAAGCAGTCCTACAATTTTAGAAATTCCATTAAGCAATGGATGAGTGAAGTCTTACAAGTGCTATATGAAGCTGCTGCATTATGTATTAACACGATTCGAACCTTTTATTTGATTGTGTTAGCCATCCTTGGGCCTTTGGTGTTTGGATTCGCAGTGTTTGATGGATTTCAACATACGCTAACCGTTTGGATTGCTCGGTATGTGAACGTGTTTCTATGGCTACCGATATCAAATATTTTCAGCTCCATTTTAGGTAAGATTCAAGAGAATATGCTAAACCTCGATATTTCACAAGTTCAGAGTGTAGGCGATACATTCTTTAGCCCTACCGATACGGCGTATTTAATATTTATGGTGATCGGTATTGCCGGATACTTCACGGTACCAGGCGTAGCTAACTATGTAATTCACGCAGGAGGCGGAAATGCCTTACTCCAAAAAGTGACTACGATTTTAAGCAGTTCATCTAACTCCGTTATTTCTACAGCCAAGAGCGGTGCTGGTATGATTGCAGATGCATTTGGTGATCAAAAAGGACAAATCAGTCAGGGAATGGCTCGTTTTGGCAGCTCCGCAGGATATTTTAATAACGGTCGTGAAAGTGATTCAAATCACCAACAGGATCGCCTTTCCGGTAGATAATCTTAATAATCTAAAGCCATGTTTCAACAACTTAAAAACCTAGATACGGCCTTCAAGCATGTCAGGACTTTTAGTATCGTCTTGATTTTTGTCTGCCTTTTTATATCAGTTTTTTCTTTAGTCAAAAGCTTCCAGGCGATTGAAAAAGCACAAAACCGGGTTTACATTTTGGCTAATGGAAAAGCGTTCGAAGCCGTTGCCGAAGGGAGAAAAGATAATATCCAAGTAGAAGCCAGAGATCATGTCAAGACTTTTCATGAATATTTTTTCTCGTTAGATCCTGATGAAAAGGTAATTCAGGCAAATATTAGCAAGGCTTTCTATCTGGCAGACAGAACTGCAAAATCTGAATATGATAACCTGAAAGAGAGCAATTATTATTCAAACCTGATTGCGGGCAACATTAGCCAGGAGATCAATGTCGATAGTGTTTTGCTTGACATTAATCAGTATCCCTATTTTTTCCGCTGCTTTGCCACTCAAAAACTAATTCGGTCTAGTTCAACTGCAACCCGCATTCTAATAACAGAAGGATTTCTTCGGAAAGTTAGTAGATCAGATAACAATCCGCATGGCTTCTTGATCGAAAAATGGAAAACTGTCAGCAATAGAGACACAACTATTCAAAACTAATCATATGAAAGTTAACGAAAATGAAAAGGGCGATAGTATGCCTGGTCGCGAAGCTGCAGCTAATAGAATAGCTGGGAAAATACTCCGGGTACAAAACCGGACTGCCACTTTTTTAAATGCAAAAACTGCTCATTATTCCAAATGCCAAAAGCAAATACTGCTTTTAATTATCAGTACTGTGTTTGGAGGAGTCAGTGTATATCTAATATTTCAAGCTATTATTTAAATCACACAGTTATGGAAAAACAATTATCAGCGGAGACGCTCCGGAAAAGAAAATTCTTGATGGTACTACCACTACTTATGCTTCCATTTATAACCGTGGCTTTTTGGGCCTTAGGTGGAGGCAAGGGAAAAAACATCACAATTAGCACAATGAATCATAGGGGCTTTAATACAGATTTGCCCCAAGCCAAATTTATCACTGAAGAAAAAGATGATAAATTTAGTGTTTATGAAGCTTCTGCCAGGGAATTACAGAAGACAAATAAAGAAAATAAGCAGCCCTTTAGGGATTTGGATTTCCCATCTCAAAAATCAGATGAAGACGAGAACGCTGAAAAGATCGATTCAAGAATATCCGAAATACATGCGGTACTGCAAAAGCAAAACACATCGTCCCCGATAGCAACAGAAAGTAACGAAAAGAGCAAACCAGCAAACTCAAAAAGTACGATGACGGCAGATGTAAATCGGCTGGAAGCGATGATGAAAAGTATGCAGCAGGGAAATAGTGAAGATCCTGAAATGGCGCAACTTAATTCTGTTCTGGAAAAGATTTTGGAAATTCAAAATCCTCAAAGAAACTCAAAACCGAATAAAGGCTCAATAAATAATTCCAAGAACGCTTTCGCAGTTCAAGTTGTTGATACCAGTTCCAATTTGCAGGGTGTATACGCTATGACTAGCGGCGGTAAACTTTTCAATACCAAAAAAAGCATTCACGCAACAATTCATCAAAACCAAGAGATTGTTTCTGGTTCCGTGATCAAATTACGCTTGCTGGACAGCATTAGCCTAAATAGAGTTGTGATTCCAAAAAATGAGTTCGTCTATGGCATCGCAAAATTAGACGGAGAACGTCTTAAAATTTCTATCGAAACACTTCGAATTGGCGACCTGATTTTACCGGTTTCACTTACAGCGTTCGATTTAGATGGGCTAGAAGGATTATATGTTCCCGGTTCCATAACCCGGGAGGCAACGAAAAACGGAGCTGAAGACGCTATTCAAAGCTTACAAATCATGAGCATGGATCCGTCTATCACTGCTCAAGTGGCCGGAGCTGGCGTTCAGGCTGCAAAAGGCTTGTTTGGAAAAAAGGTAAAACAAGTGAGAGTTAAAGTAAAGGCAGGGTATGACCTTCTACTTCGTGATATGAATCATTATTAATCGTTTTATTATGAAAACATTGAAGATCATATTTATACTAATTGCCATTCATAAAATAGCAATATGTCAGATTGTAACGCCTCCAGATTATGAAGTAATTAGCAAACAGCTTTTAGACACAGATCATTCAAAAACGATTGCTTCAAATAAGGGAAACAATTTAAAATCCACATTAAACCGAATACTGGTTGCTGACGATCGATTATTTTTCAAGATCAATATTAGCAATGAGTCTGCTTTAAGCTACGATATTGACTTTGTTAAATTCTTGATTAAAGACTTAAAAACTGCAAAACGCACCGTTGCACAGGAAAGGGAACTTAAACCGATTTATAGTTTAAATACAAACAACTTGAAAATTTTATCAAATAGTCGAAATTCGTTCGTGTTTGCATTCAACAAGTTTAATCTTCCTTCAAATAAAGGGCTGTTCATAGAGATTTACGAAAAAAACGCCGGCCGAAACCTGGTCATGAGGATTAAGAATTCGGGATTCTTTAATTCACTCATTTCAGTTGAGTAGCACTATTTCATGATTATGCATGTTCTATCAGCCCATTATTTAGGCTTATTTGTTTGGCTTAATCGGCAGTTAACGGACGAATATAAGTGGCTCGTGTACAATAAGCTTCTCGTTTTTCATGAGCAAGACAAGTTTAAGGCTTTCCATACATATAACGATGCGAAACAATATGCTGCTATATCAGAGAACATGCTTAATCGCAATGGTATAATCCCAATTAAACCCTTATTCATAATAATAAGAGGGGTTTTACGAATGGAGGATACACCTCTTTTTCTCAACATCGATAACTATTTAAAACCATCAAATTTTAAACTTATGAATACTAAAAATTTAGAATTTCTTCAATCCAACTTAAAGTATTTGGGATTTGGAGAGCAGCTCAATGCCGACATGGAAAAAGGTATTGACAGCAGAAAGCCGGAGTTCAAATTAAAAGTGGAAATTCCGCACTTCAACAAAAAAGTGGATTATGCACTTCATTTCAAAAAATCCGATTCAACGGATATGTATTTCTTCAACAGGTACGATGCCACTTTGAAAACGGGCAAACCGGAACAGGACAAAACCCAGTCTTTTTATATTAACAAGGCTACCGGAGTTACGGCAAAAGAGGCCTTTAACTTGCTAGATGGTCGTTCAGTGTTTAAGAATTTGTTCAATAAAGACGGTGAGAAATACGGTGCATGGTTGAAGTTGGATTTAGGCAGTACCGATGATAAGGGTAATCATAAACTAAGACAGTTTACGGAACAATACGGCTTCAAATTAGAAAAATCCCTAGCTGGTTTACCGATAAAGGAATTACATAATCCTGATGAGAAAAACAAGTTGATCAGTTCATTAGAAAGGGGAAACCTTCAACAAGTTACTATGGGCAAAGATGGCAATGAATCTAAATATTATATTGAAGCAGCCCCTCAATTTAAAAACGTGAATGTTTACGGACAGAAAATGCAGATCGTAAAAAGACAGTCTTTGCAAAGTGAAAATCCGTCTAGCTCACCCTCAGTTACTAAATCTGAAAAGCCAAACCAAAAACAGGAAGTAAAGGCCACCATAGACGAGGGTGAGCCGAAGCAAAAACAAGGAAGAAAGCGAAAAATGAGTTTTTAAATTAACATCAGGAAGCCCAGAAAATGGGCTTCTTTTTTTGAACTTTTATTGATAAAGTTTTCAGCATTAATTAAATTTATTCTAAGAATCTTAGTCATTAAAAACTACCTATTATGAAAAAGATTGTATTTCTATGTTTTCTTTTGCTACTATTCGCAGCATGCAGTTCAAATAAACTTGACAACGAAACAGCGTTAAAACTTCTGCAAGAAAAGAAAGAATATCCTAAAGTAGTTCACGAAGAAATCTATATAGCAGATCCTGAATATGCAGGGAAACTATTAGAAAAAGGACTTGAAAACGATGGGCTCTTAACAGTACAGAGAACACAAAGATTGAATGATGTAGGTAAACCGCTTATAACGTTTAGCGAAAAAGCAACACCCTATTTATTACCTATAAATGATGAGGATAAAAAAGATGGGATTCAGCGGGTAAAGATAGCGGAGGAAGTTTTACAGGACGTTGCTGGTGTTCGAACAAATGAAGATGGAAAAACAGCAGTAGTCGAATATAAAACTGCTTATAGAAATATTAGTCCTTTTGCCAAGATATCACAATTAGAGCTACAGCATGAGAATACCCGGAAAGCCACATTCTCCAATTTCGATGATGGTTGGAGGCTGGTAAAAAACTGATCGTTCCAGTTTAGACTTAAATAAATTGACTGGTTGGAACTGTTCTCAACAAGGTTTCCTATTTAGATCAGTAACACTTATTGGTTTTGGTTAAAAAATATCCTTAGCAAGGTTATGTAGTTTCAATGACCAGGTAACTACACCCATAAATTTTCCTTCCTCTTCTTCATTGTACCTGATCGTTTCAATATCAGCGGTGCAACCATAAAGTGTAATCATCGATCCATGCTTTGCATAGAATCTTATAAAGTATTCATCGTTGTAGTATACGCATACAATGTTCCCATTCTTTGGATCAGTAGTACTATCGAAAATCACATAAGATCCTTCAGGTATACCTGCCTGCTCCATTGCTTTACCTCTCATCCGAACCGTGAAAGTTGTCTCTAAAACTCTCTGAATGTATTCGCAAGATTTAACAGTAGGCGCTGAACATTCATCAACATGATTATTGACAATAGATTTGCTAGAGGCTTCGGGGAAGAGCAATTGTTTGACCATGGTTTGCTAATTTTATTAGCAAATATAAAGCTTGCATGCTGAGAATTTTTATAAAACTTGTAGCAATTTTTATTGATGTTCTTAATCGAAAAAAGAAAAGAAAGTATTCAAGCATTAATTAATGCCACAAAGTTAACCTCCATTCGGCACACAGGTTCGCTGCGCCAAGGTAGTATTTGAAAAATGGGTATCCCAGAGGGAACCCTCCACATTTTTAAAATCTCCACCTTGCCTTTAGTGCCGAATAGAGCTTTTGAAAGCACCATAATTAATTCATAAATTTTAAAACATGTAATTATGGAAAAGCTACATCATCAAATTTCGTTATTTCAAGTATCAGAAATCAATGTGACTTACAAGCCAAAATTTAGAGCTTCTGATCGCCCAACCGTAACAACTTCAAAAGAGGTTTATAACATCTTCTATCAAAATTGGGACTTGAACAAAATCGAACTGCTTGAGCAATTTAAGATCATGTTATTGAACCGAGCAAATCGGGTTCTAGGGATTTTCGAAGTATCATCCGGAGGTATGGCTGGAACAATTGCAGATTCGAAACTGATATTTAGTACCGCTTTAAAAACTTGCTCTAGCTCAATTATGTTGGCTCATAATCATCCATCAGGCAATTTGAAGGCTAGTCCACAAGATATTGAACTAACTAAAAAGATTAAATCTGGAGGAAGGCTTTTAGATATCGAAGTGCTTGACCATATCATAATAACCGCTAGTGGTTATTATTCCTTTGCAGATGAAGGGCTTATTTAGCCCTTTAATTTCACGGATATTATGGGAAATTTTCCGATAAGTGCTTGTACATTGTTTATCAATAGTAAAGCTTCTGATACTTTTCATAATTACATCCACAGCAAACCATTCAGAAGTCCCTTTTACCAACTGGCAATAAATCTATAATGTAATATTGAACTGTCATAATTATCATAGTTCTTAATCGTTTAATTATATCTCACTAAAAATTGGATAGCAATTATCATGAAAGAATTAACTTTTGAACAATTACCGGAAGCGATTAGTATCTTATTAGAAAAGATTAACCACATTGAGGGGCTATTAAGCACTTATATAGATAAATCATCTTTCAACGAAATGCTGACCGCTAGAGAAGCTGCAGCATTGATGGGCATCACTCTTTCCCGGTTATATAAAATGACTCACAATAGAGAACTGCCAACCTACAAGCCGGGGGGTAAAAAGATATATTTTAAGCGGCAAGAAATTAGTGACTGGCTATCCCATAATCGCTTAGCATCATCACAAGAAATTGAAAATGAAGCCATTGGCTACGTCAATAGAAGAAACCGGATGTTATGATAGCTGTGTAATCGACTATCGAGAGTAGCTAAGTAATTGATGTTTAGCTTAAAACAACTCTGCTTCCTTCAATATGCCTCATCAATATTTCAATCCCTTCTTCCCTAGCTACTCGCACCTAATGGAATATAAAGATTGCATCTTAGATCAAGAAAAAACGATTTCAAAATAATGAACCTTGTGGGGTGGGAGTTGTGTATTTACAGGCACTATCACATTTGTTGAAGCAGAATCTAATCGGAATTTGGCGGCTGCAGCGATCACTACATTCTTTGAATTTGATTTATTTTTTGCTACTAATAAGCTTCGATATAGGCCAATATTCCAAGTCGTCTTCATCCGTAAAGGGAACCATTAAACTTGCAAATTTGAAACAGACAAATCCTGGGATAGCCAAAACTCCTTAAATGATCTGGAACAAAAAACAGCATTCTTCGCCCATTGTTATGTATCAATGACTGTGTTCTATTTGCTTCAGTTGTAATCATCGAAAAGGATTTAACGACTTTTTTTGTCAATTTATCTTCCCACACCACCAATAGTAAATAGACCTTTCCAGAAATTGGTTTAATGAGCAAAGTTGTCTGATATTATTAATATATCTGTTTAGCTTATTCTCCCTCCTCCAATTCTCTTAATATTTTATTTACATCCTCTTCCGTATTAGTCAGTTTGGCTTTGCAAATTTTGATCAGCAGGGCAGCACGTTTTACTTTCTCGGAAAGTTTATCCACCGAAATTTCGCCCTGCTCAATTTCTAAAACGATCGTTTGCAATTCGTCAAATGCTTCTTTGTAATTAGGGTTATCATTCATAAGTTTTGTGCTTTTGAAGTGTGATGTACAAAGCTTTGCACCGTTCCATCAAACAAAATAGTTTCAATCTCATCATTGTCATTCACTTCCAAATAACTTTTTATTGCTTTGCCATTATATAAGCTGATACTGTACCCTCTCTTTAAGACATTAATCGGACTCATATTATGGACGTTCTTCTCCAGATTATTTATTTGGGAGTTTCTATATTCTAAAAAGTGCCATGTTTTTTCGGCAAGACGTCCTTGATTAAATAGAAGGCTCTGGTTTCTTTCTACCAGGGTTGCGTGAAGGTTGCTGACAATGGAATTAATATTCTGATCAATCTCTGACTCGTTGGTTTGCACTTGTAATGTCACATCTTTCTTGAGATTTTTAACCAACTGTCTGATTTCTTGCTTAACCACCCCTATAGAAACAAAAATGTCTTTTCTTAACTCCGATTTTATCCCATCTAAATTCCTTCTTTCGTTTTTATAACGAAATTGTACGTGCTGAGATAGCGAACCAATTTGCAATGCTATTTCATTCCGGTTTTCTGATAATAAACTTTCTGCGGCGGACTTGAAAAGCTTCACTTCTGAATGTAAAAATACCATTTTGTCATTTAACAGCCTTTTCGCACGATCAATTATTTTCTCCTGTGCCTTTTGAACCGGGATAGAAAAATTATGAAATTTTTGAAGGAGGTATTCCGCTATCTTGGTGGGCGTGATGGCGTTTGTATGGGCGACCAATTCTACCACGGTTTGATTCGTTGCATGTCCGATTCCTGTGATTACAGGTATTGGAAAAAGTGATATGGTTCTTGCCAATTCATAGTTGTTGTAACAAGATAAGCCAACGTCGCTGCCGCCGCCCCGTATAATTGCGACTACGTCGAAATGGGATTGGACTTTTTCAATCTTTTTCAACTGACTGATAATAGAGTGAATAGCTTTTTCTCCCTGTAACAGTGATGGGAACAGCAGATGTAAGAAACTATAATTCCACGAGTTGCTTTCAAGCACTTCCAAAAAATCGGCGTATCCCTTGCTTGTTTCATGGGAAATTATGGCGATACGTTGTGGAAGTAAAGGTACCTGCAGGCTTCTGTTTCGGTCGTAAAAATCTTCCTTCTTTAAACGTGCGATAGTTTCATGCTTTTCTTTCTCCAAGTCGCCCAGAGTGTAAGCTGGATCGATATCGACTATTTGAAGTGCCAATCCAAATGTAGGATCAAATGTTATTCTTGCTAAAAAGAGGATTTTAATACCGTCTTTCAAAGGCTCTTTCAAGATTTTTAAAAAGTTTTTGTTGATGTTTTGATAATCATCCCTCCATAAAATCCCTTTAATTTGAGCGATCACTTTCCCATTGGCTTTCTCGACAAGTTCCGGATAGCAGTGACCTGATTGGCTGTAGAGATTGATTTTGTTCATCTCAGCCTTGATCCAATATGAATTATTGTATCTTTTGGAAAGTGTCTTTTTAATACTTGTAGTCACTTCCAATAAAGTAAACACCTTTTTGTCGTTTATTAAGTCTGCCATGCGCCGTTTAGTTCAATCAATATTTTTAGTTTTAGTTTCCAAACAGTCGACTATACTGTAAGATTTCAATTCTGCAACAAAAAGAAACCAGAACGATGTGTTAGATTTTGTCAATATATTACGGCTTTTTAGTAATCAAATTTTATCTTTTTCCTTAGAAAAAGTCGTATGGATGTGAAATCATTCCGTATGCATCACCATCACCTAAAATTGCTTCCTATTCCAGTAGCGAGCTACAATTTGCAAAGATTTAATTTCCATTATATTTTTCTGCGCAAGTTAAAAACACAAACGGCATGGTGCATAACAGCAGGGATTAAATCAAATAATTTAAGATTTTCAACAAGCTGTTTGGAGTAAGAGTTTACTATTCTTTTGCGTTTTGAAAGGTACTGAAAGTAGACTAAACTTAGAAGCTGACATTATTGACATTCTAAAAATGTGCTCGGAAAGACATATGAGTTTCAAAGTTCCAAAGAAGGATGCCAGCTACTTCCAACACATACCAGGTTATGCAAATTGGCTAATATTTTCTTTGGAAAAGTAACATATTGCTAGTTATGTTTTAATTAAACCATTTCAAAGTTGATCTGACTTTCAAATTTTAATACACATATTTACAAGTCATTATTCTCTAGGTATTTTAAATCACCTTTAAGGTATACAAATGGGTAAAAAACTTCTAATCTACATGATCGAAGGTACCGAATACGGGCCACGAACTGCTGAAATAGGCAATTGGGTTGGTAAGGCCATTTACTCTAACCGAGCTTCACTACCCAAGATATTGAAGCGAACAGAATTTGATAATCCAGGGATCTATTGTTTAAAATCTATTCCTGTATACACCACTTATTCTGAACGAATATACATTGGAGAAGCTGAAAATATTGGCACTCGAATAAAGCAGCATCTCAATGAGACAAACAAGGATTTTGACGAATTTATCTTTTTTATAAGCAAGGATGATTTTTTAACCAAAGCACATGTAAAGTATTTGGAAGCTAAAATTATTGAAATGGCTCACGATGCTAAATCCGCTGAGATAATCAATGTTCATAAACCTACATACCCAGTATTGCATGAAGCCGAAATCTCAGATCTTGAATATTTCTTGGAACAAATTAAATTGATTTTGCCCGTTATGGGTTTTAAATTTTTGGTGCCCACGGTAATTCGTGAACAAGAAAAAGAAACTTCGCTGCCATTTAAGGAGTTTTATACGATTAAACATATTTCAATTTCAGCGAAAATGTATGAAGATGCGTTAGGATTTATAGTTACCAAGGGGTCTATGGCAAATAAGAACATGGTACCTTCTGTTTCAGATAATTATAAATCATTGCAAAAAAGGCTCATTGAATCAGGAATACTAGTCGATAACGGCAAGTATTTTAGTTTCTCTGAAGACACCGTCTTTTCGAGCCCAAGTTCAGCAGCCAACATTGTGCTAGGAAGGCAAACTCCCGGTCCGCTACTATGGTTAAGTAAAGATGGAAGAACATTCAAAGAATTACATGATTAATTGATAGTTACCTTGGGCTGATTGCGTGGATTTGTTTTTGTATTAATTAATGACTTGTTTTTTTAGGTGCACACATAGTTCGATGTAAATCCCATATTGCTTGCGAATGCCACATGATTTCTCATTTGGGATTCAATTTTAAAATAAAACTCTTCAAAGCCAATATCGCAAAGTCTATCGGTGCTCAAAACTGAATTGAAATCCGAAAGAATATTATGCTTTGAACTACTTAAATGAAACTGTAGTGCTTCGAATTGCAATTTAGCAAAGCTTTGAAAATATGCTTCTAAAGACGGTAAATTGTCACTTTTTGACGAATTCATTGATCTAGTTGTAGGCACAATATTCCATAGCTGGTCGTGAGCAATGTAAGACCAAGGTATAAAATGATCCAAACTCATATTGATGGGAGTTAATAGCTGATTACTATAAATGCAACGTGTTGGGTACTGCTTCAGATATGAGCCCCAGTACCATTTTGCCACTGACAACTTCCTTTCGAAGGGTTTTTCAAGCTTTTCAGAAAGGCCAATAACATTAGGATTATGTTTATGTAAGAATTTAACAAGATGCCAGTGTATAAACCCTCTAAGAAATCGTTGATTTAACTGAAAGTATTCCCGCCATAGCGGATGAATAATGATCCCATTATCGTTGAAGGTATACGGAACTAGGCTTTTATTAGAATTTGCGAGTTCTTTAATTTTTGAATCAACAAGGGAATCTTTCGCACCTAAAAGTTCAATTTTAAAAAAAGATCTTAAAAATCGGAATGCAACATACCTTTTCAATATCGAGACTGTCTTTATTTGTATTTCCTTTACAGTATTTAAGTCGAGACTCGATTCTAATTGTGAGAAAAGGGTGTTTGAATTAGGGGTATTATCTATTTTAAGATATGTTGAAATAATGTCCGCAATATTTTTGAAACTGTCTTGCTTACCAAAAGACAATTTAAAATAATTTAAAGGGTACCACACTGAAGAAATCATCCTTAGAGAGAGGTCTTCAAAAGAGACAGAATCATTATTACTGTCTTTCAGATGATCTAGGATCGCTAAAAACCAGTAAAATTTGTATGAGTTGGTGCAGTCCTTAAAACAGCCACTAAGTAGCTCAATATGTAATACTTCATGCTTTGGTAAGTAACTCATACAAAATGTTATATGTAATTATATTCCTAAAAATGTGCATAAACTGCTTTTTCTTGAAAAATACTGTAAGGTGAAGCAGCAATTATACGCTAAAAATCGGCATATTTGAATGCAATACTCCCTATTTGTAAATTCAAATTCAGATACAAATAATCCATAATGGCATTAGATATAAAGTTCCTTCAGCACGAAATTTTTGATCAATATATGGCAGATGACAATAACCGGCCATGGATTATCGGTTTTAGTGGCGGGAAAGATTCTACCATGCTATTACAGCTTGTTTGGTCTACAGTTCAGAGAATAGAACCGATATTGCGTACTCGTCCAATACACGTAGTTTGCAATGATACATTAGTTGAAAATCCCAAGATTGCACAATTCATCCGAGGCACTTTAGATAATATCCAAACGGCTGCGGTTAAACAAAGTATGCCGCTAACGGTGCATGAAACTACTCCCAAATTGGAAGAGAGTTTTTGGGTAAACTTAATTGGTAAAGGTTACCCTGCACCCAACAACACATTTAGATGGTGTACAGAAAGACTAAAGATAAACCCTACTACTGAATTCATAAAAAGTAAGATAAGTGAGATTGGAGAGGTTATAATCCTATTAGGTACCCGTAGTGCTGAAAGCTCCACCAGAGCTAGAAGCATTAAGAAATACGAGGTCAAGGGTGAACGTTTAAGAAAACACGTTTTGCCTAACGCATACGTTTTTGCGGCTATAAAAGATGTGGAGACTGAAGAGGTTTGGCAGTATCTTTTACAAAATGACCCGTCATGGGGTGGAACAAATCGAGCATTGGTGACATTGTATAGAAATGCTAACGGAGGGGATTGTCCATTGGTTATTGATACAACTACGCCTTCTTGCGGCAATAGTCGTTTCGGCTGCTGGGTATGTACAGTAGTGCAACGAGATAGATCTATGGAAGCTTTAATTGATAATGGAGAGGAATGGATGGAGCCGCTATCTGAGTTTCGGGATATGCTCAAAGAAAATCGTAACAAACGGGAATTTCGGGAAACGAAAAGACGCGGCAGCTATGTAGAAGATGAAAACACTTGGGGGCCTTATACAGAAGAACACAGAGCCTACATGTTAAAAACGTTACTTCAGGCTCAAAAAGAGGTGCAAAAGAGTGAGCAAGATCTTATCTTAATTAATTACCAGGAATTAGTAGCAATTCAAGTTACTTGGCACCGTGATTCTTTGTTCCGATTTAGTGTAGCAGACATCTACAACCAAGTAAATGGCACAACGCACGAAGTGCAAGATTTTGATGTTCAGGATATTTTTGAAAAGGAAACATTGAAAGAAGTATTTGTAAATGAAACAGATTATAATCTAATTAATGAATTGTTAGAAGTGCAGAAATCAAGATATATTTTAGTTAATAATTATGGGTTGCAAAGTGATTTGGAAAATCATATTGATAGATATATAAAAACAAAGAAGTAATGTTTATTAATCAAATTGTATTAAATAACTTCAGAGTTTATTATGGAATAAATCCGTTAGATTTTTCTGTTGAAGGCGACAGAAATATTTCAGTAATAGCTGGTAATAATGGTTTTGGAAAAACCTCTTTTCTTACTTCATTAGTTTGGGGCTTATACGGCAAATTGATGGTTGATGTTGATGATAGATACCGTCAGGATATTAATGAATCTGGCAATTATAAACGGTACTGCGAAAAGTTAATGAACCGTTTAGCAATCACCGAATCACAGGATAAACTTGTAATACTTAGCGCTGAATTAGCAGGTAAAAGCATTGCCGAGAAACAGTTCATACGAGAAAAGATTGATGCTTTAAGTTCTTTCAGCGTAACATTGAATTTTTCTAATTTGATGATTCCTTCAGTAGCATGCCAACAATTAGAGATAAAAAGAACTTACAATATTCTTACCCATAAAGAACGTGTAGATATTTTGATTGATGGTAAAGAGAATGAACTGACAAAAAATGTTGGTACGGAGATTTTCATTAATGATTTTATTTTACCAAAAGAAATTGCTAAATTTTTCTTTTTTGATGCAGAGAAGATTGTTTCGCTTGCTGAGATAAATACGGCTGAAGAAAAGAGATATTTAAGCCAAGCCTATGCAGAGGTTTTGGGCATAAAGAAATATACTGATTTGAAAAGTAGCTTGGAACAGATGCGTTATCGTATAAGAGAGAAGTCCGCTGTAAAAAGTGATAGAAATTCTTTAGATCGCTTAAATAAGCAACTCGACCAATCAAGAAAATTTGTAGAACACAAGAATAATCAACTGGACGAATTAGCTGAGAATATCCAGCTGAAACGTATAGCTTCAGATAAGTATCAAGAACAGTTAATCCGTGAAGGTAGCTCGCTAACATTAGAGGACATAAGAAGGCTGAGAGAACAAAAGACAATATTAGCCGGTGACATAGCCAAATTAAAAATTCGTTTTAATGACATGCTTGAATTGGCGCCATTTGCTATGCTGGCCAATAAAATGTCTTTGGTAAAAAGCCAGTTAGAGGCGGAGAATAGTAACAGTGCTGCTGTAACTGTTTTATTAGAGAACAAATTTAAAGCGATAAAAGAAGCGTTGACTTTACAAAAAAATCATTTTGGCTTAGATAATGTTGTTCAAGTAGACCTAATTAATCTGATTAAAAATACACTACTCCCCGAACAAAAGACTGAAGTTAAAATGCTGTTAAACTTCACATCCGATCAGCAAAATAATTTTTTTAGCATTTATGAGAATTTGCAAAACTCTTATACCAAGACTTTCAAGTTGCTCATCAATGATCAAAAGCGGTTGCAAAGTACCTTCAACAATATAAATCGAAAATTACAGGACGCTGAATCAAAAGAAAAAGATCCTGTGATTGCAGATATACGTCGTTCAAAAGAAAAATTAGATGAAGATATTAAGCAGTTAGAAAAAGAGAAAGCTAATATTTTAACATTGAAGCAGCAGTTTGAGACAGAGATTAAGACGATTTCTAGACAGGTATCAGAATTAAGTAAAAAGGTAGAAGTAGAAGATGTAGATCGTGAAAAGGATTTAACGGCAGAACGTCTTATACAGAAACTCGACATTTTTATACAAAAACTTAAAATCAAGAAAAAAGGCTCGCTGGAAAAAAATATTTATACTGAATTAAACAGGCTGATGCACAAAAGTGATTTTGTGAGTAAGGTTAATGTAGTGATTCAAGGGGAATTGATAGATATAGAACTTTATGACCATCAGGAAAGATTCCTTGATAAGGAATTGCTATCAAAGGGTGAACAGCAATTATACGCTACAGCTTTATTAAAAGCGTTAGTTGATGAATCAAATATTCGTTTTCCTGTTTTTATAGATAGTCCATTGCAAAAATTTGATAAAAACCACTCAAAAAATATTATACAGGAATTTTATCCTAACCTATCAGCTCAAGTAGTTTTATTCCCTTTACTACAAAAAGAGCTAAATGAAGATGAATATGCTTGGATGCGGGATAAAGTAGGGAAAGCTTACTTAATTAAGCAGAATAATAAATACAATTCTGGGTTTGTCGAAGTAAGACCTGATATTTTGTTTGACGCCTACAATCAATCACAGACTTATGTTTAGTAATATCAAAACTTCCAAGGCAAATAAGGAAATTGTAACATCTTTAACTACTAAACTTGCCTTGGGCACGGAGAATGTAATTGCCCGAATCGCGTTAGCTTATTCCTTGTCGAAAGACAGATTATTAGAACTTAATGGTATAAAAGATTCAGGTGGAAAAGAATACAGTGCAAAAGTATTATTTGGAGATTATACAGATTACTATATTGCGTTAATAAGTCTGCATTACAACATTTATAGTGGAGATAGAGATATAGTTCGCTATGTTAAAATGCATGTTGATGATGGATTAGAGTTATTGAATGAAGAATTTCAGGATAATAGTAATATTACTGGCTTCGAATTTATAGCTAACAAGATTGATTTTAAATGATGAAACTGATTCATTAGATGAACGTCAATAAATCTTAAAATTATTGATTAGGCTAAAAATATAGATAGGATTCTAATGTATTTTACAAAGGTCACTAAAGCTACAAAAGGATAGTCGCCGCCAAGAATATTCCCTAACAGACATCGATACCTACTATTAGGTAGATTGTTGCTGAAATCTAATACTTTCCCAGGTTAATAATTTTCTTGTTTCTTTATTTTTTCGGAATACCGTTCTAGACAGGTACTATAAGCGCTTTCTAATCGCAAGATTTGTTCATGCCCAATGGAAAAGAAAAATTCACTAGAGAAGAAGTAGCCCTTTTAAAAAAACTAGCTAAAAGAATAAAAAATTTAAGAGTTAGTAAAGGGTATTCGAACTATGAGCATTTTGCTAACGAAAGTGGGCTTTCTCGCACTCAGTATGGAAAATATGAAGTTGGCGATAATCTCAAATTCTTAACCTTAGTTAAGGTACTAAAAGCTTTAGATATACCACTGTCTGAGTTTTTCTCCGAAGGGTTTAACGACTAGAAAAGTGCTCATGCTACCTACACACCCTCTTATTCATCAGTTAAGTAAATTAAAAGAATCATCGAAAGAGGCTATTGCAGATGCACAGCTTGAAATTGAGGATGACTTAAAGAAATATCTTCATGTAGAAAGATCTGTTGAAACTGATCTAAAAATGATTATTACTGAAGCCTCAACTACGGATACTTCATGTTTGATTATGGTCTGCGGAAACGTAGGCGATGGCAAATCACATTTGCTTTCCAAAATCGGGCAGGACTCTGAAATGTTTGTACCCTTAGGCAGTTTTAAAATTCATAATGATGCTACCGAAAGTTTTAGCCCAGACCAAACTTGCATACAGACCCTACAGCAAATTTTAAGTCCATTTTCAGACGATAATATATTAGCCTCAAAAGATAAATGGATACTAGCAATCAATTTAGGGACACTTAGTAATTTTTTGGAGGAGAATGTTACTGAGTACTCCAAGCTAAAGGAATTTGTCGAAAAAAATGGGATCATCAATCCTGATAAGTTTGAAATCAGGGACAAATTCCTTTTAGACAGTCAATTCCAGTTCGTGAATTTTACAAACCATCATTTTTATGATCTTACTCATGATGGAGTAAAAGCTACTCTTATTGAAAAGATTTTGGAAAAAGTTGTCAATCCATCGGCGATAAACCCAATTTTCAGGGCATATAATGAGCTATCTGGAAGTGATTCATTATTAATGTGTCCGGTCCGAACAAATTTTGAATTTCTGTCCCTTGAACATAACAGAAAAGTAATTGCAAAGCTTTTAGTGGAGTGTATCTTAAAGGAAAAACTGATCATATCTTTTAGGCAAATCTTAAACTTTATCCATGATATTCTGGTCCCCTTCGAGCTTTCCAATTTAGGAATTGAAGAATATAAGGCCAATATCTTGTCCCTTAGTCCAATCCTTCGCCTTGAATACCATATAGTAAACTATCTGTTCGAAAGGGCTCAATTGTCAAAGATATTTTCTTCGTTTTTCAAACTTGACCCTAGTATTCGGAGGTATGAAAAGCTTGATGAAAAGGCAATTGCACTTTTTACAAGTATGGAACCTCTGCAGATTTTCATCCAAGATTTCCCTGATATATCCTTTCAGCTAAGAACAACTTTGAAACATAGCTTTAGCGATCAGAACATTCTTTTCAAGTTCTATTTGAGATTGAATTATTTTGTTGAATATCAGGATTCTTTATATAGTGATGACCATTTTCAGTCGTTTGCGAAGGCATTGTATTTTTCAAATATCAAAGATGCATCTGGCCTGAAGGATGTCAATGAACTGGTAAAGAATGCTGCATTGCTTTGGAATGGAAGTACGCTCGAAAAAAACAAAATAATGTTCAGCAATTTGTCGCGGCATTCTTCCTACCGACTGTTCAGGAATATCCAGTTCAGGTCATCTTTGCCCTCTCCTGTAGAAAAAGTAACCAAGGAAATCTTACATCAGTTTCAGACGGAAGTAAAAGTACAGTTCTTGATACCCAATAAACTTGACAATACGAAAAACAACTTAATAGGAGTTGATGTCGATTATTCACTTTTTGTACTGCTACAAAAGGTGAACCAGGGTTATAGGCCAAATAAATTGGATAGGAACAGCTTTATAAACTTTGTTACAATGGTCGATAACTTAATCTATGAAAATTCCGATAGTGAGGAACTTTTCATAGACGAAGTGAATATTGGCTACCATCTGGATTACAAGTTAGAACTAGATGAATATAATGAGTTCCAGTTTACCAAGTTAAATAAGCCATTATGATTAGAGAATTCGATGTTGAAGAAGATTTAAAGAGCTATTTACAGACAGTTAGTACAGGAGTGGTTCAGTTTTTCCATTATGAAGGAAAAAAAATACCATTACTTCCGTTTAGCACAAGAATTGACGACAACCTTGAAAAATCTCTCAGGGAAGATTTTAAATCTTTTGATGGATGCATAGGATATTGCTACCGAGAGATTATGAAGAAAAAACTCCCAAAAGAACTCGCTGGGGTGAAGGAGAATACAAACTTCAAAAAAAATCTTAAGGAAAATATTTTAGCCAATGTGTCTATATTAACTAAGTGTGAGGATAACCAGAAAGATAAACTCAAATCGATCATAGAATCAGTTTTTTTCAGGGATGATAATCTTGTAAAGTATGGTAAAGAGGCACAGCTTTATATGTTTTGGAACTTTAAAGAGGCCGGACTTAAAAATATTGCGGAATTCATTCTACAGATTTTCTTTGATAGCGAACTTAAAGCATTGGTCAAAGATACAGAAGATCAGAAAAAGCATGTATTCCATTCTTTGATGGACAGGGCTTTACCTAAATTGGATGATATTTTACCTTCATCTAATAAAAAGGAAGTTCCATATTATGTGCTTGATGCGTCAGTGGTCGAAAAATTCAAGAAGGATTTCAAATTTTTACATAATGATAAGGGTAGTTTTCTAATCGAAAGTGAAAAGCTTTTTAAGTTCTATTATTTCTTTTATGTTTCAAGGGCGGCACTAACATTCAATGAGTTTTTTCTGAGCAAGGATCATCACCTCTACTTTACGCTTGAAAGTGAATCTGTTTCGGAATCTCGACGCACAAATGAAAGTGGTTGGAAAATTTTAGAAAGCAGGATATCAAAGTTTTTCTCCCACGCAATCACATTGGATTTGATCAACTATATTCCTCTAATTGCTGAAAATAAGAATATGGGCTATCTGGAATTATCTGATTTTTTTGATAATTCGACTAAAGAACAACAAAGTGAACTTGTTGCCCATGCCCTCTCAATCAGCGAAACATATTTAAAGTATGCACCTAAAGATGTCGATTGGCTTCTATTCGACGAGTATTTCTCGCTCAAACTTAACGGCATTCATTTGAAGAATGAATTTCAAATCCTGATATATAAGCTTTATAACCAAATAGACTATCAATTTGAAAAGTCTGGAAGAAAATCGAAAAGAAACAATTATGGAAAATGGTTTACAGGCTTTTGTAAGGAGTATATCCTTAAAAACAGAGGAAGAAATGGTTATACTCTGAACCTATCCAATGAAACGCTAATTTTTGTGACCAAACTTTGTGTCAATGGACAGCAAAAAATGAGGTTAAAGGACCTTTGGGTAGAATTTAATAATAGGGGTATATATTTCGACGATTCAACCCAACAGGCAATAATCGAGATCTATGACAAAATTAATTTAATAGAGAAAAAAAGCGATAGCGGAGATGCACAATACATTAGACCTATTTTATAATTACTTAGCAGATACTTTATTTGATTTTTTTTCAAATCCAATAAATTTGCAAGCAGGTGACCGCTATTATCTTTATCTAGAAAAAGATAGTGATCTGAACAAGTTTACTTCCACATTTACAGATTTTAAAACGGATGTAAGTTCTGATTTCAGTTATCAGCACAATTCTGATTCAAAGATCTTTAATACAAAAGTGCTAAGATTTGGCCATGTTGAACTTATTGTATCTTCTAATGCTGATGCTACAGAAAATTTTCTCACTACACTCAGAAATCAGGTCGCCGGACAGAAAGATAAATTTTATGGTAAGTCTATTCTTATCCTTTTCAGTGGAAAACTTGATAGTTTGATTGGAGGGAGTGGCGATCTTACCAAGGCTGGAATGCCATTCAATTATGAGTTCTTTTCTAAGGGATTAAAGAAAAAAATCCAGGATAGTCAGACATTCAGTTATTCCGACAAAATTATACTTCAGGAAGCCCTTATCAAAAAGACCAAGGACTTGCGCCTTGATAATGCAACAATCTTCGACCTAGCTTCAATCATTGGTGTGACAAAAAGAGGGGAAATCTCACCTAGAGATTATTCTGCTATGGGTATATTTCCACATGAGGAACTTTCAAGCATTGATGATCCCCGACGAATAAGATCCCTCTTGCAGGCTAATAATGTCCTATTCGAATCAATCGAATTCAGTATCAATTATGGAGATGCCGTTCAGGAATTAGAAAAAAGATTTACCAGTGCAGGGGTAAAACTAATTATGGATAAAGCTGAGGATGCGACATGGAAGCTTTTGGATTATGCGGATATTATCAGAAACATTCCTGAAAAGGATAAAGACCAGCCAATTCTTTACAAAGGGGTAGATGTTAAATCGCTGACTCCCGGAGTTACCGTATGGGACAGACCGGCAGCTGAAACATCAACAGGTAATAGGCAAAGAAACTTGATGGTTTTTAATCCCATTGGTGCCTATCCAGTCAATATTATCATATCATATGATTCCTTTTTAAAAGGTGAGATCAAGATGGGAAAGCCCTTATCTGCATCCAGAATCGAAAAATCTGGCAGACATTTAAAGATAACTATCCATTCTGAACATTTCAATCAGAATATGCTCTCATTCGAGTATACTGATGGTATTTCTAATAATAAATATAGGTTTAGGGTATGGGCCTTAAACACATATTCTTCATTTATCGAAGGTTTCTCCGCTAATTATCTAATAGGCGACAAAGGAGCTCTTGTGATTAATGACCAGGAAAAACTCATATTCAATCCTAATTCATCCGTTAGTTCAGATATTAACATTGGTCATAGTGAAACTGCGGAGCTTGGCGATGAACAGCTTTGCGTAAATCTTAGAAATGAACAGGAAGAGGAAGAGATTCCATTTATCCTCAGTTATAAGAATCTGCCTTTGGAGATAGTCGTAAGGCAAAAAATCAATCTCCCTGTTCCTATTAAAGGGTGGGAAGTTTGGCAGAACAAGCGAATCCATAAAGAAAGCTATAAATACATCTACAATACAGATAACAATACACTTAAACTCTCTTTTAGAAATGAGGAATTTACAGTTAGGGATGATTTCCGATCTAACCTATTGTTAGAAATTCAGATGATGCAACAGCCAGCAATGGCATGGTCCAAAGCTGAGTCAGAAAATAGTAATCTTACTGGTTATGATCTGGTTTTGTCTAAAGAATTGAAAGATGCCTACATCGCTTATTATAAGTATATTGATCAATATAGTTTATTGCCCAGCCTAGCGTTTTTGGATGACGGTTTAAGGGAAAAGGCTAATGTCTATGTTAATGCTTTTCTAGAAGAAATTGGTAAGCTGGAAGAACATCAACCCTTGCGGGAAGCCACTAATGCCGATCTAATAAGGTTGGGAACGGTTATAGAAAATTTTAAGACCCGAATGGTCAAATTCACTCCATTGCACCCTTTGATGGTTGCTTACCAATTGGAGGTGAATGATCAAATCAAAGAGAATTCACTTTATGAGGCGATGCTCAAAAAACTTACGCCTCTTAATTTATTACCATTTATTTATTGGGAAAATCCAGCTTCGGCAGGTAAACCTTTCCTCTATGCCAGCAAAGAGAACAACCACTCTCCGGAGTGGATGTATTTTAGTCATGATCTTCACTTCAAGCAGTTTGGCGGTCGTGAGTTTATTCGTGGACTTGTCAACAGTAAGATTACAGAGTTTATCGATAATTTCAGCTTTCTTTTTGATTATGATAACAGAGTTCCCTTAAAGATCAATGTTTTCAATATGGGTGATTGCTTGCAGGTGCTGCAAGGAATTTTTGATTATTATAAAGATCAGGTTTCGAACAGGGTTAGTCCTTATGATTTACGGCCAATCGATCTTTATATCAATGGCTCAGACCATTATGTGACAACCTTTGAGAAAATGGCTCATCTTTTTGATAAGGAAGATATTGAAAAGGCTTTTTCTATAAGTGCCAATTCTAAGTTGTACGATTTTGAGGATTTGCTCAATGCCTTTAGAACCAATGTTCATTTCTTTGCTAATGGGAAGCAAAAAGATATTAAATATGCTCACCTTACTTTCTACCAATTCAATAATGATAGTTCGAGGATTTCCTATCGGAATACCAATCAGATTCCTTCTGGAATATCTTTGAATGGATTGCTTTCTGATGTACCATCGTATTACCATGAGGAAACCTACGTTACAGGTTTCGGTTCTGGATATAATCATTCTGATACCGATCTAATCAAGATCGTTAAAGGATACAACGCATTGGGAAAGGTTGCCTTCTCCAAAGATCCATACAAACAGAACGAGATTGTCTGTACGTTGATTGATACTGACATAAAAAAATCATTGAGTGACTTATACGATCACTCACAATGGGTTACATTCGTTGATCCACATTTTGACCTTTCTTTCTTCAAGGGAGAAGACGATGTGATCATTGTTCATTATAGCGATCAGTACAGTAGTGCTAGCGGATTTGATGCCATAACGGTAACCCGCAAATCTCAGCAATATAAATTTTTGCTGGAACAGATACTAAAAAGCAAGGAGGTGACCTATAAGGATTCGGATATCCTTAAGCTCATAGATCTTTATAATGCCATCAATGGAGAATGGTTATTGAAGTTAATAAGTAAGAAAGATAGTAACATTAGGAAAGAAAAGCTAAGCTTGCCGTCAGCTGTAAAAGCTTTCTTAGCATTTTATTCACATCCAGAGGTAATATGGGTTCCTCTTTCCTTGGAAGAAATCCTTCGTGTATCTGGTGGAGCAGGGCTTAGTAAAACCGAGGGGTTGTTCTCTACTAAGAATTTAGGTGCAAACGAAGAGCATTGTGATGATATTTTGATGGTTGGTCTATATGAAATCGATGGTCAATTAAACCTGCAGCTTCTTCCTGTTGAAGTAAAGATTGGAATAAATGGATCCAATGTGATTAAACACGCAAAAGATCAAGTTGACAAAACCTACAGATTGCTTTACAAGGAATTGAAACATTCCGAGAACAAATTTCAACAAGAATTCTACAAAAGTTTTTTTGCAAAACTCGTGCTCATGAGCGCTGGTAAGATGAAGTTCTATAATGTTTGGGAGGCACAAGATTGGGATAAAGTACTTTCAATTTACAGAGAGCAATTGATGAGCAACAATTTTCTGATATCTGAGCATCTTTCCCAATTCATAGGACATCACGCCATAATTGCATTCAGTTTATCACCAATGCAACGTGAATTTGAGATAGGTGATAATGGTGTGATACTAGAGTTATTCGAGCAGGATGGTTATAGCTACCTAGTTAAAGGTGTTGAGGATATTAAACACTGGCTTTTTGAAACGAAGCATAGTATTGATACAAGTAAACTACTAGTCAATCAGGTCACTAGCTTAAAGGGAGTTGAATTTGAGCAGCATGATTTTGACCCTAGTGAAAGTATAGCGGTTGGAAATATTGAGTCGGACATTATTATTCATGAAAAAGAAGAATTGTCTTCAGATACTTCAATTGCTAAATTAACTTCCGAGCCAATCAAAATATGTTTCGGGGATGATACTAGTGATGGGAAACAAGTTTTATGGCATCCTACGGATACCAGCAGGGTTATGCACACCAACACTGGAATAATTGGAACAATGGGTACAGGCAAGACGCAGTTTACGAAATCTTTGATTACCCAATTGTACAGAGAAAGCAAGAATAATGTCAATGGTGCACCTATCGGTATTTTGATTTTTGACTATAAAGGAGATTATATTAATCCTGAATTTGTTGAAGCTACGGGTGCGAAAGTGCATAAGTTATTTCATCTCCCCTATAATCCATTGGCCATAGACATTGGTAAAAATCCGATGCCACTTTTACCTTTGCACATCGCATCTACTTTACAGGAAACAATATCAAATGCATTCAATCTGGGTAACAAGCAAAAAGCTTTTTTGAAAGAAGTTATTATGAATGCCTACGGAGAGAAAGGTATATATAAAGGCGATGAAGCGACATGGGCAAAGGTATCTCCAACAATATCAGATATATGTGAACTCTATCTTGATGATGACAAGATGGCGATAGATAGTCTTCATGCGGCTTTAAAGCAACTCTATGATTTTGAGATATTCCAGCCGGATGGGAAAAAGACAAAATCATTATTTGAATTGATTGATGGAGTAACAGTAATTAACCTTTCAGGATATAGCCCGGACATCCAAAATTTAGTGGTCGCTATTACATTAGATGCATTCTATTCACAAATGCAGAAAAATGGGCATAGCAACATTGATGGGAATTTCAGGCAGTTGACAAAGATGGTGTTGGTTGACGAAGCTGATAATTTTTTAAGTAAGAATTTTAGTTCTTTAAGGAAAATTTTGAAAGAAGGCCGTGAGTTTGGTGTAGGAACAATCCTGTCAACTCAGTTTCTGAATCACTTTTCTACTGCAGATAATGAATATGATCAATATATTCTCACTTGGATTATTCATAGAGTGAACGATGTAAAATTGAAGGATATAGATTCTTTATTCTCAATATCTGATAGAGACCAAAAAGAAAAGTTAGTCCAAATAATAAAAAAATTAGATAAACATCACAGCGTTGTTAATCTGGCGGGGTCAAAGCCAATATTGATGGAGGACATGCCATTTTGGAAATTACCGAAGGAAATTGAGATTTTTGGGGATTAAACAGCAAAATTTTATAATTGATAGACATAAGGAAGTTTTAATTCATTAAAAGACATAATTATCAGCGAGCGAACTGGTTTTGAATTTCTTCTCTCCTTTGAATGACTGATGATAGATGATTTTTAACATCATCATTCCCTTCGGCATAATCTGGTTCATAAACGGTGGGCATTTCTTTGATAATCTTTACAATTTCATTGGGATACCAGTCAACCGTTTGCTGGCCATTTGCTTTACATAATAACGTTACGGCGCTCATCATTGGGGTTCCATTATCGCTTTTATAAATATAAATTCCAAGTTGGTTACTCACAAATCCATGTTTAATCGAAAGCTTCGCAATCAAAGTTTTCCCTAAACCAATAGCCGCTTTTTTATGTTCATCACCAATAGCAGCAAAACTCAGGGTATTTAATGTGGCTTCAGAAGCTATTTTTATCGCTTCGTGATCCTCTATGTTTTTGTTGAAATCGTCATCAAACACTTTACTAATCGCCTCATTAAGATGAATTGGGGTGGTTGAGAAGATTAAAAATTCATCTATATCACTTTGCAACTCATAAATTTTGTCGAGTGCTTGGAACATTTCCTTATCCGGATTCATTATAGAATCACAAGGATCGAAATTGATTATATCAAAAGGAAATCCTGCCTGCAATCTAATAGCGTCACGACGCATGTTTAACTTTCTTCTTATTTTTATGTTACGGACATCTCCGTCTGGATCCATCGCTTGAAGTTCAGGAGTATCTTGAAAAAGCAATAATTGCTGAATCTTACCCTTTACAATAGACTCCCTTAAAGGTGGGTTGACATTTTTGAAAATATCAGCAAGTTTACTTTCATCCATTTCACAAATGGTTACGCCAGTCAAGGTTTGATTTGCGTCCCTTTGAAGGACACCCTCCATTTCTAGCATAAAAATGTCAATTGCGTTGGTGTCACAAAGAGTCAAATATTTAATCTTCGAATCGCCTTTACGTTCTTTGAATTCTTTACTTGCTGGCAACCATCCGTAGAATCGAGTACAATGCTTACTGTAGTAATTATCCCAATCCTTCATTAAATGATTTCTTTTAGCGCTTTTTTAACCAATTCCATAAATGTGTTATGCCGTTCTTCTTCACTTTTTGGCGCTCTTGAAATATGATAAGCTATCTCGATGATTTTGTACAATTGATCTGCCTTGTTGCTTCTAATTTCTTGTATACTATTGTTAATCGTGATAACGCCTTTCTTATTGTCGATTTCCAGCGACTTATGAATATTTTTATCTTCTTTTAGCTGAAATTTTCCTTTACTTGCTGTAATGACATAATCTTTTAATCTGTTACTTTGAGTAGAAAGTTTAGTTTCTTTTACGATCTCTCGTTTTTGCATCGCAGCTTTATTTGTTTCATCAAAAACCTTATCTAATACCTCATGAATGTATTTTTGTAAAGATTTATAGTGTTCTTCATGTTCATTGAAACTGTCACGGTCGATATTAAGAGCAGCTTCAAGACCGGCATCTACAAAAATCTCCCCTGAAACCCATTTACTTCGAATTGTTTCAACCTGCTTATAATATTTCATAAACGTGGCGTCATAGCCGCCTATGCCAACATTGCGTAACCTTACCTGAATACCATTAAGTTCGAAAGGCCGAATGGCTCGGGATACCTGCGAAAATACATAGCCCGAAAATTTCAAACGGGAATCAAATATTTCCTGGTCAAATTCAAAATAATAAACACGAGATGTAATATCTTCAACAGAGGGCAACTGTATCAATTTATTTAAAAGTATCCCATCAAAGTGCAATTCGAAGTTATATCCAAGAAGATCACTTTGTCTCTTACCAATGAAACTAGAAAAATTGCTATCCAATATTTCGATTTTTGCGTTTTGATTCCAACTTACTGGTGATTTTTCATTATCATAATAAGGCAAAGGACATAATGTGCATAGCTCCCAGATGGTTTCTAAGTAAGCTTTGCAGTCACGTACAGAACGACTATTATAAAGAATACTGATAATATTTTTTAATGAAAAAGGAACATTTCTAAATTCATCCAAAGTTTCATAGCTCTCTCGCATTTCCCTTCTGAAAGTACCTCTTACATCATTTGAATAAATTCTGAAGCCTTTTTTATCTTGTTCAAAATCGATTTTTTCAAAAGACCATTCCCCTACGTCAATTTCTTTCCCTTTTGAAGTTGGCTTATTTATTTCTGATAAGAGATCTGGAATGTTTTCGTTAGTTAGAACTATCTCTCCCCTAAAAGCTAGTTTCTTTCCTTTTTCATTAATATAATGCGATTCAACTTCAAAACTATGGCACAATTGTCCGATCGCCATCATTCCAATGCCCAGTCTTCCAATAATAGGTCTCTTGTGAATTTCAGTTTCATTAACATTGCCTCTCCTTTTGGAACTACTACCGATACCATCATCGGCAAAATGTTTCTTGAAACTTTCTAATGGCATGCCTGAGCCATTGTCAACAATGGAGATATAATCGAAAGCGGGAAAGTTTGTGTTTACCCTTACCTCCGTAGCATCGGCATCATAAGCATTATTGATAAGCTCTTTGAAGACAGTTGCATTACTGCGATATAAACCTCGGCTCAATTGTGCCAAAGTAATATCAGCAACTCTTATTTTTCCAGAAGCCCTGTCTGCTATATCTGACATTGATGATTACTTTCTAAATAATTAAACAATTTGACTATCATACCTCGAAACTTTTTGTGGAAATTCAATGTTAGCTGCGATCTACATTTGTAAATGTATGAAACACACATAATATTATACATTGGATGTTTACAAAAAGATAAGAAAAGAATAGTAATTCGATTGAATCCATGATTTTGTTGAACCTTACTTCACTTATTGACCAACACTTCTTTTGAGTGTTTAACCTCAAAGGATTTATGAATTCATTGATGAGTCATGATGCATGATTCAATGCAATATCGAAACAAATTTACAAGGGCACTTAAGCATAACAAAGGATGTAAGCTGTAAAGTAAGTAAAATCGAACGATCACCATCATAACGAATTTAATGTAAGTGATATTTCAATTATTGTTATTTCATTAGTTTTCGTCAATTACTAATAATCAAAACAATCTGTACTTAACAAGATCGATTTCCGAAAGGAGTAAATTTAATTTGGTGGGTTAGAAAGAGTTATGTTTACACCGAAATATTAATGTTGACAATGAAAATATTTAGGAAAACAGATAATTGGATGCGATATCGTATTGAAAAGCAGATTAGGCGTAAACATCCCGAAGTTTTTGAATGTATTAAGAAAAATCTATGGCTTGACTGGATCGATCGCCAACTACAGCCGCAACGATGGTTTATTTCCGTTGGCCTAACATTGCTTGTATTTATTTTTATAGCATGTCTTTTCAATGTTCTCCAACTTGCATTTTATTTTTCTGTAGAGGAAAAGAAGACTCACGACTTTGGTAAATTTATAGACGACCGTGCATCTAATCTGGCGACCATAGCTTCTATGAGCATGGCTGTCATCGGATTCCTTGTGAGTAATATCGCTATTAAGGAACTGTATGCTGTTAAAGTGCTTTTTAAACGGACTAAATTGTCTTTTGTGATCATTTTTGCACTTACATCCTTAGGGATCTTCGTTATCCTAAGTTCGTTTCGTTTTACATACATAACTGGTGCGATATATAACAACGTGGTTCTTGCGGCAGCTCTGATGTTGATCGTTGTGTTAGTATTAATCGGCTTTCTTTTTATCAAAATCATCTATTTCGTTGACTCTGCGCAGATCGACGATTACATGAATGAACAATTAGCTGCAGATGCATTTGTATTAATAAAGGAAGGGCTGTATCGCACTTTCAGTGAAAAAGCATATCAGTCTGTGATGCACCAAGCTGGCGTCGAGCCCTATAATTTATCTGATACATTTAACCCTGATACATTAAAAAATATAATTCGCCTTATTAATAACGCTGACGTTGAAGCGGAAGCAATTAAGTCTTATGTGGTGGACCTCGACCTTGGCGCATTAAGATCATATTTGCATGATCATAAAAATGCTGATATGGTATTTCACAATCTATATTTAGGGGCGTTTACCGAATTAGCGGATAATTACGTTTTTGTTCCGGGCAAGGAAAATACACTTGCTGAACGCGGTATTTTATGCAGTATTATGATCAAATCTTATAATTGTATACAACCACCTACGATCAGTGAGATTCGTAAACATCACGACGAGAAGTTGCTTGCCATGGCTGAAGCAGGAATGAGGTGTGATGATTTAGCCGGACAGTCGACTCTCTTAGTAAAGATAAATAATACGATTGTTATTGTTGCTTGAGGTGTGGGAATGTGGGAAACTCCCTTGAGAGTTTTCCATATTCCCACACCTTTTTCTTTTTTGCTTCTTTTTTCTTTTAATTCCTCCCGCTTTTATGTTGATAACTGAATCGAATCAAATTCCTTTTCAAAATTGACCGGGCTGATATAGCCCAAAGATGAATGTCGCCTGATCGGATTGTAATACATTTCGATATATTCAAATATCTCTGTTTGGGCATCTTCAATACTTTCAAAAGCTCCTCCTTCTAACAACTCTGCTTTAAATCTGGAGAAATAGGACTCCATAAAAGCATTATCATAGGGGTTGTCTGCACGGCTCATACTCTGAACCACCTTGCTCTTATCCAGTAGCTTACGAAATATTCTCCCTGCATACTGCCCTCCACGATCGGAATGGATAATAGTGCTTTGAGAAAAGGTACGGTTGTTTAGTGCTTTTTTAAACGCATTCACAACTAATTCCTCACGCATATGGTCGGCTAAAACCCAGCCAATTACTTTACGGGAATACAAATCCAGCCAAACACACAAATAAGCCCAATTGCCAGCCAGTAATGGGATATAAGTAACATCTCCTATGATCACCAGATTAATATTGTCCGGTAAAGGCCGTTCCAGTAATAAATTGGGGCTAATGGGATATGGATGCCGGCTATCTGTGGTACGGGGCACAAATGAACGTGGCTGTATTGCCTTTAATCCATGTTTTTTCAGCACCTGGCGGATTTTATAATTCCCAATGGAAAATCCAAGAGCGTCTAATTCAGGAACAAGCCGACGCACCCCATATCTTCTACGATGAGCTATGAAGACATTGACAATTGCAGTTTCTACTTCTCTTTCTGCGGGTTGCTGGTGATAGCTCGCCCCACTACGATAGCCGTAATAAGCACTTCGGCTTACAGCCAATACCCTACACAGAAGCATAACTGAGTAAAGAACTTCCTGGGAACGTATAAAATTGTACACCGCCTTTAATCCTCCCGACTGAAAATGCCCAAGGCTTTTTTTAAAATATCACGTTCCTGCTCCAGTTGTCTGACTTTCGCCTTTAGTTTCTCATGTTCTGCACACGAAACATTCTCTAGTGTTGGGGCGATGGCTTTGGAAGAAGCTGTAGCAGGATTAGAACGGGATTTCCACTTATGGATTAAGTTCGATCCGATACCTAAAGATTGAGAAATATCCAATACCGAACGACCGTTCGATACCATTGTTAATACTTCCCGTTTAAAATCAGCATCGTACTTGCGACGCTTTTTCTCTGTTTTTCTTTCCACTGATTTGCTAATTTAATGACAAATCTTGTGTCCGGATTAATTAATACATCTCAGAAGGCATAAAGAGCTTATAAGAATACTCTACGGACTGAGGAAGCTGTACGATAAGCAATTTGAATACAGATTACCTTTACCATTTGACGTTACTCAAGAATTGCCAACTTTGCTGTATCAGGCTATGGTCATTAGCTTGAAGAATAAGCATTACAAGTGCTTTTATCCGCTATTTGAGGCGACTATACAATTTTCTACAGAGGCACTACTTCGTATTGATAAAGATGTCTACTGTGGTTTGCTCTTTATCTACACAAACCTTTATCTGACGATTTATCCTCATCAATATGACGAAAGCTACAAAGACTTCTTTCCTTTAACACTTAGAGCCACAGCTAATTATGAGGCTCTTCTGCAGGAACTAGGCCTAGTTAAGCGCCGTAAACCCGAAAATATTAAACTAATAAATGAAATGGGCTATCATACATATACGCATTTATGTAAGCTTGGATATTACGTCATAAACAACGAAGATGTTGAAAGATTTAAAGAGATTGCATCTATGTTAGACAGGGATATGTTTGACGTTCCTGACTTTACAGTTCAGACCAGTTATTATCGTTTGATCAATGATGCAAATGTAGAAGAGGATCAAATAAAGAAGGTAAAAATTGATTATGCGCAAGCTTTTGCCTTGAAAACATATCGTCGACACACTGCTTTAGCGCTCCAATCTTGGATATTTCATTTAAAGAGAAAGAAAAGAATTAATGATCAAAATGCAGCAAAAATGATCAAAGTGATTCGTGTAGATTATGATACCTCAAGAGAAGCGTTAAACGATATACTACAAATTTATCAAGGTAAATGGTTGAATTATTTCGACTGGCAATCATGGCATCTTCCTCCGAATGAAGACGAAACCTTTGTACCTGATTCCATTAACTGGTTGACATTTGGTTTCTTCGTTGGACAACTTATTAACAATCAAATCCAATTTATCTTATTCGAAGAAAGCTTAAAAAACAATGGTGTTCTCGACATTCTGATTACTCAGTTCAAGCAGTTTAAAATAGAACTGAGCAATGATTTTAAAAATTGGCAAGAATTATTATACGTGATCGAAACAAATGACGAACTTAACATTAGAGCTGATGCAGTAATACGTGTTTTCGAACGCTTGACGGAAACATTGGCTCTTAAAAATCTTCGTGAAGTTGCGGAACAACCCCTTGACCTGAAATTAGTCGAACAGTTCGCCGATCAATCACTCGAAACTTGGAAAAAAGAGGCACATATTTGGCAATTGTTATGCGACGTTGATGCCATTTGTCAATCTTCCGACGAGAAGCTGCCATTCATCGGACGTAATGGTTATGAGCGCAACCTTAAACAATTTTTTTTAGAATACAATCAGCATAACGATGTAAATATTCTTCGCCCAATTGTTGGCCAAGAAGGGAGGGAGTCTGACACGTCAATGTTGTTGACTATACGTGAACAGGCACCTGTATTTCGAGAGGGCGCACTTACAGATGTTATTTCCGAAGGTTTACAGCAATTACGAAATGCAGGTTTATCTCCTGATGCAATAATCGTTTCACCTGGTCAAAGTTTTGCCAATGATTTGCTAATGCAACATCCGCTATTCAAAGCATCCCATGAAGAACATAAATATGATTTCAAAATTGGCGAATTTGACGCCGTTTCAGTTTATTTTAGCCATAGCCACGCTATCCAAGACTATGTCGCCATAGTATGCATGAAAACCGCCTTTGAGTTTGAATATTTGACGTCGCCTACATTCAAGGGATCATTTCTCAATATTAGCGTCGAAGAAATCAGTAAGGAGGAGGCTCTCGCCGTCGAAAAAGTTCAAGTACATGTAAGTGTAGAAGCCTCCGAAAAGTTCGAACTAGCCCTCAGAAACGGGATTAGGTTAACTGTTGGTATCAATGGCAAATTGAAAATAAAAGATTTGAAAGCGTTGAAGGTTGGAAGATTACTTTAGGGCATGCAATAAATAACCAAGCTTTCGCGGAAGGATACTAGTCACTCTCAATCAAAATTATTCAACTTATAAGCATCATCAGAGGCTCACCTTAATTGTAGAAGTTAAAACTTGATCTGACATTAACTGTTAAATAACTAACGTTAATACTATCAAGATGACTACCGAGAAAAAACTCATTCAGCCTAAATTAGGATTGCTCAAGTTAGCAGAGAAATTAGGCAGTGTCTCAGAAGCTTGTAAAGTGATGGGATACAGCAGGGATAGCTTCTACAGATTTCAAAAATTATATGAAGAAGGAGGAGAACTAGCCCTTAGAGAAATCAGCCGGAGTAAGCCCTTACTCAAGAACCGGATTGATATAGAAATAGAACAAGCCGTGGTTGCGTACGCCGTAGAAGAGCCGGCGCATGGCCAGCAAAGAGCCTCTAATGAATTGCGTAAAAAGGGATGGTCAGTAGCCCCCTCTACTGTACGGAGTGTCTGGTTACGCCATCAGCTGGAAACCTTTCAAAAAAGGCTAAGAGCATTGGAGGCAAAAGTTGCTCAGGATGGCCTGATCCTGACAGAGGGGCAGGTTGCTGCTCTGGAACGCAAGAAAGTTGAACAGGAAAGCAAGGGAGAAATAGAAACACATCATCCGGGATACTTAGGAGCTCAGGATACCTATTACGTAGGTTATATTAAAGGTGTTGGCAAGATCTATCAGCAAACCTTTATTGATACCTATACCCGTGTGGCCTTCGCCAAATTGTATGACCGGAAAAATGCTTTAGTGGCTGCCGATATGCTCAATGACAAGGTATTGCCTTTTTATCAAAGTCAGCAAGTCGATTTGTTGCGTATCCTAACTGATCGGGGAACCGAGTACTGCGGAGCCCGTGAACATCATGAATTCCAGCTGTATTTGTCCATAGAGGATATTGATCATACTAAAACGAAAGCGAAAAGTCCTCAGACCAATGGCATTTGTGAGCGTTTTCACCGCACGATGCAAGATGAGTTCTATGCCATCGCCTTCAGAAAGAAGATGTACAGTAACCTGGAAGAGCTTCAGACGGATGTAGACAGTTGGATTACTTTTTATAACGAACAAAGGCCGCATTCAGGAAGGTATTGTTATGGTAAGACCCCGATACAGACCTTTTCGGACAGCATTCCGCTGGCTAAAGAAAAAAATGCATCGGAACTTTTCGGGCAAATCCTTAACTTTAATATATCAGGTGAAACGGAAACAGGCAATGCTGGAGAGCAACCTGCCAGGGATAACCTGACCGATGGAAATGATAAAGCGGCTAACTTGTCGTCAGCCGCTTTACCTTCAAATCATTTTTATCGCGATGCCTAATAAAACTCATTTGTCAGATCAAGTCTCGACTATTACACCTTAATCGGTTGTTTTTTTTTATTCTTCTAATTCTATTATTGCAAATCACACCTTCAAATTAATCAAGGTCTTAATCCTCATTATTCTGAATGTGTAAGACTGTGCTATTTTTTTGCATATACACTAAGATATAATCCCTCAATTTTCCAGCAAGTTAATTTAGTACGCAAACTTATTGGAAAATTCAGTAATTGTAATCATTGATAATGGATATGAATCCAGTAAGAATTGTACCACTTAAATGCTGATAATAAATGACTTGGTTAATAAATTCATGTTTCTACAGGAGAACCCCATTCCTACTCAATTCTTAATTGCCTAGAACGTTTCTCGAATTATTAATTGTGCTCAACTAGCTCTTTGTTCTTCTTCCACTATCATCGTCCCGATATTGAAATAGGTATAAACCATTATGGTGTTTACATTTCGAACAACCATTTTCCTTGACTCATCAATCAAATTCTAACAGATTGAAGAAGTTGAGTGTTATTGCTTTTCATACCAATACTATAAAGATTTTTTTAATAGTCCTTTTTCGCAAAAAAGCTTATCCTGAAGAGCTTGCATGTTATTACTCATTTTCCGCTTGGTGATTTTAGCGTAGATCTGGGTGGTGCGGATACTTTTATGCCCAAGCATTTTACTTACCGTCTCTAGTGGCACATCGTTTTCTAAAGTCACCGTAGTTGCGAAAGTATGCCTGGCGGTGTGGGTGGTGAGATGTTTGTTAATACCGCAGACAGCCGCAACCTCTTTTAAATAGCCATTGTATCTCTGGTTAGAATTCACGGGCAGCAACTTGCCGGATTTAACACAATAAGGATGGGCTTTATACTTTTCAATAATTTCAAGCGGAATAGGCAACAGCGGTACTGTTTCATCGGTATCAGTTTTTGATCGGTCTTTGCTTATCCAAAACCTATTATCTAAACCTTTGTATACGTGCTCATTCCTAAGACTGTAAACTGTCTCGTATGCATAACCTGTAAAACAGCAAAAGACATAAACATCTCTAACTTCCATTAGCCTTGGTATAGTAATTACTTTATTATACAAAGAAATTAGCTCATCCATTTCCAGATATTCCCTGTCGGGATCTTTGTAAGGGCACTTGAAGCCTCCAATTGGATTGTATTTGATCCAACCATGGTCTACTACTTTTTTAATAACCTGCTTAAGTATTTTAACATATTTAAATGCCATGTTTTCGCCAAGATCAGTCATCAATAAATAGTGATAAAACTGTTCGGCCAGGGAGTGTTCGATGCCCTCAAGAGCCAAATCATTAATCTTGAGTTTAAGTTTCAAGAAGGATTCCAGTTTGCGTTGCATCCTTTCATAACGCATCAGGCTAATTGGTGAACCTTTCTTCTTTTTAACAAGGTCAGCAAATAGTTCGTTATGAAACCTGCATGCCTGTATCAACGTCTTTTTATTTGTTTGGAGAGGAAGATACATATCCTTTACCATCTTAGGTGTTACTTCAGGAATTGTGATTTTCAACCGCTCAAAATGTTTTTCAAGCTGCGCTTCGGTTTTCCGGATGTAGCTGTTTATTGCCTTGGCTTCAGCGCAAGTGGATAATGCTTTCCCGTTTTTAGTGTCCCAGTCAGTGACATTAATCTTCTTACCGGATGAGAAATCTTCACGGACTCCGTTCACAGTAATCCGAACATAAATCGGGCTCATACCATCCTTTGTTTGTTTCGATTTGTAAAGCCAAAACAGCACTGATAATTCTTCATTAATTTTCATGATTTCAAATTTTTAAGGTTTGAAAATCAGCTATTTACCCTTGTTAATCTTGCTTAATTCAGTTTGAATTCGGTAACCTAATTTCGGCAAAACCTATAGGTTACCGAATAGGTTACCGATTTGGTTGGCTTTGATTGAACTAGTTTGTACTGAAATTTTTGAGAAAAGTGCCTTTAAACGCAAAAAAGCCTCTGTTTCGAGAGGCTTTGTATCTGTTTGAATGTGTAAAAGTGACCCCTCTGGGACTCGAACCCAGGACCTACTGATTAAGAGTCAGTAGCTCTAACCAGCTGAGCTAAGGAGTCTGATTGGTGCAAAGAAACGATTTTTGTTTGTGGGTTCCTAATTTAAATACCATTGAAGGCATATCTTTACAATATTGTAAATACTATTTACCCACAATCTCTTATTTAATATTTACTAGTTTTCGTCATTATGCAAACTCTGTGCAAACCATAACCGAGTGAACTATTATTTTTTGAACAAATATAGGAGGTAAACTTACATCAACCCCTCATCAGCGAAACTTAAATATCCCTCACTTGTCATGATGATATGATCAATCACTACAATATCTAACAGCTTCCGCCGTCAACTGTGGAGAAACTTACCTTATAGTACTTTTTTGGATTTATTGAAACAATAGGATGTCTCCTGCTCTGAGTTCATACTTAATTTATCTGCGGCTAAAATAGTTAATGCTTATTAATAACCAATGAAGGTGATTGCCCCATATTCGGTAGTGCTGGAATGCCGCCTTTAAGACCTAATTGCTGCTGTCTTTACCAATATCAGATATTGTTATTTATTTCTACAGTAAATATAAGCTTTCACCCTTCATGTCATTACCATTCACAACTAACAAAAAATACGGTTTTAAGCAGAATTAAAAAGCCAGTCCTTGTGTAAATCGTGAATTATTTTCATAGTAGGTTACAATTTTTACTTCATTGAATAATTGTGTATTAAATTTTCTAATTTAATATACAATTTATCTAACATTCTGATTATGAAAACATTGAAACAAAGATTAAGCTACTTGCTTATCCTATCGGCTTTACTGATAGTGGCTTGTTCTAAAGATTCTGACAATGCATTAAGCTTGCAAAAAGAAGAATTAGGACTGCAGCCTGGTGCACTTGAAAATGTGTTAATTCACAATGGAATTCCCCTGAATGGTGGCCAGGAAGTTCCAGCAAACACATCTCTGGCCAAAGGGAGTCTGGACGTATCTTATAATAAAAGCACCAAAATGTTAAAGTATACGTTACGCTGGAATTCATTGACCGGAAATGCCATTGCAGCCCATATTCATGGTGAAGCAGCACCGGGGGTAAATGCGCCAGTAAAACATCCCATCGTAATTCCTTTGGCCATGTCTGGAGAGCTAACAGACTCTGTATCAGTTGACGAAGTAGCAATTAAAGAGGCTGGCTTATTGGCCGGATTGTACTATGTAAATATTCATACCCCTTTGTTTCCTGGCGGGGAAATCAGGGCACAGATAAATTTTGATAAAGAGTCAGGAATCATTGAAAAGAAAGGGATAAGATTATTAGGTGTCTTCGAAGTGCCTGCCAACAATTCAAGGGGATCCGGTAATATGGATATAAAATATAACAAAGGCACAAAAATGCTTACTTATACTATTTCATGGAGATCTTTAACAGGCAATGCAATTGCTGCACACATTCATGGGGAGGCACCGGAGGGAGTTAACGCACCTGTGAAGCATCCTATTTCTGTTCGGCCGGCTATGGATGGAAAGCTAACTGATTCTGTATTGGTTGATGAAATAGCAATCAAAGAAGACGATTTATTGCATGGCTTGTATTACGTAAATATTCACACTCCTTTATTTCCTGGGGGTGAAATTCGGGCACAAATCGATTTTGAAAAAGACTGCGATGTCGTAATTATAAAAAATGGGCCTCAGCTATGTGGGGCCTTTGAGGTTCCGAAAAATCAATCTAAAGCCGCAGGAGATATATCTCTGGCCTATAATAGAACAAAGAAACAACTTACTTATACCATAACATGGCATGGTTTATCGGGTAATGCAGTTGCTGCTCATATTCACGGGGAAGCTCCAATAGGAGTAAATGCACCAGTGAAGCATCCTATTTCAATTCCAGCAACAGTTTCCGGAACATTTACTGAAACGATACCGATTGATGGAATCCAAATAAAGGAAGCTGGATTACTTGGCGGACTATATTATATAAATATCCACACCGCATTATTTCCTGGTGGTGAACTAAGAGGACAACTTTAGACAGTATAGGCTTTCTATTATAATGTATTTGTTTAATGTATAAAGGTAAAAGGATACAGCTTTTTAAAAGTGTATCCTTTTTAGGTTAACTTTCGAAATTCTATCCATCGCAACAGATTCGTTTGAGGTGAACAAAAACTAACAAACGAAATTTATATTTACTAGACCGTTGCAGGGCAGAACGATATCATGCATTAAAATAATGTAACATATATTTACGTATTAAGAAGAATACCCAGCAACTAAGTTTTTCTTCTATTTCTCTGTCCAAACGTAAACTAAAGACTGACCGTTGCAACGATCGCCGCAGAAACCAACGTTTTTGAGCTATTCAACAACGAATCGCAACTGGCCAGCTACGCCGGTTATGACGTGGTAGAGGGCCAATCTGGGGACCATATGGGCAAAAAGAACTGGGCATGTCTTAAAGGGGCTCCTGCTCATCATTGCCCGAAATCAATCTAAATCGTGATCAAAAGACAGTTACAGCTAGTCTGTTTTAATAGTTCATCTTTCCTAGATTTTTGGAGATTGCAAGAAGCTATAGTGAAAAGGAGAAAGGCGAATACAACGTTAATAGTCATGTTTGCAAATGCCTAATTACCTACAAAACTTCAACCTCTGCCCCAACTGCCCATCATTTATCACCCCGTTTTCAAAAGCCAAATGCCCCGAAACTATCGTATGGCTTATCGCCGATTTGAAAGTATGCCCTTCAAACGGACTCCATCCGCATTTTGACAATACATTTTCACGGTTAACATCCGAAGGTTTTTTTAAGTCAACCAAAACCAAATCTGCCCAATATCCTTCACGAATGTAACCACGTTTTTCAATATGGAAACAAATAGCCAGGTTATGAGCCATTTTTTCCACAATTTTTTCAAGCGTTATTTTACCTTGGTGGTAAAAATCGAGCATAGCCACTAAAGCGTGTTGAACCAATGGCCCGCCAGATGGAGCTTGCGAATAAGGTTGCGATTTTTCTTCGATAGTATGCGGAGCATGGTCAGTTGCAATTACATCAATGCGATTTTCTATCACCGCTTTAAAAATCGCGTCCCGGTCTTTTGCGGTTTTAACAGCCGGATTCCATTTAATCCAATTTCCCTTCGTGGTGTAATCTTTATCCGAAAACCAAAGGTGATGGATACAAGCTTCGGCGGTGATTTTTTTCTCTGATAAGGGAATGTTGCAGCCAAAAAGGGCAATCTCTTTAGCAGTAGAAATATGTAAAATATGCAATCTAGAATTATGTTTTTTGGCCAAATCAACTGCAAACGACGACGACTTGTAACAAGCTTCAGCCGAACGAATTAGCGGATGCATTTCGGGTGTTAAATTCTCTCCGTATTTCTCTTTATAAATCGCCAGGTTATTTTTAATGGTCGCTTCGTCTTCACAATGCGTGGCAATGAGCATGGGTGCGTTGGCAAAAATTCCCTCGAGCGTTTTCTCATTATCTACCAACATATTACCCGTTGATGATCCCATGAAAACTTTGATTCCACAAACATCAGACGGGTTGGTTTTTAATACTTCATCCAAATTGTCGTTGCCAGCGCCCATGTAAAAGGAATAATTTGCAAGCGAACTTCTGGCAGCAATTTGATATTTATCGTCTAATAATTCTTGGGTCATGGTGTTCGGAACAGTATTGGGCATCTCCATAAACGACGTGATTCCACCAGCAACAGCGGCTCGGCTTTCCGTAAAAATGGTGGCCTTATGTGTTAATCCCGGTTCACGGAAATGCACCTGATCATCTATACATCCTGGCAGAAGGTGTTTTCCTTCGGCATTAATCGTAATATCGGCAGGGATATTTATAGAGAAGCCAATTTTTTCAATCAACCCAGCCTTTATATATACATCAGAAATGTATTGCTTTCCCTCGTTTACAATAGTGGCAGATTTTATAAGAATAGACGACATAGAATTAAATATTATTGGTGATAAATGAGCTTGCGATGGAATAAATGCAGTAAAGTTAATTAATAACTAATGGGATTTAGAGTCTAAACATTTAATTGGGCGTTCGGGCGGGCTATCCCCGCCCGAAAGACTGGTCAGGTGGGCATTACAATCTTTTTTATCGCCTTAGACCCCACTTATAATGACATCCTATATAAATAATTGATTACCAAACGAATACGATATGCTAAAATGTTAGTCACAAGGGTTCGGGTTGGCCTCATCAAATTAGCGTTAAGACCATCATGAGTACCGCTATGAGCCAGACACATGCTACACCCAGGTAAACAGTGATTGCAAAAAGATGTCGTCATTATATTTCAAGGTGAAAGAAAAGGATTTTTATTTTCCCAAAGGGACTATCCCTAACACTCTAGCATCGTTTCTACTATTTTTGGTCTAGAAATCAACGTTGTAGTACTTGGGAATAGGTTCCAGAATGTTTTAGCAAACTTCGTTATAACAGGTTTCGCCTTCGTTTTCAGTTTCTAAAGTAACATGTTGGATGTTTAAATGCTCTAGTCTGTGTTTTAAATTGTGCTTAATATCTTGAGCTTCTGCCGATGTAACATGACTTGCTAATACAACATGTGCGGTTAATGCATTTTCGAGCGTACTAAGTGCCCAAACATGGATATGATGCATTCCTTTTACACCAGTTATTTTCATTGCTTCTAATTCAATAGATGCTACTTCTATGTTTTCAGGTACGCCATCCAATGATAAACGCATACTTTGTTTCAATAATTTCCAAGTGCTTATCAGGATTACGATTGCAATAATTAAACTTAATGCACTGTCAATCCAAAACCAGTTAGTAAAAACCATTATAATTCCGCCAACCACAATTCCGAAAGAAACAAAAGCATCAGACATGAGATGGAGGTAGGCACTCTTAACATTGATGTCTTTCTCTTTATTACTCAAAAACATTAATCCTGTTCCTAAATTAATGGCGATTCCGATAGCAGCAATAATGGCAATCGTTTTTCCGGGTATAGGTTCCGGATTAGCAAAACGGATAATTGCTTCGTAGATAATAGCACCGATTGAAAGCAATAATATGATTGCATTAAGCAAAGCAACCAGTATAGATGTCTTTTTTAAACCGTAGGTGTAGTTCTTATTCGATTTCACTTTTAATAACTTAAAAGCAAGCAAGGAAAGCGCCAGGGCACCAACGTCTGCCAAATTGTGACCTGCATCAGAAAGTAAGGACAAGGAATTGATTGAAAGTCCCATTCCCACTTCAATTACCACAAACAACAAGTTTAAAACAATACCAACAATAAATGCGGTATTAACATCTTTCATGGTAATGGAGTGATCGTGATTATGGTGGGAATGATCTTGCGCCATTGTTAAATTTTAGTTTGAAATAGAGTAATAACAATCATTCTATTTTAAGGAATTATTACTTGAATGAATAGTGTTACCACTCGAATCATATCTGATAGATTGCAAAAGTGTTTCTCGCTAAGCCTTCCGTAAATTTATGTATTAAAACAGTTTATTATAGCTATAATCATTGTTATATATTGTTATATAAATGTAAGAAGGTGCAGATTTAGGAGCTCAATCAGTACAAATAGTCAAAACGTAAAATGTACCTGATAAATCATCGTATCTTTGCGGAATGCCTCAATCATTTGAAGATTTTAAGCTAAACCCGCAAATACTTAATGCTATTGCCGACGCGGGATTTACAAAACCAACCCCAATTCAGCAAAAAGCAATTGCTCCAATTCTATCCGGTCAGGATATTATGGGGGTTGCTCAAACAGGAACTGGTAAAACTGCTGCGTTCGTTTTGCCGATACTTATGAAGCTGAAATATGCACAAGGAGTAGATGCAAGGGCATTAATTATTTCGCCAACTCGTGAACTAGGGATGCAAATTGAAGAAAACATCAAGACATTTGCAAAATATACAGATCTGCGAACTGTGGTTTTATACGGTGGTTTAGGCCCGAAAACGCAAATCGCAGAACTTAAAAAAGGAGTTGATATCATTGTTTCTACACCAGGTCGTTTTCTTGATTTATATCTTGCGGGAAATATCAACACGCAATACATCAAGTTTTTGGTGATGGATGAAGCTGACAAAATGATGGATATGGGCTTTATTGGGTCTATTCATCGAATTTTGGAAGTGGTTCCACGAAAGCGACAAAATCTGTTGTTTTCTGCTACCATGAGCGAACTGGTTCATAAAATTTCAGGGGATTTTTTAAAGCATCCAACTATCGTTGAGGTAGCACCTCAAGCAACTCCACCTGTTACGGTAAGCCAGGAAGTATATAAAGTACCGAATCTAAAAACCAAATTAAATCTCCTCCAACACTTGTTAAAAGATGTGGAAGATTTCACGAGGTTGATCGTTTTCTGTAAAACCAAAGTGGTGGCAGATAATATTTGCCATTACCTGCAACGACGTTATGGAGTTGATGAGGTAAAGGTGATTCATGCAAATAAAGGTCAGAATACCCGTATAAATTCAATAAATGCATTTAAAGAAGGCGGCCTGCGGATTCTGGTTGCAACTGATGTAGCTTCTCGAGGTTTAGATGTTACTGATGTGAGTCACGTGATAAATTTCGACGTTCCAATAATCATCGAAGATTATGTTCACCGTATCGGAAGAACCGGCAGAGCCTTACAAACTGGGAGTGCGATTACATTTTCAACACCTGGTGATGAGTTTTATCTGGAGAAAATCGAAAAACTAATTCGCCAGAAAATTACTGTCAAAGAAATCCCGGAAGGTGTTTTTGTTGATGATACTGGTTACGACGAGCGCCAAGCTATTGCGAAAGAAATAGATTTACAAAAACGTAAAGAAGACCCTGACTTTAAAGGAGCCTTCCACGAGAAAAAATTAAAGAATATCGGCAACGCAAAAGTGGTTAAGCCCGGTGATAGACCAAACCCCAAAAGTAAAGTTGCCCGCGGTAAAGAAATAAAATCAGGCGGCGGCTTCAAAAAGAAGGGTATTAAATTCGATAAGAAAAAGAAGTGATTTTGAGGAAGTATGAAGTATGAAGTCTGAAAGTCCGTAAGAGCATTGACCTTTAGATTACATAACAGAAAGCTGAAAGCTGATTGCTCGAAGCTGACCTCTAGATTACATAACACAGAAAGCAGAAAGCTGATAGCTGAATGCTGATATCTCGAAGCTGACCTTTAGAGTACATAACAGATAGCTGACTGCTGATAGCTCAAAGTTGATAGCTAATATGAGATTAACGCCATTAAATATTGTTTCCGCACTACTGTTAACGAGTGTAGCCTACTTGCAATTAAATGCAGATGCAAGTGGTTGGCGTTTATTGGGCTCGGTGCCCTTGTTAATATTGGCAGTGTTGAGTTTCATTTCTGATTTACTCTTTCGTCGGTTTTTAGTTAAATTAAAACGCATTTGGATTATAGAAGGTGTATTTATCATCTTTGTACTCCTTTTAATTATAATCATTCAAAAAATATAGTCACCGGGTAGAATCAGTGTAATCCTCAAATCGGTGTAATCATATAATCCGTGTAATCCCTTAATCGGTGTAATCCTAATAAATAATGAAAAAAGCAGAAATAAAACTTACTATAGAATTAGACGATAAAAACGTTCCTCAAAACATTTTGTGGGAATCTACCGACAGTGAAAATAAAGAAGCATTACCAGTGAAATCCATGATGTTGGCCTTATGGGATTATCAACTAAAAAATTCGTTGCGGATTGATTTATGGACAAACGATATGCCTGTTGAAGATATGAAGCGTTTCTTTTATGAAACCTTGCAAACAATGGCCGACAGTTTTTTACGTGCAACTGGTGAAGAAGCTATCGTTGAAGATCTTCGTGATTATTGTGCACACTTCGCAGAAAAAATGAATTTGACAGACGGAAAGTAGTCAACTTACTTGTAATTGAACGGTATAAAATGCCTTGGCTAATAGTTTAACCAAGGCTTTTTTTTTGTCAAAACCACCTTGGTCATTAATCTATTTTGAACTTTCTGATTCTATGTTCGTCAGTGTTGGCAAAATAGAGCGTATCTCCTATAGTTACTACCCCGGTGGGGAAAAGTAAACCATGATGATTCCCATCGGTAAAAATTTCTTCTTCCACAGCATCAAAATATTGATTATTTGCTAACGGAGTTAACACACCACTTAAAGTTAATTCATTAATAGAAAAACTAAAGGGTGCACCTTTCCCGTTAGCATCATTTTTATTTACATATAGTTTTCCATTATTGGCAAAGGCTATTCCCGTAAAGGTAAAATAGAAATCAGAATCATAAACCCGGGAAGCAGGAACCAATGTTGTTACTACTCCGGTTGGCGTTACTTTTCTAATGATTGAATTACTTCCTCCTGTTAAATAAATATTATCTTGATTATCAATTGCAAGAAAGTGGGGATTGTCAAAGGTTGCTGCTGCACCTGATCCGTCTTGGGGGAGTCCGGCATCGGGATCATAAAAGCGATTACCTCCGGCAATTGTTGTCACTTTGTTGTTGCTTAATTTGCGAACCGCATTATTGCCGCTGTCCATAATAATTAAACAGCCCTCATTGTTAAATGCTAAGCCGCCAGGGTTAAGAAATGTGGCTTTGGATGAAGGCCCATCTTTCATGGCTACTTCTGCTCCTTCACCAGTTCCCGCAACTATACTCACATTGTTCTCATTTTTTTTAATTTTCTTAATTTGATTTTGATGAGATACATAAATGCTTCCATCTTTTTCAATTGCCATCCCACCAATACCACCTGCGAAACCAGCAACAGTAAGGTCAAAAACAGTTGTAACTATGCCTGAAGTACTTATTTTTCTAATCTTTCGATTTTGATCATTAAAACCAATTTCAAAATGTCTTCCGGCATCATATACATAAATTGAATTATCAGGCCCAACTGCAAGGAACACAGGACTATCAAACTGGGCTTGCAAAGCAGAGCCGTCTAATGACCCTCGAACGGAGCCCGCATGCACAATTCCCGTTTCCTCCTCATCTGCCAATGTTTCCACCACATTTCCTTTTAACTTAAGGTCAGGTGCGACTTCTGCTCTTTCGCAGGATGTTATTATGACTAAGATCACAATAACTAACAATTGGTTTGATAATTTATTTGTTTTCATGTTATTTAGATTAGATTATACAAATTATCAAAATAATTTTATTTCCGAAATGCATATAATTAATTGATAATCAATATGTATAAGTTGAGAATTTATTGAGAAAAGTATTAAGAAATTGAAATTCAGGATTTGAATAAAATGAGAAGAGAATAATTTAATACCGCAAGATTCGGGTTCTATAACTTCCAAAAGCATCTTACCTTTATGCTATAAGAAAGAATAAATGAACGAGGTAGATCTATTAAACTATAATCGAATTGCGAATGCAATAGATTATATCAAACAAAATTTTAAAGAACAACCAAATTTAGATGAGGTAGCGGAAAAGGTAAATTTGAGTCCTTTTCATTTTCAACGGCTATTTTCGGAGTGGGCTGGTGTAAGTCCTAAAAAGTTTCTTCAATACATTAGTATTGAATATGCCAAGGAAATTCTAAAAACAAAACAAGCAACTTTATTTGATACAGCTTATGAAACCGGGCTTTCTGGTACGGGCCGACTTCACGATCTATTCGTTAAAATTGAAGGAATGACACCAGGTGAGTATAAAAATGGTGGCGAAAATTTAGCTATTAATTACAGTTTTTATGAGTGCCCTTTCGGGGATATTTTAGTTGGATCGACAACAAAAGGTGTGTGCTATTTGGCCTTTTCAGAAGATCAGCAAACAAGTATGAATCTCTTATTTAATCGCTTTCCTAATGCTCATTTTAGCGAGCAACAAGATTTCATTCAAGAGAATGCATTGTATATTTTTACTCAAGATTGGAGTAAGTTAAACCAAGTGAAGCTTCATTTAAAAGGCACTGATTTTCAAATAAAGGTTTGGGAAATGCTTTTGAAAATCCCGATGGGGCAGTTATCAACCTATGGAAGTATTGCAAAGGATTTGATTAATCCCGGTGCTTCCAGAGCCGTTGGAACGGCCATTGGAAGTAACCCGGTAGCTTTTTTGATTCCTTGTCATCGAGTTATCCAATCTAACGGAAGTTTGGGTGGTTTTATGTGGGGCACCACCCGGAAAACAGCGATTATTGGTTGGGAAGCAGCAAAAACTAATATCTCTCTCTAGTTCCTTACTAGTTCAGCAGTATCAAATAATGAATTTATTTCAAACAGAAGCTATCGTCAATCTTTTGCCGGATGACGGTGTGGTTAATTATTATGGTAAAATTATCGATCGTGAAGAGAGCAAGCATTACTATCAGACTTTGTTAAATACCATCGAGTGGAAGAATGATGAAGCTAAAATATTCGGTAAACATTTCATCACGAAGAGAAAGGCAGCATGGTATGGTGATTGCAACTTTTCTTACACCTATTCAAACACAACGAAACAAGCCTTACCCTGGACCAAGGAACTTTTAGAATTGAAATCAATTGTAGAAAACATAACGGGAACTGTATTCAATTCCTGCTTACTTAATCTATATCATACTGGAGACGAGGGAATGGCATGGCACAGTGATGATGAAAAATCTTTAGGTAAAGACTCAACCATTGCCTCCTTAAGCTTTGGTGCAGAAAGAAAGTTCGCACTGAAACATAAGCAAACCAAGCAAGCTACCTCACTGATATTAGAGAGCGGAAGTTTATTGGTGATGCGAGGTAAAACGCAATCGAACTGGTTGCATTGCCTGCCAAAAACTAAAAAAGTGACTACCTCTAGAATAAACTTGACCTTTAGAACGATGGTTTCAAAAACTTAATTTCTTATTTAAAAACCCGGATAACTTTATAAAATCTTCCCTGATAATAGGAATTAAGTGGAGTGATCGTTACCCCATACATTTTGCCAGAAGTGGAATGTATAAACCGGGTTGAGTCTGTGTTTCCTACAATAATTCCCATGTGACCAACCACACGAATCGTACTATCCGTTCCGGTAAATAATATTAAATCACCAGGTTTAGATTCACTTAAAGGAATTTCTTCGCCAACATTTGTAAAATCGACAGAACTTCTGGGAACCGAAATGTCAAAATGATTAAATACGTGAGTTATAAACCCGGAACAATCAAAACCTTGTGTAGGGTCAACTGAGCCATACTTATAAGTAATTCCTATTAGGGTTTTTGCATAATTAATAATGTCATCAGGCTTTACTTTCTTTGTTTCTACAGTTGCTGTTGCTGGCAATGTTTTAACTGTATCGGCTTGTTCTGCGTCTGACACTTCCGTATGATCAGAACTATCCTTCATAGAATATGATCGATAGGTTGTGTTGTCTTGACAAGAAGACAATAATGTTATTAAAATAGCAGTTAAAAGCATATTTAGATTTGGCATCTTAGTGAAGGCTATTGACTGTTGGAATAACCTTATTGATAATTACCGTACCACAATAGCATAAATCCAATGATACGTGTCTTCCGTTCAATTATGCTCTTTATTCTCTGTTTAATTTTAAGAGCTGTGAACGGTATGTTTCAATAACAGAACATCTTTAACCTAATAGCTATCCAGTTCTATTGGATAGCTATTTTTTATTTGTTAGTCCTTGTGTTAATAACCGGATTGGTGTGGATGGTAAGAAGAAAATACGTTTTACGCTGGCTTTAGGAACATATACGATTTTGCGTGAGGGATTGACGTGAAAAACCCGCAGCCCCAATTCTATTTTGGGGCGAGGATTTGTAACAAAAAGCCCGACCCTCTTGGGGCACGCCCTAAATAATATCAGGCACTTCTCGTTAGTGTTTTATGCCTCCTGCGATATTTATGATGTGTTTGTTTTAGTCGGTCGTCATTACCTGAAATTACGCTCACATTCCCGTCTACTTCAAGAATAGCTAATTTTACCTCCTTGTAACTTTCTACTCCATGTTCTCTAACGGCTTCCTCAAGTTCTTCTAAAGTCATTCGGATTGAATGCATATGCTCGATATCTACTTTACCATCATGCACAAGGATAACAGGTTTGTCTTCGATCAGATCTTTAATTTCGCTTGAACGGTACATCAAAAGCTTTAAGGCAAAATTTAAAATGAACAACACTGAAGCTGCAATTAATCCGCCTTTTAATGAGGAGTCGCTGCCAACCATTGCATTTTGAACGGCATTGCTTATTAATACGATAAATACCAAATCGGTTGTTGATAATTGCGAGAGCTCTTTTTTGCCGAAAATCCGGATCGCAAATACCATAAACAGGTACACGCAGATAACTCGTATAATAATTTCAAAAAATGGGTTCAGGGTCATAAATGTGGCATTTAAATATAATTAAATGAATATTTTTAATAAGAATGTGCAGGGATGCTGTGTATTCGGTTAAAATAAGCAGAAAGTTTTATTAAATTTCTTAAGCATACCAAACTATATTTGCAGCTTATGGATTTGTTTAGTCAGGTAAAGTTTCTTCTGCACAAAGAAGTGGTTATGGAATGGAGATCAAAGTATGCCCTGAACGGAATTCTATTATATGTGGTATCCACCATTTTCGTGTGCTATCTATCATTCAAACAAATTCCACCCATTACCTGGAATGCCCTTTTTTGGATCATTATGCTTTTTGCATCAGTAAATGCAATTACTAAAAGCTTTATTCAGGAAAATCGGTCCAGGCAAATTTATTACTATACTATTGCTAGCCCGCAGGCGATAATTTTAAGCAAAGTCATTTACAATATGGGTTTGATGCTGTTATTATCATCCATTGCATTGGTTTTTTATATGCTTGTTTTTAAAAATCCAATTGGCGATCCGCTTTATTATTTACTAGCGGTTTTGTTAGGGAGCATAAGTTTTGCGGCGGTATTTACCATGATTTCGGGCATCGCATCAAAGGCAAATAATAGCGGCTCTTTGATGGCAATATTAAGTTTCCCGGTTATAATCCCGCTGTTAATTGTATTGATAAAGCTTTCAAAAAATGCGATGGATGGATTAGACCGAAGTGTTAGTTTGAATGAAATCGGCGTTTTGGCAGCAATTAATATTGTGGTGATTACTGCATCACTGCTGCTCTTTCCCTTTCTATGGCGTGATTAGATATTCATTTCTTGCAAGGATTACTCAAAAAGAATATGGAAAAATATGAAATCTGATTCCATATTTTTCCATATTTCGTTTAAAATAACAGGCTGGAGATTTTCTAAAACCAATCAATTAAATTACCATCGCTTTTTTAGTTGAATTTGTTTATTTCACTACCTTAGCCGTTTAAAAATAAATCCTTATGTATAAAAGCTGGTGGAAAATCCTTGCCTCAGTTCTTGTTCTCTACTCTGTAATTGGCGGGTTTTTGATGGACGTTCCTCATCTTCCAATCTTACACGAAAGTATCAGAAACCTATATTTTCATGTTCCGATGTGGTTTACCATGATAATCCTGTACTTGGTATCGGTAATTTACAGCATTAAATATTTGGGCTCTGCGGATGAAAAACACGACCTCATTTCCGTTGAATTTGTAAATGCAGGAGTAATATTCGGTTTTTTCGGTTTAATAACCGGCATGATTTGGGCAAACTTTACTTGGGGAGAACCTTGGCCTAATGATCCAAAACTGAATAGTGCCGCGATATCTACGTTGATGTATATGGCGTACCTGGTATTAAGAAATTCACTCGAAGAAGAGCAAAAAAGAGCCAGAATATCCGCCATCTACAACATATTTGCCTTCCCGGTGATGATCGTTTTGCTTTTTGTTTTGCCCAGATTAACTGACTCTTTACATCCTGGAAATGGTGGTAATCCTGGTTTTGGAGGATATGACCTCGATAATCATATGCGTTTAGTATTTTATCCTGCTTGCCTGGGTTGGATATTAATTGGAGTTTGGATAGCAACATTACGTTACCGTATTCGTATTATTGAAAATAAACAACTAGCCGAATAGTTTTTCTATAGTCCATGGCTGATGGTCGATAGCCCATAGCTGATTACACATGATCTCACATCTCACATTTTTTATAAGAATGAAAAAGTTAGCCTTCACATTAATAATTACATTGCTATATGTATCCCAAGTTTTTGCTCAGAGTGCTGAAAAAGTAGAGATGGCAGACACCTTGAGGAGCTCCGGAAAGATATATGTGGTTGTTGCGGTCGCAAGCGTAGTATTTATTGGTCTGGCATTATATTTATTCAGTATAGACAACCGATTAAAAAAGATTGAAAAGAAGTAATTGCTATCGCTTTTTAAACCTTTAGCCATTTTCTTGCTTCTAATCTAAATCAATATAAACCAATTATAATTCCATAGGTATGAGTAAGTCATTGAATGCTACAATGCCAAAATCTAACTTTTTTGGAGATGTGTGTGAATTTTTTGATCATGCTGCCCAATTCACAAAACATCCTGAAGGTTTATTAGACCAAATTAAAGCTTGCAACAGTGTTTATCGTTTTCGTTTCCCAATCCGAAAGGGGAATGGCTTGGAAGTAATTGATGCGTATCGGGTAGAGCATTCGCATCATAAAACACCTACAAAGGGTGGTATCCGCTACAGCGATATGGTGAACGAGGATGAGGTGATGGCTCTTGCCGCACTCATGACCTATAAGTGCGCCATTGTAAATGTTCCGTTCGGTGGTGCAAAGGGCGGAATTAAAATAAGTCCGCAAAATTACACTGTAGCAGAACTAGAAAATATAACCAGAAGATACACGGTTGAGTTAATTAAAAAGAACTTTATTGGCCCTGGGATAGACGTTCCTGCTCCTGATTACGGATCTGGTGAACGCGAAATGAGCTGGATTGCTGATACTTATCAAACCATGAACCCAGGTCAGCTAGATGCTTTGGGATGTGTTACTGGGAAACCAATTGCTTTATCAGGAATTGCAGGTAGAAAAGAAGCAACTGGCAGGGGAGTAGCTATCGCGATACGTGAGTGTGTGGATGTTGCAGAAGATATGCAAACGTTAGGTTTCACCACTGGCTTATCTGGCAAAAAGGTCATCGTTCAAGGCTTAGGTAACGTTGGCTATCATTCTGTTAAATACTTATCGGAATTTGGAGCAATCATAGTTGGCTTGTGTGAGTTTGAAGGAGCTATTTTTAATGCAGATGGACTTGATTTGGAACAGGTTATGGCTCACCGAAAAACCACCGGCTCTATTTTAGGATATGCAGGCGCAAAACGGGAATTCGAAAATCCTGCTGAAGGTTTAGAGCAGCCATGCGATATTTTAGTTCCGGCAGCTTTAGAAAATCAAATTACTGAATACAATATTGGGCAAATAAAAGCCAAAATCATCGCCGAAGCAGCAAATGGCCCAACAACCCCTGCAGCTGCAGCAATCTTTATTGATCGCGGAGGTATCATAATCCCTGATATGTATTGCAACGCTGGTGGTGTTACGGTCTCTTATTTTGAGTGGCTTAAAAACCTATCTCACGTTGCCTTTGGCAGGATGGATAAACGGTACGAGGAAAACGTAAACCTGAATATTGTTAACATGGTTGAGTCTTCAACCGGAGTTAAATTATCCAGTGCTCAGCGAAGTGCCATTGTAAAAGGTGCTACCGAACTAGAATTGGTTAATTCTGGATTGGAAGATACCATGATCCGGTCATATCACGAAATACGTGAAATTAAAGCTCATAATCCCAAAATTGATAGTTTGAGGACTGCTGCTTTTGTCAGTTCAATTGATAAAGTAGCTGTCTCTTACATGAATATGGGGATCTGGCCGTAAGTAAATCTATTTAGACTGATTCTTAATAGGGTAACATTGTTGTTATTTTATTCCTAAACATTAGTATTTCGTACTTTTGTATTCCGTTATAAATCGGTAATTGTATTGGTATGAACCATTGCGAACTTTCAGCTACAAACGTTGGAAAGTTCAAAATTGCTTTTCTGCTAAAACATAATAGATAAGAGAATGAAAAAAAGCTCCATCATCGGTATAATCATAATTGCCATCGCTATTGGTGTTATAATTAGCACCTACGCAGATTCAAGCACTTACGGCACGTTTTCAGAGGCAATTGAAACCAAGTCGGATCTGCATGTGGTTGGTCATCTTGATAAACAAAAGGAACTGGTTTATAATCCACAAACCGATGCAAATTACTTCGCTTTCTTTATGAAAGATAGTAAAGGCAAAGAATGTAAAGTAGTTTTTAACGGCACAAAACCGCAAGATTTTGAGAAGTCAGAACAAATTGTTTTGACTGGTAAGATGGTAGGATCAGAGTTCCATGCCTCCAAAATTTTGATGAAATGCCCTTCTAAATACACCAAAGATCAAATAGAGGTCAAAGAGGCTACTTCCTCTGTTATTACAAAAAGTTAAATTCATAAATGGATATTCAATTTGTTGGAGAACACTTACTTCCTGGAAAAGTAGGTCAGTTCTTCGTTATCTTATCATTCTGCTCTGCCTTACTAGCCACCATTAGTTATTATTTCGCAACAGTAAATAGTGCCAATATTTCCATACCAAACAGTTCAGAGGGCTGGAAACGAATCGGTCGGATTGCTTTAATTTTAAATGTAATTGCAGTCATAGGCATTGGTTCTTCTCTATTTTACATTATTTACAACCATTTATTTGAGTACCATTATGCTTGGGCTCATTCGTCAAAAAAATTACCGGTTCATTTTATTATTTCTTGCTTTTGGGAAGGTCAGGAAGGTAGTTTTTGGCTTTGGATGTTTTGGCAAGCGGTTTTAGGTACCATCCTATTGTTTAAGGCCAAGAGCTGGGAAAACCCGGTAATGACAACAGTCATGTTATCTCAAACTTTTATTGCATCCATGCTTATTGGAGTAGATATATTAGGTACCAGAGTTGGGAGTTCTCCGTTTTTACTTCTTCGTCAAGCAATGGAAGCGCCCATTTTTTCCAGACCAGAATATTTAAGCTTGATACCAGATGGTAACGGTTTAAACCCATTACTCCAAAACTACTGGATGGTTATTCATCCGCCAACCTTGTTTCTGGGTTTTGCATCCATGATTGTTCCGTTTGCTTTTGCAATTGCCGGACTTTGGCAAAAACGTTATAGTGAATGGATCAAACCAGCTATGCCATGGACATTGTTTGCAGTCATGATTTTAGGTACCGGTGTAATCATGGGTTCTTTTTGGGCTTATGAAGCACTAAACTTTGGTGGTTTTTGGGCTTGGGATCCGGTTGAAAATGCATCGATCATTCCTTGGTTAACACTAATTGCAGCAGTACACGTAATGATTGCCTACAAAAATACCGGGCACTCATATTTTACCGCTACTTTTTTAGTTTTAATTAGTTTCGTACTCGTACTTTATGCATCCTTTTTAACACGTAGCGGCATTTTAGGAGAAACATCGGTGCATGCATTTACTGATTTAGGAATGTTTTGGCATCTGGTTATATTCGTTGTTTCCTTCCTGGTTTTGGCAATTGCTTTTTTAGTGATCAGATGGAAAGAACTGCCGATCACAACTAAAGATGAAGAGACTTATTCAAAAGAGTTTTGGTTATTTATTGGTGCTCTTGTACTAGCTTTGTCTAGTTTTCAAATTATAGGCACTACTTCTATTCCTGTATTTAACGCTATTTTCGGGACTAAAAAAGCTCCTCCTGTAGATCTAATAGAACATTACAACAAATTTCAATCGATTTTTGCTATTTTGATTGCGTTCATTTCTGCATTCTCGCAATTTTTAAAATACAAAAAAACAGATATCCGAAAATTCTATATCAACACCGGAATTATATTGGCTGTTTCAGTTTTAGTAACAGCGTTAGTTCTTTACTTCACTAAAGTTTATACCAATCCAATTTTTATCCTTCTCACTTATTTTAGCGTTTTTTCAATTTTAGCCAATGGCAAAATTTTGGTAGAAGCGTTAAAAGGCAAATGGAAATTAGCTGGTTCGGCTGTAGCGCACATGGGTTTCGCTTTGCTGTTAATTGGCGCTTTAGTTGCAGCAGCCACTAACAAAGTAGTTTCCATAAATAATACGGGTACAGGCTTTGGGGATGAGTTTTCTAAAAGTAATGATCCAAAGGAAAACATCATTTTATATAAAGACGAACCTTTAAAAATGGATCGTTATACAGTTACCTATAAAGGTGACTCTGTAGAAGGTGTTAATACGTTTTATAAGGTGAATTATCAGGTTATCGATAAAGGAGTAGTTAAAGAAAACTTCAACTTATATCCAAATGCTCAGCAGAATGCAAAAATGCGTCAAATTATCGCATCGCCTGACACAAAACATTACCTCTTCAATGATATTTATACCCATGTTAGCAGTGTGCCTTTAAAAGACGAAGCAGAACATGAAAGCCATGATGGTCATTCGGATGATGAAAATTACGAAAAGCCATCTACACATGAACTAAGCGTAGGAGATACTGTTCGCTACCGTGATGGTTATATTCTTTTAAAAGCGATAAATCGGGATGCTACTGTTCAAAATCTTACCTTAAATACAGGAGATATTGCGATATCAATGGATCTTGACATCGTTAGTGAAGGGAACACCTATAAGGCAGCACCCGTATATGTTATCAAATCAGGCAATAAATATGATTTTGGTAAAACGGTAACTGAAGCAGGATTGAAGTTGAGGTTTACCAATGTGTACCCCGATAAAAGTAAACTAGAATTAATGGTTTATCAAAAACCGAAAGCTGAAAAAAGCTGGATTGTTCTGAAAGCCATTGAATTTCCTTTCATTAATCTGTTTTGGGGCGGCACTATTATTATGGTTATTGGATTTCTGATGTCTATATTCCGTAGAAGCAAGGAATTAAAATCAGAAACAGGTAAATCATCAATATCATCTCTCGAGTAATTATGTTTTATATTATATTCCAGGGCCAATCATATCAATAATGCGCCCTGTCTAATATTTTAAACAATAGTGCTTTTCTTATCTTTTGAAAATTATGATCTCATTTCTAGTATCTCAAATCTCAAATCTATTCTGATGAAGATCGTTTTATTAGGCAGTGGTAACCTCGCCACCCAAATGGGCCGAGCTCTGAAAATGGCGGGTCAAAATATTTTGCAAGTTTGGAGCCGGCAACCAGAAAACGCTTTTCAGCTTGCTGATTTATTAAATGTTCCAGTTGCTAAAAGCCTTGCCGAAATAGATAGAAAGGCAGACCTATATATAATTGCTGTAACTGATGATGCAATCAACGAAGTAGCCACAAGCCTTAATATCAATGATAAAATTATAGTCCATACGTCTGGTTCAACAGATTTAGAAATATTGGAAGGAACATCTGACAAAATTGGAGTTTTTTATCCGCTCCAAACTTTTACCAAAAATAAATCTGTCGATTTCAGACAAATCCCGATAGGCATTGAGGCCAACACTACTGAAGTTCTAAATGCTATCAGATCTTTGGCAGACCGCTTATCAGAAAATGTGATAGAAATGGACTCACACAAGCGCAGAACGCTTCATATTGCTGCGGTTTTTGCTTGTAACTTTACTAACCATTTATGGGTGCTTGCTCAAGAATTATTGAAGGAAAGTAACCAGGATTTCAGTTTACTCCGCCCATTAATCGCTGAAACTGCAGCAAATGTGCAACTATCTAATCCTATTGATTTGCAGACTGGGCCGGCTGTTAGAAATGATGAAGAAGTGATTAACAAACATTTAAGTATGCTTGAAGGAAACGCTGTACTTCATGAGCTTTATCAGAAACTAAGTCAAAGCATAGTCAAATTTAATAAGCCGGATTAGGGCTCATTTATTTTCTTATTTTTGCCCCTGTAATGAATATCTACAAAATAAAAGTAAACTTTGAAGAAGCCGGGCAACCGTCTATTGAATTGCCTATTGCTGAGGGTGAATCTGTTTTAGATGTATGCCTTGACCATGGCATCGAGCTTCAACATAATTGTGGCGGCGTTTGCGGATGCAGTACCTGCCATGTGTATGTGAACAAAGGAATGGATAATATCCAGGAAATATCAGATAAAGAAGAAGACTTTATTGACCGTGCAGTAAATCCACGGATTAGCTCTCGCTTAGGTTGCCAATGTGTAGTTATCGATGGCGATATAGAAGTAACACTACCAGATCAGAATCAATTTTTAGGACATTAATAATTATGCCTCAACACAAATTCGACCTTCCAATTCACTGGAAAGATCACGAAGATATCGCAATGGGTCTTTACGAAAAATTCGGAGATGATTTCAACGAATCTAAAATATATCGCATTCGTTTCACAGAACTTACTGATTGGGTTTTGGCGTTACCAAACTTTGCCGGTACACGTCAGGAATGTAATGAAGGTCACTTAGAGCAAATTCAATCTGCTTGGGTGTACGAATGGCGGGATAATCAATAGGGAGTTTGGAGAGGGGAGATTTGAGAGAGAAGGTTTCAATTCTGAGTAAATGTAGTACTAAACACCAAAATTTAGCTTTCTACAACACTAATACCCACGACTTACAACTTACCACTTATAACTTACAACTTCAAAATGTTTCTACAGCAACTTCACCAAATTAAAGCGTTTGTTTTTGATGTAGATGGAGTTTTAACCGACGGAACTGTTCATGTAACAGAATCCGGCGAGCAACTTCGGCAGTTTAGCATTAAAGATGGTTATGCACTTCAGTTGGCCATAAAGCGAGGATACCATATTATCATCATTTCTGGTGGTCGTTCTAACGGCGTTGCATTACGTTTAAGAGGTTTAGGAATTCAGGATATCCATCTCGCTGCTGAATCTAAAATTGATATTTATAACGAGTTTATAAATAATAATGATCTAAAAGCCGAGGAGGTAATTTACATGGGCGACGATATACCCGACTTACCAGTTATGAAATTGGTTGGTTTGCCCGTTTGCCCTTCCGACGCGGCTGAGGAAATTAAAGCGGTTTCCAAGTATATTTCCCCAATTTCTGGAGGTAAGGGCTGCGTTCGTGATATCATTGAAAAAGTTCTAAAAATCCAGAATAAATGGTATGATCCAACTCCTTCAGCACATGATGGCAGCATTAATACCGACGAAACGTTGACTTTATAAGATTTTTTGTAGACATTTATTTGGGCGTGCCCTAAACAGGTCGGGCTTTTCGTTACAAGTCCTCGCCCCAATGTAGAATTGGTGCTGTGGGCTTTTCACTTCAATCCCTCACGCAATAGCATATCGTTTACAAAAGTTAAGTGAAAGTTAGTTGCATAAAATCCCTTTTAGTAGGACATTCGATATCTATCACGTTATATCTCACATCTCAAATCTGATTTCTCAAATCTATTTAATATGTCTTTAATCTCCACTCCACTAATTATCCCTCAAATCATACTAGCTTCGAAATCGCCTAGAAGACAAGAACTACTTAAATTAATGGGAATAGATTTTAAAGTTGTTTTAAAAGATGTGGACGAAAGTTATCCAGAAGGTTTAAAACCCCATGAAGTTGCGTTATATATTGCGAAAAAAAAGGCTCACGCTTTCGACGAGGTTCTTACCAATGAGATTGTGGTAACGGCCGATACCATTGTTGTTGTAGATGACCTCATTCTTGGTAAGCCAGAGAATGAAGCACATGCTTTCGAAATTCTATCTCAGTTATCGGGGCGGAAGCATGAAGTAATTACTGCAGTTAGTTTGATAAGCCACAAAGGATTACACAGCTTTTTTGATACTACAGAAGTTTATTTTAAGTTGCTTTCCGAAGAACAAATCAGGTATTATATTTCAACAAGCCAGCCAATGGATAAAGCCGGTGCATACGGAATTCAGGATTGGATCGGTTTGATTGGCATTGAGAAAATTGTGGGATCTTATACCAATGTGGTTGGATTGCCTACTGAAAAATTGTATGAGCAGTTGAGTAAATTATGAGTTTCATATATTAGATCAACTATATTAGTTCATATTTCCTCAATCATATCATACAATACCCCTTCTCTTAAAGCATACCCAGAAAGTTTAAGTTCTTTAATACCTGATTTCTGCTGAATATATTGTGTAAGAATGGTAGCTACTACAATCATATCTACCCGGAGCGGAATAATCCCCTGCATTTTACTTCTTTGATCATGGGACGATAGAAGTATCATGTTCCAAATTTTTTCTAGTTGTTCTTGATTGAAGCTATATTCGGAAGCGTCCAAATTTTCTTTTGGAAGATTGAATTCATTGGTCACCAACTCTGCAAACGTTTCAAATGCACCTGCTGAGCCAATTAGGGTAGCAGGCTTATAATGTTCTAACTGATTTAAAAGTTCTGCTAAGGATTCATCAAAGTAAGTATTGATTTTACTAATATCTTCAAGTGAAATTGGATCCGATTTGTGGAATTGCTCCATCAATCTTGCCGCTCCTACTGGATAGCTTTTTTTCCAAAATAATTGGGCAGCATTTGCGAAAATAAATTCCACACTTCCTCCACCAATGTCCATAATGAGCACCGGATTTTGATCCATTTTTATCGCTGCCCGCACACCTTTATAAATTAATTCGGCCTCACGTTCTCCATTGATTACTTCAATGGCAATTTGAAGTTCAGTAAATATCAGTTCAATAAAATCTTTCCCATTTTTTGCATCACGTATGGCAGAGGTAGCAACAGCTTTTATTTTGACTGCATGATGCTTTTGTATAATTTCTTTGAATTGTTTAAGGGCATCTAATCCTCGATGAATGGCTTCAGTGGTAATAAAACCTTTGGTAATACCCCCTTCACCTAGTTTAACGGCACGATAATCTTTAAGTATTTCTTGCTGAACTTGTCCGTTTAATACATCTGCAATTAGTAAATGAAAGGTATTGGTACCTAAATCTAAAATAGCGATGCGTGTACTTTTCATATTACATTTTTTTATAAACCGATTTGGGAATCAGTTTTAATATTAGAGCTATTAATGCCCAACGTTCACTAACATAAACAACTATTTTCTTTTGTTCAATAGCATTTAAAATTTGTTTGGAGGCTTTCAACGTGCTCGCCATCCAGAACTTTTTATCTGCTTTTGCCATGGCCGTGTCTACAAAACCGGGTCTGATGTCTGTTATGTAAATTTGGCCGCTTTCTTTGTTTGCTTTTTGTCGCAAACCTTCCAAATAGTTAATTTGATAAGCTTTGGATGCGTTGTAAGCGGGCGCTACTTTTCCTCCCCGCAAACCCGCAATAGAGGTAATAACCGCAAAATGCCCATACCCTTGTTTTTTGAAAAATTTATAGGTCCAAATAGCAACAGAAGTAAATCCATTAACATTGGTTTCAATGGTGTCAATCTCTATTTTAACATCAAGATTCTCATTGAGGTCTCCGTATCCGGATGAAAGTATTAATAAGTCCAGACCACCGAGTTTTTCCAACAAATCGTCTAAAGATGGAATGATCGTTTCAATTTTTGTAATGTCGAAAGTAGAAGTAAATGTTGTTTTAGGATATTGTTCTGAAATTTCGTTCAGATTTTCAGATCTTCTTCCGGTGATACCCACCAGGTAATTTTTACTAATTAAAGATATTGCCAACTCTCTGCCTATACCCGACGTAGCACCAACTACGATCGCTTTTTTCTGAATTGTCTGGTTGTGTGGCATAGTTTTCTTCGATTTATTCGAGTATTTTACTTCGATGGGCAACCACCCTACTTAATGAGTTAGCAAGAGCTGACTGCTGATAGCTAAACTGCGTGAGGGATTGCAGTGAAAAGCCCACAGCCCCGATTCTACTTTGGGGCGAGGACTTGTAACGTAAAGCCTGACCCTCTTGGGGCACGCCCAGATATTACTAGCTATACCTGATTATTAAATTATTCTTTATATGAAAACCACTTTATCAACTCTTTGAAACTGGCTTTTTTACCATACATCAAGATGCCTATGCGATAGATGCGGGAAGCAACCCAGGTGGTGAGAAAAAAACCCGCAATTAAAGACAGGATAGAAACAGCTAATTGCCAATCAGGTACTCCAAATGGGAGTCGAACCATCATGGCAATAGGGGAGGTAAACGGGATAATACTGAGCCAAATGGACAATGTGCTATCAGGATTGTTGATGATATAACTGAAAGACATTATGTATGTAAACAGAAGTGGCAACGTTATTGGAAACATAAATTGCTGGGTTTCTGTATCACTATCAACGGCCGACCCTACTGCGGCGAAGAGGGCGCTGTAGAGTAAATATCCGCCTAAAAAGTACATTAAGAATAAGGGGATAATAGAATTGAACGGGACCGTTTGCAGGGCACTGATTGCAGTTATGGCGGGTGAATTAACGGCAGGATTTTGACCTATATTGGATTTTTGTGCACCCGGCATTTCTGATTTAATGGTTTCGAATTTGTCTTTTAACAGCACATTGGTTGCAATGGCGGTTAGTGAGAGTGACAAAATAATCCAAAGTAAAAATTGTGTTAAGCCAACCAGACCAATCCCTATTATTTTACCCATCATTAATTGAAATGGGCGTACCGACGAGATGACGACCTCAATTATTCGATTGGTTTTTTCTTCTATGATACCACGCATTACTTGAGAGCCATATATCATTAATGACATATATATCAGTATTGCTGCCGCAAAACCAACGCCCATTGCAGCTACAGAGCTGCTATCTTTCTCTCCATCTATTGTAATTTCTTTTGTGGTTATGGTAAGGTTGGGTTTGATACTATCCAATGTTTGCGAATTAATGCCTGCATCTTTAAGTAATTGAATGCGCATTATTTCATTAGTCTGGTTTTCAATATCATTTATTACTCCAATTCCCGCCTTCTTTTGCGAGAGCATTTCCATTTTATCATTTGATTTTATGTGTTCAGGGATATACAGCACAAATGTTTCTTCGTCTGTAATAACTTGCTGCTTAGCTGCTGCTAATGAAAGCTTTGACGTTTTAAAATTAATGGATTTGGAATTTTTTAGCTTTCCTTCAAAAAGCTTACTTTGATCTATTACTTCTACATTAACTGCTTTATCTCCGCCTTTGATAGCCAGCGCAATAATTAAGGCGTACATGCCGATAATCAATAGAGGAACAAGAAAGGTGAGGATTAGGAAGGATTTCTTTTTAACCCGACTAAAATATTCCCTTTTTATGATGAGTAAGGTTTTTTTCATGATCTGATAGACTAATTTTTTACTTTCTGGATGAAAATGTCATGAATGCTTGGGATAATTTCACTGAGCTCGTGGATATGAACCTGTGGCAAAAGGTATTGTAGCACGTCATTGGTTGAGAATTGATCGGAGATTTTTAGAATCAAATGCCGGATGTTTTCGTTAGAGAGTGGACTATGATCAATTACGGTAAATAACTTTGTTTCGATACACTCGATTTTGCCAGAATATGAAAGTTTGAAAGTATTATTACGGTATGAGTTTTTAATGTCTTGAAGCCGACCTTCTAGAATTTTTTCTGACTTATGGATCAACGCAATTCGGTCACATAGCTGTTCTACAGATTCCATTCGATGAGTAGAAAATATAATAGTAGAACCTTTTTTATTCAGTTCTAAAATTTCATTGGTTATAATTTCGGCATTAACCGGATCAAAACCAGAAAACGGCTCGTCTAAAATGATAAGCTCCGGATCATGAACGATGGTAGCTACAAACTGCACTTTTTGTTGCATTCCTTTACTGAGATCTTCCAGCTTTTTTTTCCACCAGGATTGCATCTCCATTTTTTCGAACCAAAACTTAATTTTTCTGTTTGCATCACTTTTAGAAAGGCCTTTTAACTGGGCAAGATAGAGCATCTGCTCACCGATTTCCATTTTTTTATATAAGCCTCGTTCTTCTGGCAGATAACCAATTTTAGAAATATGAGATGGATTTAATTTTTCGCCCTTGAAAAAAATTTCTCCAGAATCTGGTGCCGTGATCTGATTTATTATGCGAATTAACGAAGTTTTTCCGGCGCCATTTGGCCCTAGAAGCCCAAAGATACTACCCGCTGGAATTTCTAAACTGACATTGTTTAAAGCTCGGTGGTTTGCGTATTGTTTAACAATGCCTTGGATACTAAGCATAAAGTTTGTGAAAGTTAAATTTAAAACGAAAATTAGATAAGCAGGTTTTAATTAGTTACAATTCGGAGGTGCTTATTCTCTGATATAATATTTAATGCCTTCGGTTGATAAATATAGTGTGATCAATATAAATCTACCTTCAGTAATTATAAAGATTGTTTTCTTCTCCCCTAATTAGTAATAACGAATACGGGATAACCCATTAAAGCTTTTCTATATTAATTAACTTTAAATCCGGTATATGATTTAAGAGAATAATCCAATTTTCAAAGGAATAATTACTACAACATGAGTTGATAAGATAGTTATTGTAAATTGGTTTAATACTGGCTCGGGGTTATCCATATTAAGTAACTAATAAAATTGAACCTAATAAGTTGTACTAAAGGTAATATAAAAATTAAAAGGGTAATGATAAACTAGTCAGTAATACAATTTGATAGACGGTTGAACAATAAAAACTTAAAATCCTCTACTGATTTTATAAGATTTGCTATTTACTTAGGCCACTTAACTTTTTACATTACCCAAATAAATCGCTGCTTAAATAACGGTCGCCACGATCACAGGCTATAAAAACAATTAGGCCTTCTTCTAACTCTTGAGCTAACCGAATAGCGGCAGATGCTGCACCCCCACTACTCATTCCAGCAAATATTCCTTCTACTTTGGCCAGTTGACGAGTCATTTCGGTTGCTTCAATCTGGGAAATATCCATTGTTCGATCTACTCTTTTTGGATCAAAAATTTTCGGCAAGTACTCAACCGGCCATCTTCTTATACCAGGTATAGACGCTTCTTCAGTTGGTTGGCAACCAACAATTTGAATGTTAGGATTCTTCTCTTTGAGGTACATGGAAGTACCCATGATGGTGCCTGTGGTACCCATAGAACTCACAAAATGAGTGATCTTACCTTCTGTATCTTTCCAAATTTCAGGGCCGCTGGTTTTGTAATGTGCCAGGTAATTATCCGGATTAGCAAATTGGTTTAAAATAAAATATCCTGGTTGAGCTCCTTTTTCATCAGCATAATCTCGGCAAGCCTCAATACTTTCTAGTAATGTAACCTGGGCACCAAAAGCTTCCATTGTTAAGGTACGTTCCCTGGTGGATGAGCTTGGCATTGCCAGTTCTATTTCTAAGTCGAATAAGCGGGCAATCATTGCTAAAGCAATCCCTGTATTGCCACTAGTTGCTTCAATTAGCTTGGTTCCGGGTGTAATGTCTCCACGCTCTACGGCGCTTTTGATCATATTTAACGCAGCTCTATCCTTCACACTTCCGCCAGGATTATTTCCTTCGAGCTTGGCAAAAATTTTAACGTTTGGGTTTGGGTTAAGCTTTAAAAGCTCAACAAGAGGAGTGTTCCCTACTAAATCTATTATACTAGCCATTTACTTAATCCTTGTGCTGTGTTCTTTCGACAACATTAATTTGGGCCTTGTGTGATACTGTTGAATAAGGAGGAATACTTTTGGTAAGCCATACGTTACCTCCAATAATGCTGTTATGTCCGATGATGGTTTCCCCGCCTAATATTGTGGCTCCAGAATAAATTACTACGTGATCTTCTACCGTAGGATGACGTTTGGTATGCGCCATGCTTTTATCTACGCTAAGTGCTCCTAAAGTTATTCCCTGATAAAATTTTACGTGTTTTCCGATTTTACAAGTTTCGCCAATTACAAGTCCTGTGCCATGATCAATATGCAAGTATTCACCGATTTCTGCTCCAGGATGAATATCTATACCAGTTTTTGAATGAGCATATTCGGTAAGAATTCGAGGTAACAACGGAACTTCTAATTTTAACAGCGCATGTGCAATTCGGTAAAAACAAATGGCATAAAAACCTGGGTAAGTCCTAATGACCTCAAATTCGCTCATGGCAGCCGGATCACCATTTAAAATTGCAAAAATATCCGTGTTTAATACATCATGGATAGCTGGCAATTGCTCGAAGAACTTTTTAGCGATTAGGTCATTGTTGCACGTATTGCAAGCCTTTGTTGCATCTAAAATGTCATGTAGATCTTTTTCAAGTTTCTCAAATTCTAAGAAAATTTCCTCAACAGAAGAATATTTTTTGGTGCATTGTTCCGGATAAATTAGGCAGATAACTTTCAAGGCCCAGCCTGCCAGTTCGTCATTGGATGGAACGGCTTCTCGCTTTTGCTGTTTATTAAAAAGGTGTTTATAAAATTCAGAACTCATAGTGTCGGCTCACCTCGTGTGAAATATATGATACAATTGTATGAAAAAGAATGTTGTTAATATGTAAAAAGGGTTGTGATATTCATAATACCTTTAATATTCTTTCAACAGGTAATTGCACCATAATGTTTAGCAATTTGTAATATAAACTGTAAATAGTTAGAAGTTAAGCAATAGGTGTCGTCTTTTTTTGAATAATTGTAATTGTAAGTAAAAAGCTGACTAAATAATAAAGCCTACAAGATCATTTGTCTTATAGGCTTTATCAAATTTAGTTATTGATTATTTATTCAAAATATTCTCTCATCTTATCAAAGAAGCTTTTTTCATTTTTACCCGGTTGAGGCTTAAAATTCGGAGAGTTTTGAAGTTTTTCAAGAAGGTCTCTCTCATCTTTTGATAAAGTCTTTGGAGTCCATATGTTTAGATAAATCAATTGATCACCCCTATGGTAAGAGTTTACTTCAGGGATACCTTTAGACTTTAATCTTAAAATTTTTCCGCCTTGCGTACCTGGTTCAATTTTTATTTTTGCCTTTCCATCTATCGTTGGAACTTCAACACTTGATCCAAGAACAGCATCAATGAAACTCAAATGAAGGTCGTAGATAATATTATTTCCTTCACGTTTTAACGTTTCGTGAGGTATTTCTTCAATCAAGATGATCAAATCTCCTGGAACTCCGCCTCGAGGGGCAGCGTTGCCTTTACCACTCATTGAAAGTTGCATGCCTTCACTGACACCTGCAGGGATATTTATAGTAATTGTTTCTTCACCTCTCACCAAGCCGTCTCCATGACAAACATTACATTTTGCAGTAATTTCTGATCCGTCACCATTGCAAGTAGGGCAGGTGCTTGTTGTTTGCATTTGCCCTAAAATTGTATTCGTTACCCTTCTTACAGCTCCAGTCCCGCCGCACGTTTTACAAGTATGGAAGGAAGATTTGTCTTTTGCGCCAGAACCATCGCAGGTGTTGCAGATGATTTGCTTATTTACCTTAACTTTCTTTTCGGCACCTTTTGCAATATCTTCAAGTGTAAGTTTTACTTTAATCCTTAAATTACTGCCGCGAGCTGTTCTTCGGCCACCGCCACCACGTTGTTGACTGCCACCTCCAAAGAAACTATCAAAAGGGCTACCACCACCGCCACCAAAAACATCTCCAAATTGACTGAAGATATCTTCCATGTTCATGCCGCCACCGCCGCCGCCGTAACCTCCAGCGCCAGTACCAGCGTGACCGAACTGATCGTACCGTTGTTTTTTCTCAGCGTTACTTAATATTTCATAAGCTTCCGCTGCTTCTTTAAAGTTTTCTTCAGATTGTTTATCACCAGGATTTTTGTCGGGGTGATATTTAATGGCCATCTTTCTATAAGCCTTCTTTATTTCTTCGGCACTTGCACTTCGCTGTACTCCTAAAATATCATAGTAATCTCTCTTAGCCATTTTTAATTTAATTGAGATGATTTAAATGATTGTAAACACTCACTAAACCTTCCTCCAATAAGAACTAAACTTATCATTCTGTATTTAAGCTCCAACAACAACCTTTGCAAAACGAATTACTTTATCGTTAAGCGTATATCCTTTTTCTAATTCATCCACCACTTTCCCTTTTAAATCATCAGTAGGGGCAGGGATGCTAGTAATAGCTTCATGCAAATCAGCATCAAAAGGCAAACCCTTAGTTTCCATTGGTTTTAGCCCTCTTTGAGAGAGTAAATTGTTTAATTTTTGTTGAATTAAATTAATACCTTCTTTCACAGAATTTATATCTGTAGCCGTTTCCATTGAATTTAAAGCTCTTTCAAAGTCATCAACAACCGGTAACAAACTAGCAATAATATCTTTACCTGCTGTTTGCAATAACTCTGTACGCTCTTTACTGGTTCTGCGTTTATAGTTGTCAAATTCAGCATATAAGCGAACATATTTATTGTTGCTTTCTGCTAATTCTGCTTTTAACTTATCTATTTCAGACGGCCCCTCAACTATTGGAGCTTCCTCTTCATCAATTACTTGATTTTTGGTTGCCTCATTCACACTTTCGATCTCTTCCAGGATTTCCTGACGCTCTTGACTTTCTTGATTTTTATTTTCTTCTGTTTGACTCATTTTCTTTTTCTTCAAAATATCTGAAAACTTCATACGATATTCCCTTGACAAAACATTTGCCAACCTATAATATCCGCCAAGGTGTCAGTTGAAATTAAATTTCCTCTGAACATCTGGCTCTTTTAAGTTGGCAAGATGCTAATGAAATTTATTTTAATAATTACACAATTCGAGCATCGTTATGAACAATTCCGTCTTCACATTTTATAATATGTGAAGGAAAAGTTCTGATGATGTGATAATCATGTGTTGCCATCAAAACTGCAGTACCGGAATTACTGATTTGACGTAGCAACATTACGATTTCTTCAGATGTATCCGGATCCAGATTCCCAGTGGGTTCATCAGCCAGTATAATTTCCGGATCATTTAACAAAGCCCGTGCTATTACGATACGTTGTTGTTCACCGCCTGATAGCTCATGAGGCATTTTTTTAATCTTAGATCGTAAGCCAACTTTTTCCAACACATCTCGGCTACGTTCAGCAATAAGCTTTTTATCTTTCCAGCCCGTTGCCCTCATTACGAATTCTAAATTGTGTTCAATGGTGCGGTCTGTGAGTAACTGAAAATCCTGGAAAACGATTCCTAATTTTCTACGCAAATATGGAACGTCTTTTTCGGCTAGTTTTTTTAGATCAAAACCTGCTACATTACCTTCGCCGCTATGAATGTGCAAATCGCCATATATAATCTTTAACAAGCTACTTTTACCAGAGCCAGTTTGACCGATAAGAAAAACAAATTCTCCCTTATCAATTTGCAGATTCACATTAGATAATACCAAATGCTTTTGCTGGTAAACATCAACAGCGTTTAATTTGATTACAGTATTGCCAATCATATTTAGATTTCTAATTTCAAGATCTGCCCGAAAGGCAAATCTTTTACCACATTCATAATATATTCTGTCTTTTCACCTAAACCGACTTTATCCAAAGCTTTTTCAGGACGATCAACACGAAAATAGGCTAGGAGAGTGAACTTATCATCACGTAATTGTACGTAATCAGGAATTTTGGCTACACCTTTTACTTTGATGATATACATGTTTGGCCAAAGTTAGAATAATTTGATTTACCAATCAGGATTTTTTAGAATAGAGTAGGGAAGGGGGCTGATGGTCGATAGTCCATGGTCGATAGTCGTAATAAGCTTATAGGTTTCAGCTAAAAAAATAGCCAATGATCATTAACCATTAGAAGTCCCATGGACTATCGGCCATCGACCATGGACTCGCTTATCCCAACTTATACAAAAACTCCATCGTGTTAACTCCATCCGCATAGTCCCAAAGTTTAGGTTGTTGACTTTGCCCAAAAGAAACCTCTTGACTTGAAATATTCAAAGGTGAACCCGTTACTATACATTGTAGCTGATCTTCAATCGATATCAACTTCTCTTCGAGCGATGTACGATCTGCGTATTCCTCGAAATAGAGTACTGCCAAAGAGGAGGCAATGCGATCATCTTGTTTCAACAATAAAAAACCGTTGTCCAAATGCTTTTGAAGATTTACCAGGAATATAGACTTATTGTAATCGTAATTGTTGTTGTATTTATGGTGATCTGCAACAGATTTGAAAATTTCTATCGACTCAAAAAAGATATTGAAATTATATCCTGCCGGGACGAATAATTTTGAAACATTCCGGCATCCCAAACCAAAGTAATTAAAGATATCGTTGCCGAGATGTTTAAGCTGTTCAGTGGTTTCTAATCCGGTTAAAACGGCAATACTATTTCTATTTTTACGAATAATGTGCGGTACTTTAGAAAAGTAGTAGTCAAAATATCGAGATGTATTGTTGCTTCCGGTCGCTATAACTGCATCAAAATCTTTAAGCCTTTCAACAAATTCGAATTTGTCTGCAAAATCTGGCTCTATTTCTACCAGTTTTTGAAGCACATAAACCGTAAGTTTATTATCCTGAGAAGAGAGTTTAATCATCGCTTTATGACCGGCGGCCAAAACGCATAATATGTCATGAAAACCGACCATTGGAATATTTCCTGCCAATACAAGGCCAATCGCTTTCCGTATTGAATTTTCACTTGTCTCAATACTACTTTCTTGTGGTTCTAATTTATCTGCTTCCGAAATACCACTTTCCACTCCATTTTCAAAAGCTAACCACTTCTCTAAATCCTCCTGGTTCAACATCTTGCCAATGGATTGTACAGACCGAAGTGTGTTTTCGGGAGTAAACCAGGCATTGTAATTTTGAGCAGTCGCAATCAATTCCGACAGTTTTTCATCAGGATTAAGCAGTAAGTTGCCAAGTGAAGTGTATGAATTTATTAGTTGTTTCTTTGTCAAAATGAGCTTGTTTAAAACTATAGTCTTTAAATAATGTTATATTTGTGCTGTTTTAAAAACACACTGCTATGTTTAAATAGTAGTTCAAAATTAGTTCGAAAATAGATTTTTTATATAGACATGGCAATAAAAATCACAGACGAATGTATTAACTGTGGGGCTTGCGAACCTGAGTGCCCAAATAATGCAATTTATGATGCTGGTGCGGCTTGGAAATTTTCAGAAGGTACAAGTTTACGCGGAGTAATAGATTTTGGTGACGGAACTACACTTGATGCGGAAGAGGCACAGTCAGCCATTTCAGACGAAGTTTATTATATAGTTTCAGATAAATGTACAGAGTGTGTTGGTTTTCATGATGAGCCTCAATGTGCGGCAGTTTGTCCGGTTGATTGCTGTGTAGATGACGAAGACGTACGCGAAACTAAAGAAGAATTACTAGCTAAAAAAAGCTGGTTACATCAAGAATAAGCTCCCTGCCCCCCTAAAGGGGGCGGGTTGGTTACATAATTCTTCCCCTTAGGGGGGCTAGGGGGCAGGATTCGGAATAATCAACACAGGGCATTTAGCCCTTCTCAAAACACTTTCTGCTACACTTCCTGAAATAAAATGATCAAAGCCGGTTCTTCCGTGTGTGCCAAGTATAATTAAATCAGCATTACATTCATCGGCGGTAGCCAGAATCTCATCTTTAGGGCGTCCAACCTTATTGAAGGTATAGAGAGTAATCCCTTCTCCATATTCCTGTTCAATTCTATTAAACAAGTTTTTACTAGCATCTTCCTGAATATGCATTAACTCAGGTAATTCAGATACACCCAATTGAGTTTCATTTAAAAATGGATCTGCAATATAAGGCGTCGAAACAGCTATTTCGTTTACATGAACCAATACAACTTCAGCATTGAACTTTCTTGCAACACCAAATCCATATTTTACAGCCTGATCTGAATAGGGGCTATCTTCAACTGCGATTAATATCTTTTTTAGGCTTTCGGGTGATTTCATAGTAGTTTCTTTATTTAATTGGATATAAGTATTAATCCCAACATGGTATTAAATTTAACAAAAAAATGCTTTATTTGTTAGCATGGAGAGATTATTTGGAATATGTGATTTAGCTTTAGTTCCTTTAAGAGCCGAAGCATCAGACAGAAGCGAGATGGTTTCTCAACTATTATTTGGTGATCATTTTGAAATTCTTTCAAGAACCGAAAAGTGGATCCAGATCTGTACTGCTTATGACGATTACAAGGGCTGGATAGATCACCTGCAATACAAACAAATTTCTCAAAGAGATTACGAAGAGCTAAATCAAGGGTTATTCTGTACCGGATTGTTTAATGATTTACAAGTTGTTAAGCAAAATAGCGAGGTTCTGAATTTAGTGCCTGGATGCAGTATACCGTTTTATTCAAACAAATCTTTTCATATAAATGATGTGGAATATACCGCTAAAAAGGTGGTAAGTCCATCAAATTGTTTTTTAGAAGAAATCGAACAAGCCGCCAAGTTTTACCTAAATGCGCCTTATTTATGGGGTGGCAAATCTCCTTACGGGATTGATTGTTCAGGTTTTACCCAAATCGTTTTCAAGCAGTTCAATATTCGTATTAAACGAGATGCATCACAACAAGTACTTCAGGGAGAAGTAGTTGGCTCTCTTCAAGAAGCGAATGTAGGAGATCTTGCTTTTTTTGATAACAACGAAGGACGAATTACTCATGTTGGAATCTTGCTAAATAACCATCAGATAATCCATGCATCCGGTTACGTGAAAATTAACAAAATTGATGATCATGGCATTTACAATGAAGAGTTAAAGCGGTACACTCATACGTTGAGGATAATTAAACGGTATGCTTGATTACTCAAACGTTATATTCCAAACTTTAACCAACTTATCATCACTAACAGTAACTAGCTGCTCGGTGTGCACATCCCAAATAAGCTTGTTTACCGATAACCGGTGACTATCAAAACCTTTTTCCATATTGATAGTTTTTTTTAATTCAAAATCTTCCGAACTCCAAATCTTAATGCTTTTGTCTCTGCTGCCTGATGCGAAGTATGGCTTGCTTGGATGGAATGTAAGGCCGTATACTGCAAATAAATGTGCAGGGATGTTTTTATAAAGCGAAAAATCAGATGTACTCCAAACTTTTATTTGTGCATCCCGGCTTCCTGTCAATAAATACAATCCATCCGGCGAAAATTGAAGTGAGTAAACCGGAAGGGTATGATCTGTTATTTCTGTAATCAGACTATAATCCTCTAAATTATAAATTAACACTCTGGAATCTTTGCAACCGAGAGCTAGTAGCTTTTGATCCGGACTAATAGCAATAACCCTTATTGTTTCATTCGAAGCTCTGAAACTGTATAAAAGCTTAAAATCACTTAAACTCCAAACTGATAAAGTGCCATCTTCTGATGCAATCAGTAATTCGTTTTTAGCATTGGCAGACTTTATATCGAATATCGGTAATTTATGATGAGTTAGAACGTTTGTGACTTTTTGTTCCTGAAAGTTGAATGCACTTACTTGTCCACTTCGTTCGCCAATTAAGAGAAAAGGTAAGGTTTCAAGCGCATGTAACGAATACACAGAAGTTTTTACAGGCTGCAAAACTTTTATAAATTCATTCCTTTTAAGGCTCCACTCCACCACACCTTTATCGTTTCCAGCAGTGAAAATAATACCGGGCTTTTGCGAGCTTTCAACCGTGAAAACTGGATTTTGGTGACCAGATAAGGTAATTGGTGTATTTACAGAAATCATTCGATATTTAGCTATGAGCAGTCAGCTATCAGCCGTCAGCTATGAGACAAATGTCTTGTCCTAACTTTAAACTTTATTTTTTAGTTTATGCACTTACCACCCATAACTGGCTGTGCACTTTCAACCTACAACTTATAACTTACAACTTGCTATAACCTACAACTTTATTTATGTCTATTTTCTAAGTTCTCAGCTATTATTTTAAGCGAAACATTTTTCTCCTTCAACAATACCAATAGGTGGAAAATTAAATCTGATGCCTCACCTATAAATTGTTCTTCTGTTTCATTTAAGGCTGCAATAACGGTTTCAACGCCTTCTTCACCAACCTTTTGTGCAATTTTATTTAATCCCTTAGCTCGCAGTTTATTAACATATGATGATGCTTGCGGATTTGCGTAACGATCCTCAATAATTGCCTCTAATTTGAAAATGAAATTTTGATTGTACCCGGTATTGAAACAGCTTCTTGATCCGGTATGGCAAGTCGGTCCAATCGGATTTACTTTAATAAGCAATGTATCATTATCGCAATCAATAGCAATGCTTTTAACATGTAGAAAATTGCCACTTTCTTCACCTTTTGTCCATAAACGGTTTTTGGTGCGTGAAAAGAAGGTTACTTTATTTTCAGAAACAGTTTTTTCATATGCCTCTTCATTCATGTAACCCAGCATCAACACTTCTAAGCTTTGTTCATCCTGAATTACAACCGGAATTAAACCGTCACCTTTTTTAAAATCTATTTGCATTCTATTTTTATAATCTTGTATGTACTTTATATTATTGGCAGAAGACAGGAAATATTAAATATTCTTTGGGCGTGTCCCAAGAGGGGTCAGGCTTTGCGTTACAAGTCCTCGCCCCGGAAACAAATCGGAGCTGTGGGCTTTCCACTGCAATCCTTCACGCAAACTTCCCGTCTATCTAAATCCTTACCTCAATGTTATTTCTTTTCAGCTCTCTCTTTAAATCAGGAATCAAAATTTCTCCATAATGGAAAACCGACGCCGCAAGTGCCGCATCCACATTTGTTTCTTTAAAAACGGTTATGAAATGCTCCGTATTTCCGGCACCTCCGGAAGCGATAACCGGGATCGTGATCCATTTGTTAATTTCACCGAGTAAACCACAATCAAAGCCACCTTTGGTTCCATCATGATCCATCGACGTAAGTAAAATCTCTCCTGCACCTCGGTCTTGCGCTTCTTTAATCCAATCTTCCGTGGTAATTTCTGTAGCAATCCGCCCACCGTTTAAATGAACCAAATTTTTGCCATTTACATTTTTAGTATCAACCGCAACAACCACAAATTGCTTTCCGAAAGCTGCTGCCAATTCATTAATAAAACCCGGATTTCGTACAGCTGCAGAGTTAATAGAGATCTTGTCAGCTCCCGAATTCAATAAAATATCCGCATCCATTATTTCGTTGATGCCGCCACCAATAGTAAAAGGAATATTTACTTGTCGGGCGACAGACTTCACTAATTCCACCATCGTTTTACGGCGCTCATGAGTAGCTGTAATATCCAGGAAAACAAGTTCATCGGCACCCTGCTGTGAATACTGCCAGGCAAGTTCCACCGGATCACCGGCATCTCTCAAATCAACAAAGTTAACGCCTTTCACCGTGCGCCCGTCTTTGACATCTAAACAGGGAATTATTCGTTTTGCTAGGCCCCCAGCTCCAGCCCCCCGACCCCCTGAAGGGGGAGTATGTATATTCTGTTTTATATTACTCAAAACAATTTCGAGGTTTTTGTATATGTCTTCATTAGTAAATCTTATTACTTTCAATCCTTCACTTTCCAGGTTTCTTTGCCTAATAATATCGTTTTGTTGAACGGACGGTTCATTATGAATGGAGCCGTCCAATTCAATAATCAATTTATATTGATGGCAATAAAAGTCAGCAATATACATCCCAATTGGATGCTGTCTTCTGAATTTTACACCTAGCTGGCTACCCTTTAATCTCTCCCAGAGAAGGGTTTCTGCAAGAGTCGTGTTCCATCTCAATTTTAAAGCATTTTGGAAGATTATATTACTAGCTCCAATGTGCATGCTTTTTTTCATAGGATAGGTTCCCCTTCAGGGGGCTAGGGGGCTATAAGGAAATTAATGATCTTAAATTGTAATCTTTTATTTCATCAATGCTAATTCTATTTTCATAAATAGCTTTTCCAACCACAACCGACTCAATTTTAAACTGTTGTAAAGCTTCTATATCTTCCATCGAACTTATTCCGCCCGACGCAATTAGTTTTATGAATGGAGAGTGTTCTAAAAGTTTTTCGTACAACTCAATTCCAGCGCCACCTAGTTTACCGTCTTTGTTTATATCGGTACATAAAAATCTGAAAAAGCCTAGCTGCAAGCACTTGTCCACATAATCCATCAGCTTAATTGGAGAGCTCTCCATCCAGCCAGAATACTTAATTACTTCATCTAAAACATCAATTGCTACAACAACTTGATCAGAAAGTTGACCTTTGCCATTTGCTTCTTTACTTAGTTCTGGTAAAAAAGATGGATTTGTAATTGCTTGAGTACCAACAATTACACGGTGTATGCCGTTGTTGATTAACTCTTTAACCTTTTCTATACTTCTAACACCCCCGCCATACTGAACTTTCATTTCAGTTTTGTGAATAATATCGAACAGATATTTTTGATTGCTAAAGTCGCCTTTCGCACCATTTAGATCTATGATATGAATCTGCTCTGTACCTTTTGAACGATATTTTTCAATCATTTCTTCTAAGGTAACGTCATAGTAAGTTGCTTGGGCGTAATCACCTTCACGAAGGCGTACAACTTTACCATCTAAAATATCTATTGCTGGAATTATATACATTTTTATATAACTAAGTGTGCGAAATTCTTTAATAACTGTTCTCCAGCTAATCCTGATTTTTCTGGATGAAACTGAACCCCGAAAAAATTATCCTTTTGAATACTTGCAGAAAATTTTATGCCGTAATCTGCAGATGCGGACGTAAATTTAGAATTAAATTCTATAAAGTAAGAGTGCACAAAATAAAAGTGGGCATCTTGTTCAATTTTATTAAACAATTGATTATCTGAATTAAACGAAACTCGATTCCAACCTGTATGTGGAATTTTCAGTTTCGATTTTTCATCAAAATGCAAAGTCTTTATAGGCATGATTCCCGTAAGGTTTGCGTTACCTTCTTCAGAAAAGTCGGTCAGCAATTGCATGCCTACGCAAATTCCCAAAACTGGCTTTTTCAGCGCTTTGATGTAAGGAATTAAACCACTTGCAGTAAGTTTCTCCATGGCTGCTCCCGCATGCCCAACTCCTGGAATAATGTATCGATCATATTGTTCGAAATCTTCAGGATTGTTAATAAAACCATAAGAAACATCGAGCCTATCTAAAGCCGCTGTAAGGGAAAAGATATTTCCAGCACCGTAATTAACAATGCCAATGCCCCCTGGCCCCCTGAAGGGGGAGGTATGGCTCATTTCTTTTTCGCTATCTATTTCGCTCATATATTTATTATCTTTTCGTTGGATATGCACTCCCCTTCAGGGGGCTGGGGGGCTACAATACCCCCTTCGTACTCGGCAATTCTGTGCCAGTAATCTTAATTGCTTGCTTTATGCTTTTTGCAAGCGCTTTGAAACTAGCTTCAATTACATGATGCGTATTGTCACCGTCAACTATTTTCAAATTTAAATTCAAGCCAGCATGTTCGGAAAATGATTTCATCCAATGTTCAAACATCTCGGTAGGAAAATCACCTACATATTCACGGTTGAATTTACCTTCATATATAAAGTAAGCACGATCAGAAAAATCGATAGCACATTGTACCAATGCTTCATCCATCGGTAGCAAATAACCATAGCGCTCAATACCACGCTTATCACCTAAAGCCTGTTTAAATGCTTTTCCCAAAGCAATGGCACTATCTTCTATGGTGTGGTGCTCATCAATTTCCAAATCTCCTTTTACTGTAAGCGTTAAATCAACGCCCGAATGTTTTGCCAACTGATCAAGCATGTGATCATAAAACTTAAGGCCGGTATCCATATTGTGTTTCCCTGAACCGTCGAGATTTAGTGTGAGGGAAATTTTGGTTTCGTTTGTATTGCGTTCAATATTAACCAACCGGTCTTTTTTAGCCGTTAAAAAGTCAGTAATTTGTTGCCAGTTATTGCTTGTTAACGTTGCTTTTTCGTCATTTACACTAGCATAACGAATAGATTTACAACTTAAATTCTCTGCCAGTTGCACGTCTGTTTGCCTATCGCCAATAGTATATGAATTATCAAGATCAATTAAGTTCGTTGCCAGATAACGGGTTAACAAACCTGTATTTGGTTTACGGTTTGGGCTTTTTGCTTCTGGAAAACTGTCATCAATAAAAATTTCCTTAAAAATGATGCCCTCGTTCTTTAAAGTAGTAAGCATTTTTTGATGAGGAATCTCAAACTCTTGTACCGGAAAGCTAGCAGTACCTAATCCATCCTGATTGGTTACCATGATCAACTCATAACCAAAATCCTGAAGCTTCTTTAAAGAGGATACAGCATAGGGAAGGAATTCTAATTTTTCTAAACTATCGATTTGCTCATCGGCTGGTTCGGCTATAATAGTTCCATCACGATCAATGAATAATACTTTGATGCCACCAGATGTATTGTTAACGCTCATGTTTTAATTTATTATGCCTCTGTTGGCTTATTTTTCAACTGACTTAAAGTATTTAATAATGTTTTATTTTCTTCGGGCGTACCAATGGTAATTCTTAAGCTATTTTCGCAAAGTTCCACCTTAGATCGATCCCTCACAATAATACCATGATCAACCAAGTATTGGTAAATTCCTTTGGCATCTGAAGTTTTCACCAGAATAAAATTTGCATCAGATGGGAAAATCTTCTCCACAAAATCATACTCTAACAGATTGGAAACTAATATTTCACGCTCCATTACCGTCTGTTTAATCCAGTCATTTACCTGATCTACGTTATGCAAAGCCTCCAATGCCAACTGTTGCGACGCTTCGTTTATGTTATAAGGTGGTTTAACCTTATTGAAAATTTCTATAATTTCCTCACTTGCGAAAGCCATTCCCACACGTAAGCCTGCTAATCCCCACGCTTTCGATAGTGTTTGCAAAATTACCAAATTGGCATATTCAGTAAGCTCTTGGATGAAGGTTTTCTGCTTTGAAAAATTGATATAGGCCTCATCAATAACCACCAAGCCTTTAAAATTGGCTAAAATTGTTTCAATGTCATCTCTGTTAATCGAATTTCCCGTCGGGTTATTAGGAGAACAAATAAAAATTAGCTTCGTATTTTCATCAATCGCCTCCGCAATACCTTCCAGATCTAATTGGTAATCTGCAGTTAAACTTATTCTACGGATGGCTACGTCATTGATGTTTGCAGAAACCTCGTACATTCCATAAGTAGGTGGAACGGTTATTACATTGTCAATTCCCGGCCGACAAAAAGCTCTAAACAAAATGTCAATAGCTTCATCACTACCATTCCCTAAAAAAATACTTCGGGGAGGTACTCCTTTAATCTCACTTAAACGAAGTTTCACTTTATGCTGCAGCGGATCAGGATAGCGGTTATAATTTGTGGGCAACGGTGATCCGAAACTGTTTTCATTTGCATCTAAAAATACCGAAGCTTCACCTTTAAACTCGTCTCTTGCAGACGAATAAGGAACAAGGTTTTTTATGTTTGGGCGGAGTATCTTATTTAAATCAAACATGTATTATTCAGTTTTTGATTGATTCGAAAGTCATTTAATATAATTATTTGGGCGTGTCCTACGGCCGGGCTTTTCGTTGCAAGTCCTCGCCCTAAGAAGGGCTGTGGGCTTTCCACTACAATCCCTCACGCTAAAGAGCCTAACAAACTTAAGCCTTCCGGCCCCCTGAAGGGGGAGTTGGATGGGTTGCTATCTTTTATATTCAAATTGTCTTCACTCATTTATATCTTTTTAATAGCCGGGCGTTCACCCTTCAAGGGGTTAGAGGCTGGGGGCTAGGGGATTCTTACTGTTACTGCATTTTTATGTGCCTGTAAACCTTCCAACTCTGCTAATATTTCTACTGTTGGCCCTAAATTCCTGATCCCTGCTTCAGTAATGTGTTGAAAAGTGATTTTCTTTACAAAAGAATCAACCGAAACACCAGAATAGGCTCTTGCATACGAGCTTGTTGGTAATGTGTGGTTGGTTCCGGAAGCATAATCACCCGCACTTTCAGGTGTTAAATGACCTAAAAACACTGATCCGGCATTTAAAATATCATCGGTTATTTCTTCCCACTTATCAGTTGCTAAAATCAAATGTTCTGGAGCATACTCATTGCTGAATTCCATTGCTTGCTTTAAATCAGATACTAAAACAGCATAAGAATTTGCAATAGCTTTTTCTGTAATTGCTTGGCGAGGTAGCTGCTTAATCTGTTTTCCCAACTCAATATTCGTTTGTTCAATCAGTTCTGCTGACGTTGATACCAGCACCGCCTGACTATCAATTCCATGTTCGCATTGAGCAAGTAAATCAGCAGCTACAAAAACCGGATTAGTACTTTCATCAGCAATCACCAAAACTTCAGAAGGGCCTGCAGGCATATCAATTGCCGTGGTTGTAGCTGTTTGAATATATGTTTTTGCTTTCGTTACATACTGGTTACCCGGGCCAAATATCTTGTCAACTTTCGGAATGCTTTCGGTTCCGTAAGCCATGGCAGCTACGGCTTGCGCACCGCCAGCAAGATATACTTTTTCAATCCCCAGTAGTTGAGCACAATAGGCAAGATATCCGTTTACTTTACCATTTTTTTGTGGAGGTGAACAAGCGATTATTTCCTTACAACCCGCTATTTGTGCAGGCACTCCAAGCATTAAAAAAGTACTTGGTAAAACAGCAGTTCCTCCGGGGATATAGAGTCCAACCTTTTCGATGGGTCGGGTTTCACGCCAGCAAGTAACACCGGTGGTAGTTTCAATCTTAGCCTCATTTACTAGCTGGGCCTCATGAAATTTTTTGATGTTTTGATAGGCAATTGTTAACGCTTCTTTTTGACGGTCGCCAATGCTTGATGCCAACTCATTTAGTTCCTCTTTATCGAGGTAAAGCTTAGCTAATTCTATCTTATCAAATTCTCGGGCGAAGCTTTTCAAAGCAACATCACCTTCTGTCTTTACCTTAGCAATGATGCTTTCTACCACCGTTCCAACAGAGTTATCAGTATCCGCATTACGGACACAGAGTTCTTTAACTTCTTGTGTTGATAGCTCCTGTAAAATGTAGATTTTAAGCATTTGTATTGTTGTTAACTAATTGGTTAATGCTTAAAGGATGATTTTCTCAATTGGCATTACTACAATTCCTTGGGCACCAGCAGCTTTTAATTTATTTATTTTTTCCCAGAAATCACGTTCCTGAATTACGGTATGAACCGCTACCCAATTTTCTTCAGCAAGAGGAACAATGGTTGGACTTTTAACACCAGGCAACAAATTAATAATGGTTTCAATGTTTTTACGCTCTACATTTAAAACCACATATTTGGTTTCTTTAGCACGTAAAACAGATTGAATCCGTTGGATTAATTCCTGGATCAACAGGTTGTCTTCATCGCCTTTTCTGCCAATCAATACCGCTTCTGAAGAAAGCACTTCTGCAAATGGTTTTAGTCCGTTACTTTTCAAAGTGCCACCAGTAGAAACAATATCAAATATGGCATCACTCAAGCCCAAGCCGGGAGCAATTTCAACAGAGCCAGAAATGGTTCTTACTTCTGCTTTTATGTTTTCTTTATCGAGAAATTTTTGGAGAATTACAGGATAAGAGGTGGCAATGGCCTTACCTTCTAAATCTTGAATAGTTTCAATATCGCTATTATTTTGAACAGCAAGTTTTAAGGTACATTTACCAAAACCTAATTTTTGTAAATGTGCAACATCTACTTCAGTTTCACTGATTACATTTTCGCCAACGATACCTAAATCTGCAATCCCATCTTGAACGTATTCAGGGATATCATCATCACGAAGGAAAAGAATTTCTAATGGAAAATTGGATACGGAGGAGATTAGAGAGCTTTTGTAGTTTTCGAAACTTAAACCACAATTTTTAAGAAGTTCTACCGATTTTTCGTTTAACCTACCCGATTTCTGGATAGCAATTTTGAGTGTTTTCACTTTATATTTTATTAATCAGACCAAAAAGTATATTAAGAAGGAACAGTTTCACATAGAAACATACATATTATAGCATCACCCGTAGGTGATGGTGCAAATGTACGTGATGTGATAAAAGTCTGTTCATTTAATATTTTGGCCTCACTAACAAAGATGTAAGGAAGTGCAAATATACAGATACCTCTTAATAATCAAAAAATTAGTTTGCTTACTTTATGAAGTGGATTGGATGCTATCTTTATTGGATTAATAAGTGTGAAGCATGATTAGAAAGATATATTTAAGTGCCGGAGTTGTAATGGTTTTTTTGATTATGAATTTTGGCTGCAAAAATCAAAGCGATTTTACGGAACCACTGTTTAAAAAATTCCATAATGAAGTTTTTAAACATTTGGACACGGCAGGTTATTCACCAGTGTTTGTTAACACAATTTCGGACCAGAAAACTGAAATAAATAACATTGACTTTATTGCCAAGTACTATGCAAAAAGGCAAAATGAACCTGTTTTTATTTTAAAGCTTTTACCAAATGGTGGAATGAAAATAATGCTCGATTATTTTCGAAGAGCGCCAGAGCACGGCTTGAATCCAGAAGTATTTAATTACTATGAGATTAAGAAACTAGTCGATAAGTTTTATGACAAAAGGGAGATAACTACTCCAGACGAAGCTTACCATACAATGGCTTTGTTGGAGCTAAAAACAGCGGAATCATTGATTGCTTATTCAAATGCTTTGCAATATGGAGTAGTAAGTCCGCGGAAAATTTTTGAGCGTTACTTTACAAAAACGCCCCGGCCTGATAGCACTTTTATGATGAAATCGTTTAACATAAAAGACATTTCAGAATATCTGGAAAGCATACAGCCGACTAATCCTGATTATTTGAAGCTTCAAAATGCATTGAAAAGTAACAGCGTTTATCCGGGTTTATCTTTATCAGAAACACAACGAATTATTAAGCTCAATTTGGAAAGATTGCGTTGGAAAAATAAACCGGCAGCCAAAACTTATGTGATGGTGAATATACCGGATTATACGTTGCAATTTGTTAAAAATGGAAGCGTACAATTAAAAATGAAGGTTTGTGTTGGTAAAGGTCGGGAACAAGAAGTAGCTGATACTGCAGAGAACGCTGGCATTATCAGAAATCATCAAACTCCAGAACTAAGTAGCATGATTTATAATGCGCAAGTAAATCCGGTTTGGAACATTCCTCAAAGCATTGCAAAAAATGAAATTTACGATAAAGTTCGCTCTGATCCTGATTACCTGATTAATCATGAAATTGATGTGTATGATAAACGAGGGCAAAAGATGGATGCGGATTCGATTAATTGGGATTCCATCCCGAAAAATAAAATCCCCTTCAATTTTAAACAAGCACCCGGCGATGATAATTCTTTAGGGAAAATTAAGTTTCAATTTGTGAACGGAAGCAACGTTTATTTGCATGATACTCCCGCAAAAGAGCCTTTCAGCCTCAAAGTCAGAGCCGTAAGTCACGGTTGTGTGCGTTTAGAAAAACCTCTTGAACTAGCCAGAGCCTTATTTGGCAGCGGATCTCAATATAGCTTGATAGAAACACGAATGTCTTCCCCAGATTCACAGCCTTTGGATTTAGCCGTAGAGCCACCAGTACCGGTTTTTTTAACGTACATCACCTGCTTTTACAATGAGCAAGGCAAACTCGTGATTCGTCCGGATGTTTATGAAAGGGATGCTGTGTTATATGAAAGAATTAAGAAGAAATTGTCTGAATGAGGAAATGGTTCTATAAAACACAGACCTAACCACCATAAACCCGGCAGCAATGGAAAACCCACAGTGTGAAGTGGAATTGAGGGATGGCAAGACGAGGATTTGCAATGAATGACGGGGCTGATTTAACCGATGAAACACAGAACCCTGCTTTTCTAATATTCAAAATCTACTTTTAGGCTTCTGTTCAGCATCATTTCACATAGCTTTAAATATCTCCTAGATTTTTTATAATTTTGGCATTTAATGAGCTTTATCTTCCCAGGATTTCTGTTTGCTCTTTTTGCTGTCGCCATACCCGTCATTATTCATCTTTTCAATTTCCGCAGATTTAAGAAAGTTTATTTTAGTAATGTTCGGTTTTTGAAGTCTGTAGCGCAAGAAACTTCATCTTACCAACATTTAAAGAACAGGCTTATTTTATTCAGCCGAATTTTAGCAATTGTGTTTCTAGTGCTTGCCTTTGCAAAACCCTATATCCCCAGTATGGCCGAAAGCAATACATCTGGGCAAAAGGTTGTCAGTGTTTTTATTGACAATTCATACAGTATGGAGACTGTAAATAAACAGGGAACTTTATTGGATGAAGCAAAACGTAGAGGTAAAGAGATTGCATCGGCGTATTCCTTAAATGACAAGTTCCAATTGCTTACCAATGATTTTCAGGGTCAGCACCAACGATTATTGAGTTATGAGGATTTTTTAAATGCGATTGACGAGGTGAAAATTAGTAGCAGTAACCGTGATTTAAATCAGATAATTAATAAACAACAAGATGTTTTTGCATCGGAACCTAATGCGAGCAAATCAATTTTTGTAATATCTGATTTTCAACGGAACTTGAATAGTTCGGAAAAATTAAAGGTGGACAGTTCAATTTCGCTCAATATGGTGATGTTGCAGGCCAATACGCAACCAAATATTTCGATCGATAGCGTTTGGTTTACATCTCCGGTTCATCGGCCGGGAGAAAATGAAAAATTGGTAGTTAGACTTCGAAACAATTCTGACGAAAAATCAGAAAATGTTCCCATTAAACTAACCGTTAATAAACAGCAAAAGGCAGTTGGAAATGCAAGTATTCTGCCTAGAGCAACTGCATTTGATACTTTATCATTCAACGGTTTATCTGCTGGGTGGCAAGAAGGTGAGTTGGAAATTACAGATTATCCGATTGTGTTCGATGACCGTTTCTTTTTCAGTTTTAAAGTGTATGATGCTTTACCACTTTTAATAATTAACGGCTCCGTAGAAAATGATTATTTAAACGCCTTGTATAAAGCCGATCCATTTTTTAAAGCTAGTAATGTAAGTGCAGGAAATATTAATTATTCGGAATTAGGCAATTATCCATTAATCATTTTGAATGAGATAAAAGACTATTCTAGTGGCTTAGTACAGCAGTTGAAATTATATGTGCAACAGGGCGGAAGCTTGATGATTTTTCCATCATTAGAAACCGATTTAAGTACCTATCGCAACTTCTTGCAGGTATTGGGTACAGATCTTCCAAATCAAGTGGTAACTGAAAAAACAAAAGTTGTCTCCATAAATTTGCAGCATCTGGTTTTCAAAGGTGTATTTGAACGTTCGCCTCAAAAACTTGATTTACCAATAGTTGATAAATATGTTAGCTATACCACGGGCAGTAGAACTAGTCGCCAAAGTTTGTTGGAACTCCCTGGCAGAAAGGTATTCTTTAATCAATATGCATTTGGAAAAGGAAAAGTTTATTTGTCAGCGGTTCCTTTGAATGCAGAAGCCAGTAATTTTGCCCGTCATTCTCTATTCGTGCCCATACTGTTTCAAGCTTCGTTGTTAAGCTTTCAGACGCAAAAAATATTTTACACCTTGGGCGATAATCAAACGGTGGAACTTCCAAGGATAAATTTGAATGCTAATCAATCACTCAGGGTTGTGAAAAAGAATTTTGAAGTGATTCCTGACGCTCGGCAAACCAGTAATTCCACCAGGTTATATTTAGCAGATCAGGTTAAGGAAACGGGGAATTACAACTTGCTAAAAGGTGATAGCTTACTAGCAAAATTGGCTTTTAACGATAACCGGAAAGAGTCTGATTTAAGTTACATGGATGAAAAGGAGCTTAAATCAATTTTCCCTGATAACAAGATTGAAACATTAAAAACAGGATCAGCACCCATTACAAGCCATATCAAAACAAGTAATCAAGGCATACAATTGTGGAAACTTTGTATAATTTTGGCATTGTTAAGCCTTGCTGCTGAAGTTTTGTTAATTCGTTTTTACATGAAAACAAAAAGAGCAGCCCATGACCTGTAATTACATGCTAAATCTCAATACGCAATACTCATTACTCAATACTATCAAAAAATGAAGTCTTATCTTTTAAAATCGGTAACAATCATCAATCCTTTAAGTGCTTTTCATCAGCAAACCGCTGATGTGCTGATAATTGATGGTTTGATTGCCGGCATTGATACACATATAAATGATAAAAAAGATATTGAAGTTGTAGATGGTAAAGGGCAGTATCTTTCACCAGGTTTCTTTGATTTGAATGTGAATTTCGGTGAACCTGGATTTGAGGTTAAAGAAGATATTGAAACCGGTTGTGAAGCGGCAAGTGCTGGCGGATTTACCGAGTTGGCAATTATGCCGAATACGCAACCAGCTATTCATTCAAAAGCAGAAGTAAGTTTTATTGTCAATCAATCAAGAGGAAACCTGGTAAATGTTTTTCCATTGGGTTGTATCAGTCAGCAAAGAGAAGGGAAAGAACTTGCGGAAATGTTTGACATGCAACGATCTGGAGCCATCGCATTTTCGGATGGGAATAAGGCGGTGGCTGATGCCGGATTAATGAGCCGAGCGTTGCTTTATGCGAAAGGTTTCGATGCTTTGATTTACTCGTATCCCGAGGATGCGAAAATAGCAGCGAAGGGCAAAATGAATGAAGGCACCATGAGTACGTATTTGGGCATGAAGGGAAATCCGTCGATCGCGGAAGAACTCATGGTTGTTCGGGATCTATATTTGGCTGAATACAATGATGCAAAAATTCACTTTACTACCATTAGTACTTCCAGAAGTGTTGATTTGATCCGGAAAGCAAAAGCTAAAGGTATTAAAGTTACGTGTGATGTGGCAATTCATCATCTTTTGCTATCTGATGATGTTTTAGTTGGCTTCGACAGTAATTATAAGGTTAAACCTCCGCTAAGAACTTTGGAAGATGTAAGTGCCTTATTAGAAGGTTTGAAAGACGGAACCATTGATGCTATTGTATCTCAACATACCCCTCATGAAATTGAGTTTAAAGATGTAGAATTTGAGATTGCTGCTTATGGAATTATCGGCCTACAAACGGTATTACCTTTGGCGCTAAAAGTTGGTTTAACACCAGAACAGATTGTGGAAAAGCTAGCGATTAACCCAAGAAACATTTTGGGATTAAATAGTCCGAAATTTGAAGTAGGAGAAAAAGCTAACCTCATCTTAATTGATACAGAAGCAAACTGGACATATAATCAAGAATCTAATCGTTCAAAATCTTCAAATTCACCTTTCTTGAATCAAGAATTGAAAGGAAAGGTTACCTTTATTTGCAACAATAACCAATATAAACTAAACTAATGCTATTTTCTTGACTATGCTATAGTCTCAATCTTCAATCCTCAAATCTACGACAATGAATAACCAGGTTAAAAAATCCCTTCAGTCTGCTATACAGCAATTCGGACGAGTGAAAAATGTTGATGCAGCTAGCTTTTCAGAAAGTTTACAAAAGGTATTTGATTCTGATGCTGTTTACCTCGACAAGGTAGCATTGTTAGATAAGGCTTTTGATGATTATCCGGCCTTTGAGAGTTTAAGAGAGGTGTTTTTTGATTTATTGCTGATAAACTTTTTTACAGAAGATGTTCAAAAATTAGAGGAAGATTACCTTGAATCGAAAGAGTGGGAAGAAATTGAGGAGGAAACGCTTGACCGTGGAACAGAACTTTTAAACGTATTGTTATATATTAAAGAGTGTGAGGATGAGGATATTGACCCAGATCTAGATGATTTTTTAAAGGAGTTTTTGTTAGTTGAAGAGGATGAGTTTCAGGACGAGCACCGTATTTACGAAGAGGTAATTGCAAACCAGGTTTTGGTTGAAAGTAGCCCTGACGAAATTGCAAGGGTTGCTAAAAGTTTGCCTGAGTTTTCGGAGTTGAAAGAACTTTTTTATCCAATGATCAATTTTTTCCGTGACCAGGATCCGGATAAAGAAGAATTCGATACATTTATTTCAAATAGTTTACAACCAGAGTTTGATGCAGCTGTTTATCAATTATTGATCACTTACAATAAACCAAACTAACTATTACTAAACTTAACCAAATGGAAACAACTTTAAAGTCTTCTTCTGTAAATGTTAAAAGTCTTGCCTTAAAAAACGGGTTAATATGGGCTGCGATTAATATCGCCATATTTTTAGTTATCTATTATGTGAAGGCAGATTTGATGGGTTCGTTTGCCTTTAGTGGAATACAAATGCTGGTTGGGATTGGCTTAGCGGTTTATTTCTGTATTGACATGAGGAAACAGATTGGTGGATATTGGAGTTTTAAAGAGGCTTTAAGCAGTATCTTTCTGATGTTTTTTGTTCAAGCTTTAGTAGTTTATTTCTTCACCATCATATTTGGAAAGTTTATTGAGCCAGATTATGTAGCTAAGATGAAAGAAATTACACAAAATACGGCTACAGCCATGTTGGAAAAAGTAGGCATGGATCAAGAAAAAATAGATCAAGCAATTTCAGATATGGATAAAAAATCAGAAGCACAATTTAATCCGGGTTTTGTAGACATCTTAAAAAGCATCGCTTTTATTGCTTTCTCTTATTTTATTGGAGCATTGATTTTTGCAGCAATATTCAAAAGAGATCACCCGGTTTTTGCATCGGCACCTGAAGAATAAAGAATAACAAAAATTTTGCGTGCAGGTTTTATCAATTTTAATGATAAAATTTGCACGTTTTATTTGTGAGGGGAATGGTCTCAAATCTCACATCTCAAATCTTGCGTCTTTCAAATGGATATTTCTGTAGTTGTACCCTTATATAATGAAGTAGAATCGTTGCCTGAACTCACTAGTTGGATAAAGCGGGTAATGGATGAGAATAATTTTACTTATGAGATTATTTTGATTGATGATGGAAGCAACGACGGTTCGTGGGAGCAGATAGAATACTTAAAGTCAACTCATAAAGAGATTATAGGAATAAAATTCCGACGTAATTATGGGAAGTCTGCAGCGTTAAATGTTGGTTTTGAGGCTACTCAAGGCAATGTTGTCATTACAATGGATGCTGACTTGCAAGACAGCCCAGATGAAATACCCGAATTATATCGTAACATATTTGTCGAAAAATTTGATTTAGTTTCAGGTTGGAAGCAAAAAAGATACGATCCGCTTAGTAAAACGATACCCACTAAATTTTTTAATTCTGTAACACGAAAAATGTCGGGAATTAATAATCTTCATGATTTTAATTGCGGCTTAAAAGCTTACCGAAAAGATGTTGTGAAAAATATAGAGGTGTACGGTGAAATGCATCGTTACATACCCGTGTTGGCAAAGTGGGCTGGTTTTACCAAAATCGGTGAACAAGTTGTTGAGCATAGAGCCCGCAAGTACGGTACTACAAAGTTTGGCTGGAGCCGCTTTGTAAATGGGTTTCTTGATTTGCTCTCGATATTTTTTGTGGGCAAGTTTAGCAAACGCCCCATGCACTTTTTCGGTACTATCGGTGTATTCAGTTTTACTACTGGTTTTATCATTGCCCTTTGGATTATTGCTGGTAAATTAATCGCAATTGCAAACGGCTTAAAATATCGGAACATAACTGATCAACCTCTGTTTTATATTGCTTTAGTAGCTATTATTGTGGGTTTCCAGCTTTTCTTAACAGGATTTGTTGCCGAGTTGATTTCTAGGAATTCATCCGAGAGAAATTCTTATCAAATTGATAAAACGGTTTAATTTGTATGTTTTTCTCCATCATTATTCCGTTATACAACCGTCCGCAGGAAATTGATGAATTGCTAAGTACGTTAACCCAGCAAACTTATCAGCAATTTGAAGTACTAGTTTTAGAAGATGGTTCCAAGCTTGACGCCCGTGCGATTGTCGAATCCTATCAAGATAAATTAGATATATCCTATTATTTTAAAGAAAACGAAGGGCAGGGTTTTACCCGGAACTACGGTTTTGCAAGGGCTAAAGGCGATTATTTCATTGTATTCGACTCTGATTGTTTAATACCACCTGATTATTTGGAGATCGTAAAAAATTACCTCTACGAACATAAATTAGATGCTTACGGTGGCCCGGATGGCGCCCATTCTTCATTTACCCCTGTTCAAAAAGCCATTAGCTATTCCATGACCTCGCCGTTTACAACTGGTGGAATTCGTGGGAACAAAAAACATATCGGACAATTTCATCCTCGCAGTTTTAACATGGGTTTATCCCGGGAGGTATGGGAAAAAAGCGGCGGTTTTATATTAACCAGGTTGGGTGAAGACATTGAATTTAGTATCAGGGTTCACTCATTGGGTTTTAAAATAGGATTGATTCCTGATGCAATCGTTTATCATAAACGGCGTACCAGTTTAATGCAGTTTTATAAACAGATTCATTTTTTCGGTCGGGCACGAATAAACATTTACAAACATTTCCCCGCAGAACTTAAGCTGGTTCACTTCTTCCCAGCTGTATTTACTGTTGGATTGATATCTATTATTATCCTGAATATATTAGGCTCAAAGATTGCAGTTATAGGTAATGTGTTGATAGCTATATTAGTATTGTTAATATTTTTCCATTCGTGGACAATAAATAAATCAGTAAAAGTTGCATTTTTGAGCATTCTTGCAGCATTTGTTCAACTTACAGCTTACGGACTAGGCTTTATGCAAGATTATTGGAAAAGAGTTGTTATTAAATCATCATGATAGAATTTTTAAAGAAGAGTACGTTTGCTGTCAATGATGTTGTAAATAAATCTTGGGAAATACTTTATAAAAACTATCAAAACATAGCAGGAATATGTCTGTTAATGTTTTTTGTATTAGCAACCTCTACCTTTTTATCCTCATTTAGTACTAAGAGTTTTAACATAATAAACATTGTTATTCTCCTGCTTTTCATGGTGGTTTATTTGGGTTTACAGTTAACTCTTTTTAAATACATCCTTTATCTGATTGCGAAAATTGATACAGACGAAGAGACTTTCACTCACAAAATAATTGGCTTTTTAAAGAACAACTATCTAAAATTGATCGTGGTAATTGCAATACCCATGATGTTTTTATTCCTGATGTCGATCATTAGCGAAATTTTTGGAATAAATGCATTGTGGTTCCAAATTGCAACCTTACTTATCGGTTTTGCCTTTGTCATATTTATCATGTGGAACCAAATAAAACCTTTTGCATTGAATGTCGGCAGGTTTTGGCCAACAAATCGCCAGCTTGGGAATCTGTTATTGGGCACTTTGTATTTGCTGATATTGATGATGTTTACCATCTTGATAATAGCTGTACTGTTTTTCCCAATCGCTTATACAAAAATAATTGAACTTGAACAGCTTACTAGTCTCGCTTTTACAGTAGGGTTTTTCCTCGCTTTATATGTTGTAATCAGGATATCATTTTTTCCTTTTTTTATAATTGATCAGGACTTTGATCCGTTTAAGTCAATTAGGTTAAGTATGGCAGTTACCAGGGGAAATTTTACGATGCTATTACTACTATTGGGGCTTATAATTATAGTGCAAACCATCGGCGCTTTTTTACAGGCAAAAGAATATTACTTCCTTCAATTAGCCGTTAGCATAATTTTTTCCTTCATTATAATACCACTTTCAAGTGTGGCAACTGCAGTTGCTTATCGTCAAATGATGAATGAATATCACGGAGATTCTGATCCGGATATCATGGATAGTATTATTTAATAACTTAATCAATAACCAATCAACTTTAATGGGATTAAAAGCAGCATTAAGTAAACCATTCGCAGCATTTGTTGTAAGGCAGATGAACAAATGGAAATACAATGCAGTGGAAGCACAGACGAAGGTTTTTGATAAGCTAATCCGCCAAGCGGAAAACACGGCTTTCGGAAAGGATCATCATTTTGAGTCGATAAATAGTTTTGCAGATTTTCAAAAGCAAGTTCCAATTCGAGATTATGAAGATTTAAGACCCTATGTTGAAAGGGTTGTGCACGGTGAGGAAAATGTATTATGGCCAGGCAAACCAGCGTATTTTGCAAAAACCTCTGGTACCACATCGGGAGTAAAATATATTCCGATCTCTAAAGAATCCATCCCTGAACATATCAAAGCAGCCAGAAATGCGTTGTTATGCTACATTCATGAAACAGGCAAAGCTGATTTTGTGGATGGCAAAATGATCTTTCTGCAAGGGAGTCCGGTTTTAGATATCAAAGCGGGAATTGCAACAGGTAGATTGTCGGGTATCGCTGCGCATCACGTTCCTGGGTATCTTCAAAAAAATAGAATGCCATCCTACAAAACCAATTGTATTGATGATTGGGAAGTGAAAGTAGATGCCATTGTGGAAGAAACCGTTCATCAGGACATGCGATTGATTTCGGGCATCCCGCCTTGGGTGCAAATGTATTTTGATAGGCTGATTGCCAAGGAAGGTGGAAAAAAGATCAAGGAGATATTTAAAAACTTTAGCTTGTTTGTATATGGTGGGGTAAATTTTGAGCCTTATCGGGCGAAGTTAGAAGAAGCGATCGGCAAACGGGTTGATTCCATTGAATTGTATCCGGCATCAGAAGGTTTTTTAGCTTTCCAGGATTCTCAGACAGAAAAGGGAATGTTGTTACTAGTTGACGCTGGTATCTTCTATGAATTTATACCAACAGATGAATATTTCAATGAAAAGCCTAGTCGCTTAACCTTGAAAGACGTTCAATTGGATACTAACTATGCAATCGTGTTAAACACAAATGCTGGTTTATGGGGTTATAGTATCGGTGATACAATAAAGTTTGTTTCTTTAAATCCATATCGTATTGTGGTATCTGGAAGGATCAAACATTTTATTTCCGCTTTTGGCGAACATGTGATCGGAGAAGAAGTAGAGCATGCACTGCTTTCGATTGCTAAAGAGGAAGGCGTTGAAATTACAGAATTTACGGTTGCGCCTCAAGTAAATCCAAAAGATAGTGCCTTGCCTTATCACGAATGGTTTATTGAATTTGCTAAAGCGCCGGCAGATATTGAAACTTTCAGGTTAAAAGTGGATGAAGCGCTGCAAAAAAAGAATACATATTACCTAGATCTAATAAAAGGTAATATATTGCAACCTTTGGTAATCCGAAGTCTTCCGAAAGATGCTTTCATAAATTATATGAAAACACAAGGGAAGTTAGGAGGGCAAAATAAGGTTCCAAGGTTATCGAACGATCGTAAGATAGCCGATGAATTATGGGCATAAATGTCCAACAACATTTTAGTAAGTAGCTTAAATTGAGTAAAAGAAATATAGCCATATTAGGTTCTACTGGTAGCATCGGTACGCAAGCGCTGCGAGTTATTGAAGAGAACCCAACACTTTTCAAGGCAGTTGTATTAACGGCACAGTCTAACGCAGACTTGCTAATTAGCCAGGCAATCAAATACCAACCGGCCTATGTTGTTATAGGCGATACGTCAAAATACAATTCAGTAAAATCTGCTTTAAGTTTATATAATATTGCTGTTTTAAGTGGCCTTGATGCCTTGTGCGATGTAGTACAGCTTGACGAGGTAGATATTGTGCTTACTGCCTTGGTCGGTTCAGCCGGATTAAAGCCCACTTTGGCGGCCATCACGGCTGGAAAAGATATCGCGTTAGCAAATAAAGAAACCTTAGTTGTAGCTGGCGAATTGGTTAACGCAATGGCTAAAAAACACGGGGTTAAAATTTTGCCTGTTGATTCGGAACATTCAGCTATTTTTCAATGCCTTGTTGGGGAAGAAAATAATCCGGTTGAGAAAATTTACATTACCGCTTCTGGTGGCCCGTTTAGGGGAAAAACCAGTGAGTATCTTTCTACTGTTACCAAAATTGATGCGTTGAAACATCCAAACTGGGTAATGGGCGCAAAAATTACCATCGATTCGGCTACGTTGATGAATAAAGGTTTGGAAGTGATCGAAGCTAAGTGGCTTTTTGATCTGGATATTTCGCAAATAGATGTGATTGTTCATCCTCAGTCGATCATTCATTCCATTGTTCAATTTGAGGATGGATCAATGAAAGCCCAAATGGGTTTACCGGATATGAAATTGCCTATCCAATATGCATTGGCTTATCCCGAAAGGCTAAAAAATGATTTTCCAAGGTTTGATTTTATTAAATATCCTGAGTTAACTTTCGAAAAACCAGATACTGTAACCTTCCGAAATCTGGCTTTCGCTTTTGAGGCTCTTAAAGTTGGAGGAAACATGCCATGCGTGATCAATGCTGCCAATGAAGTAGCTGTGGCAGAGTTTTTGAACAATCGGCTTGGCTTTTTACAAATGAGCGAAGTCATAGAAAATTGCATGACTAAAATTTCATTTCTCAACAACCCCAACCTGGAAGATTACCTGGAAACTGATAAAGAAACCCGTGTTTATGCCCGGGAACTAGTAACAAATTATAAGTATTAACATCATATTAAAAAAATTAGAATAAAAGAATGGACGGATTAGTAATGGCAGGACAACTGCTTCTTGGGTTATCTATTTTAGTTATACTGCATGAAGCAGGGCACTTTTTTGCGGCCCGAGCCTTTGGGATTAAAGTTGAAAAGTTTTATTTATTTTTTGACGCTTGGGGCGTTAAGTTGGTAAGTTTCAATTATAAAGGTTGTGAATATGGTATTGGTTGGTTGCCTTTAGGCGGTTATGTTAAAATTGCCGGGATGGTTGACGAATCAATGGATACAGATCAATTAGTAGGGCCTCCACAACCATGGGAATTCCGTTCTAAACCTGCCTGGCAACGACTAATTGTCATGCTGGCCGGTGTAACTGTAAATATCGTTCTTGGTATTTTCATTTTCTGGATGCTTACTTTTAACGTTGGCGAAACCTACACTCCAAACAATAAATTACCTTTCGGGATTGCCCCAGGTATTGTTGGTAAAAGTATTGGTTTGCAAGCAGGCGACCGCATAACCGCCATTAATGGAAAGCCAATTGTTCGTTTTGAAGAGATTGCCAGTTCAAAGGTTTTGTTCGGAAATAGCGAATTGACAATTGATCGCAACGGAGAAACTAAAACCATTAAAGTTCCCGAAAATATTCTTGAAAAAGTATCTGATTTTGGGATTGCAGAGTTTGTTGCTCCAAGATTTTTAGCTTCCGTAGGTAAACTTGAGCCTGGCAGCAATGCAGTTAAAGCAGGTTTGAAAATTGGCGACAAGATAGTAGGACTTAACGGCAAACCTGTTAAGTTCTTAGATCAAGTTCGTACTGAATTACAGTCTCAAAAAAATAAAACAATCCAATTAAGTGTTTTACGTTCTGCTGATACGTTGACATTGCCAACTAAAGTTAGCGCAACTGGTCAAATTGGTTTCAATCCTGATGGCTTAGAGGTGCCTGAAGAGCAACAGAAATATGGTTTCTTTGAAGCGTTACCGGTAGGTGCATCGAAGGCTTGGGGCTCGTTCATGGATAATGCCCGTGGCATCGGTAAAGTAGCTACCGGACAAGTGAAAGCTAACAAAGCATTTACAGGGCCAATCGGTATTGCAAACATGTTTGGTGCCACTGTTAACTGGATAAAATTCTGGAGCTTGGTTGGTTTACTATCCATGGCACTTGCGTTGATGAATTTATTGCCAATCCCGGCATTAGACGGCGGACACTCCGTATTCCTATTAATTGAAATGGTTAAAGGAAAGCCATTAAGTGATAAGTTTATGGAGCGGGCACAAATGGTAGGCTTTGTAATTTTACTTACATTGATGGTTTTTGTGTTCGGTAACGATATTTTTAAGCATTTTATAAAATAGAGTTGTAAGTTGTAGGTTATAAGTTGTAAGTAAGGGAAATCCGACTAGGTTAACGCCATCCAACTTGCAGTTCAAAAAGACTTATATGTCAACCTAAAAAAGGTTGCGAGTTGTGGGTTATAAATCGTAAGTAAGGAACTCTGCATATGCTAACACATATAATCTTGAACTAAACAGGACTTACAACCTACAACTTATAACCTACAACTCAAAAAATGGATTACTTCGAACTATATAATTTGCCAGTTTCTTTTCATGTGGATGAAGCGCAGGTGAAAAAGAAGTTTTACGAACTAAGTAAGAAATTTCATCCTGATTTTCATATCAATGAATCGGATGAAAAGCAAGCAGAGATATTAGAGCTTTCAACCGCAAATAATAAAGCTTACCAGGTTCTTTCCAATCCGCTTAAGCGAATAGAATACGTTTTGCAATTAAATAATCTGATGGCTGAAGGGGATAAATACCAACTTCCGCAAGATTTTTTAATGGATATGATGGAGGTGAATGAAGCTTTAATGGAGCTTGAATTTGATGAAGATCCTATTGCTCTTGAAAAAATAAGGAATGAGATTTCTGTCATTGAAAAGGGTTTATTTGACGAGCTTTATCAATATACCACCCAGTTTGATGCAGAAGCAGACCCTCAGAACGAAAACATTCTGCTGAGAATCAAAGACATCTGGTATCGGCAAAAATACTTGTTGCGAATACGCGAAAGTTTAAATAAGTTTGCATCCCGTTAAGGAAATGCCCAGCTGGCGGAACTGGTAGACGCGTCGGTCTCAAACACCGATAGGAAACTGTGCCGGTTCGATTCCGGCGCTGGGTACTGGAAAACTTGGGTAAACTTAGGTAGTACCCAAGAAAATATTAGAAAAACCCTTTTAACGTATGTTGGAAGGGTTTTTTGTGTCCATGCAGTTTTTTGTCAATGTCGGGTAACTTTGAACCAAGCAAGGGATCTTCTTTATTCTAAAATCTGCTTCCGCTTTGGGAATTAATCAATCGGGTTGTTTACTGTTTAAGTTTTTGTAGTACAGTTGTTTATGTTGGTATATTTTTACACATTCTATAGGTGATAAATAGGCAGGTGCCAGAATGTTGGTATTCACCAATAACCAGGGTGTGATGAAGTATTACTACTCCGTTCTGCTGTTCGTCGGGTTTGCTTTAGGCAATCAAAAGCATCGATTTTACCACCTTGCCCGCAGATACCGTATCAAAAGCCTCCAGGAACCGAGCTAATGGCCATTGATGTGTCATAAGCTTTTCAACGGGTACTTTCCCTTCGCTAATCAGCCTCACCACTTCTGCTCTTGCCTCGTGTTCCTGCGGTTCAAATTGAGTAATCCGTATATCAGCAGGCATCCATCTCCAGTCCATCTCATAACGGCCGTTGGGAGCTACTCCATACACAGCAACCGTGCCTCCGTTTCGTACAGAGCATATGGCCGTCTGCATTTGATCCGGGACTCCAGTAGCCTCGATAAAAAAATCCACGCCACCATTTAACACACGAATGCTATCGATGGCAGATTGCTCACGGATGTTGATCACCTCATCGGCACCCAGTTCGCTGGCTAAAGCCAGGCGTTCGGCACGGCGGCCCAATACGATCACCTGCCTGGCGCCTGCCAGTTTGGCCCAAAGGGCAAGGCTTAAGCCGGCAATGCCCGTACCATTTACACAAACCGATTTGCCGGCCATGGCCATTTTTTGCGACCAGTTAAACGTTTCTGCCAGGGCGATCGACAGCACGGAGGCCTCCAGCCCGATGGACCGTCCGCCCTCCAGTACATTTTGGCGGAGGGCTGTATAATCTCCGTTCATCGTATAATCTCCGGCTGCCGCCATCGCATTGCCGTCGGTCACCAAGCCGTATTCAGCGAATCCGCCCCAGGCACTGGTAAGCCCATCGCGAGAAGTGCCGGGAAGTATTCCAACCGGGCGGGTGACCCAATCGCCCACCTTGAAATTCTTTACCTCAGCACCGATATCAACCACCTCTCCAATAGCCTCATGCCCTAAGAGGCAGGGGTACTTGTCGTGATAAGGTTGCGTACCCCGGATCAGTTCCGAATCGGTAGTAGAACAGATGCCACAGGCAAGGATTTTTACTAATGCATGAAATGGCCCGGGCTTCGGCGGGCTGATATCTCTTAGCTCCAGCCTATGTGCGGGTGTTACCACCAGTGCTTTCATCGTCTTCATTTATATTTCCATCCAATATTCCAGGTTTATTGTTGCCCGATAATCACGTCCTTGGCCCGTACGGCCGGTGTTATCTTTAGCTTGCTTATCTTTCCATTCTCAATATGCCCTTCTACAGTGGTGTTTTGAGGAGCGTACAGTTTGAAATCGGCTGTCCATTCTTTCGGCCAGGAAGGTGTCAGTCGTATAATTTTACCCTCTGTCTGCATCAGCATTAATTGCAGGGTGGTCATGGCGCCGCCATTATCCATATCAGGTGGCCAATCGTTATTTTTAGCCCAGAACCATAGGAATTTCTGTTTGCCGAACGAAGTAAATGATTCAATGGCCGATTTTTTCGCATCATCGGTGAGGCCCAGTAAAGCGGATTCCATACCGTCCTGTCCCCAGCATCTCCCAAGCGGATAAAGCCTGGCTGTAAAGGTGTTACGGGCTAGTTCCAGGTCGGGTTTACCCAATGTATATATCCTGTACGGGAAAACGGCGTATAATTCCGGGTTCTCGGTATTCTTTCCAATACCATAGCTTTTAGCAGGCAGGATCGTTGGACGCCCATCGGGGTCGCCTTGACCTTTCGGGGGCAATTTCCCTTTGGCTGTGGTGCCAAGCGGGATTTCTGGCATGTCTTTTTCCACCATCGCCCATAAGGCTTTTTGCTTCGTCGTAGTCGACGGTAACATTTTTAACCTGGCAACCACCGATTTGAGTCCGGCAATATCAGGCGTCGGGTTTACGGCATCTACCTGATACATCTCGATGGCCTGCGAGGGGCTAAACAGGATCTTACCGTCCGCACCACGCTTCCAGTGCTCGTTGTAATAGATCACGATTGCCTCTGCAAAGGGCAGCAGGGATTTTTGCAGAAAATTTTTGTCCTGGGTATTATCGTAATAGTCGAGCATTTGTGTGGTCACTTCCAAACTGCCCTGAACATGGTACCTCATATAACCGCTTTGCGGGTCGGGGTTGGGATTGTTCCAGCCGAAATCCTGCAGGTTGGGAAGCCCCCAGAAAAACATCGTTTCGATGAACGAGGCTCCGCCATGGTTATAATAAAGCTTAGTTCGCTCTTTTGCCAAAGGCAATGCCTTCAGGTACATATCGAACCAGGGCATCAGCAGGTCATAGTCGCCAGATGCAATTAATGGCCAGTAAATATGACGGGTGTTCTGGTTCCAATAGCAAGGCCCCCACCGGCGATAGTCGGGATCATGTTTGGCTTCATTAGAAATAGTTTCGAGAGGTAAGTCATTCCCTACGGTGAACAGCGAACCGTTGAATTTCACGGGATATGCGGCACGACCGGCACAGGCCGTCATAAAGCGTTGCATCGCATAACCTTGGGCCACTTTTTCGGCATCCGGTGTTCCGGTAACATGGATCCAGCTCCTGTTCCAGAACGTTGCCCACCATTGTTCATGAGCCTTCCATGCAGCACTTTCGCTCAGCGCTTCGGTAGCTACGATCTTTTTGCTGATATCGCCAAGCCATCCCCCGGGAGAAGCGACTTGCTCGGTAAGGGCATAAATATTCAGTTGTTGTGTGCGTGAAGGTGCCGATGATTCGAGCGTCAGCTTATCCCGGTTAACCATTCCTTTGCCTTTCATCACTACGCCAAAGCAGCTGTTCAGGATCGGGTCCGGATATTTGGAAACAATAGAACCTAAGTGCTCCCGCTCAAAAACCAGCGGGTACATGCTGGTGGCGTTGAAATGGCACCAGGCCACCTGGCCGCTTTTTGTGCTAAGCACGGTATCGGGTAAAAAATCCACCCCGTTCGGGTTACTGTTCCATTCCCAATGCCCCGATTGAGTCAGATTAATCTGCTTTTGATCCCTGTGGTATTTCTGGGTACGCCAAACCTCTGAAACAGCTTTCATAGACACTGGCTTTTCAGTTTGCGCTGCCACCCGGATCACCGGATGATTGGCGTCGGCCCACACCCTAACGGAATTGTTACCCGAACGGATTTCCAGCAAACCCTTGTCTATCTTTAATACCTGTGTAAACGAGGGTGTGTTTACAAACGGATTGGGCGAGAGGCTAATGCGCACCCTGCCCAATTTAAGGAGCTGGGTGGTTTCGCTCCATGTATCGCCTTTGGCAAGTAGCAGCACAATGTCGCCGTTCTGCTCCGTCCATCCGTTCAGGGCAAAGTCGCCGTTCCCCAAAGGCATCGAACTGTTTTCATCCTGTCCCAGTTCGTTCCAGGTCACATTGTACTTGGAAACAGGGTTGCCGCTTTGAGTTTGGGCTTGTAAAGAAGTGTGCAGGAAGCCGGCAAGCATTGTCATAAGCACGAAAGCCGCCTTTCGCCTTACGGATGGATGAAGCTTGCCGAACGTCCTCAGAAAATTGGTAAGTTTAAAAGTTTTCATATATGTTCATTAAAGAAATCGTGTAAAAAAAAGTTCCTGAACCTCCATGTCCTTATAGCGTATTTGACAAGTTTCCTACATTAAACCGGGATAAACTTAAGCCAGGTAATATCGGGCATAGCCGTCTCTTTCGCTTCCGGGAGTTTCAGAGCCTGTAGGACGATCGGAAGAGTTCCCGCTTCCTCAAGTTGTAAAATGCCCATCTCGAAGGTTTTGAAATCGTACCAACTCTCTGTGACCGGTGCCGTTACGGTGATTTGCTGTTCTCCTGCCCGGAGTGAAAACACACCGCCCACCAGGGTCTTATTTAGGGAGTAATTGATTGTTACCAGGTAGTTTCCCGGGCTGGCGTCGGGCCAGATCCATGAAATGCTATCCTCCAGATTATTCCAGTAGTGAATAGTGTGTTCAACTGGTGTGTCGAGTATCTTCAGGGCACCGGTTACGCGGGCCTGGCCGGCAGGGAAGGTTACAGCATTCATATTTATTTTCTGTATTGGTTGATTAACAAAAATATAATTGCTTAGCTAGTAAGCCGATTCAATCGATTTCCAAACATAAAAAATTTTTCAATCGATTGAAAAATTGGTTGAAATATATTTTTTAAAAATAACCGCAGTGAATCCGTAGAGATTTGTATTATCGTCCTACGATTATAATAGATGGGCAGTTCGCCCAAAACGACTGGTTTGGTATGGAGCAGATGATTATGCAGTGTTCATGAGTAACAAAAGAGTAACCATCTACGACCTGGCGAGGGAAATGGGTATTTCCGTGTCTTATATTTCAAAGGCATTGAATGGTCATCCTGCTGTCAGCGAACGAGTGAAGAACGCCGTGCGGAAACTAGCGGAGGAACGGAATTACAAACATAATTCACAAGCCGTCAACCTTCGGCGGGGCTCGGCCAGAACGATAGGAGTAATTGTTCCCCAAATTGATAAAAGTTTTTTTTCAGAGGCTATCGCCGGCATCGAGGAAGTATGTTCAGAAAACGGGTTTAGCCTCATCATTTGCCAATCTCATGATTCCTACGAAAAGGAATGCGAAGCCGTCAGCACGTTGATACACCAAAATGTAGATTGTGTGATCATCTCCATATCGGCAGGCACACATTCCCCGGATCATCTTCGGAACCTTCAGGCTAATGGCATTGAAGTGATCCAATTTGACCGGTATATCGATGAACTGGACAGCTTCAAAGTCATAAGTAACGACGAAGAAGTATCGGGTGATGTTGTTAAAGACTTTATCCGCAAGGGCTATAACAGGATTGCGTTTATTGGCGGACCGGAGCATTTGACAATATTTCGACTACGAAAAAAAGGGTATCTAAAAACGTTAAAGGAAGCCGGCTTGCCGATATTGAAAAGGTTTGTTTTTGATGACTCGTTATCAAAAGAACAAGCTTCTGCGATCGCGGCGAATCTCTTAACGCTCGAGAATCCCCCGGATGCTTTCTTTACAGTATCCGATGAACAAGCACTGGGTGTATTGCAAGCCGCCAGGGCCTTGGGCGTTCGCGTTCCGGAAGACCTGGGTATTGTAGGTTTTGCAAACGAGTCGTTTACCGGGATTGTTAGTCCAACGTTATCATCGGTCGATCAAAAAAGTAAAGAGATGGGGAAACGGGCGGCTAATTTGTATTTTGAAAGTATGACGGTTAAGCAGCGGGGCGGCCCTGTATCCGTAAAAAAAGACATCATCAAAGCTAAAATCATTAGCCGGGAGAGTTCGCGGAGGGATGCCGACAAACCGGGATCTTTATGAGGGATTTCGACATCACTAAAATTGAGCGAGGATGAGATGGTAGCCTTACAAACCATTATTCGGAGCACCAAGTTGAAACCCCTCTAAAGGAGCGGTACTTAATCATATTGGACTGGCATGAAGACAAGAGCCATGATCAAAGCCAGGAATTACTTAGTCATCCCTTAAAAAGCCCCGATTAGTATCAGTTATCCACAAAAAAAGATAAAATGCGGCGTAAGAATCTGCAAGATTTAATGAAATTAGCTTCATAAGCTTGCAGATAACTATGCTACCCAAGAAAGAAAACGCAGCCTAATTGTCCTTTTACAATACCTTTGAAGAGCTGTTAAACCACCGTCACCCTTTATTTATTTTAGCTGGTAAATCAACTGGTTAACCTTCGAAGAAAGTTTCTCAAAACATTATCGTGCAGATTTTGGCCGTCCGGCAAAGCCAATCCGTCTGATGGTATCTCTTTTGATGCTGAAGCATATCCGCAACCTAAGTGGAGATGATCGCGGATATTCATAAGGGCCACTGAATGGTAAGCATCGTATAATACGTGTTAGGTGAAAAAGTCAAAAACTGGTTTCAATCGCATCGCCAACAGGTACGGCGGTTTCAAGGCCAAATGCGTACACGAAAAACATGAACGAGCAAACCCTTTCGAAGATCTGAATTGCAGCTGCTTTCTTTTATTTAATTAACCTTTGATTCGCATACTTATTAAATAATAGACTTGTAGGATCAAGTGGGAAAGTTGCGGCGCAAGCTTTTTGATCGTTACTATTAGGTTCAGGATAATAATATGCCACATGTTAACGGTTTTGATATCGACTTATATTTATGCGTTGAGATTATAAAATATAGGTCGAAATCAGCATTTTACTTTACATATTAATTGAGGCTGAAGGTATAAATTAGAAGTGTTTCCAATTAAAGCCGATCGGCTATTTGACAAACCCCACCTTAATTGTGTTTCCATGAACCAAAATTAAAGATCTGATTTTCTTGCTCATTGGCGGGCGGTCTAGGTTCTTTTATACTCATTAATACAAGCACTATGGAAATACTGTAGCTAGAGTATGCTTAGCACAATAGCTTGATATACGGGCGGTGTATGCTTGATGGTCTTTATAAGGATAGGAATTTAATGAAGAGGTGTTTTGCTGGAGGTAATTCTAATTTATTAAAAAAAAATCACTATGGCAAAAAAAAATAAATAAAATTGAAATTTTAGGTTTTAATTAATGTTTTTTTAAGGAAGTGCTCCGTACTTACACTTACCAATTATAACCTTATTCTTTTAATCCGGGGCCGGCCGGCCAATCATTTTCTGGGCTTTTGCTGGTGCATTGGCCCGGTTGAACACTTCTGGATTGAAAGAATACTGCTACCAATTGTACATATTAATCTAAAATTATTTCCAATGATCAGCATTAAGCAACCAAGGGACCCGCCATGATTACTACTTGACAAACAAGCTCATAACGCTCGCGTCATTACTTAACTAATCAATAAATATCAACTAATTAAAAAAACTATGAAATTTAACATTTTAACGGAGAAAGTGCTGTTCAGAAGCACGCTCGCTTTATTCTTATTGGGAGCTGCTGCCGGATGCCAGAAAAAGCAATTGTCAGATGATGGACAAGTTGGAACTTCAGGTAAACAGACCTCCCACATTTTAGTGAACCCAGGCTTAATTATGGGTATAAACGGCCACCCTTTAAATACATATGAATACAACGCAAACTCATCCACTATTGCAGGAGTCGATTACACAACCCAGGCTAACATGGTTAAAGCAATGGGTATGACCTATTATCGTATTGATATTAGTACTAAGGATGATGGTACAGCAAACAATGAGGCTAAAATGTTAGATGTAATTGCCAAATGCCAGGCAAATAACATTAAGGTTTTGCCTATGATTGGTGATAAAACCGATTTTGCACTTACTCAAACCGAGAATTACAACAAGGCCTTTACGCAAATGGCGGGTTTTGCGACCAAGTATGGTCAGTACTTTGATTATTTTGAACTTGGAAATGAATGGGAATTATTTAGAAGTCTGTATGTGACCAAACCTGCTCCTCATCAGGGACAGGACTCAACAGATTATAACATGTCTAAAGTAAGAATAGCTGAACAGTATGTGAAAGGGATGGAGGCCGGCTTAAAGTCCGTGTGGCCTAACAAGCAAAGTATGGTAAACACGGCCGGTTATTTCCCTACTTTTTGGATGGATAGAATGCTTGCGGCAGCGCCAACTATTAATATATGCGGCTGGCATTTATATGCCAGTATGCCGGCAGCCCTGCAAAGTAATCTTGGCGTAAGCAACATTCACCAGTATTTATATAACCGATATCATCGCCCAATTTGGTACACTGAAAGTGGCTACAAAGCGAGTATAGCCAAGACTCAACAGGAAAATGAAGATGCGTCGGATGCATGGAGGGTAACCCTGACTTCACAAGCCACTGCCGATCCGAATGTTAAAGCTATTATATTTTATGAACTGCTAGACAGGCCACAACGTACAGATGGCACCACAGGCTATGATTATGGGGAAGAGAACTACGGCTGGGTTAAATTTAATAATTATCCTGGCAAAACAGATCCGGTTGCCTGGAACGCCTGGAAAGCGAACCCGGACAGGTACCAGGACTGGAGCTATAAAAAACCTGCTGCCGAGCTGGTGGGTCCCGACCTGATCGTTACCGAGGTTAGCTGGTCGCCAGCCAGCCCGCATACCGGCGATTTGGTTACATTTACCTGCGTGATTAAAAACGTGGGGGTTGCCGCCACCACAGAGGGAACCATTGTGGGCGTAAGTTTTAAAGTGGACGGAAACAGTGCCGGCTGTAACGGCAGTTCCACAGTATCACTGGCACCTGGTGCTTCCCGTACGCTGACCGCTAATGGATGTTCGCCAAGCAAATGGACCGCAGTTGTTGGAACACATTCAGTAGTGGCCAAGGTTGATGACCAGAACAGGTTCAAAGAAAGTGACGAAACGAATAATACACGTACCGAAAGTGTAGTGGTCATCAATTGATCCATTTAACTTAACAGCAAAAAAATAGCCGGCTCAGCTCCGGCTATTTTTTTTTGCCCTTGCCACCAGTTATGGGAATCTTTAATTCAATTTTAATTAATTTTTAATGGAACGGAACGTACTTGCACCGGTAAACTAACTGATACTTAAACGCTACTGTTATGACAATTTTTACGATGAGGACCACTTTTAAAAAGCTGCTCGCAAGTACGATCCTGCTTTTTTTGCTTGGTAATACATTAATTGCTCAAGATAATCTTTCCTACGTTGATCCAAGGATTGGCGGGGTAGGACTCATCCTTGAACCTACACGCCCGACTATCCATATCCCGAACAGCATGGTCCGGGTTTTCCCGAACAGGAAAGATCAGCTTGACGACCAGATCAGCTATTTTCCGTTAACCATCGCCTCGCACCGGCAATCCAATCTGTTTGCTTTGATGCCTTACAGCGGGCCAATCACCGAATCGAGCTGGAAGGAAGCAGCGGCTTACGATAAAGAAGTGCTTAAACCCTATTACTACAGCACCTTGCTGGAAGACCCGGGAACCACCGTTCAATTTTCGCCGGCAGCGCGAAGTGGCTATTTTAAGTTTATGTTTACGAATTCCCAGGAAAGATACTTCCGGCTTGCCGTTGTAAATAAGGGCGGCGAAATAACGGTCGGTGGCAAACGTACCATCTCCGGGGTAGAAGAAGTGATGGGCATGAAAGCCTATTTTTATGCGGAGCTTGATGCTGATATTGTAAGTACTAGATATAATGGTACGGCTGATAAACGATCGCTATTTGTAGGCTTCGGCACAGGAAAAGAGGTCATCGGTTTTAGGTATGGCATTTCTTTTATCAGTATCGAACAGGCCAGAATCAACCTTACCAGGGAAATTCCCGCCTGGGATTTTGAACAGGTCACAGCAAAGGCGCATGCAGCCTGGCAAAAAGTACTCTCACAAATAAACGTGACCGGCGGCACAGAAGCCCAGAAGCGGGTATTTTACACATCGCTTTACCGTTGCTATGAGAGGATGATCGATATCAGTGAATATGGAAAATACTACAGTGCATACGATCAAAAGATACATCAATCAGCCGGACCGTTTATGGCAGATAACTGGATATGGGATACATATATTGCGCTGGAGCCGTTGCTCACTATCCTCAACCCCGATCTCCAGACCGCAAAGATCAAATCCTATATCAGTATGTATGAGCAAAGCGGGTGGATGCCTTCCTTCGGGCTGGTTTACGGTGAGGCCCCGTTTATGACCGGCAACCACTCCGCAGCCTGGATCGCAGATGCCTGGGTTAAGGGGATCCACGGCTTCGATCTCAAAAAGGCGTATGAAGGTTTAAAAAAGAATTCGCTGAGTGGCACGCTGCTTCCCTGGAGGAACGGGACAGCAACTGCGCTGGACACCTTTTACAACACCAAAGGATATATGCCTGCCTTGTGGCCCGGTGAAACTGAAACCAAGGGAGAGGTGAACAAGTTTGAAAAGCGGCAGGCGGTTTCCGTTACGCTGGAAAACAGCTATGACGACTGGTGCCTCGCCCAACTGGCGGAAGCTGCAGGTAAAAAGGAAGACGTTTTACTGTTCTTAAAACGCTCGCAGAATTATAAAAATGTTTTCCGAACCGATAAAGGCTTCATGTGGCCAAAAGATAAGAACGGCAACTGGATCGAGCCATTCGATCCCAAGTTCTCCGGCGGACAGGGCGGCCGTGATTATTTTACCGAAAATAACGCTTACACCTACAATTGGGACGTAAAACATGATTTCGAAGCACTTTTCCAGCTGATGGGTGGCCGCGATAAAGCGCAGCTGAAGCTGGATGACCTGTTCAGAGCCGATCTTGGCCGCAGCAAGTACGATCTTTGGCATACCTTTCCGGATGCTACCGGCCTTGTTGGTCAGTTTGTGATGGGGAACGAACCGAGCTTCCACATCCCTTACTTGTATAACTACCTCGGTGCGCCATGGAAAACGCAAAAACGGATTCGCATGCTGCTCGATACCTGGTATACCGACAACCTGTTCGGAATTCCAGGTGATGAAGACGGTGGCGGAATGTCGGCCTTTGTGGTGTTTTCCATGATGGGATTTTTCCCGGTAACACCCGGTGCGCCGGTTTATGCGATCGGCAGCCCGGTATTTAATAAGATCAGTATTAATCTGCCTGGTGGAAAGATGTTTACTATTAATGCTGAAAACAATTCAGCCGTTAATAAATATATTAAAAGCGCCACGTTGAACAGCGTTCCCCTAACCAAGCCATGGTTCACTCATCAGCACTTGGTAAATGGAGGCACGATCAACTTCCAAATGAGCGACTTACCCAATAAAGCATGGGGCAGCCAGGAATCAGATGCTCCACCTGCAACAATGGACGTTAATTGTAGTGTTAAATAGTGCTGTATAATTAATTTATGCTAAAATTAGAATGAAATAAGCAATAAATGATCGTTCGTATTGTTATTTTGATAAGTATATTGAACTATAAACGAACAATTTGTAATTATAAAGCTGCGGTTCCCAAAACGGCATAAATGTTATTAATTTGTGTGCCGAAACTGTTACTATTGGCTGCTATGAAATTTATGATACATAAAACGGTTATCTATTGTATCTGTTTGTTTTTTAGTTTTTACGTTCTTCCAGCACATTCTCAAAATTATGGCATTCGTTTTTTAGGGCAGGACATGGTCGTCCAGGATAACCGGACCTCTATGGATCTCTGTCCCAACGGCCCCTTATGCTTTTCGGATAATTTCGATCTCTCCTTCAAGGTCATGTTCATTCCCAAAAGCAAGGCGTCCTTCGGTTATATTGTTCGCATCATCGATAACCAGTCGCGCAACATCGACCTGATGATGTACGACCAGGAAGGCGAACGGTCTAAGAAGTTCAAGATCGTAATCGGCGAGCGGTTCTCTTCCATCTCCTTTGGGCTTGATAGCAACATGCTTTATAACCGATGGAACACTTTTCGCTTTCATTTCGACATTGCCCGTAATAAGCTGGTTTTTTACGCCAACGACCGTGTGTTTACAGAAGGGAATCCGAACCTTAAAAATGCTGCCTGCTTTAAGATCCTGGTTGGTGCCAATTCTTACCAAAAGTTTAAAACCACCGATCTGCCTGCCATGCAGATGAAAGATATAGGGATCGCCGAAAAGGGCAAGGCGACACATTTATGGACGCTTGATGAGTTCAGCGGCAACATCGCTACAGACCGCATCCAAAATTTAAAGGCCAAAATAGTGAACCCGCGATGGATCAGGTCCATGCATTACACCTGGGAACAGGTGAACACTTTTGTGGCCGAGGGGAACGCAAGCATAGCGTTCAATCCTAAAACAGAAAGCCTATACATTACTAGCACCGACAAATTACACAGCTATTCCCTTTCAGATAACAGCATGCAGCAAATTTCTTACAAAAACGGGAAACATACGCTGTTGCTTGGTAACCAATGTGTTTACGATCCGGTTTCAGGAGACCTGATCAATCTGAACATCGACAAGCAGAAAGTCGCTGTCTTTGATTTTTCTACGCAGACATGGGATGCGGCCTTCAGCGCCAATGAACGGATTACCAAGTACTGGCATGTGAATAAGTTCATTTCAGCAGCCGACCATTCCCTATACGTTCTGGGCGGTTATGGAGAATTGTCCTATAAGAACGATGTTCAGAAGTACAGCTTCGCCGATAAAAGCTGGAAAATGATTTCGGTAGACAGCACGGTAATGGAACCGCGGTACCTGGCGGCGCTTGGCTCGGATCCCTACTCTGGAAATGCCTATGTAATTGGTGGTTATGGAAGCCTCACCGGTGTACAAATGCTTAACCCGCGAAATTTTTACGACCTCATTAAGTTTGATGTTAAACGCGGATCTTTTAAGAAAATATACTCGCTGAAGTATCCTGAAAATGATTTCGCTTTTGCCAATTCATTGGTGATCGATGAGAAAGCAGGTGAATTTTATGGGCTGATCTTCCCCAACCAAAAGTTTAACTCTAGTCTGCAGCTGATTAGGGGATCGCTGACGAAACCCATGTACCAGGTGGTCGGTAATAAGATTCCGTATTCTTTTCAGGATATCCGATCGTTCGCTGACCTGTATTATTGTGCTGCCAGTAAAAAGTTGGTCGCGGTTACGTTATTCAAAAAGTCGGATAGCCAAACCCAAGTCACTGTTTACACCATCGATTTTCCGCCTAACGGGCTGCAACCCGCATCCGTACTGGGTAAAGTATCCTCATTTTATTATCTGTGGTACGTAATAGCCGGCATTTTACTGCCGGTACTGCTGTATCTCATCGGCTTCAAGTTTCGCACGAATAGAACGGCAGAGGTAAAGTTGTCCGTACCTGCGCCACTTTTAGATGATGAAGTGGTAGACGAAGAAAAGATCACCGGTCAAATCATGGAAGAGATCCAGCCGAAACCCGCGCCACAAAAGCGCACAGTGCAGCTTTTCGGCAATATGCAGGTGTTTGACGCGGCGGGTAACGATATTTCAAGGCTTTTTACACCCCGTCTTAAAGAGATGTTCCTGTTAATTCTGATTTACAGCGTCCGGCGAAAGATTGGCGTTTCATCCGAACGGCTTGACGAGATCTTATGGTTCGATAAATCGAAGAACGAGGCCCTGAACAACCGCTCAGTTAACATTGCCCGCCTGAAAACGATCCTCGACAAGATTGGCAGCTTCCACCTTTCAAAGGTGACCGGGTATTGGAAGATCGAAGCCGACTTTAACCAGGTTTATATAGATTATCAGCAATACCTGGAAATTATGAATACAAACGAGGTGCTCGATAAACCTACCATTACAAAGTTGTTCGTGGTTATCCAGCGTGGCTGTTTTCTGCTGAACACGGATTATGAATGGCTCGACGAATTTAAAACCGAGATCACCAACGAGATCATCGACCGCTTGCTGCTATATGCCCGGTCGGTAGATATTGCATCAGATCCCGAGTTCCTGATACAAACTACCAGTCATATATTTCAATTCGATGGCGTGAACGAAGATGCCATGCACATCCAATGTAAAGCACTGACTATTCTTGGAAAACACTCCGTATCCAAGCATGTATACGAGAAATTCGTGAAAGAATATAAGAGCATTTACAACGAAGATTACAATCAATCGTTCCATTCGATCATTAAATAACAAGCAAATCTTTTCCCATCAACCTGCTTGCTTCAGGTAAAATTTTCAATACTCTATTAGAAAAAATAGCCTCTTGTTCCTTTTTCGCTCCTCTTTGCTGATTTTTTTAAGGAATCAGTTCGCTTTAAGGTTTTTTTAAGGTTTTTTTAAGGAGTTTCCGCTTTAATTGAGGCAACCAATAAATTTAATAAACTAACTGAAAACTTAATTATGAAAAGATCTCTACCCAGGGGAACGACGGATTCTTTCGTTCCTTTTAAGAGAACCCTTGTTACTTTGTTTTTGATTTTTAGCACCGGTGCTTTCGCAGTCGCAGGCACATTGGCGGTCAGCTTAAAGACGGTAAAAGGAAGAGTGACCGATTTTTACGGGAAACCTCTTGCAGATGTCAACGTACTGAACAAAAACACCATTAAAAGCACGCTCACCACCGTGGATGGAAATTACGCGATAGATGCAGACCGGGGGGATGTGCTTGTGTTCTCGTTAAACGGGTTCGCGGTGAAAGAACTTGTTGTGGATGACAAGGATGAGCTGGACGCGGTGCTGGAGATTTCGCAAACTAAGGTGGACAGCACGGTGAATGTATTGTACGGACAGCAAAAAAAGAGCCATCTGGTCCAGTCGGCCATCCAGCTAAATGCCGATGAATTCAAAACCACATCGGCATCTTTTAACGGTCTGCTTGCCGGACGTTTCGCTGGGCTATACGCATCGCAGGCAAGCGGAGAACCGGGCAACGACAATTATGGACTGGGCCTGCGCGGTGTAGCGCCGATGATCCTGATTGATGGGGTGCCTCAGAGCTTTACCTATTTAAATCCCGAGCAAATTGAGTCTGTCACCGTACTTAAAGACGCACTTTCTACCGCCATGCTGGGGATTCGGGGCTCGGGCGGAGCGATCAATATTACCACCAAAAAAGGGTCGGAGGGAGCCCAGCGAATAGCCTTTACGGCGATGGCCGGCTTACAGCAATCGATTAAAAAACCACAGTTTCTGAACGCATATGACTACGCTTCCTTATATAATGAGGCCCTGGTCAATGATGGCAAGGCACCTGTTTATTCGCAGGGCGACCTGGATTTGTATCAAAACGGGCTCGATCCCCTGGGCCACCCAAACGTAGACTGGCAGAAACAGGTGCTTAAAGATCAGTCACCCTACCAACGCTATGACCTGGCCATCATTGGTGGTCGTAAAGTGGCACGCTATTTTATCAATCTGGATTATCTGAACCAGGAAGGGCTTTTTAAAACAGCTGATTTCAACTCTTACAATACCAACAGCAATTTAAAGCGGTACACACTCAGCTCGAATATTGATATCGACTTCAGTAAAGCTGTTCAAACCAGCCTGCACTTATATGGACAGATTCTGAACGGGAATGCGCCCGGTGCAACTACGGCATCGATATTCAGTAACATGATCGCTACGCCAAACGGGGCTTACGCAGTCACTAATCCCAACGGTTCACTCGCGGGTACGGAAGACTATCAGTCCAATATTTACGGCCAAACCGTTCTTTCAGGCTATCGGCCCTACACCAGCTCCAACTTTAATGTCGATCTGTCATTAAAAGGCAACTTGAATTCGTTTATAAAAGGCTTATGGGTAAAGGGCCTTGGCGCTTTCTCCAGCAAGCTGCTTGAGAGCATCAATCGCAGTAAATCTCCGCTGGTTTACCAGTTGTCGGGCGTAAATACGGCGGGCGCTGACATATACCGTCAATATGGTACGATTGCCGATCAGACGAATTCCGTAGGTTATGGCAGCCGGCAGCGGCTGTTTTACACCGAACTGTCTGCCGGCTATTCGAAAGATTGGGGAAGCAATGGGCTCGAGGCTTTAGTTATTGTAAATGACGATAGCCGGATGATCGACGATCAACTGGTATCCAACCTCCGCGGCCTATCGGGAAGGCTTTCGTACTCTTACCGTGGAAAATACCTGGCCGAAGCTGCCTTTGGATACAACGGAAGCGAGCGTTATCCTGAAAATAATCGTTATGGATTCTTTCCTGCGGCAGGTTTGGGATGGGTGATCTCGAAAGAGAATTTCATGCAGGGTCAAAAGAACTGGCTCAATACTTTAAAGCTGCGTACATCCTATGGTAAAACCGGGAACGCCAACGCGGGGTACTTCGATTACAACCAATATTACGTGTCGGGAACGGCCTATAATTTCGGAAACACGAGCTCAGCGGTTTCGGCTATTCAGCGTGGAGACTTGGCCAATCCCGGTCTCACCTGGGAAAAGGCCGCTAAGTTTAACGCAGGCATTGACGTTACCGCTTTTAATAACAAGCTGTCGGTCACCGCGGAATATTTCAACACCAAATATTATGACTTGCTGCAGCTTCCGGGAAATGCAGTAGCGGTAGCCGGGTTCTCTTATCCGCTGACTAATCTTGGTATCTACAGAAGCTCGGGAACAGACCTGCAGCTAATGTACCAGACCAAAGTGGGTGCTTTCAATTATTTCATTGCACCGAATGCTTCGCTGTTAAAAAAGAAGGTGGTCTTCCAGGATGAGGTTTATCGTCCGTACCCCTGGATGCAGCGTACTGGCCTTCCCGTAGAACAAGCGTTCGGCTATATCGCCGACGGGCTTTTCCAGTCGAACAGCGAAGCGCAGTCGAGTCCCGTGCCCGTAGGTGCCCGTCCTCAGGCCGGGGATATTAAATATCGCGACCTGAATGCCGACGGGGTGATCGACCAGCGTGATCAAACAGCGATCGGCAGCACCAAACCGATCGTTTATTACGGGTTATATCTCGGCTTCAACGTTAAAGGTTTTGACCTGAGCGCCCTCTTCCAGGGTGTAGAGAACCGCAACCTGATGCTTACCGGGAGCACCCAATGGGAGTTTCAAAATAACGGCAGGGGGCAGGCGTATGTAAATAACCTGAACCGCTGGACAACGGCCACCGCCGCCACGGCCACGTACCCGAGGGTATCTGTAGGTACCAATTATAACAACCAGCAAACATCATCGTACTGGCTGCACTCAGGCGATTATATGCGCCTGAAAAACGTGGAGCTCGGCTATACATTGCCTGTATTTTTAACGAAAAAGGTGGGGCTGGCTTCGTTCAGGCTATTTGTTAACGGCACTAATGTGCTCACACGCGCCGACGTGAAAAACGTGGATCCCGAAGGATATGACCTAAGCCTGTACCCGGTACAGCGCTCATGGATCGCAGGGGCGAAAGTTCAATTTTAATTCAAGCGACGATGAAAAAACTCAATTATATTATCTTTTTGGCTGCCCTGTTTGCGGTGGCCTGTAAAACTAACATAGAAGATCAGCCACTGGATCAGCTTACCGAGGACCGCGCTTTTGATCCGTCAGACAGTACTGGGGTGTATGCGTTACAATACTTGAACGACATCTATGCCACCTCCATTCCCAATGGTTATAACCGTGTTGGCGGAAACCTGCTCGATGCCGCAACTGATGATGCGCTCGCATCGCAGGAAGGAACGAGTATCGAAAATCTGTCTAAAGGATTCATTAGCAGCGGATCAAACCCGGAAGATATGTGGACAAAAAACTACGCGAATATTCAAAAAATCAACTTGTTCCTGTCAAAAATTGATGCTGTTCCACGCGATATGCCTACTAAAATATTTTGGAAAGCCGATGCGAGGTTTTTAAGGGCTCTTTCATATTTTGAGTTACTAAAGCGCTACGGAGGCGTGCCGTTGATCGGCGATGCTGTGTTTTCCGCCACGGATAACGTCCGGCCGAAGCGCAATACGTTTGAAGAGTGCGTAGAATACATCGTCAGCGAATGCGATGCCATTAAGGCGATAGAACGTCCCGATCCGGTTGCTTCCGCTGACTGGGGACGGATCTCAAGAGGTATTGTCTACACACTTAAAGCCAAAGTGCTCAATTACGCTGCAAGCCCGTTGTTTAACGGAGAAAGCACATCGGCAAACGGCCTGCAAGGTTACCTTGCATTTAATAAAGAACGCTGGAACAGGGCCGCTGTGGCGGCGAAAGACGTGATCAACCTGAACATATACGGGTTGGAAACCAACTACGCAACACTTTTCGTGACCCGTCGTAGCACAGCTGCAAAACCCGAAGTGATCTTAGCGTACCTCCGGGCTGTTACCACAGATGTTGAATCGAATAACGGCCCTATAGGCTTTACAAATGCCGCTTCCGGCGACGGCAAAACGAGCCCCACACAGGACCTGGTAGATGCGTTCCCGATGCTGAATGGAAAAGCGATCACCGACGCGGCTTCCGGCTATAACGCTTCAGCGCCCTATGCCGGCCGTGACAAGCGGTTTGAAAATACCATCCTGTTTAATGGCGCTATGTGGCTGAGCAAGCCACTGGAGACATTTGTGGGAGGCATCAGCAACCCGGCGCGTAATGTGGTGAAAACCAAAACAGGATACTATATGCGCAAGTTCCTCGCCGACTTTTCGACCGCCACACAATACGCTAACAAGGATCACAACTTTGTGGTGTTTCGTTATGCGGATGTGCTGCTGATGAATGCGGAGGCCCTGAACGAATACAACGCGGCTCCAACCGCTGAAGTGTACCAGGTATTAAAGGACTTGCGAAAACGTGCAGGCATCACCGCCGGCACCGACAATAACTACGGTTTAAAAGCTGGCATGACCCAAGCTGAAATGCGTGACGCCATCCGTAACGAGCGCCGCATAGAAATGGCATTCGAAGAACAGCGCTACTGGGACCTGCGCCGCTGGAAGATCGCCGAAACAGCCCTGAACAAGAACTTATCGGGCATGAAGATCACAAAAACCCCGATAGGACTAACGTATGAAAGGGTGGTTGCCGGCCAGGTGATCTTCCCTTCGTGGATGTACTTGTATCCTATACCGTACAATGAAATTTCAAAAAACAGGGAACTTATTCAAAATACCGGCTGGTAATTAATTGCAGATAAAATGAAAAGATTTTTATTTATACTTATTTTATTCCTGTTGCATACCATAGGTTATGCACAGCAGAAAACGACGGTAAGCGGCATCGTAACCGACAAGACGGGACCATTGCCCGGCGCCGTCATCGTTGAAAAAGACCTGTCCAATAATGGAGTATCATCGGGTACCGACGGAAAGTTTACCCTTACGCTAAAAGGGCACTCGGGAATCATCGTCGTTAAATCGATCGGCTACATTACCCGTGAGGTCAAAATATCCGGCGGCGGTGTTCAAACCATCCAGCTGAAAGAAGATGCAGTAGGGCTTGAGGAGGTCGTGATCGTGGGTTATGGAACACAGAAGAAGATCACGAACACTGGTGCAATCAGCACTATCAGCGGAGATGATATCCGTCAAAATCCATCCGCCAGTATTCAGAATACCCTGATGGGCCGTTTGCCAGGGGTAGCTACACAGCAAACAAACGGCAGGCCTGGACAGGATGGTGCGTTGATCCGGATTCGCGGTCTTACTACATTCGTGGGCGATGGTGATGCAAGCGCCGGTGTGCCTTTGATCGTGGTGGACGACATCGAGTTTAAGGGCGCTCTCAGCGATGTCGATCCTGACCAGGTAGAATCTATCACCATTTTAAAAGATGCCGCAACTACGGCAGTGTATGGCGTGAAAGGCGCAAATGGCGTGATCGTGATCACTACCCGCAGGGGAAAAACCGGAAAACCTAGTATCAGCTTTAAAACGGAAACGGCGCTGCAAACGGCCACGGTAAAACCGAATTATCTGGGCTCATACGATGCGGCACGTTTACGGAATGAGGCCATCTTAAACGATAATCCCGCCGCCATTCCCACCTGGACCGCTGCCGATCTGGAGCTTTTCCGGAACGGGACGGACCCGTACGGGCACCCGGATGTAAACTGGTACGACGAACTGATCAGGCCGCTATCGTTACAGAGCCGTACCAATTTAAATGTTTCCGGCGGGGTGGATAAAGTGAAATACTTTATTTCGGCAGGCTATTTATGGCAAAATGGGGCCATCCGCGACTTCAGTACCAGCAAGTCGGAAGTGAACTCAAATTACTATTTCAAACGATATAATTTCCGCTCCAACCTGGATGTACAGGCTACCAAAACGCTTACACTGAGCTTGGATGTGACCGGTACCTTTGGTGAAGAGAATGAACCCAATGTAGTTGGACGTTCGGGCTATAATAATATTTTTTACGAACTGTCTGACTACCAGGCGCTGCCACCTTACGCATATCCCATTTACAATCCTGATGGGTCGTATGGCGCACCTACGCCGAAGAGTCAGCTTTCTTCGCAAGGAACAAATGTAGTAGGCAGGCTCGCATTGGGCGGATACCAGCGTGATTTCAGCAATGAGCTGCTCATGAACTTCAAAGGTCGGCAGTTGTTGGATTTTGTCACCAAAGGCCTGTCTGTTCGGGGCACTTTATCCTACAATAATATTAACGCTTTTGCCCGTAACCTTACCCGCCAGGATTTTCCGTCGTTCCAGTACGATCCCACAACCGCGACGTATAAACCATTAAGTCCGGGCTTATACCGCTTGCCGAAACTCAGCCTTGCTTATTCTAACACCGGGATGATTAAGCGGATCAACGTACAGGGATCGCTGAATTACGACCGTAAGTTTAGAGACCATCACGTGTATGGCCTGGCACTCTACAATCAATACACCAACAGCCAGGGCTCGGGCACACCCGAAAATTTTCGAGGCTTTACCGGCAGGGTAGGGTACGATTATAAGCAAAAATACCTGCTGGAACTGAACGGTGCGTATAATGGGACGGACCGTTTCCAGGCCAGCAAGCGTTACGGCTTTTTCCCTGCGGCATCAATAGGGTATAATCTTGCTGAGGAACCCTTTTTCAAGAACACCTTTAAATTTATCGATATATTCAAGCTGCGCGGATCTTATGGTCTTGTGGGCAGCGATAAGGTAGGCAGCGGTTTCGCCTATATTTATAAGCAGATCTACACAACCAACGGCAATTATTCGCTGGGCGAAATCGGCCGCAATGTAGCCAATATTGCGGAGGGCCAACTGCCGAACGAAGATGTGCGTTGGGAAAAAGAACGTTCTACGGATGTTGGATTAGATGCCACGATGTTTAACGGAAGCCTGAATCTGACGGTAGATTATTTTTATAAATACCGGTACGATATCCTTACCGTGCGCGAAGGAGTGTCAACGGTGATTGGGGCCACATTGCCGCCGGTAAACCTTGGTATTGTTGATAACCGGGGATACGAAGTCAGCTTAACCTATAAAAATCATGTAAAGGCGTTTAATTACTCAGTGAACGGGAATGTTTCGGTAGCCAAGAATAAAATCCTGTTCAGGGATGAAGCGAATCCTGCCTACCCGTGGCTCGCCAAAACAGGCGGCGCTGTGGGTCGCCCGATCGGATATTTATTCGACGGCTTTTACCAGGATGCGAATGACATAGCGAACAGTCCGCAGCCTGTTACCGGCAACATCCACCCGGGTGATATGAAGTACAAGGATCTGAACGGCGACAACATTATAGATGCCAATGACAAGCGAGTACTAGATTATTCCAATATCCCGAATACTGTTTACGGCTTCAATACCTCCATGTCCTATAAAAGCCTGAGTATCAGTGTTATTTTGCAGGCCGCAACCAATTTTATGTATACTAATCCCGACGGATTAGCGACGAGAGGCGGGAATTACAGGCAGATCAACCTCGATTCGTGGCGGCCCGATAATACCGACGCGTCGTTACCACGTTTAAGCGATATCAGTATCATTAACGACCCAGCTTCCTCCTTTTCCGACTTTTGGTCTACACGGCTAGATTACCTAAGGCTGAAGAATGTGGAACTCAGCTATCGACTGGAAACAAAATGGTTAGGAAAAGCGGGAATCAACAACGTGCGCCTCTATGCCAACGGGTACAATTTGTCGGTCTGGAGGCTGAAAGGCAAGAACCTGTATGATATTGATCCGGAAACGCCTTCTGTAGCCGGGCTATCCGGCATTTATCCACAACAAAAAATTTACAATTTCGGTTTACAGCTCTCTTTTTAAAGCCAGAACAATGAAAAGGTTAATGCGATTATTTTTAGTAATATGTATTATTGCAGCGCTATCTTCCTGTAAGAAGGGCGATCTGCTCGATCCAAAGATCAACACCGATCTGAACGAAGAAACGGTTTTTTCTGACAGTACCCGCACCATGGGTTTCCTGTTTAATATTTACAATGACATGGCTTTCAGCTTTACGTATTCGCGCTGGAACACTGCCAGCGGTACGCCGGGGCTATCGGAGGCCTGTGATGAATCGGTCCACCGCCTCGGTGGCGCCCAGCGCTGGATCAAGGTAGCTCTGGGCGCCTGCAACGCTGCCGATGGTACACCGTACCTGAACGAGTGGACCACCTCCTATAAAAATATACGAAAGGTGAACCTGTACTTTAAAAAAGTAGGTGGAACACCCTTGTCGGAAGGCCTGAAACAACAATCGAAAGCCGAGGCCCGCTTTTTAAGGGCGTGGTATTATTCAATCCTGCTGCGCAACTTCGGCGGAGTACCGATTGTGCGGGATACCGTGTATGACATTGCAGATAAGGTAGACGGAACGCGTAATTCCTACGAAGAATGTGTGGATTACATCGTGAAAGAATGTGATACCGCTGCTGCTGATCTTCCCCTGTCGTACGACGCTTTGAACTATGGCAGGATCACCAAAGGAGCCTGTCTCGCACTGAAGAGTCGTGTATTATTAGCCGCTGCGAGTCCCTTGTTTAACGGTGGAAACTATGGCACGACGGATGCCGAGAAAAAAGTGGTGGGCTACCTGAATGCTGATCCCTCCCGGTGGGCGAAAGCAGTCAAAGCGGCCCAGGACCTGATTGACCTCGGTGTTTACAGCCTATATGAAGATAATACTACCGCACCTGGCTTCGGCTTTTCCCGCGTGTTCCTGATGCGCAAAAATTCGGAGTTCATCCTGGAGAAAATGGATCCCGCCAATAAAACGATGGACCAAGCCTATGGTGTACCGAGTACCGGTTCCACCACCACCAATGCCGTGCCGACACATAATTTGGCCTCGGCCTTCGGTATGAACAACGGGAAGCCGACAAGCGATCCGACCTCGGGCTTTAACCCGCTCGATCCGCTAAAAAACAGGGATCCGCGCTTTAACTGGACATTTATTATCAATGGGACGCCCTGGTATACGCCGCGTACCGGCACCAAAGTGCCTATTAATACGTATTACCTAGCACCGTTGGATGGTTACGGCGTGAACACCTACTTTACCGGTTATTTTTTCCGTAAGATGCTGGAAGACAATACTTCCTGGGGTGGAGGCCCGAATACCGAACGCTGCCGTGGTGTGATCCGGTACGCTGAAATATTGCTTAACTACGCAGAAGCGATCAACGAAACCGGGCAAACTGCCCTGGCATATCCCAAGCTCGTGGAGATCCGAAAACGGGCAGGGATCATTCCCGGGGCCAATAACCTGTACGGCTTAAAACCGAACATGACCATGGACGAAATGCGCCAGGTGATCATGAACGAACGGCAGGTAGAGCTGGCTATGGAAGATCATCGTTTTTGGGACGTGCGTCGTTGGAAAACCGCACCCCAGAATCAAAATGTAACCATAACAGGATTAAAGATCACCAAAACAGGCAATAATTTTACCTATGAGGTATTACCGATCGCCAACACCAGCCAACATGTGTTTTTTGACAGAATGTACCTGTTTCCGATTCATCAGTCGCAGCTGGGTAGTAATCCGAACCTGATTCAGAATCCGGGATATTAATTAGAACTTCACCTACTGAACCAGTTAAATGACATACGAACAGTCAACAAAAATAATTACTTATGAATTGAGGGAGGCACAAGCTGTGCTGGTCCGGTTCTTATCCCAAAAGGAAAGCCTTTCACGAATAGGGCAGGCCGCCGAAATAATGAAGGAAGCGATAAAAACCGGCAACAAGATCATAAGCTGCGGTAATGGCGGATCGCATTGCGATGCGATGCATTTTGCTGAAGAACTTACCGGGCGCTACCGCAATAACAGGGCAGCGCTGCCTGCCATAGCCATTTCCGATCCATCATACATTTCATGCGTAGGCAACGATTTTGGGTACGAACAGGTGTTCAGCCGATTCATACAGGCGCTGGGTAATGCCGGCGACGTGTTACTGGCGATCAGCACCAGTGGTGAATCGCAAAGCGTGATAAACGCTGTGCAGGCGGCAAGGCAAAAGGGAATGCGGATTATTATTCTTACCGGCAAAGACGGCGGTCGGCTAACCGGAACAGGCGATGTGGAGATCTGTGTGGCACATTCCGGCTATGCCGACCGCATTCAGGAAATACATATTAAGGTTATTCATATTCTTATCATGCTGATAGAAGAGCAGTTGAACGGGTGATTTAAGGTCAGGATGGAGCATACCAACTATTTGATAGGAATTGATATCGGCGGCACGAAATGCGCCGCGACGCTGGGTGATCTTAAGGATGGAAGGATCACGATCGTGCATAAAATCAGCTTTGCGACTGAGGTGACGCGAGGGCCGGAAGTGATCCTCCATGATTTGAAATCGGCTGTGCATGAGCTGATCCGAAAATATAGTATAACGGGTGGAACCATTGCCGGCATTGGTATCAGTTGCGGTGGCCCGCTCAATAGTAAAACAGGAACCATTTTATCGCCGCCCAATTTACCGGGATGGGACCAGGTTCCTGTGGTAGACATTTTCGGGCAGGAGTTCGGCATCAAGACTTTTCTCCAAAATGATGCGAATGCCTGCGCTCTCGCCGAATGGCGTTTCGGTGCGGGCCGCGGTTTCGAAAACGTGGTGTTCCTTACATTTGGAACCGGCATGGGTGCCGGGCTGATCCTCAATGGTAAATTATATAGCGGCACCAATGACATGGCGGGCGAGATCGGGCATATGCGCATGGCCGCGTTCGGACCGGTGGGTTACGGTAAAGCAGGTTCCTTCGAAGGATTTTGCAGCGGTAACGGAATCCGCCAGTTGGCCGTGGCAGCAGCCATGGAAAAGCTCCAGATGGGCGAGTCGGTAAGTTTTTGCCCCGGGATGGATGCACTCAATCAAATTACCGCTAAAACAGTGGCCCAATCCGCCCTCGCGGGTGATGACCTCGCGATAAGCATTTATGAAACAAGCGGCGAATATTTGGGTCGGGGGCTTGCAGTGATCATCGACATCCTGAACCCGGAAGCGATCATTATTGGCAGCATATTCACCCGTAGCCGTGATTTGCTATGGCCCACAGCCGAAAAAGCGATCCGCCGGGAAAGTCTGGGCTACAGCAGCGGCGTGTGCCAGGTACTAAACGCGGAGCTGGGCGATCATATTGGTGATTACGCCGCATTGGCGGTTGCCTTAAATAACTAAAAATAACAAAAATGACTAACCAATTTTTTGCAACAACTATCGCGGTCGAACCGCAAGTCAAAACGAAAGGATATGGCTTCCCTTTCGCGGTGATCACCGTCCTGTTTTTTATGTGGGGCTTTATGACCGTGCTAAACGACATCTTGATCCCGTACCTTAAACATCTTTTTGTGCTTAATTACCTGGAGGCAACGCTGGTGCAGTTTGTTTTCTTCGGCGCTTATTTTATCGGTTCATTGGTCTATTTCCTGGCTTCGCTTTCTGTTGGTGATCTTATTGGACGGATAGGATATAAGAATGGGATCATGAGCGGGCTTTTGTTATCCGCTTTTGGCTGTTGCCTGTTTTTTCCGGCTGCGGCTTACCAGGTTTATGGGTTGTTCCTCGCAGCACTTTTTTGCCTGGGACTTGGTTTCACCATGCTCCAGATCGCGGCCAATCCGTATGTAGCTATTTTAGGAAGACCAGAAGGAGCATCCAGCCGATTAAACCTGGCTCAGGGTTTTAATTCGCTGGGTACCACAATTGCACCCATTATTGGTGCACAGCTTATTTTTGGCAGTGTGCATACCGGCCAATTAGGTGCAAACGTGCTGCAGACCATGTATGTATCGTTCGCCCTCATTTTTGTGTTGATGGCTGTGATCATCAAACTGGTCAGACTGCCCGAGTTTAAAGGCGACAACCAGATTGAAAGAACGGCCGGGGCATTGCGCCATTCCAACCTGGTAATGGGTGTTTTTGCTATTTTTATGTATGTGGGAGGAGAAGTAAGCGTGGGGAGCTTACTGGTGAACTTCCTTAAACTGCCAGAAATTGCCGGCTATGATGACCGTACGGCAAGCCACTATTTATCCTTTTATTGGGGCGGTGTAATGATCGGACGCTTTTTAGGTGCCATTTCACTCAGTGAACACATCCATTCAACAAAACGATTGCTACTGATGGTGGGGCTTGCCGTGGTGTCGGTGCTGATCATCAGCCAGGTAGCCGATTGGCAAACTGCCGGTATTTACTCGGTAATATTAGCCGTTAATCTACTGGTATTTTACGTGGCCAGGTCGTTACCTGCCCGCACGTTGGGTCTTTTTGCCGTGATCATTTGCGGGTTAATATTAACGGCCGTGTTCGGCAAAGGGCTGTTGGCCATGTGGTGCCTTATTGGAGTAGGGTTATTTAATTCTATCATGTGGTCCAATATCTTTACCCTCGCCATCCGGGGGTTGGGCCGGTTCACCAGCCAGGGATCATCGCTACTTATTATGGCCATACTGGGCGCTGCCACCGTACCAGTTTTGCAGGGCGCAATGGCCGATAAAGTCGGCCTGCAGCTCTCGTTCCTGATACCGTTCTGCTGCTATTTGTACCTGATTTATTATGGATTTGCAGGGTATAAGGGGAGGACTATTGTCGAGCCCAAATAAATTATGTCTTTTTTATGTTTTTTTTAAGGACTCCATCCGTATTTAGCCTACTAATTAAAACTAACCCTTAATCTAATGAAGTTTCTTACTGTACTTTTACTCTCTTGTTCGTTCTTAAAGGGTATTGCCCAGGACTATAACATCCAGAAATTCGGCGCCAAAGCTGACGATAAAACGATGAATACGGCTGCCATCCAGGCTGCCATCAACAGCTGCAGCAAAACAGGCGGCCGCGTGGTCATCCCGGAAGGAACCTACCTGAGCGGCACCTTATACTTTAAAGATAACGTGACCCTGCACCTGATGCCCGGCGCCATACTAAAAGGCAGCCCTGATTTTAAAGATTACCCAGACCTGGCTCCCGGTAAAAAACCAGTACGGGCCTTTATATATGCTTCGGCTGTACATAACATCGGCATTACGGGCAAGGGGACCATTAATGGGAACGGTCAATCGCAGGAGTTCCAGCTGGGTGATGACAGCGGACCGAAGGGCAATGGAGGTCGACCCGTGCTCCTCCTGATGAAAGGATCGAAAGATATCGACATCTTCAACGTGCGGATGGAAAATTCGGCCTTTTGGATGCAGAATTACGTCGATTGCGAGAATCTGCACGTAAAAGGCATCACCGTGTACAATCATGTGAACTGGAACAACGACGGCATCGACATCGACAGTAAAAATGTGCTGATTGAGGACTGTGTGATCGATTCGGATGACGATGCCCTTTGCCTGAAGAGCCACGATGCCGATCGCCCCTGCGAAAACGTAACCATCCGCAACTGCATTATTTCTTCAAACTGTAATGGCATCAAGTTCGGAACAGCATCGCTCGGGGGTTTCCGGAACATCAATATCAGCAACATCACCATCCATGAGGCATCGATTGACCGGATCCGGAACTGGCAAAAAAATATGAAGCATATCGGCCAGCCGAAAACGGTGATCGGTGGGATTGCCATTGAGAACGTGGATGGCGGGAAAACGGATAACATAACCATCAGCAATATCTTCATGACCAATGTACAAACCCCGATCTTCATAAAGCTCGGGAACCGTGGTCTAACACGCGGCGTGAAAGATCCCGGTCATTTACGAAATGTGTCTGTTACAAACGTAACCGCTGAAAGCTACAGCAAAATGACCTCTCATATCACCGGTTTACCGGGTTATGATGTAGAAAATGTGCAGTTGAATAACATTCGCATCCTCTCCATGGGTACGGGTACCAGAGAAGATGCACAGATCAAGCTGCCAGAAAATCCGACAACATACCCTGAAAACAGGATGTTTGGTTACATCATCCCCGCCGGCGGATTGTTTGTGCGCCACGTAAATGGCCTGATCGTGCAAAATTGCAGCTGGCTCACCCGCGAAAAAGACGATAGGCCGGTGATCATCCTGGATGATGTGAAAGAAACATCCTTCACATTATTGCGTGCAGCTGGGTTTGACGATGAAAGAAACCTGGTGAAAAGAATAAACTGATCAACACGATTTTCTTATGAAACCATTTAAAATAGTAATACTTGCCGCCTGGTGCATGTCCTTGTTTTTCGAAGATCAGGCCGTAGCGCAGGGTATCGATTATACAAAATATGTGAATACATTCATTGGCTCGGGAGCCACCGGCCATACGTTCCCGGGCGCCGTAGTTCCTTACGGATTGGTTCAGCTGAGCCCTGAAACCGGAAACTTCGACTGGAGCTACTGCTCAGGTTACCGCAATACCGATAGTGTGATCCATGGCTTTGCCCATACGCATTTAAATGGTACTGGTATGCCCGACCTGGGCGATGTGCTCTTTTTCCCGTTCAGCGGATCCAGGAACCGGAAAGAATTTAAGAGCCGTTTTTCTAAGTCCAGCGAACGTGCATCCCCTGGATATTATACCGTAATACTGACCGACGGCAACATCAAGACTGAATTAACGGCCACGCAGCGGGTAGGTGTGCATCGATATACCTTCGCTCAAGGGGGGCAGAGTCATTTGCTGATCGATTTCCAAAGCGGGCTGGTAAGCAATAAAGATGCGCTCGCCGACAGGGTTTTGGCCAGCGAGATCACCGTGGTGAATAAAACCACCATCAGCGGCTTTATCCGTACCAAAAATTGGGTTGATAAAAAAACATACTTCTATATCCGGTTCGATAAGCCGTTTATAGGAAGTAGCTTTATTGACCCCCAGAAACGTAGGCTGATCGTTGATTTTACCATGAAAGCCGGCGAGCAGGTAGGCGCTAAGGTGGCGATTTCCACAGTGAGCGTAGCCGGTGCCGAAAAAAATCTGGCTGAAGTTGGCATAAAAGGATTCGACGCTGTGAAATTAACCGCCAAAAATAATTGGAACCAATACCTAAGTAAAGTAGCCATCGAAGGTACTCAGGAGCAAAAAGAGAATTTTTATACGTGTATGTACCACCTGTTTTCGCAGCCGGCCAATATTGCCGATGTAGACGGGCAGTATCGCGGGGTGGACGACCGCGTGAAAACTTCGGCAAACAAGGCCTATTATTCAACGCTCTCGCTGTGGGATACCTACCGGGCCTCACATCCCTTGTACACTATTCTCGACCCTGCCAAAGATGCCGATATCGTGGCCTCCATGGTGCAGCATTTTGATGCAGTGGGCACTTTACCTGTATGGACGCTCTGGGGTAAGGAAAATTTCTGTATGATAGGGAACCATTCCGTGCCTGTAATTGTCGATGCTTACCTTAAAGGACTTAAAGGATTTGATGCTGAGAAAGCCTATGCGGCCGTTAAAACCACACTGACCCATAATGGGAACCCGAAATATGATTGGACCATTTACGATAAATACGGTTACCTGCCCGCCGACCTGGTGAAAGTAGAATCGGTTTCGCGTACTCTGGAAGGTGCTTACGATGACTGGTGCGCCGCTCAAATGGCCAAAGCGCTGGGAAAAACAGCTGATTATGATTTTTTTATGAAACGATCAAACTATTATGTTAACGTGTTTGATCCATCAACCGGCTTAATGCGTGGCCGCAAAGCGGATGGCAGCTGGGTTTCTCCGTTCGACAAGCTGAAAATCTCGCATGCCGATTCCAAAGGCGGCGATTATACTGAGGGCAACGCATGGCAGTATGTCTGGCAGGTGCAGCACGATATCCCCGGTCTGATTAAACTAATGGGTGGCAAAGAGAAGTTCGCCGCAAAGCTGGATTCGCTGTTCTCGATGGATTCAAAGGTATATGGAGATGGCCTCACACTCGACGTTACCGGCCTGATTGGCCAGTATGCCCACGGTAACGAGGTGAGTCATCACGTAGCCTACCTGTATAATTACGTGGATCAGCCATGGAAAACACAAAAGTTGATCCCTCGTATCCTGCGGGATCAATATCAGAATAACCCGGAAGGGTTGAGTGGTAATGACGATTGTGGGCAAATGAGTGCCTGGTACATCCTGAGTGCACTGGGCTTTTACCCGGTAAATCCAGTAGGCGGCGAATACGTGCTGAATGTGCCGTTTTATGAAAAAGCGGTGATCAACCTCGCTGATGGCAAACGTTTCGTAGTGGAAGCGAAGAACCGATCGGAAAGAAATAGCTATGTACAAAAGATTGAACTGAATGGCGTCGTCCATTCCTCTGGTTTCCTGTCGCACCGCGATATCATGAATGGCGGGAGCCTGGTATTCAGCATGGGGCCGGAGCCGAAAAATAATAAGTAACTACATAGTCAGTCAATATATAGGAATCATTTATATAGGAATCATTATCATGAAAAAGAACCTGTTTCTGCTTTGCTTAGCCGCACAATTCACATATTCATCAACCATTGTTGCCCAAGTGCCCGCTGCTGCAGGACCTAAAAACGAGCATTTCGGCACTTGCGTACATTTTGCGCAAGGTTGGGATTATAAAAAAATATTGCCCATTGTGCAGGATCTGGGTGTGGCCTGGATCCGTGACGACCTAAACTGGAAGGATGTTGAAAAAACAAAGGGCCAGTATGTGGTGCCCGAAAAAACGATGGAATGGATCAAAGCCGCCCATGCGTATGGGCTAAAGCTTATTCTGATCCTGAACAGGGAAAATAAACTTTATACAAATCCGTATGACACAGATGCATATGCTAACTTTTGTAAAGCAATGGCCATTCAATTGAAAGATCATGCCGATGCGTTCGAAATTTTGAACGAACCGGCTAACTTCGGCTTCCGTAAAAATTATGGCGGCACCTGGAACGGGATAGAACCAGACGGGTCCGTTGGGCCATGGGTTGGCAAATATGTGGAGCTGATCAATAAAGCGGCGGAAGCCATTAAATCGGTTAATAAAAAGATCAAAGTGATTGGACTTGGATCGGTGGCGCCTGTAAACTTCCGGCAACTGGCCATGGGGATCTCACCTGCGGTGGATGGTATTGTGGATCATCCATACAGTTATAAAACCGTGCCGGAGATCATTTCATTCCCTAGTTCAGAATCTGGGCTAAAGCGCGACGGAATAGCAACAGCAGATGTGAAAGGAACATTAACATCCCAGGTAGAAATGTATCGTGCACAGTCGGCAAAATACAAGGGTCCTAAAGAGTTATGGTTCACCGAAGCCGGCTTTGCAACGTTTCAGCCACTGGAGGCCAAAATTCTGAACGCCGGGTTAACCGAGAGTGCGCAGGCGATCTACATCTCCCGCCGGTTCATTCAATATTTGGGAATGGATATTGACGTCGCTCTTCAATACGACTTAAAGAATGATGGCAATGATAAGAACGAGCTTGAACATAATTTCGGTATCATCCATGCGGATTACACCCCGAAGCCTGCGTATTACGCATACCAGCGTGTAGCGAAAAATACCATTGGCTTCGTGCATACTACCAATATGGACGTGAAGGTGACGCCCGGCCCTGGCCGGAATGACGCGTACCCCATAGTTTGGGACGGTACGAAGCAATCGTCTCAAAATGACATCCCGGTTTATACCTTTTTAAACCCGAAAGGTCAGGAGGTGGTAGCGCTGTGGTCATCCGAACGGGCCAATAATGAATTTGCACCCAGATGGGCAGATATAGAACTTAAAACGGCAAAGAAGGTATCAAAAATCACGATGATGGATTTGCTTACGGGCGCCACGTCAGAACTACCGTTTAAAGCGGTTGAAGGAGGCGCCTCGCTGAAAACGTTCTCCGTTCCTGATCATGTATTGCTGTTAACTATTGAATACTAAAAAAGACTCCATAATTTGTTTTATGGAGCCTTTTTGTTTTACGTCCTTCAAAGTAAATTGTCGTTTTGCGGATCAAACAAAAACTGGATTATGGAATTACAGCAAGCCGATATTTTACTTCATTATCTATGTGCAGTGAACGATAACATAAGTAGTGTTGCAAGAAAATCATCTATAAGATATTCATGGTTTCCAATTACCTCTATAAGTGAAGTTTATGGAAGTTTACCTCTTATGTCTAAGGTTATTAAAAGAGCTTCTTCGAAAAAGTAAAAGTTTTATTTTGGTGTAATAATAAACAGGAACTTAGAAAAATGTGACGAGATTGATTCTACATCTGGTATGAGAAATAGTTTCGATTATAGGATTCCAAGTTTGAAGGAAGGCTTAAACCTTGAATTAATTGTCATTTTAAAATAGTATTATTAATTGAGCCAACAAATGCTGGCTCAATTATTTCATTAACAATGTTTATTTATCGCTGAAAAAATATGGCAACTCATACAATACAAAAAGTAATCTATCTTTTCTAAATCCTCATTTTTCCAAGCTACTTTTTGAGATTCTGGAAGCTCGAAATATTCAAGGTAAATTCTTTCATTATGGCATTCAGGACAGGAACAAATTTTGTCTACCAATTTATCAAGTATGCTAGTGTTTATATTGACATGTTGAATTCTCCTCTTTTTTCTATCCCTTGATTTTGGCATGAGCTTGAGTATTTAGATACGATCATAATTTTTTATTTTGAACGCCGATTTTATCATATAGGCGAATTGTTGATTTATATAGTGGAATCAAGTATAGATTGCAATACTAAACGCTTTTTAATGTTGTCTAAGAACTTCTAAGGATTTGAATTCTTCGTCTTGAACAAGGTTAACAAACGTTAGAGCAACAAATGTGAGTCGTTTTTGAAGCTGTGCTAAAGAAAAGAGTTTCTTTCTAATTTTATATTTTATTCATGCCTGAAAAACGTTAAGGTGCGGCATAGAAACTTAACATGCCAATAGCCTTTAACCGTTAAAGACTGCTTTTTAGAAAAATACAAGCATGCATCCCACTCTCTTCCGGTACTTGCATCATAAATTTTTCCATTCTCCCATTCATTCGTTTTGGCATTATAAGTAAGGTCATGCAGCACTTCCAAACCAAGTATTTTTCTATTTCTAAGTTCCTTATCAGGATTATGTTCGTCAGTTCGTACTAACAAGGGCTTGGTTTTATCGTCCGTATCATCAAACCAAAGGATCTTCACATTAAACTTATCTCCTTCTTTATATACTTTTACTATCACATTTTTTTCTTCCGAGATCCATTTGCCCAAAATCAGGCTGGATGGGTCCTTTGCCTTAACAGGATTGATAATAACAACTTGTATCAATAATAGTAAAAGAGAGAATCTCACAGTCATCGTTTTCATGGTTTTTTAAATCATAGAGTATTAATACAATACACATCTCTTCTATAAAGGATGATTTCTTTTATTAAAGGGCGACTTTAAAAGGTGAATAAAATCAGGATTATTACTTACAAAAGTATCCAGGCCGTACCTGATCTGACTTTCAGGTAACTCCTTATAAGTGCCAAAACATCTATCCCAAATACATAATACATCTCCATAATTTGAATCGGTATACGGCAATTGATAATGATGATGCACCTTATGAAGGGCCGGTGTTATAAAAACATATTTTAAGATTTTTTCCATAAGCGGTGATAAATTCATGGAGGTATGAGCTGCTATGTTTGAGAAGCTTTGAATTAACTGGCGGACAATCAATACAATTAAAGATGCACCGAATATGTAGGTCATCAATATTAAAAAGCATACTCTTATAAAAGTTTCTCCCGGATGTTCTCTTACAGTTGTGGATACATCTATTTTTAGGTCTGAATGATGAATAAGGTGGAAGTTCCAAAAAGTACCTACTTTATGCATCATGACATGGTATACATAATCACCCAAATCAAGCAGCACAAAACCCATTATTATCTGCACCAATGTACCAGAAGGAACAATCTTTAAATGGAGCAGGCCCCAATGATGTAAATAGGTCCAGTTTGAAACGTTGATTAGTAAAATACTAAGTGGTATTTGTACGCATAGAGCAGTTATCATAAACCGTATGTTAAAGATGGTATGATTCCATTTCTTAAATAAAGTACTAGGCTGAATAAATAATTCAATATGCCATAAGGAAACGATAATAATGGCATAAAATAGTAACTGAATGGGCGTTGTGTGGCTTAAAAGAATACTTGTACTGGTCATTTATTTGCTTTGTTTCTTGAATTTTACATCATTAGGATATTAAGTTTTTTGTATTTAATCAACCAGTTGTCATGTTGTATCAGCCGAAGAAATAGATTTGCATAATCTATACTTAACAATCATCATATTATTCCGGATAAGTAAAGGTCATTCGCTCACTGTTTTTCTTTGCGGAAAAGAAACCAATAGCTTTCTTTCCAAATTGCCCGTCCTGCAGAAAAACCGGTTCAACAAAGGGGTTAAACTGAGCAAGTTTTTGCCGGTCTAACTGAGAGAAAAATTCATATGCACTTTTATCTATTGCCTGGATGGCAATTTGCCCTTCCGTTCCTTTTTTATGGGAATAAGCAGGCTCTGCCACTATGGTAATGCTCTTGCCTTCGTTCCCAATGTCATTAAAAACGGCCCTTCCAATTTCATACACCTCCACGCTGTCTGTACCTAAACAGGCACTTTTAATGGGGCTTTCTGCTTTTTGAGTCTGATTGCCTGCCAGGCGGATCATTTCAAAACGATAATAATTAACCTGATTGGGTACATCTTTAAAATAGTTTAAAACACCTTCATGCTCTCCATACAGATCATTAAATTTTGATGTATAAGAAATACTGTCTATTACGGGAGCTTCGATATTAGTAGTAGCATTTGCAGTATAAATCTCATTTCCCGATTTAATAGTAAGGGTATAAGCGGTATTAGAAAGGATCTTTTTATTCCCCTTGTAGAAGTAATTGAACTGGCAATCTATCTTGTCAAATACGCTGTCTAAACTAAGTACATCGATATTTAAATTGCTTTGAAGGGTAATAACAGCGTTTCGAATAACCAGCTGGTTTTTCTTAATAGCTTTATCGAAGTAGGGCACAGTAGCGTTAAAGTATAAAATAGGGATAGAATCTGGTTCTATAAATCCCTGGATACTTACTCTATTTGAATAAGCAGGCTGCTTTACAGAGATATTTTTTTCGCATGCTGCTAGAAACGCTGCTCCAATTACAGTTAGAGCGAGGAGGATATTTTTCATGACTAGAATTTAAAATTGAAACTAACACTTGGGATAATTGGCAACAGAGAAACTTGCTTTGCCTGAGGCTGTTTGGTTGCCTGATCTGTAGTTAAGTAGACGAAATAAGGATTAGCCCGGCTGTAGATATTGTAAAAGCCGAATGACCATTCCCTTTCATAAGCAAACTTAAATAGCTTTACCATTTTTTTGTTAGAAATATTGGCATCCAAACGGTTATAGGATGCATACCGACTATTGTTCCGGTTGTTATAATCGTAGTAATAATTATCGTACAAAGAGCCGTCTCCGTAAACCAATACTTTACCGGCAGGCAACGTATAAGGTCGGCCGGTATAAAACACAAAATCAGCAGATAAAGACCAGGTTTTTGTTAATTGATAACTGCCAACAACTGATAAACTATGAGTACGGTCATAAGATGACGGAAAGCTTTGCCCATAATTAAGATCAGGAAATTGTTGAGTGGCTTTAGATAGTGTATAACTTGCCCATCCTGTTAAGCGACCAGAATTCTTTTTAACAAAAAATTCTATTCCATAAGCTTTACCATTACCAAAAGTTAAAACTTCATCCAGATTAGTATTTAACAATATGCGGGTTCCTTCTTTAAATAAAACCTGGTTATTCATGGTTTTATAATAGGCTTCAACACTTGTTTCTATTAGGTTTTCTTTATAGTTTTTAAATAGTCCTAATGAAATCTGGGTGCTGTTTTGAGGCTTTATCAGGGAACTGCTGCTCAGCCAGATATCAGCAGGTAAGGAAGCAGTGCTGTTAGGTACTAAATGAACAAATTGATTCATCCGGGTGTAGGATGCTTTTAGTGAAGTGCTCTCACTTAAAGAAAGTTTAGTGGTAACCCTTGGTTCCAGGAACGAATAGGTTTTGCCTGAAGCATTAAAGATTGGGACCCGAATGCCATAGTTTACAGATAACTTATCTGAAACCGTATAATCATCATTAAAATAAAGTGCAGCTTCATTAGAATATCTTTTGGCAATACTGTCTCTGTTAATGGTTATCTGGTTGCCATTTTTAGGAACCTTTGCAGATAAAGCACCCGGATACAAGGTGTGATAAATATAATTTGCGCCAAATTTTAAGGTATGCTTGGGACTTAGAATAGCTGTAAAATCAGTTTTTAAGTTGATGTCTTTAATTCCAGTATAAAGCACTTCATAATAACTGTTTTGTGTGGAACCGAGTTGTAAATGGTAGTCATTATAAATCAATGAAGTATTAGAAAATACTTTACTTCCGCTTAAATGGTTCCACCTTAGTGTAGCGGTGTTATTACCAAAATTTGTATTATAATTCAAACTATTGGCACCTACATAAGCGGCGGCGTCATTTCCACTAAAACCACTTAAAAACAAATGATCTTTCGGACCTAATTCATAATTCATTTTGGCATTTACATCGTAAAAACGGTATTTAGTAGTTTTAGAAGAAAGGGCTAATAATGCGTCTATATAACTCCGCCGCCCAGAAATAATAAATGAAGACTTATTCTTTTGGATAGGCCCCTGAAAAGTTAAATTACCAGAAATCAACCCCAAACCACCTTCTGTTTGATATTTTGTTTTGTTTCCTTCTTTCATATTAATATCCAGAATAGAACTTAATCTGCCGCCGTATTCTGATGGGAAACCTCCTTTTATTAGTTTAACACTATTTACCGAATTGATATTAAATGTGCTGAATAAGCCGAATAAATGATTAGGATTATAAACCGTGGCTTCATCCAGTTGAATTAAATTTTGGTCAAGGTTTCCACCGCGAACATAGAATCCGGTGGTTCCCTCTTGCCCTGGCTGTATACCAGGTAAAAGCTGGATGACTTTTAACACATCACGTTCACCCAATAGTACCGGCAAATCTTTAATTGCTTTAATGGGGACATTAATAATTCCCATCTGTGCCTTCTGTACATTTTCTCTATTTCTTGAAGCATTAACCACTACTTCATTCAGGCTATTAGTCTTTACATTTAATAGGATCTCTAATTGTGTGCTTTTTCTGTTTATAATTTTTTTTAAAGCCGGGAAATAACCATTGTAAGAAACCAGCATGGTTATGGTATCCCTTACAGGTACAGTAAATGAAAAAAAGCCATACTGATTAGTGGAAATGCCATTTTTATAATCAGGAAAAATGACGGAGGCACCAATCAAAGCTTCTTTGGACACTTGATCTTTTACATAGCCACTAATCGTAACATTCTGTGCCCTTGCAAGTTGCGTCAGTAATAATAATGCAATAAGAATAAAAAATAAATTGGGTTTGCGAATGTTCATTGTTTTATGTTTTAATGGAGATTATGTACTTAACTATAACTGATCAATAATCTGGAGCATTACCTCTTTCCAGTAATCAGGCACATAAGGCACTGTAGAGTTTCCAAATCTGACCAAAATGATATTCTTCTTGGGGTAGACATATAGTAACTGACCATATAGACCTATGGGGTAAAAGCTGCCATACTCTTTAGGTCCTAATCCCATACCATAGCCATATGTTGTTTTACCGCCTCCCTCAGTCGTCCGGCTTGTAGCGTCCATAATCCACTTAGCTGGTACAATTTGTTTTCCTTCCCAATTACCATTTTTTAAAAGCAGGCGGGCAAACTTTGCAAAGTCTACGGTGCGTGCATTCAGGCAGCAGAAACTTTTTTCAATCGCAGTGCTATCATCAGAATCTACACTCCAATATGCCGGAGCCTCTGTACCGATCCGCTTCCAAATTTTTTCTTCCATGTAGGCGGATAATGTTTTACCGGTTGTGCGTTCCAGAATTAATCCTAACAACGCAGTGTTTTCACTTTGATAATTAAAATGCAACCCTGGTTCTTCTTCTATTTGAGCATTTAAAATCCGTTTCCTTAAACCATCATTGTAATAAAATTGAGTTTGATCGGATAGCGGGTTGATCATACTGATAGTGAATTTTAAACCTGATGTATGCTTTAAGAGATTCTTGATAGTAATCAGCTGATAACCATTTTTAAATTTCCACTCAGGGATAAAGTCTATAATAGGTTGATTTACTCCTTTGATAAGCCCGTCATTTATTGCAATACCGATTAAAACGGATACATAAGCTTTTGAGATAGAAAAACTGGCTACCCGGGTTTCTTCGCCCATATCTTTTGCATAATACTTGTATAAAATGCTGTCATTTCTAATGATCATGAAAGAAAGCGTTCTATGAAGCTTTACAAATTCATTAAGCGTTACCGCTGAAGAATTAAAAGTCCTGTTTTCAACCTTCAATCTGGCAATTTCAGGTAAGGTATCCGCAACAGCTTTAAAATTAAATATGTCTGAAGGGTCTGAAGCGTTTACAACACGATAAGAGAACCTTTTTGCATCTTTTTCATCCGGTAAATTATAAACGAACGGCCTTAAAAGCACACACGATGAGATGGTTAGGGAGATAAGTGTTAAAATGTAAAAACGCAGGTTCGGGCGGTAAAAAGGGATAAGAGCAGGCAATTTTATCTTCAAGTTATATATATGTTTCTTTTTCATAAGCTCTGCTATTTAAGGGAGCATATTACTTTGTATGAATTCGTTTAATGTTTTATAAAAGCTCCTGACTGCTCTTGTCTTAAATGTTTTATAGCTTTCTAACCATCTCTTTATATTAAAGAAACTTGAAAAAGTCAGCCGGTAAAATGTTAAAACCCTAGATACCCTCATTTTTGAATTCATACTGCTGCTTGTATAATAATCGCATTAATAACCCTGCTAACGATTATACATTCATGACAATTCAAATAAGAATAAGTCCTATAAGATTCCGCTAACTTTTTATAGTTAATATTGACCTCACCGGATTGTGTAACCAGGATGGAGATTTTGCAGGGTAAACCCGACAGAAAAGGAAAACCCGGAGTGTGTGGTGGCTTAAAGAGATGGCAAGACGAGGATTTGTAATGAATGGCGGGACTGATGCAACCGATGAAACACAGAAACCTGATTTTCTGATTATTCTTCTATTTTTAATTTTTCGGTGATTACTTTATAAGATCTTTAACCGCAATTTTTTGTTTTTGCACTCCTGCGGCATAGAAAAAGCCCGCAGCATTGCCTGATATATTTCCGGTAATCTTTCCTGGAGACGAAGAAAAAATACCTTTCCAATCTGTTTCCTGGAAAACAGAATATATGTAGCTTGAGTAAGCTGATGTTATTGAAAATTTATAGACTGTTAACGTATCAGTTAATGCAGCTGACAACTTACGGGTTTCATTTACCAGTGGATAAAGTGAGTTTGGAGAGCCAGAAGTATAAGAATAACTAAAATCTTGTTTTTTATTTAGTTTTTCAGGATTCCATAATATGGCTGCGGGAGCAGCAATAAACCATCTTTCAGGTTTTGAGGCACCAAACGTGTGTTTCGAAATGGTAAGCTCTACCGCATTATTTTCTTGTTGAATAGCCGAAACTGGCATGTCATTTTGGAATGGACCAGATGCTGATTTTAACGTATCTGACGCTTCATATACTTTGTTGTTATAAACAATTTTTAAAACGTAAGGAGTATTAAAATTTAGATTATTAAGCACATCGCCAGCATAAACACCAGCTGTATCTGTTTCTGAAAGTATGTAATTATTAATAGTAACCAGGGCATTGCTTATGGGTTTTGGAACATCATTTTTATTTAATGCAGGTATACTTAGCCGGATGAATTGCTTTTTCTGAAACGTATTTACCCCGCCTTCAACTGCCAGTTCATATTTATTAGAAGGCGCTTTATAATTGATCTGATCACCAACTTCCTTTTTGCACCTGATAATGAGAAACAGAAGCACTATTAATGTGATATTGATACGGCTTCTATGCATGTTCAAAACTTAAAACTATATGAAAATGATGGAAAAATTCCTGAAAAGGACTCTTCAGATCCTAAACCCCTACTAATCTCATTTTGATCTAAACGGTAGAAGAGCGGGTTTCTGCGGCTATAGATATTATATATTCCGAAAGTATAAGTACTTCTAAATCTTCTAAAGCTATTTTCATCATGCTTAGGCCTTAATTCTGCACTAATATCCAAGCGATGGTAATCAGGAAACCTTGAACTATTCTTTCCTTCGTAGATAGGAATTTTATTTCCTTCTTCTGAGTAATATCCAACAGGTAAGGTAGCCGGCCGACCACTCGTATAAATAAAAAATGAATTAAATGAGAGCCTCGGAATTAGCTGATAACTGATGTTTAACTTAAGATCGTGAGGTAAATCATAATTAGCTGGGTACTTAATGCCCTCATTTATACCTGTTATTTGTTTATATACTCTTGAAAAACTGTAAGCCAACTCACTAGAAAACTTGCCTTTGTTAGCTGAAATATTAATTTCTGTACCATAAGCTGTTGATTTGCCAGACCTGAGTTCACTTTCAATAACAGGGTTCTGGATTATTTGAGCATGATCAATTAAATCTAACTGATTATACATTTTTTTATAATAGCTGGCGATATTTAATTTATAGATACTAAAGCGGTATTGGTAACTCAGGGCTAAAAAATCAGCTTTTTGAGGTTTAATATTCGGTGAAGAAGGAATCCATGTTTCCAGAGATGAATAAGCAAGTTCATTGTTTTGAACTAATTGCATATACTGGTAAGTTCGATTATAACTAATGGTCGCTTGCTTCCTTTTACTCGCATTAAATGTTAGCTGAATTCTGGGCTCCAGCCCATAATAAATTTTAAACCTTTCATCTGATTCAACAGGTTGGTAAAGGTTATTCAGTTTATATAAATTACTGCTGATATTTTGAAACAGCGATGAGCGCAAGCCATAAACAGCTTTGAGATTTCTTAATAATGAAATGCTATTTGAAAAATAAAGCGAATAATCAATGGCATTAGCTTTTTGAATGCTAAATTTTTCTATGTCATTTGATAATTCTCCCGGGTTAAACTGATGCAATGTTGTGTTGAACCCAACCTTAATTTCATTATCCGGCCGATAATAATATATAAAATCCCCTCTTAGTCCAATGTCAGAAATACCTGTTTCCCAATTTGTGGTCTTGCCCAAGGTATCTTTACCAATGTTTAACTGATTTCTGTAATTACTGTAGTTTGATGATAAATTGAAAAATAGTTTAGGATTGAAAATATGATTCCATCTGAAAGTGGATATAAAATTACCCCAGTTATTAGCATACGTGTTTTGTGAAAGCAGGTGATCGTTTCCATAATACATAGAATAAAACAAGCGATTATTCTCGCTTACTTTAATATTGGTTTTAACATTAATGTCATAATAACTGGAATTTAAATTACTGAATTTGAAATTGTTATTGTACAAATCCAGTAACCCACGTCTGTAAGCTATTAAAAATGAACTTTTATTCTTCTTAATAGGTCCTTCCAAAGCAAGCCTGGCGGATAACAAACTTGCACCTCCCTTTACATGAAATTCATTCATATTACCTTCATCCATTCTGGTATCTATAACAGATGACAAACGCCCGCCCAAATTTGCCGGTATATTGTCTTTGTATAGCTGGATACTTTTAACAGCATCTGGATTAAATACTGATACCAGTCCGAACAAATGCGAGGGATTATAAACCACTGCTTCATCCAAAAGCATCACATTCTGATCGATATTGCCGCCGCGTACAAACAATCCAGAGCTTCCTTCTGTCATCGCATTTACACCGTTTTGCATCTGCAAAGCTTTTACCATATCCACTTCGCCAGCATAGAATGGTGTCTTTTTTATATCATCAAGAGAAACCGAAACAAATGAGTTCGAATGAATCGAATCACTTTTAAAATGTTTCGATTGAACGTTAACTTCATTTAAAAGTATAGGCTGTCTTCCTAGGTCAAAATCCAGATTAGAGCTTTGCGTTAATGTAATTTGAGTAATTGCGGTAGAATAACCCACGTGCGAAATGGAAATTTCGTATTTCCCGGAAGGTACAGTTAACGAATAAAAGCCATATTGGTTGGTAGTTACGCCTGTATTAATAGCAGATAAGGTAATGGAAGCACCAATTAAATCCTCGCCTGTATTGCGATCTTGAATTTGGCCATGTAAAGTAAAATCTCTTTTTTCTGGCGGCAGGATAATTAAGGCATCACCAACTTGTTTGTAAAGAAAAGGGGTTGCTGATAATAGATAGTCTAAAACCTCTTTTAAGGAACTGTTACTAAAAGATTTTGGGCCAATTGTAATTTGCGATAAAATCAGCGGATCAAACGATAAAGAGATCTTAGAGTCGGTTTGAAGTTTGATCAGCGCTTCCTCTAGAGGTTCTTTGCCAAAAGATATGGAGATGATTTTATTGTTAACCGAACTTTGTGCTGAAAGGAAGTTACTGTAAAACGATAAGAGTACAACTGAAAAGATCAGGTATCTTATTTTATTTTTCAGCATACTGGCATCATTAAACGTGAACAAGCTCAAATTTAGACATATAAATAAAAGATGTAGGCTTACTTATAGATATAAATCACATTGTTTTGTTTACTGGTTTTTAAAAGTAGTGTTTGAGTGATGATATTCAATATACTATCCAATGGTTGTTTATGAAGGTTTGCAGTTAGTTTACGATTCTTTAATTCTTTGTTTTTGATAACGATGGTTTTACCGTAAAATTTTTCGAGAATTTGTACTACTTCAGACAGTGGTGTGTTTAAGAATGTAAAGTTTCCATCCATGTAATACCTGTAATTCAAATTTGTATTCTGGCTACGTATAATTTTTTGAGTTTTTACATCATACACTGCTTTATTCTTAGCTTTCAGGATTTCAGATTTTTTACTTTTAACATGCTCAAAATTCACAATTCCTTTGTTAACTATAACGCTTACGTTTTCTTCACTCCTGGTTACATTAAAGCTTGTCCCTATATCCTTAATCTGTATTTCTCCGGCATCAACCCTGAACGTATTAGCGGAGTTATGGATTACATCAAAAAACGCTTCGCCTTTTAGCATAGATAAAACTCTTTTTTCTTTAAATGATGATTTAGAATAGGATATGCTCGTATTCTCATTTAAATAAACAGCAGAACCATCTGGAAGCAAAATATTCTTTCTTTCATGTAAGCCGGTTGACATGTTTACAACGGTAAAGCTATTGTAGAAATAAAAGGAAATACTCATTACCAGGATAATAGCTGCAGCTGAACTCAACCATCTTAGATAACGAAGTCTTACAGTCCTTTCTTTGCCTTCTATTTTTAAATTAGGAGATGATTTGAGCTTTTTTGAAAGAGAAATCCACGATGAATTTTCATCTAGAGTTTGATATTCCGGAATTAGATTTAATGTTTCATGCACCAATCTCATTTCCTTAAATACTTTTTCATTCTCCTCTGCCGAACTCCTCCAATCCTCTAAAATGGTTGCTTCTTCAGGAGATAGTTCGCCTTCCAACTCGCTTATAATCAGGTTGTAAATTCTTTCATCCATTTCCTTAAAATCTTCCATGCTTATTTTATAGACAATTTTTTAATATAAAAGTCCTACAAGAATTTAATTAATATCATTAGTAGTATAATAAACAGGCTTTCTGCAGACAAAGAATCTCTTAGCTTTTTGAAACCATAAGTGAGATGATTTTTGACTGTTTTTATTGATATGTTTAATTGATCAGCAATGTCCTGCTGTTTCATTTTCTCAAAGCGGCTCATCATCATCACCTTTTTACATTGCGGAGGCAAAATTTCCAATGCTTTTTCTAAGCAAATTATTTGCTTCTCTAATTTTTGGTCGTCCTCAGTTATTTCCGCCTCAGCAAAGTTCAGAGTATAAGTTTCCTGATGATTCATTAAAGACTTTTGTCTTTTAATAAAATTTAATGAGGTATTAATTACTGCCCTGTAGAGATAATTATCCAAGGATTGGGTGATAGTTAGACTTCCAGCTCTATCCCAAATTTTAATAAAGACGTCCTGAACTATTTCCTCGGAGCTTTCTCTATTTCTGGTGTAGCGAAAAGCTAAAAGGTATAGTTTTTTATAATGTCGTTTGTATAATGCTTCGAATACGTCTTTATTCTTTTCGCGTATTCCCCGAAGAACCTCCAAGTCATCAAAAAAATCAATTCCAGGAATCGAATTCATAAGTAGATTTAATCACTACGGCATCCATTAGAAATGACAATTGGGTATTAAATTAAAAGCTGCAATTTACTGAATCACGTTATTTAAACACCCAATACTATTAAAAAGATACTGGAAAAAATTTGGTACTACCTAAGATACTGTAAAAACTCCTTAAATTTTATTAGAGAGTTTCTTGCTTTGTAAAGAGTTTAATTCCCGCTTTAATGAAGATTTCCGTATCCTTATTCTTTGTTTTTTTGCTTAAAAATTTGTGCTTTTCTCAGACAATTGTGAGAAGTATAATGGAGACCTAATAAATATCAAAGAATATTGAGCGGTTGAGTAGAAATAATGATTATCCTTTAAATTGATGCTTACTTCAATGTTTCCATTTGTATCTGCCACAACAGGAAGGTATTCGCGGAGGGAAAACACCTGGGGGCAATCAGAATATAGCTTTCAATGTTCCCATTAAGGCCACAAGCTCTTCAAATGATAAAAACACAACTGCGGAAAAGGCCATTGATTATAGTTTGGAAACCTGCTGGACTGCCGCTGATTCCACGGCCTTATTAGAATCCTTGGCAACATAGTAGTGCCAAAGATTACTCTGAAACAGGTAAAAGCAGAATTGAATTTTAATTTTTATGATGAGGTTGTTGCTTCTCGATACGACCACTTTAAGCCTAATTACTTGAATGTTAGGTTGTATTGTCCATTCTTTTAATGGGATAATCTATTTTTAACAGAGTGTAATTGTAACATATTTACTGTAATAATATTTTCTAACCAAAAATAAATTATAGTATGAAAACAAAATTCCTATTGTCAGCAATGGTAGTGGTCGGCATGACACTTGCCCAATGCACAAAACAAACGAACACTGATCTTACGCAGGCGGAGAAATCAACCGTAAGCAGTAAGAAAGCTAAAGTCAGCTCCATGTGCGGAGACTGTCAGGAGAGTTCCACTAAGATTACCGGATCCCAAGCCTTTAATCTCGCATGGACCTTTTCCCCTATACTGAAATTTGACCGAGCAGCACCTGACTACCCAACCTCTGTTGAAAATATCTGGGCAAGTACTAATCCTGCCAGTATTGTTTGTAATGGCACACTGGTGATGGTCAATCGTGATGCTCCAAGAAGCAAGAGCTTTCCAACCTATTACGAAGTACAAAGGCACCCCAATGACGCTAACAAGGTCTTCATCGATTTTTGGTGGACATACAAAACCCAGTCTACATGTTTCTCAAACCTCGGCGGACATGATTATGACTGGGAACATATTGTTGTTCAGGTGAATACCCAGTTAAACAAGATCATAACTGTTACTTATTTTCAGCACGGTGGCTGGTATACCAAAGACTGGAGGAATGTGTCGCCAGGTCCACGTCCACAAGTGTATGTAGGTAAGACAGCCCATGGCTCTTATCATTATGGGAATTCAGTTTCCTTTCCTGGCTACGAGTGTACCTATTATGGAGACTATAGAAATCCTAACGGTTCAGCTGATGAGGTACAAACCTGGAATACTAATATTACCGCCATTGACTGTAACATGTCCCATTTCGGTTTTAATGGTAATTTTGGTGGCATCGGTAAAGGACCATTATACCGTTACAGGGCTTATTGGAATTTTTCATCCTGCAATGGCAGCGCCGGAATTACGGGGACTGACGGATGCAGTCAAAGTGATTTTCCTGTAGGCACACTAATTGGAGGCATTTAATCCAGAAAACATTTAGCCAGCATACCACTGGGCGTGCTGGCTAAATTTTAATGTGAATTTCAAATGTATTTTTCTTGCCTGGCAAATAACAATTCTGAGATTCGTTTGATCAATATTATTCGGCAGATCTAGTCTAACTAGTTTGATTTTAAAATATTCTTTGTCCAAATTAGTAAGATAACAGGCTCCTCATTTTTTTTTAGAACAAGAAAATATCCCAACAATTCTCAACTTCTAAATTCAACACCATTCTTTCTTCAAATTTCAATTGCTTTTTTTGGGGTAATTGAATTTACCCTATCATTCCATTTTTCCAAAAATCGAAGTCGCGGTATGTCCTCCACAGCCAAAAGTTATTCATAACCAAGTTAACCTCTCTTTGAAAGGCTTACTAATAATAACAATAAATTATCAGGGCCTTATTTAATCTATTTCAACAAGTTGGACGTCTTTTTTTAGATGGCAGCGTTTTTAGGATAGAATTATAAAAGATTTAGTGACTTTAGAATAAAATAATGTCCTTTTAATTTGTATGCCTGAGTTTTTTGTCTGAATACCTGATTAAAATCATATTTTGATTATAAACAACAGATAATTCACTTCAAATCACACATTTCGTAATACAAAAGTCATTAAACATAATTAAACCAAATTATTTGATTATCATAATTAATGATTTGAAAAGAATACTTTGATCTTATAGGCATAAGATAAATTTGCGGTGTAAAAAAACACTATGCCTAAAGCACTATTATTTGTTTTCACTTTATTTAGTTTTCTGATCATCAGTACCGAAGCAGTAAATGCACAAACACTTAAATTAAAAGAGGCTATACAAACAGCCTTAACCAATTACGGTACTATAAAAGCAAAAGGCAATTATGTCAGCGCTTCACAGGCAACCGTTCAGCAAGTACGGAGAGATTATCTGCCCAACTTCAATTTATCCGCTCAACAGGATTATGGAACCATCAATGGACAAAATGGGCCGTCTTATGGTTTGGGGGGCTTGGGAGTAGCTTCCAGCGGACCGGCTTTAGATCAGCAAAACTGGAATGCTGCATTTGGCGCTTTGTACCTTGCCAATGTCAACTGGGACTTCTTTACTTTCGGTCGAATCAAGGAAAGGATCAGAGTAGCAGAAACTGTATTGAAACGCGATGAGCAAGATTTGGCCCAGGAAAAATTTCAACACGAAATCAGGGTCTCTGCGGCTTACCTTAACCTGCTTGCCGCTCAACGACTTACCAAATCACAGGAGAAAAACCTGGAAAGGGCCACCACCTTTAAAAACACTGCAGTGGTCAGAGCGAGCAATGGACTGATCGCCGGAGTAGATTCATCTCTCGCAAAGGCAGAGGTTTCCAGTGCAAAGATTGCCTTAACCAAGGCAAAAGACCTAGAACAGGAGCAAGCCAACAGACTTGGCGTATTGATGGGTGTCACAGTAACAGACCTGGTATTGGATACCGCTTCCATCACGCGGATCCCCAGTCAGCTTTTTACCGACAGTACTCTTAGAGAAAATGGCCATCCCATCCTACAATATTTCCGCGACAGGATAGATGTGAGCAATGAGCAGATCAAGCTTTTCCGTAAATCTTTTTATCCTACTTTTTCCTTATTTGGAGTAATGCAGGAAAGGGGATCAGGTTTTAACCCAGGATACCTCCAAAACCAGGCAGCATTTACAAAAAGTTATTCTGAGGGCATCAATCCTACAAGAGGCAATTACCTGTTAGGAGTTGGAATGGTCTGGAACTTAACCAGCATCCTGCGTACTAAGCCACAGGTAAGGGCTCAGCAATACCAAAGCAAAGGATTGCAGGATGAATATGAACTGGTAGGGCAGCAATTACAATCCCAGCTTGCCCTGGCTAATACCAAGCTCAAAAATGCTATCGACAACTATAATGAAGCACCTATACAGGTCAAAGCCGCTTCCGATGCCTATTTGCAGAAAAGCACTTTGTATAAAAACGGATTAACCACTATTGTAGATCTTACCCAGACCCTGTTTACTCTTAACCGTGCAGAAACCGACAGAGATATTGCTTACAATAATGTATGGCAGGCCTTGCTGCTAAAATCTGCGTCCCTGGGAAATTTTGACCTTTTTATCAACGAATTTTAATTAGCTATATAAATGAATTTAATACGTTTTGCACTTAGAAAACCGATCTCTATCCTGGTAATGGTTGCCGGGCTGTTTTTCTTCGGAATAGGTGCCATAAATGATATTAAGGTAGATATTCTGCCTAAAATGAACCTGCCGGTAATCTATATTGCGCACCCATTTGGTGGATATACCCCAACACAAATGGAGTCTTATTTTGGTAAACAATACATCAATATCCTGTTATATGCTAATGGGGTCAAATCCATTGAGACCAAAAATATTCAGGGCCTGATGCTCATGAAGCTGACCTATTATGAAGGGACAAATATGGCGCAGGCCGCTTCAGAGCTCAGCGCATTATCAAACCGGATACAGGCCATTTTTCCGCAGGGCTCACAGCCGCCTTTTGTCATCCGCTTTGATGCTTCCTCTTTGCCTGTAGGGCAATTGGTGTTGAGTAGCCCTATAAGAAGTAATAACGAGCTGCAGGATATCGCCAATACCTATGTGCGTGCTTCTTTTACCTCAATTCCAGGCTTGCTTTCTCCGCCACCATTTGGCGGAAGTCCGCGTACCATAGAGATCAATGTGGATCCCGAATTATTGCGATCACATAATCTTACCGTTGACCAGGTGGTGGAGGCCATTAAAGTGAACAACCAAACTGCTCCTTCCGGAAACGTACGCATAGGGGATAAGAATTACCTGACACCAACAAATTACACTATCAAAAAGGTGAAGGAATTCGAAAATATCCCTTTGTTTAAAGGAGGGGTCCAAAATCTTTACTTACGTGATGTGGCTGTAGTAAAGGATGGTGCAGATGCTACCGTAGGCTATGCCCTCATAAATGGTAAACGTTCCGTATATCTGAGCATAGCCAAATCAGGTGATGCCTCTATATGGGACGTGGTAAAAAACCTCAAAAAGAATTTACCATTGATCCAGAATACCCTGCCGGAGGATGTTAAACTATCCTATGAGTTTGACCAGTCGGTATATGTAATTAATGCCGTAAAAAGTCTGATCAGTGAAGGGGTGATAGGTGCCTTGTTAACCGGCTTAATGGTATTGCTGTTTTTGGGTGATAAACGGGCTGCACTGATCGTGATCCTGACCATTCCCACCTCCATTATAGCGGGGGTGTTGTTTTTAAAGCTATTCGGACAAACCATCAATATCATGTCGCTCAGCGGATTGGCTTTAGCCATCGGGATATTGGTGGATGAGTCAACCGTAACGATAGAAAATATTCACCAGCATTTTGATATGGGCAAACCCAAGGCCCTAGCCATCTGGGATGCCTGTAAAGAGATCGCCTTCCCTAAACTATTGATCCTCTTTTGTATCCTTGCGGTATTTGCACCAGCGTTTACTATGACCGGGATTCCGGGAGCTTTATTCCTGCCGCTAGCCCTTGCCATAGGCTTTTCCATGGTTGTATCTTTCTTATTGTCGCAAACCTTTGTGCCTGTTATGGCCAACTGGCTGATGAAAGTGCATCCTAAAAAAGTACTTAAGCACAGTAAGAAGATCAGTGATGATGAAGCGATGTTCCGGGAAACTGGATTAAGCCTGGAATCTGAAAAGGATACCCTTAACCAGAAGAAGATCCTGGTAGAACGTGAAGATTTTAATATGGATGGCAAAATATCTTTGTTTGAAAGGTTTAGGAATCGTTTCATGCGTTTTCTGGACAGGATCCTGCCTTACCGCAAACCAGTGGTACTGATTTACCTGCTGGCGATCTCGGGTGCTGCTGTTTTGCTGTTGGCGAATATTGGCAGGGATGTATTGCCAAAAGGAAATTCCAGCCAGTTTCAAGTGCGCATGAGAGCACCTGACGGAACCCGGTTAGAGCGTACAGAAGAAAAGGTACAGGTGATACTGAAGGAGCTGAAGAAAATGGTAGGCCCTGAACATATATCAATCACTTCAGTTTATGTAGGACAGCATCCTGCTTTGTTTTCTATAAACCCGATTTACCTGTTTATGGCAGGTCCGCATGAAGCGGTATTCCAGATTGGATTGAAAGACTACCATGCCGATATGGAGGAGTTTAAAGACCTCTTGAGGGAGCATATCAAAAAGATCGAGCCGGATATAAAACTTTCTTTTGAGCCTATAGAGCTGACCGAAAAAGTACTGAGCCAGGGATCCCCAACTCCGGTAGAAGTACGTGTAATAGGTAAGAATAAGAAGCAAAATGAGCTCTATGCCAATAAAATTATAAAGGAACTGAAGGGCATTGATTACATGCGTGATGTGCAGATTGCCCAGCCGATCAAATATCCTTCATTGAACATCGATATCGACCGAATTAAGGCTGCTCAGTTGGGCGTAGATTTGAGTGATGTCGCCAGATCGCTGGTAGCTTCTACGTCCTCTTCCCGTTATACGGAGAAGAACATATGGGCAGATGAAAAAATTGGTCTGACCTATGGTGTACAGGTGCAGGTGCCACTTAATAAAATGAATACCACAGGTAATATTGGAGAGATTCCTTTGTTGAGGAATGCTAACAGGCCTATCCTAAATGATGTGGCCAGTATTACTCCGGATACAACCTATGGAGAGAATGACAATGTGGGTGCAACGCCGTACCTTTCTGTTACCGCCAATCTGAACAAAACGGACCTGGGGTCTGCAGCTAAGGATGTGGAGCAAGCGATAAAAGCAGTAGGAGAATTGCCAAGAGGGTTAATTATACAACCGGTGGGCATGATCAAGGTGCTTGACGATACTTTAAGCAGTTTACAATCCGGACTTTTGGTCGCTATTGTCGTGATCTTCCTGATGCTGGCGGCTAATTTTCAGTCCTTTAAAGTGCCGCTGGTGATCTTGGCTACGGTGCCGGCCGTGGTACTTGGATCGTTACTGTTACTGACCATTACCGGCTCTACTTTAAACCTGCAGTCTTATATGGGTATCATCATGTCGGTAGGGGTTTCCATAGCCAATGCAGTATTGCTCATTACGAATGCAGAACATTTGCGCAAGCATAATGGAGATGCTTTAATATCCGCAAGAGAGGCAGCAGCTTTAAGGATCAGACCGATCATCATGACCAGTGTAGCCATGATTGCGGGTATGCTTCCAATGGCTATTGGGCATGGGGAAGGAGGAGATCAGGTATCTCCATTAGGAAGAGCGGTAATCGGTGGCTTAATTGCATCCACTTTTGCCGTTTTAATTATCTTACCCCTTGTTTTTGCATGGGTACAGGGCAAGGTAGGCACTCAATCCATATCGCTTGACCCAGAGGATAAAGAAAGTATACATTACATTAAAGGGTTAGAAGGATAGCTTAAAGGCATTTTAAAATATAAACAGATGAAAACAAACGTATTTCGAGGCACAATAATCTTAGCAGGAAGTTTAGCACTGCTGAGCATATTAAGTGGTTGCACAGCCACGGCAAAGAAAGAAGAGGTAAAAGAAGAGAAAGCAGCAGCCATAGCTGTATTTAAACTGCAAAAGGAAAAGCTTTTTACAACTTTACAATTACCGGGAGAATTGATTGCTTTCCAGCAGGTAGACCTGTATGCCAAGGTCAGCAGTTTTGTTAAAACATTGAAGGTCGATATCGGTTCGGAAGTGAGCAAAGGTCAATTGCTAATGACGCTTGAAGCACCGGAAACGAATTCCCAACTGGCTGCGGCACAATCCAGACTGAAAGCCCAGGAAGCAATCTATACTGCAAGTAAGGCCAATTACGATAGGTTGTATGAGACAAGCAAAACTCCGGGCACCATTTCCAAAAATGATCTGGATCAGGCCATTGCACGCCGGAATTCTGACCTTGCACAGTTTGAAGCAGCCAAAGCAGCACTTAGAGAGGTAGGTTCAATCAGGAATTACCTGGAGATCCGTGCACCTTTCAGTGGGATAATTACTGCAAGAAACGTGAATTTAGGTGCTTATGTGGGCCCATCGGGCAAAGGATCGGAGTTTCCCTTGTTTACTTTGCAGGAGCAAAAGAACCTTCGTCTGGCGATCTCGATACCGGAGGTTTATACTGGTTATCTACAGGATGGTAACGAGGTAAGCTTTACCGTAAAATCTATGCCTGAACAGGCTTTTACAGCAAAGGTTAAACGCCTGTCAGGAGCATTGGATCTGCGTTTACGTTCTGAAAAAGTAGAGATGGATGTTCCAAATGCCAGTAAGAAATTATTGCCGGGAATGGTAGCTGAGGTGAATATCCCTCTGCCGGCAAATTCCAAAACTTTTATTGTACCTAAGAAAGCCATCTTAGAAACGGCCGAAGGGATCTATGTATTGAAAGCCCTGCAAAATAAAACCACCAGGGTTGCCGTTAAAAAAGGCAGAGAAACAGAGGACAAGGTGGAAATCTTCGGTGACATTTCTGAAGGTGAGGAGCTGGTAGCAGAACCTACTGAAGAAATGAATGCAGGAACCCTGATCAAGCCATAATTTTACAATAAGGTTCAAGCGTATGTTAGCCAAAAATCAGGAACTTTACGTGGTGAATAAAAGTGAAAGCTTACAGGATTTTTATGACAGGCTAAAGAGTCAGCGCCCTGAAATCACCATCCCTAATTTAGGGATGGTGAGCGATATTGGACATTTCGGTGTGTTTAAAAGGTCCAGTCATTGTGCAATAAACCCTTCTCTATATAACAGAAGAGATTTTTATAAGATTTCCCTGATCATCGGCTCCGGTGTGCTGCATTATCCGAATGAACAGATAGTGGTGAAGGGAAGAGCCTTATTGTTCACCAATCCGAACATTCCTTATGCCTGGGAAGGCACTTCATACACTCAATCCGGTTATTTCTGTCTGTTTACAGAGAATTTTATCCATAAAAGAAACGAAAGTCTAAGAGAATCTCTGCTATGGAGAATCCAGGATTGCCCCATTATCAGTATCTGTGAGCAGCAGGAACAGATATTTATGTCTTTGTTTGTTAAGATGATGGCCGAGATGGAAAGTGAATACATTCATAAGTATGATATGTTGCGCAATTATATTCAACTCATTGTTCACGAAGCACTAAAAGTGCGCCCTGCAGATACTTATTTCAGGGAGAATAATGCGTCGGTAAGGCTCACTTCTCTTTTTCTGGAGCTATTAGAAAGGCAATTTCCAATTGGATCGTCGGATCATGTACTGGAATTGCGAACAGCATATGATTTTGCACATCGGCTTTCGGTGCATGTCAATCATTTGAACCATGCGGTGAAGGAAGTAACCGGCCGGACTACTTCAGAGCACATTTCTAAAAGGATTGTTACAGAAGCTGTGGCCTTATTGAAGCATACTGAGTGGAATGTTGCTCAGATTGCTTATTGTTTGGGATTTGAATACCCGGCTAATTTTAATATCTTTTTTAAAAGGCAGATGCTGTGTACGCCTAAATCGTTCAGGTAGCATTAGTGTTTTTCATTAAGAACCCGGGCAGGACACTTGCCCATAATTTCCATTCATGGTGATACACCACTTCCTAAATTAACGGGTATCTGACATTTAATACGGTAAGATTTTATTTTTAGCGAAGCAAGTAACATTCACCTAAACTAATTCGGCTGAAATACCCAACATCATTTAACTCATTTGTTGCAAACCAATTATATCCCGTGCCCCATATATCCACTATTACCAATACTAAAACCGACAGCACTTTGGCGAGGTACACCCGATAAATTCGCTTTCATGGTCCAGGTATCTGTATCGCTACCATACTCCCATAAATCATTTAAATAGCCTTTTTCCTCTGTCCACCCTGTCCCTATATATCCCTTGCTTCCAATTGAAAATCCTGTAGCAAAATATCTACCTAATCCGGGGATATCTGCTTTTCTAGTCCAACTATTTGTGGCCGGATCATACTCGTAAAAATCGCGTAATTCGTATATCTCTTTCGATATTCCAAGGCCTATATAGCCTTTATTATTGATGCTTATTCCTGTAGAAGCAAATCTCGGCGATCCTGGAAAATCTGCCTTTCTAGTCCATTTGTCTGCAGAAGGATCATATTCCCAAAAGTCGTTCTTATAAATTCCTGAATTATCGTTTCCCGTTCCCAAATACTCTTTATTGCCAATACTAAAACCCACAGCTTGTGCTCTTTCACCTCGGGAAATCGGCTTTTCTTGTCCATGAATCTTTTGTAGGATCATATTCCCATAAATCGTTGAAACGTGCAGGGGATCCAGTGCCTGTAGTGATATAACCTTTTCCCCCGATACTAAACCCCACGGCAGATGATCTTTTGCCACCCTCAAAGCTCTTTTTTTTAGTCCAACAATTTGTTTTCGGGTTATATTCCCAAAAATCACTTGTAAATGACTCTGGACCGATACCTGTTCCGACATACACTTTATCACCGATGGTAAAACCAACAGCAGAAGTACGTTGGCCTCCACCATAATTCGCTACTTGCTTCCAAGATCCAGTGTCAGCATTAATAGCTAAGGGGGGACGTTGAAATGGAGCTTGTAATTTTATTTTGTTGCATTTGTTCTTTTTTGCAAGAACATATAAAAATTATGCAAACGAATATCATTGAGAATACGTTTTTCATAAGGCTAGGAAATAGATGTGTTTTCCGGTTTTTAATTGGTATTATAAATTTAATCCCATATTCTGATGATTTTCATGCAAAATGAAAATTGTTCATCTTTAGAGAAATATGTGTAAGGGTGTGACGAATTTATCTCAACATAAATTCCTTTTGAAATCGAAGATCTTACTAAAAGAATAAAAACTTATTTAAGGCAGGTAGTGATAGAGTGTTGAATGCTTCACATGGAAAACCACATTATCTTGTTCTTAACAAGCTTATCTATCTCTAGATTTTGTATAACTGACTTTTTTCAATAACCTGTAAAGCATTTTTTACAAGCCAACGATTCACATATTCTTCCTTTCGCTCATTGTACTCGATTAGCAAGCGTGGATGAATTTCAATTGCCGGTGTATTATTCTCATCTGCCTACTTGATTTAAAGAACCTGCCTATCATATCAGCCTCATCGTCTCTAGGCTTAACTGGAGTGTATATATCTCTTAAAAGTTGATTAGAAATCAGATCATTATATATACGTTTCTTTGCACTGTTAACAATTTGACTACGAATAGAATTGAAGTGTGTTAATCTCAGTATGGGGCTGTAAACAACATCACGCAAAAATCAATTTGTTTTTAATGTTCTTAATATTCAACCTCATACGGTTTGATAATGAGCATATGCTTCCAATAGATTAAGAGGAGAAATGGATTATTTCATGCTGACGACGGGAGATCCGTAATTGCTATACATTTCCACATATCAAACTCTATATTTTGTGAAATGATTTCTTTTCAAATAATAAATTATAATGGCTTAATTATTGTAAACCGTTATCATTTTTCCCCACCCCATATGACTCAATCCGCAGTAGTTTTTACTGAATTAACTAATGGCACTGAAGCCGGACAAGCACTAGGACATAAAATCAGAAATAAATTTGGTGAGCTAAGCCCAGATGTTGTAATTGTATTTGCATCGTCGGTATACGATTATTCATCTTTCTTAAATGCTTTAAAAGAGGCATGTAACCCTAAAATATTGGTGGGCAGTTCTTCTGCAGGTGAATTTACATCTGATGATTTTGGAACAGACTCTGCATGTGCAATTGCTATCCAGTCTTCCGATTTGAAGTTTACAGCCGGAGTTGCCCAGGGCATCAAAGACGATAGAGAACGAGTGGCTGAAGAATTGAGTAACAGTTTAGCTGAAACACACGACTCTCAATATCAATATTATTCTGCTATGATTTTCGCAGACGCTTTGTCTGGATATACTGATGAATTAATTGAGTTGTTAACCGAAAAAACAATAGGCAAATATCAGTTTTTTGGTGGTGGAGCCGGCGATAATGCAAATTTTCAGCGTACGCATGTATTTCACGATACAAATGCCTACCCAGATTCGGCGGTTATTTTAGAGATTTTGTCGAATAAGCCGATAGGGATAGGGGCTGCACATGGTTGGAAGCCGGTTGGTCATAAAATGCGTGTGACGGAGGCAGATGGAATGAAATTAATGAGCTTAAATGCACGTCCAGCTCTTGATGTATTCCTCGAACATGCAAAAGCTACCAATCAGCAATTAGATGTTGATCAACCTATTCCATTTTTCTTACACAATATCATGGGCATCGAAATAGCCGGAGATTATAAATTGAGGGTTCCTTTAACCATACTGCCTGATGGAGCAATAGCAATGGCAAGTGACATACCTACGGGAGCCTATGTAAATTTCATGACTACAGACAATACCTTTTCGCAAGAAGCAGCTATGATGGCTGCAAAAAATGCCATTGAGCAACTTGGCGAGCATAAGCCAAATGTTGCCTTGTTTTTTGATTGTGTTGCCACCAGGCTTAGAATGGGTAAAACTTTTGATTTTGAACTAAGGCAGGTAAAAGAAACATTAAACGGGGTAAATTATGCGGGTTGCAACACGTACGGACAAGTGGCACGGGTGAATGGACAATTTAGCGGGTTTCAAAATTGTACAGCAGTAGTTTGCGTGATTCCTGAATAATGATGTTAAAATTAATTTCCGGGCTAAGTGAAAGTGCTGGTCGTATGCATGCTGCCGCTCAATTGGCAGCATATTTCGGTTGTAGCGATCTGATAATATTTATTAAAGATCCTGAAATTATGACCTTATTACCGGCGCCTGGTTTCCCGCAAACTATCCCGAATGGCGAAGCTTGGTATAGCTTTCTAAACAATACCTTAAAAGATGGGCGCTATAGAGATACTCTACCCTTTCCGGATACCGCTTCTATACAATCTGCTGTAGGCATATCCGGCCCCTACCATTCTGTCGCAGTTTTATTGGGCGGTAATCCTGTCGATGCCGACTTGCTCATTCTAAAGGAGATCTTACCTATTGTGGTATCACTGTTCATAAAAGAGCAAGAATTTATGAGTGCCCAAATTCGCACTACGCTCGCGGAAAAAACGGCAGCCAAAGCAGAGAAACTTGCTACCACGATCGATCTTATTCGCGTGCATCTCAACGATGCATTAATTAAGCAGGAAAAGGATCAAAAAGCGATTGAAGACTTAATGAAAAAGAAGGATGAGTTTATGGATATGGCCAGTCATGAACTTAAGACCCCTTTAACATCCATGAAGGCTTATCTTCAAATTCTACAAAAGATGATAGCGAAAGATGTTAACGGTTCAGCCCTCCATTTTGTAGAAAACGCCAATATACAGGTTGATAAACTGACGGATTTGGTGAACGATCTTCTGGATGTAAGTAAAATCCAGGCCGGGCAAATGTTATATAATTTTACCGAATTAGATATTAACGGACTTATTAATGAGGTTGTTTCACAAGTGCAGGTGGGAGTGTCCACACATAAACTGATTGTGGAAAATAATATTCATGCAATTATAAAGAGCGACCGACACCGCTTGGAGCAAGTAATAGGAAACTTTCTTTCGAACGCCATTAAATACTCTCCTGATGCAGACAAAGTACTTATAAAATCTACTTTCGTTGATGGGAATGTTCGGGTAATGGTCAAAGACTTCGGTATAGGTATACCAGCAGAAATGCAGGCTTTGGTGTTTGATCGTTTTTACCGAGTACAAAGTTCGTCTCAAAATTTTTCAGGTCTTGGGATAGGGCTATATATCTCTGCGGAAATCATTAAACGGCATGGTGGACATGTTGGAGTAAGCAGTGATAAGAATGGCACCGAATTTTACTTTGAAATTCCTGTAATAAATTCATAATCATCCCATCTGTTCTAGATTGTAACAGATCGACTAAGGGTAGCACTGGTTGCCAAGGTGCCGTGCTCTTATTTAAGAAACATTCCCTGTATATGGTGGCAGTTCAATGACCTGTAACCACGCCGAACAATTAAGTATTTAAACAACACTTAAAGGCTCTACTTTTTCCCGGTCATCACCTGTTCTGGTTACGCTTCGGCGGATGCAGTTGCATTAACTGATTTTATCGAAGTTCCTTTTAGTTGAATAGTTGATAACGCTTATGTGAAGGTTTGGTGGGACAAATAGATGATAATATAAGTTCATCATAGAAATTGGCTTTTCAGCCTGAGTGGAGTCGAAGCTTACCAAGCTAAATCCACAGCTTATCGATTTCGCTCAATTAAAACATCAATACAGTTTGAAAGTGTTGCTAACAGACTACCAAACTTTGATGGCGTTAGTAGGTTGGCTTATTACACTTGCTAGGTTTGCGTTAGGGATTGAAGTGAAAATCCTTTTTGCCCTTCTCCAGGGCGAAAAGATTGTAACGAAAAGCCCGCCAGAACGCCCAAAACATTTTTAATATTTATATTCGAACTCAGGTTAACACAAAAATTTCACCGATTAAATTACAAAGAATGATACCTAAATTTAAACACTTGTTTGTGTTTGCTGCCTGCTTTTTGAGCTATATAGTTAAGGCACAAAATAATGTCGATCAATCAAAAATTCGTACGCTAATTGTCTTCTTTGACGGTTTAAGGCCTGATTATATTACTCCGGAAGCAATGCCTAATTTATATGCATTTAAAAAGCAGGGAGCTTATGGAGCACAACATCACAGCGTATTTCCAACTGTTACCAGGGTAAATGCGTCTTCGTATGCAACGGGCAGTTACCCTTCTGCACATGGAATAATGGGCAATTCAGTATACTTCCCAGAGGTAAGCAAAACCAAGAGCTTAAATACGGGCGAGGCTGCTGATCTTAATAAAATAAACGAAGCCACACATGGTAATTTGCTTACCGCAATTTCCATTGGAGAAATATTAGAACAAGCCGGTGAAAAAATGATGGTTTTTAGTTCAGGTTCAACAGGGCAAGCGTTGCTACAAAATCATAAAATAAGTGGTGGAGCAGTGATTAACCCGTTGATGATTTTGCCTGAATCAATTAAAGAAAAAGTAATTCAGGAAGTAGGTCTGGTTCCTTCCGGTTCAAAATCTAATGGTCATGTATGGGTAACTGATGCGCTAATTAAGTTAGGTCTGGCGGCTGATGGCCCGCTTGTAAGCTCAATCTGGTTTTCTGACCCGGATGGTACAGCACACAGCGACGGAATTGGTGCGGCTACTTCAATGGCCTCCATTAAGTTAGTAGATGAGCAATTTGGTAGAATTATTAAAACACTTCAGGAAAAAGGCCTCACTTCTACATTTAATATCATTATCTCTACAGATCATGGCTTCGTAACCTATGTAGGCAAAGAAGGATTAACTGAATTTTTAATTAAAAAGGGTCTAAAAAAAGAAATAAACTCTGATGATGTAGTAGTGGCCGCTGGAGCTGTTTATGTAAAAGATCATGATCAAAAAGTGATTAAGAATATTGTAAGTGCATTGCAGGAGCAGGAATGGGCAGGAGCCATATTTACAAAGTCAAAGAAAGCCGGAGACTTAAAAGGTGCAATAGATGGAACCCTTTCATTTGAGTCGATCCACTGGAATAATTCAAGCCGCTCTGGAGACATTCTGGTTGATGTTAATTGGGATAATCGTAAAAATGCCGCTGGTTATGCAGGTGCAAGTTTCTCCAAAGGAGTTGCCGGTCATGGAAGTTCAAGCCCGTATGAAGTGAAAATTCCCTTAATTGTCTCTGGTCCAAGTTTTAAATCTGCCATCGAAAGCAATCTTCCAACTTCGAATGTCGATATCGTTCCGACAATTTTATACCTGCACCATCTGAAAGCATCACCTACTATGGATGGCAGAGTTATGAGAGAGCTATTAAAGGAAAATACCACCGTTGCACTATCCGCAAAGACTGAAACTATTAAAACCACTGTCAAGCAGAATTGGGGCAGCTATAATTTGACCATAAACCGTTCTATTTATGACGGAAAACAATACGTAAACTTTACTAAAGTTGAAAGAGATTTAAAAAGCAGTACTAAGTAAAGATCAAGCGGTAAAAAATTATAATATCAGGCTTTGAACAAAAGATTTCAAAGCCTGTTTTGTTATTGTGATACTCACCTAAATATAACCCCACTTAGTTTGGTGTTTTTTAACGTCGGTTTTGCCAAGCGGGAGATTCTTTCAGCAAGCTGGGAGCATGATTCGTATTACTCATGATCCTTTCGGATGGCCTTTTCACCTAAGAGGAAGAAGGCAGTAACACTTCATAATGGCGTTTTTACGGTTATTGACCTATCTTCACTTAATACAATCTATGATAAAAAATAGTTAAAGAAATGTATGGATTTTGCAGGTATCTGATACTTGCTTTTATTGTTTTACATATAGGAGGTGTTTTCATCGGCGAACGAACGGATAAAAAAGGGATTGTTTCAAATATGATTAATGGAAGTTAGGCAAAGAGCAAAAGTTACATCCCAACGGTTTTAGAGTGGATATACAGATGAGTTAGCATTTTTACTTGGTCGCAGATAAAATCCAATGATCAGCATAAGACATAATAGCCCAATCATAAAACCACCGAGCACATCAGTAAACCAATGAGCACCTAAATAGATTCTAGAGATGGGGATACTGAATATTAAAAACATGCAAAAGCTAATAAGCACATTTCTAATTGCTGCATTGAACCATTTATGGTGATATAATAAAAAAGCAATGAACCCGAAAAATACGATATAGAAAGAAGTATGTCCGCTGGGAAAACTTTGGTGCTTCGCCATTTCAACTATGTGAACCATATTCTGAGTAGGACGTGGCCGATTAACAAGTACCTTGAGTGAGTAAGTGATCAATCCATTTACCAACGTCAAAAGCATAAATAGGGCTTCTTTTTTTAAACGCTGAATCAGTAATAGCAGTGAAAGTAATAGAACCATTCCAATAGAGATCCAAGTTTGGCCAAACCAACTGATCCCTTTCATGAGCATATCCAGAAACGGATTTTGGTCTTCCTGAATCTCTTCACTAAACTCGCGGTCTATCCAGGATGAGGGAAATAAGTGTATAAATACGGTTAGGAGAATGAAACCTCCTAAAATCAAAAGCATAAGATGTATAGCTCTTTTTTTGCCTAACTGCATTACTTATTAAATTTTTATTAATATCCTGATTTGTCTTTATCCCGTTAGGTTTGTAATACTGTTTGTTTTCTATTACATAGAGTAAGCAGTCAAGCTTAGCAAGCTCTTTTACTGTCTTGTTTTATTTGGCCATAGCAGTTGTGTAAATGGCTGCGGCAAAATCCGGAGTTTTTTCGCAAGCAAACAATAATGTACCATCATCTTTGTAAGTAACTGCTTCCACTTGCCAGTCCTTTTGGTCCTCATTTAATACATATTCTTGCTGTTTGCCTGAGAAAAAATCATCACCCATAAATGAACTAAGCTTCCAAATAAAAGGTTGTTTATGGCCTCCATGATAACCTACTAACGAAACTTCTGTGCCTTGTGCATTGAGGGCGGCCCCAGTAATCAGTCCTTTGCTGTTGAATAAAGAAATAGCCCTAGGTATTTGGTTACCTGCTTTCTTAGTTAACTTAAATAGCTCAGTTTGCTTGTCGTCTCTTCTTTTAGTAAACAAATAAAGTGATTCTTTATAAATTAGAATCGATTCACAATCGTTCTCGTTCGTTTTTTTAGTTTGTACGCCACTTTGAGCCGGAAATGTGAAACGGATGGCTTGACCAGTAACATCGGATTCTGCCGCTGTTGGAATTTCAGATTTTTTAATTTTAATGATTTGTCGTTCTTGCCGAGTTCCATCATTATCACCCACATCGGCTATGTATAAATAGTCACTGTCGGTAGTAACATCTTCCACATCGGTCACCGTCAGGTTGCTCAAGTGGAGTTTCTGTACAATGTTTCCAGATAAATCTAGCTTGAAAATGTCGGCTTTCTGATCATCGGATATGGCCCATAAAAAATCACCATCTTTAACAATTCCCGAAATTTCTTTCAGTTTTTTAGGCATTTCGGCAACGATCGAAAACTTCTCGTTTTTGCCTTCCGAAGGGACTTTAGCATTATTCGAAAGTTCATTAGGATGGTTTTTACTGTTACCAGTTTTGTTTTTTTTATTCTGACAAGCAGAACAATTAGCGGCGATAAAACACAGGAATAAAACCGAGTAACTTGAAATTGTCATAAAGCAAAACGTTTATTGTATTGAAAAGTGAATAGCTATATCGCGGTATGCAAGAACAATACCCTTTTTGTAAAATTTATGTTTGGCCAGCCTGCAAACATTTAAGTTGGCAATTGAGCACCATGCAAAAAACGGTTGATCAGAATAGCCCAAGAAAATTATGGACATCATAAAATATAGGCATTGCAATTGCGTTACTACGGTAGTGAATCGTACCATTAGCATCTTTTTGTTAGGCTATTATTTAGTAGCTAATCTTTGCTCTAATACAGGGGATTTTTCTGCTATCCTAGAATTGCCAAACATGTACAATCATTGCAAAGCAACGGAAGATAAGGATATGACTCCTATTGATTTTGTTACAGATCATTTGGTTAATATAGATTGTTTGTTTGATAAACATGACAACGGTGACAGCCAAAAGCCTCACTTACCTCTTTCGATCACCCATAAACAAACTCAAACTTTCTTTTTAAGTCAAGTGTCTCAATTAAAAGAAGCTCCGGTTTCGATAACAGTAATTAAAAGCGTGTTCTTTTATCAATGCAGTTATTTCTTTAATCACCACTCTTATATCTTCCATCCCCCTTCTTTGGTTAATTGTTAATTAAGATCTTGTTGCCTTTAAGCATCAAGCTTTTTACTGCAAACTTGAAAAATGAGCTAAAACCAATGCGCTTTAGCGGCTAATGTCATCTTTCAGCACGTATTTCTGTTGCTTTTAATAAGCAAAAGAATCTTGCAGATTGATAACTGATGCATTTAGGATAGTTAATACCTACGTTCGATTTTTAAATTTATGATTAGTACTCAGCAAGACGTTTTATAAAATTGTTGATGAAACTTGCTGGATTTTGCGTGAGGGATTGAGTGAAAATTCTTTTTGCCCTTCTCCTGGCGAAAAGATTGCTCCAAAGGAGTCCCTTTGGGATAACGAAGCCCACCTGAACACCCGAACTAATTTTTAAAAATATCAATAATCGAACTCAGGTTTAATAGATAGAAAACAATTACAACCATTAAACTCAAAGAGATGAAAAAGATCATGTTAATATTCAGCGCACTATTTATAGTTTTTAATGCGTATGCGGTAACCCCTCCCGCCAAAGTAAAAGCTGCTTTTGAACAAAAGTATCCCAAAGCTTCAAAAGTTACCTGGGGAAAAGAAAGTGCTACTGAGTGGGAGGCAGAGTTTACGTTAGACAAATCTAAAGTATCGGCTAATTTTTCTCAAGATGGCACTTGGGTGGAAACCGAACGGATGATCGCTGTAAGTACCCTTCCAAAACAAGTAAAAGAAGCCATTAATAAACAATACACTAAATGGAAAATTTCGTCTGCAGACAAAACTGAAACAGCGAAAAATGGAGTTGTTTATGAAGTTGGTATCAAATCAGGTGTTCACAAGAAAGAAGTTGTTTTTAAAGAAGACGGCACACCTATTAAGGAGTGATAAACTCTGAGATAGTGTGTATATGTTCGATTAATTTATGACAACCCTATAGCATCCCTTCTAAAGGGGTGCTATTTGATGGTATATTTTAAAATAACGATTCAAGTCGCCAGGCTATCTCTTTCTTAATTATCGAATTGTTATAACAGTAACCTGTTTTCTGACGAACTTAATTTCATTAAGCCATGATGCCTTCACGTTTTTTTATTTTGCTGAGTTTTTTAAGCCTTGCCTCTTGCAAAGTTTTTAGGCCACTGGTGTATAATGTACCCGATCAAAAAGATGGGAAACGATTTCCATACCGGGTAGTCCATTCCTCAGATTCAGATGCGGTGTTCCATTTTAAAACGACAACAGACACGTTACCTGAAATCCGTAATTTAAAAATAGATAACCGTTCTGTAAATTCTACGGGAGTAAACCTCGACGAATTTGTAAAGCTGCACAGAACGCTTTCCTTTTTAATTATACGTAATGACAGTATTTTATACCAGTATTATGCAAAAGATTTAAGCCCGGAAACGAGAGTATCAAGTTTCTCAATTTCTAAGGCATACGTTGCCATGCTAATTGGTATCGCTATCCATGATGGGCTTATTAAAGGTATCGATCAGCCAATTATCGACTTTATTCCGGAGTGGAAGGATAGAAAAGGCTATCAACTCATCACCATTAAAAATTTATTAAGGCATACTTCCGGATTAAAGTTTACAACCAGCATGGTGAATTTACTTTCTGACCAATCTCAATTTTATTATATGGATGGCCTTCGTAAACGCATTTTAAATGCCCAAATAGCAGAATCACCAGGGCTCCATTTCAACTATCAAAGTGAAAACACTTCGCTGCTAGGTTTAATATTGGAACGTGTGACTGGCAAATCGTTGTCTGCTTGTTTAGAGGAAAAAATTTGGAAGCCGATCGGCACCGAGGCGCCTGCCTATTGGAGTACCGATTCTGATGACAGCACGGCCATTGAAAAAAGCTTTTGTTGTTTAAATGCCCGAACTGTTGATTTTGCAAAGTTTGCAAGGTTGCTGCTAAAAAGCGGTAACTGGCAGGGAGAACAAATTGTTCCGGCTCATTGGATTAAGGAAGCGACAACCGGGACGAGTGAAGATGGTGGTAAAACGACTTATGGCTATGGCATGGGCCTGGGGCCAAAGGCTTACGGCAGTTTTTTCCCGGTTGGTTTATATGGCCAATTCTTGTATGTCTATCCTAAACAAAATATTATCCTGGTCAGATTTGGTAATTCAACGGTGCCTTATATACCTGACTACTGGAAAGAAGTGATGCTTCAAATTATTGATCAGTTGTAGTTTATGGGAAGATGGATCTAAATACGATGCTACTTCTGAAAAACAATGGATTGCATAGGCAAATATTTTATCCAAAGAATTTTAACAATTAAGGTTTACTGGCATTTTAGATTTTTATCAAACACTTGTTTTTTACAAGATTCGGTAAAAAGCTGGCCGAATAAGAGAACTTAAATATTTATAGATATTAAACACAAACTACATGAAGACGATGCTGAATAAAGTTCCTGAAGTAACTCTATTTTTCTGGGTAATAAAAATTATGGCCACAACAGTGGGTGAAACGGCAGCCGATTATTTGTCTGAAACGTTAAAACTCGGATTGACTGGTACGTCATACATAATGAGTGGGCTATTAGCCATATTGCTTGTCATTCAGCTTCGCACTAAGCAATATGTGCCTGGCATATATTGGGCCGCTGTTGTTTTATTAAGTATAGTAGGCACGTTGATTTCGGATAATTTGGTTGATAATATAGGCGTGAGCCTTATAACAACCACTATTTTGTTTAGTTCGGCACTTGCATTTGTTTTTGGTATCTGGTACCTAAGTGAAAGAACTTTATCGGTACATACAATTGATACCAAAAAAAGGGAATTGTTCTATTGGGTAGCTATCTTATTTACTTTTGCATTAGGAACTTCCGCCGGAGATTTAATAGCCGAAAGTTCGGGTCTGGGCTATGCCTATGCTGCGTTGTTGTTTGCCGCACTAATTACGATGGTTTTTATGACCTATCGCTTTCTGCACTTAAATTCCATCCTGGCATTTTGGCTGGCTTACATTTTTACCCGGCCGCTTGGCGCATCAGCGGGCGACCTTCTTTCGCAGTCTGCAGATGATGGCGGCCTAGGCTTAGGTACAACAATAACTAGTATTATTTTCCTGCTGACTATTATCACTTTAGTCATTTATTTGACAGTTAAGAGGACTAAGCTTGCTAATCTTTCAGTTTAATTTATGCAATCACTTATATCAGAGGTTTCTTCATATGTGCTGGGTTTGCTTACCAATAAGCTTCCGGTAACACTTAGCTTTCACAATATTGCACATACTTTGGATGTGGTTGAAGGGGTAAAGGAGATTTGCTTATATACAGGTATATCTACCGAACAATCAGAAACTGTGCAAATTGCTGCATGGTTTCATGATACTGGTTACCTAAAAAAATATATTGGCCACGAAGAGGAAAGTATCCAGATCGCTAAACAGTTTTTTACAGCAAAAGGAGTCTCAATAAAAAGAGTGGAAGAGATTGTAGGCTGTATTAATGCTACCAAGTATCCGCAAAACCCACTAAATTTTTTAGAGAAGGTTATTTGTGATGCTGATTTTTACCATTTCTCACTACCAGATTATCCCGTGAAATCTAATTTACTGAGGGCGGAATGGGAGCTGTATCTGCGTAAATTTTTTACTGATGATGACTGGAAAAAAGAAAACTGCTCCATGCTAACCGGTCATAAGTATTTTACCGCATATGGTCAAAGTACTCTTCAGCTCTTGAAAGATGCCAATCTGGAAATGATTCGGTCTTATTGTAAATAATAGTACGGCTTAAACATAAGCCGTACTATTCATCATTCAGAAGGCTGAGGAGCACCCTGATTAGAGTCTTTCTCTTCCCCTTTTTTGAATTCTAGCTTGCCAAATTTATAGCTTGCGCTGATGCCAAAGGATCGGAAGGGAACCAGACGAATGCTGGATTGATTAAAGTTTGCTGCAGATGCTGTTGATTTTTGGTTCACGTACTGATTAAAGGGATTAGCAGCTGTTAAACCTAAGCTTACTTTTTTATTTAAAATTTGTTTTCTTACAGCCACGTTATAAAAGGAAAAAGCAGGCCGTGAACCCTGTATTGTTTTTTGTGATGAATTATAATTTATAAAACCTTCTGCGGTTAAATTATGACCGAAACTGTAGCTGGCATTTAAATTTATACGGTATGCAAGCCCACTTACTGTTGGATTGCCTGGATTTTTATTGATCCTGTCTCCGAAATACAAATTAGACCGTAAATTTAATTTTTGCGATAAAGGCACAGACGCAAATAGGCTGGCACCGGTGGTCACTTCAGAGCCCACATTATAACGTTGGTTTAACGAAACGTTCGGATAGTCTATTCCGTTAATCGTAAGTAAGGGGTAAAAGGTGGTATATGATTGGATATCTTCAGTATTATACCGGTAAAATCCTGCTATATACACATTAGCTCCTTTGCCAAAATTTTTATTGTAACCTAATTCATAGTTATGACCTAATTCGGGTTTTAGGTTAGGGTTTCCAGTATTAATGTTATGCGGGTCGCTTATATTGTAAAAGGGATTTAAATCACCATAATCGGGCCTTTCAAGACGGTATGTAAAACTAGCTTTTATAGATTGCGAGTCATCTATTTTGTGGGATAATACAAAAGACGGTGCGAAAATATTATACCCTGGGATATTTGTACCTTCAAAATCAGCCTTCGTATTTGTTCGCTCATATCTCAAACCGCTTTTTCCGGTAATGAAATCTTTAAATAGTGAAAAGCTCAAGGACAGATAGGCTGCGTAAATGTTTCGGCTGTAATTAAAGCTATGAGTTTGATTCTGGTTTGGAATATAATTGCCGTTTGCAGTAAGCGTATCGGCTATCGTACTACTGTTTAATTTTTCTGAGATCGCCTTTACCCCAGTTTCAAAAATTGTTTTTTTATTAAGAGGGTACGAGTAATCCAATGATAAATTTTTCTCAGAATTTCTCCCGGGATTAATGCTTTGTAATCCCGATGGCTGAAAGGCGTCAGCAAAATACCTCTGTTCCTGCGAAAAATCTGCTAAGTTCTTGCTGCTACTTGCCGTATAAACAACGCTGAACTCTTCATCTTCTTTTTTAAATGTTTTTTTATAGGCAAGACTATAATCGGTAGATCTGGAACTGAAATGATTGTCCGAATTCCGGTTACTCTGAAATGAGACAGGATCTTTTCCGGCAACTACTTCATTCTGCTGAACTAATGTAGTTCCTGTATTGTTATTTCCAAAATGATTAAAACCCAATGAGGCGCTTAATTCATCCCGCTTAGTAATACTCCAATTTAAATTTAAACCAGATTGATAACCACTTCGTTTAAATTCACTATTGCCAGTTTGAAAAAGGTGATCTACAGTGCTTCTAGAATTGTCAAACGATTCTTTATCCAGGGTATTGGTGGTGATGCTGTTTAACTGTGCATTCCCGCTAAAGGAGGCGCTTATGCCAAAACTCCCTTTTTTAATATTGAGGTTTAACGAACCGTTTTGTAAACGGGTGCCAGCGGATGCATTCACAGTCCCGTTGATCCCTTCTACTTTGTTATCCTTCAAAAGGATGTTTATAATTCCGCCCGTTCCAGAGGCGTCATACTTGGCACCAGGGCTGGTTATCACCTCCACACTTTTAATTTGGCTGGCTGGTATTGATTGCAAAGCATCTGCTAAGCTAGCCCCAAAAATACTGGATGGCTTTCCGTTAATCAAAAAACGCACATTCGAATTTCCCTGTAGTTCGACATTTCCGTCAATATCCACAGTAACCATTGGTACTTTTTTTAATACATCGGTTGCTAATCCGCCTTGCGAGGTAAGATCATTGGCCGCATTATAAACCAGTTTGTCAATTTTGTTTTCAACTCTATTTGCCTGTCCAGTTATAATTACTTCCTGAAGCTGATTTTGGGAAGGCTTCATTTTTATTTCGGCTAATTGTATATTTTGATTCGTACTGCTGATAATTGCATGATCAATAGTAAAGCGTTGATAACCAATAAAATCTACGGTAATTTCATAGTCGCCCACAGGTAGTCCATTAATGTTGAAGCTGCCTTTTGTATCAGAGGTTGTGCCATTTACTGGAATCTTACTTCCTTGGTTATAAATAGTAATTGTTGCATAATCAACGGGTTGTTTAGTGCTGGCATCGGTTATTGTGCCTGAAATTTTCGCCTTACCTGAAATTTTGGCGATTTGTGCATTTGAAGAAACAGCGAATACCTGGAAAAAAAAGAGAAGAAGAAGATATTTCATGAAATAAGGAATAATTGTGCAAAAAAACGCAAAGAATTGTTAATCGAATCATAACCTATCGTAACAAGTTTATACCTCCGAGTAAGTTTGTGGTTACAGCTATCATTTTAACATGTCAATCAGTTGTAGATTGGCAATCTAGCAGCCCAAAATAGGTTTTTAACATAAACACTTTCACCATTCCATTAGTAACAATATCTTAACACCTGCTTAACAGCTTTAGGTACTTATAACCATACTTTCGTGGAAACAAATATGGGTTCCACAAAGCAAAAAATTTTAGTAATAGACGATGAGCCTGATATAAGAGAGTTGCTTGTATATTACCTTAAAAAAGATGGGTATTTAGTTTATACAGCCTCAAATGGAGAAGAAGGCATATCCGAAGCAATAAAATGCCACCCCGATTTAATCATTATGGATATCATGATGCCAATAATGGATGGGATTGAGGCTTGCCGTATTATTAAAAACATGATCGCCTTTAAGAATACGGTAGTAGTATTTTTAACAGCCCGTATTGAAGAATATTCTGAAATTGCCGGATTCAATGTAGGTGCGGATGACTACATTTCCAAACCAGTAAAGCCGAATGCGCTCCTAAGTAGAATAAATGCCATCCTAAAGCGCAAAAATCAAACAATTGATGTACCGAAGTATAAAATTGAAATTTCCGATTTGTCTATAGATTGCGAATCTTATCTCGTTTATCGTGGAAATCACAAAATTGTTTTTGCTAAAAAAGAGTTTGAACTTTTATTCCTGCTAGCATCCAGACCCGGGAAAGTTTTCACAAGGGATGCAATTCTGGAAAATATATGGGATAATACTACCATGATGACAGACAGAACTATCGACGTTCATATTCGCAAAGTAAGAGAAAAACTAGGTGAAAATTATATAAGCACCATCAGAGGTGTAGGATATAAATTTGAAACTTGTTTGTTTATTTTAGGGATTTACAAAATTGCTTTTGAGAACCTCTTAGTAATATGGTTTTAATAGCTTTGCTAAGTTAACCAGCACTTTTGAGTCCGATTCGGTAAGGCGAACATACTAACATATAAATTTATTTGCTGATGGATAGATTTACCGGAATCATCGGAATTGCACTCATATTTGGAATTGCCTTTTTGATGTCGAACAATCGGAAAGCAATTAATTACCGGTTAGTTTTTTCTGGTTTAACTATTCAATTAATTTTAGCGGTTTTTATCCTGAAAATTCCGTTTGGTAAAGCATTATTTGCTAGGTTGGGTTCTATTATTACTACCATCCTTGACTTTTCGCATAAAGGTGCCGAATTTGTGTTTGGCCCATTGGTAAATAAAGCGTTTATGGAGAAAACCTTTGGCCTGGGTAACGATTTCGTTTTTTTCTTCAATATTATCCCTACTATAATTTTTGTAGCTGTGCTTGTTAGCCTTGCTTATCATTTGGGTATTATGCAGCGAATCGTCAAATTTTTTGCCTTGATAGTTTACAAGGTGATGGGAGTTTCTGGTGCAGAAGCATTATCAAATGTGGCCAGCACGTTTGTTGGACAGGTGGAGGCTCAAATTATGATTAAGCCCTATTTAAAGGGAATGACCATGTCAGAATTGCTAGCATCTATGTCTGGAAGTATGGCCTGTATTGCGGGTGGTGTAATGGCGGTTTACATTGCACTTGGCGTTCCGGCAGAGTATCTGATTGCTGCCAGTATGATGGCTGCACCTGCTGCACTGGTGATTTCAAAAATAGTGTATCCGGAAACCGAGATATCAGAAACAAAAGGGAAAGTTTCTCTTGAAATAAAGCGGACTCATGCCAACCTGATCGATTCCATTTCGCATGGAGCCGGCGAAGGCTTAAAAGTCGGCCTAAATGTGATTGCCATGCTCATTGGTTTTATTGCACTCATTGCCTTGCTAGATTACATGCTATTAAAAGTTGGTGCAGGCTTAGGAAACCTCGGTATATCTTTAACCTGGGCCAATATTGATATCAATAAGTTAAGCTTTAATAAAATATTAGGGTCAATTTTTTCAATTTTTGCGTACGCGATGGGTGTTCCTGGTAAGGATGTGCAAGCTGCTGGATCATTAATGGGTACCAAAATGGTTATTAATGAATTTGTCGCCTATCTGGATTTAGCTAAGATAAAATCAACGCTAGATCCGAAAACCATTATAATTACAAGCTTTGCCCTTTGCGGATTTGCAAACTTTGCCTCCATTGCCATTCAGGTGGGTGGAATTGGAGAACTTGCTCCGGAAAGGCGTAGTGATTTAGCAAAACTAGGGGTAAAGGCCTTAATTTGTGGAACTCTTGCTTCTTATTTATCGGCTACCATTGCTGGTATATTGATATAGGCGTTAATTTTGATCAACACTTATTCTAGCAAATTCTTCTCAATTTATATAACCTCTAATTCTTATTGCTGTTTATGATCGGGTTTTGGCTTGCATTTACCTGATAGGTTGAAATCTTATTTTGTTCGTCAATTTCGACAACACGGTATCCTTTATACTCGGTACCCCAGTTGCCGCCTTTTAAGAGGAACAATAAGTACTTCTTTCATACCTCCGTAACCAGCTAAATTAGCGCTAATGTTGAATTCGGTTTGCATCATAGATAGGGTTTTCTTATAAAATGCTACCGGCCTTTTTCATTGAGGTTTTGCTTATCATCAACGAGATACTTTAACATATGACTATTGTGCTGTAGGTGACTTTGTTCTAGTAACTCAGCCACCTAATGCTACTAAACGCTATCCCCAAGCTTAAAATTCTTTCAGTATTTGCTTTAAAGTTTTTAATACACTTAGTTGGCGATCTACACTAGCCCATGCATACGGTAGGGCAGAAGACTTGGGTGGGAATAAAATTGACGTCAAGTTTATGCCAAAGGAAACCAATTTACATACTTTATTTAGAGGCTGGACAAAACAAAGAATTCAATTATGATTATTATCCAAAACATGCAGAAATAATCCACATAGACTGGCGATTGCTGGAGTAAGATTAGCGGGTTTACTGAATGTTATTTATAACTAATAGGATAAATAACACTGATTTTTAAATAGTTATGTAAAGAAAGCCTTGCTATATCTTGTCTTCTTTTTTATGTTTTTCAGGCTCTAAATCTGACAAATTCATTTGCTTTTCAAGCTTCTTTTTATCTTTCTGGTTTTTCAGAATTAAGAAAATAATAAGCCAAATTATCAGGGCTGTGATTAATATTACGATGGGATAGTTTACTTCCATGGTATTTAATTATTAGATGTAGAGGAGGGATCGAACCTCCATTGCTGCCGACTCAGCGCTCTACGGTTTTTCCTTCTATGGAAACCTAAATTTAAAAGAATTATATTTTATAAACGGGCTATTCTGAATACTTAATATAATAGTAATAATTAATTTTTGTTTCCTGGGATAGTGAAAATGCTTCTACCGATAACCAATACGGGCTATTGAAGCTTTGCATATAGCTAAGCAATTACATTTTTTGGTATAAACAAAGAGGCTGCCTTTTTAAGACCGCCTCTTTACATGTAGACATTAAGCAATTACATCATTAACTCTTCAGAATAATTTTTTTCTTTAATACGATATTCAAATAGAATGTCGTGCTAAATTGAAAATTGAGTTTCATCTTAAGATCCTTTTCGATCAATTTATACTCAAACATTTTCAACATCTTCTCTACTACTTCTTTTAAATTAAACTGAATCGACTCTAATTCCACCTTTCCAGCATCTATTTTCGAATAATCTAGAATACCATTTTATGGAGTAGATTGAAGATGGACACTCAGCACTGTCGTTTTGCTGTGTCTTTAAAGGGATAAATAAAAATCTTCTTAGTACGTCAAAAGGTCGGTTAATGAAACCAGGTAATCATCAATTCTGTATTAATGTTTCAAACATTCAAGTATGTTTTTTGTTTAACTATCGCCGATCCAGCAGGGTAGCACGCCGCTGCTTCTAAGTGTAATGAAAATTTGACCTGTGCGTTTATTTGACCGTCAAAAATTCACAATTCACAGAGGTGACAGTGAGAATTAAACCTCGTGTGACTTTGTCACCCTTCCTGGCTCGTTTTCTTGGCACTTTTGTGGGATAAAAAAAGCATGGAAGTTTTCGGGTACATAGCATCGGCATTAATTGGGATCTCACTGGGACTCATAGGCGGGGGCGGATCTATCTTAACCGTTCCGGTAATGGTTTACCTTTTTGGTGTTTCTCCATTGCTGGCAACTTCCTATTCTCTTTTCATTGTCGGCACAACAAGCCTAATCGGTTCAATCAGTAATTTACGTAAAGGGCAAATAAGCTTGAAGACTGTGCTTTTTTTCGGCGCTTCTTCCATCATAACCGTCTTTATAATTCGGAAGTTTCTTATCCCTGTAATCCCGAAATATATTGCTACTATAGCCGGCTTTACGGTGACCGAATCCTTCCTGACCATGCTGCTGTTCGGTGTACTCATGCTCCTGGCATCCATTAGCATGCTCCGTGATAAAAACTGGACCGGGCCTGAAATGGAATATACAGATTTTAGTAAATTCTTCAAGCTGCTCAGCTATGGAATCAGCATCGGCTTGGTCACCGGACTGCTTGGCGCCGGGGGCGGATTCTTATTAATCCCCGCCCTGGTGCTTCTGATCAAACTTCCCATGAAAAAAGCAATCGGAACTTCGTTACTGATTATAGCCTTAAACTCCTTAATCGGATTTGCTGGGGATCTGGGACATTTTACGATTGAATGGAAATTTCTAATGACAATTACGCTAATTGCTGCAGCTGGAATTTTTGTCGGCGGGCTGATTGGCAAAAAAATCCCGGGTGAAAACCTCAAAAAAGGATTCGGCTGGTTTGTCCTTCTTATGGGCATATATATTATTGCAAGAGAAGTCTTAAAGTAAATTGGTTAGCTCCCTTTTCACTTGTAACCTAACTGGATTTGATTCCGATTAACGCTAATTTTAAAATTGACGAAAAGGTAGCACTGTCTTTCACTTTTAACAAAGTTAAAGACCATATCCAGTACATTATCCAAACCTCAGAGGAGCATTAACGATGCTTATTCATTAACTTAATTAACTCATAATAAGGTGTTTAATTATAATATTTATGTTAAAATTTGCTTGCAAATACTATTTCTTATTTGTAATTTTCGTTATAATTTGATTAGAATTCCTTAAGTAGAGGCCCAATTTATTCTTCATCGGCCTTATTAACTGTCTCATCTTCCTGCTTAACCAAGAAGACCTATTTTTTTGAGTTATATCGTAATATTTAACTTAAATCATACTAAAATGAAAAACAACCAATTAAAACTGCAGCCGAATCGTCGTGCCTTTATAAGTACTTTGGCTGCTAGTGCTGCATCTATTGGGCTGGCATCGCTGGCTCCTTTGCAGACAGAAGCTTTAGAATTATCAGATGTTAATAAAGAACCCAAATCAGCAGATGAGTGGTTTGATACGATGAAAGGCAAGCATCGTATTGTTTTTGATGTTCCCGAGCCAAATGAAATTATGCCGTTTGCTTGGCCTAGGGTTTTTTTAATGACAAATCAAAAAACTGGGAGTTCAGAAAAGGACTGCAATGTGGCAGTAATTCTTCGCCATAATGCAATTCCTTACGCATTCGAAAGCAAGCTTTGGGAAAAATATAAATTCGGAGAAGTATTTAAAGCAAATGATCCCGCCACCAAAGCCCCTGCAACCAGAAATCCCTTTTGGCAGCCTAAAAAAGGTGATTTTAAAATACCTGGAATAGGCGAAGTATCTATCGGTATCAACGAATTGCAGGAAAGCGGCGTGCTGTTTTTTGTTTGCGACGCTGCAATTACGGTTTTCAGTGCCGTCATAGCCGATGGCATGAAGATGGAAGCCGCTGAGGTAAAAAAAGATTGGCTGGCATCTTTGCTGCCTAATGTTCATGTGGTACCTTCTGGCGTTTGGGCTGTCGGCAGGGCACAAGAACATGGCTGTGCTTATTGTTTTGCAGGATAAACATTATAAAAAGTGAAAGACGGCCCAATGGTAATATCAGGCTTTCTTTTACTTTTCTCTTTAAACGATTTTACCTGGCAGATTTGCTTTCAGGCTTTTTCATTTCTTTAAAAGGCCCGTATTTATGCTGTTTTTCGGTATAACTGTCAGCATAAGGACCGAACGGATAATCAACTGGTTTGGCGCTGATTTTCTTCCAGTCATAACTGAAAAATTTTTCGGTGCGTTGCTGTGAATTTACAAATGCGGCCAAATCCCAGGCTTCTTCATCAGTTAATTGAGGATTGGTTTTCACGGCCGTAAAGGGCATGTTATGTTTTACAAATCCAGCAAAACGGGAGATTCGATACATGCCTGCGCTAACGTTATAGCTTTCTGAGCCCCAAAGCGGCGGATACAAATACCCGGATGAGTCGGGCTTTATAAGTCCCTGTCCATTAATGCCGTGGCAGCTTTGGCATTTATCTAAATATATTGCTTTGCCTTTTTGAGGATTAGCCGCACGGTTTATAAAGGCGATCTCCTGAATGCCAGTGCCGGCGGGTTTAACTCCTTTCGGCACATCTTTGCCAAGCCAGGTAAGATATGCTTTCATCGCCTTCATTTCCTTGCTAAGCGTGTCTATCTTTTTTCCGTTCATGCTTCGCTCCATGCATTCATTTATCCGGTATTCTATAGATTCAACTCTGCCGCTGCGTGCACGATATTTTGGATAGGTTGAAAAAACAGCCCCGAAAGAATTTCCAAAAGGACGGGTACCTGCGTCCAGATGGCAATTCTGGCATTCCATTCCGTTGCTGATTGTCGCTATAGAGCCTTTCGGTCCAAAATATTTGGAGGTGTGCACAATAAGATCCTTGCCGTATTTTATTTGCAGTGATGATGAATCTGCCGGAAGCTTGCTGATATCGGGTGCTTTCCAGGGAATTTCTTTAGAAACGGCTTTGGAAGATTTTTCGGTCTGATTCTGGCAGCTGTAAATAATTATCGATACCATTATTACAGATATAAGTACAATACCTCGATACCGCATTTTTGAAAAAGCTTTCATTGTATAAACCACTCATTGAGATACTTTAATATAACCCCAGCCTTCTTTTTGCTTAGTAATAATTTCGTAAATGCCATCGGGCACTACTTCAACACCGGGTATAAGCTGATTTTTATCTACATGGTTTCTGCTAAGAGTTATAGAGCATACTTTAAAAGAGACATTATTCATTTTTAATAATTTCATTATCGATTCAGTGTGCGCCGATTTGTCTTTTAGCACCAAATTAAGCCCTTGTCCGTAAATAACAGCTTCCAGATTGGCTTCCGGATTGGCATTTTTGATCAGAGAAATTTCCCTGACCACAGCCTGCTGACTGATCGAGTCTCTGCTCGAAACATCGAAAACGACTTCATAATTTCTTAATTGTGCATAGCTGCTATAATAAAAAAGTAATAGCACAAATGCTGAGAATAACTTTTTCATCGAGATAAAATTGATTTAATGTGATGAGCTATATGCCCAAGATGGTTTAACCTTAAGAGAGATTTAGTAAGTGGGTTTACGGAGGTATTTATATCAGAATAATTCATTCTGTCAGAATCCTGCCGTTCGGCCGGATAAAGGAAAATGAGAGGCAATTCTCATAGGTTTATAATTAAGAAATAAAGTACAAAAATTGTATTAAATATGCAATTTTTAGAAGAGGTTTTTTATGCTTTAATATCTGATTGCTATATCCTTGTGTTATTAGGGTATGGAGCCCACATCAGCTTGTAGGGTTGTTTTGACTGAAATGTTATATTTTTAAGGGGCCTATAAATACGACGAGTAATTTAGCCTCAGAGAAAGTAATAAACCTGTTTTAGAGTATAGTTTCAAGGGCACGTCTTAAAATTCGATTTGTAGGAAGCAAGACAACTTTCACTATGTGTTGTTGAAAGGTCATACATTGTGTCGGTGAGTATGGTTTCTCCAATTAATTTAAGCTCTGGTTTTTAAGTTGTGCATACCTTATCAATTGTAACTTCTTATAAGGAAATCAGGTTAAGAACTTCCGAAACATTTATAATCCAGACGCCAGCTCTATATCTGCTTCCTTCAAACCTTCCTCGGTAACATTTTGAGTAAGGTTTTTGCTGCCGAATAAGAAAACAGTGAAAGCTGCAATAGCGCAACAAGTCATTACCCCAGCCATCGGCAATGCGGTGTGGCTTTGCAATACACTTATAATAGCAGATGCACTTGCGCCCACGGTCATTTGAATAGCCCCAATCAAAGCGGATGCATTACCAGCATTGTGCCCTAGTGGAGCTAAGGCAAGTGCTGTTGCATTGGGAAAAATAAAACCTTGACATGCCAGAAAAAGAAATACTAGAAAAACAGTAAGCAACAGACTAGTCCAACCCATTAAAGTCAAACAAACCAGTGTTGCACCAATTATGCTTTGGCAGCACGAAGCGATTTTAATGATGTGCTCATTTGAATAACGTTTCAATACTATATTGTTTACCTGACTCGCACTGATTAACCCTGCAGCAATGAAAGCAAAGATCCATCCGAATTGCGCTTCACTCACCTTATAGATTTCCATAAAGACATAAGGGGCACCGCTGACATACGCATACAATCCGGCGTAGGATATGGCTCCTGTTAATGCATAAGTGATAAAGTGCGAATTACTTAAAACTGTTGCAAAATTTCGGAGTATTGGAGCAGGTTTTAGTGAAAAGGTTGGGTCTGGCTTCTTGCTTTCCGGCAAAAAAAAGTAGGTGCCGATGAGGATGAGTAGAACGACTAGGATGAGCATATAAAAGACATATCGCCAGCCAAAGGCAGAGGTAATATAACCACCTAATGTAGGTGCAATGATAGGCGACACTGATACGACCAGCATCAGCATTGAAAATACTTTTGCATTTTCTTTTACATCAAACAGATCTCTCACCATCGCCCTGGCAGCTACCATTCCAACACAGCCGCCAATCGCTTGAAAAAGCCTGAACATAATTAAAGCATTTACCGACAGAGCAAGGGCACAGCCAACAGAAGCTAAAAAGTAAAGGCAAAGCCCAAAGTACAATGGTTTTTTTCTACCAAAACGTTCCAGCAGTGGGCCATAAAGTAATTGCCCTGCAGAGATGCCAATAAAAAAGCTGGAAAGTGATAAGGTTACTTCTGAAACAGTGGTATGCAAACTTTTGGCAATAGCAGGAAATGCCGGCAAGTACATATCAATTGACAATGGAGCAATGGCAGTGAGCAACCCCATAATCAAGATAACCTTGAAATTGCTTTTAGTGGCTTTATCAGGCATAAATTGTACAGTTAATTTATTGATATCAAAAATGATGCAATTGATCATTAATTATAGCACAAAGGTATTTTAACCATCAAGCCTGACGGTAATCAAACCGAATCTGTTTCAAATAAAAATTATCCCATGAAAAATTGAACATCGTTGTAGCCTGCATTGAAGCTGCCCGATTTCCCCAATCGCTTAAAAGCAAAAAAGAAATGATTTTATGTCATGCAGATTTTTACCACTTCTCCTGGACAGATTACGATCTCCACCAATAATCACTTCGACAGGAATGGTTTTGCACCCTATTTTACAATGACTGTACTACAACCTAAAAAGAGAGAAACATCGACGGAATGCGTTGCCCGTTTAACTAAATACTCAGATTTGACTCAGAATTACCCAATACATTCGGGTCATGCAATTACGAAAGAAAGGATATACCCTACTACTATATCGGTTTTTTATAGCTGTGGGCTTCGGTTCCCTGCTTTGGCTTGGCTCATGTGCTCCAAAAGTAACAGCTATCAGAAGCGGAGTTAGCGAGCGAATAAAACAGCAGTATGGTTATGATCTGTCAGCAGCATCAAAACCAGGAACAAGCTTGCTTCCACCATCGGTACAGTTAAACAACGGAATTGCTGAAGACGAAGCCGTCTCTTTAGCGCTCTATAATAACCCGCAATACCAATCGGATTTGGCTACAATCGCTATTTCGCAAGCTGATGTAACCGATGCAGGAGTAGTCTCCAATCCATTATTACGCTACCTTTTGCCTTCCGGCGGATTAAACGTTTCGGGCTACATCAATTTCGGATTAGACTTTTTATGGCAAAGGCCTCAACGTATTGCTTTCGCTAAAGCGGAATTAGAACGGACTTCTGAAAATATGGTACAGCGAGGTTATACGTTAATCCGTGATGTGCAAACTGCCTTTGCCGATTTACAACTTGTCAAAGAAAAGGCCGCTATTCTCGCCCAGAACGCAACCATACGCAAAGAGATTCAGGAACTAGCCAATACACGCTTCCGCTTGGGGGATATCAGTGAACTCGAAACCTTAACCACTCGGGCAGATAGCGCTGCCGCAGTGGACGAATACACGAAAGCAAGCTTAGATACCATACTTACCATTCACCGACTAAACACACTCTTAGGGTATTCGCCGGATACCGTGGTGAATTACGTTTTTTCTAAAACCGACTTCATTAACCACAAAGTATCAAAAGACGAATACTTTAAGCTTGCTTTTGAAAATCAGCCGGAGCTAAAATCTGCCACTTTATCCATCAATTCGGGAGGGAAAAAGCTGGGTTGGGAACGCTCACGGATCATCAATTTTATGGGAACCTTAAACTTCCAACATATTAATGGAAAAGGCGGCAGTGAATTATTACCCAATGCCTTTAACCCTGGTATCCAGATGGAACTTCCGGTTTTAAACCGAAACCAAGGGAAAATTGCCAGGGCAAGAGCCGAAATGGAACAAGCATCTTTTAATTATGTGTCCATCCGTCAGCGAGTGGTGCTGGATGTAGCTAATGCGTACGACCGATATGAGCAAACCTTAAAATCATACCAGGTTTGGAACACAAATACGTTGCCTGCTTTGCAAGAAGCAGTTAGGCTTTCGCGATTAACTTATCAGCGGGGCGACATCTCTTACCTTCCTGTATTAGAAGCCATGAGGCAATTAATGAATGGCCAGCTTCGTAAAGCCGAAATAGAAGCAGAACTCCGCAGAGCTGTTAGTCAGCTTAATTTAAGCATTGGTAAAAAAACTCAAATCAACTAAACACACCATGAGATACACTTTTAATAGCCTTTTTTTGAATGTGGTGCTTGTCGCTGTCATGGCTTCCGGATGTAATTCCGGGAAGAAAGAAGAAAAACCGAAGCTGCCTGCAGAGCAAAGCAATCCTGTTAAGGAAGGCGACCTGAATAAAATAACCCTCACCGAAAAGGCAGTCCAACGTCTGGGAATCCAAACGGTTAAAGTGATCAATGAATCCGTAAACAACAGCCGTTCCTTTAGTGCCGAAGTCACTGCCGTTCCTGGCAAACTCATTACCATAACCGCTCCAGTAGCCGGAACATTAATCGCTGCCAGAAACGGGCGGACGATAACCGCTGGGCAAAATGTATCTAAAGGACAGCAAATCGGCCGTTTAATTATTCTTCCTTCTGAGAAGGATTTATTAAGCGCCCGTGAAGACCTTGCCCGTACACAAGTTCAGTACAACACCAGTTCTGAAAAAGTAAAAAGAACCTCTCAGCTCTATGCTGAAAAAGCGGGAAGCCTTCGTGCAAAACAAGAAGCCGAAGCGGAATTGGCTGCTATCACAGCTCAGTTAAGAGTAGCACAAAACCGGTTGCAACTGCTTCGCGGAAATACTAGTCAGGGTTTGGCAGATAGAATGTCAACCCTCAATCTCGAAGCTCCGATAACAGGAGTGGTACAAAGAGTATACAGCAGCAGTAACCAGGTTTTAGCCAATGCTGCACCCATTGCAGATATTGTATCTCTTCGAAACTTATGGTTAAGGGTTCCGGTATATGCCGGCGATGAAGCTTTAATTGATGCCCGGGGAATAGCTTTCGTACAGGGTTTATCTGATTTTCAGGGAGCATCAGGCACCGTCACTGCACGCCCGGTTACAGGACCTCCAACATCCGATCCATTGGCTACTTCGGTAGATCTATATTATGAAATTGATAACTCGAAAGGTGATTTCAGGCCCGGACAAAAGATTAGTATCACCTTACCTTACAAAGGAAGCCACTCAGGTTTAGTCGTTCCCTTTTCTGCAGTTTTATATGATATTTACGGAGGCGCTTGGGTGTATGAAAATACCGAACCCAACGTATTTGTACGCAGAAGAGTTGAATTACTGAGAGTTGCCAATAAAAAAGCAATTTTAAAACAAGGTCCGCCAGTAGGGGCTAAAATTGTTACCCTGGGTGCAGCAGAATTGTTCGGGACAGAATTTGGGGGAGGTAAATAATGCGCTGGTTAGTATCAACATCCTTGCAACTCAGGGTTATCGTCGTAATCCTGATGGTAATACTTATGGCGGTAGGCTATAATGTAATCAAAAATGCTTCATATGATGTGTTTCCTGAATTTGCTCCACCTTATGTAGAAATACAGGTAGAAGCGCCCGGTTTATCCACAGCAGAGGTAGAGGCTTTAATAGCCGTACCGATTGAAAATGCGTTAAACGGAACGCCCAATGCTACACGTCTGCGTTCCAAATCGGTATTAGGATTAGCATCTGTAGTTTTAGATTTTAAGAAAGGAACAGGCGTTATCGAAGCCCGACAATTAGTGCAGGAGCGATTAACGCGGGTAGCTACACAGCTTCCGGCAGTTGCCCGTCCGCCGGTGATGCTTACACCTTTGTCATCCACAAGCCGGGTGTTAAAAATTGGGGTAAGCTCAAAATCGCTTTCTCAAATGGACATGACTACGCCTGTACGCTGGACCTTGCGACCACGCTTAATGGCTATTCCAGGAGTGGCAAACGTAGCTATTTGGGGGCAGCGTGATAGGCAATTACAGGTGAAAGTAAATCCCGAACGATTATATGCTAATAACTTGCAACTAAATCAAGTGGTAACTGCTGTTCGCGAAGCAACGCAACAATTTGGTGGCGGTTTTGTAGATATGCCAAACCAGCGGATGGCTATTTCACATCTGCCCACTATTTACCAGGCCGAAGATTTAGCCGAAGTAACTGTTGCTACCAAAAACGGTTTATCTGTTCGTTTAATTGAAATTGCGGAAGTAACAGAAGGCTTTCGTGCTCCAATTGGCGATGCGGTTATTAATGATGGTCCCGGCTTATTGCTGATCGTTGAAAAACAGCCCCAAGCCAATTCATTGGAAGTTACCCGCCAGGTGGAAAAAGTACTGGAAGAAATGCGTCCGGCGATGAAAGGAATGGATTTCGATTCTACCATTTTCCGCCCTGCAACTTTTATAGAAATGTCGTTAAACAACCTGAATAAAGCACTGTTGATTGGGTGCATTTTGGTTATTATCGTTCTTTTCTTCTTTCTGAAAGATTGGCGTACAGCTTTAATTAGCGTTTTAGCTATTCCACTTTCGTTAATTATTGCCATGATTGTTTTGCACTACCGTGGAGGCACTATTGATACAATGGTGTTGGCAGGATTGGTTATCGCCCTTGGCGAAGTAGTGGATGATGCCATTATCGATGTAGAAAATATTGTGAGGCGATTAAAGCAAAATGCCTTGCTGTCAGAACCGCTGCCTGCTATTAAAGTAGTTTTTCAGGCATCTATGGAAGTGCGGAGCGCCGTTGTTTACGGAAGTTTAATAGTGGCTCTGGTATTAATGCCTGTGTTTTTCCTTCCGGGATTGTCGGGCTCGTTCTTCCAACCATTGGCTTTAAGTTACATGCTGGCAATTATGGCTTCCTTATTTGTTGCTTTAACCTTAACTCCGGCTTTATCACTCATACTATTAAAGAACAGATATTCAGCAAGCAATGCCACCGAACCCGAAAAAGAACCAAAGCCGGTAACTTACTTGAAACCTCGTTACGAGCGTTCCCTGCATAGCATTATTGCAAAACCCAAAAAGGCTTTTTGGGCGATGGGAATAACGGTACTGCTTACTTTCGGATTAGCCCCTTTTTTAGGCGAAGAGTTTCTTCCTCATTTTAAAGAGTATGATTTTTTAATGCATTGGGTAGAAAAGCCGGGAACATCGCTTGAAGCCATGACCCGTATTACCCAACGTGCCAGTAACGAATTGAGAGCCATTCCCGGAGTGCGGAATTTTGGTGCGCACATTGGTCGTGCAGAAGTAGCCGATGAAGTGGTTGGTCCTAACTTTACAGAAAATTGGATAAGTGTTGATCCGAGCGTAGATTACGAGGAAACCGTTGGTAAAATTCAGGAAGTAGTAGATGGCTATCCAGGGCTTTATCGTGATGTGTTAACTTATTTGCGGGAACGTGTAAAGGAAGTTTTAACCGGAACAAGCGCCAGCATTGTAGTTCGTATTTACGGTTCTGATCTGGCAGTATTGCAAACAAAAGCCAAAGAAGTAGGCAAGAAACTGGAAAAAGTGGATGGCGTGAGCGACTTAAAAGTACAACCTCAAACGCTGGTACCGCAACTGGCTGTAAAATTCCATGCAGATAATGCCGCAAGATTCGGAGTATCAGCCACCAATGTACGAAGTGCCATCAATACTTTGGTAAACGGTACAAAAGTTGGCGAAGTGTACGAAGATCAAAAGATTTTTGATGTAGTAGTTTGGGGAACCAATGATCAGCGGGCAAGTATCGAAGATATACGTAATCTGTTAATCGACATCCCTCGTGGAGGAAGAGTGCCGTTAAAAGATGTGGCGGATGTGTACGTTGCCCCAACGCCGAATGAAATTACACGTGAGCAATCTTCACGAAGAATTGACGTTACCTGCAATACAAAAGGACGCGATTTGGGAGCTGTAGCAAAAGACATTCAGACACAACTAGCAGGCGTTTCATTTGATGCCGGTTACCATCCTGAAATTTTAGGTGAATATGCCGAACGGCAGAAATCACAAAACAGGTTGTACAGTTTAATGCTTTTATCTTTGCTTGGCATTTTCTTGATTCTGTATGTGGATTTCAAATCTTACCGAACAGCAAGCTTAATTATGCTGAGTTTACCTTTCGCCCTTTCGGGATGTATAATAGCCGCATGGATTTCAGGCGGAGTTTTATCATTAGGTTCTTTGGTAGGATTTGTAACCGTATTGGGAATTGCAGCTAGAAACGCCATTATGCTGATCAGCCATTATCGTCACCTGGAAACGGAAGAAAATGAAACATTCAGTATGCACATGATCATCCGCGGAGCATTGGAGCGAATGACGCCCATACTTATGACAGCACTTGCAGCTTCATTAGCGTTACTGCCCATTGTAATAAGCGGTAATAAGCCTGGACAAGAAATTGAATATCCGATGGCAATAGTAATTTTAGGAGGCTTAACCACTTCTACAATCTTAAATTTATTCTTTCTTCCATTAATTTACTGGAAATTTGGAAAAGGAAAAAAAGAATTAGCATAACATAGATTGAAAATACTAATCATAGAAGATGAACAGGATTTGAGCAAAAGCATCGTTTCTTACCTGAAAGAACAAGGGTATTTATGTGAAACTGCTTTTGATTATTATAGTGCTACTGAGAAAATCGGTTTATATGATTACGACTGTATTCTGCTGGATATTACCTTACCAGGAGGAAGCGGATTAGATTTACTGAAATACTTGAAGGCGAATAAAAAATCTGATGCAGTACTCATTATTTCGGCAAAAAATTCTTTGGATGATAAGATTGATGGCTTGCAATCCGGGGCAGATGATTACCTCGCGAAACCTTTCCATTTGGCAGAATTAAGTGCAAGATTAGCTGCGATAATCCGGCGTCGGAACTTTAATGGAAGTACGCTAATTGAGTTTAACGAGATCACGATTGATACTTCTGCCAAAATAGTATTTATCCAAAACGAAGCCATTGAATTAACGAAGAAGGAATACGAACTTCTTTTATACTTTATCATCAATAAAAAACGGGTTATTTCTAAGAACGCAATAGCCGAACATTTATGGGGCGATGAAATTGATATGGTTGATAACTTCGATTTCTTGTATACTCATATTAAAAATCTGCGAAAAAAGCTGGACGAAAGGGGTTGTCCGGAGTATATAAAATCTGTTTACGGAATGGGATATAAATTTTCGGAACTATGAAATTACTTAACCGATATAGCAGGGTTCATATTATCAGTGCTTTTATTGTAATGATGTTAAGCAGTATCGCTTACTATTTTATCATTCAGAGTATCCTTTTACGCCAGATAGATAAGGACCTTAAGGTAGAAGAAGCGGAGATTCTGGATTATATCAAGTTAAACAACAAACTGCCCTTAGCTTCAGATTACAAGCATCAGCAGATTAAATTTGAAGCCTCGGCTAGCAATGATATTACCCGTGAAATAATTGATACAAAGGAGATTAGCGTGCATCATGGCAACTACGAACCTTATCGGAGATTGTCTTTCCCAGTAGCGGTAGAAGGAACTGTCTATAAAGCGATTGTATACAAATCCCAGGTTGAAACCGAATATTTATTACGAATGATTGTTGGAATTACCGGCCTGATTTCTCTTGTATTATTTGCTGTCATTTTTATAATAAATCGCTTCGTTCTTGGGAAAATATGGCAACCATTTTTTTATACGCTAAGTCGGTTAAAAAACTTTGATTTGCATTCCAAACAATCATTACAGTTACCAGAAAGTAGGGTGGAAGAATTTAACGATCTTAATAAATCGGTAACGCAAATGGCTTTGAGAGTTACGAAGGAATATGAAAGCTTGAAGCATTTTACTGAAAATGCGTCGCATGAAATGCAAACTCCTTTGGCCATCATCCAATCTAAATTAGATTTACTCATCCAGTCTGCAAATGCCAATCAATCAGAACCGCTGCAAAGTATTTTTAACGCAACAGAACGGCTTAGTAAACTTAATCAAACCTTGCTATTGCTAACTAAAATCGGCAATAATCAGTATCGGGAAGTAGAGCTAATTGATTTTAAAGAATTAGTCACCAATAAATTTTGCCAATTTGAGGAATTGATAAAATCTAAAGATCTTCAAACTCATTTAAATGTTGAGGATTGCAAAATTTTTATGAATAAGGACTTAGCAGATGTGCTGATAAATAATCTATTAAGTAATGCAATAAAACATAATGTTGATGGGGGAGTAATCGAATGCAGCCTCTCTGCAAGTGAGATGACGATCTCTAATAGCGGATCTGAAGTAACTGTCAATAAAGCACAAATTTTCAACAGGTTTTATAAAGGCGATAATTCCAAAGGAAGTGGCCTTGGACTTGCAGTGGTGAAGGAAATTTGTGATGCTTTTAATGTCCATATTATGTATTCTTTCGGAAGTATGCATCAGGTAACGTTGGTTATTCCTACACAGTCACCTTATTAAATAAGCTAATTCAATTTTCCCTCCAAATCTGCCAGCTTTTTATTTCAACTCTTAATTTTGGATTAAACCAAGCTCAAATGAACTTGTTTTATAAGCCTTTTAATGTCTAAATATGATTCCCTCAATTTAATCACTAAGGGTTCGCCTTCATGATTTAACAACTACAGATAAATGATAGTTGCCGAAACTTCTTGATGGAAATATGCTATTTGCTGGATGTTTAGTTGGATCAATCCGGAGTTAACTTCCATCAATTCAATAGATTGTGCCAAATCGGTCATGCTTAACTAAATGACCTTAAATGTGGCAATGGTACTTTCTGATAGTGAGTATTTTATATACTTATTCAACCTAACGGTCAGTTCCAACTTTCCTATACGCACAAGCAACCCCATCATAAACCCGGTAGTAGCGGCAGCTTTTTGCCTGCGGCGATTAGTGATTTGGGGGTAAAAACTATAGCGGATAACGGGACTGCCCCAACCGAAAAGCACTACTCTTGCTTTACTAATTAATGGATTAAATTTCTGGGTCGTTATGAGCATTCTCACTTAAAATTCCATCAACACTCCAGAAATCAAGACCTATGTTTGGGCATAAAAATTGAATGGCCTTTGAAAATTTTACCTATGACTGTTATTGGGGAAGTAATTAAGAAGGCGATTGATTTTACTGGTTTCATCAGTTCGGATGCTGATCCGGTTGAAGCGCAGAATTCGGTGTTGCGCCAACTGTTGGAAAAGGCCAGGTATACTGCTTTTGGAAAGAAATATTATTTCAACGAGTTGCTTAATGAGCCGAATATGGTAGAGGCTTTTCAGCGAGAAGTTCCGGTACATGATTACGATAAAATGTTTAACGATTGGTGGCATTACTTGTTGGAAGGCCACCAAAATGTGACTTGGCCGGGCGGACAACGCTATTTCGCTTTAAGCAGCGGAACGACGAGCAATAAAAAATACATTCCAGTTACGGATGATATGCTGGATTCAATTAAGAAAACGGGAGTTCAACAGGTAATGAGTTTAAAGAATTTTAACCTTCCGGGAGATTATTTTGAAAAGCAAATCATGATGCTTGGTAGCAGTACCAGTTTGATTGAAGAGAATAACTTTTTGCAAGGGGAAATTAGCGGGATCAGTGCAGCGAATATCCCGACTTGGTTTAAGGGATTTTATAAGCCAGGATTCGAAATTGCTTCCATTCCAGATTGGGATGAAAAAGTTAAGCGCATAGCAGAGGAAGCTCCTAAATGGGATATTGGAAGTATTTCTGGCATTCCGTCATGGGTTGAATTGATGCTAAAGGAAATTATAAGTCATAATAACCTGAATACCATTCACGATATCTGGCCGAACTTGCAAGTGTATACTACTGGTGGTGTGGCATTTGATCCGTATCGGAAAAGTTTGGAAAAATTATTTGCCCATCCTTTGATTTACATTGATACTTACCTGGCTTCCGAAGGTTATTTAGCCACTCAAAAGCGACCGGATACTTCTTCGATGGTTTTGAGTTATAACAATGGAATTTTCTTTGAATTTGTGCCTTTTGTGGATGACAATATGGATGAAGAAGGGCGTGTTAAACAAGATGCAAAGGTATTGACGCTGGACCAAGCGGAAGTAAACGTGGAATATGTTTTATTGATTTCGACTGTTGCCGGAGCTTGGCGGTACATGATTGGCGATACCGTTATTATTACCGATAAGGCCAGATCTGAAATTAAAATTAGCGGCCGAACCAAACATTATTTAAACGTGGTAGGCGAACAACTGTCTGTTCAAAAAATGAATAGCGCTATCGAAAAATTGCAAGATCATTTCGAGGTAGAGGTAAAGGAATTTACCGTAGCCACGGTTTTAAATGAGGAAGAGTATAAAATGAAGTGGTTTATTGGGTCTAATAAAACCATCGAGAATAAAGAAGCTGCCGCTGTGATTGATGCGGAACTTTGTGAAAACAATAAAAATTATAAAGTAGCCCGGGACAAAGCTTTAAAAGGTGTGGAAGTGGAAATTATTCCGGTTGAGCACTTTTATCGCTGGAGCGAAGAGTTTAAAAAGTTAGGTGGGCAGGCAAAAATTCCAAGGGTGATGAAAGAAGAAGATTTTGTAGAATTTGGAAATTACGTTAAAGCTCTGATTTAAGTTTATTTTTTTGAGCCGCTAATTTTTTCTGTTCTAATTTTCTCACTTGTTCTACAATATCATCTGGAGAAAGATATAGTCGGGCAATTTTGTCTTTATACCGCTGGGGTAACTCTGCGTTATCTAAAATAAATCGTTTAGTGGCAACGATATATTGCCCCAGGCCATGATCAACAGCATACGTATCTGCCCTTCGTTCTGCATTTTTGACGTATTTGTCAGAAAAATAATATGATAGTCCAAAGGCGATCATTCCTAAATTACTTCTGTTTTCGTAATCTAGCACGTGGCCAAGTTCATGCCCAATCCAGCCCACCATAATGTCGTCTGGAATTTGATGAATGGGAGTTGCAGAATGTGTTAGCTTAAAAAGTGCACTGATATTAATTTGATAGGTTCTATTTTCTTTATCCCCAATCAGGGTATTGAAAACCGGCTGGGCCTGCATCACCGAATTTTTTATATTCTTCTTGAATACAAAATTGATGGTGGTGTTTTTAAGTTCGGGATAAAAAGAAAGCGCCTTGAGTACGTTTTTTTCTATCACAGGCGGAATGTGCTTGTGATTTTTATACGATAAAAGTTCCGAACTGACCTCAGGAGCAGGAGTAATATATTGAGTGATCATTATATACAGCAATAAGAACTTCATAGATTTCTATTTAATCTATTTACGGTTCGTTCACGGTTTTAGTTGTAAAAATTGAAAATTTGATAGTTAAACCTCAGTTCGATTTCTGTTGTATAAGCCTATTTTGGGCGTTCGGGCGGGCTTTTCGTTACAATCTTTTTGCCCAGGAGAAGGGCAAAAAGGATTTTCACTACAATCCCTAACGCAAAACCTAGCAACTTTGATGAATTCCCTTCTCAAAATACCTTCCAAAGTCAAATCATTCTTTTAAAATCCAACTTAGAATTTAACTAACCTAATTCGATGGCTAAATAATGTGCCAGCTTATTTAATCGGGGTTGCAAATATTAAAAATATGGTAAAGGACCGGCCAAATAATGTATATACTGTGGTTTAATGAAGGTTGATATCAGAAGTTAAATCAGGAATTAAGAATTGGATGATTGATGAGCATTAAACTCTGTAGGAGTCATCTTTGTATATTTTTTAAACGCTCTATAAAAAGCTGCCCTTGATCCGAAACCACAATTATAACCAATGCCTTCAATGGTATAATTTGACTGGTTTATTTGTTTCAACTGTTTTTTAGCTTCTTCTATCCGGAAAGAGTTTATTAGCTCGAAAAAGCTTTTGTTATAATATCGGTTAATTACTTCCGAAAGTATGTGTGTAGACAGGTTTAATGCATCGCTCATCTGCTTTAATGATAAATCCTGATCGAACAGTAAACTGTTTGATATTAAGAATATCTCCACGGAGTGCCCGAATTCTTCTACCTGTTCATTGCTTAAAGCTGATTTTGTATATCGTTCTGTAGTAACAAGTGCTGTTTCTTGAGCGGAAATGGCTATGGTTTCGGTGTTTACATTTTCAGGAAAAGGATGCTGCAAATTTCCTATTGGAATGAGGTTGATGTTCAACCCCTTTGCATTTGCCCATTTACTTTCAGAAACAGGAATGGCAGTGGAGGAGAAAACCACGGAGTAATTCAATGATTTATATACAATAATGAAATATATGAAGGTGCTGAAATAGCCAATGGCCAGTTGAGAAACCTGTGTATTGGCAATATAAATACTAATAGGTGCGATAATACACGCAAATATCATGAGTACAATGATAAGATCTCTTAACCAGTTCAACTGCAACTTTTCGATGTTTGAGTACGATTGTTTGATGTTAGATGAGTGCCGGTTAAGCGCCCTGATAGATGCAATTAAGTAAAACAAAAAGTAGCCTAAGGTACCCACTAACAGCAATAAATTAATTAGCGTGTATTGTGTTGCTTGGTTGCTTGTTTTATAATAATAATCTTGAAGCTCTGCTCCGTTTTTAGTAAACAGTAAAAACAGGAAGTGAACAATGGCTGGAATAAGCACCCATAAATGGATTTTCATTTTCGGCCACAAATTGTCCTCGCCAGTCATAGACCGTACGTAGAAGTAAAATATGGGCCCAGAGCTACTTAGTATAATGCCCATCACCGGATCGAAAAACGGAACATAATTTAAATATCCAGCCTGAAGCAATAGGTGCTGCAAATGGATGAACGAAAAAGAAAAGAGAAATAAAGCAATTAAATAATCGGATGTGCTCCTTTTCTTTTTAGATATCAGGAACAAGCACAGCAGCCATAAATGCAAGCAACAGAATACTGATAGATAGAAAGAAAAGTCAGGATTCTGATTCGCCATGATACAATACTACTTATAAATTTTCAGTGCTTGCACATGTGATGAGTAGTTTGGGAGCCAACAGGGTAAACATAACTCACTCAACACTCTTCAAAACATATCAATTCGTAGCTGTTACTATTAAACTAAATAATGGCTTTCCGGGAAGTACAATTAAGTGCCTTTTCAAGCAATGCGGCGATGATTGCCGTTTGTATTTTTATGTTGTACCACTTTATAAAGTGGGGCAGAACTGCCTTTTTCGTCGTCTACATTCGTCTCATTGAAACCAAGATCCTTTCAAAACAATAATCAAGCAATCATGAGAAAATTTGTAATTAGTACCCGATTAACAATTAAATTATCATCGTTTATGATGGTATCACTGCTAGTTTTAGCCAGCGCCTGTAAAAAAAGCGATGATGATAAAAATGACAGCCCACCATATACCTGTGCAAGCTGTAAAACAACTGCCGATGCTTTGGCCGCAAATAATACAATTAGCAAGGGCGTTTACAAAGGTGTGGTAATAGGCTCAACCGGAATAATTTCTATTGATGTATTGAACAGCGGAACAGCCATAAAAGCGACGTTAATATTAGACGGGCAAACCATTATATTAAATTCTGCCGCAAATTGGGTCGCCGGACAAACTTTTTCTGCAAGTTTCACAGGCACCGCCAACAGCCAAACTTATTCCTTTAACTTTTCGGTAACTAATAATGGCGCAACTCCCGTAGCGTCCGGATTCAGCATTCCGGGTCACCCCAATATCTCCTTCCAATTAATCAAAGAGACTTCTGACAACTTAATTAAGTGCTATGAAGGCACTACCGAAGGCATCAAAGATTCGGGTCAGCAGCAATCATCGGTTTTAAACATTATAACATCGGGTAAAACAAACACTTGGTTTGCCTTGTCGAAAGATAATACATCATCACAAATAAACCCTGCCTCCGGAACGATTAGCGGAACTACGCTCAATTGTAATTGCGGCCCTACCACCACCATAGTCGGAACTATTACTGCCGACGAAATTAAGGGCACATATAAAGGGGCAGATAATCACGGTACTTTTCAAGCTAAGCGCACATTGTAATTACCAATAAAAGCTTGAGCAAAGGTTGCCACAGAGCCGAGTTCGTTTTTAACTTATGAGTTTCCTAATAGCGCTCTCTGCGTTAGGATTGCTAACTCTGTGATTGCGGTCGGCAATAAGTTTACCTCGCTGATATCTATCGGTGGGGTTGCTTAATTAAATCGAAAAATTGATCATTAATATAAGTTTTTGAGCGTTCGGGCGGGCTTTACGTTTTAATCTTTTTGCCCGAAGGAAGAGGGCAAAAAGGATTTTCACTACAATCCCTAACGCAAAATCTAGCATGCGTAATAAATCTGGTTCTCCCGACTTTTCACACTTTTAAACTCAAACTAAGGATAAACCAAGGTGATTGGATAGATAAAGAATGTGCCAGATTATTGACAATGATCAAAATCGTTTAATTTGGTAATCGCTGCTTATCAGGAGGTATATTCTGTGTTTATAATCTAAATTTCATACCTAATTAGCCAGATGATTCGATGATTCATGAGCATTAAACTCTGTTGGCGTATTTTCGTGTATAGTCATGTTTAGTGCCTCGCTAATCTGTTTCAATGACCAATCCTGATCGAGCAGCAAGGTATTTGATATTAAAAAAATTTTAACTGATTGGCCATTGCTCTTCACTTGCTCGGTACTTAAAGATGATTTTGTAATAGAAATAGAATGGATAATTGCTGGTAAAGCACCCATAAGTGTACTTTCATCTTTGGCCACAAGAAAGAAAAGAGGGATAGTGCAATTAGATAATCATGTATGCTTCTTTTCTTTTTAGATATCAAGAACAAGCATAGTAGCCATAAATGCAAGCAGCAGAACACGAATAAATAAAAAGAAAAGTCTGGAACCTGATTGGCCATATTCCATACTAGCTATAAATTTTCAGTGCTTACTTATAGTCAAGCATCAGGACAATGATTCTCGTTCCAAACTTTATGTTGTATCACTTTATAAAGTGAGGCAGAACAGCCTTTTTCGTCGTCTACATTCGTCTCATTGAAACCAAGATCCTTACAGAAAGAATCCAGAGACATGAGAATTTTTTTATTTGATACCAAGAAAACACTCCCTTTAATATCAGCCAAAATTGCTGATCAAACCCAACTATTTCTTTTAGGAAAGTTAACTACTTTAAAAGGGCTGCTTTGCCAACTCGTCTTTTACTTCTTATCACATCTTTTGGAAACTCGTCCAAAATAATTTTCAATCATTCTTTCGGTACTACCAGGTTTATCAACGGTAACTCATTTATATCCAAACAGGAAAATTTTCAAGCGAAACGTAATTAATCAATTCATAATCAACAATTCCTTATTCACATTCAAACTCAATCACATGAAACATTTTAAACTTTTATCATCCAGCTCCATGCTATCTTTTGGAATTGCCTCATTAAGTCTTTTTACTTTTAGCTCTTGCGGAACTGTGGCAAGTTCATTTTCGGGCGGTAAAAGGCCCAGTTTTATTGTTAATGCGCCACAAGATGTAATTGTTAAATTGGATGGCACTCCACTTGATCTTTCGAGTGAGCTTTTCACTTCTTCGGTTAATATCGGTGCAAAGGCTACTACTGATTTCTCTACTGCAGCAGTAAATCTTCCTTATAAAAAAGCAATAACACTTGAAATTTCATCACCTTCTACTGGTAGAACCGGGACTATTGAATTAAAACCAAAGGGAAGCAGTGCTATATTTTGGGGTAACTTAATATTTGCGCCAATAGTAGGCCATATCATTGACGGAGTAACGGGTAATAGTAAAACGTTAAGGCCAAAGTATATTGATGTTACCAGTGTTCTGAACAAGGTTTCGTTTAAAGATTGGCCAAGTCAAGGACAGCTTAAACGCAGAGAAAAAGACCTTATTAAAGGTAAATAATTACTCTTTTCGATAAGAATTTTCAGTTCGATAGCGGGTATTAGAATTTAAATATTCTGATAAACTTGCTAGAGCGTTAGGGATTGTCCCAAAGGGACCCCTTCGAGGCCGTTAAAATCCTTTTTTGTCAGAAGATTATGAGAAGAAGAGGCAAAAAAGATTGCTCCAAAGGAGTTCCTTTGGAAGAACAAAAGCCCGTTTAAACGCCCAAAAAATTAAAATTATTTCTGCCCATGATTAATATTTTGGGAATACTGAGCTCTTATTGTGATCAGTTGTAAGTATACCCCGCTGTGACGTTTCAGTGGGGTTGCTTATTTAAGGACACCTCTAAAAACTTACTCTTCTCTACTGGAGAATGGAGGGGATGAGACTAATGAAAAAGCTGTTTTTAGAGATGCCCTTAAATCCAAATTTTAAATCCAAACTTCTTACTATTAACAATTAGGCTATGAAAATGGTACTGAAAAATATTAAGCCAATTGCACTGGTGATTCTCTGCATATCAGCTTATTGTTCTGTGTTAAAAGCGCAGGTGGAATATAAAACTAAAAATTATACACATGAGCTTGCTCCGCTTAAGGTAAGCGTGTCATTCCTTAACATGGAGGATATTTTGACTCCCATTACTGCTGGAATATTAGTGGAAGGACAGTTAAAGGATAAACTGTTTTATAATGTACAAATCCGGAAAGGATATCTTCGGAATTTTAATATACAAGCCAAAGACTTGCTCACGACAAAAAATGAAAACAAAGGGACTGTTTTTGAAGCGGATATAGACTTTCCTTTTAGTGATATAACTAAATCTGGCAAAGTAAAAGTGATTACCTCTACAACGTTTGATGGTACTTATTTAGGGGAGAAGTACTTTAAGGCAAATGCAGAAATTAGGAGCTATTGGGCATTGAGTGGCGGAGTAACGAATTATTCTCGTCCAAAATATCTAAAAAGTGATGATTCTGAATATTTTGGTTCAGTTGTACAGGCGAGCACGGATACCGAAAGTAAATTTATTCCTTTTAATATAGTCACATCTGGTTTGTATGCGGGTATAGTGCATCGTAAAATCAGAAAAGCTATCGTAACAACCAATGGTACAAGCTATAGAAGGTTCTACTCAAAAAAGTTCTTTGCGCAATTTTTAGTGGGATCAACCAGCGTTAAAGATTTTGTGTACAACGATCAAACATATAAAATAGCGAATGCAAAGCAGGTTCCATTTGGTTATAGATTGGGCTGGCAGTGGGACAATATGGGAGTTGTAACCGGGTTTGAGTTCGGAAAGTTGCCTGGAGTTACCTATGAGACCAATGTTGAAAAAGATGAACTTTCAAAAATATTCATTAATAACCCTTTTTTGAATTACGCCCGATTCACTTTTCACTTCAACGTATTTAATGCGGATAAAAACTACCACATGAAAGGAAGATAAGCATCACCTGGTTTTCGATCTAAAAGCTAGTCTCATTCTGATTGCATGTTGTAATAAGATGGGATAAATGTTATAAATCACATTTATGAAAATTAAAATGAAAGCCCAAAACCATTGGGCTTTCATTAACGCATAAACGATGATAATGGTGAAGAAAGTAAATAGGATGACATGAAACCTTTCTAACATGTAGGTTTGGTTTATTATTTTGTTAATTGAATTTCTTTTGATGGAAATCACTTTATAATCCGGGTATTTTTTTCTGATTAAATGATTTATGAACGTGCCATTTTGGGTAAACTTGTTAAAGAAATTAAGTCCGATTCGATTTAATAATTTGGGATTATCGATAAACGTGATGCGACTATACATTGACGTTGGGAGGAGCGCTGGGATATAACTAACAATTACTATAATTAAAATTGACTTCAGGTTAAGCATTTGATAACAGAAAATAACTAAGGGAACAAGTGCTATAATGGACCAAATTAAGTTGGGCACCATGTTATAAATATCAACTACACGTTGAACTTTTACTTTCGTTTCTTTAGAACGTGTCTCCATTCTTTAGCTATTGTTTTGGCCATGCACCGTTCTTTTACTAATCACTTTTGCGAATGCTACAAATAAAAGCGAAATCACAAAAAATGCGATTGCAATGCCCATCGCGTTTAGAAGTGCCTTTTCATAACCAAGCGAACCCACATTGATAAAGGGATATGGATAAAATCCGGAAAACGAACCGCGGATAAATATGAAAATAACATACAAGGACGGATAAATTAACCATGGAAAAACATGTTTCCAACCAAGCTGGCTTTTTACAACAAACAGCGACCAAAATAAAAGGAAAAGGGTTGGTATTACAGAATGAAGTAATTCATCTACAAATAGCTGTAAACCTTCGGGCTTCCATAGAAAGCGCAGAATGAGGTTGTAAATAATCCCTACAATTAAAATATAAACGGTAATGGCGGTAAGTGTTTTTGCATGTTGAAAAAACTTACCTAGGGCTGAACCGGGTGCCATGATGATACTTGTACAGCAAACAGCCACTAAGAGATTAGTCAGGATGGTAAAATAACTGAAATACCTGATGAAAATTTCAGAAGTAGGGGCTATGCCGCTAGTAATATTGATATAAAACTGCCCTATTAACGCAAACCAACCTAAAATCGCTAGTACAAGTAAACACCCTTTCAACATTATTGACGGTTGATTCTCCATTTTTGAATTTTAGTCTGAAATTGCGATTTCCAATATAGATTTCTCTGCCAGATCACAAGAACTGAATGCTACTTAAAGATATTATAAGTTTGACTAGTTTACCGCAGTAAAAGCTTAATAAATTACGTTAGTGGCTAACATTTTGTTAGCTTCCACTGTAATTATTATAGCTATTTCTATTAATTCCCACATCATTTATGAAAGTTATTACCCTTACTATAAATCCTGCATTGGATAAAAGCGCCAAAACAGATCATGTAAAGCCGGAACAAAAATTAAGATGCCATTCCATTGTTTATCAACCTGGTGGCGGCGGAATTAATATTTCGAGAGTATTGCAGCGGTTAGGCATAAATTCAAACTGCGTATTTACTTCTGGGGGCGGCACAGGTAAGCACTTGAATAAATTACTACAGCAAGAGCACATTAAAACAGACACTGTTTTTACCGCCGCACCAACCCGCGAAAACTTTTCTGTTATTGATACAAGTACTGGATTCCAATATCGATTTGGAATGCCAGGAACGCCATTGACCATAGAGGAGCTCGAATTAATCAAGAAAACCGTAACCGATCAACTCGAGGAAGGTGACTTTCTGGTTTTAAGTGGAAGCTTGGCAGAAGATACTCCAGTCAATTTTTACTCTACCTTAATTAAGGGATTGAGCGATAAGAAAGTCAAAGTGATTTTAGATTCATCTGGCGCTGCCTTAAAAGAATCACTCAAGGAGAATCTATTTCTGATAAAACCCAACCAAAATGAATTAGCGCAACTTGCCGGTAAAGAGAGCTTATCACTTTCGGAACTGGAGGATTGTGCAAAGGATTTAATTAACACTGGTAAGCTGGAATACGCGGTTGTTTCTATGGGTGCCAAAGGTGCGTTCATTGCATCAAAATCCGGTATTGTTCATCAAGAAATTCCAAAAGTAACTGTGAAGAGTACCATCGGTGCCGGTGATAGTATGTTAGCGGGGATTATCTATTCTTTAATAAAAGGATTCTCTCCTGAAATTATGTTAAAATGGGGCGTTGCTTGTGGTGTTTCTGCTACCATGAGCGAAGGAACGGATTTGGCCAAAAAGGATGATGTTGAAAGGGTTTTGGAGATGTTGGGGTAGTTGGGTGGTTGAGGGTTTGGAAGGAAAGGGTGTTGGTACAGGGCAACGCATTAAAATAATCGGTTTTTCGTCATGCTAATTACCGCAGACTATGATGAAACCCTGAATGTTGTCATGGACGCATAGAGAGAAGAAGATGCACCCTGACAACAGATTTGGCCCAAATAAAACAACCTGATAAATCGGAAAAGTTAAGCGTTTTGATAAAGGTTGAAAGTGAAAGAACTTTTAAAGCTAACGGGTAAACAGAAAATGCAATACGCTATTATATAGCCAGTAAACCTGCTGATGCTTCCTTTTACCAGAAAAGTATCCGGAAGCATTGGGCAATAGAAAACAAATTGCATTGGTCTCTTGATGTTGATTTTCAGGAAGATGCTGGCAGAAAGAGGGCTAAAAATGCCGCTCAGAACTTTTTCTTTGATCAATAAGGTAACTTTAAATATTCTTAAAAATAACGTAACGAAAACCTGTAGTATCAGAAGAAAAAAGAACCTGGCAGCATGGGACAAGAATTTTTCTTATTCGGCTATTAATTAACTGGTTTTACTTAAAAAAAATCACTAACTAAAATAGATGATTGTATGTATTAAAATGCTTATATAATTATCAAAGCATTTAGGTAATGTTATCAGGTTTCCCACCATTAATCATGTCAGAAACAATACCTTTTCCTTCTTTTCTTTCAGCCAGTAGCACCCCTGTTATATGAACTACAATAAAAGCGATAATTAGGTACATACAAAACCCATGAACCTCTTTAACAGAATCGGCTATAGATTTAGGAATACCAAATTCATTTTTAAAAGCCAGCGACAGGCCGGTAATTACCATAATGATTAAGAGGAGGTAAAAAGTCAGATATAGTATTTTAACCGTTAACTCATGCAATGCGATTTTTCTTTCCCCTCCAGTGTTGGAATACTCTGTCTGGGCTTTTTTTAACTTTCTGAAAAATTTCTGACTGCTATGCTGAAATAATTCCAGAAATACTCTGAACAGCAATAATCCTGTAAGAAAATAGCCCAAATAAATATGAATATCCCAAACCCTATCTTCTAAGCCAAGGGCAACAGAGCCAGCTTGTTTCAATGATATTATAGCTCCTTCATGCTGCAATAAGGACTTTATAAAACCTGTATTGCTGCCTGGATCTAACAAAGTGGAATTAATAAGTACTGTTAGCAGCGATCCAGTTATAATTAGAGCACTTGCCCAATGCCACACACGAAGGGAGGCAGAGTTCTTTTTTATACTATTTGAATATTCAATGTCCTGACGAACGGGTTCTATAGTAGCCATTTTTTCTATTATTTTATCTTTAAATTCAGGGTAATAATATTGGAAACCAGTTTTGTAGAACGAGTGTAATGCCCATAACGTAATTCCAGCATATTTAAATGCTGTAAACCAAATACGCCTTTAGGCGGAGATAGTCGTAAACCAAAGCCTAAAAAATCACTGCTCAACTCCGACAGGTCATAATCGCTGGTAAAGTACTGTTCGGTAGGACTATGTTGTCCGTACGCAGAAAAATAGCGTGTGCCAGCCTGATTATTATAACGGTAAAACGGACTTACAGAAACAAATGAAGTTAGTTTTACCGGCACTTCCAGCTCAGCGGTATGGGCTCTGATGCCCCAGCTGTCCATATAGTATCTATAAAAGGTTCGGATGATAAAATGATCATTCGGAAAGTAGTTTAACCTTAAACCGATAGGTAATTTGTAACGGTTGTCCGGAAGATTTTCTGCCTGTTCAGATCCATCAGTGAAGTAATTTCGCTGGTATTTAGTTGCTAATAAGCCGTGCTGATAAGAAGGTTCAACCATCAGCAAAGCCTGGAGTTGTTTATTAATAACCTGCGAAACCGAAAAAGAAGTGCTGAAAGAATTTCGGGGCGAAGAATCGGTGCTTCTTGAATCTCCCCGAGATCCAGATCCGGAACCTGCCGGTCGCAATTCAACAGGTAAAATCACTTTCCACGTATCTAAAAACGTCTGCAATTTAAAGTCAAACTGTGTGTTTTTATCTTTAGATAACCTTGTTAAATTAAAACCGGCACCCAATGACTGATAATCAAATTCATGTGAGAATGATCCGGTAAAACCAAAAGCATTACCGGTAGTTTCATTTGATTGCGTCCAATGCAAAGAGGGGTAAATCCGGGTATCAGACATAGATGCTGAAGAAATACTATTCGGATCGATTTTATCTGATGATGCAGAAGTATAATGGTCAACACCCAATTCAAATAGAAAAGTGTTTTTTCTGCCCTTTTTATTGAATTTTGAAAGCTGCAGATCAAACGTATTGGCAATGTCTGTTAACTTTTCGGTACCGATACCACCCGTAACCGCCGAGTTATTTCCATTTTGGTTATAATAGGATGATACTACGTTGATTTCATCTACCTTCAATTGACGTTCCCGATAGTTCGTACTATCTATATTTGCAGGTTGCGGACGGGTTTGAGCATGAGCACCCAGTAAACCCATGTACAGAATGATAACATTGAGATAAAGCTTTTTCATTTCCTGATATTTTAATTACAACCGCAGCCACCACCGCTTTTACCGCCGTTAGCACCCGAAGCGCCTTCACGATACAATTCGAAACTTTGTTCAAATTTTTGTGCAGTGCGGGAACTAAGTGCCATCTCACTATCGTTAATTTTATTTTTTTGGTAGGATTTAACCGTACTGCAAGCACTTAACATGCTCATCAAACTTATTCCAGATCCAAGCAGGAATAATCCCTTTTTTAAATAATTCATATCAATGTTTAATGTGTATGTTCTTAGAAGTAAATATCTGATCCGCATCATCAATAATCACAGCAGCCACATGCTGCAACTGATTAATAAGGTTGAGGCCGACTTTTGCACCCATTACTATAACGGGCGTGGCAAGAGCATCGGCAAGTTCTGCGCTGGGGCAAATAATGCTTACACTCTTTATTCCGCTCACCGGTAATCCGGTTTTAGGGTCTATCGTATGCGAATACCTTTTCCCGTTTACGATAGCATATTTTTCGTAATTACCCGAGGTTGCGATAGCCATATTGCTGATATTAAGTGAAGAGAAAGCTTTAGTTTTTTGATCTGGATCGGCAATTCCGATTGTCCATGGTGATCCGCTTAGCTGTGTTCCCCAGGTAATCAAATCGCCTGCCGCATTTACAATCCCACTTTTTATTCCTAACCCTTTCAATACCTGCATGGCCCGGTCTGCCGCATAGCCTTTACCAATCCCTCCAAAACCTATTCGCATTCCCGTATGTTTCAGCATAACTGTTGAATTCTGATGACCAATAACAATATTCTGATAATTTATTAGGCTAACTGAACGTAGAGCTGTTTCTTTATCAGGCAGGGAAGTCATGTTCACATCAAAGTTCCATAAGCTTTTATCAATGGATCCATACGTAATATCAAAAGCTCCCTGAGTTAAATCTGATATTTTTATTGAGCGTTGTATTAATTGAATAACTTCGTTATCAACCTTAACAGGTTTTAGTCCTGCATGTCCGTTGATATAGTTAACCTGGCTGCTTTCTTTAAAGGTAGAAAGCAGTTCTTCAATGCGTTTAACTTCATTAATAGCGGCTTGTATAGCTAAATCTCCGGTGTCAATATCAGTTGCAAGTACAGTAAACTCAAATCGGTTACCCATCAGTTTCACAACCTTATTGCATGATACAGTTTCGGGCATAACTGGCTTTACTTTTTTACTGCTATATCAGAAATTTCCTGAACAAATTTTTCCGGTGTTTCATTGGGATAGCCTTCCCAGGATTTGAGAACTTTGCCGGTTTCATCAATAAGGAGCGTATATGGAAACTTCCCTTCTGCATTATAACGATCGGCCAGGGCCTCATTCAATTTTACCTGGACAGCCGGAAGCTGATTCTTTTTTTGCCTTGGAAAATCGGCTCTTACCAGTTCAAGGTGCTGGCTCGCATATTTTCCAAATACATCAGATTCAAGAATTTCTTTTCTTAGCCTGATACATGGGCCGCACCAGTCAGACCCTGAAAAATTTAGCAATATCAATTTGTGGGATGCCTTGGCATCTTTGGTAGCTTCGTTAAAGTTACCTTGCCAAACAGCAGGTGTTGAAGCGAAGAAGAAAAGTGTTAAAAATAGCAGTTTCATATTCTTTTGTTTTTATGAGTATACTCTTAACGTTGTTCCGGCAAGTTGAGTGTTATAAACTGTTAAGGGCCTGTTTGCTGGACCCGCTTTTACTGCTCCACTCTCTGAGAAAGCAGCACCATGATTGTTACAATAAAACCTGCTGCTATTTGCCTGATAGGTTAATCCGTAATTTTCGTGAGTGCAGGATCTTTGAACCGCAATATAGCTACCTGTTAAAGTTCGAGCTACAATAAGGCCATTTGTTGACAGGTAACCTCCATTATTAAGCAATGCCGCATTGGCTGATGCATTTAAATCTAAGGTGAAATCAATACCGGATGGCCCTGAGGTACCTGAAGGGCCATCTGTGTTTTTTGAGCATCCAATGCAGTTTAACAATGCTATAGATGCTGCTCCAAGTCCCAGACTGGATAAAAATTCCTTTCTTTCCATAATTAATTCTTTGTAAATTATCTAATTGTTGTGTTCGCTGTTAAATGAGATTTGAAAAATATGTAAATCATCTTTGTAATTATATTTCAGGCTAAAATGTCGTCTGTTACAAATTTGTTTCAATATAGATAAGCCTAAACCTGCACCTTCAGAGGTAGTATCCTTATAAAATCGTTCAAAGATTTTTTGCTGATCTAATTCAAGATTATGACTGGTGTTGCTAAAGCTCAGGTCATTTGAACTAAGTACTACATTTATAAGTCCTCCATCATAATTATGCCGTATTGCATTACTAAATAAGTTATTAACCAATATTTCTACCAGATGACGGCTTGTGAATACGCTGCTTGAACTTAAGTTTGTATTTATGATGATATTTCTTTTACTAATTAGTTCGTAGAAAAAAAGCAGCTTATCTTCAATAAGCTCTTTTATATTAATTTCTTCTTGTTCCTGAAGCAGGTTATTATCAATTTTGACTAGTAATAATAAGGATTGGTTTAATTTGGTAATCCGGGAAGTTGCTTTATAAAGATCAGCCAAAGTTTCACTCTCCTCCGGACCTAATATATTTGACTGCAACATCGTATCCAGTTTAGAATTGATGACAGCTAAAGGCGTCATCATCTCATGTGATGCATTTTCCGTAAACAGTTTAATTTCCCTGTAATCAGATTTTACTTTCAAAGACATCGTAACAACAGCTTCATTAAGCTCACTAAATTCCTGAACTTCTGTAACAACAGGCTCAAATGGAACTTCATCATTCACATTAAAAGTTTTGATGTTTTTAACCAATTGCCTAAATGGGAGCCATAAGCGGGTAATCATGATGCGGTTAACCAGCAATATTGCAATCAGAAGGAATGTAACTGGTATAATTATAATCAGGCAAATGCTTTGAATTTGCTCCTCACGCTCGGCTTTTGAAGCAATTACGAGTACCCTATAAGGCTGACCATTCAGAGTAAGATCAGTTTTAAGATATCTTGCTGATTCTTGATGTCGTTTTTGAGGATTATAATAGATAGTATCCGAAAAAGTTTTTATACCGCTTGCTTTTTCAACTTTGTGGTAAGTAACAATGAGATCTTCAAAAAAATTAGGAGCCGGAAGTGTATTTTTATCATGCATAAACTCTTTAACCTCCATTAGCTCTTCAAGCAGATCATCGTCAATTTGGCGATTCAGATAATAGCTAAGTGTTCTGTAAAACAGGAAACCTATAATAAGTAAGCCTGAAAAGCTAATTATTAATAAAAGCCTGTTATACCTGCTGAATAGTTTCACGCATCTATAAATTTATATCCCACTCCGTATACCGAATTAAAGTAATCTTTTGACCCTGCATCGGTCAGTTTCTTCCTTATGTTTTTAATATGGGTGTAGATAAAATCAAAACTGTCTGCCATGTCAGCATCATCACCCCAAATATGCTCCGCAGCGGCAGCCCTCGAAATAACTTTATTTTTATTAGCTATAAAATATAAAATCAGGTCAAACTCTTTTCTGGTAAAATACACCGGAAGGTTCTTTACTTTAATTTCTTTAGCGATAAGATTAATTTCAATTTCATTAAAATGAATAAGATCGTTACCATTAAAGTTTCGCCTTCTCACAATAGCCATAATCCTTGCATTAAGTTCGGATAAATAGAATGGCTTAATTAAGTAGTCATCTGCTCCCAGGCTTAAACCTTCAATCTTTTGATCTATGGAATTGCGGGCAGAAATAATAAGAACACCGTCTGCCTTATTTCTTTTTTTTAGATTTCTCAATAATTCTAAGCCTTCACCATCAGGCAAAGTAAGATCAAGCAGAATACAGTCATAATCATAAATAGCCAGCTTCTGGGAAGCAGCTTCGTATGTTGAAGCACAGTCGCAAACATTCCCTTCTGCAGTTAAATATTGATCAATACTTTTGCGTAAACCATCTTCGTCTTCCACGATCAAAACCTTCATATTACTAATATCGCCTATAAATTTGAAGACAGTTTGAAGTAGCCTCATTTTTTCCAGAATTATAAAGACTTCTTTTTTACTCAAAGGTTGTACTACCACAGTAATTAAGTTTTTATAGGACTGTGAGGAATCATAATGCTGTACTAATCTCTTGAACGTAGTGCAGGAATTCACGAAACATTTATTGGCAACGCCGGGACAGCTCGTTCACTATTAAAATACCGTCTTCTTTAGGTCTTTCAAGACCTTCCTAAGCGCTTACGGTCTGGGATTTACAATCTCTTTTAGATAGCTGTTCAGTTTCAGAATTGGTACACAAATTTTTTTTTTTTTCTTTTTTTCTTGTTTTGTTTTTTATATCAGAAAAACGTGTACATTTGGCTTTATTTATAGTATAGTATAGCATAGTATAGTGTTGATATAAGGAACCAATTCAACCAATTTAAGAGCCTTCATTAAAATAAACTGAGTTTCCTATAAAAATCTATTAACCAAGATTCTGACAATTTATTGCAGAAAATGCATCAGGGAGAGCACTAATTAACAATTAAAACCAATCTGAATGAATTTGAAATACGCTATTACTGAATTTTTAATGTCATCATTTCTGTTTTTCTTCCTTATAACACTCTTCCTTCCAGAAAATTTAAATACTCAGGCGGCTTCTGAACTTTCGGGAACTGTATTGCACTGCGTCGGAATTATTCCTATTACAAGTCTATATTAAATGGGATAGCTCAGCAAGAAGTAGCAACCGAAGAGGACGGCAATTTTAGTTTTAAGTTTTCCTCTAATCACAAAACGAAAAAAGCCAAAAACAGAAAAAGGGTAAAAAACAAAAATAAATAAGTCTATTAAATAAATCTATAACCATTAAAATGCGATATGAAAATTAACGATTACAATCAATTTTTCATCAAAAGAGCTAAGAGTATTAGCTTTTTGATGTTGTTTATGCTTTTCTGCAATAGTGTTTTTTCGCAAGAAAATGAAACTGCCGTAAAAAATATAAACGTTTCTGGAAAGGTTACAGAGGATGACGGAAGCCCTCTTCCCGCAGTTAGTATCACTTTAAAAGGAACCACTAAAAAAACAGCTACCTCTCTTACTGGTGATTATACTTTTAACGTACCTGCAAATGGCACCTTGGTATTTAGTTCTATTGGTTTTTTGACAAAGGAAGTTGCTATTAATAATCAATCAAAAATTAACATCATCCTATCTTCAAATACTATGTTAATGAATGAGGTGGTTGTTGTAGGAGCATCCTTTAAACAAAAGGATTTAACAGGAGCTGTTGTTAGTGTGAATGAAAAAACACTTAATGAGCGGCCTGTCACTAGCGTAAATGACGCTTTGCAAGGTAGGGCAGCCGGGGTTTTTATACAAAGTAATCCTGTACCTGGAGGAGCCGCCGGAATTAAAATTCGTGGAAATAACTCCATGCAATTTGGAGGTAATCCTATCTATGTGGTGGATGGTATTGTTATGGATAGAGATTTTAACCTGATAAATTTGAATGATGTTGCTTCTGTTAACGTTTTGAAAGATGCATCTTCTACCGCACTTTATGGATCAAGAGGCGCTAATGGCGTGGTTGTAATTACTACCAAAAAAGGTAAAAACGGAGAAGGGAAAGTTGCTTATGATGCTTGGTTTGGTGTACAAAATTTTACAAACAAGTCTCTAACATTGGGTGCAAAAGATATGTATGAATTAAGGATAGATGCTTTAGAAAATTCTAAAACTGTTGGTGGGGCATACTATACTTTACATCCAAATGCAACGAGGCAAGATTTTATTAACAATGAATTATTAGGTGCAGGAAAGCTATGGTTTGCAGATTACGAAAATACATCATATAAAAATGGGGATAGCTATAATTGGTTAAATGAAGTAACCAGATCAGCCTTTCAACAAAATCATGCATTGAGTTTTTCTGGTGGAACAGATAAAAGCACTTATTTTATGAGTTTTGGTTATTCAGGTCAAGACGGTTTGGTTAAAAGTTCAGGATTTCAAAAGTATTCCGGACGCATAAATGCCGAGCAAACTATAAAGCCCTGGTTAAAAGTTGGTACTAATACTTCCTTCACCAAATCTAAAGATGATTTGGTAGATGGAAAAGTTTTTGGTGTGGCTAGAGCTGCAAATCCATTATTGCCAATAAACAGGGATACATTGTATTTAGCTTGGGGTAATAATTGGGACATTAATATGGAAAATCCATTCAATTCAATGCGAATTGAAAGTAACACATCCAAAAGCAGAATTTTTTCATCCAATTATATAAATGCTAATCCCATTAAAGGTTTAAATATTCGTAGCACATTTTCTGTAGATCTTACTAATCAGGACTACTATCAGTATATACCTAGTGACATTCAACAAGCCAAAAGGGATTCTTATAGAGGTAAGGCAGTACAAAATTTTGATCATATTTCTAATTACCAATGGGATAATTCTGTAACGTATGAACGTACTTTTAATAAACACAGAATTACCGGGTTGGTAGGTACAAGTATGAGTAAGAACAACTATAATTATACCAATGTTTCTGCCAGAGATTTTCCTACAGATGATTTTAGCTATTATAATTTAGGCGCAGCATTCGATAAACAAAATTTTGTTTTAGGTTCTAATTTTACTGCATCCTCCCTAATGTCCTATCTGGTGAGAGGAAATTATGACTATGATAATAGATATTTTGCTACCGTAACGGCCAGAAGAGATGGTTCTTCTAAATTTGCTGAAGGGCATAAATGGGGGCTGTTCCCTTCATTAGCGCTAGCATGGAATGTTACAAATGAAAGCTTCATGAAGGATCAGCAAATTTTTGACCTTGTGAAATTACGTTTAGGCTATGGTAGTGTAGGTAATCAAAATATTCCGGACTATTCCTTCGAAAGCTTATATTCTACTGCATATTCTAATGGCAATGTTTCTTTTAATTCCACCGGATTAAGGGGGACTCCCTCACTAACCTGGGAAAAACAAGACCAGTTAAATATAGGATTAGACTTAAGCCTGTTAAATAAAAGGCTACAGATTACTGCGGAGCACTTTAATATTGTTAACTCCAATTTGCTTATAAGACGGTCTCTTTCAACACTTACAGGGTATCGCGAAGCCATTGAGAATATTGGAGAAGTGACAAACAAAGGTGTTGAACTTACTGTAACCGGATTAATTGTAGATAACAAAGATCTCAAATGGGATATTTCTGCAAATATTTCTACAGATAAAAATAAAATTACAAAGTTATATGGTGCTGTTGATGCGATTTATAGTTACGGCGGGTTTACAGGCACAGACATACAAAGAGAAGGAAACTTTTTTCTTGGTCAATCTCTGAATACCATTTACATGTGGGAATTTGATAGGATAATACAGGAGTCGGATATGCCATATGTAAATAGTTTAACCTTGCCAGGTAAAACCTTACAGCCGGGTGATATTCTTCCTAAAGACCAACAAAAAGCAGGTGAAGTAGGTTATGGAATCATTGATGAAAATGACAGGGTTATTATAGGAAAAAAAGATCCTAAGTTTTTTGGAGGCTTCTCTTCTCAATTATCCTGGAAGGGAGTATCATTAAATACAGTGTTTACTTATTCTTACGGTGCAAAGGCTGTGAGTGGTTATTATGAAGGGTTAATGAGTGGAACCGGTTATGGTGCGGCACATACCGATATGTTGGACCGCTGGACACCCACTAACACCAATACCAATATACCAAGAGCTACTTATGATAATTCTGTGCGTTTTTCTTCCGGTGAAACATCTTGGGGGATACAAGACGCGTCGTATCTGCGATTGGCTTCTTTAACCTTAGCATATAATCTTCCCTCACTAACAGTAAAAAGGGTTGGGTTAGGAAATCTGAAAGTATATACTACAGGGAACAATCTTTTTACTTCTACAAAATATAAAGGATATGATCCTGCAAATGGAGATGGTTATCCTACTGCTAGAATGTTTGTGGTTGGATTAAATGCAAGTTTCTAGTCTTATATCTTAATAATAAACGATGAAACCGTTTCGAATTGTTTCAACGCGTTTTGTATCATAATAAATAAAAAACAGATGAAAAGTATAAATCTCTTATATAAGATAATAATTTTTATAGGAATAGTGGTATTCACTTCCTGCACCAAATTTCTGGATGAAAAGCCAAAAACGGCTTTGACAGAAGAAGAGGTCTATTCAAAAGAAGAAAATATCAAGCTCTTAGTTTCGGGCTTATATACACAGTGGCGCAACACCAAGCAAGACAGAGGTGGTTTTATTTTTACCCTTGGCACAGACGAAGGTAAGCAAGGGGGGCAGCAGGTTAATGAAAATAATGTACAAGCAGGATTAGATAAATATAATGGAGCTCTAAATCCTACTAACTCCTCTTTAGCTGAACAGTGGAATAAAAGATGGCCGGTAATTACTGCCGCCGCGAAAGCTGTGCATTATGCCAAAACCAACGAGCTTAAGGCTCAAGCAGCTTTCATACGAGCTACATTAACTTTTGAGTTAGCCATGCTTTGGGGGCCAATTCCTATTATTGATGCGGATAATATGCGAGAATCAAGGCAGCCACTAAAAGATGTTTTTGAGTTTATAATTAAAGACTTGGAACTTGCAGCACAAAATTTACCTGAAACACAACAGGATAAGAAAATTCCGACAAAATTTGCTGCTTTGGCATTACTAGGAAAGGTTTATCTATATGCCCCTGTGGAATCAACTGTTCGTGATTATAATAAAGCAATACAATATTTTGATATGGTTATCCCAAAATATGCTTTGCTTAATAATTATGCAGATTTGTTTGACACAAGATTAAACCAGAACTCAAGTGAGTCCATTTATGCTTTTCAATTTGTAAACATCTACCCGGATAATAATATGGCTCAGCACCATGCTGGTTCAAGAGCTGTAGCAGATGTAAATTCAAATACTTACTTCGGAGGATATGATTTAATGCTACCCACTGCATATTGTCATAAGGCTGTTTCAGACGGAGGGATATGGGAACCAGGAGACACAAGAAAGGCAGCAAGTATAAGATATGATTTTACGTTGCCGGATGGAAGAAAACCAACAATTACCTGGACAGGTCAGGCTGACGAACTAGAACCACATATTAAAAAGTTTGAAGATATTCGTACACAGGGCGTGCAAAACTTCTGGAATTCTGGTGGACTAATGTATTACCTACGCCTATCTGACATTATTTTATGTAAAGCAGAATGTCTGAATGAAATAGGTCAAACTGCAGCTGCTGTTAATTTAGTAAACACAACGGTAAGAGCCAGAGCCTTTGGCGGTACATTGCCAGCTGCTTACACCTGGTCACCAGCAATGTCAGATACTCAATTCAGAACCAATATTTTGGATGAGCGGATGAGAGAGCTCTGTTTTGAAGGATGGAGACGAATGGATTTAATTCGTACTGGTAATTTGGTGCCACTTGTGCGTGAAAGAAACCCTTGGGCTAAACAATCGAACACAATCTCATCTTTCCATACCAGGTATCCTATTCCAGAATCAGAGATCAAACAAAATGAATTGATCAATGAGGAAGACCAAAATCCTGGATATTAAAACATTTTCTAATAAATATTCACTGTAATAGAAAGGCTGTTGATTTCAACAGCCTTTCTATATTTTAAAACTAATGATTTAATGAAAGTAAGATTATCTTTTTTATTTAATGATTTAGAAGATTTGGGCGTTCGGGCGGGCTTTTCGTTGCAATCTTTTTACCCTGAAGAAAGAAGGGCAAAAAGGATTTTCACTACAATCCCTAACGCAAACCCAGCAAAGTGATAAAACACTCCAATAATCAAATTCTTAAATCGAACTCAGTTTATCAATAATATTCTCTAGAGACAAGGGGGCTTGAAAATTAAATATTTTACTGATTTGTTATATCTGTAAAAGTATTGTTAACGATCAGAGGGGATATTTTACCGATCTTAATATATTTTATGAAAGAGAATCTACAACATCTTTTCACATTTAGGAGAATAAAGCTCCATTTAACAATTTTTCTGGGATTGTCTTTCATTTTTCTACATCAATCAGTTTTTGCTAGTCTTGATGAAACAGTCAAAACAATCTACTTCGGAGATAATAATCACATTGAGTATTTTCTTAAAACAGGAAAGTACAATGTTTACTTCAATAACGTAAAAGTGATAAGTGACGCTTATGCGTTAGCTAAATCAACTATTTCCTGCTCAAGTATAGACTACGCCAGTCGTGTCTATACATCATCCAGCATTTCAGATGGATTGGGTTCCGGTGTAAAACATATCATTTCGCTTTCAGGAAATAATTTGACTCCTATGCAGCAGATTTTTTATGTGTACAGTGGAAGGAACTATTTTTATACAGAAGTTGCACTTAATGAAACGGGTGTTAAAAGTAATTACATGGCACCTTTAGTATCAGAAAATGTATTATTACCAGAAAGTGGTGATAACCGGGCCTTGTTTGTCCCGTTTGATAATGATACGTTTATTAAGTATAATGCTTTATCATTGGTTGGCAATATATCCACTACAAGTTCTGAGGTAAGTGCAATTTATGATAATACGAGCCGTAAAGGTTTAATACTGGGCTCAATAGAACATACTGATTGGAAAACAGGTATCCAGATTGTGGGCTCGGGCAATAAGCTGACAGCGCTTTCTGCTTTTGGCGGTTTTACATCACAAAGTACCACCCGTGATATGCTCGTTCATGGTATGGTTGGAGGAAGCACAAATACAGTCAAGTCTCCAAAAATATTGGTTGGATATTTCAACGATTGGCGGGATGGATTAGAAGATTATGGTAAATCAAACCGGATTGCTGAACCTCCGTACGTTTTTAACTGGAATAAACCTACTCCTTTTGGATGGAATAGTTGGGGCTCAATTCAGTCAAAACTTTCATTAAGTAGTGCCAAGGCAGTAACAGATTTTTTTAGCAACAATTTAAAAGAATTCAGAAATGATAATACGGCCTTTATTGATCTTGATTCTTACTGGGATAATTTAAATGATGCGCAGCTTAAAGAATTCGCTGACTACTGCAAGAGCAAAGGTTTAACGCCAGGTATTTATTGGGCGCCATTTGTAGATTGGGGAAAAAGCAGTCGGACAGTAGAGGGCAGTTCTTATAATTACACGGAGGTATGGACTAAAGTAAATGGTGCTTATCATGATCTTGACGGATGCCGGGCAATGGATCCTACGCATCCGGCTACTAAAAAGCGGATCGAATACATGATAGGCAGGTTTAAAAATGCAGGTTTCCAAATGATAAAAATTGATTTTATCGGCCATGCAGGTATTGAGGCTGACAGTTTTTATGATACTTCTGTTCATACAGGGATGCAGGCTTTTCGTAAGGGAATGGAATATCTGATAGATCAGTTGGACGGGAAAATGCTGGTATATGCAGCTATATCCCCAAATTTGGCTACCGGACGGTATGTGCATACAAGAAGAATCGCTTGCGATGCATTTTCTTCCATAGGAGACACTAAATATAGTTTGAATAGTACCAATTATGGCTGGTGGCAAACCTACGTTTATAATTATATCGATGCTGATCATTTGGTGCTAAATAATCAATCCGAAAGTGCAAACCGGGCTCGCGTAGCTTCAGGTGTTATTACCGGAACAGTAATAACTGGTGATGACTTTTCGGCAACCGGACAATGGGCAGGGAGAGCGCAGACGCTTTTCCAGAATCAGGAACTGCTTGATATTGCCAGAAATGGTGTCGCATTTAGGCCGGTGGAAGGCAATACAGGAGAAGGAACAAACGAGTTATTTGTAAGGAAGATTGGTAATTATTTTTACCTGGCCGCTTTCAACTATGGCTCAACTACAAAAGCTTATCAAATTGATCTGAAAAGGTTGGGCTTAAATTCTTCTGATTCTTACCAGGTGAAGGAATTATTTAGTGGAAGTACCAATACTGCTAAAACTAACATCAGTTTTAATCTGGAAGCTTCGGATGCCAGAGTTTACAGATTTGAAGTTGGCGCTGCTCAGGGGCAAACAATAGATTTCAACCCGCTGCAACAAAAAACCTTTGATCAACCTGAATTTGAGCCCGGAGCCACGGCTACATCCGGACTGGAGGTAACTTATACAAGTAGTAATGAAGAGGTTGCAATTGTTGTGGGTGGAAACAAAATTCGTATCACCGGCGTTGGTACCACTACTATTACCGCAAAACAACCAGGAAATGTGTTATGGTTACCCGCAGTAGATGTGAGCAGGCCTTTAACTATTACGAAAGGAAATCAAACCATTCAGTTTAGTGAAATACCCGGTAAAACAGTGAATTCAGTCGATTTTGAAGCAGGAGCCACTGTCAATTCTGATTTGGGAGTAACTTATACCAGCAGTAATACCGCCGTAGCAACTATAGTTAACGGAAAAATTCACATTATCCAGGCAGGTACTACTACTATTACTTCTTCACAAGCAGGGAACGAATTCTGGCTGGCTGCAGCTCCTGTTTCTCAAACTTTAACAATAACCGCTTCGTTTGTTCTTCCAGCTACCAATTTCAGGATATCTGCAATTGATGAATCCTGTATCAATAGCAAAAATGGAAGTATTACAATAACGGCGGAAGCAAACCTAAACTATAAAGCCACCATTACCGGAGTAGACTTGAATGAAGCGTATACATTTAACAATTCTTTAAATATTCCATCCTTACGTGCAGGTACTTTTGAAGTATGTTTAACGGTAGTGGGACAGAGCGATTTTAGCAGGTGTTATAATATCGTAGTTAAAGCTCCCCAGCCTTTATCCGTTTATTCTTATGTGAATACCCTGGATGGAAAACTTGAACTTAATCTAAGAGGAGGCACCTCTTATAATATTGAATTAAATGGTGTGACCCATAAATCTTCCACTAGCCTGGTATCATTAGACTTAGCCTCGGGGATAAATGAGCTGTCAGTTACTACAGACCAAGACTGCCAGGGGACATATAAGCAAAGCATCTTTCTTGAAAACGGCAGAGTGATTTATCCAAATCCTTTTGACTCATACCTCTTTGTTAATATGGGAAACGATCCTTCTAAAGTTGCAAATGTTTCTGTTTACTCAGTTGGAGGCTCAGTGGTTTATAGTAAAGATCATCAGGTAGAAAACGGCCTTGTCCAAGTTTACCTTCCGGATATGCCTGCAAATACTTACATCCTTAAAATTAAAACCCCGGTATCAACGAGTTCATCTAAAATATTGAAAAAATGAAATGTGTATTTACATTAATCCTGTTTACCCTTGTAACTTTAGGATGTAAGAAAAGCAAATCCCCGGAACCGGCCTCAACACTTGGCAATGCGGATCTTGTTGCACCTGCCTCCAATGAAGCCTGCACAACTGGTAGAATACTATCTGCTGATGAAAGTGCAATTTTATTTAAATGGAACAGTGCTGCAAATGCGGAAACGTATGAGTTGGTTATAAAAAATCTGAAAAATGGAACAACAGAAACCCATACAGTATCTGCTACTACGCTGGAATTAAACTTACCAGTGAACACGCCTTTCTCCTGGTATATACGGTCTAAATCAGCCAAAATAACCGCTACTTCTCAGAGTGCTATATGGAAATTTTATAATGCAGGTCAGGGTTTGGTTTCCTATGCACCTTTTCCGGCGGATAAGCTTATTCCGGCTATGAAACAAAATGTGACTGCGGTAAACGGTAAAATTACACTTGGCTGGAGCGGTGAAGATGTAGATGGGGATATAAAAGGATATGATATTTATTTAGGAGAAAATGCCGCTAACCCGGTCTTGCTTCAATCGGATATAGCCACAGGTTCTCTAAGCGTAAATGTAGTCTCAAATACAACTTATTACTGGAAGGTGATCACCAAAGACTTAAAAGGCAATCAATCTAATTCTGGAATTTATCAGTTTACAGTGAATTAAGAACAGAAAGGAAAGAATTGTGTTTGGCTTTGTATTTATTAGATATTATCTCATACGCTAATATTAAGGAGAAGTACATTTTACTGCAACACTAAAAGATCGCGGGTTCCAAAAGCATTAACATGCTTCTAATTATCGGGAATTATCTAATCGCTAAACTGAACCCGATTTTAAAATGACTGATTAGAACTGAAAAATGGTTTATAAAATGTGTTTACAAGATTTGCTTGGTTTGCGTTAGGGATTGCAATGAAAATCCTTTTTGTCTCTATCGGCAAAAAGATTGTAATGGAAAGCCCGCTCGAACGCCCCAAATCTGATTTTAAAAATATTTATATCGAACTTAGGTTAATAGATCATATAACAAGCATGATACTTAAAATAATGTCATAAAATCCTATTTAATATTCTGATTGTAAGTTATTTAATTAAAATAGAAATTGTAAGAGAACATTGAAAAAAATATGAAATAGTACTAAAACTACAGAGTGTTGCAAAATTGCCAATTAAAAAGGTAACTATAATTACTTTCAAAAACTATAAATTAAATTACTGTTAAATGTACTTGTTGGATCCATATTTACTATTTTTAAAACTTGACATAATAAAATTGATTACTAATTAATGTAAATGTCATTTTCAAAACCGGCTTGTTTCTTTAATACGAAAGAAAAGGTAAATAATAAAAGGATTATATGAGGGATATATTTGATCAAATACATGAATTAGAGGGAATCCCGGGATTTTCAAAACATGAACAGTTTGTGCAGGGAATAATTAATGCAATAGATAATAAAGTTCTGGGTAAGGGGGATATATTGCCGTCTGTCAACAATATGATCAAGGAATTTGGATTCGCAAGGGAGACAATAGCGAGAGGATACAGAGAACTTGTTGATAGAGGAATTGTAGAATCAAAAAGCAGGTTCGGTTTTTTTATTGCCAATGAAGACACAGGACAAACCCTTAAGGTTGCATTGCTGTTATATGCTTTTGATTTTTTTCAAGAAATCTTTTATAAAACTTTTAGGCAAAAACTAGGAAATGGTGTTCATCTAGATGTTTTTTTTCATCATAATAACATAGAGATATTTGAAACCTTGGTAACTAATACAAAGGGTAAATATGGGATGTATGTTGTTGCCCCGATCCCAAATCCTAGAACAGCTGGGATTTTAAGGAACATTCCAACGAACAAATTTTTAATGATTGATAGGTATGAGAAAATAGATGGTGATTTTTCTTATGTAACTCAAGAATTCGAAGCATCATCTTATAATGCATTCGCTGAATTAGCAGAAGTCATTCGTAAATATGATGAAATGGTTTTTTATTACCGACCCTCTACAGATACTCCAATTGAAATACTCAGGGCATTTAAAAAATTTATAAAAGACTTTAAGATAAAGGGAACTATAAAAACTGAATATATCCCGGGCTCAATTGTTAGAAATAAAGTATATTTTACTATAAATAATACTGAGCTGTGGGCCATACTAAAGGATTGTAAAACACAAAACATTACTCCTGGGACAGATATAGGTGTACTTTCTCATAATGATGATGTTGTTAAGGAGATTATCTTTGATGGAATTACCAATTATTCTACAGATTTTCAAAAAATGGCAGATCTTGCTGCTTCTTTCGTCCTGACCGGGAAAAAAATTCAAGAAGTTATTCCTACGGTATTAATAAGAAGGAAATCATTGTAAAGTAGGTGCAATCATTAATCTGCATTTAATATACGATCCAATTTAAAAGATTATGATTTTTAGTTTTTTGTTTTTTACTATACTGGTTGCTGTTATCTCCTGGTTAAAAACAAGAAAAGAAAGGCTTAAAACTGCTAATGATTATTTCTTAGGTAACCGGAGTTTGGGGTTTATTCTTGTGGGCTCCTCTTTGTTTCTAACTAATCTTAGCGGAAATCTTTTAATAGGCGAAAATGAATCTGTTTATATAAATAACATGTCTGTAATGGCATGGGGAATGACTTCTATTCTTGCGATGCTGATAGTATCCGAATTTTTTATTCCTATATATCTTCGCATGGGTGCTGTTACGACGCCTGATTTTTTAGAAAAGAGATATGATACCGCCACTAAAAAGTTTGTATCCATTGTTTTTTTAATTAGTTATCTGGTTAATTTAATTCCGGCTGTGCTTTACGGTGGCGCAGTAGCAATAAATGGTATTTTCCATTTTAATGAAGTGCTTGGATTAAGTTATGAACTCACTATTTGTTTGTTGGTTGCGGTTATAGGTATTTCCGGAAGCTGTTATTCAATTTTAGGCGGAATAAGGGCGATGAGTATTTCAGGCAGCTTACTAGGCTTTTCTATATTAGCCGGGGGATTGATGTTGTCTTATTTTGGTTTTAAATACCTTGGTCATAGTGAATTTTTAAAAGGAGTAAACACTGTATTAACTAATCATACAGAACATTTAAACTCCATTGGCTCTTCAACTGACCAGGTGCCCTTCGGTACAATTTTCACAGGTATGTTTTTAGTGAACCTCTATTATTGGGGAATGGAACAATTTATTGTTCAGCAAGCCCTGGCATCCAGAAATCTGGCTGAATGCCAAAAAGGAATAGCATTAGCCTGTACCGGAAAGCTAATTTCTCCTTTATTGTTAAATGTGCCGGGCCTTATCGCAGTTCACCTATATACAAAGTTGCCAAATACAGCAGAAGTATTTCCGCGTTTGGTGGGAGATGTTTTACCTCCTCTATATACCGGTTTTATGGCTTCTATTGTTTTGGGAGCCATATTCAGTACTTTTAATGCCGGTTTAAATAGTTCAAGTACTCTTTTTATTATGAATCTGTACAAGCCACTGCAGCTAAAAACCAAACAGGATTCCAGTGAAAAGCATTTAATAAAAATTAGTAAAAAGTTCCAGATCATAATCGCCGCCATTGGAATTTGCATTGCACCCTTCATTATGTTGTTTAAAGGGGGATTTTATACTTACATACAGATGCTTTCCGGGTTTTTTAGTATCCCGATATTTACCGTGTTAATTGTTGGGTTTGTAACCCGTAAAGTGCCAGCTATTGCCGCCAAAATTGGGCTTGTATTTTTTATTGTTACTTATGCGTTGCTAATATTAGTTTTTCATCCACCGCTGCATTATTTGCATTTGCTAGCCATCCTTTTTGTAATAACTACAGTTATAATGTTAGTTATAGGTAGGGTTTTTCCTATGAAAATACCTTATGCCCCTAGTTTTCATTCTGTGATAGATGTTAAGCCCTGGAGATATCGCTATTTTGCAAGCCTTCTTCTAATTATATTAATGTGTTTGATGTTTGTTTTGTTCTCTCCTTATGGTATCGCCTGATAACAATTTATAGTTCGGAATTTAAAGATTAACGTCTAACTGTAGTATAGTATAGAATACGATTACTTATGGGAGACATTGTTTACTTTCAATCTGTATTTCTTGCCGTTCAGCTGAAAGCACTAATTATAAGCATTCCTATCAAAACACAGAGTACTGCCTTGGCATTTTGCAGGTAGCTTTTTTTTGCTCCCGCCCGACCCTAAACCAACTTACCGGATTCGCAATTAAAGATGTAAAGGAACTCAGTTCTTATGTGGATAGCAATGTATCCGTTAAAATCGTTTTCGAAGAATTTGGAACAACCTGGGTTTATTCCTTGAAGTTGTGGTTTTGGGTGGTAATATCGCCAAAGCGTATAATTTATTTATACCTAATACCTTAGCTGTTCTTGAAAAAAAGTCTATAAATATCCCGATTTTAAAAGCGATATTAGGTGAAGATGCTGCAATTATTGGTGCTGCAAGCTTATGGGCAAATAATAAGGAATATGTCTAATAACTAGCCTGATTGATAACGGAGCAGTATTTTATATTTCTTAAGTGGGAGAAAAAGTAAAATCTGTTGATTAATGAGACGGTATTTCCTTTTGTATTTGTATAATTATAGCTTTTTAAATTAAGGTTCTTTTTTGCGGTTAATTCTGTGATTTTAGCCTGCA
>JAQBOG010000012.1 GCA_028288165.1 Sphingobacteriales bacterium | reverse complement strand
TCCTTTAAGCTATTGGAAGGTGGGGAGATTAAGCAAAGACCACCTGCATGAGGGATTGACGTGCAAAGCCCGCAGCATTGGACCTACCCAAGGCGAGGACTTGGAACAAAAAGCCCGGCCCGCAATTTAGGGACACGCCCCAAAAAAATGAATTTCATAATTACGGCCAAGGTTAATCTTTACTAAATACACTCATTTCGAATATCTATTTGAAGGTGACAGTGAAGCCTAGATAGTAATTACGTAAAGGCGCAGGATTATAGTATCTACCACCAAAGGCATTTAGATCATTACCTAAACTATAGGTTTTGTTTAATAGATTATCGCCACCAACATAAAACTCTAAGTCGGTGTTTTTAAAATAGGCTTTCTTGCCCAATTTTGCTTGAACAAGATTATAATCTTTAGCTATTACTGAATTAGCATCGTTTAAAGGTATTGAAGATGTATAATTATGTGAGGCGTTTACATATATATTAAATGGAACTTTTATATAGAGGCTACTAACGTTTGTATTCTGTGGTACCCCTGTTAGTTTATTACCCGAATAATCATCAGATGCATTTAGATACTGCGAAAATTTAAAGTTATTATAGGTTAAGCTATTATTTAACTGGGCACCCCGAATAAATCCGTTACTAGAAGGAGATATTAACCAGATATTAAACTGTAGCTCTAAGCCCTTTTGTTTAGTACCGCCTGCATTAATAAAGTATTCTTGATCTTGAGCGTTTACCCGGCGAACAATTGCATTCTTTTGATTGAAACTAAAAAGGACGGCATCGGCGTAAATTCGGCCGTTGTTGTTTTTATAACGAAGTCCGGTTTCATAATTCCAACCGCTTTCAGCCTGTAAATCTGCATTGATATTATTGTCAGAGGATCGCACTTCGGCAATAGTTGGCGGTGAATAGCCTTTACTTGCTGAAGCACGAAGCCAAAGAGTTCGTGTTAGTGGATAAGATGCCGCTAAACGAGGCATAATCTGCACTTTAAACGTTTGTTTTTGTTTTATGTCAGTCGGGTTAATTAATGAACCATACTTATAATTAAACTGATTTATACTGACAGCACCTTCTACAACAAATTTTTTAAAAGTGCCTGCAGCATGTGTAAACATGAAATATTGATTAGCGGTAATTTGATCTGCAGATTGAACATTCCCAGGCATGCCGCCATTATTGTCGAAGTTGAAAATATCAGAAGCTGTTGAACTACCTTCTAAGCCTGTTTGCCAGCTAAAATTTGAAGAAGTTTTAGATTTTGGTGAAAATTCGAAATACGTTCTGAGCCCAACTGTTTTTTCATTTCGGCGCTCAAAGTTTGTTATAAACGGGTTTTTAAAGTTAGTGTTAGAACCGAAGACGGAGGCAACGTGTTTCCATAAGGTATTTATAGAAATTTCGTTGGAGATACCTCCAAAAATCGTTCGATTGAAAATACCCGCTTGTTGTTCTGCAGCTCCAGGTGTATTACCAGCTCTTTGGCGGGCTTGCCTTGGATTTAGATCTGCTTGAGCAGCGGTAATTCCGCCTGGCGTTTTGTAGTTCAAGTCAGAAAATAAAATTATGGCCTTTAAGTTTCCCTTATCAGTATAATTATATTGCTGAAATATTTGGAATGCATTTCTTTTTAAAGCAGAATTCTCTCGGTAGCCAGTTGATTCTTGCGAGGTTTGATTGACGTTGAGTTGGTATTTATCCCAACTCCGCTGCATGGATAGTTTTTGTTGAAAAAGTCCGTACGAACCGGTTAACAAAGATGCTGTGGCTTGTGCCCCTGCTTTTTCATTACCAGCAGTATTTATTAATATCACACCACCTGAATTGGCTCCAAAAACACTTGCTTCAGGACCCTTTAAAATCTCTAGGTTCCTTACATTGGTGGCATCTAAAAGATTGAGGTAAGTATTTCCGCCTGCATCAGTTAGCGGAAAATCATCCAAATAAATTTTCACATTTCTAATCCCGAAAGGTGACCTTAACAAGCTTCCTCTAATGGATAGCCGATAGCTACCGGGGGAACGTTCTTCCATACGCACTCCGGCGACGGTATTAATTGCGGCTACTAATGACGTTCCGGAAGTTCTGCTCAATTGTTGCGAGTCTACCAGACTAACAGAGGATGGGATACTTGATATTGGTTTTTTGGAAAAGTATGCTTTAATAACTACTTCTTGTAGTGGTTGATTTGATTTTTTGGTTGAATCTGACTTAACTTGTCCGTGAACGGTTATAGCTATAGCAGTTATGAATAAAACAATAAGAAGTCTTTTAAGATGATGCATTACATGATAAATTAGATTTTATAACTGAAACCAATTAGTTGAATGCAAATATGGTTAAAGTTTAAATCACCTACCAAGGCAGATTATTTAATTAAAGAGACTTCAGCGGATTATTAATTTTTATCGATTACCATTAAATCACCATCATATGTTAAAATAAGATATGCTACTCTATTACTTAGCTTTAACGGTTTGACAAAGGTTAGCTCCTGAAAATTAAATCGTGAGTTTATAAAATAGGTTGGTGCTGAAAACTTTGCGGATTGAGAAAGGTAATTCATAGAAACAAAACCCATTGCATCGTACCTGCCTTCGTAAGGAACTATGCCTGAAAAATTTCCATTGATGATAAACTCATCTTGTTTTACCATGTTATTAAGTTGGATTGAGGTTATGGGTGCTTGTTGATATAAATAAGGCAATGGCTTTATATCAACCTTTCCTAAAACATCGCTTATAAATACACTAGCGAACGTATTACTACTAAGCCTATTTTGGCTTCTTATTCTCGACTGAAAAATTTCTTCAGTTGTTTTATCGGCCATTTTATTGTATCCTAACCACTCCTTTTTTAAGTAAGGGAGTTCTTGTTCTAAATCATTTTTAGGTCTGAATGGATAATACTTCCCTTTGAAATTAGACGAGAGAATCAAATCGTTTTTACCATCATTATCTAAGTCACTGTTATAGGCATACAGGGGAGTTTCACTCTGAACGCCATATTTATTGTTTAATCCCCAATTTCCAGCGATGAGATCGTTTTTACCATCGTGATTAACGTCGGCAATGGTGACTGATTGCCACCAACCGCTTAAATTGTCAAGTATGGTGGATTTATATTTTACAAAACTCCTCCCATTTTTTAGAAATATTTGAAGTGGTTTCCATTCGGCAGCGATAATCAAATCTCCTTCGCCATTTTTATCAACATCTGCGATCGCAATCTCCTTTATATATGGAATAGTTGCAAGCTCACCGAGAAGACTATTCTCGATCTTAAAATTTCCGTTTTTCTGGTTTATTAGCAAAGCCGAAGATGGAGTCTTCGTATAATTTCTGAAGGATGTTAATGAAGGCAGGAAAATATCAGGTAAGCCATCTTCATTGAAATCAACTATGCAAAGTTGTGAAGACAAAAAGCCAGTATTGGGAAGTGCTTTAAATTCAAAATTGAAATTTCCTTTATTTAAATATAACCGATTAGGCTTCACCTTATGCGGCTCAGTAAAAGGGTGATCGCTATTGATAACAATGAGATCAAGATTACCATCCAGGTTGACGTCGGTCCAAGCAGCTTTGCTATCAGAATAAGTTAAAAAATCGTCAAAAATAGGCACGCTTACTTTGGAGTACTTGCCCGATTTATTACCTATCATTAAATATTTCTGCTCGCCATCGATTCCCCCGACATATATGTCATCGATACCATCATTATTTATATCTGCCACTGCAATTGCCGGTGTATGATTTAAATATGTATGAGGCAATAAAGAGTAATAATTAAAATCTGGTGTTTGATTCTGTTTGACTTTAGCGAGCAATGTGGCATTTACATCTTTATGAGAAAATTGCTGGTGGCCATTTATGAACTCATCAATTTCTTTAGATATGTCTATGCTTTTAAGCACAGAAGTGTTGTCAAACCTCAACTCATCTAGTTTATTGGAAGAAAAATGAGTAAGAATTTCAAACGAATTATCCGGCCAAACTACCAATAACTGTTCGGGTTTATCATCGATAGCAAAGGTAAAAGTTGCAGTTAATGTTTGATTACTTTGAAAAGCGGTGCTGGTTTGTATTTCCTGATGATCTAAACCTTTCTTTGACTTTAAATAAAGCTTTGTGCCTATTCCATTTATGTTCCCTTTTTTAAATCTTATCTTATACTTCAAGAAAGATATTTTATTAGGATTCTCTTCGTTTATCGATGAGTTTTTGTAAACGAATGCTTCTTCATCCATGTTGTTAGTGACAATATCCAGATCACCATCGTTATCTAAATCAACAGCAACTGCACCAGCGGAAGATGAAAGCGATTTCATATCATTTTCTTCGGAAACATCCGTGAATTTAAGATCAGCACCACCTTTATAGAGGTAGTTGTGCACGCGACCATCCGGCATGCGACCGATATTTTTTTTATCGAATTTTCTGTTGGTCTTCATCTCACTGGGAGTATTAGGATCGCCCAGGTATTTGAGGTAATCCAAATCATTTAAACGTTTTTTTATACCATTTGAGAAAAATATATCCTTGCGGCCATCCATATCAAAATCTTGAACAAGAGGAGACCACGTCCAATCGGTTGCTGCAACACCCGCATACAAGCCTATATCTACGAACTTTTTACCGTTGCCAACATTTAGCTGCAAGCAATTTTTAGAATACTGATAATAAAACCCACTTTTTACTTTTTGATTGTAGATGTCAAGTGGTTCGTCATTTATTGAAGATTTTAAGGCTTTAATATCTTCAGGGAGCATATCCGTATTAATTACATCAAGACATCCGTCTTTATTAACATCGTTTAAGGAATTACCCATCGAAAATAAACTGGTATGACCAAAAGCAGATTTTAATTGTTCTTTAAAAGTTCCATTCTTTTGATTGACGTAATAATAATCTTGCTCGAAAAAATCGTTACTTACATAAATATCATCCCATCCATCATTATTCAAATCACCTATACTTAAGCCTAAGCCATAGCCAATAGCCGAAGCATAAATTCCGGATTGTAGGGTTACATCTGTAAACTTATTGTTATCGTTCCTTAAGAGGTGATCGCCAGCTGCGTGATTATATTTAAATCTAAGGCTTGAATCACCATAAGCATTGTTACTGTGTTCGGAGGAGGTGAGTAGGAACATATCCAGATCACCATCTTTGTCATAATCAAAAAATGAAGCCTGAGTTGATAAGCCTTCGAAATCTAAACCATATTTCGAGGCGCTCTCTGTGAAAGTTAAGTTTCCATTGTTGATATACAGCTGATTTTTGCCTTTGAAGGATTTTATTCCAGTTACGACTGAAACGTAAATGTCTTGAAATCCATCATCGTTAATATCTACAATTGTTACACCTGTTTTCCAATTACCTGTGCCGCTTAAGCCTGCTTCTTTAGTCAAGTCCTCGAACTTCAAGTCGCCTTTATTCAAATAAAATTTATTGCTTTCCTGATTGGATATGAAATATAAATCTTCTAAGCCGTCATTATTGAAATCTGCAGAAGCTACACCTGCTCCATTATAGAAATATAAATAGTCTAGTATATTGAGTGAATCTGATTCTGTATTGCGATTACTAAAATTGATATTGGTTTCGTTACTCGATAATTGGGTAAAAATTGAGCTTTTGGACTTATTCTTTTTACAGGAAATAAGAGCTGTTAGGCTAAAAACTGCTAAACAAAATAAAACTCGAACAGTTGATTGGCAATAATAATTAGTGGGCGTCGTGGAGTTATCTAGCACACTTAAGTAGTTTTTACGCTTCAATAATAGTAGGTTCATAATTTCTTTAAAGTGCTATAAATCCATATTGAATCAATGACAATAGCGACTTAAACGGGTTAGAAATCTTATTTCTTAGTAAAGGTTATGAGATGATCATTATTACGAGCAAATATGTAGTTTTTGTCACCAGCTCTATTTTTAATTACAAGGGAGGATCTGACCTGCCCTGTTATTTTTAAGCCACTAACTGACGGTGATAAGTATTTAAAGGATCCACCTGCATAATTGAAAACTTGTCCATAATTAGCATCCAGCCTACCAATTTCAGGCTTAAAACCATAAAAATTTCCTGTGAGTACTATCTCTTTTTTCCCATCATCATCAAGATCATCAATTAAAATAGAGTTTATATTAGAGAGCTGTGCATTGAATGGAAATGGCTTAATTTGAAATGGGTTTTTGCTTCCCTTATTTAAAAATACTGCACTTTCAAGGGTGGTTATTTTATGTTGCTCTGCATCTTTTAGCATTTCTGGTGTAAACACCTCATCAAAAGTTTTACCGGCATAATTTTCATATTTAAGAAACCGCTTTTTTAGAGAAGGAAGCTGCCATACCAAATCTTGCTTCAAGTGAAACACATACTTGCGATGATCGTTTTTATATATCGCAGTAATGCATTCTTTTGTTCCATTATTATCAAAATCTTTCACGTAGATTGACAATGGTTCGTTTTCTGAGGCTTTAAACTTTGAATTTAAGCCCAGGTTACCGGCTATGATGTCGAGTTTTTTATCCCCATCTATATCATCAATTTGTAGGCTGCTCCACCAGCCATTATATTTTTCAAGTCGCGAATCTGTTGTGAACTTGCCTTTGATATTGTTAAAAATTTTGATTCCCATCCAGTTACCTGCAACAATCAAATCTGAAAAGCCATCATTATTTAGATCAGCCCATTTTGCATCAGTTACCATACCGAGGTTACTGTCTGCTCCGAATACTTTTTTTGAAAAGTCAGTAAAATTCCCTTTACCATCGTTTTGCATCACGTAAGATTTTGGAGAACAACCATAGGTGCCAACCACGCTTCGAGCCCCAATGAAAAGGTCAAGGTCACCATCATGATCAAAATCTTCTTTGGCAATAACGGACGCGTTTACCTCTACGGGTATACTCTTAGCAGGATTTCGTTTAAACTTTCCTTTGCCATCGTTTTCAAAAAATCTTGGAAATAAAATTCTTGAGCCGTTAATCTCTTCATTACCTCCGAAACATATAATTAAATCTTCATCACCATCCTTATCAAAATCTCCAAAAACAGCAGCACCATTTTCCAAATAACTTTGTTTTATAAAGTCATCAGGAATGTAAGCCTCGAATTTCCCATTAGCCTGTTGGATGTATATCGCCGCAGCTGACCCTTTGGAACTACTCATGTAAAAATCCGCCAAGCCGTCATTGTTAACATCACTACTTACCAGAAAGGGATTCTCTGTTGAAAGCATTTGAAGCATTAAACGCTCATTATCAAAATCAATAAAGTCATCTTCCTGATGTTTTGGAATTGAATCAAAGAGGCTTTTAGTATTTTCCTGTAACAGCGTTTTACTTATTGTTTTTTGTAAATTATATTTTTTAGTAGCTGATTCACTAGTTAACTTATAAACAGTATCTACTTTCAAATTTGTTATTGTGGAATACTTGCCATTAGGCCAGATTAATTGAAGAGAATCAACAACCTTATTTTTCCCCACTCCTATTGTAATTAAATTAGGCGAAATGCTACTCTGAAACCCCCTGGCAGGTTGGTGATAGTAGATATTTTTTAAGCCTTTACTAAATGTTTTAATGGTACTGCCTATTGCATTTATATTAAATTGTTCTCCGGATAGTTTTAGTTGGATAAAATGCCCTTGAGACCGATCTGAATTATTTTTATAGAAAAACGCTGGCATATTAACATTATTCACCACCAAATCGTTGTCTCCATCGTTATCTAAATCTCCGTAGGCTGCTCCATTACTAAAAGAAGGTTTATCAAGGCCCAGATCTACCGAGTTATTTGAAAAAGTTAAGTTTTTATTGTTGATAAACGCATAATTCGACAATGGTGTTGAAATCATTTTTTTGGAAAATTCATCAAAGTCAAATCTCTTTCCGTCAGCAATTTTGTCCATATTTTCATGACTAGCAAGAAATTCTATATAGTCCTGGTTGGTAAGATCCTTAAAAATACCGTTAGAGACGAAGATATCACGCCAGCCATCATTATCCATATCAAAAAATAATGCGCCCCAACTCCAATCTGTTGCAGCAACACCTGCTTTAAATGCTATTTCGGAAAAAGTACCATCCCCATTATTTAACTGAAGGCAATTTTGCATGAATTGATTATAATATCCATCATGCTGTTTTGATTTTAAAACATCATAATTTTCAAACGAAGTCATTGTTTTGAGACGCTTGTCATCTTCAGGAAGCATTTCAGTTGTAAATATATCGTACTCGCCGTCATTATTAATGTCTGCGATATCCGAACCCATCGATGCAACACTTAAATGACCCGTTGCAGATTGGATTTCTTCTTTGAAGGTCCCATTCTTTTGATTGATATATAAATAATCACGTTCAAAAAAATCATTAGACACATAAATATCGGGGTATAAGTCTTGATTTATATCTACAACCGACACACCTAAGCCAAACCCAATATCGCTGGAGTATATGCCAGCATCTTTAGTTACTTGAGTATAATGCCCTTTGTCGTTTCTATATAATCTATCACCCCCTATTTCATCAACTACATCTCGCAGATTTTTTGAAAAGTCAAAACTTTCAATTGGTCGAAATGAGTTGTTAAGAACATAACAATCGAGATCGCCATCGAGATCGTAATCAAAAAAAACAGCATGGGTGGATAAACCCCTATCAGCTAAACCGTACTTTTGGGCTTGTTCCTTGAAAGTTCCATTATGTTGATTTACAAAAAGCTCATTTTCAGTTTCGTCACCAGTCGCATTTCCGCTGTTGCAAACATAAATATCTAACCAACCGTCATTATTTATATCCACCATCACTACCCCCGTGCTCCAGTACTTAGTACCTTTTACACCAGCTTTGTCGGCAATATTTTCAAATTTCCAGTTGCTTTTATTTATGAGTAGCTGATTATCCCCTTGATTAGATGTTAAGTAAACGTCATTCAAGCCGTCATTATTCACATCACCTATAGCAACACCTCCACCATTATAATAGTTACGATAAGAAAAGATATTTGTACCCTTAGTGTCGTGTAATTGGTTTACAAAATCAACTCCAATTTCATCGTTATCCTGTAAAGTAAACAGAGTTTCTTTCTTCTTACAGGATAAAGAAAAGCATAGAATAGCCAAGAAAAATATAGAAAGTAACCGTTTGGGCATAGGCATAAACATAAACAACACAAAACGCAGCAGGCAAGCCTGCTGCGTTTTGTGAAAAATAAAATATTAAGCTCTTAATTAATAACCTGCATTTTGAACAAGATTAGGGTTTGTATCTACAGCACGTTGTGGTATTGGATACAGTGTTTTACTTGGATCCGTTTTAGCTGCACGTTGATCAACAGGATCATTAAATGTTCCGAAACGGATTTGATCGTTCCTTCTCCATCCTTCATAATAAAGCTCACGGCCTCTCTCGGCAAGAATAGCTTTAGCATCTACAGAAGCTAAGGGTGAAGCTCCGCGAGGCACTCTTATTAAATTAAGAATTACTGCTGAAGTTTGTGCAAGCGGATCACTACCACCTCTAAAAATTGCTTCAGCTTTCATTAATAGCACGTCAGCATAACGAAGGAAAATATAGTCATTTGCAGACTGATCGTCATTTACATTATTGCTTGCGTCTGGTTTAGGGAAATATTTAATAACCCGTATACCTTGAGACTCATTCGCACGATTGATGTTAACATCTGGCGTAAAAATCAAGGGCTTACCACCACGCTCTTGCAACGGAGCGCCGGCAATACCATATTGTTGACCAACAAGAAAGCCGGTTCTTAAACCGATTTTATCAGTTAGTCCTGGGTAAGTACCGCCTCTGCGTTCGTCAGTAGCCTCAAAAGAATTGTAGAAATCCGCCAGTGTAGTGAAACCATTCCATCCACCTTGATCTTTTTTTCCAAAAGAGTTATAATGAAGACCCATTCTCCAGCGATTCCTGGAGTTTCCAGGAGCTTGGGTGTCGGAGTTTTCTATTCCAAAAATTATTTCTTTTGATTTAGTTGAATTATCCCAGGAAAAATTATCGAAATACTGACCTGCTCCAGCCAATTGATAACCTGCGGTCATTACTTTGTTGGCATATTCAATCACCTTATCCATATCCGTTTTAGCGAAAGTATATGGTCCGCCAACAACAGCTGCACTATAAACTGCTCGGTTCAAATAAACCTTTGCAAGCAAGGCCTGAGCCGCAGCTTTACTAGCTTTTCCGGGTGAAGCAATACTCAAATTTGCTTCGGCAAATTCCAAATCCTTAATAATAAAATCTGTAGCATCCTTACGATTAAAGACTTTAGGATTATCATCAGGATTACCGCCGATTTCTCTAAATGGAGCCTGACCGAAAAGATCAACAACCTGGAACATAAACCATGCTCTTAAGAAACTAGCTTGACCTTTTATACTATTGTCTGTTGAACCGGCTACCACTTGTGATGCCCGATATACTCCTGTATTCAGCTGATCCCAAGTATCACTAATTTGCTGATGAGATGGATCCCATGTATGTGTATGAAGCTTACGCCAAGCGCCAAAATCGCCCCAGTCAGTACCCCTAGTTGGGCCCATCATTTCATCTGTCGGATGTTCTTGTAATGCATATGTATTATTTTCAGCTGTTTGACCATTTAGTTGGTCGTACACACCTTGCAGAGTTGATGCAGAAGCCGCCCCGCCTTTATCGATACTTCTGGAACCAAAAGTTTCTTCATCTAGCTTGGTACAGCTTACAGTTGTTAGAATCAATCCGAAACTAAAAACTGAAGATATTTTTAAAAAATTTTTCATGTCTTATTCTCTTAAATCTTAAAATCCAGCACTAAGACTCAATGTAAATGTACGTGCGCTTGGATAAGCTGTGTAATCAATGCCTTTGGATGGTACGCCATTCCTTTGCTTATCTGTATTTATTTCTGGGTCTAAACCTGAATAATTAGTAATTAAAAACAGGTTTTGAGCAGCAAGTGATAAACGCAGGCTTTTAATTGATTTCATTGAAGCTGTATTGAATGTGTAGCCAATACTAGCATTCGATAATCTTAAAAAATCACCTTTCTCAACAAATCGAGTTGACACTTCACCTGAGTTTCCAGGATTTTCAGGGCTACTTGCGACTTCTTGATTTACATTACGCCCAGAAGCTAAATTACCTTTTAAGAAAAATGCATTAGCTGTGTTGTTGTAAATATAGAATCCGGTTTTTGCATAGATGAAGAAACTAGCGTTGAACTTACCAAATGTAAAATTATTCGTTAAGCCGGCGTTAAATGTTGGTTCTGCGCTTCCCACCACACTACCTACTTCTCCATTAGGATAAATACCAAAACCATTCTGATCAAATCCGGCAAATATCGGTACCCTGAAAGATGAAATTGGATAACCGTTACCAATAAACTGAGCATAAGCACCGGTTAAACCCTGACCATCAATATTTCCGGTTATAACATTGCGATTTCCAAAATCTTCAACCCGATTTTTGATAAAAGTCATGTTATAAAGCACATCCCAAGTAAATTTTTGTTTTTTAACCGCGTTTAGGTTCAAACTAACCTCAACTCCTGTATTTCTTAACGAACCAGGTAAATTTACCCATCTTCTGTTAACAGCTGCAGGTTGCGCATAATCCTGAAGGAACAATTGATCTTTAGTAGATTTATTAAAATAATCTATTGATCCGCTCAACTTATTATCAAGAAAAGCAAAGTCAATTCCGGCACCATATTGAGTGGATGTTTCCCATTTCAAATTAGGACTTGCAGCAGTAATAGTGGTTGAACCACCATTTAAATTAGCTTGGACAATTGCTAAAGAAGCATAGGCAGGGAATTCCTGGTTTCCAGTTTTACCATAATTTAGACGAATGCTTAAATCATCAAAAAATTTCTTTAAGCCGAAGTTTTCATTGATAATTTTCCATCTTGCAGCTAAAGCTGGAAAGGTTGCATACTTATTATTTTCACCAAACTTTGACGATCCGTCAACCCTAATGGTTGCTGTTAATAAATATTTATCCTTTAAATTGATATTTCCCCTTCCAAAATATGATTGGAGTTCTGATTTTGTCGTGTCACCAAATATTGGAAGCTTTTGTTTAAATGCCGCTACATCTTTAACTAATACATTTTTAGTCTGGGTATCATATCTTAGATCATTAAAGCGTTTAGTATCAAATATCTGATAAGAATAACCGCCCAAAATCTCGACATTTCCTCCATCTTTTAGTTCTTTTGTATATGTTAATGTTTGCTCAGTGATGTAGGAGAATAATTTAACTGTTTGTATAGTTGCCCGGCCATTGCCACTTACCTGATTAACGTTTATTCCCCGAATATTTACTCCCCCAGTATAACCGGGTAAATTTGGATCAAACCACGTTGAGCGAACTGATTTTGAATTATCGTAACCATAAGTTCCTTTATAGGATAATCCTTTTACTAATTTCAAGGTTGTACCAAAATTGGTTAGATAACGATTGATATTATCTTTATCATCTATTAATTCGAGCATTGAAACAGCATTTCTAAAATCACCGCCCGGGCTGAAAAAAGTTCCGTCGGCATTTCTCACGGGATATGTAGGGTTTGATTGCAAAGCTGCACCTATTAAGCTTCCGGTAAAACCAGCATTGTTAGTAATTGGGGCAAATTGATTCTTAACATTTGAGGAAAGAAAAGATAAGTCAAACTTTAATCTTTCTTTAAAAACAGTTTGGGACGCATTAACACGTCCGGACATTCTCTTTAAGCCAGAATTCTTAACTGTACCATTTTGATCATCATAACCAAATGATGCTCTATAGTTTGAAATAGGAGTCGCACCGCCGAAACTTAAATTATAATTTTGGGCAACTCCGGTTCTAAATATCTCATCCTGCCAATTGGTGTTACTACCGAAGTTTACACCTCCCGCGGATGTTAAACCGCTATTTCCTCCAGCTGCAGTAACAGCAGTTAAAAATTGGGTAGAGTTAAGCAGATCGTATCGTTTGGCAACGCTTGACATACTTGTGGAAGCAGAGAATTGTATACCCTGCTTAGAAGTACCTTTTTTGGTAGTGATTAAAACCACACCGTTGGCACCTCTAGAACCATAAATTGCAGAAGCCGACGCATCCTTTAATACACTGATATTTTCGATATCCGCCGGGTTGATAAATGCCAGCGGGTTTCTTGCTGAAGACATACCAGCACCGGCCTCCAAACCTCCTGAGGTACCACCAGCATCCAACGGTACACCATCTACAACGTATAAAGGACCATTACCTGCTCTTATTGATCCTGTTCCACGAATATTGATAGTGGCAGCTGATCCTGGCTCACCACTGGAAGGCGTAACCTGAACACCGGCGATACGACCTTGAAGCAATTGTTCAGGAGTTGCAATTACACCTTTGTTAAATTGTTTTGACCCTAAAGAAGCTACGGAACCAGTTGCGTCTTTCACTTTTTGAGTTCCATAACCTACTGAAACTACTACTTCACTTAAAGTTGTAGAACTTTCAACCAAAGAAACGTTAACCGAAGATTTTCCAGTAATATCAACTTCCTGGTTGGTAAATCCTATATAAGACACAACCAAGGTTGTTGCGGATTCAGGAACGTTAATTCTAAACGTACCGTCGGCGCCTGTACTAGCACCAGCGGTAGAATTTTTGACTTTAACGGATGCCCCAATAATTGGAGATCCATCTTTTCGATCAGCGACTTTACCAGTAATTGTTTTATTCTGCGCAATGGCAAAATTTGATAATAAACAAAAGACTAATAAATAACACGCATGAAGTAAATATTTCAATTGCATAATTAAAAGATTAATAAATGAATTTTTTAAGAATAGATTTGTTTTCAATCTCAATTTGAGATCGAAATCCATAGATGTTTAATCAACAGAAAATTAATTAAACTGAATTAATTGCTAAGATTGAATTCATAAGAAACGGTTTTTGGTTTAAATTATTAGTTAATGTTTTGTGATCTATGCTTCGGGACCCTGCACTTAACAAAGAAAAGCAGTAAAAAGATCAAAGGCTATTTATGAAGTTAAAATATAGAATAAATAGCTAAAAAAAATGTGTAACTTATTGATTTTAAAGCTATTTAACAAAATTATTATACGGTTGTATATAGATGTAATATATAAATTACAAAAAGACATTATTGCTAACATAAAATTCGTTCCTCAAATTCTTGGGTTGAAACAATTGATTTTGCTTTTATCCTGGTTTTGTAAGAGTAAATTGTATTCACTGAATATTGCAAGATCCGAGCAATTTGCTCGCACTCAACAATGCCCATTTTTATTAATGCAAATATTCTCATATCAGTATTTAATAATTTATTACCACAAATCTTTATTTGATCAGTTTCTTTAAAAAGCGAATTAAAGTTCGAAACAAAGTCTGGATATATTTTCAAAAATACCTTATCAAAGGTTTCAAATAATGCCTCCCGCTCCTTTTTTAGATTAATATTGTTGATAATAATCTTAATATCATCAAACTTTCTGGTTGTCAGCTTCGCATCTATTGAACGTTTTAATTTTTCTATTTTATCAATATGTTCAGAAATTAAATTGAAATAATATCCGATGAATTCTTCTTTTATTCGTGTTGATTCCACCAATTTATTGTTTGCTTCCTTTAAATGCTGATTAGCTATTCTTATTTGAACATCCGCAAGCGTTATCTTACTCAATTGTTTAAAAATTACAACTAAAGAAATCACTACAAGGACAGATAAGAACGTGATGATGAAAGCATATATGTACAAGCCACGTTTCTGAGCTTCAATATTGTTCACGTTTTCATTGGCTATCTCTGACAATGCTTTACTCACTGTTATTTTTCGTTGTTTAGCACCATAGGTATTTGCATCATCCATTGCTTTATTTATGTATAGGTATGCTTTTGAAAAATCCTTGTTATTATGCAGACATTGTGATAACAAATATATTGCAGTGGTTTCTTTGGTGGATGACCTGATATCTGCAATTGAAGCTTTAATCATATAGGTTTTAGCCTTTTGATATAGTTTGTCATCGTAGTAGATTCTGCTCGTTGCGGCTGCAGTTCTGGCAATTTCATGCTCGGTTAATTTATGGTTTGTGAGTAGCTCATTAAAAAGATATAATGCTTTCGTTTTATTGCCGCTTCTGTTAGCCTTATCTCCCTTAAAAAATATATAACTAAAAGAGTTTGGATCGCTATAAACTGATCCTGAGTCGATTAACAAACCCGCTAGTTTATTGTACTGAGGAGTAAATTCTTTATCATCATTATATTCTCCCAAATCATAATACGCTCTCGCCTTGGTATAATAATATTCTGCCTTAGCTGATTTGTTTAGCACCTTCACGTTCACTGAATTTAAGCAATCAAATGATTCTTTGTATCTGCCTGAGGTTAATAGAATAAACCCGAGTTTCACTTTGCCATAACTGAGTTTCGCATCATCCTTAAGCAATTGTCCAATATTTTGCAGCTTGTGGCTATATACATATGCTGAATCATAGTTAAACGACTCATATTCATTGAATAATTGCAGGTAGGTAAAGTACTTGTTTGTAAGATTTGAATTTGCTCGATTTTTAGATAGTGCCTTTTTGATATGCTCAATTCTGCGAAGTTTGTGTGCATCATACTCGCTACTTTTATCAAGTGCCTTATTAAGCTCGGCATACATTTTATCCGTTTGGGATAAAACCACCAATGGACTCCACAGTAAAGTACCTACAAGAAATAGAATTAACTTCATAATCAATTACAAGAAAATTACAGACAATCGGTTTACACAGCTTTAAGAATTGGTCGGGGGAGACCACTTTAAAACTTGTTGGTTTATGAAACTAATTTAATACTATTTTATCTTTTTATACTGTTAAAATAAAAAAAAAGTTAAAATAATTCTTAAAGGCATTTTACATAACCTAAAAAGGCGGGGTGGAAGATAACACAAGAACAACTAATTGATTATAGAGCAAGCATTTAGTTTCTTATTGAATAATAAATTACTCGGTCATTAAAGTTTAAAGTTAAAGTTCCTTTGCTCCAGGGTTGCTAAACCAGTCTATATATTCAGTAGCTTGTATGATTTCAAGATTTAGCTGAAAGTTTCCTTTGCTTTTTCGATGGTTTTTAGCAGATCTATTCCTTCCCCTAAAACCCCTTTAAATAAATCACCTTCCGTTTTTAATCTCTCAATGGTATTGTGAATTGTAAAATCTCTCATTTGTAACCCGGGTTTTACTTCATCCCAATGTAAAGGCATAGAAACCGTTGCACCTGGCTTTGGTCTTAATGAATAAGGGCCGGCGATTGTGGCACCCGGGCGGTTTTGAAGAAAATCAAGATACATTTTCCCTTTACGGTTGGCCACCATTCTTTCTAGACTTGTATAATCTGGAATTTGTTTATGAACTAAGTTTACAATTAGCTTTGCAAACATTTGAGACTGATCATACGAATATTTAGCATTTAAGGGAATGTAAATATGGATACCTGTGGAGCCAGAGGTTTTACAATATGATGGGACATTTATAGCATCCAAAACTTTTTTAATTTCAAGAGCTGCCTCGATAACTTGCTCGAATGTATTTTTATCAGGATCCAGATCGATGACGCAATAATCAGGGTTATCTGGAGATTGAACTCTGCTAAACCATGGATTCATTTCAATACACCCTAATGAAGCAGCCCAAAGTAAAGTCGCCTCGTCATTACCTACTAAATATTCTTTTTGTTCACCATCACTAGTGACATATGGAAAACGTTTTGCCCACTCAGGAGCTTTACCTTTAACATCTTTCTGATAAAAGCTTGGTCCGTGTATCCCATTCGGAAAGCGATTTAATGATAAAGGTCGATTTTTTAAATAGGGTAAAATATACTCCTGAATCTGATAATAATAATTAAACATATCACGTTTAGTCACACCGTCTTCGGGCCAGTAAACCTTGCTTAAATTTGTAAACTTCAACTCCTTACCATTTACCTTTCGAACCTGAGTTTCGTCTTTAGGATTTAGTAGGGTTTTACTTGCTTTACTTTTGGGCGAGGAAACCAAGCTTTGCTTTACTTCATCTTCATCCGTTTCTATTACCTCTTGTGTCGGTACTTCTTTCTCAATTACAACTTCCTTAGCATTTTTGTCTTCACGCATACCCTGAAAAGAGGGATGTCTAAAAACACCATCACTCGTTACTTCGGCAAACGCTATTTCGCAAACTAATTCGGGTTTTAACCAGGTGGCCTTTGCTTTCGGCGGGTTTGGTCTGAACCGAGATGGTTTATTATAATCTGGAGATTCTTCGAAAGGACTCTCTTTTATAACTAACTGATTGAATTTTTCCATCATCTGCTTCTGAAGGCTATTTGAAAAACCCGTACCCACCTTACCTACATATTGTAAAGACTGGCCCTTGTAAGCTCCTAACAAAAGAGAACTAAAAGACTTAGTGGTGTCTTCGTTTTTGGTATAGCCTGCAATAATTACTTCTTGCCTTTTATGGACTTTAATTTTAAGCCACTCTTTAGAACGAAAGTTTGGTGAATATGTACTCTCAGTTTTTTTAGCAATAATGCCTTCCAAACCCATTTTTTCGGCAGCGTGAAAAAAATCAACCCCGTTTGCATTAAAAACTTTACTAACTCTTACTTGGTCATCATCGGCTGGCAAGGTTGCATCTAAAATGGCCTGTCTTTCTTTTAATGGTAAGTCCATTAAATTCTTGCCATCTAACCAAAGTATATCAAACACATAAAATATCAAATCACCATCTGCTTCACTTCTCCAATTTTGTAGTGCCCCAAAATCCGAAAGACCTTTTTTATTTAAAACCACAATTTCACCATCAAACACAGCATCCATTTTCCAGTTGGAGAGAATTTTAGGGATCGGGTAAAACTTTTCGTTAAAAGATTTATCGTTTCGAGATTTAAGTTCTACTTCACCTTTATTTAACAAAGCCAAGGCTCGATAGCCATCCCATTTAACTTCATATACCCAATCTGGATTATCAAAAGGCTCATCGACCAGGGTAGCAAGCATTGGTTTAAGCTTATCTGGAAATTGCGTCATGCTTGCTTTCCTTAAGCTCGCCTCTATATCCACCTCAATGGCATCTTCCGCTTCGTCGGCCAAGGTATCTAAAGCACCCGCATTCTTTTCTGTGTCTGCTTTAGCTTTCGATGATTTAGGCTCCATATTTTTACCGTAGATATTATCACTAGTTTTAGCAATTACTTCTATTGTTTCCCCTGATTTTACAGATTGATCTTTCTTAGTAATATCGGCAGTAGATGCAAAATCATCTTTGTGTTTTATCAGCAACCAACCCTTTTCGCCCATTCCGTGGGTTTTAACCAGGGCAAACTCACCTTTTAATTTTTTTCCATGAAGCTTTATTTTTAATGAGCCTGATTTCAACTGATCAAGAAGGTATTTCTCTTGACCCTTTTTACTTTTTATTTCTTCTATAGGTTCATAGGTTCCTTCATCCCATACTATAACTGTGCCGCCACCATATTCCCCTTGCGGGATGATGCCTTCAAAATTTCGATAGTCATATGGATGATCCTCCACCATCATAGCCAGGCGCTTAATCTTAGGATCAGTAGATGGCCCTTTAGGAACTGCCCAGCTTTTTAAAACCCCTTCCATTTCCAAACGGAAATCATAGTGAAGATGAGAGGCTGCATGCTTTTGAATTACAAAATGCAATTTTTCCTTATCAGTGATTTTGCCAGACTTTGGTTCGGAGGTTTTTGTAAAATCACGTTTCTGATTATATTTATCGAGCGTCATAGTAAAAGAAATTAGAGTTATTTCTTTTGCTTATCCTTGATATACTTCTCAATATCCTCTCGACTATTAGAACCGGTCGCTCTTTTTGCACCACCAATCGCTTGGCTGCTAACTCCTAATTTGTCTGCAAGATATTTTACTTCATAATCTTGTGAAGAATTTACTTTGCTGCGTTCTAATTTTGTTCCTCTGGTAGCCATAGTTATAGATTTTTAGAATCTGTAGATCTTTTCACTAGGCAAAGTTTATACCAGACGATGTAGGATATCGAAGTATAGATTGATGTAACTAAAACTTTAAATAATGTAAAGGCATCTCTAACACTAATAGAAGATGGAAGATTACAATAAGCAAAAAACCGCAGGTATTTAGGAATCTAATTGGGAGTTTAAGATGTATCGCTTAGGCGCTCTAGAGCAAGATTACCTGAAAAACGTTGGTTAATTTCCGAATCTTTTTCCTTCGAAAAAGGAAAGAGGATACCATCGTTTTAATTACTATACACTTTTAGATTAGCACCTCTTAAATTCGTAAGGAATAATTTAATTTCAAAAAACAGGTATTTAACTTTGATAAAATAAGTAATAACTGCAATTACCCTAATTTATATACTTCTTTTACTGCTTTTGTTTCATAGAAGTCGACAAAAACTAGAAATATTATTTAAATTAGTATTGTTCATAAGATTCTACCTCTAATCTCCAAGATTCCTTCAGATTTATTTATTTAAAAAAAGCTTATGGAATAGTATTTGATCATTCTTATAAAATAAATTATCCTAATATGAAAAGCCTTTATCAAACAGATGCATCATTGATGAAATTGGGTCCAGACGATGTAATAATTTCTTCCAGACCAATCCATGAATCATTTATTAACCAGCAATTTGTAAAAATTCATAAAGTAGATCTTAAAGCAAACAGATCAATTGGGTTTGATATCAAAAGCTCGAAAAAATAAAACAGTATATCACCTACTCCCCGAATATTAATTAAAATTAAAGAACCATATATAAAACATGGTTCTTTAATTAATATTCGTTATTTATAATAACCAGATTTGAAGTGAAGGACATAGCTTTCATTTTCAATAGCTGGCCTCCATTGCTTAATCATCTCTTTATAAGCTATGCCTACAGGTCTGATTTTCCGATCAAGATCATATAAGCCCAAGCTATTTACATTTCCTGCATCATTTCTTAACGCAGAATCCCAATCAACTTGATCTGTTAAGCTATACCATGTAAAGCCGTAAATAGGTATTCCATCTCTTTTCAAACGGCGTACGTTGGCCCATTGCGTTTGCAACCATCTTAATGCATTTGGTTCTGAAATATTGGTTTCCGTATGCATAACAGGCAATTTGTACCTGCTGTAATACTGATGCGTAATTACATAGTAACCGAAAATCTCACCAGCGGCAGAGGTGCTACCATCTTCATGAACCATATGTTCATTAGTCACATAATAATCGTTACCCATTACGCAACTCCCCTTAATCAAATTATTTTCGAACCAATGATACTCTTCCTTGGTCATTCCATTTTCGAGTAGATACTCATACATCACGACGCTGATCGGATAACCATAACTAAGATCTAATGAAAGAAAGCGCTTTTGGTTTAGAAATGAAGCAAGTGCGTCACAATCCGGAGTTTCTGGGTGGAAATATTCTGATGATTCACTTTGAATAAATATAGCTTGTGGCTGTATCTTCAATATCGCCTGCATTGCCAGCACATTTGCTTTACATAAGTGTTTTAGGGCAGTTACAAATGATTTATCATCCGTTTTCTTTTCATTCCACCAGCCGTAAGAAGCTGAAAATGCAGCTGCGATAAATATTTCGTTAACAGGAGTATAAAACTTAATGTATGGATATCTCGCAGCAAACGCTTTTGCGTACTCTTCAAAATACCGTGGGAAATCTGGATTTTGAAAGTCGCCCAACCAATCTGGCACACCAAAATGACATAAATCAACTATAGGAGTTATACCAACAGCTTTCATGTAATTAAAGGTTTCATCCACAAACGTCCAGTTGTATTTACCTGGCCCCGTGTGTACGCTAAAATAAGGCGGGCCATACCTTAAAAACTCAATCCCCATTTCAAGAACCAGGTCAAAATCTTGTTTCCAATGCGTGTAGTGGCCGCATTTCTCCATTTCATCAACTCGTTTCTTAGTGCCGTCAGGTAATATTATTGTGGGATAACTGTTCTCTATCCCCGTTGCAAACATGAATTTGTTTTTATCCATTTTAGGTAGATTCTTATAAATAAAGGATTTTTATAGGTAAAATATATTTAAAAATTTTAGGTATGCTTTTTGGTATTACAAACTTAATCAACAATAAATCTTATAAAAATAAAATATAATGTTTAAACATATTTACTTTCTGTTTATGATATTATAGTTAGTTTTATAACATTTTACAGGTTATACGCACTTAAAGTTCTATTTGTTATGAAAATCTTACCAAAAAACATCATCTGCCTCTCACACCTTCGTTGGGATTTTGTTTTTCAACGTCCGCAACATCTTCTAACCCGTTTCTCAGAAAACTTCAATATATATTATATGGAAGAACCAATTTTTGATGCGGAGGACGAAGCTTATTTAACCTTTTCAAAAAAACTGCCAACATTGTTTGTGGGTGCTCCACACCTACCGCCAGGCTTAACTAAAGCGGCAGTGAATGAGGCTTTAAACAATCTATTGAAAAAGTTCTTCGAAAAACAGAACGTGGAGGATTACGCGTTTTGGTACTATACGCCAATGGCATTGGAATTTTCAGACAATTTTAACCCAGGCTTAATTGTCTATGATTGTATGGACGAATTATCAGCTTTTAAGTTTGCTCCACAAGAATTAAAGGAATTGGAAAGCAAGTTAATGATGAAAGCGCATCTGGTGTTTACCGGCGGACAATCCTTATATGAAGCCAAAAAGAAACAACATTTTAATATACATCCGTTTCCAAGCAGTATCGATAAAAGCCATTTCGGGCAGGCTCGAAAAAGTTCTATTAATGAGCCAGAAGATCAAGTCAAAATAAAAGGTTGTAAATTGGGTTTTTATGGAGTGATTGATGAACGGTTTGACATTGAACTTATTAGAGAAATCGCCAACCAAAGGCCTGATTGGCAAATCGTATTATTAGGACCAGTAGTAAAAATTGATCCGGAAACCTTACCCAAAAACCCCAATATCCATTATTTGGGTTCCAAGTCATATCAACAATTACCACAATATTTATCTGGCTGGGATATAGCCCTTATCCCCTTCATGATTAATGAATCAACCAGATTTATAAGTCCTACAAAAACCCCTGAATATTTATCAGGTGGAGTTCCTGTGGTCTCTACTCCGATCAGAGATGTAGTGCAGCCTTATGGTACATTGAAATTAGTTTCTATTGCATCCAGCGCTTCAGATTTTATCGAAGCAATTGAAAAAGAACTTAATGCTAAAAATAACTCAGCATGGTTGGAACAAGTCGATAAATTCCTGAGCAAAGTTTCATGGGAAATTACCGTTAAGAGAATGCAAGATTTAATGACAACTACTATTAGAAACAGAACTGATATCTCTATTGCAAGTTAAAAACACCTAACCCGAACCTATGTTTGATTATTTAATTGTTGGTGCAGGATACGCAGGAAGCGTATTGGCAGAAAGGTTGGCGTCTGTTGCCAATAAAAAAGTTTTAATTATTGATAAACGAAATCATATTGCAGGTAATGCATATGACCATTATGATGAGGCTGGAATTTTAGTTCACAAATATGGCCCTCATATTTTTCACACCAATAGTAAAGACATATTTGATTATTTATCAAAATTTACTGAATGGCGTAATTACCAACACCGGGTTTTAGGAAGCCTTGACGGCCAATTATTTCCAATCCCAATAAATTTAACTACTATAAATTCTATGTATGGCTTAAACCTTACTAGTGAGCAGGTAGAAGAGTTTTTTGCATCCAAAGCGGAACCAGTAAAAGAAATGAAAACATCTGAGGACGTGGTAGTTGGAAGAGTAGGAAGAGAGCTGTACGAAAAATTTTTCAGAGGATATACGCAGAAACAATGGGGACTTGACCCATCAGAACTACATGCTTCTGTAACCGCGAGAGTACCTACACGTACCAATAAAGACGACCGTTACTTTACGGATGCCTATCAGGCGATGCCTTTACATGGGTATACCAGAATGTTTGAAAAAATATTGAGTCATCCAAACATTAAAATAATGCTTAATACCGATTATAAGGAAGTTGTAAACGAAATCAGTTATAAAAAATTAATATTCACAGGGCCAATTGATGAGTATTTCAATTATCAATTCGGCAAGCTTCCTTATCGCTCTTTAGATTTTAAATTCGAAACTCACGATAAAGAAACTTATCAAGAAACCGGAACAATCAACTATCCGAATGATTATGCATTTACCCGCATTACTGAATTTAAGTATCTAACCGGTCAAAGGCACGAGAAAACATCATTAGTATATGAGTTCCCGAAAGCAGAAGGCGATCCTTACTATCCAATTCCAAAATCAGAAAATACAGTTTTGTACCAAAAATATAAAAAGCTAGCTGATGAACTTACTGATACTTATTTTGTTGGAAGGTTAGGCACTTACAAATATTATAACATGGATCAGGTAGTGGCGCAAGCGCTGGCAACATTCAAAAAAATACAACATCAGGACAGTCAGGAGAGTTTAGCTACTAATGATGTAGCATCATCAATAAACAAAAATGGAAGTCTGGGGAGGTATTGAGTGCACCATAAACCGGGTTTATGACACTTATTTTGACCAGTTATCATATTCTGGTCATTACGACAGAGAAAATGACATTGCATTATTCAAAGACTTAGGAATAAAAAAATTAAGATATCCGGTACTTTGGGAAAAACATCAACCAAATAAAGACGTACAAATTGATTGGCTAGACACTGAAAAGAAGCTTAATCATCTGGTACAATTAGGAATAGAACCGATTGTAGGATTGGTTCATCATGGCAGTGGTCCATGCTATGTCCAAATGCAGGAAGAAAGCTTCTCAACTGGGTTAGCTGAATATGCTTCAAAAGTAGCTAATAAATTCCCGTTTATTAGGTATTATACTCCTATCAATGAGCCTTTAACAACGGCTAGGTTTTGTGGACTTTACGGCTTATGGCATCCTCATAAGAGAGATGACGCCAGCTTTATTCAAATTTTAATTAGCGAGTGTAAAGCTACCGTGTTGGCTATGCAAGCCATTCGAAAAGTAAATCCTCAAGCTAAATTAGTGCAAACTGAAGATTTAGGAAAAACGCACAGTACCTCCAATCTCAGTTACCAGGCAAACTTCGAAAATTATCGAAGATGGCTTGGATTCGATCTTTTATGTGGCCTAGTAGATAATACACATAAACTTTACAAGTATCTCATCAAGAATGGCGCAACAGAATCACAATTAAACTTTTTTTTAGAGAACCCCTGCCCGCCAGACATTTTAGGTTTTAACCATTATCTTACATCCGAAAGATATCTTGATCATCAGTTTAAAAACTATCCGAAACACACAGTTGGCGGAAATAAAAGACACAGGTATGCTGATGTAGAGGCCGTCCGGGTGGCAAATTTGAAACTGAGCGGCCCTTATAACTTACTGAAGGAAGCTTGGGAAAGATACCAACTACCTTTAACAATTACAGAAGTTCATTTGCACTGCACACGTGAAGAACAAATCAGATGGCTCGCTTCCATCTGGAAAGCAGCAAACGACTTAAAAAATGAAGGCATTGACATTCGAGCTGTTACCTTTTGGGCTCTTTTGGGCTCTTTTGGATGGAATAGGTTACTTACAAAGGCTAAAGGCGATTACGAATCGGGTGTATTCGATGTTACTTCCGGGCAACCTCGATCTACTGCGTTAGCCGACGTAATCAAATCATTTGGTACCGGAGAATCTTATACTCATCCCATATTAAACGAAAAAGGTTGGTGGGAACGAGATGAACGGTTGCTTTATAATCTTCCGATTATGAACGGTTCTAATATTATTTCAGGCTTCTCTTCGGCACCAGTGCTTATACTTGGTAAAACGGGAACTCTCGGTTTTGCATTTAGCAAGAAATGCGATTTAAGGAACATCCATTACCAACTCTTAGATAGAAACTCATTAGATATAACCAATATAGATCAAATTGAATCGGTTATTAAACACTTAAAACCTTGGGCAGTTGTTAATTCTGCAGGTTATGTTAGAGTTGATGATGCAGAAGACGATGCGGAAAATTGCTACCGAATAAATACTGAAGGGCCTTCCAAACTAGCGGCAATTTGTTTAAAATATGGAGTTAAACTAATGATGTTTTCATCTGATTTGGTGTTTGATGGGCATAAAGATCAGTTATATGTGGAGAAGGATATCGTCCATCCACTGAATGTATATGGACACAGCAAGGCCTTAGCTGAAAAAGAAGTTCTGGAAATAAACCCAAATGCATTAGTTATTAGAACAAGTGCCTTTTTTGGGCCATACGATCAGTATAATTTCGTCACGAACGTTTTAAACACCTTGAAACAAGGAAAACAATTTCAGGCTATCGATGATGTATTAATCTCTCCTACCTACGTTCCTGATCTTGTAAATGCTAGCTTAAACTTACTTTTAGACAATGAGTCTGGCATCTGGCATTTATCAAATGAAGGTGTATTAAGTTGGGCCGATTTGGCTATCGACGTTGCATCAAGGGGCAAGTTTAGTTTAAAACATAT
>JAQBOG010000008.1 GCA_028288165.1 Sphingobacteriales bacterium | reverse complement strand
ACTTCTTTTCTCTTGATAGAAAAGAAGCAAAAGATCAAGGCTTCATAAAATTAGCTAAAATATGCTGCAATGGCTGATCGCAATCCAAGCCGCAACCCATATTTGCGTAAATTATCAAAATCTGTGTCTTGCTTCTCCGGATTGCTGAGTTCTGTGTTTTTTTTATATTTCTACAACAGCCATCGCACCATATTTCTTAACGCTAATTTGATGAGGCCAATCCGAGCGCTTCTGACTAGCATTTTTAATAGATGGTATTTAATTGGTAATCAATAATTTAGATTGGATGTCATTATAAGCGGAGTCGAAGGGCGACAAAAAAAGATTGTAATGGAAAGCCCGCCCAAACGCCCAAATACCAATTTTTAATTTATAATCGAATTTTATTGCAACTCGTTCTTTTGAGTATCAGAACGGAAACACCGCCTTAAAGCTTACATTCCTGCCAATATTGTAAATACCAAGTTTGCCAGTTGGCGATGATTGGTAATACTCAAAATACTTCAATCGGTTTAGGTTTGATTGGTAAGCGGTGTCAAACAAATTGTCGACCTGAAAGAAAAGCTCACACACCGTTTTCTCTGATTTATTTTTTACGGTAGTTCCTGCTCCGATATTGAATAAGGTATAACCTGGTGTGGCAGTTTCGGTGTTATCGAAACCGTAAAAACGGTTTTGAGCTGCAAAAGCATCTACGTCTGCTTTGAAATAAATTTTGGAAAACTGACCATAAGCTTTCTGCAAAGTCACCTTTAATTCTGACCGAAGATGTAGCGGTGGAATGAAAGGAAGATACTTCGCTTGACCGTTTGATTGTTTTATCAGCTGCTTATTTTGATTTAAGCCCGTTACGTAAGACATGCTATTGTTAAAAGCAAGCCACTTTAATTTGCGAGGATGAAGATTAACGGTGAACTCAGCGCCATACAATCGAGCTTTTGACTGCTGATAAGCGTATGTGGTGTTTCCGGGTACAATTATAACTGGATTGCCGTTAGCGTCGGTGAGTTTAGCCTGATAGATATAGTTATTGATTTGATTGTTGAATAACTCAGCCATTAAATCAACATCCTTTAAGTAAGAAATAATACCTACATCTTCCTGTAAACTAAATTCTGGGATAAAGCTTCGGTTACCGAGATACACAATGTGAGCGCCCGGATCAAGACCATTTGAACCAATTTCGGTAATATTTGGAGCACGGTATCCTCTGGCAATGTTTGCTTTTAACAGTAAGCGTTCGCTTAGGTTGTACGTTATCCCTACACTGCCTGAAATACCTGTATATCTGTGTTTAAATGACGGAAATTGTAGTTGTGCATTGCCACCTGCTGTTCCTTTTTTAGCAAAGCCGTTTTCCGGATTGGGTGCCACATAAAAAGCGTCCCAATTAATGGTTCGGTTATCGTATCTGATACCACCAGATAAATCCAACTTGTTGAATGTTTTTTTGGCGAACAGGAAAATCCCGGCATCAAACAAGTTATAGTCCGGAATAGGAAAATCCGTTGCGTCTTTGCTTGTATTGGTTTGGTACATTCCATTTACACCAAGAGTACTTTCTATCCCGGCAATAGGTGTTAAATTGTACTTAAAATCATAATTAAGCGTGTTCAATACCACGTTTAAACCAGCTTGTTGCACTAAGGTGGGATGACTATACTCCTTTCGAACACTTTGCTGTAAACCAATTGACGTGTTTAGTGTGCTTTCACCTAACTTTATTTGGTTATGCGTGTACAGGCGATAGTGTTGGATGTGCTGTTTGAGAGCAGCAATTTCGTAAGCCTTTAAGTCGTTGTAATGTACCGGTACCCGTTTCTTTATATTATCAGATAAGCTTTCACTTGTTTGTTTGGTAAATCTCCGTGTTAACGAATCTCTACTTCCATCAGGAATTTCTTGCTGATCGTTATAGAGGGTAGCTACGATCTGCGAATAACCCCAATTTTTATCCACTCGAACTACACCAGAAAGGTTATATTCTGTATAACCTGTATTATAAACAAAACCATCGATTTTATTTCGATAATCATGCGCTGCTTTAGCCGTACCTCTGAGAATATATCGCCAGTCATTATTTTTCAGAGCTAACCCTAACGATGTTCCAACCATGCCATTATTGGTATGATAATCTACTATATAATCTCCCTTGAGGATGCCGTTTGCCCCTTCTGGTAGCGAAGGAATAAGATTAATGACGCCTGCAATTGCATCAGAGCCGTAGGTTAAACTTGCGGGACCTTTAATTACTTCGGCCCTGCCAATAGCATATTGATCTACTTCAATACCGTGTTCATCACCCCATTGCTGTCCTTCTTGCCGCACCCCCTCGTATAAAGTCAAAACTCGATTATATCCCAATCCTCTTATAAAAGGCTTAGAAATATTAGGACCCGTGGTAACTGCATTTACCCCCGGAACTCCTTTTACGATGGCGTCGATCACGTTATTGTTTACGTTCTCGTTCATTTCCCTTTTGCTCATAACAGCAATCGGCACCGGGTTTCTCTTAAGCTCAGTTCTGCGGGAAACCCCTGTAACTACTACTTCATCCAGTTTAGAACTATTTTCTTTCAGATTTCCGTTTAAAACAGCGATCTGTCCGCTATTAATTGTTACTCCAAACTTTTCAGCAAGATACCCTATTGCCGAAAATGACACAAAATAATTACCTGGAGATACATTGGGAAGTTCATAAAACCCTTTTTCATTGGTGGTTGCGCCGATTTTAGTACCGGACAAGGTGATGGTAGCATATGTAAGTGGCTCACTTCCAGATGTTAAACGGCCTTTAAGAACCCCGCTTTGAGCAAATGATAATGCCGGGGCCGCTAATAATAAAAGGAGATAGAGTATTTTCATTACACTGATAAGCAGAAATTTATTTGAAATACAAATCAAACATAAATTTATGCATTAATCAAGTACTAATGTTAGATTTACCTAACTTTTAATTGGATACGCCCTTAAAGCTATCTAGTACCCATAAATAAATCATTATCAGCACAATTGTTACGTGAAAACATTAACGTTCGTCAATACTACGGACTCTAATTAACCGACCTCCACTATGTGTTTGCTTTTAGTTTCATGATCAATGTCTCCGTACGTTTCAAATGAACATGATATCTGCTCACAATTGGGCGCCTAACTCCTATAGGTTTAAAATCCAATTCCGAATTGAAAGCCTACTGTTAAAGACGTTGGCAAATCATTTCCAAAACGCACCGGAACAGGAACAGCTACAAAATAATTGCTGTGTTTATTCTTCACCACAACCTTGTTTAGTACGGGTGTTACACCATATCTACCTGAAGTTTCAAAAGCTGCTCTGCCAGCAAAGGTAAATCCGTTGCCTAAACCTAGCAGAATACCTGGGTGGAATAACAAGTTGTTCATTTTACTAACTCCGTTTTCAGCTCTGATTGTTGGTACAATTTCCATGGAGAAACCTACTTTGGCGCTCTTCCAAATATTTATCCCGGTAGGCAAACCGCCAATATAATAATCAGAGAAATTGGTATGTGTTTCATGCTTATTAAAAGTCACGATGGGGTGAAGGATGCCCACATAACCCGTGATTTTTGGATACGTTTGAGGCGGAGCCGGTGTAGGTGTTTGTGCCCGGCTTGCGAATGGCAAAATAAATAGCAATAGACAGGTTATTAAAACCGATAAGTTGATGTTAGAATAATTAAGTACAGTTGTAGTCATCGAGAATAAATTTAGACTACAAAACTACTAGGATAAATTATTCGAAAATAGAATGGATTTTACTAATAGAATGATTTTTACTTTTTGGAGCATTTATTACATCCGTAGCGGAATTAAAAGGCTTTTGAAAAGCAGGTTTCTATGTTTCATGGGTTGTCTCAGCCCCGCCATTCATTCCTAAGCCTCATCGCCATCCCGCTAGGCTCATCGCCATTCGGGTTTTCCATTACTGTCGCGTTTATGTGGTAAGCTTCTGCGTTCTTTGTTCATTTTTAAAAACCCAATACTTCATTAATGGGAAATTGAATGCATAGCAAACTAAAAGCTCCACCATTAAACGGCTTATTTTGTAGTTAATAGCGAAGCGGGATGTTAGCAAATATGTCCCAAACGACTTAGATGCTATGCTTACGGCAACTACAAATGAAAATTTAACCAGTTGATTAGCCATTGTTGTTGCATAGAAACGATCTGACATGTATGTCCATGACCTGTTTAGGTTGAAGTTAATTAGGGCTCCAATAATTCCGCTTATCATAATGGAAATAGTGTAGTGAATATGAGCCCATTCCGTTAAAGAAATCATGAGCGCATAGTCGGCAAGGCCACCAATAAAGGACACAGTTTGTGCTTTGGCAAATATAAAAAGAGCGTTTTTTTTATGGTTTACGTTCATCCTTATCCCGAAGGTCGCCAGCTTCTAACAGCTTACGAGATTCAATTATATTAATAATAAAAAGTACTACAGTTATCAGCGCCGAAAAGTACATGATGGTTCCTTTGAAGAGTACTTCACAAACTAAAATCATAGAAATAATAATCCTGATTTCAGTCGGTCCAACTAACCCTGAATCAATGGTATAACTGTTTGTTATTTTATACCGAATCTGGGAAATGATCATTGCCCATCCGTAAAGAACTACAAATATAAAGGCTAGCACCTTTGCTCCTCCTTCGGCATACAGCATATATCCCAAACCAATCAGCACAATACTTAGCCAATCCATCATGATATCCAGCGCAAAGCCATACCATTTTCGAGGTGTATTTCGATAATAAGCCAGCCTACCATCAAGCGAATCGCCAAACCAATTTATTGCAAGCCCTGCAATCCCTATCAGCAAATAAAAGGTATTACTATAAGCGGCAAGGAGAAATGCGGCAAAAACAATGAGCGACCCAAGTGTCCCAATTAAGGTAAGATGGTCCGAAGTTATGAAGACTGGAATTCGTTTAAGCAAAAAAACAATCAGTTTTTGTTCAGCGACCTTACTGATATTGGTTCGTTTCCGATCCGCAAATACCTGTTCGCTTTTTTCCCTTTCAATAGTAAGCGGTTCTCCCTCTTTTAAAAGCTTTAATTCCATGAAGGTTTAATGCTGTGTCTCTTCTATGGATAACAACCGAATTTTAAAATTGATTTAATGTTAAGGTAATTTTTACTAAATGTTAATCCGGTGAGTTAGCTGCTTACCAGTTTCGGCATCTTTGCCGCTCAGTTCTATATATACTACTTTGGGAATATTAAATGAGCCATCTTTAACCCTAACAAATATCCTGTTAAGTACCATTTTTTTATGCTGGACCATGGCACAAACGTAGTAAGCATTTGCATCGGATTGAAGAAGATATAGCGGCAATTTACTGTAAGATGCAAACCGCAACTCATACTTACCCTTTGCAATTAATTTAGATTTGATACCGTAAGCAAGCCTTTTCTGCAAAGTAGTGAGTGCTTGTACTTGCCCATCTTCATCATACCGAATCCAAAAAGCACTCACTGGCTCATTATTAACCAATTGTCCATCTTTCATATTCAATTTATATACAACTGTATTCGCATCCGGATCACGTTGTAAATAAAATAATTGGTTATTAATCCCAACCGGAACGGGAAGCGAATCACCAAAATAGGGATAAGACATTGGTAAAGGATTGCTGCCGGCTGTAAATGATAGTGCCATTAAACCAGCTCCAATAATGCCTGCTTTAGAAAATCGAAGGCTTTGCTTTTGATACACATTTTTAGAAAATAGCAATACCTTGTTTAATCGGCCGGATCTTACCAGCCAATTAATCACAATGATAAATAACATAGAGCGTTACTTAACCAGGTTTGCAAAGCGTTGGTAAAACACAGTTGGGCTGTTCTCGTTTTTAGGAGTGTACTTGCCTGCAATGATCGGGATGTAGATCACTCTTCTGCGGCTTTCTTCTCCCCGGACAGTTGATTGTGCTACACGATGCCATAATCTGCCATCATGCACAGTCAAATCACCGGCTTCCGGAACTACAGCCACTTCATTCGGGTCTTGATCGTTATCCAAGAAGTATTTTTTTCTAAATAACATCTGATACAGACCTTGTTTATGTGTTCCCGGAAGGATTCTTAAACCTCCATTTTCTGGTTTCATTTTATTCAAATGGATTCCTACATTTAGCATTGGATTTAGCTTCTGCCCGTAAAAAACATCTCTTAAACCATCTGTATGCCAACCCATTTTAGTGAATTTACTTTCGGGGCCGTTCACATAATGATTAAACACCATTCCATCTTTCTCAGTTTCACCTAATCTGGCACCTTGTCCGGCTAGCTCAAGCAAGCCCTTTAAGCGGTGATCAAGTAGCAGGCCGCTTAATGTAGAATGATGCTGATTAATGAATGCAAAGCGTTGAACGATCGGTGAACCATCAATGTCGCGGCCATACTTAATTGGCACTCCATTTATCTTTTTCACATCATCGGCTATCCATTTATCCTGCACTTCTACTGAAGCTTTTATGATGGAATTTACGGTATCTGAAGTGATGAAGTTTTTAAAATGAATAAAGCCATGTGTGTTAAAAAACTCTTTTTGTTCGGTTGTTAATGTTTCTGCTAAAGTGAATCTAGGATATGAAGTTGCCATGTTTTGTTTATTAAATTATTTAAATAAAAAAATACAATTACTGTGACCAGAGCCGGTCTAAGAATTAACAGCAACAACAACAGTACAGTTCATTCGGCGAATGATTTATGTACAACTTAGGGACAAAAGAATAAGTTATATTTTCCGACATAGTCTATAGACTTAGTAGCTTACTGTACAAACATATAAAAAAAGTTTTATTTAACGAATTTTTAAATTTTTAGACTTCGTAAATACTCGCTGCTGTTTTCTCTATAAACGATTTAGAAAGAAAACGGTTTGCATAAGCAGAGATAATATTTGTAATTCCAGGAATAACCTCTGACTTTTCATGAAACATTCCATTAAGCGCTATTTCGGCCACTTCATCTGGTTTCATATTAAACTTTTGCGCCAGCTTACTTAATGAATTTAATCCTGCCCGGGCTGCAAATCCGGTATCAACGGGGCCCGGGCATAAACAGGTAGCCGAAACACAAGTACGCTTTAATTCGAACCTTAAAGCCCTCGTAAACGATAACACAAACGATTTTGAAGCAGAATATAAGGCAAGTGTAGGGACTGCCTGGTAGGCTGCAGTACTCGAAACGTTTAGGATAAACGATTTATTCTGTTTTTTAAGGAAAGGTAATATATAATAAGTTAGCTCCACCACTGTGTTTACATTTAGTTGCAGCATATTCATTTGTTGCGCTAAAGGCAAAACTTCGAACTTACCCCATAAACCATAACCTGCATTATTTACCAAAATAGAAACATTGTAATCGCTTATTACAATCCATTCGTATACACTTAGAGCTGCCCCTTGCTCAGAAAGATCTATTGCGAAAGTCTCAACAGAAATTTGATACTTGCTTTCTAAACTATCTTTTAATTTCACCAGTTCATTTTCTGAACGGGCAACCAGTAACAAATCGTAATTACGCTTTGCTAAATTTTCAGCAATCGCTCTTCCTATTCCTTTACTTGCTCCTGTAACAAGGGCATAATTTTTCATCCTGATAAGTATAAAAACTGTTTACTGTACTAACTAATCCGAATCATACATAGTTTTCAGGAACCATTGTTGAACGGGTTCTGTCAATACTAAAAAGCCAAATATGAGCGCCGAAATTATAAGAACTATAAAGGTATCAAATACAATGCTGATATAGCCGATAACGATCAAAAGCCTGATGATTTCAAGATAATAAATCCATCTGCGTTGCTCCAATAAAGCACCGCAATTGATAAGCGTAATCAGAATAAGGGAGGCGGCGAAAAGCTTATCGATAATTGTGATATTTTCAAAAAAATAGGTAGTTAAAAAGAGCAACGATACTACGGTAACCAATTGAATATTTAGATAAGACTTAAATCTATAACCTGATTTTAAAAGCCCGTTCGCTGGCAAAAACTTGTTTTCAAGTTCAGGTCGAATATTTTGATCCAGGATCTCTGGATTGCCAAAAATGATCTTCAATTTATTTCGAAGCCCATTTACTCTTCGGCAAGCTACGGCCAACTCCATATAGTAATGAAAGTGCTGCCACATAAAACTATAGCTTTTAAGCTGATGCGTTAATCCGTAAACTGGTTGTTCCTCTTCTTTCGCAAAGGTGCCAAATAGCTTGTCCCAAAACACAAACAAATCACCGTAGTTTTTATTCAAGTACTTTTCGTTTGATGCATGATGTACCCCATGAATGGAAGGAGTGACTAAAACGTACTCCATGACTCCTAGATTTTTAATTAGCTGCGTATGTGTAAAGAATGAATAGGCGCCATGAAGTATTAAAGTAGTCATCACCATTGCTGGATGAAAGCCTACAAAAGGAAGTAAGCACCAAAACACATTTCTAATTAAAGCTTGAATGGTTGTAATCCGGGCAGATACTGTATAATTAAACTCTTCGCTTTGATGGTGTACAATGTGTGCGGCCCATAAAATATTTACTTCATGCCCCAGGCGGTGGTACCAATACCAAACTAAATCTGTTGACAAAAGGAGTAACACCCATACAAGCCAATGATTGGGGATATGTAACAACGCATATTCTTGATAAATTTTAAAAAACAGCTCGTAGAAACTCACGGAAATGAACAGGTTTAGTAAGCGTTCGGCAATACCAATTGTGAGGTTGGCCACTGAACTTTCATATTTGAAAATGCTTGCTCTTTTAGTTTTGATTGCTATTAAATACTCCAGACCCAGGAAAAGAAAGAAAGCTGGAATAGCAAATGCTGCATACTTATACTCCATAAGCTGATTGATTGAATTGTTTGCGAGTCGGAAGGGTTTTTATCCAATTCGACTAAAAAATGATCAGACCAAATATAATATAAAGTCTATAGATTTAGTGGTCTATTTGACAAAAGTCGAGTTTAGATCAGAAATACCATACTGAAAAAGGGAATAGACTTTTGATTGGATTGAACAGGTGCGTTAACGATGGAAGTGACATCCTTTTTGGCAGCGGTGGCAAGCTGTGTGGAAGGCCAAAAAAAGATATAACGGACAGCGTGTTAAAACGCCCAAATCTTTATTATTGTGGGAGCGAGCTATTAATAATTAGTTTCAGTAGCCTGGAATATAAAGAATTAGTAATAAACAATTCTGCATTTTCATTTCAGGCAAAACCAGCATTTATCATCCCGTTGGACAATGAAAAAGACACACAATTAAGATTCGCCCTCGGATTAAATTATCAGAAGTTGTTTTCGAAGGCGTCTATTTCAAATTACCCGTTAAATACTCTAAATCAAGAGGATATGGCTTATAAAAACGCTGAATCGGACTTCCGTTTTAATATCCACAAAAAAGACGCAAACTTACCAGCATATAAGTTGCGGAACGTTCGGGCATATATCGTGGCACACCTAGGGAGATAAAACGAGGTTACCCCAGTGTATCAAAGGGTGCATATTTGAATGTCCTTAGAACTCTTAATCTGCAAGACGATTTTTTGAAAACTGCTGCAGATGATGAAAACTTTTACTGGTTTTTATTGCAACTAGCATTCATATTCTTTAGCGAATTAATCCTCTTTACATCTATTCAGTGTAATAGAGCATTGCTTAAAATATAATACTGCCAAGCAATTTAAAATATCCTTTCTATTAAGTTTCTATTATGATTTTATTAATACCCTTATCGTAACTATACATCTGATACTTGCTCCCCGAGCCTTTGGGGTAATTTATAAACCTAATTGATTGAAATAACAAAAAAAACTAACCCAGAATCTTCATTTTAACTTTCCAATTATGAAAATCACAAGTACTTTTTTTTTAATGAGTTGCATTTGTTTAGCGCTCCTCACTACCAATTTACCATTGGTGTTCGCACAGGGCGTATCGGTGCCGTTTAAAACCTACGAAGCCGAAAATGGCACACTTGGAGGAGGGGCTGCGATACGTTCTCTTGGCGCTATGCCCACAGCCCCAACACCGGAACTGGAGGCTTCGGGCCAAAAGTTTGTTGAACTTAATGCAACCAACGAGTCGATAAGCTGGACAACCAATGATCCGACAAATACTATTGTGGTACGTGCATCTATTCCCGATGAAGCGACTGGAGGAGGTATTACTGCCACTTTAAACCTCTATGTCAACGGAACGTTTCGTCAGGCTCTTACCTTCACTTCTAAATATAGCTGGGTATACGGAGTGAACGGTTTCACGAATAACAATCCCTCAGCTGGTACTCCGAAAAAATTTTATGACCAAAGCCGTGCCTTTATCTCTGGGGCGGCCGTTGCGGCAGGAAGCACTATTATGCTTAAGAAGGAGGCTGCAAATACGGCATCTTTTTACCATATAGACCTGATTCAATTAGAAAATGTAGGAGCCGCACTTTCTCAACCCGCCAACACGCTTTCTATAGTTAGTTATGGCGCTACAGCTAATGATGGCACTGATGACACCCAGGCAATCAAGAATTGTGTTACCGCCTGCAAATCACAAGGCAAAGGCATGTGGATACCCACCGGTACTTTCAATAATTCATCAAGAATAACTGCTGATGGGGTAAATATCTATGGTGCAGGAATGTGGTACAGTACTATTCAACGCATTGTATCGGGTACAACGCATGCGCTTGATCTGGCAAACTGTACTATTCAGGATCTTTACATTGATAACCCCGAAACCGCAAGGACAGTAGCGGAAGGACATGACTATGGCGTTTTAATGAAAGGAGCAAAAGGATGGGCAGTACAAAGGGTTTGGGTACACCGTGGCGGTGCATGTTTCTGGCTTAGTGGAACTGATGGCACAATAAAAGATTGCCGTGCTACCGAAAGTTGGGCTGACGGTATTAACCTTAACAATGGTCCTACAGCAGATCCCCAAAAACTTGGCTTACGGCTTACCGCACAAAACAATTATATTATTGGATCAGCAGATGATGGAATAGCTATTAATGCACAAAATGGCGGAGGGACTGCAGGCAATGTAGTGGATGCACGGGTGTTAAATAATACTTCGATAGGCACCATCTGGGGCAATGGAATGCGAATAGCCGGAGGAAGAAACACGATTCTCAGGGATAATTTGATAACGGATGCAAACGATGGCAACGGAATTCGTATTGGTCAATTCGGCACCACTGGTAACCCATGTGAGTCTGCGTTAGTTTTAAACAATCTCTTGTTGAGATGCGGTGGTATCAGATCTACTTTTGGGAACAACAGTATCACGGTGGCAGACAATGCTAATGCTACGGTTAACTCAAATACCATTAATGACTCTCATAATGCAGGAATAGAGCTGCAAAACTGCACTGCTAACTTTACCGATAATACGGTTAATCACCCGGAAACTACGGGTTTCAGAGTTAAGTCAGGAGTATCAGGTTCCGCAGTAATAACAACTAATACCGTTAATAATTTGAATAGTGGTCAGCTTGCATATCAAAACAATTCCCCCTTTACATTCACAGCCACCCTTAATGGAAATAGCTGGCAAGGGGCTCTTGATGTGGAGTGGACCGTTATGGATCGCCGCGGCTGGACAGCATCCGCCTCGCTGAATACAGGATCGGCAGGAAATGCCCTGGATAGCGTTGCCACCACCCGCTGGGCAACGGGCACAAGCCAGGTAGCCGGACAGTATTTTATTGTGGATATGAAAACGGTGAATACCATCGATAAAATAGGACTTGATGCCTCGAATAGTCAGAATGATTTCCCGGCAGGTTACGAGGTTTATATGTCGAATGATGGCATTAACTGGGGAAATGTTTTAGCCAGCGGAGATGGAACCCCTGGTATAACTATCATTTCAGTCAATCAAAAAACCGGAAGGTACATCAAAGTTGTTCAAACCAAATCAAAGAGTGGTTATTGGTCAATTCATGAATTCAGGGTTATTGGAAAAGTAGATGTAACCTCCTTAGCCCTTAGCCCCGGCAGCGCAACATTAAATGGAGCGGCCAGCCAGCAATTGGCTTTAACGGTATTGCCGGCAAAAGCAACTAACAAAAAAGTAACCTGGACTTCCGATCATCCTGAAATTGCTAAAGTGAATGATAGTGGTTTAGTAACAACGGTAAGTAACGGCGTAGCTACAGTAACAGCTACTTCAAAGGATAACCCAAATGTGAAAGCGAGCTCTATAATCACGGCTGTTGTAGTAAATATAAACATACTTGCTTCACAATCCTTTACTATCAGTGAGAATGCCGCTAAAGATTCAGTTGCCGGTGTAGTAGCCACAAGCGGTGCGAATGCAGGAACAACGCTGAAAAACTGGCAAATTACAGGTGGTACTGGTGCATCGATTTTCACTATCGACTCTCTTAGCGGAGTTATTAAACTTATTAACAACGGAGCCCTTGATTATGAAAGTACCACTTCTTATTCTCTTAAGGTTAAGGTAAGTGATGCGCTCGTGAGTAGTGCCGAAGAAACGGTTATTATTAATGTTAAAAATGAGAATGATCAGGTATCGGTTATTACTGCCGGGCAACAGTTTACATTAAGCGAAAGTGCAGCCGCAGGTCAACCTGCTGGTATTGTATTAGCCACCGATGGAGATGATAAGAACCAACCCGGTTTTACAAGCTGGATATGGGAAATGACTGGAGGCGCTGGTGTGTTTGCTATAGATTCGGCATCGGGAACAATAAACGTTGTTCAAAATTCAATGTTAGATTTCGAAGCAGCAACTTCTTATATATTAAACGTGAGGGTTAATGATGGACAATTTACTAGTGCGGAAGAAACCATAACCATCAATTTAACCAATGAAAATGATAATGCACCGGCAATTCAGGCTCAAACCTACACGATAAGCGAGAGTGTAAATCAGGGGGCGATTTTATTTCAGGCAACCATTACTGATGCAGATGATACCAATCAATCAGGTTACTCTAAATTCCAGAACTGGCAAATAGCCGGAGGTTCAGGAGCTGGAGTCTTCAAAATTGATTCTGCAGGATCGGTTAAATTAGCGGCTAATAGTATCCTGGATTTTGAGCAAGTAATGTCCTATACAATAAATCTTAAAGTAAGTGATGGCCTATTTAATAGCCCGGAAGAAACCATAACCATCAATTTAAACAATGAAAATGATAATGCTCCTGTTATTACAGGGCCCTTAAGTTTTGCAATTGATGGAGAATCTAATAATCTTATCGGAAAACTGAATGCATCAGACGCCGATGATGTTAATAAACCCGGCTATACCTCGCTTGTAAATTGGGCAATTGTCGGAGGATCAGGTTCTTCTTTGTTTTCTATTAATCCAAATACCGGCGTCATTATGATTGCTAGTCTCGAAAACATTGATTTCAACAGCCATTCTTATGAGCTACTAGTAAAAGTAAGTGACGGAATAAATGAAAGTAATCCAAAACAAATTAATGTGACAATTTCTAATAATATTAATGTTTGCCATAACGGTCATGTAATTTCTATTTCAAGAAATGCTGTAAAAGCTCATATCAAACATGGTTGTACCTTAGGCTCATGCGGCGGCAATGGGTCGTTTATTGCGAGTCATGTTAACGAAGACTTCAATTTGCAAAGCATTTCTCAGCCATCTATTATCATTTATCCAAACCCTGTTCTAGACAAACTTCAGGTAAATTTAGGTACAGAAATAAAAAATGTACGAAAGATAATGGTATCGAATTTAAGCGGGCAAACAGTTTTGCAGCAGGCGGTTAATGGAGAAACTTTAGTTGTGTTAAACTTTGACCAACTTATAACGGGCATGTACGTTGTCACAATTATTGCAGACGAAGTAAAAACGTTTAAAGTTGTAAAACAATAAAAACTGCTTAAGGCGGAAAAACAAATAATAGGGCTGTCCAAGGTACGTTGAGACAGCCCTTTATTTTGAGATTGGTTGAACGTAAGTTTATGCTGTGAGCCACGGCATTGGCAGCTCCCGTTCTTCAATCTTTTGGAAATGAGCCTTCCATACATTTATTTTTCCTGACCCTGCCTTCTGCTAGCAGGTAACATACCCTTATTTTAAATAGCTTGCTGCTCAAGCAATCTCAACTGCTGAATTGCTTTTTAATAGAATTTCTTTTCTATTAAGCCTCTATTATGATTTTATTAATACCCTTGTCGTAATTATACATTCTGATATGCTAACCAACTATATATTTTTTCCCTTCGGGCAATTTATAAACCAATTAAATATGTATACAAGATTTAAGCAGATACATGTATCTGTCTATGCTATTTTCTCTCAGTGTAATATTTACTACTGAGAGTAAAGTTATTTTTAATGAAATAGTTCAGAAAATACAACTAGTTCCGACCTTACTATTAAGAATCTGGAAACCTGAGGGGCAAGTACAAGATCTACCACTCAAACACAACTCGAAGTAACCATTTAAGAGATACTCCATACTCCTGGTTCGTTACCTCTAAATCCGCTAAGACGCAGGAAAATGGAATAAGCGATGTATGGAGGTTTTATAATTCGGGTGCAGGAGTAATTTCCCACCCTCCTTATCCGGCAGAAGCTGTTTCACCACTTTTAAATCAGAATATAACATCCTCTAACGGTAAAATTACCGTCGATTGGAATGGGAGTGATGCAGATGGATACAGCTAGATTCGTTAGGTCGGATGTAAGAAGGATCAATCGGAAAAGTTGGGATCAATCGGAAAAGTTGTGGGATTAGTTTTTTAGGCATAAATATTTGAAAGTCTAAAAAGGAAGAAGCTAACATTTTTCACACCTCTAAATGCAGACCGGAAAGC
>JAQBOG010000034.1 GCA_028288165.1 Sphingobacteriales bacterium | reverse complement strand
AACAAAATATTCCTATAATTTTATCCTTGGTGAGCATCTCTAAGAATTGTTTAAGTGTCGTTACTCAAATTTATTCTTTGATGCTCACTTTTTTATATCATTTATCTAGCAACTTGGGTTAATTAGTGTTTTGGGCGTTCGGGCGGGCTCATATCTTTACAATTAGAATAAAAACCGAAAGTGGAGAGGAAAATCACTGGGCGGGCAAGACACGTTTTTATAACGATGTTGACATGAAAGGCATACTCCTCCCGTTTTTTCTTTCAAAGCCTGAACAGTACCTAAAGAAGTGCTTCGTGGACTATCTTGTATATTGATGAGCAAAGGCAGTTAAAGGGATTTTGGTTTTCATAAAGCATAAAGTTATGGAACAATTGATCAAGTATTCCATCGGGGTCGATGGAGCAAAAGACAAGTTTGATGCCTGTTTGATGAGCGTCGACTGCAAGCTGAACAGCAAAGTAAAAGCAAGCAAGAAATTCGCTAACACTCCATCTGGTTTCAGGGAGTTGCTGGGCTGGGCCAGAAAGCATTGCAAGGAGGCCGTTCCGGTAGAGGTGCTGATGGAGGCCACGGGCGTTTATTACGAAAAGCTGGCCATCTTCCTGACCGAACAGGGGGTGATAGCTTTCGTGGTCTTGCCCAACAGGGCAAGGAAATACATGCAGTCACTTGGGCTCAAGAGCAAGAACGACCGCATAGATGTCAAAGGGCTGGCCATGATGTGTATCCAGCAGAAGTTCGAAGCGTGGAAGCCCATCGGCAAATACTTTTACGAGCTGCGCCAGCTGACCCGCCATTACCAAAGCACCCAGGAGATGAAAACGGTCTTTTTGAACCAGCTCCATGCCCTGGAGCATAGCGGATATACCTCCAAAGCGGTGAGCAAACAACTTAGAAAGACGATCGCACTGTTCGAAAAGCAGGTCAGGGCGTTTAAACAAGAGATCATCAAACACGTGAATGGCAACGAGGAAGTAAAAAGGAAAGTGGGCCATATCTGCCTGATCAAAGGGGTGGACGTCTTGACCGTGGCCACGGTGGCGGCCGAGACCAACGGCTTCGAACTTTTCAATAACGAATCGCAACTGACGAGCTACGCTGGGTACGACGTGGTCGAGAACCAGTCGGGGGACCATACGGGCAAAACCAAGATATCCAAGAAAGGCAACAGCCGGATCCGGCGGATATTGCACATGCCCGCCCTGAACGTGGTGAGATATAAAGAAACCCCGTTCCAGCGGTTGCAGGAAAGGATTTTTGAAAGAACTAAATAAAGATGAAAGGTTATGTAGCGGTACAGAAAAAGCTCCTGGTCGTGATGCTCAGCATCTGGAAAAACGACCTGCCATATGACAGGGGACACGAGGAAAGATTGATTTCGGGAGATGATAAGCAGGAGCCCCTCTTTCCGTTTTTCTCCGAAGGAGAAAGCAAAAAAGTAGTGCCGCAATTAAGCAGCACTACACAAGATAAACTTCGGTACGACGAATCGCAGGAAGCCCTCTTTCCGTTATTAAAACTAAAAAATATTTCAGATATGGCTTGCATTTTAAGACAGTACCTTCCGTTGCAATCTTTTTTGCATTTCTTCCGCTACGCTTCAGGAATACAAAAAAGGATTTCAACTTCACTCCATAACGCAAAACCTAGCAAATGTCATAAAAGAATTCAGCGACGGTGATTTTGAGTGCTAATTGCTGTTGCTGGCCACCTATTATTTATAGCTGCCCTATCATCATAGGACTCCGCCTCAGGTATGAGATGGCACCCTTTCAGGGCTTGAGAAGTGATCATGCTATTCACTGTTTTTACAGGTCTGCGAATTAGGAGTTAGGCAGTAAGCTCCTTTTATTTCTGTAAGACAGTGTGTTACAAGTACTAGTAATTGTTTCATAAAAGCGTTTGGATTTCTTAAACCTTGTATTACCTTTGCATCGCTTTAGGTTTCTGAAATTTATTTCAGAATTAAAAGGGAATATGGTGTAATTCCATAACTGTCCCGCAGCTGTAAGCTCCATCAATCAATACCCAATCTAATTGTCACTGTTCAGAATATTTCTGGCGGGAAGACAGGGTAGCGAGGAGTAAGTCAGAAGACCTGCCAGAGCAATTATATAATTCATAGCTTTCGGGGATTAAAGCTGGAATGGTCACGATTTATGTTCGCGATTGTTGTACTGTCCTTTGTATGCTGTGGTTGTTTAACCTCACAACAAAAATGAAAACAAAAAAATTATGTTTAAGTGTAAGCTTTGGGCTTGCTAATTTGGTGCTTTTCAATAGTATTGTATTTGCGCAGGAAACTAACTCTAAACTTTTGGACACTGTAGTGGTAACTGCTACAAAAAGTGATCAAAAACAATCACAAACAGGCAAAGTAATAACTGTTATTTCTAAAGAGCAAATTGGAAGAAGTGCGGGTAAGTCTGTTGCCGAATTATTAGGCGAACAGGTAGGTATTATTGTAAATGGAGCAGGTAGTAACCCTGGTAAAGATAAAAGCTTGTTTTTTCGTGGAGCATCAAGTGCTTATACCATCGTTTTACTAGACGGGATTTTAGCGAGCAATCCGGCTTTTGGAGGCGCATTTGATTTTCGTACAATTTCTATTGATCAGATAGATCACATAGAAATTTTAAAAGGTGGCCAATCTACGCTTTATGGTTCAGACGCTGTCGCTGGAGTAATCAATATAGTAACAAAAAAAGGTGGTCAGAAAGGTAATAATATATCAGGTGTTTTATCTGCCGGAAGTTTCAATACATACAAAGGCTCGTTAGGATTGAATAGTTCGGTAGACAATTTTACCTACAACATTAATTACACACATGATCGTACAGATGGTATTTCAGAAGCAAGTGTGCCTCCTACTGGTTCTGCTTTAGCTTTTGATAAAGATGGCTTTAAACGCGATGCTCTCAATGCAGCTTTTTCTCTTAAGTTAGATAAACATTTAATAGTGAGCCCGTTTGTTAGATATAGCCACGGTAAATACAATTATGACAATGATAGTTTTTCGGATGCTGGGAATGTATCTATTTCTGATCGTGTAAACGCCGGAATGCAAAGTAACTTACAACTAAATAGGGGTAAAGTAACCTTAATTTATGATCATGAGTCTAATAAGAGCGAGTTTATAAGCACTTATCCTGGAGTTTATCAAGGTCGTATGAATTTAATTGATTTGTTTGTTAATCATGATCTAAGCAAAAATCTTAAGTTGTTAGCCGGAATTGATAATCGTAGTCTGCAAGTTAAAAGCATATCTAAAGAGAGTAATTTATTCAGTGCATATACCTCATTGTTCTTAAGCAATATTGGCCAGTTTAATCTGGAAGCGGGCGGACGTTATAATCAACATAGTGAATATGGCGATAACTTTACCTACTCGGTAACTCCATCTTATACATTTTCTAAGGTGGTAAAATTGTTTGCATCCATTTCTTCTGCCTTCAGAGCACCTACATTAGATGCGTTATATGGCCCGTACGGAGCAAATTTATCTTTGAAACCAGAAGAATCTAAGTCTTACGAAGGGGGAGTTAGTTTTAATCTATTAGACAATAAATTTGGTTTGAGGGTAGTAGGATTTAAACGGGATTTGACCAACGCTATTGTTTACAGTACAAATGGTTACATTAACCAAGATAAACAAAACGATAAAGGTTTTGAAATAGAACCATCATTTAAAGCAGGTAAGTTTAATGCGAATGCGTTTTATGCATTTGTAGAAGGAAAAACAACATCAGGTTCTAATAAGGTAGACTTTTTATTACGCCGTCCGAAAAACTCATTAGGTTTAAATGCCGGTGTTCAAGCGTTTAGCAATTTATACTTTAGTGCTGCGTTTCGGAGCTATTCGAGCCGTACAGATTTTGATTTTTCTGATTATACAGCTGTGAAAAAAGTTAACTTAGATGCTTATAATTTGGTTGATACATATGCTCAGTATACATTCATTAAAAAACATGTTAAGTTGTTTGTAGATTTAAAGAATATTTTAAATGAAAAATATGTTGAAGTATATGGTTACAATACCATGGGTTTTAACGTAAATACTGGGATTAGTTTTAATATTCGCTAACTTTGTTTTAGAAGTTTTTTAAATTAAATAAATATGTCGTTAGAAAAAATAAACGTAAGAGCTTGGGTTATTATATTAATGATCATTTGTGCATCAGCACTTCGCCTGGCTCATTTGGGCACATACAGTTCATGGATGAATTTTTCTCCAATAGGAGCAATGGCTATGTTTGGCGGAGCTTATTATAAAGATAAGCTTATGGCACTTTTTGTCACCTTTCTTTCATTGTTTGTAGGCGATGTTTTCTTGAATTATACCTACTTTAATAAGCTAGTGTTATTCTACGATGGAGCTGGTTATGTATATCTAAGCTTTTTCTTGATGGTGTTAATTGGTACTTATATTAAAAAAGTAAATGTTCAAAATGTAGTTATAGCTTCTTTGGCATCCGTGCTAGTTCATTGGTTAATTACCGATATCGAGCCTTGTGTAAGAGGAATGTATCCCGCTACGTTTAATGGATATATACAATCATTAACAATGGCTTTACCATATGAAAAAAACCTATTGTTTGGTAACCTAGTTTTTGGAGCCATCATGTTTGGAGGTTTTGAATTCGCTAAAAATAAATTCTCAGTTCTTTCTAAAAACGAACTGGCATACAAATAATAAAAGCATTCAAAAGGCGTCTTCATTTTATGAGGGCGCCTTTTTTATTGGATGGCCTCATCCCAACCCTTCTCCAGAGGAGAAGGGTTTTTATAGAGCATCCTATCTTCTGTTCAAAGAAGTCCTTCGGAAGAGAAGAGCTTTTAAAGTTTTGTCTTAATACTCAATGCCAAATAATTAAGCATGCTAAAATCTCATATCTAACACTCATGCTAAGGTCTCATATCTCACATCTCCACTCTCACATCTAATGAAAGATCTCAATACTCAATACGCCATACTCAATACGACCAAAAAAGTCGTTTCCTTCCTTCCTGCTGCAACTCACATGATCTATGAAATGGGTTTGCAAGAACATTTGTACGGAGTAACTTTCGAGTGCCAGGAACAAAGTGCCGAATTACCTAAAGTTGTACGCTGTGTTTTAGAAGGTCATGATTATTCAAGTGTAGAGATTGATCGTATTTTTTCTGCATCAAAAGCACAAGGTAAAAGTTTGTATTATGTAGACGAGCCTTTGCTTGAAAGCATTTTGCCTGATATTATTTTTACTCAGGATATTTGTGAAGTTTGCCAAATAGATACTGCTTGTACAGAATCGGCAGTTTCAAAGCTAAGTAAAATGCCTCTGTTAATTCCCCTATCGCCAAATACGTTAAACGATGTTTTTGAATGTGCGGTAACCATTGCCAAAGCAGTGGGCAAGGAAGAAGTTGCCTATACCTACTTAGCAAAGCTTCAATCGGAATTGGATGAAATTACCGATCGTTTACGCAAACACCGTTCACCATTAAAAAGTGTGATGGTAATGGAATGGCTTGATCCGATTTATAATTGCGGACATTGGATTCCTTATCAAATTGCTTATGCTGGCGGTGTTGATATGCTATCGAATCCTGGTGGAGATAGTATTGTTACGCTTTGGGATAAAGTAGTAAAATATAATCCAGAGGTTTTGGTTATCGCTCCATGCGGATTTACTAAAGAGCGAACCTTGGAAGAACTAAGTATTTTGAGTTCAAAACCTGAATGGCAACATCTTAAAGCAGTAAAAAATGCAGCAGTGTATGTAGCAGATTTTGATATGTTTACACAACCAAGTATCGGTACGTTGGTAAACGGAATTAAATGCCTGGCAGCCATGTTTCATCCGGATATTTTTGAAGCTCCCGAACAGTTACAGAATAAATATATCCACTTAGATAATTACCAGCTGGTATGAAGTATCAAGTAGAAAGTATCAAGTACAAAGTATCGAGTATAAAGCGATTGTAGCTCAAGTATAAGTCTCAACTTTAATATCTCACTTCTCACATCTCATATTACTTTGGTGAACTATAAAAGCTCTCAAATCTCATATCTGACATCTCATATCTAAAAGAATGATCTACTACATTACTGGTGGAACCCGTTCAGGTAAAAGCCGTTATGCACAGAACCTTGCCCTTGAATTAAGCAACAATCCTATTTATTTGGCTACCGCACGGCATTGGGATGATGATTTCGAAAAGCGTATCCAGCGTCATGTTGCAGACCGGGATGAACGATGGGAAAGTATTGAAGAAGAAAAGTACCTGTCGAATTTAAATCTAGAAAATAGGGTAGTGGTTGTAGATTGTGTGACACTTTGGCTTACCAATTTCTTTGCGGATAATAAATACACGAA
>JAQBOG010000032.1 GCA_028288165.1 Sphingobacteriales bacterium | reverse complement strand
TTCCCACTGCCCAAGGCATGATGATGTCTGCCTTTTTTATCAATACATGCAGTAAAGGCGATTTTTCGGTATCATTACCTAAACTTCTCCAATAATAGGGAACACCAAGCATCACAGAGACCTTGTTGTCTGGTCCTTTTAGCTTATCAACTAATTTGCTAACATCTTCAATGGTGTATTTTCTGTTATCATTGAAACCTACACCCCAAATGGTTACTAAGGGCTTTCCGTTGTGATACAGATAGGTGGGATTTTGCTTGTTATCAGATAGCTTAAAAAGGCTCTGGAGTTCATTCCAATCTTGTTCGAGATAGGCCACATCTGCACTTGTGCAACCACTCAAATCATACATCACGCTTATAGCACGACCGTATTTTTTTGCTGCTTTTAATGCGTTTGCCAGCACTTTATTAAAATGCCTTTTTCCGGATACGTTAGATGATTTAATTTCTCCTACAAAACGTTGCATGTGTACCCCATCTATACCATAATCTTTCATCCACTTAAAGTGAAGGTCTACACTTTCTTCATCATAGGGACTGTACAAATAGGCGTCTGAACCATTAGCGAACTTAAATGGTGATTTGTACCTTTTAGTATATTCAGTAATATCCGGCCAGAAATCTACATTGGTATTACCCGGATAAAAACCACCATTGCCTTGGTAATGATACCATCCGCGTTGCGAAGCATCTCCATCTGCTGCAAACCAACCCTGATAACCAGCCATTACTAAATTAGTATAAGATTTATACAGTAAACCAGTAGTATCATAAACGGCTCCTGGAGTAATGACCGGTGGCTTATCCGGCAAATTCTCACTTGTATCTTTTTTTGAACAGGATAGCAAGCACGCAATTGCCGCAAAAGAAAATAACAGTATCGTAAACTTTTTCATCAGCAATTAATATTTGAGTATGAAAGAGACTGTTACAGGCTGCACGCCATCATCATGGATGATTACAACCCATAACAGTTTCTACAACAGGCTTTTAATGTATATAAGAAATCTCTTATATGACCGGTTCTTTTATGGAACTTTCACCTCTATAATTTCAGAGAAGTTTGAGCTTTTATAACTATCATCCAGACGAACACCTACTCTAACAAAAAAGCTTCTTCCCGGAAGAAGGTCAGGAATAGTTAATTCAATAGTTTTATCAGCTGCAGTCATATCAGCCCAATTTTTGTTGATATCAACCTTTTTAGTTTCTGAATACTCCCTGATAGAAGCACCTGCACCCACCAACCTGGTGGTGTTAACATAAGGTTGTGCATCCAAAATCTTTGGTAAACCTGCTTCAACAGGAGATTCAATATTAAACTTCAGTTTCAAAGAAGTTCCGGTTAACACCTGGGTGAGATTCTTGATTACCAAGTATGGTGTAAGTTCGAAATCGTGGTTACTGCCACTACTTATATCCATTTCTACAGGCTCATAAACAGGCCAGAATGCTCCTCCTATAGGTGTAATGCGATATTTCCCTTTGAATAATTTACTGTCCTTATATGTTCCATCCATTTTACTGGGAATCTCCTGCGGCGAAGGAGTTTCGCTCCAACTAATTTGTTCCAGCTTAATTCGAACACTACCTGTGGATGTCTGAAAACTTCCTCCGGTACTTACATCAATTAATCTGCCTTCAAAAGAAGCATCAGGGGCTTTGAAGTTATCTATTTTTGTACATGCAGAACTTGCCAGTATACCTACTCCCAACAAAATTCTACTAATCAATTTTTTCATATCTTAAAATGTTATATGCTTAATAATTAGGATTATTAGGATATAGATTAGGATTTTTTCCTAGTTCTCCTCCTGGAATTGGCTCGTAATAGTATTTTTTATCGAAGTTGTAATTTCTGCCAAAGGTTTCTGGCTCGCTCAAGAAAATGAACTTATTTTCATTGGATACATAATATGGCATCAGACCTTTAAATCTGGCATTATCCAATACTACATCGGCCGTTCTCCATCTTCTTAAATCCCACCAGTAGTGGTTTTCAAAAGCAAGTTCCTTACATCTTTCATTACGCACACCATTCACAGTAACGTCAACCGCATTGAAAGCTGGGGCACCAGCCCGTGACCGAATTAGGTTAAGGCATGTTAATGCATCAGCGGAATTGTTTAATTCAATATCCGCTTCAGCTCTGTTCAATAATACTTCAGCATAACGAAACTCTATCCAATGTGTGGTACTGTTAAACAGGATGCACTCATTTTGAGGACGCTTGTAATCGATATATTTCCTAACATAAAAGCCTGTACGGGTATAATCATCACCGGCTGTTCTGATACCTGTAATACCGATAATTCTTTTGCCTTCATAAAGTGCATCTGTACCGCCAGCCAATCTGTAACTGCGTTCGGTAGGGAGTTTTGCAACTTCAGCAGCAGCCGTGCCATTAAATGATGGGTAAATACCTCTTTGAGTATCAAAAGGCAAACCTCTTAACGTTGCACCCGGGAAATATACTGTTGCTAATAATCTAGGCTCAAGTCCCGGTAATAAATCACTTAAATTATTAAATCGGCGTGGAGTACCGTCTGCATTAGTTATAGGCAACATCGAAAACCGTTCTACCAGATCTAATGTTGGATAAGCCCTTGAAAGACCATCGCCAGTCATTGGCCGGGGTGAATAAACAGCATCCCAACTATGAGCAGTTCTGCCTGAAATAGAGTAATCTCTTACCAGGATATTCTCCGGGCTTGAATTATCAAGGAATGCATCGGCATAATTTAATTCCTTATTTGCATTTTTATTATACAGAGAGTAATGCCCTTCCAATAATTTTGCAGCATCAACTGCTTTTGTGAAGAAACCATTTGCTTTATCAGCCGGAATTCCTACATAACCCGCTGAGCGTGCATCACCGTCTACAAAATTTACCGAACCATATTTAGCGATTGTTCCGGCATATAACATCGCTCTTGATTTTAAGGCCGCGGCTACGTATTTATTAGCTTTTCCAGAAACACTTGTTTCAGGCATTAACGAGTACGCAAGATCTAAGTCTTCACCAATAAAGTTCCATAGATCTTCTTCTTTATCACGATGTACCTGAAGCTCTTCAATGGTTTGTTCCGGATAGTTCTGCACCGTTTTTACAATTGGAACCCCACCATAGCGTTTTGCCAGTGCGAAGTAAAAGAACGCCCTTAGAAAGTAAGCTTCACCGGTTAGCTGATTAACTTTTGCTTCGGTAAGTTTAGATGTGTACAAAGGCAACGTTTGGATCATGTAATTGATAGAGCGTATTTTATCATACGGCCAGTAGCCGAAACCACCTCCAATATCCATCCCTCCATAGGGCCCTACCATTTCACCCGTAACAGCTCCAGAGCGCCAGAAATGTTCCCATTCATGATGTATATTAAACCCTTTACCATCCCTGCCTTCAGGTCGGTATGTAAAATCTTCCATCGGTGCTTGCCTGTAAATGTCGGCCAGGTAAGAATTTATCCCACTCTCGCTGCTAAATATGATATCATCAGTAAGCACATTTACCGGCGCTATATCTAATTTTTGGCAGGAAGAAATAGATACTCCCAGGCCAATAGATAGTGCTATAATTAATTTATTTATCTTTTTCATTGAAATATTATTTGATTTTTAAAGGCAATAAGCTATTAGATGCTAACCTTCTGTTAGTAGGCGGCAGCTCATGATGGCTTATTCTCAATAAGTTTAAAATGAAATATTAGCGCCAAGGTTAAATGTTCTGTTCAATGGATATTTATATCCACCTAAGCCCTGTTCGAAACCAGCATCCGGAATTTGACCGGGATGTTCAGGATCGCTGTTTTTTAAACCAGTAATAGTTGCCAGATTGTAACTATTGACATACACGCGGAGAGCTTTTACTCCAACCTTTTTTAGCGTAAATACAGGTATAGTGTATCCCAGTTCCAGGGTTTTTATTCTAAGATAAGTAGCATCCTGTACCGCTTTTGTTCCTTGAGCTACCGGAGAGCCCATTGCCGGATAGGTTCCTGCAACCCATTGTGTATTTGGATCGAAAACGTTATCTGTTGGATTTACTGTATGCCAGCTATCTAGAAATTGTGTTAAAGCACTTCTGCCATACATTAAAGGCTCGGCATATTGCTCAGCATATTGTACATAAAAACCAGTGGCACCTGCTAAAAGCACATTTAGATCAAACCCTTTAAAGCTTAAGCCCATGTTCATACCAAAATTCACTAAAGGGATATCTTTGGTTGCTATTGGCTGATCATCTTTTCCGTCAATTACACCATCCTCGTTCCAATCCTTGTAATAAAAATCACCTGGGATAGTATTGTTATTACCGCCGCCGGTATTTATTGGATAGTTATATATCTGATCATAGCTGGTAAACTGCCCGCCATATTCTTTACCCCACCAAATACCTGTGTACCTGTTCGTTCTGGCATTTTTCCAGTTTTCATACTCATTACCTGCCTTGCCCTGAATAACAAACCGATCCATGTTACGGGTTGATGATAAATTACCACTAATATTGTAGCCTAAATTGCCAATTTTATCTCTATACGTTAAAATCAACTCAGCACCCGAGGTTCTGTCACTGTTAAGATTTTCTTCAGGTAAGCCAACACCAACAGTTCCTGGTACAACAACATCCCTGTGTGCTGCTAAACCTTTCCTGTCTCTTCTGAAAACATCAACGGATCCATCTAATTTCCCTTTTAATACAGTGAAATCTAAACCAATGTTCTTTGTTTCTGCGGTTAACCAGGTAATATCAGGATTTACAATACCACGTGAAGCAGCGCCTTTTATAAATTGGCCGTTAAACATGTATCCGTAAATACTATTATCATTCGGGTTTATGGTAGGGTAAGTATATCCGCCTATAAATTGGAATACGTTAAAGTTGTCATCCCCAACCTTACCATAAGATGCCCTTAATTTTAAATTACTTAAAATGTCTTTAGAAACTAAATTTTTAAAGAAGCCTTCCTCACTTATTCTCCATCCCACAGATGCAGCCGGGAAAAATCCCCATTGCCCTGCGTTTGGTTTGAATTTATTAGAAGCATCCCTACGGAAACTAAACTCGGCCAGGTATTTACTTTTGTAGTCATAATTCAACCTGCCTACTATACCTCTGGTTGCAATTTCATATAAACCATTAGGACTCATTGCACCAACCTGATCCTGATCTTCACCTCCAAATAAATATTCGACAGGTAAACTTACATTCCGCTGTGCGTAGATGTTATCAGCTTTTGCATGACTTTGTTCATATAATAACAATGCCGATAGGTTATGCACACTATTAAAGGAATGTGCATAATTTAATGATAGTTGGGTAAGTGTAGATATCGTGTTACCATACGTACGTAACAGGGTTGATTGACCAACACTTTGTCCTGCATAAATATCCGTTTGAGGATCATACGTATACAGGTCATAAGCTTTTCTGCGTTCTGATCCATCATCAACATTATAACCATAGCTATACATTCCTTTTGCCATTAATCCTTTTATACCAGGAATATCATATTCTAACCTTAACTGGCTCTGGACATTTTTTTGAACCCTTGTCTTATAACCAACTGCTGAAGCATCAGATATTAAAACAGGATTAGCATTATCAGGCATTACGCTGGGATACAACGGATTATTATTGGCATATATCTGATTAGTAGGAATTTGATTCCAGGTATATTTGAATATGGTCCAAAGATCCTGGTATGGTTGATTTTTTTCATCCGTATGGCCAGATACTAATATCTGCGCCCTTATACGGTCTGTAATTTTCACATTCACATTCGACCGGAAATTCCACCTGTTATAGCTCAGATCATTGGATTTGAAAAGTCCATCCTGCTTCATATAACCTAAGTTGAAAAAATAGCTCGCTTTATCTGTACCTCCGTTAATATTAAAGTTATGCTGAATTTGCGGGGCTACTGTATTAAATGAAGCTCCAATCCAATCGGCAGATGCAAAAGTTCCTTCCAGCCAGGGTTTCATATCGGCGTAAGAATAAGCAGGAACATCATTGCCCATAAAATTACTAGCAAATGATCTTTTTGTTTTTTCGTTGGTTAATAACAAATAATCAACAGCACCAACACCTTGGGGCATTCCTAAAAATTGCTGCCATCCCTGGTTAACAGAATAATTTATATCAAACTTTCCGTTTTTATTACCATTTTTAGTAGTAACTAAAATTACTCCGTTCGCGGCCCTTACTCCATAAATTGCAGCGGCAGCATCTTTTAGTACAGAAATACTTTCAATTTCATTTGGATCCATTCTTTCAATCCCACCTCTTGGCACACCGTCAATAACAACTAACGGAGAACCAAATCCCCTTATGTCAAATGAGTTTTCATATCCGCCCGGCTCGGCAGTTTTTTGCAGAATACGCAAACCGGGTACTTTGCCCGTCAGCATATTTACCACGTTCTCATTTTTTGTTACCACGATTTCTGATGTTTTCAGCGTAGATACTGAACCAGTTAGAGTCACTTTTTTCTGTGTTCCATAACCCACAACTACAACCTCTTCAAGGTTTGATAATTGTTCGCGTAAAACAACATTAACCTGGGTACTTTCATTAACTGCTATTTCCTGGGAAATAAAGCCAATAAAGTTAAAAACCAAGGTTCCACTACCATTTGGCAATTTAATTGAGTAGCTACCATCAGAATTGGTAACTGCTCCTAAAGATGTTCCTTTAAGCTTTATTGTTACTCCGGGCAAGGGCAAACCCTTCTCATCTGCAACCTTACCTGTCACAGTAATTTCTTTTACATCTTTAGTAGATAAAACAGGCTTTAACTTGACGATCACTGTATTTTTGTCAATCACATAAGTAACTGGCTGATGGTCAAAGCATTCTTCCAATACTTCTTTAAAAGACATATTTACAACTGACAGGCTTACTGGCTTGGTTTCTTTTAACATATCACTGTCATACAGAAAGTTAAAACTGCTCTGTTTTCGTAATTTTTTAAAAACGTCCTGTAATGAAGCCTCTTTTACAGTTAAGCTGATATTTTGTGCATATGATGCAGCGCTTACTTGTAAAATGGCTGCCATCAATAATACAACGGTAAGTTTCATAATCCGCAGGTATTTAAATAACACACCGGAACTCAGCCCGCATGAAAATGCGTTAGAATTTTTATAAGAATAGTTATACATTTGATTAAGGTTATTAAATAATTGGTTGTACTAGCGATTAATTATGTATCCTTAAATGCCAATCGGCAAAATGACTGGGGGCGCTCCAACGCTCCTGGTCTTTTTTAAAGAAACATGAATTTTTAAATTTTAAAGGTTGTAGGTATAGTTACGGCATCACAACAATCCTCCTTCCTTCAACTTTAAAATGAACTGACCCAGTTAACTCTAGCGCCCTTAATACTTCTGCCACATCTTTGAAGCGCGAAACTGTTCCTCCGAAATTCCTTCGTACTATTTTTTCGTTAAAAACTACATCCACATCGTACCATCGGGATATTTCCTTCATAATAGTCTGAATACTTTCGTCGTCAAAAGCAAAAAAACCGTTTTTCCAGGCTATCTCATTTTCAACATTAACATCCTTTACATTAAAAGAAGTTTGTTGTTCATTTAATATTCCTTGTTCGCCCGGTTTTAAAAATGCTGCATGACTACCGTTACTTAATTTTACTGCGCCTTCCAGCAGGGTAGTTTTTACAGCCTTTTCATCAGTATAGGCCATCACATTAAAATGCGTACCTAATACCTGTATATCGATACCATTAACAGCTACTTTAAACGGCATTGCTGCGTTTTTTGCAACTTCAAAGTAACCTTCACCGGTAAGCTCTACCTTTCTTTCTTTACCGGAAAATACTGGAGGATATTTTAAAGATGATGCCGAATTAAGCCAGACCTTCGTTCCATCCGACAGCACAACTTGATACTGGCCTCCACGCGGGGTAGTGATCATGTTTAATGCAGTTTCTGCAGATAGAAGCTGTTCAGCATCCTGATGATAAACCAGCATTCCGTCTTTCGCCTTGCTGATTTGTACCCCTGATTGAGTGGCCAGCTTTCCATTTTTGGAATCGTTAAGTATGATAACTGCCCCATTGGCCATAGTCAGATAAGCTTTATTACTACCAGGGTGTATTGCTGGCCGAATATGCTTGGCAATAACCGGTTGGTTTTTTGTGCCGGATTGCTGTATATTCCATAACAAAAGAGCAGTAGATGAAATTGCCAGAATAACGGCAGCTACTTTTAGCCATCCCAGCCCTCTTGAAGAACCTGAGAAAGTTCTGCTGTTCATACTTTGGCCAAGCCGCTGACGAATGCGTTTATAAATCTCTTTTTCATCACCAAGACCCGGTTCCCAATTATCATCAGGAAATACCATTTCGTCACGATGCGCATCCAGCAGTTTTTTTTCATCTGCTGTACACTTTCCGCACACGTCCTTTTCATATAGAGACAGGAACTCTTCTTTGGTTATCATGAAGATTGATACTATTGGTTTATGAAGATTGGCACTATTGGTTTATACCTCTTAAGTGTAGATTCTTATCCCTAACTCACACACTTTTTATTTTTTTTTTGAAAAAACCGTTTTTTTTCTAAAAATGCTTTTTCCTATCTTATCAAGGCATTTCTAAAAACAGCTTTTATTCTCCTCATCACCATTAAATGGAGTTTTTACAGGTGGCCATAAATCAATTATTAGTTTTAAACAATTAATTATTTCCAGGTAGTGGCGACAAGTTGTGCGCCCATAAGTCAATTATTAGTTTTAAACCCTGATGCTTGAACTTTCCATCGCCATTTCTTGATGGCATCTTTTAAACCATTACCGAGCTGTAAACTCAAGAAGTGCTTTTGATATGGAGACAGTAATTGTTATTGGTCATAATTGGGCTTATTACTCGGTTTATATTCCCCTGAGTTTAAAATCATCCTCCTAACTAACATACTTTAGAAATTCGCTTGATTTATAAAATGCTTTTTCCTAGTTTTATGACACCAACTATATGCCGAAAACCTTACTTAATGATTTTGAACTTTGGATCGACATCCGCAGTGGTGACGAATTGGCGTTTAGCGTACTTTTCAACCGCTATTGGAAGAGATTATATAAAATGGCGTTTAATTATTTAAAAAATGAGGAAGCAAGCGAAGAAATTGTACATGATGTTTTTTTGAATATTTGGACTAGAAGAAATGAATTAGAAATCCATTCCTTCCCCAATTTTTTGCTTTCAGCTATCAAATACCAGATTTATAACCGAATGAGATCAGCTAAGTTGTCATTAGTTTATAAAGCTGACTATACAAATACAGACAATGCTTTTGAATTAAATTTGGGAGATGATCGTATTCAACAACTGGAACTCCAAGAAAAATTGAATCAATGCCTGAAACAATTACCCAAGCGATGCCATGAAATCTTTGAAATGAGCCGAATTGAAAATTTGTCCAATCAAGAGATTGCCGATCGTTTAGGTATATCAAAAAGAACCATTGAAAATCAAATTGCGATTGCTGTAAAACATTTAAGAGTAAGATTTAAAAGCATTGCCTCTTTTATCTTATTACTATTTTTTATAAATATTTTCTTCGGTGTAACTTTATACTATCTATAAATTGCTTTTTAAATTCAAAGCCTGGTTCGGTTACTTCTAGTTTACAATTTCACTTTCTGTAATAAAATTAGCTTGTTTTATGCTCAGCAGACATGTTTTTTCGATAAGCTGCTCAAAAATAAAATTTCCCTTTTCTGTACTGTGTGTTGCTGTTATGCATGTAGATCTTTTGCTTTGCATAAGGTAATTGCTCCCAAGGAAGTGGTTTTTTCTCGTCGAGTACCAGCCCCGCTGAGGTCTATCGGTTTACAGCCTTTCTTTTGTTGATTTATTTAACAGACATTAACATAGGTCGGGAAAAGAAAAGGGTTGGTAAAGGATTTAAGTTAAAATATGTTAATCTGCTAGGGATCAATTGCTAATCAGATAGATTTGTTGTGCAGATTCTTTTACAACTGCACCTTTAAAAATGAACAGAAAATTTTTATCTATTTTGTTTTTTACCGGACTGGGTGGCCTTTCTGGTACTGTGACTTATGCGCAAAAACCAAATCCGGATGTGGATGCAAATATGTGGATGCAGCACCCAGTTGTTGTTGACGGGAATTCTGAGGAGTGGCATGAACCACTAAATAATTTTAATTCAGAAACCAAGTTGGCTTTTGCCCTTGGAAACGACGAACAAAACCTTTATCTGGTTATTGAATCGTTAGATGAGGTTACTACAGGGAGATTGATCCGTGGCGGACTAACTTTAAACATTAATACTGCTGGCAAAAAGAAAGATGGGATTAAGCTTAATTTCCTGGGTATGAAACAGCCTCCTCCTCCGCATGGAGAATTAAAGGACAGTACATTTCACCATACCGAAAAAAAGGAACATGATCCTGGTGTAAGGGTTATTTCGGTTTCTGGGTTTAAAAACATAGCCGACGGGAGTTTAGCCATGCCTAATGACGCTGGCATTCAAGTGGCGGCAGCTTTTAACCAGCGCAAAGATTACATTTGTGAATTGGCAATTCCGCTGGCTCAGTTAAATTTAAATGGCAAGGAAGCTAAAGGCATAGCTTATCAGATTAAAATAAACAGCGCTGGTGGAAATCCGGAGCACCGTCATGAAGGGGGACAAGGAGTAGAAGGTGGAGGAATGTCTCGCGGAGGTGGAATGGGCGGCGGCATGCATGGTGGTGGTGGCCATGGAGGTGGAGCGGGTGGCGGTGGTGGCGGCAGAAAAGGCAGTGGCGGCGGAATGGAATCAAGAAAGAGTGACCAAGGAAGTGGAAACAGTTCTAAATCTGATTTCTGGATTAAATATGAACTGGCAAAGCCAAGCGAATCTTTTAAAATTAACTAATACTTTTCCTAATAATTGTGCAATGAGGCTTTGTCTTTTAGGATTCCTTTGTTTTTAGGATTCATTGTTGCTACCTATGTTAGAATGTGAAAACAAACGGCTTTTCCATCATGTTAACATAAAGTTATATAAAGAATCTGCATGAATCATACAGGTCAGGATCTCCTACAAAAGCCAAAACGAAATGTTCATTAAAAGCATATTAGAGAAGGTTACCTTTTAGAAGCAATCGTGTTCACTCCTTTTTATGAAAGATGTTTTATTGTGGAATGGGCTGGAATGAAGCAAAGCGAAAAGAAGCTTCTTCCGCGATGTCTTACCGTTTTTTCGGCAAACTGCATTTCCGTAATTACCAGAACGTGTATCTGGAGGGCGCTTAGCTTATCGAGGTACGAAAACGGCTGAGCGGTTTGGCGGAAAGACAGTAGTCATAAAAAAGGCTACTTTTGAACTAATCCTAACAACCAATATCGATTACATCTACATAAACGCTACTGTCCTTATTTCTGAAATTTTATCCCTTCAAACTTCAAGTATTGTCAAGCTAGGTTTTCGACATACTAACGGTAGTTCTACTACCAACACTTTGCTTATTTGTATTTTTTCAATAATGCTTTATAAGTATACTCGTTACCCTTCACAAAAAAATTATAAGTATTGTCCCAATCACTGCCACTTCCCCAACCAATCATTGATGAGATGATTTTTGTGTGGCTTTGGTCAACCTTTTTAAATTGAATTATTTCCTGCAGATATTCATCACTATCCCTTACGCTTTTAACAAAATGGTCATTAAGAACAACCTTCAGAACGAGTAGTTCATTGTCAATAAAACTTGTAATGGGCAATTTAATAGATGAACTGTCGGATAATTTCTTTGCAGGGTCATAATTTGTGATAATATGTCCACCTGATTTCAATTCAATATGTGCTACCGAGCAGCCCATTTCATCAATTGGTCGTCACTTGTAAAAAGTTTCCATGCGGTTGTCACCTCAACAGGCAAAAGCATTTCGAGGCGTAAAACTTTCTCGCCCGATTGATTTGTATAGGAAGTGTTTTTCAAAGTTTGACTGCAAACAGTCAGGGTCGAGAAGGCTAGAATTACAATAGCGATAGTTGTTTTCATAATCATACCAATAATTTAAAGTGTCAGTTTAACATGGTCGCTAAAAGGAGTTCATCTAAAACTCGTTTTAGTTTAAAAATACAATTAAATATGACGGCTTCTTTATCGCCCGGTAGAATTCTTAAGGCTTACAAGGTATTAGGTAGGCCTCCATCCAGCTCATGTAGTGGAATCGCAGTTTTTCACCGTATGTCATGCGACCTACATCTTATTCCAAATATTTAATTATCTCATATACTTTCCTTGCTTATATGCTCAGTACTCACATAAAATAAAATTCGGTCAATCTCGTAAACATACAAGCAATTCCGTGATTTACAGACAGCTACCCCTTTTTATAAATTATCCAAAACCATCCTATCAATAATACTGTTAGACATTCATAAAATTCCAATATGGCTAAATGTAATTTTTCAATTGAATTTTCTGGATCTGCAGAATCTCTTATCTCCAAAGCACAAACCGCAATAACAAATAACGGTGGTGCATTCAATGGCAACACCGAATCTGGTGGCTTCATTATTTCATCCCCACTAGGGAAAGTATCAGGTATGTATGCAGTGGAAGGTCAGAACTTCCTTATCAGCATTGAAGATAAACCGTTTCTGGTAAGCTGCAATAAAATTGAGACAACTTTAAAACAGTATCTCCATAATAGTGCTGTTTTTTAAATAATAGCGCCCCTTACTTACTTTGATAAATTTGCATGCATCATTTAAAATTGCACAAAACCTAATTTTTTAAACGGAGAATACTGCCATAGGTTATATTTCCCCTCACCTCTTGCACCAATAGAGTGGTTGAGTTTTGCACCCTTAATTTAATTGTACCCGTTTGTGAAGATGGTATAACAGGGAAAGCTGCCCATTCACCTTCGATCATGCTTCCAGAAATCTTCCCTGAAAAGGTATATCCCCAACGGCTTTGAGCATCAGCACTTACCCACCACACTTTATTGCCAATTTTATTTATGTAATAGGTATAACCAATTTGATCTCTATAAGTACCAGAAACAAAATTACTGGCAGCAGTAACAGTTCCGGTATTCTTAAAAACGTTATTTAACGGTGTACCGAGTGAGGGGCCTTCATCCATCTGAGCCGAAGTCTCTGCAGTGGCTTGATTAGAACCAGGCTTTGGAGGGTTTTTCGTCACTTTTAAAATTCTATCTATTTGATTTTTGAATTCTGTATTTGATCGATAGATATCCGGACTTTTTTGAACCAATGCGAATAAATATACCTCTGCTTGCCTGTAATTTCTATCATTATAATATCTCAGACCTGCATTGTATAAATCGTTATCAGAAAGCAATCTAACTTGTCCGAAGGATAACGGAATGTTTAAAAACAACATTGTAATCACTGTAATAGGCCTTACATAAATACCAACTGCTGTGTATTTTTTTTTCGGTTCCATAATAACCTCCTTGTTTATTTATTTGTTGTTGAATCTCCTGGAAAAATAAACTTTGGTACTTCTGGCGTTGCTTCCACAACGCCTTCCCTGTCTAAGTAAATTGTAGCATCGGTCACCTTGAAATTATGTTGAATAACAATTGTCAAAATCATCAAACAGGTTCCTAAACCCACCAAGATAATTCCCGGAGAAGAGCTCTTTATCGTGAAGTCTGCCGACGTGACTTTGGCTCCTAGTATGGATTGACTTTCTTGCATTTTTCCCAAAATGAATATGGCTCCTATAAATGCAAGGATCATCCCGGTCACAAATCCCTGGTATCTTATCCAAATACTTGCCATCAATAAAATATTAGCTTGGTGATGTCTTCGTTCAAGTGCGTTACTCTCTAACAAAATCAAAGCCTCTAACCTGGCTGTTTCCTTTTGATCAATAAAAGTGGTGGGGTTGCTTTTACGAAGACTTGTTAGTACAGGATTGATATCTATTTTAGGTGACGCCAGGATGGATGAGTGCAGATAAATCAGTTGGCACAAACTTGCTACAAAAAAGAAAATTGTTAGGCCAATGATCATTTTTTGCATCAATGGCAGCATTTTATTTTGCCATGTTACAAGTTCTTTTTTACTAAAAGCCGCTTCCTCTTCTAGCCTGGATAGTTCGGTAGTTTCCATTATTACAGGTTTTGTAAAAATGTATGTAGGTTAATCTACTACTCTTGCGGAACTGGCTTAAAGATTGGAGTTAGATCTGGTATTTATCTCTTCCAAACGGAGCAAACCATTATTGTGGTTGGAATATTGAGCTAATTAATTTGTCAAAAATGTAAGAATATATTTAAATAAAAACAATACGTATTTACCGATAAAATTAATTGCAACCTATTGATTAACTAACATTTACACCAAAATAAACTTTATTACTTCCCCTCTCACATCACCCCCTTCAACTTCACATATTGCAATAACATAATTGTCTTCCCGTCCTTTATCTCGCCAGTTTCAATCATCTCCATTGCTTCATCTATGTTAATTTCTAACACTTCTATATTTTCCTCTTCGTGTTCTAATCCTCCGCCATCAGATAGCTTCATTTCTTTGGAATATTCAGCAATGAAAAAATAGAGAATTTCGGTTACTGAACCCGGCGACATATACGCTTCGAATATCTTCCTAACCTCGGTAATAGTATAGCCAGTTTCTTCCTGAGTTTCACGTTTAATGCATTCCTCGGCATTGTCCTTATCAAGCAAACCCGCACACGCTTCAATCAGCAAACCAGATTCGTTGCCGTTTAAATAAGTAGGAAGTCGGAATTGGCAGGTAAGAATGACGGTTTTCTGTGCCATATTGTAAAGCAAAATGGTTGCACCGTTTCCACGATCATACGCTTCACGACTTTGGGTATGCACAGTTCCATCTTTTTTTTGATACTCGTACGTGATCTTCCGAAGGAAATACCAGTTGTCAGAAAGAATCTCAGACTTTAAAATCTTTATGTTATCTATCATAGGAAATTGGGGATGTGAGATTTGAGATTTTTATAAAGGTAATAAGTTATGCTCCAAGTATCCGAATAAGACTTAGAACTCAACACTTAAGACTCAATACTTGATAATGTTATGAATATTTAATAAGCCTTCCGCAACCTATCTGCAAATTCATCCGGCAATAAACTCGCTTCAATAGCCTTCGCCGCTTTTTCTATATCGTAGTCAAATCGAATAAATTCTATTTTTAATGGCTCATTTACAGTAGTTTGCTTATTAATTGTTAGCAATACATAGCCACCTCTTACATCGCCATCTTTCGGTTTACCAACAGAACCTGTATTAATTATTTGCTTCAATCCAGTTTCTGTTTTAATAATTCGGTGATAAGGTTTATGAGAATGCGCACAAAATAAAACATCGGCATTTGCTTCGTTTAGTAAACCAAGCACAAAGTCTTCCGGCATTTTCTTGCAGCACATATTCTACGTTGCTTCTCGGACTGCCATGAACAGTAAAATCGTAAATGGCGCATCGTTCAGCTGATATTCCAAGCGGATATGAGCCGGCAATGATTGCAAATATTCCAGCCCGGATTCGTCGATTAAGTGATAGGCGTAATTTTTCCCACCCAAATCTGCGGAAACTATTTCGACATCATGATTTCCAGCAATGGTAGTGATACCTTGTTTTTTAATCTCAACAATAATTTCATTTGGCCATAAGTTGTATCCAACCAAATCTCCTAAGCAATAAACGACGTCTGGTTTTTGTGCATCCAAACTCACTAAAAATGCTTCAAAAGCAGGCAAATTTGCATGGATATCAGAAAATAGAGCGATTTTCATTTGGTTGTTAGATTTGAGGTTTAGATATGAAGTACGAGGCATGAGGTAACATAAGGTAATAAGCAAGACTTGATACTAATGCTTGATACTACCAGGGCGTTCAGTTCAAACGTCCAAAACAATTCTTTAAAAACATCTAAAATTAAACTAAGGCTAGCGCTTAAGCACCTTTGCCTTCGAAAGAAAAATTTTAAAATTCTACCCTTGTCACAATGGTTCAAGCTTAACTACTAATTACTCTTTAATTGATGGCAATATATAATCTTTAACAATTTTGTATAGTGTATCAACAATAGATTGATTATGGCCGTGGGCAGCCCCGGGCACTAGAAAAAATTCCTTCTTAGGTGCTTTTAACTTATCGAAGTATTCTTTGGTAATCTCTTTAGCCGTTAATATATCTACCTCCTTGAACAAAGTACACTGGAATTTTGAAATTTAAGCCCTCCTTCAAAAAATAGCCAACAAATAAAAAACCCAGCAGTAAATAAAAGCGCAGAATTAACTGATTAAAGAAGTGAAACTATTGTATTAAGGCAGTCAGTATTTGTTAAAAATGAAGTATTGTAAAATACATAATTTTTAACATTCCGAAATGGAATTTAATACCGTCTCAAGTACTCACCCAAATAAAAAAGACTAAATCATATTTAACCATCCCTAAAATCATATAAGTTTATCAGGTGTAATTGGCAGTTGCCGGATTCGCTTACCGGTTGCATTGAATACCGCATTAGCCACAGCTGGAGCAACGCCAATAATGGCAATCTCCCCCAATCCTTTTGTTCCCATAGGGTCAACGATGTAATCCGGTTTATCTACAAAATATACTTCTATCTGTGGTACATCCGCGTGAACCGGGACATGATAATCCGCAAAATCCTTGGTTATGTATCTGCCGAAGCGATGATCAATTATCGCATCCTCCATTAAAGCCATGCCGATACCACCTGTTACGCCACCAATCAGTTGGTTTCCTGCCGTTTTTTTATTGACAATTTTTCCTGCATCCGCACAAGTAACCACTTTATTAACCTTCACCTGACCGGTTGTCGGATGTACATGAACTTGTACGAAATGAACCGAAAAAGAATATTTTGAATACTTATTACTTTCATCATCGGGCTTAGCATCCTGAATAATATCAATTTCAGTCAGGCTGTTTTTCTTAAGTATATTGGTATAGCTAACCTTTATTGATGGTGATTTTAATAAAGACATTTGGCCATTATCAAACAGTATTTCCTCCATTTTTGCATTGGCAAACCTTTTTTCGGCCGTTGGAGCCATCGTCAATAGTTTCTCTTTAATAGCATTACAAGTCGCTACAACTGCTGATCCCACCGTGGCAACAGTAGCAGATCCGCCTTGATTAGGTGCTTGCGGAAAATCAGAATTACCCAGTTGAAAGGTAATTTTATCAGGTGCAATGCCTATATGTTCTGATGCTATTTGCACCATCGCTGTTCCTGTCCCCGGTCCGATATCTGTTACGGCGCTTTGAAAAATAATGGTACCATTTGCCAAAAGTCTTCCCCGTACAGCGGCTGCTCCCCGATGAGCTCCAAAAGTTCCTACTCCCATTCCGTAACCAACCAGCCACTCGCCCGCACGTAAGCCACCCGGCTTCATCGAACGTTTGCTCCAGCCTATTTTCTCCGCTCCTACTTCCAAACATTCCTTTAAATATTTAGTAGACCATGGCAATTTCTTTTCAGGATCTTCATCCGTGTAGTTAGCAAGGCGGAATTGTATGGGATCCATATTTAACGCAAATGCCAACTCATCCATAGCACATTCTAACGCAAAAGCACCGGTCGCTTCCCCCGGACCCCGCATCCAGATTGGGGTGCTCACGTCTAAAGGCAAAATCCGATAACGGGTACTTACATTTGGGCTTGCATACATCATTTTGGTTTGCTGAACGGTAGATTCGGTAAACTCTTCATAGGTTGAAGTTTGGCCAATGGCGATGTGACTAATACCCGTGATTTTTCCATCCGCGGAAGCGCCCATACCAATCTGTTGCCAGGTGTATGGCCGATAACCTACCATATAAAACATGTGTTCCCTTCGAAGCATCAGTTTAACCGGGCGTTTTACCATTTTTGCAGCGATAATGGCTGCCGTTTCATGGGGCCAGTTATGCAAGCCGTTTCCGAATGCACCACCAACAAACTCGGAAATGACCTTCACGTTTTGTACAGGCAGATTCCATTCCTTGGCAAACGCTTGTTGAGTAGGTTTGGTGCCCTGTACTTTATCATAAACCGTCAGCTTATCATCCGTTTCCCAATAAGCAGTAATTGCCTGGAGTTCCATGGGGTTATGCACTTCCGTGGGATGAATATATTCGGCTTCAACGGTTACCGCAGCTGTTTTATAGGCATCTACAACTCCCCTGTCATAATCGGCTAATGAGGATTTTGGATCTTTTTTAGCTTTTTCAGGAAGTACTCCCTTGCCTTTATTTAACTCAAAATCAGTTACATGCTTATCCTGATCATATTCAAATTTCACTAAACCTGCTGCGTATTGTGCCCGTTCTAACGTATCGGCAATCACAATCGCTATAGGTTGTCCGTTGAAATAAACTTTATTATTATAAAAAGCTCGAAGGGGCTGTCCGCCTGTTGGTGGTTCTGTAGGATGTTCGTTATCTGCATTACCAGGCACTTTGATTGCATTTTCATGCGATATAACTGCCAAAACTCCCGGAGAGCGAAGTGCTGCTTTACTATCCACACTTTTTATTCTTCCTTTGGTAATTGTACTTGGGACTACAACTGCATGCACCAGGTTGGGTAACTGATATTCGGCAGAATACTTTGCTGCACCGGTTACTTTCATCCGCCCATCAACCCGGTTAAGAGGATCACCAATAACTTTATCAAAAAATAACTTATTCATTATAAGTACGCTTAATAATTATTTAAATCAAAACGAGTTAAATTAAACCAGCTTAGCCGCCACCTTTAATGCCTGCACAATGGAGTTTGGTGCAAGTGTGAGTTTATAGGTGTTATATTTGAAAGCCTTCGCCCCTTGCATCGCAATTTTAGCAGCTTCTGAAAAGCTTGCTTCTGATACGGGTTTACCAATCAGAAATTTTTCTGCCTCGGTAAGCCTCCAGGGTTTATGAGCCACGCCCCCCATCGCTAAACGTGCATCGCGAATGGTATTTTTCTCAATTTGAAGCGCTGCAGCAACAGATACGAGCGCAAAGGCATACGAAGTTCTGTCTCGGACTTTGAGGTAATGGACGTTTTTATTGAATCCATTATCAGGGATAGTTACAGACGTTATTAATTCGCCTGCTTGGAGATTGGTATCGATTTGAGGTTTATCTCCTGGAAGCCGGTGAAAATCTGTAAAAGGAATTCTTCTTTCGCCCTTTGGGCCAATTACCAGTACTGAAGCATCCAAAGCAGCTAATGCCACACTCATATCGCTCGGATGAACGGCAATGCATTGATCACTAAAGCCAAAAATTGCATGCATTCTATTAAAACCTTCCAATGCACCACAACCAGTTCCGGGTTCTCTTTTATTACAAGGCATTGTGGTATCATAAAAGTAAGGGCACCGCGTACGTTGCAGCATATTTCCGCCAATGGTAGCCATGTTTCTTATCTGCGCAGATGCACCTGCATTAAGTGCTTGCGCTAGTAATGGAAATTTTTCTGTAACCAGCTTGCTTTCTGCCACTGGGCCATTCAATGCCAAGGCCCCAATGATTAGTGAATTACCTTCCGTTTTTATTTCATTTAAAGGCACCCTGTTAATGTCAACCAATCTGGTCGGATTAACAATTCCGCGTTTCATCAAATCAATAAGATTCGTCCCTCCGGCGATAAACATAGCTGCCTTTTCTTTCGAAACAGCACTTACTGCTGCATTTGAATGCGTTACCCTGCTATATTGGAATTGGTTCATATGTTCTTCCCTCCTTTATTAACTTCAGTAATGGCATTCACAATGTTTGGATAAGCACCGCAACGACAAATATTTCCACTCATGTATTCGCGTATTTCTGTTTCTGAATTTGCATGACCTTCCCTGATACAGGCAACTGCAGACATAATTTGACCAGGAGTGCAATAGCCACACTGAAAACCATCATGTTTCATGAACGCTGCCTGCATGGGGTGCAATTCGTCGCCGTTGGCTAAGCCTTCGATGGTAGTTATTTTCTCTCCATCATGCATCACCGCTAAGGTTAAACATGATAAAACTCGAGTACCATTAACATGAACCGTACAGGCACCACACTGGCCGTAATCACATCCTTTTTTGGTTCCGGTAAGATGTAGTTGCTCTCGTAATAAATCCAGTAAAGTAACTCTTGGCTCTATGGAAAGTGTCTTCTGTATTCCATTGATTTCTAACTTTAAAGGGATTTTTTCAATCGCTTCGGCTAACTTTTCATCCCATTGGTTTTCTGCTGCTTTTACAGCAATTTCGGGTGTAAGTGCAATGCCGGTTAAGAGAGTAGATTGCTTTAAAAAATCTCTTCGACTATCGTTATGGACAATTATATCAGTGTTTTTGTTAGGCTTCTTTTTCATAATCCATTTAAATAGAATCTTGGATACAAAGATTTTTGTAGTTCTTGTGATTGTGGTGTCTAGCTAAAAGATGGTTGGGATCTTGGACGGTAAAATCTTTTGGGGTTCAAAAATTAAACCAATTATTAATGATGATCATTTTCAATTTTTTGCACAGAAGAATTTCTTTTAAAATGGCAAAATCAAGTTGACAAAACTTACTTGCTCGAGAATGAAAATTTAATAAGATGTGTCATCGGAAAATATTAGGAGCCTATATCGGCTTTAAAAAGTATGATTGTAAGCCAGATAGCCATTTCATATCATGCGTTTAGATAATTTGCCAACTTTTGCGTTAGGGATTAAAGTGAAAATCCTTTTTGCACCCTTCGCAAAAAGATTGTAACGGAAAGCCCGCCCGAACGCCCAAAACTGCTTTTAATTAATATTAAACCGAACTAAAGTCTATTAAATACAATTTAACAACAGATTTATAAATCCAAGTCATAAAAAAACCGAACACTAATTCGGTTTTTTTATGATTACGAGCTGTATGTTGGATCTGGATCTGGAGTAAAATCATCAAATTTTTGGGGGTAGGTTTTAGGTTGACCTCCGGTTAGTTGAGTAATTCTGTTTTTCAGCTGATTGATATACGGCTTTGCTTTGTCCATGTATTCTGGCGCTTTCGCTTTCAAATCATCTGCAATCGACGATCCGTCGGCACGCTTTTTTGTAACATAATGTACACCTGCTGCAACTGCAGCACCTGTAACTAATAATCTTAATAATCCCATGTTTTTCATACTTAAGTTAACTAGCGAAGGCAAAGAAGGTGCCAATTGGTTAAACATTTGGGTCACATTATTGAGTCAGCAGATATATTTATGTTAGCTATAGGTGTATACAGCCTCGTTATTAGGTTATATTCCAGAAGAGATGATGGGAAAAGTGCGCTAGATTTTATCGGGAAGGAAAACCGTGAAATTATATCACTTATCACAAAGAGCAGCGTGCTATTAATTTGAGCTACCGCGAAGAGTGAAAGCCTCTGTATCTATGCTTTTTAGAGCGAATAACTCTGCGGTATTTTCTTTGCCCACATATCTTGCCATGCCTGTTTTAAACCATCGGATAATGCTCCCAAATGTCCGCTGTACCTTAAATCTGACCCGGCTTACTATTTTATTCAAGGTCGGTTACACTGAAATGGAAATAAAAACAAATAAAGAAAATTGATAGATTCCAGTGCGACTGAAACTGAAGTATTAATTTAAATATAATATTTTTCTCCGTCAGTTTTTATTTTATTGGTGTCCAATAACATCCTGATCACTTCTAACTTTTCTTTACTATTTCCCAAACTTATTGAACTAACCAAATCATCCAACAGTAAAGGTTTATAGCTTAACAAATTAACAAGCTGATTTGTAATTTCATCCATTAGTATAGATTGTTTTCCAGCACGTTTTTTATCTAGGCAAACATCGCATACTCCACATTCTGGTGCATTTAATTCATCAAAATAGGCTAATAAAGTTCTACTCCTGCAATGTGATACTTCCGCATATTCTATCACAGAGTCCATTTGTTGCTTACATATGTCATATCTATCTTTTAGATATTTTTTATCTAAATAAACATGCTCAGTATCTACTCGTTCTCGCAAAAATTGAAGGTAAGGTTTATCGGTTTGGGGTACATAGCTAATAAAACCTAACGATTGAAGTTTAAAAAGCATATCTGTCACCTCTGATTTTGACAGACTCATTCTTTTAGCTATATCAAATTCCTTTACGGCAACAAATTGATCATAAATTCCACCATAAGATCTTAATAATGTTTTAATAAATAAATCGTAACCAGGCTGTTCAATCTGAAAACGATAAAGCTCTTCATGACTCACAATAATTTGCATTCTCGAGGGCAAGTAAACACTTTCACTCAAGGCGATGTACTCATTGCGCTCTAAAAACTTCAAAGCATGCAACGTTTTAATGGCATCAAGCTTAAAACGGTTACAAAAGTCGGCTACATCAAATTCAAGCGACAGCCCTAGCCCTGCACCGTAAGCCAGCTGATAATAATTACCGATAAAATGATAAATCTGCTTTATTTCTTCAATAGATGGAAAACTTAATTCTAGCTTTTTGTAAAGTTGAATCTTATCGAAATTGTTATATAACAAGACAGCGTAAGCTTTTTTCTCATCACGTCCCCCTCTTCCAGCTTCCTGGTAATACGCTTCCAAGCTTTCAGGTAAGTCCAGATGCACCACAAAACGCACATCCGCTTTATCAATTCCCATCCCGAACGCGTTAGTAGCTACCATAATATTTACAATGCCATCCTTCCACCTTTTCTGCTTTTCCATCCGCAAAGGGGTATCCAACCCTCCGTGATAAAACTCTGCTCTAAAGCCTTGCAAGTTTAAATGCTTTGCTACTTCCTGTGTTTTTTTCCGGTTACGCACATACACAATCCCGCAACCTGCTACCTTTCTGGCCACATTAATCAGCTTTCTGAATTTATTTTCCTCATGAGCAACTACATAACTCAAATTTTTCCGTTCAAAGGATTTTCGATAGATATTTTCCTTTTTAAAACCAAGCTTGTCTTGAATGTCTGCTGCTACTCTTTGGGTGGCGGTGGCGGTTAAAGCAATCACCGGCACTTTAGGATGCAATTCACGAAGCTCAGTTAAATGCAAGTAGGGAGGCCTGAAATCATATCCCCATTGTGAAATACAATGAGCTTCATCAACGGCTATTAAGTTCACATTCATATGGCGAATGCGCTCTTTTACTAAGTCAGAAAGTAACCTTTCGGGAGATAAATACAAAAACTTGATAGGACCATAAATACAATTATCCAAAGCGATATCAACTTCCCGCTTACCCATCCCAGAAATTATTGAAATTGCTGGAATACCCCGCTCATTCAAATTTTCAACCTGATCTTTCATCAGGGCTATCAACGGAGAAACTACAATGCAAATTCCGGGATTTACCAAAGCTGGTACCTGAAAACAAATAGATTTTCCACCACCAGTCGGCATCAATGCCAATGTGTCCTGACCGGATAAAATGGAGGTGATTATATCCTCTTGTAAGGATCGAAATTTAGAGTAACCCCAGTATTTTTCAAGCGTTTGATAAATTGTCATTTACTTTTAAGGTCCGATTGCCTAAAAATTACCGTTTAAAAGTTAACAATAATTGGTCAGAGCTGTACAAATACAACATATCTGCTTTTATTTCATATCTGCGGGTGCTATTTAAAGCAGTTAAGATTTCGTTCTCTTCATCCATTAGCCCCTCACAATACATTTTTGTAGAACCAATTCCTTCAAACTTAATGGTTTGCTTAATGGTAGAATATTCTCCAAAAAATGAATTACAGGCCGCTTTGCCTGCAATCCGATTGTCTTTATCTTCGAAATTGAGGTAAGCATTATCACCTAATTTAACCGGCCTCTCTTTAATGCTATGCAAACTCCACTTTGTATTATTTAACTTCGGAGAATCAGTTTCAGACTTCAAAACTTTGCAAGACGTTAACGCTAAAAACGATAAAAAAACAATGATAAATTTTTTCATGTTGATGGATTTAGTTGTTAATATAGGCAATATTTCTTAAATATTTTGAGCGATAACAAAACCACTTGCCCAAGCCCATTGAAAATTATACCCTCCAAGCCAACCTGTTACATCCACACATTCGCCACCAAAATACAAACCTTTCACCTTTTTAGATTCTAATGTTTTAGAAGATAGTTCATTGGTAGAAACCCCTCCTAACATTACCTCGGCTTTGTCGTAACCTTTTGTACCCGCAGGCTTAACTTTAAATTCATGAATAAATTGTTGAATATTTTCCAGATCAATTTTAGTTAAAGATCCGATAGTTTTATCGACGGGTAGATACTCAGCCAATGCTTCTGCAAACTTTCTTGTAAATATGCCCCCAAGGAAGTTTAGTAATAGTTGCTTTCCTCGTTCTGTTCGTTCAGTTACTATCAACTCTGTAATCGACTTATCAGGAAGTAAATCTATATAGATTAACTCACCAGGTTTCCAATATGACGAAATTTGCAAGATTGCAGGGCCACTCAATCCCCAATGAGTAAATAAAATATTCTCATCAAAGCTTATGTTATCATTATAAACCCTGCTGAAAATACTGATACCCGATAGTTTTGAATACCAATCTGCATCTTTACCAGTGATGGTTAGTGGTACTAAAGCGGGTATCGTTTCTGTTATTTTTATTCCAAACTGTCTGGCTATCTTCAATCCAAAATCAGTAGCACCCATTTTGGGTATTGGGAGCCCTCCAGCAGCAATTACAACCTTTTGACTTAAAACGTTTTTGAGCTTCCCATTGTGTTCATACGTAATTCTAAAAAGATCATCCTCCTTCAAAATACTTCTTACTAAAGCATTACAAATTATAGGTTGATTCATGTCTGAACATAAGCTTTCAAACACATTTACAATATCTTTTGCGTTATTACTTGTGGGGAATAATTGCCCCAATGTTTTTTCCTTTCCAGAGATTCCCAAGTTTTCAAAGAAACTAATAGTGTCGTCAACCGACCACTGAGTAAAAGCAGATTTGACAAAATGTGGATTTTCTGAAATAAAGTTATCCTCTGCTGAATATAAATTGGTATAATTACATCTTCCACCCCCCGATATTAGGATTTTTGCCCCGGCTTTTTCGTTCTTTTCAAGAATCAATGTCCTTTTACCTAAAAAACCTGCTTGCACAGCACACATTAAACCGCAAGCACCAGCGCCTATAATTACCGCATCAATAGAATCATTCATGATGCTACGAAGATACAACGTAGTATTGAACAACATAATTTGAAAATTTAATTGTGTTTTAGAAATTCGGCCGAGCTTTTGATTAAACCTTTTGATGTAAAAGCAAAAAGGATTTTCACTTTCCCGGATTTTTTGAAACCATCCCTAACGCTCAATAACTCAAATTAAAAAATCATCTTAATAATTGAACCTTATTAAAAGTTATTCCGTACAAAAAGGCAATCCAAGATATTACTGATATGAGCTATCATCAATCATTAACAAAAATTTTAACGAGATATTCAGGTGCTATCAAAACAGCAAAAAAAACGGTATCCGATGAAAATATCATTGAATACTTATCAAAAATGCCTAAAAGTGAGTTAAAAGAAATGCTAACCGTTTGCGAACACATGGAAGAATATGAATTTTGTTCACAAATTCACAGGGCCTTACAAATAGCCAGCGGTAAAGATTTAAAGGAAGAAATTCTCCAAGTGGCTTAAAATTGCAAGCTGCTTTATTATGGAATACATTTATAAAGACAAAATTGTTATAAAGATTATTTACTAATAAGAAAACAAACCATTGTCTTTTTTGTCTTTCAACAAACACGGTCGGATGGCCGAGTGGAAAGGCAAAGATTCGCAAGATCTTTAACATTGGTTCGATCCCTTTTCCGACCTCTAAAAAAAATAACAGAAAGATAGCCATGAGTAAATTCATGGCTATTTTTATTTTTAAATAATAATATATTTATTAAGATAAATTATTTTAAAAGCACTCATATTTTCCCCAAATATCCCCAATAGTTACTTCTCTTATTGGCTTTCAACTAAAGAGTAGTTTGTCACTCTAAATATAAAAGCATAACTATCTTATTATTAACTTGTTATGTATTTTTTAATTCAAAATCTAAAAACCTTCTCAGTTGGCCGTCATTTTGCCTAAGTAACACTCTAGGTAACACTTAAGTTACCACATAAGGTGATTAGCTTAAATAAACATCTAACACCAAACCTACAATAAATGGAAAGCGACGATTTAATACCCAAAATTCCAGATAAAGCGACTACAAGCAAAGTACTCAGTGATTTAAGGGAATTATTTAAACCTATTCTAGCTAAGCTTTCCAAAGATCAAAGGAAAACCCTTGCTGAAATAGATCAGCATATCTTCCCTTTACATAATCCAAATTCAGAAACTCATAAATCGATAGAAAAATCAGACCTTGTAGATACGAATCCTAAAAGAAACAATAAAAAATCAACCAACGATTTAGATAATCTTTTTTGCATTCAATTAATTCATAAGCGCCCATCGCAGATTGATCAAGGGGAGTACGACGAAGAACTTTATTACTAGCTTTCTGAGTAAAAACTTTAACACCGCTGTATATCGGCGCATAAGGATGTTAAATATTACCTATAAAATTACATCCTGTATTTTTTAGCTTATCATTTTAAGAACTAGCTTATCATTTTAAGAACTTATAAATAGAACCGCTTTAGTAAACAGATAAGCGGTTTCTATTCTTTAAACATATATCAACTGAATTTACTTTTCAAAGCAGCTAGTTTAATTGCCATATCTGTTTCAAGCTGAACTTTTTTTACAGCCTTAGGCTTTTGATTAGGAGCAACAGCTTGTTTAAAAGGTTTCTTTTGGAAAGCATTCTTTTCTTGTTTTTCTTTCTCTTTTTCTTCCGTTTTCATTGATAAGGCAATCCGTTTGCGATTTATATCAACTTCCGTAACAGTAACCTCTACTTGTTGGCTAACTTTCACAACCTCATTCGGGTCTTTTACAAATTTATTTGCAAGCTGACTTAAGTGAACCAATCCGTCTTGATGAACTCCTATATCAACAAAAGCCCCGAATGCTGTAATATTGGTAATAATTCCCGGCAACTTCATTCCTACTTTAAGGTCAGTGATAGCATTTACACCCTCTGTAAAACTAAAGGCTTCAAATTGTTCCCTGGGGTCCAACCCTGGCTTTGCTAGTTCTGCTAAAATATCGGTCAACGTAGGTAAGCCCACGTTTTCACTAACATATGATTGAAGCTTGATTCTTTTACGAAGCTCCTCCTGTTTCATCAAATCTTCCACCCTGCAATTGAGATCTTTGGCCATTTTATTTACCAAGTCATACCGCTCTGGATGCACCGCACTTGAATCTAATGGGTTTTGAGCGCCGCGAATTCTTAAGAAAGCAGCGGCTTGTTCATAGGCTTTGCCACCCAATCTAGGTATTTTCTTTAAATCCTCACGGCGTTTGAAAGCACCATTCGTATTGCGATAATCTACAATATTTTGAGCTAATGTTGGGCCTAATCCAGATATGTATGATAAAATTTGTTTGGACGCAGTATTTAATTCTACTCCAATTGCGTTCACACAACTAATTACAGTATCATCTAATGAAGTCTGCAATTTGTTTTGATCAACATCATGTTGGTACTGACCAACTCCTATTGATTTAGGATCTATCTTCACTAATTCTGCCAGAGGATCCATTAATCTCCTGCCAATGGAAACGGCCCCTCTAACAGTAATATCCTTGTCAGGAAATTCTTCACGGGCAACATCCGAAGCTGAATATATAGAAGCCCCGCTTTCATTCACCATCACCACTACTACATCCGGAAGGTTCAAACCTCTCACAAAAGCTTCCGTTTCCCTTCCTGCTGTACCATTACCGATAGCAATAGCTTCTATCTTATAGTTTTCTACAAGATGGCGAATCGTTTTCTCAGCTTCCTTTAGATTACCCGCCCCAGTGTGCGGAAAAATAGAAGTGTTTTCAATCAGTTTACCTTGCTCGTCTAGGTAAACTACTTTGCAACCAGTTCTAAAACCAGGATCAATAGCAATAACTCGCTTTTGGCCTAATGGTGCTGCTAGCAAAAGTTGGCGAGCATTTTCGGCAAACACTCTTATTGCTTCCTCATCTGCTTTCTTTTTAGACAGCAAACGCACTTCTGTTTCCATAGAAGGTTTCAATAAGCGTTTAAATCCATCAGCAATTGCCAACCGAACCTGGTCGGATGCTTCGTTATTTCCGATAACGAAAGCGCTGTCAATGGCAGCAATTGCTTCGTCGTCCGGAACTTCAATATCTAGACTCAAAATAAGCTCCTTTTCTGCACGACGTAATGCCAATACCCGATGAGAAGGTGCTGATTTAACAGTCTCAGTCCAATCAAAATAGTCTTTATATTTATGACCTTCTTCCTCTTTTCCAGCGATAACTTTTGATTTGAAACTTCCTTTTTCTAAAAAGAGTTCACGAACTTTTGCACGAATCTCAGCCTTCTCCATCATTTGTTCTGAGAGAATATCTCGAGCTCCCGCCAGGGCGTCAGCTTCGGTTTCAACTCCTTTTTCGGCATTTATATACTTAGAAGCTGCGTGAAACAAATCAAATTTCTCTTGTAAAAACAGTTGATCAGCTAAGGGCTGTAAACCTTTTTCCCTGGCTGCAGTTGCCCTGGTTTTTCGTTTAGGGCGATAAGGAAGGTAAATATCTTCCAACAACGTGATATTAACTGCTTCTTGAATTTGTATTTTTAACTCGGGTGTAAGCTTCCCTAAATCAGTCAAAGATTTAAGAATTGCTTCCCGGCGCTTATCTAACTCACGAAGCTGCATTATTCGATCACGGATTCCTGCTACCTGAACTTCGTCTAAACTCCCTGTTAGCTCTTTCCGATAACGAGAAATAAATGGGATAGTAGCACCTTCATCAAGTAGGGCAACAGTAGTGCTTACTTGTTTTTCTGAAATAGAGAGTTCAGACGCTATTAATTTATAATGTATGGTCATTAATACCTGATGATGTGAAACTTAGAATTTTATTTAAGAATGCAAATTTGAAGCTAACTTCTGGGAATTCAAAAAAACCTTATCCACATTAACTCAATTCTTTCTTCATAAAAAGCCCACAAAAATCAGGGAACATGAAGACCAAATCATTAATAAGTATTATTTACATTAAAAAGAAAGTTTAATCAATGATTAGCATTGTTACACCATTTGTAAAAATTACCTTTGCAGGATGGAACAAGTTTCACAGATAACAGAATTCGGCAAGGTATTTTTATACCTTGTTATGGGAGTTCTTTTTGTCGGTTTTACTTTCTTTTTAGCCAGTTTGGTTGCATTAAAAAAACCGAATCCAGAGAAACTATCTTCTTACGAATGCGGAGAAAAACCTACCGGAAATTCCTGGATCCAGTTTAACAGTCGTTTTTATATAATTGCGCTGGTGTTTTTATTGTTTGATGTCGAAATGGTATTCATCTTCCCATGGGCCACCGTTTTCGGTGATAAAACACTAATTGCTGCAGATTCACGTTGGGGATGGCTTACTTTAATTGAAATGTTCATTTTTATTGGAATTTTATTAATAGGTCTTATCTATGTTTGGAAAAAAGGGGATTTAAATTGGTTGAAGCCAATAAATATTCCTCCTGTTGCTCCAAGCAAAATTCCGCATCAGCTTTATGACAAAATCAATTCTGAAATATATGTAGTAAAAAACTTTACTCATGGTTTATCAGAAGAACTTAATACTCAACCACAACCTGTTAAAAGTTTTCCCCAAAAGCCAATGTTTAAAGCAAACTTTAAAAAAACATCTGAATGAGCTTAGAAAAACAACTTGAGAATGGTGGTGTGTTAGTTACCAAAATGGATGACCTTCTAAATTGGGCACGTTTATCATCTTTGTGGCCGATGAGCTTCGGTATTGCTTGCTGTGCAATAGAAATGATGGGGTCAATGGCTTCTACTTATGATCTTGATCGCTTTGGTGTTTTTCCACGCCCTTCGCCTCGCCAATCTGATGTAATTATTATTGCCGGAACTGTTACTTTTAAAATGGCCGAAAGGATAAAAAGATTATATGAACAGATGCCTGAACCTCGTTATGTAATATCAATGGGTTCATGTTCTAATTGTGGTGGTCCGTATTGGCAACATGGTTATCATGTGGTTAAAGGTGTTGATCGTATTATTCCGGTAGATATTTATGTTCAGGGATGCCCTCCTCGTCCAGAAGCCCTTATCGGTGGAATATTAGAACTCCAGAAAAAAATCCAAAACGAAAGTATATTAAGGAGTTAAAGGAAGGAGTCCATAGACCATCGTCGATAGTCTATTGGCTGGAAAGCTTCGACCATTTGCTAACAACGATGCACTATCGTCCATCAACTATCTACTATAAACTATCTACTATCAACCATGGACTATCGGCTATGGACTAAGAACCATTTGAATAATGACTAATTTTCCACTAAACTTGCAAACTATATGAAAGCTTTTTACAGCGATTTGCGTTTAGGTATCTTGGGTGGCGGACAATTAGGCCGTATGCTGATTCAGGAAGCTATAAATTTTAATGTAAGCACCAAGGTTTTAGATCCTGATAAGAATGCACCTTGTAAAAATATAACAGACCTTTTTATTGTTGGTTCTTTAACTGATTACGAAACTGTTTACAATTTCGGAAAGCAAACTGATTTACTTACTATAGAAATAGAAAAAGTAAATGTTGATGCGCTTGAACAGCTAGAAAAAGAAGGTGTTTTAGTATATCCTCAATCACGGGTAATCCGACTAATCCAAGATAAAGGCTTGCAAAAGCAGTTCTTTAAGGAGAATGACATTCCCACTGCTGCCTTTCAAATGATCTCATCACGTGAAGGATTGAGACAAGCAGATGCACACTTTCCTTATATTCAAAAACTTCGTAAAGATGGATATGACGGGAAAGGTGTTTTCAAAGTTAATTCTGAAGCTGATCTAATTGACGCTTTCGATGCTCCTAGCATACTTGAAGAATGTATAGACTTTGAGAAGGAAATTGCAGTGATCGTTGCCCGAAATGTAGATGGAGAAATTAAGACCTTTCCATGTGTGGAGATGGACTTTAATCCGGACGCTAATCTAGTGGAGTTTTTAATATCTCCTTCTTCTTATAGTTTTAAGGTATTAGAACGTGCTGATCAACTAGCCAGAAGAATAGCCGAAAGCTTAAAAATTGTAGGCATCCTGGCTGTAGAAATGTTCCTGACCAAAGAAGGCGAAATACTGATCAACGAAATTGCTCCACGTCCGCATAATAGTGGTCACCAAACGATCGAAGGCAACTACACGTCACAATATGGCCAACATCTAAGAGCAATCTTCAATCTGCCTTTAGGCGATACCCGATCAATTAGCAATGCTATTATGGTTAATCTATTAGGGGAGAAGGGTTACGAGGGTTTAGCAGACTATGAAGGTTTAAACGATATTTTAAAACTCGATGGCGTTTATGTACATCTATATGGGAAAAAATTTACCAAGCCTTTTCGAAAAATGGGGCATGTGACAATAATTGATAGTGATCGTGAAAAGGCAATAGAAAAAGCCAGATTTGTTCAACAAACACTTAAAGTTAAAGTATAACTAAGATGACCGTAAATAAAAGCATTAAAGTTGGAATCATAATGGGAAGTAAGTCTGACTTGAACATTATGCAGGATGCAGCTGATATATTAAAAGAATTACAAGTTGAATTTGAAATGACTGTAGTGTCAGCTCATCGCACACCTGAACGTATGTTTGAATATGCTAAAACAGCTGCTAGCAGAGGATTAAAGGTTATTATTGCAGGTGCTGGTGGTGCTGCGCATTTACCAGGCATGGTTGCATCAATTACACACATTCCAGTAATTGGCGTCCCAGTAAAATCTTCAAACTCTATTGATGGTTGGGATTCTATATTATCAATTTTACAAATGCCTAACGGGATTCCTGTAGCAACTGTTGCATTGAATGCTGCAAAAAATGCCGGATTATTAGCCGCTCAAATCCTTGGAACCTCAGATGATAATTTAAGCCAACGATTAATTGATTATAAAATCACCCTTAGAAATAAAGTCGAAGAAAGTGCCAAAGAGATGGAATCTTGAGTAGAAGGTATAAAGCTGAAAGTATAAAGCTAAAAGTACAAAATCATTAAATCTCCATTAGAAACTATGGGCTATCGGCTCTGGACTTAAAACTTAATTCCAGAGAGGATTTTCGGGGAAATTAGCCACATGTGCATATTTGGGGCCCAGACTCCTTAACACCTCTTTCCATAAATTTTCTTCGTCATCTAGAAAAGGAAGTTCTGAGCTATGTTTATTAGCAACTAACCAGGAATTCTCTTCCATCTCAGATTTAAGCTGATCAGCCCCCCAACCGGAGTAACCCACAAAAAACTTGATCTCATCAGGATGAATGTCATTATTATTAAGCAGGATCTTCAGCGTCTCAAAATTGCCTCCCCAATAAATCCCCTCACCAATTTCACTGCCGCTATTCATACGATTATAGCATCTGTGAATGAAATGAAGTGTATTATTAGCTACAGGCCCCCCAATAAAAATGACATTATCAGCGTTTTCACATTCAGGTATTAGATCTTTAAGAACCATGTTACTCTTATGGTTTAATACGTAACCAATAGAACCTTCAACGGTATGTTCTGTAAGTAAAACAACTGAACGCTTAAAATTCGGATCGAGCATAAAAGGCTCAGACAGTAATAAACTTCCTCTTTTGGGTTTAGCATGATTGATCATAACTGCTATTTAATAATATAAACGAATATATATGACTCGTGGATTTATTGAATGTAATTAATTGATTAAAATGAATTTTGTGCAATCCACATTCCAATTGTAAGTTTGTACCAGAAAAAGTAACATGGCAATAGAAAAAGAAGTAATAGAAAATTTGCGTCAGGATTATCGTTTGGCTACATTATCTGAAAAAGATGTGGCAACCTATCCGATGAATCAATTTGAAAAGTGGTTCAATGATGCGTTAAAAGCTCAATTATATGAGCCAAATGCAATGACTTTGGCAACAACTAGCATAGATAGAAAACCATCTGCCCGTATTGTTTTATTAAAGGGTTTTAGTGATAAAGGGTTTTCGTTTTATACCAATTACTTAAGTGCTAAGGGCAAAGAGATTGCTAAAAACCCTGTTGTAGCACTGGTATTTTATTGGCCGGAGTTAGAGCGACAAATAAGAATTGAAGGCACTGTTGAGAAACTAAGCAAAGAAGATTCGGAAAAGTATTTTAAAACTCGCCCAAAAGGAAGCCAAATTAGTGCTATTGTTTCTCCTCAAAGTCAGGTTTTGGAAAACAGAACTGAACTAGAAAAAAAATGGGCAGAGTTAGAAACATATTATGAAGACAAAGATGTTCCTAAACCAGCAAACTGGGGTGGTTACGTTGTTAAACCTCAAGTGATCGAATTCTGGCAGGGTCGCCGTAGCAGGTTACACGATCGTATAGTTTACAAAAAGGCTGATAAAAATAGCTGGAAAATTGTACGTTTAGCGCCTTAAATAATCACAATATGACATTTATTGAAATTAAGGAATTACTCATTAATAAGTTTGGATTAGAAATAATTCAAGGCGAAGAAAACAGTGGTTTGCAGCCGGCATTAATCATTGATCAAGAAAGAATTGCAGAAGTTTGCCTTGAACTTCGTGATAATGAAAACACTTATTTTGATTTTTTATCCTCAATTTCAGGTGTTGACTACGGTATTGATGAAAATAAATTTGGGGCTGTTTATCACTTAAGTTCTATTCCTTACAAAACGCAACTCACCTTAAAAGTTTTCACAGCAAACAATCGAGACGAAAATACCCTTCCTTCTTTTCCAAGTGTCTCGCATGTTTGGCGTACTGCAGATTGGCACGAACGCGAAGCATATGACTTAGTAGGCATCTTTTTTGAAAATCACCCAGATCTCCGAAGGATTCTCTTGCCAGACGATTGGGAGGGCTTCCCGTTAAGGAAAGATTATAAAACTGCTGAGTATTATAAAGGAATTAAAATTGATTAACGAATAATTTTGAATGCAATATCCCAATATTTATATGGCATACACCATATCTTTGTAAATAGCATGTTAAAACCCCCATATTCCACCTTAATACTCATACCTTTTTAAAAGTATGCTATAGTCTCAGTACTTATATCTCATATCTCAATACTCAAAAATGAACGAGGCATTAGCAAATTATAGAATACGAATGGCATCTCTTCAGCCAGAAGAGATGATAATAAATATGGGACCACAACACCCCTCCACTCATGGCGTGTTAAGGTTAGAGTTAATTACCGATGGTGAGATTGTTAAAGAAGTAATCCCCCATGTTGGTTATCTCCATCGTTGTTTTGATAAGCATGCTGAGAATCTGACATATCAGCAAACCATACCATTCACAGATCGACTTGATTATCTAGGTTCTATGAACAACTCTCATGCATTCGTAATGGGAGTTGAACGAATGTTGGGCATCGATAAAGAGATCCCAAAAAGAATAGAATACATTCGAGTTTTAGTCTGTGAACTTAATAGAATAGCCTCGCATTTAATCGCAATCGGAACATACGGAATAGATATAGGTGCCTTTACTCCTTTTCTTTGGTGCTTCCGGGATAGAGAGCATATCATGAATATGCTTGAATGGGCTTCTGGATCAAGAATGCTTTATAATTATATTTGGATTGGTGGACTATTTTATGATTTACCAGTTGGATTTGAAGAGCGTTGCAAAGAATTTGTCGATTACTTTAAGCCGAAACTTAAGGAGCTAAATGAGTTGTTAACGAACAATCAGATATTTATTTCACGTACTGCAAACATTGGTGTTTTACCGATGGATGTAGCTATTAGTTATGGTTGTTCCGGCCCCATGCTTCGAGGATCTGGTTTAAAATGGGATTTACGACGCGTTGATGAATATTCTGTTTACCCGGAGATTGAATTTGATATCCCGGTAGGTAAGGGCGAAATGGGCAAACTTGGTGATTGCTGGGATAGGTATAAGGTAAGAGTTGATGAGATTGTTGAATCAATCAGAATTATTGAGCAATGCCTTGAACGACTGCAAAAAGAATTAAAGCGTACTCCAGATTTCGACCCTAGAGCAAAGCTTCCAAAGAAGATTATACCTAAAGCTCAGGATTTTTATATAAGAGCTGAAAACCCTAAAGGCGAACTCGGCTTTTATTTTATTGCTGATGGAAAAACAGAAATACCCAAACGAGTGAAAGCCAGAGCGCCAAGTTTCAATAACTTATCAGTATTACCGGAAATTTCAAAAGGAGTTTTAATTGCAGATTTGATCGCAATACTCGGCTCAATCGATATTGTTCTTGGAGAATTAGATAGATAATAAAAAAGCCCCGATAACCCGAGGCTTTATTTATACTGTTTGTTTAGATGATTAATATACTTTAACCATAAAAACGTAGTCTTGTATCTTCTTTAGCTGATCTGTTCGGCTTAACCCTCTTAGAGAATTTTTGGTATTCAAAACTAATTTTGCTTCTAAAGAATCTTCAGGAATAGAATCAAGTGCCTTCAATAAATATTTCGATTTTACTGCAAATGAAGCACCATCGGCTCTCTTTTGCTTAGCATTAATTATACCCACAACATTTCCCTTATTATCCAATAACGGACCACCACTATTACCAAAGTTTACCGGGATGTCCACTTGGTAAGCTACCGTATCGCCTTTATAACCAGTCAACGAGCTTACGTAACCTTTATTCAACACTTGTTCATCACGAGGGAAACCTAAAGTATAAACATCTTCGCCTAAATCAGCACCCGTTTTTTTGAATGTATAAGGTAAACTGCCTAAAGAAGTAAAACCAGGATCTACAATACGCAGAATCGCAATGTCATATTTAGGATCTTCGTATATCACCTTCACTTTATATGAGTCACCAACCGAGTTCTGAACATAAATTGAATCTGCCCCTTTAATCACGTGCGAATTAGTAATTAGATAACCGTTCTGAGTAAGTGCAAATCCAGTACCGCCAAACTGAGCTGGACTTGTTGGACCTTTTGGATGTTTAGTGATCGAAAAATTATTAATTATTGCATTTTGTGATTTTTGCAAAACCTCCATCTTTCTCCTCATACTTTCATAGTCTGACGAATCTAATTTGGAGAAATAACCAGTAGACAATAATGTTGCAAAAACTGTAATTAAAGCAATCGAAGCTGCAATAGCACTATTAATTCTGTATTTATTCCATAACCGTTTAACTATTACAGAATTGGGCAGCGATTCTTCTACCATACTCTTAACATCAAGTGTTTGATGTATCGATTCCATGCTAGCCATCAACTCTTTCCGTTGACTATAATCAGCTAATTGACTTATAAAGTTTTGATGTTCTACCACTTTATGATCAATCGCCTGATTTTCTTTCCGTAACACTTCAAACTTTGCATGTTCTTCAGGAGTTAATTCTCCTTTTAAATAAGCATCAATCTGACTTATTAACTCAAATTCACTTTTCATTTTCACGTTTTTTATGTTGTTTGAAAAAACAATTTCTTCAAACGTTGCAAGCATTTATATTTTTGAGTTTTAGCATTATCCGAGTTGGTATAGCCAAACTTTTCACAGATCTCTTGCATGGACCTGTCTTTCATGTAATAATCTTCAATAATGGTTTTGCAAGGTTCTCCTAAAAACTGAAGCGCCTTTTCCATCTGTTTAAACTGCTTATCTTTTTCTTCGTGTTGCTCTAAATCATTTTCAACCGCTACCAGCTTATCTAATTCTTCAACATTGTTTGTATTCTTCCCTTTAAACTTTAATCGTTTAAGCCAAAGCCGGTAGCAAACAGAATATATAAACGTTTTTAATTTACTGTGGAGTTCAAAGTTTCCAACTTTTACTTTATTATATAGAACAATAACTGATTCCTGAAAAATATCTTTTGCATCATCTTCATCACCACTGTTTGATAGTACCATTTGTAATATCATCGGGAAATAGGATGTATATAATTTGTTAAGCGTATCCTTTGACCCATTCAATATTCCAAGAATAACCTCATTATCTGTTGGAACTGAACTTTTTATCTCTTTGCTCACTCTTAATACTTTATATTCAAAATTGTAACCCAATGATAGGAAAAAAATTTATGCGTTTTATTGAATTATGCAAGGTCACCTTTTCTTTTTATTGGTATTAAAAGAAACCAAACAGGAATTTAAATCACTTTATTATGAAAAATCTTTTCAAATTAAGCTTTTTAGCTTTAGCTATTTCTTTATCTGTTGCTGCTTGTGATTCTTCAAAAAAAGGAACAGAATCAACTGATTCAACAACTATGTCTGATTCAAGTAGCATGAACATGTCTGACAGCACAATGATGGACAGCAGTGCAACGGATACTACTAAAACGGATACTGCTAGCAAAATGTAATTTATTAAGGTTTGATATTCTTGTTAGCAATATTGAACCTTAATTATGAAAACATCTGCTTTCAGAGTTGGGCAAAAAATATTTTTAAATAATTTTATTTTTTTGGGTTACCTTTTTTTGCTACTGGTATTAACTGTCAAATTACTTATATAAATAAAAAAATCACGATGAAAAATTTATTCAAATTCGGTTTCTTAGCTCTAGCTATTTCTTTATCTGTTGCTGCTTGTAACTCTAACAAATCTGAGAACGCTGCTTCTGATTCTATCGATTCAACTGCTGAAGTAACTACAGATTCTATCGATTCTAACGCTTCTGCTACAACTGATACTGTTGATTCAGCTGCTGATGCTAAAATTGATTCAGTTAAGAAATAATTAGGATTAAAAACATAAAAATCCGCTTTGATGATATCAAAGCGGATTTTTTTATGCCTAATATTTTGATGACGTCAGGTCGATTGTAGGTATCTTCTTTTTGGGTGTTCGGGCGGGCTATTCATTGCAATCTTTTTGCCCTCGTCCTTCGACTGCGCTCAGTAGAGGGCAAAAAGGATTTTCATTTCTATCCCTAACACAAAACCTAGCAACTTCATAAAGAAATTCTATACGGCTGGCTAAGTTGACTCTTAAGTTTTGAAATCACTTTAAGATCAGACACAAAGGACTTTTCGAACTATGGCTATTCGCAATAATATGCAGACACAAGCTATACTGAATTAAAAAATCCTCAAAACGAAGCTTTAGCTTATCTTGAGGATTTATCAATTAAATTTGAAGCGGTTTTACCTTAGAGGCAACCGCTACTGTTACGATTACTTCTCAATCAACTCAGGTTCAACCACTTTGTATTGAGGTTCTGCTGGCGTTGATGAAAACCACTTTTTTATACTCTTTGAATTTCGATCGGCTAGTAAATACATACATGGCACCAATATTAACGTCAGAAATGTCGCAAACCCTAACCCGAATATCATAGTCCACGATAACGGTCCCCAGAAAGCGACACTATCACCGCCAAAATAGATATGCGGACTAAACTCGGTAAACAATTTAGCAAAATCAATATTCAATCCAACTGCCAGCGGAATTAAGCCAAGCATAGTTGCGGTTGCGGTTAATAATACTGGTGTCATACGAGTACGGCCAGCTTCAACAACAGCTTCTTTAACAGTCATTCCCTGTTCCACCATCAAATCAGTGAATTCAACCAGCAAAATTCCGTTACGTACCACGATACCTACTAAAGCAATAATACCAACACCGCACATTACGATAGACATCTGCATTCCAAATATGGCAAATCCTAAAATAACCCCAATTAAGCAGAACAATATTTCCGTTAAAATAAACAAGGGTTTGCTAAGAGAATTAAACTGGATAACTAAAATGATCAAGATCAAACCAAGTGCAATCATCAGGGCTTTAAAGAGAAAAGCCATGGTTTCTTTTTGGTCTTCCTGCTCACCAGCCATTTTTACCTCCACACCTGCCGGAGCTTTGAAATCCAAAATTTCTTTCTGAATATTCGCTACTACTTCATTTGGATTGTAAGCGCCAAGCACATTCGATGATAAAACAACAATGCGTTTTTGCTGCTTCCTCTTTATACCGCCATACGTATTTACATAATTGATATCGGCAAATGAAGACAGAGGCACCTGACGAATCATTCCGCCCATTCCCATATCCCGATAGGTAAAGCGCATGTTTCTTAACGCTTGAAGATTATTACGCTGGTCTTCACGGGCACGGAGATTAATCTCGTAATCGTCATTCACATCTTTAAACTTAGATATTTCGGTTCCGAACACAGCGGTTCGTAAGCTAGTACCAATGATATAACTTGAAATACCTTCGCGATTCGCTCTTTCTCGATTGATATCAAAAACAATTTCAGGTTTATTATTTTGAAAATCCGATTTCAGCTCTTCAATTCCTGCAATTTGTTTCGCAACCAAATACTTTTTGAGATTTTCGGAGGTCTTAACTAGTGAATCCAAGTCATCACCTGCGATTTCGATTGAAATGGGCTTGCCTGTAGGAGGTCCAGATTGTTCTTTAGTAACCGTTAAAGCGGCTCCCGGAATACCTTTTACGGCTTGTCGTATTTTATCTAAATAAACAGACGTACTTGCCCCGTCACGCTCACCAAATTCAACAAATGCCACAGTTATTTTTCCCCGGTTAAAATATTCGCCTTGGTCAGCATCCTGTGGATCAGTGACTCCAACCGTTACATTTGAAATAATTGATGAGACGATTTTATTGCCTTTTCCTACCACCTGGGTTACTTTATCCTCTACTTTTTTGACAACCTCATTTGTATAAGCCTGATCGGTACCAATTGGCAGCTGTACATAAACGTAAATAAAATTCGGGTCAGAATCAGGAAAGAAAACAATTTTTTGCTTACCAGCGCTTACCAAAGCGCCGAAAAGTATAATTGTGCCTACAAACAATGCCAGAGTTCCCAGCAATAATGCTCTTGGCCTCTCTACAGCCCAACGCAGCAAACCTGTATACTTATTCTGAACAGCTGGCCAGGTAGATTCCTGAAAACGCTTAACAAGGTTAGTTAGGAAAAAGTGATTGATTAAATATAGTATGATAATTAGTACTACAAAGTTTCCAATACCGAAATTGATCAGATAACCAAGTACAGCTAACCCAACTAAAACCATGAGAGCCTTCTTAACAGGCTTATCAAATGAGGGGCGATGGTGTTCATCTTCATGATGCGGCTTCATAAAGTCAACCGCAAAAACCGGGTTGATGATATAAGCTACAACTAGTGACGCCAGCAAGGTTACAATTAAGGTTGCTGGCAAGAAGAACATAAATTCACCAATGATTCCAGGCCAAAACAAAAGGGGTATAAATGGTGCTAGCGTGGTAAGTGTTCCAGAAAATACCGGTAAAAATACCTCGCCTGCCGCATTTTTGGCAGCTTCTTTAATTGGAACCTTACCGTTGTCGAAAATACGGTGAGTATTTTCGATTACCACAATGGCATCATCCACCACAATTCCCAAACCTAACAAGAAAGAAAACAGCACCATCATGTTCATGGTAAAGCTGAAATGGAAGATACCACCAAGTGCAGGCAATGCGATAAACGCAATAAACATAGATAACGGTACAGATAACGCAACAAAAAGGGCGTTTGTTACCCCCATAAAAAACATGAGAATAATCGTTACCAATACAAAACCGATAATAATGGTGTTTATTAAATCATGTAATGTTACCCTGGTTTTATCAGACTGGTCTCCTGTAATAGTAATATTAAGATCCTTGGGCAAAGTTGTGCCCTTCATTTCTTTAATTACAGTGTTAATATTATTGGATGCCTCAATCAAATTTTCACCACTTCGCTTTTTAACCTGTAGCGTAATTACATTTTTTCCGTACAGTCTGGCATAACTTTTTTGCTCCTTAAAAGTATCTTTCACCTCAGCAATGTCTCTTAAATAAACAGAACCGCCGGTAGGAGTTTTTATAATGATGTTGGCAATTTCTTCGGCTGATTTAAAATCTTGCTTTACACTGATATCACGCCTTACACCATCCATTTTCACTGAACCTCCCGGAGAAGTTAGGTTTTCTGATTGAACTGCCTGCTGAATGTCACCAAAGGAAATTTGTGCAGCAGACATTTTATTCATATCCACACTTATCTGATATTCAGGATCAAGTGCTCCCACAATGTCAACACCAGATATTTCTTTCAGGGCTTCTATCCTATCTTCCAGGTCATCGGCATATTCTTTTAAGCTTTTCAGATCGTAGTCTCCGGAAATGTTCACATACATGATTGGCATGTCTGACAGATTTACATCAAAAACCTGAGGTGCCACAGGTAAATCTTTTGGCAAATATGGCTTAGCTTTATCCACCGCATCCTTAATCCGCTGCTTTGCATCAGTGATATCCATGTCGGCATTAAACTCTGCCGTTATCAGCGAAAGGCCTTGAATTGAGTTTGAAGTAACCTTTTTGAGCCCCTCTGTTCCACGAATTTCCTTTTCAATAAGTTTGGTTACCAAATTTTCCATATTGGCAGGAGAAGCACCCGGATAATTAGTCATAACCATAATATTTGGAATTATGATCTCCGGAAAGTTCTCTTTAGGTAAGCTATTATAAGCAGTTAAACCCATAATAGTTAATATCACAGTTAGTACGTAGACGGCGGTTTTATTCTCTATCGCCCAGCTGGATGGTTTAAATTCTTTAAATATATCTTTCATCTACTTGAGATTGAAATGAGTAATTAGATAATTATAATTGCTATTAAAATTTAACAGCATCACCTTCGTTTAAATCTGAAAAACCGAAAGTAATTACTTTATCACCGGGCTTTAAGCCTGATAAAACTTCCGCTTTACCATTATATACCTTATCAGTTGTAATAGGCGTCCGTTTTGCTATTCCGTTTTCCGCAATGTAGACATACTCTCCTGCTTCAGATTTTTGGATAGTATTTACAGGAATAGTAAGTGCATTATTGTTAACATAATCAACAATTTTTAAAATAGCCAACATATTTGGTCTGTATCTAGCTTTAGACGGTAACTTTACTTCAACATTAAAGCTTCGTGAAACTGGGTCAATTACTTTCGATGCAAAAGTCAAGGTTGTTTTCAGTGAATCTTGAGCATCTGGCAGGATAACTTGAACTTCATCACCTTGATTTACTCTTGGAGCATACGTTTCTGCAACTAATGCTTTTGCTTTCAGATGACTAGCATTTACAATCCGAATACTTGAGGTTCCTGGTGATACACCTTGTCCAATTCTCAAATCCATTTGATCTATCGTACCAGATATTGGAGCTTTGATTTTATACATAGAAAGTTGTGAGCGCAGTATGTCTATTTGTTTCTCAAGTCCTTCTTTTTGAGTTTTAACATTCAAATATTGAACTTCTGTACCAATTTTTTGATCCCATAACGCTTTTTGGCGATTGAAAAGATTTTTTGCCAAATCAAGCTGAGTTTGAACTTGAGCTACGTTTTGACGAAGTACTTTGTCATCAATTTGAGCTAGAACCTGGCCTTTTGATACATTTTGGCCTATCCCGATGTTTACAGAAGTTACAACTCCAGCCATTTCAGGACTTACCTGAACATTTTCTTCTGCGTCAACTTTACCCTGAACCTCAACATAACTCTTAAATGATTCAGGTTGAATTTCTAAAACTGACACCTCGGAAACTTTGCTTGCTGGTTTGTCATCGCCAGTTTCTACCTCCAATTTTGCAATTTTTGTATCAATTTCAGAACGTTGCTTTTTCAAATCGGCTAATTCTGTTTTTTTATCCGTTGCTTTACCTCCGCAAGAAGCGATAAACACAATTACTATTAAGTAAACTAATTTTTTCATTATTATAAGATTGATAATATTATTGAATACGACCATATGCATGGTCAAGATCTACTTTGCTGATTAAAGCGTTGTACAACGCCTGTATATAATTATTTTCTGCTTGTTCAAGAGCTGTTTGAGCTTGGGTAACCTCAATACTTGAACCAACTCCCTGTTCATATTTAATTCTTGAAACTCGTAAAACTTCTTGAGCTAAGCCCATATTTTGCTTCTGATTCTTTAATGACTGAAGGCCATTCTGGAACATAATACCGGAGCTTTCTTGTTGAAGTTGAAGGGCGTTCTTTACCATATGTAGTATATTGTCGGATTTAAGCACTGCGATCTTCGCTTGCCTAATTTGATTTAAACGCTGGAAACCGCTAAAGATCGGAACGTTTAATTGGAGACCGACAACACTCGTGGGAAACTTCGTGTCATACAAATCAGCGAATTTGTCTGCTTGATAATTGTATGTAGAACTCCCAAATGCTGACAAGGAAGGCAGGTATAAAGATTTTAATCTCTTCACATCAAGTCTGTTAAGATTGCCTTGAGTTTCAATTAAGCTATATTCAATTCTTCTTTTATAAGCAGTGGTATCTTCTTTGACCGTTTGATTTACATCAAAATTAATATTTTCAATCTTATCTACTATTATTAAGTTGTCATTAGCTGACATCCCTGTTTGGAACTTTAATAACTCCAACCCTAACGCTAAAAGTCTTATGGCATTCTCACGCGTTGTAGATAAATTATTATGTAATACTTGTATTCTGTCTAAGTCAATTTTCTCTACAAAACCTTGCTTGTTTAGTTCTTTTGTTTCTCCTAGTTGCTTTCCCAATTGACTTAAATTAGCATCAAGCAATCGTAATTGTTCTCCGTTAACTAAAACTTGGTAGTACGCCTTGGTAACATTAATTTCTGTTTGAATCTTTGTTCTCACAAAACTCTTTTGTGAGAGTTCTTTAAACGTCTTTGACGCTTGTAATCCCACTAAATATGTACCATTGAAAACCAGTTGGTTTACACTGATTCCCGCATTAGATTGGTATTTAACACCAAATTTAACAGGTATAAATGTTCCCGGTTGATTAAAAAATTCGCCCGGCAAAAGAGTAGTTGGCACTTTTAAAAAGTCTTGAAACTGAGCACTTCCACTTATTTGAGGCAAGCCTAAACCAACAGTTTCTTTTACTTTATAATTCGCACTCTCAATATCCAATTTGGCATTTTTCAAGGAATCATTATTCGCATATGCATATTCCAAACATTGCTGCAAATTAAATTGAAAGGTTTTCCCGGACGGCGCTTCTTGAGCTCTAACAAAAGAGCCTAGAATAGTTAGGCATACTAGTAAAAATGATCTCATAATTATATATTATTCGTCTTCTAAAATTTGTTTGTATTTGTTAATTAATTTGTGCCCTTTTAATGTGCATATCCCATATAAATAATGCTCCGTTAGTTCTGTCATTACCTGGGTAATATTAAATTGATTAACAGGGTAGGTAGACTGATTAAAAACGGAATCAATTTGTTGGATTCTCATCAGTGATAAAATATTTAAGTTAATTTCTTTCCTAAAATATCCTTCATTTATGCCCCTTTGCAGATTTGTATAAATAACCCTATGAAGCTTATTCTCCCTAAATCCTTTAAACAGATTCCATGCTTCCGGGTGATATTTCTGTAAATCGTAAAATAACATCGGATTCATTTTAGATAATAACTCCTGCATATTAGTTACAGAAATAAAAACTTCATTAACAGCATCTATGGATTGACCGCTGGTTTCATCCATCACGCAAACCTGGCTTTCCATTTTTTCCCGCATCAAGTCGACGACCAGGCTATTTTTATCAATAAAATGCTGATATATAGTTTTTTTTGACATTCCGAGATGTTTGGCAATATCATCCATCGTCACACTCTTTATCCCGTATTGGCAAAAAAGATTATCGGCTTCCGTTACTATATGTTTTTTTAAATCCAAAGTCTCCTCCTAAGTGTAATACAAAACTATGGAAACTTTTTTCAATCCCAAAGTTTCCGTGTGAAAATTTTTTGAGTAATTAATTTTTACTTAATGCCGACTAATGCGGCTACAATTACAAATCGAACACAGTTCAAATGATTTTAAAATATTTTAAAAATGTACCTTCGCAAAAAAAATATTTAATGACACTTTCTCCACTTTCAGCGATTTCCCCAATTGACGGACGCTATCATAATGCTACCAAAGAATTATCAACCTATTTTTCTGAAGGAGCGTTAATTAAATACCGTGTTTATGTGGAAATTGAATACTTTATAGCTTTGTGTGAATTACCTCTTCCTCAATTAAAAGCATTTGATTCATCAAAATTTAATGCCTTACGGGATGTATATAAAAAATTTAGTGATGTGGATGCTGAAGCGATCAAAACCATCGAAAGAACCACTAATCATGATGTTAAGGCTGTAGAATATTTCATTAAATCGGTTTTTGACAAATTAGCTTTAAGTGAGTATAAAGAGTTTATACATTTTGGGCTTACTTCACAGGATATCAATAATACTTCTATTCCACATTCTTTTAAATTGGCTATAGAAAATTCTTACTTTCCTATTCTTGATGAGCTGATTAATAATTTAAAAGCCAAGGCTGATGAATGGAAGGACATTTCATTGCTTGCTCATACCCATGGACAACCTGCTTCTCCTACCCGCTTAGGCAAAGAAATTCAAGTGTTTATTGAACGATTAGAAAATCAACTTATTCAATTAAAGCAAATACCTTATTCTGCAAAGTTTGGTGGTGCTACTGGAAACTTCAACGCTCACCATGTCGCATATCCGCAAATAAATTGGGTCGACTTTGCGAATAATTTCATCAATAAAACGCTAAGTCTTAATCGCTCACAATACACCACCCAAATTGAGCATTATGATAATTTTGCGGCTCATTGCGATGCTTTGAAGAGAATCAATACTATTCTTATTGATTTTAACCGTGATATGTGGACGTATATTTCAATGAACTACTTTAAACAAAGTATTAAAGCGGGTGAAGTAGGTTCTTCTGCTATGCCACATAAGGTGAATCCGATTGATTTTGAAAACTCAGAAGGTAATCTTGGTTTGGCTAATGCGATGTTCGAACATTTGGCAGCAAAACTTCCGATATCCCGACTTCAAAGAGATCTTACCGATTCAACTGTTTTAAGGAATATTGGAGTACCTGTTGCTCACACATTAATTGCATTTAAATCAACCTTACGGGGTTTGAATAAATTGTTATTAAATGAGAATGCAATAAAGGCACATTTAGAAGATAATTGGGCGGTTGTAGCTGAGGCAATTCAAACCATATTAAGACGCGAAGGCTATCCAAATCCTTATGAAGCACTTAAAGACCTTACCCGAACGAATACTAAAGTTAACGCGAACACAATAGCAGAATTTGTAGACAACTTAAACATCTCCGACGAAATAAAAGAAGAGCTCAAAACGATTAATCCTTTTAATTATACGGGAATATAATTTTTAGCAAATGCCTGATAGATAAAATGTATCAGGCATTTGCTATTACTGTTACTGTTCCAATAATTCCATTTGCCATAAAATTTGTTCCTGGCTTATAGGGAAGGGTTTTTCGTTCCTCAAAGTTTGAAACACCGCCTCAAAAATTTGCATATATTCTCCTCTTTTCGAAGGAACTGCTTCTGAAGTTTTAATTCCATCTTTACTTACCAGAGTTAATTTACCCTCTTGTCCTTCAGGCTCTAAACCGTATTCCGAATCTAGTGGAGACATGTGAGCTAATAACTGCGCTTCCTGAACATCCATTCGTTCTTTAATAAAGCTTCCATTGGTACCATGAACTACAAAAGCAGGCAGTGGTTGGGCTACAAGAAGGCTGGTATGGATATTCACTTTTAAATTTTCCGGATAAGAAAGTTGTAAAAAAGCATAATCTACTACCTGAGAACCTTCGCGATTGCAAGCAGTGCTTTTATAACAATTGGTAGGCCTACCAAACACGCTAATTACCTGATCAATTAAATGTGGGCCCAAATCAAACAACAAACCACTTCCTGGCAGCGGCGTTTCTTTAAAAACTTTGGGGCCAATTGCTGTCTTGTAACGTTCAAAACGAATATTTACCTCGACAATTTTACCCAAAACTCCGCTTACTAAAATATCTTTCACAGACTGAAAATCAGAGTCCCAGCGTCTATTTTGGTATACAAACACTTCTCGATTGTTTTCTTGTGCTATTTGAAATAGCTCTTGAGTTTCTTTTAAGCTTGATGTACATGGTTTTTCAACTAATACATGTTTACCTGCTTTTAAAGCTTTTACAGCATACTCACAGTGTGTGTTATTTGGTGTATTTACAATAATTAATTCAATATTCGGATCGTTTATTACCTCATCAACTGAATCACAACTTTTTATTTCGGGATAGTATTGATGAGCCTGTTTCTTACTTCGTTCAGTGATAGCACAAAGTTTAAATGCTGGATGAGCGTGAATAAATGGAGCGTGAAATACTTGCCCCGACATACCAAATGCGAGTAGTCCTGTATTAATGGTTGTATTCATATACAATTATACAAATTACCAAATACATGAATTTAGAAAGTTTAAAATTTATACAAATATTGATTGAAGGACCATTAAACCTACTATCATGGAGCTTTGTATTTTTTTTCAAGTACCTTATAATTAAAATATAAAAGATTTTAATTTTTCATTTTAATAAGTACCTTGCATTATTATATAAATTATCAATTATAGTACAATGCAAAAAGAAGGTAAAGTAAAGTTTTTTAATGAAACTAAAGGATTCGGGTTTATAGTTCCCGCTGATGGTAGCGAAGATGTTTTCGTTCACTCTTCAGGATTAATTGATCAAGTTCGTGAGAACGACAGTGTTGAGTATGAAGTAGAACGTGGTAAAAAAGGCCTTAATGCAGTAAACGTAAAAGTTGTTTACTAAGCCTTATATTATACTATTTAAGTAGAAAAACCATGTGAATGGGTTTTCACAAAACACTTCTACCCAGAACAAAGAAAGCCAGCTAAAACAGCTGGCTTTCTTTGTTTAAGAAGATTTTATTTTTATACTAGATTTCTCCCTGCATTTACTATTCCATATACTGTTCTAATGATGAGTTTATTATAAATCGCTAACTGAGCCTCATCATCGGTAGCATTGTTTAATTGTTGAAGTGCATAATGTTGTATAATTACCAGAGGTAATACAATTTTTTCACGTAAAGCAATAGACTTCCTTTCTACAGGATATTGCTCCATCAATACTTTTGAGTCAGAAACTTCTAAGAGAAGGTTTTTTGTAAGTTCAAACTCATCTTTAACAATCTTCCAGAATTCACCAAAAGTTTCATCCTGCTCTAAGTATGCTGTGATACGAAAGTCAGACTTAGACATAGACATCATGCAATTATCAATCATCGTCTTGAATTGACCGGAATCACAATACAATTTTTTGATGTCTTCTAAAGTTCCTTGTTCTTTCGCTTTTTGTAGCGCCGTACCTACGCCATAATAGCCCGGAATATTTTGCTTTAATTGACTCCAGGCAGTTACGAAGCTAATAGCTCTTAAATCTTCCAATTTAAGCTTGGCATCGGTATTTCTTTTAACCGGGCGACTACTTATATTAATTTGGGAAAGAAGCTTTAGAGGGCTAAATTCTTCTAAATAATTTAAAAATAACGGATGCTCCCTTAATGCTAAAAATGAATGAAAGCTATTAACAGCCAAATCCTCAATCAGTTTAATTTGATCAACGCTTAACGTATCAGTGTTGCTTTGTTCTAATGAAGATACAACACCGGCATTGATTAATTGCTCCATGTTATACGATGCACTATCAAATGACCCGTATTGGCTACTAATCGTTTGCCCTTGGATAGTTAACTCGATATGATCATTTGCTACATCTCTACCCATCGATGCATAAAATCTGTTAGTTTTACCACCTCCCCTTGCTGGCGGTCCACCCCTACCATCGAAGAAAGTTAGGTCAATACCGTTATCCCGAGCTATTTTTGTAAGCGAAACTTTGGCTTTGAAAATTGACCAATTAGCCATTAAGTAACCACCATCTTTTGTGCTGTCGGAGAAACCCAGCATGATGGTTTGTTTATTTTTACGTTTTGTAAGATGTTCTTTATAAAATGGATGATTATAAAGCGTTTGCATTATTTCTCCAGCCTCTTGCAAATCCTGAACAGTTTCAAAGAGAGGTACAAAGTCGATAGTTAAACTATCTTTTTTCCAACCACTTATTAAAAATAGCTCCATCAATTGTAAAATATCAGAGGCTTGCTGGCAATTGCTGATTATGAAACGATGACACGCTTTCTCTCCACCAGCGTACTGCATATGCGAGATGAGTCTGATAGTTTGCAGAGTATCCTTAATTAAAGGCTCTTCATCATCACCGCAAAGAAAGTCTGCTTCTAAAAACCTTAGTTTTTCGATTTTATCAGCGTCAGAAGCATTTTCATAATTAAAATCTCTTTCAAAAATATCGTGTTGTTTTAAGCAGAACTGATGAACATTTCTAAGAATTCGGCTATCTTGACGAATGTCCATAGTTGCAAAATAGCAACCGAATAGCTTTACTTTCCTTATTAAATCTTCCACATTATCAACAAACAAACTATCATGTGATCTAATTAAAACTTCCTTTATAGTTTCTAGATTACTTACGATCTCTGCTTTTTGGTCTTTTAAATTAGGTACCACTTTGAAACTGTTTTCATAAAACAATTCCTGTAAAGCATCAATGTATTTCTCTACTCCTCTGAAAGTAATACGTCTTTTCAAAAATCTAAAATCACGATAGTAGCACCTGAATAAAACGGTTCTTAGTAGCTCTGACACTGTTTGCGTGCTCTCTGTAGTCACATTCGGATTTCCATCCCTATCGCCACCTGGCCAAAAACCAAGCTCTAAAAGTTGATGTGTATCAGAACCTGGCAGTTCAAACTCATTGTCAATTTGTTGTTGAACGTTCGCCGTAGCTTCATAGAAAACATTTTCAAGGAACCATACCAAACTGGCAGCTTCATCAACAGGGGTTGGCTTTGTTTTACTAAAGAAAGGTGTTTTACCTAGTTGTTGAAGAAGTAAATTGATAGCAGTGATATTATTAACCTTCAACGCATCAATTAAATCTGTAATAATTGCTAAAACAGAGCCAGGATAAAATTGAGTAGGATGAGCAGTCAGTACTAATCTTAAAGAGAAATCTTTCAATTTAGATTTCACCTTTTCATTAATGGCTGGATGGCTTACCGCTTGTTGAATTAAAGCCTGCAAAGAACCAGTATCATCCCATCTTCCCGTTTTATTAAATGCAGCATCTTCAACTGCATCGAACAAAACTACTTGACGTTCAATGTATTGAATAAACCTAAACAATAGATCAAATCTATCTGCTCTTTGTACATATTGCTCATACTGGCCAAAAAAGCTTTCAATAATATCTGTAGGTGCTAATTGATTTTTTACACCATCTTCACAATGCGTTGTAAAGAATGGAAGTAAAGTACCAGTATGCTTAACCTGATAGAATGGTAGTGTAAGGAAAAGACTATTATAAAGTTCAAATCGGGTTACTACTTCATTCGTAAAAGTTGTTTCTTTTTGGCTAAGTTTCATTTGAAAAAATATGTGTATTAAGTATTGTGTATTGCGACAAAGAGTTGAATAAAATTAAAGGACCAAATAGCTCTTAAGTTCTGATTGTGAATACAATACATTGCAGTTCATTAAAATAATGAACCGCTTGTAAATTACCTTGCCGACAAAAATAACATGTTTCTTGTTATTGGCAAGGTTTATATTGAGAAATGTTAATGATTTAGGGTTTTTTTTAAACTTTTTTTAATTTATTTAAACAATCGTTGCAAAAATGTTGCGATAAAATAAATTATAATAATTCGGCGAGATTAGCCAACTCACTTCGCTCACCTTTTTTAAGACTTATATGTGCATACAATGGATGATTCTTCGCCTTATCAATCAGGTAAGATAATCCATTACTTTCTGTATCTAAATACGGAGTATCAATCTGATAAATATCCCCCGTAAATACAATTTTGGTGTTCTCTCCAGCCCTTGAAATTATCGTTTTTATTTCGTGAGGTGTTAAGTTTTGAGCCTCATCTACAATAAAGAATATTTTAGTGAGCGTGCGTCCCCGAATAAAGGCTAAAGGAGCAATGGAAATTTTATCGGTAGCCACCAACTCATCCAATTTTGAAACGGTTTTATCATCATCAGAAAATTGGTCTCTGATAAACTTTAAATTATCCCAAATTGGCGCCATGTACGGGTCGATTTTCGATTTTATATCCCCTGGTAAAAAGCCAATATCTTTATTACTTAACGGTACAATTGGACGGGTAATATAAATTTGGCGGTAGAACTTTCTTTGTTCGAGTGCACAAGCCAATGCAAGTAAGGTTTTTCCAGTACCGGCGTTACCCTGTAAAGTTACCAGCTTAATATTAGGGTTAAGCAAAGCATGAATTGCAAAGGATTGTTCAGGATTTTTGGGGTGGATATTATAAACTGAATGAGGCTTTATATATTCAACCACGTGTGCTTTTGGCTTATAATATGCCGATACTGTTTGAGTTTTACTTTCAAAAATATAAAAGTGATTACTATGTAAAACGTCTAACCCAAATTTTTCTGCTGGTAGAACTTCCTTTTTAATTAGTTCATCGAGTAGTTTGTTGGTAATCTTTCTTACAATTGAATTGCCGGTATATAAATCTTCAACGTTTTTTATTTTGCCTGTTTCATAATCTTCAGCATTTAAGTTTAAAGATTTGGCTTTTAAGCGCAGGCAGATATCCTTTGAAACTAGTACAACTTTTTTGTCGGGATGCTGCTCTTGAAGATATAACGCCGAGTTTAAAATTCGATGATCAAACTTTTCATTTCCAAAAATTTCTTCAGCATTGGTACCGGATGATTTTTCGTCTATGATAACTTTAAATTTTCCTTTAGCAGTTCCATCAAGCGGTATCCAATGATTAACCAAGCTATTTTTTGAAATTTCATCAATTAATCTGATAAAACTTCGGGCTTCAAAGTTCCGTGTGTCATTTCCGTTTTTGAAATTATCTAGCTCCTCCAGTACCTGAATAGGAATAACTACATCATGCTCCTGAAAATTTTTAAAGGCCTCATGATCATATAAGATAACCGAAGTATCTAGAACAAATATTTTTTGTTGGTCTGATTTTTTCAAGGTAATGGAGGATTGATGTTCCTCTAATTTAACAAAATTTAGGAGATATACGGGGATCCAAATTTCGGGCAAAAACAAAACGGAGACCTGCTTCTTTCGATTGGGATCTCCGTTTTTACTTTTTAACAACCATAGTTCCTAAAAAGCAAACAAAACTTCTGATATTCTGACCGATCGTAGTCCGTATGTTTTTGCAAACACGGCACCCGTATCTTTACTTTATCATTGCATCCGTTCCATAGAATGTGTGCAATATAGGTAATGCCTGTCTTTTGAAATTTAACGTCTAAGTCTTTTTCTCGCGATTTGGATCTGAAAGCTAAATTTAGAAATCTATTATTAACCTTTTGAACTTTTCAGTTTCGGCTATTAGAATTTTCTCAGGCTGTCAAAGTACTTCTTTTTTGTTATAACTAATATACATCTAAAATGTAATACCTGTCAAGTATTATTTCATATTTTTTTAGACAGGTAATTAACAAGCATCTTTAGGTTATTAACATCTTCTAAATCGATATAACTAATTATTTTACAGATACATAAAAACATTTGTCCTGTGTTATCAACATACCAACATCTAAGCTTAAATACAAAATTCTTAATTAAATAACAGATGACAATTAAAATATCTGAAATTCAAAGAAATCTTAAATTCGCAATCATATAGCTGGAACATTAAATCAAAATTTTTCCACCAGATTTTTCCAATATCTTTTCGGAACATGCTTTAAATGAAGTTTAGTATTTTTACGAGAAGCAATATTTATGTGTTTAAAATAATCTTGCCAAAGAACCTGATATAGTATTTCATCGTCTTTAAAAATCTTTTCATCTTTAACTGATTGATAATCATTTTTAAAGTCAAAGTAGATTTCATTCACTTCCACTAAATCATAATATATTCCATATTCCCTCTTTAAATCATATATTATCCATTTTTGATCGGCATACCGCTTTTTGAAATGATTTGTAATTAAGGGAATCACATTGAAATCTGGTTCAATGGATGAATAATAAATATCATCTTGCGTAAGTTGAAATCGCACAAATGCTTCCATTCGATGCTTCTCACGATAAACCATTCGGCCTATTTTACTCAACCTTAAAACCTCAGGATACCCATATGCAGTTTCAACGGACTTCTCGTTTTCAAATACTAAACGAATAAAAGAAAGCATATCATTTTCTATCCCTTCTATCTCTGACAGAAAACAAGAAAAAAGATTTTTTAATCCTTCAGTTGTTAATTTGGCTTTTAAGCCTTGGATTACTCTTTTCGCTTTTGGAGGATCTGCACCTATTAATAACGGAACTCCAAATATATTGATCTGTGCTTTGTTGTTTTTTAAGATATTTACTGCTCCGAGCTTGCGTTCATAAATTTCGAACACAACTGTTAAAAAGCTTAGCCAAGAGCCTTCGTAAATTATAGTTGTGATCATTTAAAATAATGCTAACTGTTCAGTATTGTGTTTGATGTATTTACTGGATGATCCTGATAAAATGAATTGCTTGATTTTCGTTGCTGAAAAGTCTTTTTGGAAGATTTCTCTACTATTACAAACAATGAAATATTTAGCTTTATTAAGAGCAATTCCAATTTTTGTTAGATGATCCCAATTAAGCTTATGGAATTTACGAGCGGCTACAATTTTTTGTGCGGACTGCACTCCTATTCCTGGTACTCGCAAAATAAGTTGCAGATCTGCTTTATTGATATCTAATGGAAATAGTGATAAATTCCTTAATGCCCAACTTAATTTTGGATCGATATCTAAATCTAAATGCGGGTTAAAATCGTTTAAGATTTCCTGGACTTTAAAACCATAAAACCTCATTAACCAATCCGTTTGATACAGGCGATTTTCACGCACCATTGGCACACCCGTATCTAACCCTGGCAAACGCTTATCGTTACTTATAGGAACGTAACCAGAATAATAAACCCGCTTCAGATTGAAGCCTTTGTAAAATCTATCGGCTGCATACATAATTTCTTTATCAGTTTCCTGAGTAGCTCCAATAATCATTTGAGTTGTTTGGCCAGCCGGAGCAAAAATGGGTGACGTTTTTAGCAATCTCTTTTCGTCTGTATGCAGAATAATTGCTTCTTTCAAATAATTCATTGGCTGAATCATATCTTTCCGATCCTTATCGGGCGCTAACAGTTTCAGTCCTTTTTCTGTAGGCATTTCAATGTTTACACTTAACCGGTCGGCGTATAAACCCGCTTCATGCATTAACTCATCGCTTGCGCCAGGGATAGATTTTAAATGAATATAACCATTGAATTTGTGTTCTAATCGAAGTTTCTTTGCAACAGACACCAGCCGTTCCATGGTATAATCTGCGTTCTTGAAAATTCCGGAACTTAAAAATAAGCCCTCGATATAATTACGGCGGTAAAAGTTTATTGTTAAATCAACAACCTCTTGTACAGTAAATGCAGCCCGTTTAATATCGTTGCTTTTACGGGTAACACAATAAGCACAATCGTAAATACAGAAGTTGGTAAGCAAAATTTTTAATAATGATACACAACGACCATCTTCTGTATACGTGTGGCAAATCCCATCACTTGCATTCCCTAAACCCTTGTTATGGTTTTGTCTTTTGCTTCCGCTGGATGAACATGAAACATCATATTTTGCAGCATCTGCTAGTATTTGAACCTTCTCTAAAATCCGATCTGACATACAGTAAAATTACTAATATTTTTAGTAATTAGTGAGGGGTATTACTAAGTTTTTTTTGAAAAGATAACGGAACATTTATGTGAATGCAGATTGTGGAGAAGATCACTTTCCGACAAGTTTATGGCCTGTTGTGGGATTAATCTACGCTACTATTCTCATTATTTGGTTAGCTCCAAGATGCTACTTTTATATTCTACAAAATCGGTACTATCTGTTCATACATTATTTATATATTGAAAATTTCACTATTATAGTAGAGTGTTCGGGTTGCGTGAGTGATTGAAGTGGAAAGCCCGGAACAATGAGGCACGAATGTGAGGACTTGAAACGAAAAGCACGACCTTTAGGGCACGCCCAAATTATTAATGTATGCTGATATGATTGCCGCACCTATAAATACGAAACAAACCAGGGAAATTAAGTCCTTCATTTATAGTCATTACTTCTCAGATGGTTTACGTATCACTTTTGGGGTGCTTTTACCGTCTCTGGTTTTTGCGCAACTTGGGGAACTGGCTACCGGAATTACTGTTTCGCTAGGCGCTGTATGTGTAAGTATAGCTGACAATCCGGGACCAGTGAATCATAAACGAAACGGGATGCTTGCCTGCATATTATTCATCTCCGTAATTGCGTTAGTCACGTCTGCAATGGCCACATCTTCGCTACTTATTGGCATTGAAATTTTGCTTGCATGCTTCTTCTTTTCTATGTTTTCACTATATGGAAATCGTGCAACTTCTATCGGTACAGCCACTTTATTGATTATGATTTTGAGTATTGATAGGCCGGTTCCTTCTATCTGGGAACATTTCCTCCAAATTATGGGAGGCGGAATTTGGTATTTCCTGTTAAGTTCTTCTATCACTCAAATTAGGCCTTATCGATTAGCTCAGCAAGAATTAGGCGAATGTATTAAAGAAGTTGCCAAGTATGTAAGCCTTAAAGCAAACTTTTACGACCCTGATTCTGACTTTGACGAAAATTATAAAAAGCTTATTAATCAACAAGTTAATGTTCATACTCAGCAAGACGTTGTTCGAGAATTGTTGTTTAAAAGCCAAATAATGTTGAAAGAATCAACTACTACGGGGCGATTTTTAATACTTGTATTTGTAGATATGCTTGATTTATTTGAGCAAACAATGGCTACACATATTGATTATAAGAGTATTCGAAATACTTATAAAGGCACCAGGGCTTTAAAGGAGTTTAATAAGATAATCCACAAAATTTCTGAAGAAATGGGACATGTAGGATATCACGTTTTAGCCAACAATAGCCCGGAAAGTAAATACGATTTTAAGCCTGATTTAGAAAAATTAAAAAGCGAAATTGATAGAGTTGAAACTGAATTAGGTTTAAATAATTTGGTTTTGAAGAAGATTTTAATCAATGTCAGGAACATGACTAATAGGCTTCATAAAATTTATTCATACTTTAACCCTACACAATTAGCAAATGCAAAGATTAGAAGTGAGACCGATTTGCTTAAGTTTGTTTCTCACCAGGACTTTGACTTGAAGATATTTAAGAACAATTTAAACCTAAAATCTTCTATTTTCAGGCATTCAGTTAGGGTGGCCATATTTTGTTTAATAGGGTATTTGACTTCTAAACTTTTCCCTTTAGGCCATCATAGTTATTGGATATTATTAACAATCATGGTGATATTAAAACCTGGTTTTAGCCTAACTAAAGAACGAAATTTGCAGAGATTGATAGGCACATTATCTGGTGGAATTGCAGGTGCTTGTATATTGATATTTATCAACAATGAAACCGTACTATTTTTATTAATGCTCATTTTTATGATTGGCGCCTACAGTTTCCAACGGCTAAATTATGTGGTGAGTGTACTTTTTATGACACCCTATATTTTAATTCTATTTAGCTTTTTAGGAGCTAACACCGTCAACTTAGCCCAAGAACGTATTATTGACACGTTAATTGGTTCGGCCATTGCATTTACAGCGAGTTATTTGTTTTTGCCAAGTTGGGAGTATAAGCAGCTTGATAAGTTTATGCGTGAGGTTTTGATTGCAAACTATAATTACTTACTGGTTGCTGCCCAGGGTATGTTCGAGAACATTAACGATATAACAGCTTATAAATTAGCTAGGAAAAACGTTTATGTAAGCACAGCTAATATTGGAAGCGCTTTTCAGCGAATGGTTTCTGAACCTAAGAATAAACAAATAAGAATTAATGAGGTGCAAAAATTCGTTGTTTTAAACCATATTTTATCCTCATATATTGCAACTTTAATATTTCGGATTTCGCAAAATGAAGTTCAAGAAGCAAGTAAAGATACTCTTAGACTGGTGCGACGATCGCTATTTACACTTGCTGAAAGTATAAATAAAGTAATTGTGGATGATGCAGATGAATTTCAGGAATGTGAAATTCATCTGGATAAAACGAATATGGAAGCGAAGATTGAGAAATCTTACGAGAGTAATTTACTAACAGAACAGCTTGAGTTTATAAATAAGCTCACCACGGATATTCAAAAAATTTGCGATAAACTATCTGAATCAGATTTTAACTAACAATCTTGTAAGCCTTTAAACTGCTTGTTCTGTAGCAGGCACTCTCCCATTTTTGAATGCCTCACGAGGTTTCAAACCAAGTAACTCAAACATTTGCATATCTTCATTAAAAGCTGGGTTGGGTGTAGTTAATAGCTTATCGCCGGCAAATATGGAGTTTGCGCCGGCCATAAAACAAAATGCCTGATCTGTTAAGCTCATTTCAGTACGGCCAGCAGATAAGCGAACAACTGTTTTCGGCATGATGATACGTGCGGTAGCAATCATTCGAACCATATCCCAAATTGGAACTCTGGGTTGATCAGCTAATGGGGTTCCCTTTACCGGAACCAGCGCATTAATAGGCACTGACTCGGGATGCTTAACCATATTTGATAAAGTTTTAAGCATGGATATACGATCTTGAACGGTTTCGCCTAAACCAATAATACCACCACTACAAACAGTAAGCTTTGCTTTACGAGCATTATCAATTGTTTTTAAACGATCATCATATGTTCTGGTGGTGATGATCCGTTTGTAATCATCTTCTGAAGTATCTAAATTGTGGTTGTAGGCATATAAACCCGCGTCTGCTAAGCGTTGAGCTTGTGATTCGGTTAACATCCCCAACGTACAGCAAACCTCCATATCCATACCGTTAACAGCTTTAACCATATCTAACACACGGTCAAAGTCACGGTTATCACGTACTTCTCGCCAAGCTGCACCCATACATAAGCGTGATGCGCCACCATCTTTAGCCTTCTGAGCTGCAGAAGTAACCTCATCTAATGACATTAATGCCTGAACTTCTACATCTGTATGGTAACGGGCTGCCTGAGGGCAATAAGAGCAATCTTCTGGGCAACCACCTGTTTTAATAGATAATAAGCTACTAATCTGAACTTCCGAGTAATCTTTATTTTCACGGTGCACGGTAGCAGCACGATATATCAAATCAAGCAGTGGACTGTTATAAATTTCAGCAATCTCGTCTTTAGTCCAGTTATTTCTAATTTCAGTCATGAGCAATTGTTTGGTTCCCTAGCGGGATGGCGCAAATTTAAAATAAAATTGAGATGGTTGAGGGGTTTATTTAAAATTGAAGAAATGGCACATATGATACGATTGACATTGACTGACTGTTAAATCTTCAGTTTATCAATATCCTGATGACAATCCCAGATAGCTGGAACGTTTAGAGTATCTGGATTGACTTATTATGTTCTATCCAATATTGCAGTATTTTCTTACGATCGTTTTGTGCACGCTGAGACCATACTATCCTTTTAACCATCGATCAATCTCATCATCGACTTGTTCATTGGTTAAACTTCTTCCTTCGTTGATGTCTTCTTGTCCTTCTACAATCGCTTGTCGTTGTTCAACGTTTAGCTTGTAGACATCCAGGCTTTCCGTTTCAAGTTCAAGCAACCTGAAAACTTCCTGGAGTAAATCTGGATTATCTGTGTGACTAATACAGGTAATTAATTTTTGCTTTAATTCTGAAGTTGACATATAACAAATATACCTTAATTAAGTGAGGGATAGAACTACAACAACAATTTCGTTGCTAAACCCAACAGTAATAAAAATCCACAAACATCTGTAAATGTGGTAATTATAATTGATGAGGCTATAGCTGGATCAATCCCTAATCTTTTTAACACTAAGGGAATTGATGAGCCTGCCACACCGGCTATGATCATATTTCCCGTCATGGCGATGAATATAACCAGACCTAAAAGTGGGTTACTATCATAAAATACTGCAAAAAGAAATATGATGAAACCGTTAGTAGCTCCGTTTATTAAGCCAACTGTAAATTCTTTTAGAACCGCACGATAGGCTTGTGCGTCGGTTAAATCTGTTAATGAAATACGTCTAACTGTTACCGCTAAGGCTTGAGTTGCAGCATTTCCTCCCATTCCGGCGATGATGGTCATATAAGCCGTCAAGATTCCTAAGCTCTTAATGGTTCCGTCGAAATGACGAATTACGGATGATGCTAAAAATGCGGTTCCTAAATTAAGAATTAACCAAGGTAGACGGCTTTTAACAGCTTCCCTCCAATTACCCGCAAGTTCCTCATCTTCTGATACACCGGAGATTTTAAGTATATCCTCGGTGTTTTCTTCCTGCATTACATCGATGACGTCGTCAAAAGTAATGCGACCAAGTAGACGCATGTGGTCATCTACAACTGGAATACTTGTTAAATTATATTGGGATATTAGTTTAGCAACTTCCTCCTGATCGGTTTCGGCTTTTACATACACAAAATCAGGTTTTATCAATTCTTTTATCTTGATACTGTAGCGAGCTTTGATAATATCCTTCAAGGAAACTATACCTGTTAGAATATTGGCGTCATTTACAACATTGATCGTGTAAAATTCCTCCATCTCCTCAGATTGACGAATAATCTCGTCTAAGGCGTCTTTTTTTATTAAATTTTCATTGATTTTGATAACCTGAGTGTTCATTAAACCACCCGCAGTATCTTCTTCGTATTTTAATAAGGAGCGAATATTTGTGGCATCTTCCTCATCTAATTCTTCGAGAATTTCTTTTTGCTGATCTTCAGGAAGCTGACTAATTAAATCTGTTGCATCATCGTAGTCAAGTTCTTCGATAATTTCAGATCGCCTTTCGGGATGCAGATTTTCAAGTAGCCTTTCCGGATGAAACTCAGCATCCATTTCAGATATAACTTCGGATGCCAATTCAGCTGGCAACAGACTGATAATCCGTTCTCTAGCTTCCTGAGGTAAGCTTTCAAACAGGATTGCAATCTCCGAAGCATGATATTCAGCAATTAATGACTGTAATTTTACATCATCCTCTTCAAGAGCCTGTTTGATGCGAAGTACATCTGTTTTATTCAGTTCGAAGGATTGCATGACCGCTAAATTAGGAAATGACCCTGATAAACATTGATTTTATATTGTAAAAAGAATAATCGTTGAGATGTGAGAGCAGAGGTTGGAGATGTGAGATTGGATATTTGAGGTATGAGATATGAGGTATGAGAAATGAGTATCTACAGAGCTGTATTGATAAAACACCTACTTACTTGTACGATGTACTATGTCTTGCGACTATAGACCAGCGACTATGGTCCATCGACTATGGACTAACAACTATGGACTAACAACTATTTCAACCAACCTTTTCGCCAAAAATAAATTACTTGAAGCAAGGCAATAATCAGCATAACTATCATCGTATACACATAACCATTTTCGGCGTAAAGCTCTGGCATATTTTTGTGTAACACTTTACCAGTTTCAGGATCCTGGTAGGCAAAATTCATCCCGTAAACACCAGCAATAAATGTGAGCGGAATAAAAATTGAGGAAATAACGGTGAGCACTTTCATTATTTCATTCATTTTATTACTCAAAAATGCCAGATTCATATCTATTAAACTGGTTGTTACCTCTTTATAACTTTCAACTAAATCAATTACCTGCATACAATGATCATAAACATCACGAACAAAGGTTTTCGTTTCGGCAGTTATTAACAGCGATTCGCTTCTTATGATATCGTTTAACTTATCACGTTCCGGCCAGGATGCTCGTCGAATCATGATCATTGCTCGTTTAATTTCTTGTGTATCATGCATTAACGACTTATTGGGACGGCGATATAACAATTCTTCGAGCGTTTCTAGTTGATCACCAAGTTGATTTAATAGCGTGAAGTAATTATCAATTACCATATCCATCAAGGCATACATCATATAAGACGTACCACCAGTTCTTAAACTTCCTTTTCCCGCTTTCAGCCTTTCAACAACTGCATCGATGCAATTGTGATAATTTTCCTGAAAGCTTAGTAATACATTAGGCAGCAACAGAAATGAAATTTGTTCATTTTCTATTAAAGATTCAGGGTTGGTGTAGAGCATTCTGCTTACGGAGAACAGGTAACCATCATACTCATCTAATTTCGGACGTTGATTCGAATTAACAATATCTTCTATTACCAATTCATGGATCCCAAACTTCTGTCCTATTTGCTCAAGTAAATTCACATCTCCTAAACCTTTTACATCTATCCAATGGGTATATTTTGGATACTTTGTCAGAAGGGCATTAAGCGATTCAATGCTTGATATCTCTTCTGTAAAATAATCATTGGAATTGTAAGAGTGAGCGATAATTTTTGGTGGCAGTGCATTTCCCGCAGCTTTAAGAACGCTAGGATCCGAAGATGGATCAAAACTTTTTCGTACACGAGGTTTAATTCGGATTCGTTTTATCAATCCCATTATAAATAGCTTAAAGTTTGCGGGCCCTGGTTAAATAAAAGATCTATCACACTTAGGTTTGGCATAAAGCCATGTTTGTCTTCAAAAATTTGGTAGTAAGGTTTAATTTGAGTTGATGGCGCTTCCTTAGGTTTCATGCTATCACGATAATCAACCAAACCACTTATATCTTTTTCATATTCAGATGTAAACGAATAATCTATTTTGAGTTTGATGAGTCGGAGCAGCAAATTCAAGATCTCTTGATTAAAGTCGAATAAAAAATCATGTCTCTTATTATAAAAAACTGCAAAATCATCTTCGTAATATTCAAAAAATGCGGAACTGCGGTAACAGGTTTCCAGGCTCATCCAGTGTATGCGTTGCCAATTAAATTCATAGCATATTTTTACATCTTTGAAGGCTGTATGATTTTTAGAACCTCTGACAATTGGAACGATTAAATCCAGCTTCCCGTTAGGTGAATAAATAGAAGCTCTATTTCGATAAGTTTGTTTTGGGAAATGTTCATGTTTTTCAATAACAATATCTGGTTTGTGAAATACCAGTTTACTGAAGTATTCAATAGTCGGAAGATAAAATAAGGGGAAGATTGCGCCTTTCTCCATCGTTTACATTAAGTTTGTAATTTCAAATCAGCCGAAATTAATGATAAAAAAAGGTCTTTTTGGGCTTAGCAAATTTTTTCTATACCTTATATCCCTGCTTCCGTTCTGGTTGCTTTATTTTATTGCCGATGGATTTTATTTATTACTATATTATATAATTCATTACCGTAGAGATGTAGTACGCACTAATCTTGTCAATGCATTTCCAGAGAAAACGGAACTAGAGAGATATGAAATTGAAAAAAAATATTTTCATTACCTCTCAGATATGATTGTAGAATCTATTAAAATGCTATCTATCTCTCAGAAAAGCATCAAAAAAAGATTCAGCGTAGTAAACGGGGAGGAATTCTCAAAACACTTTAATAACGGTAAAAACATTTTGGTGGTTACCGGCCATTATGGTAATTGGGAATGGGGAACGCTCGGAATCCCGAGTGCCATTAAAGAAAAGGTATTAGTTGTTTTTAAACCCCAAAGCAATAAACAGTTCGAAGTGTTGATTAACAAAATGAGGTCACGATTTGGTGCTATTATGATCCCAATGAAACAGACCTTCAGGAAGTTAATTGAATACAAAGATAAACCTCACATGCTTGTATTAGTTGGTGATCAAACTCCGCCATGGTCTGAATCTCATTATTTTACAACGTTTTTGAGTCAGCGGACGGCTGTGTTTTTAGGAGTTGAAAAACTAGCAAAAGCAACCAATAACCCGATTATTTATTTCAATATTACTCGTAAAAAGCGTGGATATTATGAGTGTGAAATTAAAACTTTGGTAGAAAATCCGAAGGAAACACACGAGTACGAGATCACCGAAATTCATACCAAAGAACTTGAAAAAAACATCCGCTTAAGACCAGAACTTTGGCTATGGTCACACCGCAGGTGGAAATTTAACAGGAAGGCTTCCGAACAATGACGTATCCTAAAGTTGCTGTTGTCATTTTAAACTGGAACGGTCAAAAATACCTTGAGAAGTTTTTGCCTTCGGTTGTTTCGAGCACCTATCAAAATCTAGAAATCGTTGTTGGAGATAATTTCTCAACGGATGATTCCATTGAATACCTAAAGTCAAATTATCCGGAAATAAAAATCATCAGCAATGATAAAAATTATGGTTTTGCTGAAGGATACAACAAAGTACTTTCTACTGTAGAAGCCGACTATTATGTTCTTTTAAACTCGGATGTTGAAGTGACAAAAGACTGGATTCAGCCTGTAATTGAACTGATGGAAACAGATGATTCAATAGCAGCAGCACAACCTAAGTTACTTTCTTACCACGATAAAACTAAATTTGAATATGCCGGAGCAGCAGGTGGTTTTTTGGATAAATACGGATATCCTTTTTGCAGAGGACGAATTTTCGAAACAGTTGAAACGGAAAAAGGGCAATACAACCAGGCATCAGAAATTTTTTGGGCATCAGGAGCGGCACTTTTTATAAAGGCTAAATATTGGAAAGAAGTAAATGGATTAGATGCTGACTTTTTCGCTCACATGGAAGAAATTGATTTGTGTTGGCGACTGAAGAATAATGGGTATAAAATAATGTATTGCCCTGATTCTATTGTTTACCACGTGGGCGGCGGTACATTGGAAGCAGAGAATCCTTTTAAAACTTATTTAAACTTTAGAAATAACCTGCTTATGCTTCAAAAGAATTTGCCAGGTTCAAAAGCCTTTTCCATTATTTTTATCAGGTTTTGGTTTGATTTTATCACCCTACTCAAGTATCTTTTAGCTGGAAAACCAAAAAATGCTTTTGCGATAAGTAGAGCACATTTTTCTTTCTTAGGAAGCTATGGAAAAACGAGATTAAAAAGTAGTAAAAGATCTATTGCTTATAATAATTCGGGGTTATACGAGGGAAGCATTGTTTGGCAGTATTTCATAAAAAAGAAAAAAACTTTTAAAGATCTAAAAATTTAATTTGTAGCCTATTACTTCAATGCGAGCAAATAATCTGTCATCTCAATAAAATTATCAAACTTCAGATCGTAATCTTCAGTCGTCCCAAATCCACCTTTTAGAAAGATAAAAGGAATTCCTGCTAATCGGCTTTCTTTACTATCTGTTTCAGTATCGCCCACGTAAACTGGATTTTTGAGTTGATGTTTTTCAATCAGTAGTTTTATATTATGATGTTTGGGTTTTGAGTTCACTCCATGAGCCATTTCATCAGTAATATAATCCTCTATATCAGCCAACTTCATAAATTTTTGGATCAGGTTTTCACGACAGTTACTTACGATGAACAGTTTGTATTTAGCAGCTAACCTTCTTAATCCTTCTTGCACGCCGTTATAGATTATTCCACCCATTTGTGGTACTAACACATTTTGTGCTTCATCAACAGCTTTATAAATCTGTTCTTGCTTTTCAGTATCATATTCAGGAAGTAAATGATCTAAAGCTTTTCGCTTTTCCCAGCCCATCATATAACTAAGGCCTTCTCTGGTTAATTGCTTCTGAATATTTTGCTCCTTGAATCCTCTATTCCAGCAGGCTACGTATGTATCTACGGCATCCCACAAGGTTCCATCCATGTCAAATATTACACTATCAAGATTTTGCATGATCGCAATTAATCAAGATACATGCCATTTAAGAAATAAGATAATAAATAGAAATAATAATCAATCGAGTGATTTTAAGTGATTCTCGAAGTAAAACTTTCTAAACACAGAATGATCCATTACAAAATCAATGGTGCTGGTGTTTATGTTTGGGATAGAAATATTATATTCGAGATCAAACAGGCTTACACAATCAGTAATTACCTGTGCCACAGTGCTTAAATGCTGGAAACCAATTTGAACATCTTTATAGTTTAATTGGTTACTCATACAACTTACTTCATTTTGTTCTTTTAACCATACTTGATTCTTGTAGAAACTTGATTCTAATATTGTTGAAAGTAGGTTGTTATTATTTGTAAAAGTTGACTCAAAGCCACTTCCTAATTTTTTGTATAAGTAATTGTTAACGTTAATTATAGACGACAAATTAGAAGGTATATCCACATTACCTCTGGTGAAGATCTTACAATATTCGTTATTAAAACAATATCTTATAGATAATTTGTAAAAGTCGAATGTGTAATTACTCAAAATTGCACTTTCTTCGTCTGTATGAATGATGTTTTCTATCAAATTTAATTCACTTAGCGCCTTATTACAAAAACTTAATGCACTAAAAATACCTTCAAAAAAGTTAACTGAAATCTCTTCTATATCAAACTTATTATCCATATTACAATAGACTTTCTAAGGCTAAACGGTATCCGTTCATTCCAAATCCTGTAAGTACTCCTTTACAATTTTTTCCGGTTAATGAAGTATGTCTAAACTCTTCACGTGCATAAATATTAGAAATATGAACTTCTACAACCGGAGTTTTTATGGCGGCAATAGCATCGGCAATAGCTACAGAAGTATGCGTATACCCTCCTGCATTTAAAATTATGCCATCAAAACTAAATCCTATTTCATGTAATTTATTTATAATTTCGCCCTCTACATTACTTTGATAATAAGTGAGTTCAATGATACTATATTGAGTTTTTAGTTGCTCGAAATAGCTTTCAAAACTAGCATCTCCATATATAGATTTTTCACGAACTCCAAGCAAGTTTAAATTGGGTCCATTTATTATCTGTACTTTCATAATTCAAACATATAAAATATATTGGACTGGCGAACAGACATTAAAGGTTTTAAATCATATTTAAAATTAGAACGGTCATTATCAGCGAATACTGTCGAAGCCTATTTACATGATGTAGATAAACTAAAACAGTTTATTGAGATCAATAACTTGGATATAAATCCTGTTAAGATTACATCTTTACATTTAAAAAGCTTTTTGATTTGGATTAACGAATTAGGGATGACACCACCTACTCAAGCTCGGGTTTTGTCTGGTCTGAAAGCTTTTTTCAAATATTTAATGCTTGAAAACCTGATCATTGATGATCCTGCATCACTACTTGAAACACCAAAAACAAATCGAAAACTTCCTGATACCATAAACATCCTCGAAATAAATAATTTGATCAGTGCTATTGATCTTTCTAAACCAGAAGGAATGCGAAATAAAGCGATGATTGAAGTATTGTACGGCTGTGGCTTGCGTGTATCTGAGCTTGTTAGCTTAAAATTATCTAATCTATTTCTTGATATTGAGTTTATTAAAGTAGTTGGTAAAGGAAATAAAGAGCGTTTAGTTCCTATTGGATCTGAAGCTGTTAAATTTCTTAGGATATTCATTAGCGAAATTCGTGTTCATATTAAAATCAAGTCTGGTAACGAGGACTATGTTTTTTTAAACAATCGTGGTGCACCATTATCGAGGGTGATGATATTTATCATCATCAAAGATTTGGCGAAACAAATTGGATTAAAAAAGAGCATTAGTCCACATACCTTTCGCCATTCATTTGCAACACATTTAATTGAAGGCGGAGCTGATTTAAGAGCAGTACAAGAAATGCTGGGCCATGAAAGCATCACCACGACCGAGATTTATACTCATCTAGATCGCGACTTTTTAAAAAGCACCATTATTCAATTTCACCCGAGAAGCTGAGGTATAAAGTCGAGAGTATAAAGTATAAAGTACAAAGTACTGGGTCGAGATTGAACTAGCTTCGGACTTCCTAGCTTCAATCTAGACTTTCCGACTTCCGGACTTTCCGACTTCCCCGACTCCTCTTCTACTCCTCTTCTTTAAAATAAACCTTATAATAATTTAGTTTTTTATCCTCATCAAAGCCTTTTTCAATCATTTCTTTGTTTCCATGAATGTAGATGTGGAAGTTTTTATCGAGCTTTAAAATGCTTTTAAACACCCTTGCTTGCTTCTTGACAGCAGCATTTGAGATGTTGAATGAATCGCCCATTTCTGCATCAAATTCATCAGCGTAACTTTGGGAATACGCTTTAAATGATTCTATTGCTTTGTCGTTGCCTATTACTTCTTCGCCAAATTCATTCATATCGAATGTTTCTTTTTCTTTGAAGTACTTTATTGATTTGTTTAACAAATCGATTTTATCAGCTTTTGATATTTCGAACCCTTCGTCGAGTTTGGTATTTACAAAGTTTTTAAGAACGCTTAATGTATTGTTAGTTTTGTTAAAATCGTCATTCCTGATTTTGAGTTTTAGAAAATCATCTTTCCAATATGCAGCGTCGGTGCGATTGGTTTGGTCGATCAGAACCACTTTATAACCTTCCTCTTTATCTGTATTGAATATTAAACAGCCCTTATCAAGCTTCTGTATATTAATTCCTTCCGATTCGTAGTCAAGAGAAAACCCTCCTTCATCAGGAGATACTTTCAGAAATGCCTCTTTACTTTCAGACTTGAATATTCCTACGGCATCATGAAGTTCGCCTTCGATTTGAAGATCGTTGAAGTAGGCAATGTATAATTCTCCAGATTTGATTTTTGGATGTGAGGAAATATCAAATAAGTGCTTCGTGATTTGCTTGCTAACCTCATGGAAGCTTCCGCGATCTTTAAACATCAAGCTGGTAAAATGAAACAATTCATTTAATGCTAAATCTCCGCTTGAATGCATAAACCGAAATACCTCGTTCACCTTTTCAAACGGACTCAAGAAATATTTATTAAGAAGGTTATTTAAAATCTCGTTATCAATCACCAATGATGATTCTGACAATACATAAAATTCATCTTGAACTTTGTTACCTACTCTATGAACTGAAAGCTGAGCTAAAGAAGCTTCTAAAAAACTAACCATGTATTTAATTTGAGCTGCAAAGAAAGCAATTAGGATTAAGGATTCATCAACAATACCTCAAGTATCACAAAACCTTTTTAATACAAATAAGTATAAAAACAAATCATAAAGTGATACTTCGTATTTAAGCATCTTGATCACAGAATGAAAGTATGTGTTACATATAACCTATAAAACTGTGGTTAAAATATGAAAAATGTGGCTATTACTTCAGAATCGTCGATTTTGACAAACGAGATTAAAAGACTGGATGCTGTTAAACGATATATCAATTTCCAAAAATGGCGAGAAAAGGATTTACAGGATATCGTTATGCTTGCTTCACATATCTGTGATTCTCCAATGGTATTAGTCACATTGATGGATGATAAAACTCAATGGATAAAAGCAAAAATAGGTGTAGATGTTTACCAAATGCCTGTTTCTACCTCATTTTGCGTACATGCCATAAAGCAAGACCAGGTAGTAGTTGTAGAAGATGCCTTATTGGATGACAGATTTTCTGACCTACCTGCTGTGGTGGGAAATCCGAATATCCGTTTCTACGCTTCGGCCATCTTAAAATCACACGATGGGCATAATGTTGGTACTCTCTGCATTTATGACATTAAGCCTAAAGCTCTCAGCCAAGTGCAAATAAATTGCCTGGAATCACTAGGAAAACAAGTTAGCCATTTGATGGAGCTTGATTTAAGTTTAGCGCAGCTTCAGAATCATATTAATGAAATCAAAAACCAAAGCCAGTTAATAAAGAACACCAAAAATATGCTTAAGGCAGCTTGGGATAGCTCTATAAGTTATCATCTATTAGTTGGCACGGATTTGAGTATTCTGGCCATCAATAAAAAAGCTTCTATGTTCTTTAAACAAACGTGGGGTAAATATTTTACGGTAAACCATTCTATAACAGAGTATGGTACACCCGAAACCATTCAAAAATTTCTGGCAAATTTTTACAAAGCGCTGAAAGGGGAAACTGTAAAAATAGAGCGATTAATTAATTATGATAAAACCAAACCACATACTTGGTGGGAAGTAGTATACGCTCCTGCTTGTGATGAAGAAAATAATATAATTGGAGTAACTTTTAATGCCACAGATATTAATGAACGTAAAATAAATGAAGATAAAATAAGTGCTCAAAATCAACGTCTTACTAAAATTTCACAAATACAATCTCATGAATACAGGGCACCTGTTTCTGCTATTTTGGGTATTATGAGCATTATAAAAGAAGAAGATTACAAGCCAAACAAGGAATACCTTTTATTGTTAGAACAGGCTGTGAAGCAACTTGATGAAAAAATAAATAGTGTGGTAAACTATACAAATCAATTATAGCCCACCGCACCTGTCGAAAACGTTATAAAAGTTTCATTTCTACTCTTCTATTCTTTTGCCGACCTTCCTCTGTTTCATTGGAAGCAATTGGCTTAGTATCTCCAAATTCCGTTGCCGAAATTCTGGTTGAATCTACTCCTTTACTTACCAAGTATTTTTTAACGGCATCCGCCCGTCGCTTAGACAAGTGCCAGTTATAAACATATTCACCTGTAGCATCAGCATGACCTCCCAAAGAAATTCCTTGCTTGTTTTCAATCAATGTTTCAGCAACTTGATCTAGTTCCCCTAAAGATTCCCTTTTAAGGCTTGACTTATCAAAGTTGAATTGAACATTCTCGAAATTTGCATCTGGTAACGTTTTGTTAAAAGCTGAGAGTTTTTCGGTTGTTGAGTTGGATGTAAAACTTACCATTACGATTGACATGGTAAATGTAAGTGTAAGTCCGGCGGTTGTTAAAATGTGTGTTTTCATGATAGTGAGTTTGATTTGGATGTTACATATGTTTGTGGTTGAAAAGATTAGTAAGCAAAACTCAATATATACGTAGTATTAAAAACCTTGGATTTATCTTTGTAAAAAACAATGCAAAATTTTAAAGCCATATATACCCAGTTAATAAAAGAGGAAGCGAACAAACTTGGCTTTATGTTTTGTGGCATCTCAAAAGCTGAATTTTTGGAAGATGATGCACCTCGATTAGAGAAGTGGTTGCAGAATGGCTATCATGGGGAGATGGGCTACATGGAAAATTATTTCGATAAACGTCTCGACCCTCGAAAATTAGTAGATGGTGCTAAATCTGTTATTTCATTTGCACTAAATTACTATACAGATCAAAGTCAACTCGATACAAATGCTCCAAAAATCAGTAAATACGCCTTTGGATTTGACTATCATATTGTTATAAAAGAAAAACTGAAGCAACTATTAGAAATAATCAGAGAAAAAATTGGAGAGGTAGACGGAAGAGCATTTGTAGACTCCGCTCCTGTTCTTGACAAAGCTTGGGCTAAACGGGCTGGCTTCGGCTGGATTGGTAAAAATTCTAATCTACTTAACAAAAGGTCTGGTTCATTTTTTTTTCTGGCAGAGCTGATTGTTGATTTAGAATTGGAATATGATTCTGAAGCATCTACCGATCATTGCGGAACCTGTACCCGCTGTATTGATGCCTGTCCTACCGATGCAATTGTTGGCCCTTATATAGTAGATGGTAGCCGATGTATTTCTTATCTAACTATCGAACTTAAAAACGAAATTCCGTCAGAATTCAAAGGTAAAATGGATAATTGGATGTTCGGATGCGATGTGTGTCAGGACGTGTGCCCGTGGAACAAGTTCTCAATACTTACAACAGAAAACTCATTTCAACCGCACCCAGAGTTATTGGAAATGAATGCAAAGGATTGGCAGGAAATCACGGAAGAAACGTTTAAAGTCGTTTTTAAAAATTCGCCTGTTAAGCGTACCAAAATAGCAGGACTTAAAAGAAACATCTCATTTTTGAAACCGGAAGTTTAACTTTCAATACGAGGATCTTTTTTTAAAGTAATCCATCACAATTATCAGCAGTTTCGTCACATTTATTTAATCTAAAGAACATGTACTGGTATTATTGTATCACAAATTAATATCAACATGAAAGAATTTATAAAGAAATCCGTCGACCTCCATAAAATTGAATTCTGGGCTGCTACCTGTGTGTATGTATTTTCAATCTTTGTTTTGGTATCTGGTGCCACCGATGGGGATTTTTCATCTAATTGGACTCCTTATAGTTACGAATTCGAACAACGTCATTTGATACAATCTTATTTTGCAAACTATTTCTTTCCTCAAATAGTTAAGTACACGTTCTTATACTGCAGTTACCTACTACTCAATTATTATATCGTACCAGCTTTTTTAAGAAAAGAAAATATTGCTCTAAACACCATTTATACACTTACCATATTTGCCCTGATGGGATTAGCTTTTGGGATAGCTGACACTTGGATTCAAGGCTACTTATTCGCTGATTTCAAATCAGATGATGAGGTATATAGTCAACTCTTCAAATCAAGCTTTGTATACTCATTTTGGCTGCTCATGATGTATTCTTTGTATTCGGTTATGAAATACACTGCCCAATATCTATTAGTCTATACTGACAAGGTTCAAGGTGAACATCAGCAAGTCACGAGAGATTGTATTAGTGCTTTTATCTTATGGATGATAGGTTTCTTTTTACTACTTATCACCCATGCTCCGAAAGAAATACTTGCTAGTGCCGGTTTCATTATACCGTACGCTATTGGGCTATATTGGTATTCATTTTATACGTTGATACCACAGGTTAAAGTGAAACAAAAACGTTTTACCTTTTATCTATTGAAAGTAGCATTAATTCTCTGTGTTGGCTTCCTTCCCTTTACCTTGCTTATTGTTATTTTTCAAAACAACGGAGAGTTCGTGGCAATAATTAATTTATTTAATGTTGGTTTTCAGTTATTAGTGACCGCACCGATATCCTGGGCGGTTTATAAAAATCGGTTTGAGAAAACGTCAGAAATTAAGCATTTGAAAACTGCATTGGGGAAATCAACTGCCAACTTTGATTTTTTGCGATCGCAAATTAACCCTCATTTCCTCTTTAATGCTTTGAATACCCTTTACGGGACAGCCATACAAGAAAATGCAGATAGAACAAGTGAAGGAATTCAAAAATTGGGAGACATGATGCGTTTTATGTTGCAGGAAAACATGAAGGACAGGATTTCGTTGCAACGAGAAATTGATTACCTAAATAATTACATTGATTTGCAAATGCTACGCACCCAGACTTCTCCTGATATTATTATCCAGCGGCAGATTGATGAGCATATTGGGGACTTACAAATAGCGCCCATGCTTTTAATTCCTTTTATTGAAAATGCTTTTAAACATGGTATTAGCTTAAGAGAACCATCGCACATAAAAATCACTTTACAAACGCGGGAAAATGTATTATATTTTGATGTGCACAACAGTATTCATTTGAAGTCAAGTAACGATCCTGAAAAAGATCATAGTGGAATTGGGCTTACGAATGTGAAACAACGTTTGCTACTACTTTACCCTAATCATGAATTAATTATTCGGGAAAACTCAAAAGAATTTTTTATTCACTTAACAATAAACTTAAATTTATAGATGCTTGCAATTGCTGTTGATGATGAACCTATAGCACTTGATATCGTTCGATCTCATGCTGCAAAAGTTCCGTATCTAACTCTTAAGGCTGAATTTACTGATGCATTTAAAGCAATTGATTATATCAATAAAGAACCAGTAGACATCGTTTTTCTGGATATCAAAATGCCCGACATTTCAGGCATTGATTTCGTTAAAAGCTTAAACGTAAAGCCGCTGGTAATATTCACAACTGCCTATTCAGAACATGCAGTAAATGGTTTTGATCTTGATGCTGTAGATTATCTTTTGAAACCTTTTTCCCTGAGCAGATTTATTAAAGCATGCAACAAAGCTCATGAACTTTTTCACTTAAGAAATCCAGGCATTCAGAATGACTTCATTTTTTTGAAAACCGGCTACGAACAGGTAAAAATACATTTTGATGAGATTTTATATCTTGAAGCAGCGGGCAACTACGTCAGTTTCATATTGAAAGACAAAAGTGTACTTTCCAGGATGACATTTGGCGAAATTGAAAGTCTTCTCCCTGCCGGAAAATTTATTAGGATACACCGTTCTTTTATGGCTTCACTTAATAAAATTGATAAAATAGAGAGACATCAGGTTCATATTCAAGGAAACACCATTCCTGTTGCTGAAACTTATATCCCCAACCTTACGGCTTTAGTAAATAAAAAATAACCCACGTATCAAAATATTGTATGTTTGTGAACAAATTAGTTCTTTACATATTCCATCAACCGGAAAAGGCTTTACTTAACTGTAAATTAAAAGGGAATCGTGTGTAAATCACGAACTGTCGCGCAACTGTAAGTAACAAACAAAATTTTCACCAATAATATCCACTGTTTTATAAATGGGAAGGATGGTGAAAATGTTACAAGTCAGGAGACCTGCCATTTATCGATTTGACAATGCTTCCGCGATTTGAAGCTTAGTTAGGTATGATTTGTTTGCAAACATTTTAATTGATGTCGGCACTCCTGTTTCGACCAAACTTTTCCTTTCTTTCTTCTCCGCTTTAGCATTTTGAAATAGCAAAGAGCTCTAATATTTAATCATTTAAAGCTAAAAAAATGCTAACAAACAATCTTGGCTACCCGCGAATTGGTAGTAACAGAGAGCTGAAAAAGGCTTGTGAACAGTATTGGTCAAATACTATCACCAACAAACAATTAATGCAGATTGGCAAAACCCTGCGACACGAAAACTGGCAACTTCAAAAAAACGCTGGAATTGATCTAATTCCCTCCAATGACTTCTCATTCTATGATCAAGTATTAGATATGTCGTTTACCGTTGGGGCTATTCCAGAAAGGTTCCATAAGATAATTCTCAGCACCAAAAACAGTGAATTGGATCTCTACTTTTCGATGGCCCGAGGTTACCAGAAAGAGGATTTAGATATCACCGCAATGGAAATGACTAAATGGTTTGATACCAATTATCACTACCTGGTTCCAGAATTCACAAAAAATCAAGTATTTAAACTGTTCTCTACTAAAATAGTCGATGAGTTTTATGAGGCAAAGCAAGCTGGCATCATCACTAAACCTGTAATCATCGGTCCAGTGACTTATCTACTTCTAGGGAAAGAAAAAGAAAGCGGTTTTCACAGAATCGAACTAATCAAAAATTTACTTCCAGTTTATCTGGATATTCTGCAAAAGCTTTCAAATTTACATGTAGAGTGGATCCAATTTGATGAACCCTATCTTTCTCTTGATCTATCTCCAGCAGAAAAGAAAGCATTTGTGTATGTCTATACGGAGATACGAAAACAATTCCCAGCCATAAAAATTATTTTAACCACCTATTTTGAAGGACTAAAAGACAACTTAAATACTGCCGTTACTTTACCTGTACATGCATTACATATTGATTTGGTAAGATGTCCGGATCAACTGAACGGCATTTTAGAAATGCTTCCTGAAAGAATGAAACTATCATTGGGTGTGGTTGACGGTCGCAACATTTGGAAGAATGACTTCATTATTTCCTTAGATTTAATAAACTCTGCCATTCAGAAAATTGGAAAAGAGCGAATTTTCATATCTCCTTCTTGTTCTTTAATTCATTCACCATGTGATTTAAAGTTAGAAAACGATGAAAAAACCTTGCCTTCAGAAGTGAAGCAATGGATGTCATTTGCCAAACAAAAAGTAGATGAAGTAGTACTGCTTAAACAATTGGCAAGCTTGGATCTTACTAATCAAAAAAATAAGACTGATCCTACAAACATAGAGATTATAACCAAACTCAAAAACAATCAGGATGTCATTAGAAGCAAGGAAACTTCATTATTGATCCATAACTATGATGTAAAGCAACGTGTTAAAGAAATTACTATTCGCGATGCACAGCGTAATCAGTCATTTGCATCACGTAAGTATAGCCAAAAAAGAAAATTAAATCTGCCCCTATTTCCAACAACTACTATTGGCTCTTTTCCTCAAACTCCATTGGTTAGAAGCTGGAGGTCACAATATAAAAAAGGCGAATTGACTCTTATAGAATATAATAAATTGATTGCGGAAGAAACAAAGCAATCTATTGTATGGCAAGAAGAAATAGGGCTAGATGTTCTTGTTCATGGAGAGTTTGAAAGAAATGACATGGTTGAATACTTTGGAGAACAATTGGCGGGTTTCGCTTTCTCAAAAAACGGCTGGGTACAAAGTTATGGTTCGCGTTGTGTAAAGCCGCCAATCATTTATGGAGATGTACATCGCCCAAAGCCGATGACTGTTTTCTGGTCGGTGTATGCACAATCTTTAAGCTCAAAAGTAGTGAAAGGCATGCTTACCGGCCCAGTGACGATTCTTCAGTGGTCGTTTGTGCGCAATGATCAACCACGATCTGAAACCTGTAACCAAATTGCCTTGGCCATACGAGATGAGGTTTTAGATCTTGAAAAAGCGGGAATAAAAATCATTCAAATCGACGAACCCGCCCTACGCGAAGGCTTGCCACTTCGAAAATCACAATGGCAAGCATATTTAAGTTGGGCAGTGAATGCATTCAGAATTTCGGCAAGTGGGGTTAACGATGAAACTCAAATTCATACACACATGTGCTATTCAGAGTTTAATGATATCATCCAACACATTTCCGACATGGATGCAGATGTAATTACCATCGAATGTTCCAGATCACAAATGGATTTGTTAGATGTATTTGCTGATTTTAACTATCCAAATGAGATAGGGCCGGGAATTTATGATATTCATTCACCGAGAGTTCCATCAAAAGCAGAAATGGTTGATTTAATGAACAAAGCCAAACGGTTTATTCCTGTAGATCAATTATGGGTAAACCCAGATTGCGGACTAAAAACACGCCATTGGGACGAAACCAAAAAAGCGCTTATTGAAATGGTTGCTGCAGCGAAAAAACTTCGCGAATGTGTTAACTAGGTGGTTGACCTAAAAGAACAGGTTGTAAAAAAGCGATCTCACGCAATGTATGCGTCACATCGTTTTTTATATTTTATTTTCCAAACTTCATTTTCAGTTGCTCAAGCATGCTGTTATCTATTGGTTTAGGCTCTTCTTCTTTTGGTTTAACATGACTAGGTTGACGAGGAGCTTGTGGTTGAGGAGCAGGCTTTGCATTTTCAATGGATATTTTAGTTTGCCTTTCAATTTTCAATTTCTCTTTTTTGCCATTCCATCTCACCCAAATTTTATCCAGGCAACGTTTAGTATATAATGGGAAATCGCCGTTTTTCATCCAATTGTAATAGCTTGGTTCAGTGTTAAATACTTCTTCCACACATTTACCTTTGTGTTTACCAAAATTGATAGTTTCATCACCATTCTCATTATAAACAAGTCTGCCAGCAAAATCTACCACTTTATTCATATTTGTAAAGGCATGTAATGCTGCTACGTCGTTTTGAACTGGCTTGCTTTTATTACCTTTTTTATCCTCAAATTCTACATCCTGGTACTTGTCTATTTGTGCTAGTAGTACTTCATATGTTGCTTTGATATCCGCCTCTGCAGAATGGGCATTTTCTATATTTTTACCACAATAAAATTGATAAGCAGCTTTTAAAGTTCGTTGCTCCATTTGATGAAACACGTTCTGCACATCTACAAAATGACGGTTCTCTAAATCAAAATCAATTCCGGCCCTTAAAAATTCTTCTAAAAGTACTGGGATGTCGAACTTATTAGAGTTATAACCTGCTAAATCGCTATCATCTAAAAAACGGGCGAACTCCTCTCCTACTTGTTTAAAGGTGGGCGCATCTTTAATGTCTTCATCATAAATTCCATGAATTAGTGATGATTCAAGCGGTATAGGTATTCCAGGATTAATACGCATGGTTTTAACCTCTTCTGTACCATCGGGCAGAGCTTTAAGTATAGATATTTCTACAATTCTGTCAGAAGCAACATTAACACCTGTGGTTTCCAGATCAAAAAATGCCAGCGGGCGTTTTAGGTTTAATTTCATGAGATATATTTAAAGCACTAAATGTCGGAAAAAAGCAGGTGAAAGAGTTTAGAAATTATTTTTTTCTATTTCACAGATTAAAGAATCAATTTGTTTAAAAATTGTTATTTTTCAGCAAAATTTTAATCGAAGATGAAAAAATATTTACTAATTATTTTTATACTTTACTCATTCCAGCTTAAAGCACAAGATTTTAAAGAATGGACCATCAGCCAGGCAGAAATGGAGATGAAATCATACTCAAAAGATACTAGTGCTAATGCCGTTGTTCTAAATGAATTTGGAGATGCTCGAATAACTGATGACGATCAGGAAAATATCCAATTTAAATATCATACAAAAATTAAAATTTTTAAAAGTAAGGGTTTCTCAAATGGTGATATCCTAATTCCAATTTATTATGGAGACAATAATACTTTTGAAACTGTAAAAGACATTGAGGCAATCACTTTCTATAAAGACAATAATGGAATGATTCAAAAGCAATCTTTTGATGCCTCTAAAGTATTTAAAGAAAAAAAGAATAAACACTGGACATACATAAAATTCGCCATGCCCAATTTACAAGAAGGTTGTGTTATCGAATATAAATACACATTGCGATCTCCCTATCATCATACACTTAGAAAATGGGATTTTCAAAGTGAATTGCCCAAAGTGTATTCGGAATATTTAGTACATATCCCCGCCGTGTATGAATACAATGTATCATTAACCGGCCCATTAAAGCTGAGTAAAAACGAAGCGCTGCTTGAGAAAGACTGCTATAGCCCTGGGGGCGGCTTTAAAGCAGATTGTTCTAAAATTACCTACCGGATGGAAAATATTCCAGCATTTGTAATTGAGGAAAACATGACGGCTCCTGAAAACTTCTTGTCTGCCATTAATTTCGAATTATCATTGATAACGGATTCTCGTGGCCTTAAGCATAAAATAACACAAGATTGGAAGGACGTAGATGCCTTGCTAAAAAAATATGAGTATTTCGGAAGTCAGATTAAGAAGAAAGATTTGTTTAAAGATCAAGTTGTTACTTTATTGGCCGATAAAACAGACGGACTTTCAAAAGCCAAAGCCGTATATGAATATATTAAAGCTTGGTTCAAATGGAATAATCAGGAAGAAAAGTATAGTGAGAGCATTAAAAAAGCCTATGAATCACATACAGGTTCATCTGGTGATATAAATTTATCATTAGCCGCTGCATTGAACGCTGCTGGTTTAAATCCAGAAACCGTTATCCTTTCCACCAGAAATAATGGATTCGTTAATAAGCTGTATCCAACCCTAAGTAATTTTGATTATGTTGTTGTAAAACTTGATATAGAGGGTAAAACCTATCTTCTTGATGCCACCGAACCTTTATTACCTTTTGGATTACTACCATTAAGATGCATCAATGATCAAGGGAGAGTAATCAGTTTCACGAAACCATCTTATTGGATAGACATGGTTGCTTCTCAAAAAAGAACGAAACATTATATTGCAGACCTAACTTTACAGGATAACGGAAAGTTCAAAGGAACAATCACTAAATTCTCGATGGGATATGAGGCATTAGGTCAACGTAAAATCATCAAAAACTTTAATTCTTTAGAAGAGTTTGTTGAAAACCTAGATGAAAAATTACCTAAAATTAAGATATTAAAATCGGAAATATCCAACCTTGATAGCTTAGAGAAACCATTAGGTGAAGTGTATACGATCGAAATGGATGCTTTTGACAATTTAAATAAGGAAAAATTTTACTTCAACCCATTCTTCATGGACCGAATACCTGAAAATCCATTTAAGTTGAATGAAAGATCTTATCCAGTTGATTTAGGTGCGGTGGAAGACAGCCGAATAATAATTAATATAACACTTCCTGATAAATTCTCTGTAATTAATCAACCTGTTAACTTATCATTGGCCCTACCTGATGGTGGAGGAAGATTCATTTCTAATACATTGGAAGAAGGCAACAAGTTTACATTCTCTGAGATAAAGCAATTAAGCAAAGCTATTTACACCTCAGAGGAATATCCAGCTTTAAAGGAGTTATACAATAAAATTATTCAACTACAAAAAACGGATATTATATTCCAAAAGGCTAAATGAAACAAAAACTAATTTTCAGCATACTTATTTGTGCTACACTTTCTGTCAAAAGCCAAACTAATTACCAGGTAGCTCAAATCCCGAAAGAGCTACTTACAAGAGCTAGCGCAGTTGTAAGAAATATGGAACTGAATATTAATGTCAAGGATTTGGATGATGTAACCTATCGTTATAAAATTGCCACAACCATATTAAATAAAAATGGCGATGATGAAGGCGGATTATACATATGGTATAATAAAAGCCAACAAATAAAATCAGTAAAAGGCGTGGTGTATGATAAGTTTTCTATCCCGGTAGGTAAAATTTCCGAAAAGGATTTTAAAGACGTGAGCACAGCAAACGGATTTTCATTGTTTGAAGATTCACGTGCAAAAATATTCAGGCCTGCTGTAACTGTTTACCCATACACAGTAGTTTATGAATATGAAATACACGCTAAACAAAGTATGGTTTTCCCAGATTGGTTTCCAAAACATTCATCAGATGTATCAGTGGAAAATGCCACGCTCCAATTTAGTAGTAAGCCCAATTTTTCAATTCGTTATCGAGAAAATAGGTATACCGGGGACTCAGTTAAGATTTACAAATCAGGTGATTTCACAACCTATATCTGGAAAGCAAAAAACCTAGAAGCTTCCCGTTATGAACCTTATAGCCCTAGTCCAGAAGAAATATTAACATCCGTACGCATTGCCCCAAATACTTTTAAATATATGGGTGTAACTGGCTCATTTACAAACTGGAATGAAATGGGAAACTGGATGAATGATAAATTACTAAAAGATAGAAATACAATTCCAGAAGCTACTGCCAATTATATTAGAGAATTGACCCTAAATATTTCTGATCCTAAATTAAAAGCTAAAAAAATTTATGAATACATGCAGCAAAAAACTCGATATGTAGGGGTTCAAATAGGGATTGGCGGCTACCAACCTTTTAAAGCAGAAGATGTTGATAGAACGAGCTACGGTGACTGTAAAGGATTGGCAAATTATACACAAGGCTTGTTAAAAGTTGCAGGCATTGATTCTTATTATGCCGTAATTTATGGTGATGATTACAAACATAATGCCCTACTAGATTTTGCAAGCATGGATCAGTTTAACCATGTGATTCTTTGTATTCCCTTCAAGAATGACACCACATGGGTTGATTGTACCAACAAGGAAAATCCATTCGGATATTTAGGCGATTTTACGGATGATCGATTAGCACTTATCTGCACTAAAAGTGGTGGTAAGCTAATACGTACCCCCAAATTTACAGACGAGCAAAGCTTACAAAACCGCATAGCCACTTTTGAAATTGATGCAGAAGGAAACTTGAGCGGCAATATCGTAACCACTTTTACTGGATCGCAGTATGATAATAGATCAAGTATAGTGAACGAACCTTTAGCTGAACAGCTTAAAAAGTTTTCAGACTTTTACAGTATAGATAACGCTGAAATACAATCTTTTAAAATTACTCAGGATAAAAGTATTCATCCGGTTACAACCGAAACAATTACGTTAAAAGCCCGGAATTATGCTTCAATAAATGGGAAACAACTTTACCTCCCATTAAATATGATGAACAGACAAAGCCCTCAAAAAGAAATCTCTAATAGAACTTCTGCGGTTAAAATTAATCGGGGTTACGTAGATGTGGATGTAACTACTTTTATACTTCCACAAGGTTTTAAAATAGACTTTAAGCCAGATAATCATAATATAGAATCAACTTGTGGAACCTATAGATCAACCGTAGAGCAAAAAGGTGAAATAATAAAGTATACCCGAAAAATGAAGCTCAAAGAAGGGGTCTATCCGGCAGATAAATATCAAGATCTGGTTAATTTATATCAATCCGCATATGAAGCAGACAATGAGAAATTGATATTAGTTGCTCAGTGATATTAAGAAAATAATAGTATTCCCAAAATAATTCCAATAACCATAATCACATAAAGAAGTATTTCAGTACCTGCAAAGCGTTTATATTTCGTCCAGAAAGAATAATCAGATTTAGGCTTGGTCATCATTATAATTTAACACTTCCAGCTCTCGAAAAATATTTATAATACCAAGGATCTTTTAAATCACTGATAATTACCCCTTTGCTTGTTGATGTATGAACGAATTTATTATTCCGAAGGTATACGCCCACGTGACTAAATTTCTGACCCTCAAAATCGAAGAAAACCAGATCGCCTTCCTCTAAATCTTCTTCGAACTTCCGTTTAACCTGACCAGCCATTTCTTTAGCTGAACGTGGTAAGCTTTTGTTATAGATCTCTCTCTCAAGTATGGTTGTCAATCCAGAACAATCAATCCCTTTTTTATCCATCCCTCCAAGGCGATGAGGGGTTCCCATCCATTCATCTACAAACCGGTAAAGCCTATCATTTTTGATTTCCCGTTCTGGAACGTTCAAGATAACTGAATAACGTTCTTTAACACTTCCCGTAATCCTGGGTTTGTTTCTAAGATCTCTGGCATCTGTTAAAACCTTTTTTGATTTACAGGATGAAAGCAGGAATACAGAAAGTAGAACAATAGAGAGTACTGAAAAAAACTGCTTTTTCCGCATAAACGATAGTTAAAGTACTAGGTTCTAAGTATTAATAAAGTATTAAGTTCTAAGTTAAGAACCAGGTAAATCATTACATTTTACGTCAGTCGTTTTGGAAGGTTATAAACCGAAAGCTCACCATAAACCTCTGCCCTTTCCCGGTTTTCCAACTTTCGAACTTCCAGTCCCTTGGACTTTCTAACATTCGGCTTTCCGACTTACAGACTTTCCGACTTCCAGTCTTTCCGACTTCCGGTCTTTCCGACTCACAACTCACAACTCACACCTCACAACTCACAACTCACAACTCAACGCACTTGCCCCTCACCTTTCACAAACCATTTCTCTGTTACTAACTTTTCTAGAGCAAACGGCCCACGAGCATGAAGTTTTTGCGTTGAGATTCCAATTTCAGCACCTAAACCGAATACACCTCCATCAGTAAAACGAGTACTTGCATTCGTGTAAACCGCAGCTGCATCTACTTCATTTAAAAAACGCTCACATATTTCAGCGTTTTTAGAAACGATTGCTTCGGAATGTTTCGAAGAATATTTTGCAATATGATCTAGAGCTTCATCTGCGTTTTCGACCGTTTTGATCGAGCATTTAAAATCTAAAAACTCTCGTCCGAAATCTTCCTCGCTAGCAGCTACTAAGTAAGGATACTCAAGGCCGCTTAAAATCTTAAAACTAGGCTCATCAGCAAAAATCTCAACATTGAAATTCGTTAACATTGGAGCTAATAAGCTTAAAAAGGGCGTGGCAACTGTATTGTCAACCAAAACAGTATCCAACGCATTGCATACTGACGGGCGTGTAACTTTTGCATTGGTAACAATTTCCGCAGCGCTTTGAAGATCAGCAGTTTGTTCAACATACGTATGGCAAACACCGGCACCCGTCTCAATTACAGGAACATCAGCATGCTCTCGTACATAATCAATTAATTGTTGGGAACCTCGAGGAATTAATATATCGACATATTGTTTTGCGGACAAAAACTCGGGCATGTATTTACGATCTGTAGGCAACAACTGAACAATGTTTACATCCAAATCCAATTGTTTTAAAGCATCTTGGATTATTGATACCAATATCGTATTCGAATAAAAAGCGTCTGTACCACCTCGCAGCACACATACGTTTCCCGAACGTAAACATAAAGCTGCCACATCAACCGTTACATTTGGTCTTGATTCGTAGATCACGCCAACAACACCAAGCGGAACAGACTTCTTTTGTATATGTAAACCATTCGGCATTGTTTTATCAACCTGAACCTGATTTGTTGGATCAGGAAGGTTAGCAATGTCAATTAAACTGGTAACCAAATCATCAATACGGGCAGTATTAAGCAGTAAACGATCTTTTTTGGGATCCGTATCAGGCATCCTGTCTAGATCTTTTTTGTTCTCTGCAATAATTTTTTCGCTGTTTTCTTTAATACCAACAGCAATTACTTCTAATAAACGTTTACGATCATCGTCAGACACACGTCTGATAATCCGAGAGGCTTTTGCAGCTTGCTCTAATAATGGTTGAATGGTTTCCATACAATTACAATAATACTATGTGATCTGCATGTGCTACTTCCAGATCTTTTACTTTAAGACTTTCTTTTAAAACTTTGGAAGAAATTTTTGATTTAGCTACCGCGATGGCAATATTCTTTTCATCTAAAATTTCTATTACTTCTCCAATTTCAAAACTCTCTAGCACTTTTTTAATCCCCACAGCTAATAAACTATGTCGGTTCTTGAGAGCTTTATGTGCCCCAGCATCTACCTGAACTCTGCCTGTAACCAAACTTCCGCTGGCTAACCATTTCTTACGGGCAGATATATTACATTCCTGCGGTAAGCAAACGGTTCCGGTTTTATCCTCTATCGCCTGGATAATCCCGTCGCTTGTCTTTATTCCAAATATAACCACTTTGATACCCATCTGATTCGCTAAGCGGGCAAAAGTAAGTTTAGATGTCATTCCACCAAGTCCTGAGGCTGATTTTTCCTTATTGGCCAATTGCAGTACATCACGATCAGAAGTATCTAACTGCGATATAATCATTCCTTCTTTATCTAATACTCCTGGAACAGAAGTACACAATAGTAATAAGGAAGCACCAAATCCAACAGCAATCAGCGTGGCCAACTCATCGTTATCAGAAAACTTTAATTCCAGGTTGCTCACCACGTCGTTTTCATTCGCTATCGGAATGATGTCATTTGCCCAAAGCTCCTCGTAGGTTTTCTTTAATTGCAAAAACTGACTGCGATTAGAGAAATGATGTCGTTCACACAAACTTTGAGCGATGGATATCCCGTAAGGTAAAAAGTATTGCGAATAAGTATTTAATAATAGCGGATTACCAACCGAAGCTGCTGCTTTACGTTCACTCAAGGTTCCTGAATAGTTTTTCAGAAAACGCTTTCCAGCCGCTACTGCACCAGAAGAAACAAGAACAATATGATACTTTGAGTGTAAAATCGCCACCTGTTTAGCGATATCTTTAATCACAGTTTCATCCAGTTCACCCGTTTTATTGGTGATGGAAGCTGTTCCGAATTTTAAAACGAGTATAGGTTTTGCCAAGGGTATTTATCTAAAATCACAAATCTATAAAATCAGTGGGCAAATCATAGATTTTTGTTGAAATAGGATATTCGCAAAGCGGATCGTATAATTGATAAAATCTATTTTTGGGCGTTCGAGCGGGCTTTTCATTGCAATCTTTTTGCCTGGAGAAGGCAAAAAGGATTTCCATTACAATCCCTAACGCACTTGGCAAACTTAAAAACAATACAGGTTGTAATAAAGCACATGTGCTTATGCTTCACCTAATTATCTATGTAATGACCGGACCGAATTGATTATATTTGTTTACAATCAAATAAAATGGCTAAGTCGTACGCAACAGATCACGAAGAAAAGGAAATTTTATCTTTTGAAGACATTGATGCTTCACTAACATATAGCTATGCCAATTACCTAACGTGGCTATTTGACGAGCGTGTAGAACTTATCAAAGGGCAAATTTTTAAAATGAGCCCCGCCCCGTCGAGAATACATCAAGAAGTATCAATTCAGGTATCAGGTGCACTATTTACCTTTTTAAAGAACAAGCCTTGCAAGGTTTATACAGCACCGTTTGATGTGCGTTTCCCTAAAGAAAGCTTCGCTGATAAAGACATTTATACCGTATTGCAACCAGATATCTGCGTAATCTGCGATCAGAGTAAACTCGACGATAGAGGTTGCATTGGTGCTCCAGACCTTGTAGTTGAAATTTTATCACCTGACAATAACAAAAAGGAGTTACTTAACAAGTACATCGTTTATGAAGAGTTTGGCGTTAAGGAATACTGGATTATCAGTCCATCGGTAAAAACTTTCTTGAAATATACACTTGACGATAACGGCAAATACCAGCCTTCAAAACTATTTACATTGAGTGAAATAATAACCTCAAGTGTACTTCCTGGATTTGAGTTGAATTTGGATGAGGTGTTTGAAGATTGAGATTGAATAGCGATAAAGGATTGGCTAATTTACTTTTTCTTAGATTTGTTCAACAATTCAAGATCAGAAAGATCCTTAGTTCTTCCAGAAGCCTTTTTGTTTTCAATAAAATCTTGGACACTAATAAAGCTTATCGGCATTCCTTCAATTTCTCCATTAATTCTATGCACGTAAGCTTCTTCAAAAAAGACTCCTGAAATAGAATTTAGAATATCAATTCTCAAGGGCGGATATCCCAGCTGTGTTACATAATTCTCCTTTATAAAATCTTCGACTTTAAGACCCAATGAACCAAAACCAAAGTCATTTATAGTATCCACCAATTTAGACGCATTTTCCACACTAGGCCGGATCCAAATATCCAGATCTCCTGTGTGTCTTGGTCTACCATGAAATGCTAAGGCATGAGCACCAACCACCATGTATTCAACTTGATGCTTGTTAAGTAAATCAATGAAATCAATGAAATCAGGCTCAAATATCATAAAGGCCGTTTATTAATTACCTTTTCGATTTTCTTCGGGAATGAACCGTTAAGCCAGGTAAAGTAATCTCTCCGTAGTCTGGAAACCTCTTTAAGTCTTTCAGATGCATCCTTACTCAACCAAAAAATAAGATCGAGAGAATCTTCATCCTCCATTCTTACCTGGTTAACCACCATCGCCATTTTTCTTGCAGTAGTCTTCATAAATCTGTGCCTATGTCAAAAATAAGCAATTATCCTATAATAATATTTAAAAGGCAAGAACAGAATTCATGTATGTAATCAAAAAATGGCTGCTTCTAAGCTCATTCAATTATTATTGGCAAATTCAAATCTACGCCTTCAACAACCTCTGAATCTCATCCAATTTCATCAAAGCTTCAACTGGTGTCAATGTGTTCACATCTAGATTATTTAAAATATCACGAATTTTCACCAACATTGGGTCGTCAATAGAAAACATTTGAAGCTGATAGGCTTGTGCCTGAACTTTTTTGATGCTGTCCTTAATATGCTCTCCACCAGTTCTTTCCTGCTCCAATCGTTTTAAAATTTCATGTGCACGACCAACCAACTTTTGGGGCATCCCTGCCATTTTAGCCACGTGTATACCGAAACTGTGCTCGCTTCCGCCTGGAACCAGTTTACGAAGGAAAATTACTTTATTACCAACTTCTTTTACTGTTACATTAAAGTTTTTTATCCGATTAAAGCTATTTGTCAGTTCGTTCAATTCGTGATAATGCGTGGCAAATAATGTTTTTGCTTTTGCTGTGAGATGATTATGCAGATACTCTGCGATTGCCCAAGCGATTGAAATTCCATCGTATGTACTTGTTCCCCTACCAATCTCATCTAAAAGAATCAAGCTTTTATCCGATAAATTATTCAGAATACTGGCCGTTTCATTCATCTCCACCATGAAAGTAGATTCACCAGAAGACAAATTATCAGATGCTCCTACCCTTGTGAATATCTTATCAACCAAACCAACCTTCGCTTCTTTAGCAGGAACAAAAGATCCCATTTGAGCCATTAAAACAATTAAACCGGTTTGGCGCAATAAAGCCGACTTACCCGCCATATTTGGGCCCGTAATAATAATAATCTGCTGTGTTTCACTATCCAAAAACACATCATTGGTAATGTATTCCGTTCCCGGTGGAAGATTCTTTTCAATTACTGGATGCCGACCGCCTTTTATATCAATGATATTCCCTTCATCAATAATAGGTTTATTATAGTAATTCTTGATTGCAATGGTCGCGAAATTCAACAGAACATCCAGCTGACCAACTAATTGAGCGTTTAATTGAATCGGTTTAATATATTCCGCCAAAGCGAAAACCAACTCATTGTAGAGCTTTGTTTCAAGTGCAAAAATCTTCTCTTCTGCACCTAAAATCTGCTCTTCATATTCCTTTAATTCTGGTGTGATGTATCGCTCTGCATTGACCAATGTTTGCTTGCGGAGCCATTCTGCCGGAACCTTATCTTTATGTGTATGAGTAACTTCAAGATAATATCCGAAAACGTTATTGAAAGCGACTTTCAACGAGGGAATTCCAGTTGCTTCGGCTTCTCGTTTTTGAATCTCCAATAAATATCCTTTGCCACCAAAAGCTATTTTCCTTAATCTATCGAGTTCTTCGTCTATACCTTCTGCAATCACGCTCCCTTTAATAAGCATTACAGGAGGTTCTTGGTTAAGTTCCGTTTCAATTTTTTGCCGGATACTTACACAAGGATTTAATTGTTCTGCAATTGTTTTTAATGCAGAGCTATCAGCAGATTCACATAAGGTTTTTAAGTTTGCAATGGCGTATAAACCCCGTTTTAATTGAATTATTTCACGGGGATTCGTTTTTTGCAATCCAATCTTTGAAATTAAACGTTCCAGATCACCTATTTGCTTAATTTCGGTCAGGAGTTTTTCTCTTAACTCTTCATCTTCAACTAAAAATTCTACAACTTTTAAACGTTCGTCAATTGGTTTCTTTTCCTTTAAAGGCATCACAATCCAACGCCTAAGCAAACGTGCTCCCATTGGCGAACAGGTATGATCTAAAACATCAACCAAACAAGTTGCATTTTCATTAGCAGAACCAATCAATTCCAGATTACGAATAGTGAAACGATCCAGCCACATGTAACGGTCTTCCTCAATCCTTGCGATAGAAGAGATATGCTGAAGCTTACGGTGTTCTGTTTCATTCAGGTAATGTAAAGCCACACCTGCAGCTTTTATAGCCAGCGTTAACCTTTCAATACCAAATCCTTTTAATGAAACAACTTCAAAATGTTTTAATAAGGTTTCCTCGGCATAGTCGCCGCTGTAGGCCCATTCATCCAGTTCATAGGTGTAGAACCGATCGCCAAAAGTTTCAATAAAATCGCGATGACGGCTTTTTGGATATATGACTTCGCTTGGCTTTAAGCTTTGTAAAAGCTTGTCTATATAATCAGCGTTTCCTTGTGCCACAGAAAATTCACCTGTAGAAATATCTAGAAAGGCAACCCCAAAAAGATTCTTTTCAAAAAATACAGAAGCTAAATAGTTATTGGTTTTTTGTTGGATGATGTTATCACTGTAGGAAACACCAGGCGTTATCAGTTCGGTAACTCCTCTTTTAACTATCGTTTTGGTAGTTTTCGGATCTTCTAACTGATCACAAATTGCCACCCGCTGACCAGCTCTCACTAGTTTTGGTAAATAGGTTTCGAGTGAGTGATGCGGAAAACCGGCCAATTCAACTGGAACGCCGTTATTGCTCCCTCGTTTTGTTAACACGATGCCTAATATCCCTGCTGCTTTTACAGCATCACTCCCAAATGTTTCGTAAAAATCTCCAACCCTAAATAATAATAATGCTCCAGGATATTTCGCCTTGATGGTATTATACTGCACCATTAAAGGGGTGTCTTTTGTTTCGCTCTTTGCCAAATCTATTCTGAAAAGTCGCAAAGTTAAACTAAATGGAAGAGCTTATAAGAAGGCTGCTGATAAAAAGTTTTTGAATTTAAAAATCAACTCTCAAAAGTAACAACAGCCTTTTAATTAACACGAATTCAGCGATCTATTCGTACTAATTTCAAAACTTAACAACCCAATGGAATCGAGCATTATCTGATCCTGCAAGATTATCTTCTCCCCATCCACCAACACAGTCACAACAGGTTTCTTCTCCTTTTAAAACGAAGGATGCGGAATTGCCCGAAATTGTTACATTACTTGTTACATCGAGCAGTGATTCAACCGAGCCGCCTCCGAAACAACCTTCCATTTTAGGCGTCACTCGGCAGCTTCCTACATAGCCAATGTCATCAGCATGCCCAGAAACTATAGTCAGTTTTAAGCTTTTAATGGGCTTAGAAAACACACGACTGATTTTGCATTCTGCAATACTGCCAATACCACCACTCGCATAACTAAAGGTGTGTTCTGTGTAATCATCAATGCTTGCTAGATTAATGTCCTCGCTGTTTACTACTTGGGGAACACCGTGATAAACAGGTGTTGCCAGGACTGCTGGTGTTTGTGTAGTCACCAAGCCCGTTCCTTCAGGTGTAGGCGAATTATCTTCTTTGCAGCTAAATGGAATAATTATCAATGCTGCGAACAGAAAAAGATTAAAATGTGAGTTTGTGTTTTTCATGATTTCTATTATTTTAATAATTGTTAACAGTTAATCGAAACTTCGACTATGAGGTGGAATTTGAAGTTGATTTAAAATCATTGCTTTTAAAATTATTCCAAATTGATTATAACGGTTATCCGAAATGGCCCATGCAGAATCAAATATTTTTTCATGTCAAAGGTTGGTTTTTACACACTCTTAATTTTACCCTTAGCTGTTTAACGGACGAACAATGCTGTTGCAAACTAGAAGGGCACCACCAATCTCTGATCCAAGTTAATCCACCTCGCCGCCAAAAAGTGGCGGCAAACCAATTGTTACTTTATTGTGCATTTGTGCTACTAATTTCATAAGTGGATCTTAAGCGATTGAATGTTATTGGGTAGCCATGATCTCTTAATTGTTGTATCATTCGCTGAATGGTTCGTTCGGACACATTTAGTTTTTCAGCCAAATGCTTGGGTGTGCCGGCTTGTTTATGCACAGCCAAAAATTTTATGACTTCCAATTTTTCCGCATATTCGATGAATTTCATTTTATTGAAATTTTGATCAATATTTAGAATTAATTAAATAATTAAGAAGCGGCTAAAATTTTCGAGTATTTAGAAAAACTCTGCGTTGAAAATATTGCGTATTCTGTTTGATCACAGAAATTGATTGGTAAATGTAATTTACTTACAAATTTGATTTATTTAACAATTAGAATTTAATTGTTAAATAATGTGCAATTTTCACAGGAACTAACATATGATTGCTCTGCCTAATCACCCAACATGGTCTCACTTGCTGATCCACAGGTATAAAAGGGGTCGCCAAGCGTTTCACTAAACTCGATATGACGACTTTGTGGAATAAATGATGTCGCTTGGTTTAAGGCTTAGCAGAGGCTTAGTATTTTTTGCTAAATGATGTTATCACTGTAAGAAACACCTGGCGTTATTAGTGCAGTAATTGCATTTTACAATGCTTTTGGTAATTTTTGCCTTTGTAGAAATAATCTGTGCTCAAAACAGTTCGACATAGGCTACGAAGATGTCGAACTGCTTAATGTTGTGATGGAATTGCGTTTACAAAATCATTATTCAAACTCATTATAATTTATTTCATTTTTAAATTTCTTGGCACCCATATATCCTTCGATGAACCATGCTATCGGAATTAAAACAATACCATAGTAAAAAATTGACATAAAGCTTCCTAAAATAATACATAGAACCATAGCTCCTAACATATATAAAGCTGGTCTCCTGAATAAGGCTTCCAGAGTGCCTTTGCTGTAAAATACATTGCCGGTTGTATAATTATACACAGCAATATAATCACCTGTTTTGTTCCCCCTTTTTACAGCCCATAAAACACTAAGTTCGTTTCCGACTCGGCAGGCAACATTGAAACCCTGAAGCTGAAATGAATGCTCGTTACCCGCTTTATCAGTTAAAAAAAGTTGGTCATGTACAACCGTATGAGATTGAATGGAAACCGGGGCTGTTGCACCATAACCTCCGAAAGTAGCACCGCCTCCACCTCCGCCGCTTACTCTTGTTTCCATGTTTTTGCCGGTCTCCTCGACATGGCCTTTTGCGCAGTACAAATCATACACCTTACCTCCCGCAGTAATTGTTTTCATAGTTTTAAGCTTAAGTGATTAAATAACTGTTTATTAGCTATTTAATACGTGAAACAAACGGCACTTCATACTAAATTTAACATCGAATTTGTGCATTGGTTTCACCTAATTGTTAAATAATGCAAAATAATTTTGCATCTACGAAAAAGTTCGTATAATTGTAATACGAAACAATTCGTATTACATTATGAAAGTGAAACCAACTAATAGTGAACTGGAAATTCTAACTATCCTTTGGAAAAAAGGTGAGTGTACTGTGCGGGATGTGAATGAAGAATTATCGGAAGGGAAAGAAGGAGAAGTTGGCTACACTACTACCCTAAAATTAATGCAGATTATGCATGAAAAAGGATTAGTAGAACGAGACACCAGTAGTCGGACACATGTTTATAAAGCGTTGGTTTCGCAATCTAAAACGAGTCAAAATCTGTTAGATACCATGATTGATACGGTATTTAACGGTTCGGCTGCACAGCTAGTAATGCAGGCATTAAGCAATAAAAAATCATCCAGAGAAGAAATTGAGATGATTAAAAAATACATCGATGAACTAGAAAAGAAATAAGAGCTATGAACGCTGCCAATTTGTTTTTCGCTTTAAGTCAGGCAATCTGTATTTCACTTATACAGGGAACCTTTACGCTACTAATTGTTAGAGGTTTATTGTTAGCAAGTCCTGGCATTTCATCTCTGTGGAAATATCGGCTACTGTTAGGAAGCCTTGTGTTTTTACTTATCGGTTTTTTATATTCAGCAATCAAACTATACTCTCCAGAAATACAATTTATTTCTGCTAAGCCGCAACTCTTTTTGAGTGAAAAATTCTCTCTACTGAAATCAATCAAACAGTTTTTGCAACAACATTCTTTACTAATTTTTTCCGTTTACATCCTTGGCCTTGTCGCTCATATAATTTCCTTGTTGAGCGGTCTTCACAAAATTAACAGGTTAAAACACGATGTTGGATTGAAGCTATTACCAGAATGGCAAAACAAGGTAAAATCCCTTTCGAACAAGTTCGGGCTATCAACCGAAGTACGCTTGTTATTCTCTGAGAAACTGATCGTACCCTTTACAGTTGGGTTTGTAAAACCAATTATATTTTTTCCTATTGGGATGCTTAATCAGTTGAGCATGGAGCAAGTAGAAGCCATTTTATTACATGAATTAGCACATATTAAACGCAATGATTATCTGATCAATATCATTCAAAAACTTATAGAAACGGTTCTTTTTTTCAACCCGGTTGTTTGGCTATTTGCCCGTGACCTTAAAAACGAAAGAGAGTATTGCTGTGATGACCTGGTACTATCCTATACTACCAATCCGGGACTTTACGCAAAAGCTTTACTCTTAATTGAAGAAAACAGAACTGACTATAACCAGCTTGCCATGGCTGCAGACGGGGCAGGAAAACATTCATTATTTAACAGAATCAAAAGATTAAATGTTATGAAAACCGTAAACTCCAATCCAAAACACAAACTATTGGCCATTGTAGCTTTAATTGCTGTAAGTATGTCCTTAGCCTGGGCTGTGCCAACCGATAGTTTAAAAGTAAAAAAGGCTAGGCAAAAATCGTATGCTAAATACCAAGTTCCGCCGCCAGCGCCTCTGGCACCTGTAGTGTCTGATACTACTGAACTAGCACCTCCATCGCCACCTGCACAACCTGAACTTAGAGCTGCACCACCACTTCCAATAATGCCAAATGATACACCACCTCCTCCACCAGTATCTCCTAAAAAAGGCAATAAAGGTGTTCAAGACACGAATAAGGTGAGTAAATATTTAGATAACGAAGAGTGGAAAGACAAGCAAGAAGCATTAAAGAAAAATACAGACGAATTAAAAAAAATTTTTGAAAGCGCAGAATGGAAAACACAACAAGCCGAGATAAAAAAGAATGCAGAAGATCTCAAAAAGCACTTTAACAGCCCGGAGTGGAAAGCTCAACAAAAAGCAATTGCGAAGCATAGCGAAGAAATGAAGATGTATTTTAATAGTCCAGAGTGGAAAAAGCAGCAGCAATTAATTGCTAAAAACAGCGAGGAAATTAAAAAGCATTTCGAAAGCCCAGAGTGGAAAGCTCAAATGGAAGAAATGAATAAAAAAATGCAACATTTTGATAGCCCTGAATGGAAAGCTCAAGTTGAAAAGATGGAAAAAATGGGAGTTGAGATGGAAAAGAAATTTAACGGTCCAGAATTTAAAAAGCAGATAAAAAAGCTGGAGGAACAACAGAAGCAAATCGAGAAATCACAAAAAGAAGCTTCAAAACAGTAGTATCGTAAAGCCCGATTTATAAGAGTCGGGCTTTTGATACAGCCTCATCCTGATAAGCAAACAATAAACTGAAATGATCTGAGGGTAATGTTCATTTCAATCGACTCTCTTCAAATAATAAGCAATTTTGATTTCCGATAACACTCAACGTGAAAAATTGCCGTCTTTAGTAAAGTTATTCAAAGTATTCCCCTTAGAAATCGGGTAAATAGTACTTACTGACTGAAACCTTCGATAAAAATGAGAAATAAATATTAAAAAATATTACAAAGCTTTGAGACACTCATTTTTAATGATACATTAGTTAAGTAGTCTTTTGTTATTAAGATTTGTCTCAATAACAATGATCAAGTTTAACTTTAACTACAAAATTCTTAAAAATGGCATTACCAAATATCTTCGAAAAAGAAGTTTCGGATTCTATAATTCAAAGAATTAATAGCCTTACTATAAATTCCCAACCAAAATGGGGTAAGATGAATGTTGCGCAAATGTTAGCGCATTGTAATGTCACTTATGAGCTGGTTTATGAAGACAAGCATCCTAAGCCCAATTTTCTGCTAAAATTTATTTTGAAAACGTTCGTCAAAAAAATCGTGACCAACGAAACACCCTTCAAGCATAATGAGAAAACAGCACCCATGTTTATCATTACTGATTCACGAGATTTTGAGGCTGAAAAAGAAAGGCTAATAAATCATATTAATAAAACACAGCAGCTAGGTGATAGCCATTTTGACAACCGACTGTCTCATTCATTTGGCATGTTAAATACAGCAGAATGGAACAACATGTTTTATAAACATCTAAATCACCATTTAACCCAATTTGGAGTGTAAGCTTAGTATTGGGTTAAAGTAGCTATAAAATCGAGCCTTTATAGATCAATTTTTTGCAGTCCGGGTTTTAACAAAACCTTTTTCCCTAACCAAATAAATGTGCCCGTTAAACCAGACGGCAAACTAATCTCTCCTTTAATACCCTCTACACCTTTCCTTTTCAAATTTAAAGTAATAGTTCCATTTGGATGGGGCATTGTACCCGTAACTTCATTTAATTCACCAAAAGCTGGTTCAATTTTAACTGATGAAAATCCGGGTTTATCTGGATTGATACCGCAAATCGTTGCAAGAAAATCATAATTAGGACTTGCACTCCATGCATGGCAATCAGATCGGCTCGGATCTGGATTTTCAGCGAATGTGGTTAATCCGATTTTAAGCATATCCCGCCAAGGTTTTAATTGCGAATAATACAAGTTTGCCATGCCTGCATTTTTTAATGCTCTTGTTAAATAAAATCGATAATAAAATGTGGCTTGGCTAAGTGTATTATCTTGTAAAACTTTCTCCATTACCGACTTACGATTTCCCTTGGGTATACATCCGGTGATAACCGCCATAATACTTGCATGCTGGCTAAAAGATTTTTTTTCGGGAGTATTTGCCATTAGTCCTTTCGAAGCATCAAAGCATTGTTTATAAACCGCTGAATTCATTTGCGAAGCGATACTTCTATAATGATCGGCTTCCTGTTGTTTACCATAATATTCAAACATAAGAGCAGCCTGCTGTAACGTGTAAACGTACTGCAGGGTGATTATAGACGAATTTCCATTCTCAGCACCGTCTGGCGTTCCCATCGGGAAAGCAGTATTCCAATCCACAAAATTCCACCATTTCATGGGTCCAAGCATCTTTTTTTCTTTATCCAGATGCTTCTCATACCAATCCAAAACACCTCGTATCCCTGTTAAAAAACTACCCGTAAATTCATCGTCTTTTCGGTGCATCCAATAATCATGAACCATTGATACCCAGTATAATGAAAAAGGTGGAATCACCTGAATTCGATTACTTGGATACCGGCCTTGTGTCAGCCCCTCTGGGACACGTGAATTATAAAAATCAACTATCGCTTTGCGCATTAAGCGGTCATCTCCACTGACGTATAAGGATATTAGAGCCTGAATCCTAGTATCACCTTCATATTGCAATTGCTCATAATAAGGGCAATCATAATACGTTTCACCAGCACATAAACGTGCAGTATGCCAGCCAACATTCCAAATATCCTGTAAAGATTTATCGTTACTACTAAAGCTAGCATTCACCTCAAAGGGGTATCCGGTATACATCCCATAAAAATCATTGATTTCTAGCGGTTCATTTTTGGTAGCGATATCTAATTGAATATATCGATAAGTTCGTAACCATAAAGGCCTGAATAATCGTTTGATGCCGCCATCTGGTCGGAAAATATCATAATTCCCTCTAATATCTTTCCCCTCAATCTCATCTCTGTTTCCCTTCTCTTCTCCCTTAAATAAGGATTCAGCATAGGTTAATTCGATTACCGATCCGATGCCTTTACTCGTAACCAATTCGGGGTAGGCAACAGTATTGAAAGTTTGATCTAGTAAAACAGAAACTGTAGTATTAGCGGGTATTGTTAATGCTGCCCCTCCACTTAAAAAGTCATTGTTGACAGTCACTCCCGATGATCGTCTGATTTTTGGAATTCTTTGTAAACGCTCTTCCATCAAAGGAATATTTCGAGGCACAAGGTTCCACATATTGTCGGTGCCATAGCCTACCGGCATAGGTGCAGAAATTTGGAGAGCTGATAACCAATTTTTATCGATGAAACTCTCCTCCTGCCATCCCCACGGATATAATGCTGCGTTTACATCATCGCCAGGGCCAACTACCATATAAGTATGCAAGCGACTTCCGTTATCTGTAGAGCACGGCTTGTACGCCTTATTAGAAAGCACTTTCCAACTTTCATTGGTATTTATCACATTTTCAATATCAGAGTTACCTTGTAATACAAAAGCTGTTTGATTAGAGATTTGTGCTACAGGTGCATAAACACCCATATTCCAAACTACGGCCGCCACGATATTTGAGCCTTTCTTTAGGTACGGAGCAATGTCAACAGTTTCAAAGTACCAGTTATATAAATCTCCCCTGGCCGGACCACTGCATACTGCTTTTCCATTTACCAATAACCGATAACGATTATCTGCCGAAACGTTGACAATAAAGGTCTTTGGCATTTCTGATAGCTCAAACGTTTTCCTAAAATGATAAACGCCATAATCCCTTTTCGGTGCATCTGGACAGCTAATCCAAGATGCAGACCAGTACTTATTTAACAAAGCAGGGTTCACATTATGGCTTTCCTGGCTCTTCACAGAGCAACTAATTAATACTAAAAAAAGCGATTGAATTATTCTTTTCATATGCTAACAGATGATGCAAACCTCGGTAGAAAATAATTGATATAATTTACATTTATTTATCTAATTGCTCTATTTGAAAGTGCTGTTCAAATCTTATTCTAGTCATAATTAAAAAGGCAATAGTTCGTGTAAGATTAATTGTTATAACTCAGACTTATTGTAAGATTTGAAACAACTAATTAACCCAAGTTGCTAGATAAATGATATAAAAAAGTGAGCATCAAAGAATAAATTTGAGTAACGACACTTAAACAATTCTTAGAGATGCTCACCAAGGATAAAATTATAGGAATATTTTGTT
>JAQBOG010000021.1 GCA_028288165.1 Sphingobacteriales bacterium | reverse complement strand
AGGTAAGAGTGGTGCAACTCGCACGTTCGTTAGAGGGGATGCCAATAATAAATGATGATTCAAATGAAAAAACATTTGATATCAAACAAAAAATTAGCGAATTTGTACGCGAAATAGATAAGTGTATTGTGCTACTAAAAAAGTAGTACTCTGTGAAACAAGCTCAAATGGGAGAAATCTCTATAAAAATAAATATTGCTGATAGAGTTTACCCATTAAAGGTAAACATGGAGGAAGAGGAAATTATACGCCGTGCTGCGAAGCTAATTAATGATCGGATCAAAGAATATCAGGAGAATTATGCAGTACGAGATAAGCAGGATTTGTTATCGATGTGTGTGTTGCATTATGCTACAACCGCATTGAAAACTGAAAAAAAGGTGATGAATGAAGATACCGATGTATCAGAAAAGGTAGGTCAGTTGAATCAATTATTATCAGATTTTTTCTCTAAGTAATATCGTTCTTTGTAAATTAAGAGCACTGAAGATTTAACCGCAGTTGAATTTTTAGGTTTCACTATTGTAAAAAGCTTAACGCTTCAATATTAAAAGAGTTAACGAGGTAATCACTTGCATTGCGCACTTGATATGACCAAAACTCTAATCCTGATTGATGAAGCTTTACTGTACATGAAACTTAAATTTTAACTGCGGTTTTTTTATTTAACTAATTATGGACAAAATACTTTACATTTTATTAGGGGTCGCAGTAGGGGTTGTGATCGGGAGATTTTTACTCCGGAACCTCTTGAAGAAGCAGGAAATAGCTGCTCAAAATAAAGTTAAAAAAATTCTGAAAGATGCAGAAAACAACGCGGAGATTTTAAGGAAAAACAAGCTTTTGGAAGCAAAAGAGAAGTTTTTACAAATGAAATCGGAACATGAAAGTGAAGTTAATGCCAAAAACAACACACTCAACCAAAGAGAAAACACCATCAAACAAAAAGAACAGTCAATAAACTCTAAACTCGAAAATGTCAGCCGTAAAGAGCAGGAATTAGATAATACCAAAAAGACTCTTGAGAAGCAGATAGAAGTTTCGATCAAAAAACAAGAAGAAGTTGATGCTCTTAAGAATCAACATGTTCAACAATTAGAGGCAATTGCAGGGCTTTCGGCTGAAGACGCAAAAAATCAATTGGTAGATTCTTTAAGAGAAGAAGCTCGTAGCAAAGCAATGATCCAAATTAAAGATATTGTTGACGAGGCTAAATTAACAGCTAGTAAAGAGGCTAAAAAAGTAGTAATTCAAACTATTCAACGTACTGCTACTGAGAGTGCAATTGAGAATACTGTTTCCATTTTCAACATTGAAAATGACGAAATTAAAGGTCGGGTTATTGGTCGTGAAGGAAGGAATATTCGTGCTCTAGAAGCGGCAACTGGCATTGAAATTATTGTTGATGACACTCCAGAAGCAATTATTTTATCTGGCTTCGATCCGGTTCGTCGGGAAATTGCCCGTTTGGCACTACACCGTTTGGTCACTGATGGCCGTATCCACCCGGCTCGTATCGAAGAGGTTGTTGCTAAGACTAAAAAACAAATTGAAGACGAAATCGTTGAAATTGGCGAGCGTACTGTTATTGATTTAGGGATTCACGGTTTACACCCTGAGCTAATTCGTATGGTTGGCCGGATGCGTTATCGGTCTTCTTACGGACAGAACCTTTTGCAACACTCTCGTGAGGTTGCAAACTTCTGTGCTACCATGGCAGCAGAATTGGGCTTAAATGTAAAATTGGCTAAACGTGCTGGTTTGCTTCATGACATTGGTAAAGTGCCGGATGATAATCCAGAATTGCCTCACGCTATTTTAGGTATGCAACTTGCCGAAAAATATAAAGAGCATCCTGATGTTTGTAATGCCATAGGAGCCCATCATGATGAAATTGAAATGACTTCTATGATTTCTCCTATTATCCAGGCTTGTGATGCAATTTCTGGTGCACGCCCAGGAGCACGCCGTGAAGTTGTAGAAAGTTATATTAGAAGATTAAAAGAATTAGAATCGCTTGCACTTTCTTATCCCGGAGTTGAAAAAACTTTCGCGATACAAGCAGGTAGAGAACTGCGAGTTGTTGTAGAAAGCGAGCGAATAAGTGATGCTGCCGCCGAAATACTGGCAACTGATATTTCAAATCGTATCCAAACTGAAATGATTTATCCTGGTCAAATAAAAGTAACTGTTATCAGAGAAACTCGTTCAGTATCTTATGCGAAGTAGGTAACATTGAGTTAACATATAAAGGCGCTACATTTATAGCGCCTTTCTTATTTTTATATTTTCATAACATCATTGTATGTCAAAAAAAACTTCTATCAGACCTATTGATGCTTATTTTGATAAGTATGAAGAGAGCCATAAAAATCCAAGTAATAAATTAATTCATTGGATTTGTGTACCAGTAATCGTTTTTAGCATACTAGGCCTGATATGGGCAATTCCATTTCCGCATTTAGCTTTTTTGGGTAAGTACAATGGCTTTATAAATTGGGCTTCTTTTGTGATTACTTTCTCAATTTATTTCTATTATAGGTTATCTCCAACACTTTCTTACGGAATGCTATTAGTTATTTTTGGCTTCTCTGCCTTAATTGTAGCACTCGAGAAATTGCATACCAATAGTAATTGGCCGCTGATGTGGCAAATATGTTTAGGGTTATTTATTGTCTCTTGGATTGGTCAATTTGCAGGTCATAAGATTGAAGGTAAAAAACCATCGTTTTTGGATGATATTAAATTTTTATTGATTGGCCCGGTTTGGCTGTTGCATTTCATCTATAAAAAAATTGGTATACCTTATTGATAACCGTTAATATTTAGTTAACACAACGCTTACTTATATTTAATCAATAGCTAACAGACTGGTAATACTGCGGTAATACATTTGCCTAAATCAAAATAGGCAAAGTGAATCGAAAAATTACTCTATACAAAATTAGCTTACTAGTATTCTTAAGCTTAACAACCCTAAATATATTCGGCCAGCAAACAGGCAAAATTATTGGTAAAGTAACCGACAAAAAATCCGGTGAAACGTTAATAGGATTGAGTGTTAGAATTGCGGGAACTACAACTGGCGCCTCGACGGATGTTGATGGGAGATATAACTTAACGAATCTAAATCCCGGTCGGTATTCTGTTACCTTTTCATATATAGGTTATTCTTCAAAGAACATTACCGATGTAGAAGTTTCTGCAGGAAAAATAACGAACCTCGATGTGGTAATGGATGAAGCTGGTAGCCAACAACTTAAAGAAGTAGTGGTTACCGCGTCTGCCCGTCAGGAAAGTTTAAACGGGTTATATGCAAAGCAAAAAAATAGTGTCCGGGTAAGCGATGGTATTTCTTCCGAAGCGATTAAAAAATCTCCAGATAGGAATACTAGTGAGGTTTTAAAACGCGTAAGTGGAACTACTATTCAAGATAATAAGTTTGTTGTTGTACGTGGGTTGGCAGACCGATACAACTCTGCCACATTAGATAACGGCGTATTACCAAGTACAGAACCTAACCGAAAAGCCTTCTCGTTTGACATTGTTCCTTCAAATCTTATTGATAATATCGTTATTAACAAAACAGCAACACCAGATTTAGCCGGTGACTTTGCAGGCGGTTCTGTTCAAATTGTAACGAAGGATATTCCTGAACAAAATTTTATGTCTTTTGGAGTAGGATATAGTTACAACACTCAATCAACTTTTAAGAACTTCCAGAGCGGGAACAGAAATACTTCTGACTATTTAGGTTTTGATAATGGGTTAAGGTCTATCCCTAATAACTTCCCCTCTACCAGGAGAGTGATAAATGGTTTAATAAGTCCAAACTATAACATTGCGTCTTTAAAAGCTTTACCTCAAGATTTTAGTGTTAATCAATCCAATGCGTTCCTAAACCAAAATTATCAATTCACCTTTGGAAGAGTGAAAGTATCTAGTAAAACAAATAACCGTTTCGGAACCATTTTTTCTTTAACATACCGCAACTCCCAAAATTCAAACCTCGGAATTCAAAGACAATATCATGTGTTTGATTACAAAGATGATCAGTACAAGTTTTCAACCAATGTTGGCGCACTAGCCAATTTCGCTTACACATTTGGTAACAACCGGATTACACTAAAAAATTTATACAATAGATCTCTGGATGATCAGTACACCTACAGAACTGGTAACAATAAAACAAGTGGTGATATACAGTTCTATGCGTTTGATCTATTACAAAAATCGCTATTCAAAACAGCTTTAGAGGGCGATCATAAATTAGGTGATAATAATTCTAAAATTAAATGGACGCTAGGAATCGCTAATGTTATAAATGATCAACCAGATCAACGCAAGCTTAATTATCAACGTAACGTAGCAGATAGAGATGTTCCCAATTCATTTTATGCTAGTGTAAGTAACGTAGGTAAAGAAAACACTCGTTTATTTTCATATCTAAATGAGAATGTTTACTCTGGAGATGTTGCATATACTTTACCTGTAAAGTGGGGGAGCAGCGCTACTTTCAAAGCGGGACTTTCTTCCAACTACAGAAAAAGAAATTTTGATGTGAGGTTTTTAGGAATGGAGCTACAACAAGACTTAAATGATCCGGAATCTTTCAATGAAATAAGAACCCGTCCGATAGAAACTCTTTTCGCCAGCGATCTGATCGATCAAAACAGATATAAGTTAGAAGAAATTAATAATGATGGCGATTTGTATAATGCTCATTCCCTATCGAATGCGGCGTATGCGATGATGGACAACAAAATTGGTGGGAAATCAAAAATCATTTATGGTGTACGGGTTGAGCAATTTAAGCTGCAATTAAATACTTCGAAAACTAGTAACCTGGTTTCTCAAAGCTATGTAGATATACTTCCATCGGTAAACTATATCTACAGTTTAACAGAAAAAATAAACTTGAGAGCTTCTTATTTTAGAACATTAGCCAGACCAGAGTTTAGAGAATTAGCGCCATTTGCCTATTATGATTATGAGCGAGGTGCCAATGTTCAAGGTAATACACTTCTAAAGCGCTCATTAATTGATAATGGAGATCTGAGATTTGAATTTTTCCCTTCTGCAGGACAAATTTTCACAGTTTCTACATTTTATAAAAAATTTACTAACGCGATCGAAGCAAGCATTGCCGATGCAAATTCAACGCCTGATATTTCCTATTTTAATTCTAAACAAGCGAATGTATACGGTTTGGAATTAGAATACAGAAGAAACCTTCAATTTCTAGGTAGTAATGCAGCACTTAAAAACACAACCTTTTATACGAACTTTTCTCTGATAAAATCAAAGGTTAAAAATCCGGATATCGACAACCTTGTTGAAAAAGAGCGCCCATTAGTTGGTCAATCACCTTATGTAATTAATGCTGGTTTACAGCATAGTGCATTAAATAATAAGTTGAATTTAAACTTATTATACAATCGTATTGGTCGCAGAATTACGAATGCTGGCGGGCAACAGTTCCCAAGTATATACGAGGCTCCACGTGATGTTTTAGATTTTCAATTAGGATATAAAATCTTTAAATCAAAAGCGGAGGTTAAGTTCAATGCTACCGATATCTTAAATAATAATAATACACTTTATTTCGATCGGGATCTAAACGGTAAATATTCTTCATCTTCTTCTGATGAAACTATTAGTCGTTATAAAACGGGTAGTAATTACTCACTATCATTCAATTATTCATTTTAATTAACATAAGCTTAACGCGATTTCATATCAACTTCATATATAATTCATTTTGAGGTTATTTGCCAAATCTACCTTTGTACTAAAATAGAAAGTAAAATCAATATGAAAAAACAAACAATTTTATTAGCATTAGCCGCAATTATTCTAAGTTCATCTTGTAAAAAGAGCAGCGTAAATGATGATAATCCTCCTATAGTTCAACCGCCGGTAAGTACTACAGTAGATGTATCAGCAGATATTACAGCAAACGCAACTTGGACGGCTGATAAGATATATTTATTAAAAGGTATCATTAATATAACTAGCGGAGCAACCTTAACAATTGAAGCTGGTACATTAATTAAAGGCGATAAAGCAACAAAAGCTTCACTTGTAGTTAATAGAGGCGGTAAAATAGAGGCAGTAGGAACAATTGATAAACCAATTGTATTTACTTCGAATCAACCAATGGGTGCACGTTCATCAGGTGACTGGGGAGGTATCATATTATTAGGGAAAGCGCCAAATAATCAAGGAACTAGTCAACCTATTGAAGGTATTCCTACCGATGCTTCAGGTAAGGCGTCTTTCGGTGGTACTGATCCTGCTGATAATTCTGGTACATTAAAGTATGTTCGTATTGAGTATGCAGGTGTTCCTTTATCTCCTGATAACGAAATTAATGGATTGACTTTTGGTTCTGTTGGTTCAGGAACCACAATTGACTACGTACAAGTAACTCGTTCAGGTGATGATTCATTCGAATGGTTTGGTGGTACCGTTAATTGTAAACATCTTTTAGCTATTGGTGGTGTAGACGATGATTTCGATACCGATTTTGGATATTCAGGAAAAGTGCAATTTGCATTGTCACAACGCTATTTGACTATTGCTGACGTTTCTGGATCCAACGGTTTTGAATCAGACAATGATGGTTCAGGTTCAGTGAAATTGCCATTAACAAGCGCAGTTTTTAGCAATGTAACAGTATTAGGCCCATTGTCGTCAGCATCACTTAGTGGCATAAACGCTAATTACCAACATGCAGCGCAAATCAGAAGAAACTCTTCAATCAGTATCTTAAATTCTATATTCTCAGGTTACTCAGAAGGGATTTATATTGATGATTCAAAAGTTGTAGTTGCTAAATCTACCTCAGCAAATTACTTGGCTGGAAATCTTGTTCTTCAAAATAACCTTGTTTATGGTTCAAACATTAAATTAAATGAGGTAAAGGGCGAAAATAAAGTAGATTTCGAAACCACTCTAAGAGCAGGCAATACATTTGATGCCACAAAATTTGCTGATGCGTTAGTTAATGATCCATTTAAATACTCAGCAGATATCATTGCAGCAAGCACTGGTAAAGTTGGAAAGCCAGTATTCACTGTTAAAGCTGGTTCAGCTGCAGAAACTGGTGCAGTATTTACAAATGCCAAAGTTGCTGATGCTTTCTTTGAAAAAGTTACATACCGGGGCGCAGTAGGTACAACTGATTGGACAGCTTCTTGGGCAGTTTTTGATCCTCAAACAATGCCGTATGATGCACCCGGAAAAGTTAAATAATTAACAATTTTATAAAATATATAATGAGAAAAGCCAGCCAAAAGCGGGCTTTTCTCATTATGGTTCGTATTGGTATACTACCTTATATGGTTGCTGTTTTAAGTTAGCTGATATTTGCCCGATTTTTAAATCCTTCATCTGGGGCGTAGGTTCACACACAGTGTAAGTTTTCCCTTTATATAAAATCGGATTGCCAATGGGTTTGTCAAATTGCACAGCCATGGTTATATGAGTAGGATATAACATGGCAATCATTGGTAAATTATAAATTTCTTTCACTAAAAAGAAAAAAAGAGCGGCCCGGTCGTCACAGTCGCTTTTCTCATAAAGAAGTGTTTGTTCGGGTAATAAATGTTTTTCTTTCCCGAAATTCTCATCATCATTTTCATAAAGAAAAGAGTAGCGTGTAAATCGCATTAAATAATCAACACCTTTTTTCTGACTCATCTTACTTATATTCCTTTTAAGCAAAGGAATTAAAGAACTGTAAGTCTCCCTGCTTAATGGAATATTAAAATAGGTTCCAAAATCGACCCCTGGATAATTCGCAAAAATTGTTGAAATGTTTGGATTTACTTTAACATTAAAGTGATATACTTTTTGCTTATAGTTGAACTCAATAGATTTTTCGGAATAATCTTCCGGCTTAAAATCAGGGAGCCTTGTAACTTTGTAAGAAAAAGATTTGTTAGCTCCAGCAACCTTAATTTCTACCGGAAAAAGTTGTTCTTTATCAATATGTATGTTTTTATAATCATGAATATTTAAGCACACATATTGTTGACCAGATTCACTTTCGTAAAAAGGAATATCTGCTATGTTATCATCACTTTTTACGTAAAAGAATAAGTGGTTTTTACCGAGCACCAGCTTAGCATCATATCCCGATTTGGTTAGTAAAAACCATTTGTATAAAGTATACCGATTATAGTTATCTGCTTTGGGACTAATTTGTTGCGCTGTTTTTCTAATTAATTGATAGTAGATCCAATCGTTCAAATTATACTTGTCTTTATAGCTTAATAAAGCGTTCGCCAATGGCGTATATTGAGCTTTGTTAGCGGTATTATAAAAATCTATAATTGAACTTTCAGAAAGTGAATCTGAGTAGCTAATGACTAATGAAGAATCTAGAGAAAAGTTAAAAGTATGACCAAAAAAGTCAAAACTGAAATTCTGACTTTTAGTACGTCCGGAAACAGATATTGGGAGAAGGGTAATAAGAACCAATAAGTACTTAATCAAGCCTGACTTCATAACCTGAATATTAATAAATTAACGTAAGCTTAACATTAAATTTACGTAATAATATTCTTAAGGTTGTAAATATTGATACTTTTTTATTTCAAAATAAGTTGTAAGGTAGGGTCAGTTAAATTAAAATTAATGCGTCGCTTAGAAATTCTTTCCGAGCTTTTCAATCATCTCCTTAGGAATGTTTTCTAGGTCAACAATCAAGAAGCCGTCAAGGCTATCCGAAAACTTCGGGTCTATATTAAAGCAGATTATTTTCGCATTTAAAGCAATATACTGTCGCAATAAAACCGGAACCTTCATGTGTGTAGTTTCCACTTCCGATATAATGCTATCAAGCCCTTTCAATGATTCGTTGGCTTCAAGTAAAAGATCCATATCAATTTTAGAGAAATCTATTTTGAATTTTTTACGGGGCTTAACATACTCAGCCATCTCGTAATCGAAATGATTTTTGCTTATATAATCAACAATTAACGATTGGGAAAACTTCGAAAAATTATTGCTGATACTCACAGGCCCTATCAAATAACGATATTTTGGATTATCAATTAGGTATTTTAAAATTCCTTTCCACAATAGAAATAGCGGTAAAGGTTTCAACTGGTATTCCTTCCTTATCCATGATCGGCCAAGCTCTAAGCTTTTTTTCAATATCGGATTAAAGCCATCTTTAATTTTAAACAGTTCGTCAGTATAAAATCCGTCCTTGCCCATACTGTAAAAAATTTCATCACCCTTGCCTATGCGGTAAGCTCCTACAATTCTTTTCTTTTCAGTATCCCAAATAAAAAGATGATTGTAATAAATATCGTATTTATCTAAATCGGTCTGTTTGTTAGTCCCTTCTCCAACTTCCCTAAATGTAATTTCTCTTAACCGTCCAATTTCTTTAATAATATTCGGAATGTTAGGCGTTGGCGCAATATAAACATCATAATACTTCTCTGTCCAAACCTTATATTCGGCAAGCCCCTGCAAATCTTGCTCAAGTAATTCAAGTAGTGTTTCAATTACAATTGGCTGTTGTTTCTTTTTAATCTTAAAAATACTTCGAGCACTAAAAATCCTTTTTTCATTTTCAAGCCCAGTTCCTAAAGCGTAAGTTTTGGCTCGTAAATAACCTAAAAGCTTATTCGTATTGTTCCTGTATGCTATATCCTTTACATGTATCGGTTTGCCAATTCGCACTTTAATGGTATGGCCATGCTTATTAAACAACTCTGAAGGAAGTTTGGCAGTTCTGAATGTAGGATGAATTAAACTCAATATGTTAAAAAGCAATCCATTATTTCCATGAAAGTATATGGGCAGTACCGGTACATTTGCTTTCTCAATGATCTTCCCCACCACAGGATGCCACAGCCTATCCGTCACTTGTTGCGTCTCCAGTTTAAAGGTCGATACCTCTCCTGCTGGGAAGATGCCAATAGGTGTGCCGTTATGTAGTAGTTGTAAAGTGTTTTTAATGCCACTAATGCTCGAGGTATGCTCCAGGTTTTCAAACGGATTAACCGCTATTAAGTAGTCACTCAAATTCGGAATCTTCTTCAACAGAAAATTAGCCATCAATTTACTATCCGGCCTTGCTGCACACAATATTTTAAGTAATACAAGCCCCTCAATTCCTCCGTACGGATGATTTGCAATGGCAATAAAAGCACCATCTTTTGGGATGTTTTTTAAGTCACTTTCATTAAGTTCAATCGTGATCCCTAAAATTTGTAAAACCTTTTCTATAAACGTTTCGCCCTTCAGATGCTCAGCTTTTTCGAAAACTTCATTAACATCGTTAATCTTCATAACCTCCATTAAAATGGAAGCTAAACCCGGCATTCTAAGCTTATCTAGCTTGGTAGCTTTGGCAAAATCTTCTTTGGTAATAATCTTCATAAGTAAATTGTTTTCGCAACATGTAAGGCGTCACAAATTTGTCGAAATAATCGGGTATATTAGAAATTTAATTCACATAAACAAGCCTGCGAATCTTGTCACTCAATTCCTTAATCCGTTTTTATATTGTTTCTTGGGCGTTCGAGCGGGCTTTTTGTTACAATCTTTTTGCGAAGGGTGCAAAAAGGATTTTCACTGCAATCCCTAACGCTCTAGCATACTTATTCAACCTGCAGAAGTTTTAACGCACAGTAATTTCAAATACCAAAAGCATATCGCATAAATGATAAAGGCAATTAAGGACTATTTTAGTTTTTCAAAAAAAGAATTCAATGGAATCCTCATATTATGTTTCATAACTCTACTAGTCATACTATTTCCTCTAATCTATCCTTACTTCCAAACGGAAGAAAAATATGATTTCAAAGCTTTTGAAAAAGAAATAGCCGCATTCGAAAAATCCTCAAAACCTCTGGAATATCATTATGAAAACAATTATGCTGATCATAGTAAAGATGTAATTGCTACTAATGTAAAATACTTCAATTTCGATCCCAACGACTTGCCTATTAGTGATTGGCAAAAATTAGGCTTAACAGATAAACAAATAAAAGTTATCAAAAACTATGAGTCTAAAGGAGGGAAATTTTATTCAAAAGAAGATTTGAAGAAAATTTATTCTATCAAACCTCCATTATATGCTAAACTAGAACCATTCATTTCCATCAACGAATCTTCAAATAAGAAAGGTTCCCTAAAAAGCTACTCGAATCAATATAAAAGCAATGAATCCAAATTCGTTAAGAGAATCCCCTCAATCATTGAATTAAACACTGCCGATTCAACATCACTAGATTTATTGAAAGGTATAGGCCCAGCTTTCGCCACCCGCATTTTAAAATATCGCGATCGTTTAGGTGGATTCAATAATATTAATCAGCTTAAAGAAGTTTATGGAATTGACTCAGCTAAGTTCCTTGAAATAAAATATCAAGTTAACGTAGATGGGAGTTTAGTCAGAAAAATAAATGTGAATACCACTACATTTGATGAATTGAAAAAGCAGCCGTATCTTAGTTATAAGCAAATGAATGCTATCATTCAATACAGAAAACAACATGGTTCTTACAACTCAATAGCTGATTTGAAAAAAATACCAATATTGAATGAAGAAACCTTACATAAAATAGAACCCTATTTAATATTTTGATCAGCGAAAAACTAAAAATTGCCATCCGGGACGTTCCAGATTTCCCTAAGCCAGGAATTGTTTTCAAGGATATAACTCCTATCTTACAAGATTCTGCACTATGTACATTAATAGTAAATGAGTTTGCTAATAGATTAGAAAATGTATCCATCGATGTAGTTGCTGGAATAGAAAGTAGGGGATTTTTATTTGGGTTAATGCTCGCAAACAAACTTGGTATTCCCTTTATTCCCATCAGGAAACAAGGCAAATTACCTTTTACTAAAATTCAACAACCTTGTGAACTCGAGTATGGCTCTGCAATATTAGAGCTCCATACAGATGCAATTAAGCCCGGCCAAAAGGTGTTAATTCATGACGACTTATTGGCAACCGGAGGTACAGTATCAGCAGCAACTAGATTAATAAAAGAGTTAAATGGTGAAATCGCAGGATATGCTTTCGTAATAAGTCTTGACTTCTTAAACGGCAAAAAGAATCTGGAAACTACTTCAAACCAAATCATAAGTCTCATTTCCTATTAACTCGCTCTTTTTTAGAACATACTTAATCCGTTCAAAATTCCGTTAAAAGATCATAAAATAGTATCTTGTAAAAAGAAATTAGTTATGGACTATACTGAAACAGATAATCAAGCCAGTATTAATTTTCATCCCACAGAAAATCAGAATATGATCGCAGAGATGGTTCGCCAATTTGCCGATCAACACATTCGCCCACACATTATAGAATGGGATGAAGCACAGATTTTCCCCATTGATACGTTTAAAAAGCTAGGCGAACTCGGCTTGATGGGTGTGTTGGTACCTGAAGAATACGGTGGTTCTGGGTTTGGTTATTTTGAATATGTAACGGTTATTTCTGAAATAGCCAAAGTATGTGGTTCTATCGGTTTGTCTGTTGCTGCCCACAACTCGCTTTGCACAGGTCATATTTTAACTTTTGGTTCTGAAGATCAAAAGAAAAAGTGGCTTCCGAAACTTGCCACTGCAGAATGGTTAGGGGCATGGGCACTTACCGAAGCAAATACAGGTTCAGATGCCCTTGGAATGAATACAACTGCTGTTCTTGATGGAGATCACTATGTAGTAAATGGTTCAAAAAACTGGATTACTCATGGCAAATCTGGCGACATTGCAGTTGTGATGGTCAGAACAGGCAATAAGGGTGATTCTCGGGGAATATCTGCTTTAGTTATTGAAAAAGGAACACCCGGTTTTTCTTCCGGGAAAAAGGAAAATAAATTGGGAATGAGAGCTTCCGAAACTACTGAGCTAGTATTTGATAATTGCAGAGTTCATAAAGAGAACTTGTTGGGTAGTGTAGGAGAAGGATTTTATCAAGCTATGAAAGTTTTAGATGGGGGACGTATATCTATTGCAGCCCTTGCTTTAGGTATTGCGAAAGGTGCTTTTGAAGCCGCCGTTTCCTATTCAAAAGAACGGCAGCAATTTGGACGTCCCATTTCAGAGTTCCAAGGAATTTCATTTAAGTTAGCCGACATGGCTTGCGAAATAGAAGCCTCGGAATTATTAATAATGCATGCAGCAGATTTAAAGAATCGGGGTCAAAAAATGACAAAGGAAGCAGCAATGGCAAAGTATTATGCCTCCGAGGTTTGTGTGAAAGTCGCTACAGATGCAGTTCAAATATTTGGAGGATATGGTTATACGAAGGATTATCCAGTAGAAAAGTTCTATCGTGACTCTAAATTATGTACAATAGGGGAGGGAACTTCCGAAATTCAGAAGCTAGTTATTGCAAGGGAAGTCTTGAAATAAGAATTGAATTGGCAGTTGTCATTTATTGTAAATTTAATTCTTTAAGTAACTGATATATTGCTAGATTTGCAGTCCTTAAAAAAATGAGAGGAGGTATTTCTAGGTCATGATAATTATTAACGTAAAAGACGGAGAATCTTTAGATAAAGCTTTAAAACGCTTCAAGAAGAAATTCGAGAAAACTGGAGTTTTAAGAGAACTACGTAGCCGTCAGGCTTACGAGAAGAAATCTATTACTCGTAGAACAACAGTTAAGAAAGCAATTTATAAGCAAGGTCTTAATCAGGAAACTGTTTAAAGATTCCTTTACATAAAGAAAAAACTATTTGTATATTCACTTTAGTGATGAACAAATAGTTTTTTATGCTTTTAGAACGTTTTATACAATACCTTCAATACGAAAAACGGTTTTCCCCCCATACCGTAAGTGCCTATCAAAAAGATTTAAACCAATTTTCTGTTTTTTTAAATAACCATGAAGCGGACTTTTTAAGCGCTTCACCATTTCTCATGCGAAGTTGGATGGTTCAATTAATGGATAATGGTCTCACATCCAAAAGTGTCAATAGAAAAGTATCTTGCTTAAAATCTTTTTTCAAATTCTTGAAAAAAGAGGGAAATATAGAAGTTGATCACTCTGCTATATTAAAGGCACCCAAAATAGTTAAAAGGTTACCCATTGTATTTGAAGAAGCAAGCGTAGAAAAGTTACTAAACAATGAATTAGTTATAGAGGCTACAGGCGAAAATATTTTCTCTGATAATTTTCAAGGAGTAAGGGACAAACTCATCATCGAGTTGCTATATGGAACCGGAATACGTTTAGCAGAGCTTGTCAATTTAAAAGAATCAGATATCGACAATTATGATAAAAGTATTAAGGTTTTAGGTAAAAGAAATAAACAGCGAATAGTGCCCCTTAACCTGACGCTGTATCACTTAATACAACAATACACCTGTTTGAAAAAAAGTTCATTTTTTGATAACATTTCGGATAACCTCATCGTTATAGATAATGGTAAGAGTGTGTATCCTAAATTTGTTTATCGAATTGTGAAAAAATATTTATCCTATATCACTACACATTCTAAAAGAAGCCCTCATACCTTACGGCATAGTTTTGCAACAAGTCTCTTAAATCACGGAGCTGATTTAAATGCAATAAAAGAATTATTAGGTCATTCTAGCCTTGCAGCAACGCAAATCTATACCCAAAATTCAGCTGAAAGACTAAAATCAGTTTACAAACAAGCCCATCCCAAAGCCTAATTCACAACTTATTTATGAACTTAAAAAATATTTCTACGGTAAATATTCCCCAGTTTCATCAAAATAAGTTGGTAATTCGACTCATTATAATAATTAATAAAATTTAAAAAGGAGGACAAATGAAAATTCGCGTGCAATCCATTCACTTTACAGCAGATCATAAATTGCTGGATTTTATTCAAAGAAAAGTCGATAAATTGGATCAATTTTTTGACCATATTATTAGCGGAGAAATTTATCTCAAACTAGAAAATACCGAAGATGAGGCAAATAAAATAACGGAAATTAAACTTCTAATACCTGGGAATGACTTGTTTGCGAAAGAACAATGTAAGACTTTCGAAGAGGCAACAGATTTGGCTGTAGAGTCATTACGCAGGCAAATTGAAAAACATAAAGTGAAGGTTCGTTCGTATGCAAGCAAGCAAAAATTGGCAGTAGAAAATGAGGACTTTTAAAAGTCTCACTATATAATTTTTATCATTTATAACTTAAAATTCAGCAGCATAAAAAGCTGCTGAATTTTTTTTCAAAAAAATTTTGACGTACTAGAATTTTCTGTAGATTTGCAATCCCTTTAAGAGAGGTTATCACAAGATAAAAACATCTAAAAGGAATGTTCTTTAACGATTTTTTAAAAGCATTAATTTCAACATTAGCCTCCTTAGCTCAGCTGGTAGAGCAACTGACTTGTAATCAGTAGGTCATTGGTTCGATCCCGATAGGAGGCTCAGTTGATTTTAGATTGAATGATTTCAATTTACTTACATAGTAGGTGAACTTATAAATCTAAAATCACTTGGGGAGATTCCAGAGCGGCCAAATGGATCAGACTGTAAATCTGCTGTCTTCGACTTCGGAGGTTCGAATCCTCCTCTCCCCACTGGAAATGATTAAAGATTACTCTGATAGATATTATCATCTACAAGAATAATCTTTAATCTTATTAAAATTGCGGAAGTAGCTCAGTTGGTAGAGCGATAGCCTTCCAAGCTATAGGTCGCGAGTTCGAACCTCGTCTTCCGCTCACTGTTGAGTTGGTAATACAGTTAATTGTTATTCAGTTTAATACTGTATAGTGATTGACTGTTTGGCATTAAAGATAAAAGCCGACGTAGCTCAGCGGTAGAGCACTTCCTTGGTAAGGAAGAGGTCATGGGTTCAAGTCCCATCGTTGGCTCAACATTGTATTTTTTTCAATCAATAATATAAGTAACCTACTAATAAGTATAAAACATGGCAAAAGAAAAGTTTGACCGCAGCAAGCCGCACTTAAACATCGGCACTATCGGTCACGTTGACCACGGTAAAACCACTTTAACTGCAGCGATAACTAAAGTGTTATCTGATGCAGGTCTGTCTGAAGCTCGTTCTTTTGAATCAATCGATTCAGCTCCAGAAGAAAAAGAGAGAGGTATAACCATTAATACAGCTCACGTAGAGTATTCTACTGCAAATCGTCACTATGCTCACGTTGATTGTCCGGGTCACGCGGATTATGTGAAGAACATGGTAACTGGAGCTGCTCAAATGGATGGTGCAATCATTGTAGTTGCTGCTACTGATGGCCCAATGCCACAAACTCGCGAGCATATCTTGTTAGCTCGCCAGGTGGGTGTACCTACATTGGTAGTTTTTATGAACAAAGTTGACATGGTTGATGATCCTGAGTTACTTGAATTAGTAGAAATGGAAATTCGCGAATTGTTATCTTTCTATAACTTTCCTGGTGATGATATTCCTGTTATTCAAGGTTCTGCTTTGGGTGGTTTGAATGGTGATCCAAAATGGGTTGGTAAAATTATGGAATTAATGGATGCTGTAGATAGCTACATTCCAATTCCTCCACGTTTGACTGATCTTCCTTTCTTAATGCCTGTTGAAGATGTGTTCTCTATTACTGGTCGTGGTACTGTTGCTACTGGTCGTATTGAGCGTGGTAAAATCAATTCAGGAGATCCTGTTGAGATTTTAGGTATGGGTGCTGAAAACTTGAAATCTACAGTTACGGGAGTAGAAATGTTCCGTAAAATATTAGATTATGGTGAGGCTGGTGATAACGTAGGATTATTATTGCGTGGTATTGAAAAAACTGATATCCGTCGTGGTATGGTTATTTGCAAACCAGGCTCTGTTACTCCTCACACTGATTTCAAAGCTGAGATCTATGTATTATCGAAAGCTGAAGGTGGACGTCACACTCCATTCTTTAACAAATACCGTCCACAATTCTATTTCCGTACCACTGATGTAACTGGAGAAATCACACTTCAAGAAGGTGTTGAAATGGTTATGCCGGGTGATAACGTTACAATCAATGTAAAATTGATCAATGCTATTGCAATGGAAAAAGGTCTACGTTTCGCTATCCGTGAAGGTGGTAGAACTGTAGGTGCTGGTCAGGTGACTGAAATTGTTAAATAAGTAATTTCAATAAAATAAATTGATGCATAAGTTCACCTTTCAGGTGGACTTATGTTATCTAAAGTCTAAACTGATAGTTTTAAAATTTCAAAATAAAATACACGGGCATAGTTCAATGGTAGAATAGAGGTCTCCAAAACCTTTGATCAGGGTTCGAATCCTTGTGCCCGTGCTTACGGTAAATATATGGCTAACGTAGTTGAATTTTTAAAAGAATCTTATACTGAGATGGTAGAAAAAGTAACCTGGCCAACTTGGTCAGAGTTACAAAATTCTGCTGTTATTGTATTAGTAGCGTCCCTAATTATTGCACTACTTGTAGCTGGTATGGATTACTCTGTTGGCAACGCACTTAAACTATTTTATAAATCTCTGGCTTAATAATTTATAATGAGTGATCAATTAAAATGGTATGTGGTTAGAGCCGTTAGCGGGAAAGAGAAAAAAGTTAAGCAATATCTAGAAGCAGAGATAAACCGTTTAGGTCTTTCACATTTAATTCCTCAAGTATTAATTCCTATGGAAAAATACTATCAAATGAGGGAGGGTAAAAAGATTGCTAAAGAACGTAATTATTATCCTGGTTATGTGTTGATTGAAGCTGCACTTGATGGTGAGCTTGAACATATTGTTAAGAATATAAATAGTGTAATTGGTTTTCTAGGTGATAAGGCAGGTAATGCTGTGCCTATGAGAGCAGCTGAAGTTAATCGGATACTTGGTAAAGTAGATGAAATGACTGAGCAAGGTGAGGTAATGAATGTTCCTTATTATGTTGGCGAAAATGTGAAAGTGATGGACGGTCCATTTAATGGATTTACAGGAGTAATTGAAGAAGTCAACGAAGAAAAGAAGAAGCTTAAGGTAATGGTGAAGATTTTTGGAAGAAGAACACCACTTGAGCTTAATTATATGCAAGTAGAAAAAGAATAACAGTATTGCGAAAAGCGTATTGAGTATTGCGACTACGCATTATGCACTACGCGAATCTCCATACAATAAAGATCTTAAATGTTACAGAGCTTCCACTTACTAACATTAAGTACTAAATAAATTAAAAAATGGCAAAAGAAGTCGGTGCGTTAGTAAAATTACAAATCAAAGGTGGCGCTGCAAATCCATCACCTCCAGTTGGTCCTGCATTAGGAGCAAAAGGGGTGAACATTATGGAGTTCTGCAAACAATTCAATGCACGTACCCAAGATAAGCCAGGTAAAGTTTTACCTGTTGTAATCACTGTCTATGTTGACAAGTCTTTTGAATTTATCATTAAAACCCCTCCTGTTGCTATCCAATTAATGGAAGTAACTGGATTAAAAAGTGGGTCTGCAGAACCAAACCGTAAAAAAGTTGCCAATATAAATTGGGAGCAGGTTGAAGTTATTGCAAAAGATAAAATGACCGACTTGAATGCATTTACTGTAGAATCAGCTATGAAAATGGTTGCAGGTACAGCACGCAGTATGGGAATTACCGTTAGCGGTGATGCACCCTGGAATAATTAATTAATACAAATCAGTTTAAGAAGTGGCTAGATTAACAAAAAATCAAAAACAGGCACATTCCAAAATTGAGGCAGGAAAGGCATACTCTTTAGAACAAGCTAGCGCTTTAGTTAAAGATATTACCACTACCAAATTTGACGCTTCAGTGGATATTGATGTACGCTTAGGTGTAGATCCACGTAAAGCGAACCAAATGGTTCGTGGTATTGCAACACTTCCTCATGGTACTGGTAAGACTGTACGTGTTTTAGTTTTATGTACTCCTGATAAGGAAGAAGAAGCTAAAGCAGCTGGTGCAGATTACGTAGGCCTGGATGAATATATTGCCAAAATAGAAGGTGGTTGGACTGACGTTGACATCATTATTACAATGCCTAGCGTTATGGCGAAAGTTGGTAAGCTAGGTCGTATTTTAGGACCTCGTAACCTAATGCCTAACCCTAAATCAGGTACAGTTACTCCTGAAGTTGGAAAAGCAGTTACTGATGTTAAAGGCGGTAAAATTGATTTCAAAGTAGATAAAACAGGTATCATTCATGCTTCAGTAGGAAAGGTATCGTTTTCAGCAGATAAACTTTATGAAAATGCGTTAGAAGTAATTCAAACCATTTCTAAATTAAAGCCTTCAGCTGCAAAAGGAACCTATTTTAAAAGCATTCACATGTCTTCTACAATGAGTCCTGGAATTGCAATTGAAACTAAATCAGTAGCGGGGATCTAATCATGAACAGAGAAGAAAAACAAGAATTTGTTGTTGCTTTAACAGAGCAGATACAAGAGTATGGTAATTTTTATATTACTGATACTGCTGATTTATCTGTAGCTAAAATCAATAACATTCGCCGTAAATGTTTTGAAAGCGATATTAAGATTCAAGTAGCAAAAAATACGCTGATCAGAAAAGCGATGGAAGCTGCTGGTGGTGATTATACAGAAATGTATGATGTTCTTAAAGGTGCATCATCAATTATGTTTTCAAAAACAGCAAATGCTCCTGCTAAGTTGATCAAACAACTAAGAAAAGCTGGTGAGAAACCAATTTTAAAAGCAGCATACATTGATACAGCAATCTTTATTGGAGATAGTCAACTTGACGCATTAGTTAACCTTAAATCTAAGGAAGAATTGGTTGCAGATATCATTGCATTACTTCAATCTCCTGCTAAGAACGTTATTTCTGGATTACAATCTGGAGGTAATAAACTTGCCGGAATCGTTAAAACTTTACAAGAAAGAGGTTAAAGAACACCTTAAGTTCTAAAAAACATTAATCATAAAAGAATTAAAATTTAAATAAAATGGCGGATTTAAAAGCGTTTGCTGAGCAATTAGTAAACTTGACAGTAAAAGAAGTTAATGAACTAGCTCAAATATTGAAAGATGAGTATGGTATTGAGCCAGCTGCTGCTGCTGTAGTTGCTGCACCTGCTGGTGGTGGTGATGCACCTGCTGCTCCTGCAGAACAAACTGCGTTTGATGTAATATTAAAAGAAGCTGGTGGTTCTAAATTAGCTGTAGTTAAATTAGTAAAAGACTTAACTGGTTTAGGTTTGAAAGAAGCTAAAGATTTAGTTGATAGCGCACCAAAAGAAGTTAAAACTGGTGTTTCTAAAGAAGAAGCACAAGCTCTTAAACAACAATTAGAAGAAGCTGGAGCTACTGTTGAAGTTAAGTAATTTCTTTAACTTATATAATTAATGGTCTTAGACCCCGATTTTCGTCGGGGTCTATTGCCATTTGTATAATACCCATTTGTTTGACTCACAAATCCTCTAAGGAAAAAGAAGTCGAAGTTTATTTACTAAACTAAAAATCTCAGTCCCTTGGCAAATAATATTAAGCACAACGAAAGAGTAAATTTTGCTACCAGTAAACATGTTTTGGATTATCCTGACTTTCTGGACGTGCAGTTACAGTCTTTCAGGGAATTTTTTCAGTTAGAAACTACATCAGACAACCGTCATCAAGAAGGTTTGTTTAAAGTGTTTTCTGAGAACTTTCCGATCTCTGATTCAAGAAACATCTTTGTACTGGAATTTCTTGATTATTTCATTGATCCGCCTCGTTATGATATACCAGAGTGTATTGATCGTGGATTAACTTATAGTGTTCCATTAAAAGCAAAGCTTAAGCTTTCTTGTAATGATGCTGAACATGAAGATTTTGAAACGATAGTTCAGGATGTTTATTTGGGAACAATCCCTTACATGACTCCTAAAGGAACTTTCGTTATAAATGGTGCTGAACGCGTAATTGTATCTCAATTACATAGATCACCAGGTGTATTTTTCGGTCAAAGCCGCCATACAAACGGAACCAAATTATATTCAGCTCGTGTAATTCCATTTAAGGGATCATGGATTGAGTTTGCTACGGACGTTAATAACGTCATGTATGCTTATATTGACCGTAAGAAAAAATTCCCAGTTACTACATTACTACGTGCAATCGGTTATTCGGACGATAAAGATATTCTTGAATTATTTGAATTAGCCGATGAAGTTAAAGTAAGTAAATCAGGTCTGAAAAAATTCATTGGCCGTAAACTCGCTGCCAGAGTTTTAAGGAAATGGGTGGAAGATTTTGTGGATGAGGATACTGGTGAAGTAGTTTCAATTGACCGTAATGAAATCATTATGGAACGGGAAACTGTTTTAGAAGATGAGCACATCGATATGATCATTGATGCTGGCGTTAAAACCGTTATCTTGACGAAAGATGATGCGATTAACAGCGGTGATTATACCATTATATATAATACATTACAAAAAGATACGTCTAATTCAGAAAAAGAAGCGGTTGAGCATATTTACCGACAATTACGTAACGCTGAACCACCTGATGAGGAAACTGCTCGTGGTATCATCGATCGTTTATTCTTTTCTGATAAAAGATATGATTTGGGAGATGTTGGTAGATACCGCATTAACCGTAAACTTAAGTTGAATACTCCTGTTGAGACTAAAGTTTTAACAAAACAAGATATCATTGCCATTGTCAAATATTTGATCAAATTGATCAATTCTAAGGCTGAGGTGGATGATATTGATCACTTATCAAATCGTCGTGTTCGTACTGTTGGTGAACAATTATATGCTCAGTTTGGCGTAGGATTGGCACGTATGGCTCGTACTATTCGTGAAAGAATGAATATCCGTGACAACGAGGTATTTACTCCAACCGACTTGATTAATGCTCGTACGCTTTCATCTGTGATAAATTCGTTCTTCGGAACAAATCAATTATCACAATTTATGGATCAAACCAATCCTTTAGCAGAAATTACGCACAAGCGTCGTTTATCAGCTTTAGGCCCAGGTGGTTTATCTCGTGAGCGTGCAGGTTTTGAGGTTCGTGACGTACATTATACTCACTACGGTAGGTTATGTACTATTGAAACTCCTGAAGGACCAAACATTGGTTTGATTTCTTCTCTTTGCGTACATGCAAAAATTAACAATTTAGGCTTTATCGAAACTCCTTACCGGAAAGTAGATAATGGTCGTGTAGTTGTTGAAGAGCCTGTTATTTATTTATCAGCGGAAGACGAAGAAGGAAAAACCATTGGACAAGCAAATGCTGTTTATGATGATAACGGTGTTTTCGAGAATCCACATGTTAAAGCTAGATATGAAGGTGACTTCCCTGTAATTGAGCCAACAAAGCTTGATTTAATGGATATTGCGCCGAATCAAATTACATCAATTGCTGCATCATTAATTCCTTTCTTGGAGCATGATGATGCCAACCGTGCATTGATGGGATCAAACATGCAGCGTCAGGCTGTACCTTTGTTACGTCCTGAAGCTCCGATTGTTGGCACTGGTTTGGAAGGCAGAGTTGCAAGAGATTCTCGTACACTAATTAATGCTGAAGGAAACGGTGTAGTTGAATATGTTGATGCTAATGAAATCAAAATTCGTTACGAAAGAAATGAAGATGACGTTTTAGTATCATTTGATGGTGAGGTTAAATCTTACAGATTAATTAAGTTCAAGAAAACGAATCAGAGTACTTGTATCAACTTAAAGCCAATTGTTAAAAAAGGCCAACAAGTTAAAAAAGGTCAGGTTCTTTGCGAAGGTTACGCAACTCAAGACGGTGAACTTGCATTAGGAAGAAACTTGAAAGTAGCATTCATGCCTTGGCAAGGATATAACTTTGAGGATGCGATTGTAATTTCTGAGCGTGTTGTATCTCAAGATATATTCACATCTCTTCATATTGAAGAATTTGAATTAGAGGTTCGTGATACAAAAAGAGGTGAGGAAGAGTTAACTCCTGATATCCCAAATGTTTCTGAAGAAGCTACTAAAGATCTAGATGAGAATGGAATTATTAGAGTAGGTGCTGAAGTTAAGGAAGGCGATATTCTTATCGGTAAGATTACTCCAAAAGGAGAGTCTGATCCATCTCCTGAAGAAAAACTACTAAGAGCAATTTTTGGAGATAAAGCAGGTGATGTGAAAGATGCATCGTTAAAAACTCCTCCTTCTATTGCTGGTGTAGTTATCGATACAAAACTATTCTCTCGTGCTAAGAAAACAACGAAAGCTGAAGAAAAATCAGCTATTGAGAAATTAGACGCTAGACATAACAAAGCAACAAAGGAACTTAAAGAATCATTAATTGATAAGTTATTCACCATTGTTAATGGTAAAACTTCTCAAGGTGTTTATAATGTTTACAAAGAGTTATTAGTTGCTAAAGGCGTAAAATTCACACAAAAGGTTTTAACTGAGCTTGAGTTCGCTAACGTTAATCCAACCAAGTGGACTACTGATGAAGACAAGAATGAGTTGATCAAACAAACTCTTCACAATTATAACATTAAGCTTAACGAAGAACTTGGTGCTTACAAACGTGATAAGTTTGCAATCAGTGTAGGGGATGAGTTACCATCAGGTATTGTTCAAATGGCTAAAGTATATCTCGCTAAAAAGCGTAAGCTTAAAGTAGGAGATAAGATGGCGGGCCGACATGGTAATAAGGGTATTGTTGCACGTATTGTACGTGATGAAGATATGCCTTTCCTTGAAGATGGAACGCCGGTTGATATTGTGTTAAACCCGCTAGGTGTACCTTCACGGATGAACCTTGGTCAAATTTACGAGACTGTTTTAGGATGGGCTGGTAAGGAATTGGGTATGAAATTCGCAACTCCAATATTTGATGGTGCTTCACACGATGAAGTTGAAGGCTGGGTAGCTAAAGCAGGTATCCCTGCTTCCGGTCGTACTTATTTATACAATGGATTAACAGGTGATCGTTTTGATCAACAAACAACTGTAGGTATTATCTATATGTTGAAACTTGGTCACATGGTTGATGACAAGATGCACGCACGTTCAATCGGGCCATATTCATTAATTACACAACAACCATTGGGTGGTAAAGCTCAATTCGGTGGTCAGCGTTTTGGTGAGATGGAGGTTTGGGCACTTGAAGCATTTGGTGCTGCTAATATTCTACAAGAGATTTTGACTGTTAAGTCTGATGATGTTGTAGGACGTGCTAAAACCTATGAAGCAATTGTTAAGGGTGAAACCCTTCCAACTCCTTCTGTTCCTGAATCATTCAATGTATTGGTTCATGAATTAAGAGGTTTAGGTTTAGATATCACATTAGATTAAGTAGTAAGTTATAAGTTGTATGTTATAAGTTTTTAAGCTTGGACATACAACTTACAACCTACAACTTACAACTTAAAAAAGAGCTATGTCTTATAAAAAAGATAATAAAATCAAAAGTAATTTCACCTCGATAACCATTAGCTTGGCATCTCCGGAATCAATTCTGGAGCGTTCAAGTGGAGAGGTGTTAAAACCTGAAACTATCAACTATCGGACCTACAAGCCTGAGCGTGATGGTTTATTCTGTGAGCGTATTTTCGGTCCTGTGAAGGATTACGAATGTCATTGCGGAAAATACAAGCGTATTCGTTATAAAGGGATCGTTTGTGACCGTTGTGGTGTTGAAGTAACAGAAAAGAAAGTACGTCGTGAGCGTATGGGGCACATCAATTTGGTTGTTCCTGTTGCTCATATATGGTATTTCCGCTCCTTACCAAATAAGATTGGTTACTTATTAGGCCTACCTACTAAGAAATTAGATCTTATTATTTATTACGAGCGTTATGTAGTTATTCAACCGGGTATAAAAGAAGGTGACGGAATCCTGAAAATGGATTTCCTTACTGAAGAAGAATATCTGGATATATTGGATACTCTTCCGAAGGAAAATCAATATCTGGATGATAAAGATCCTCAGAAATTCATTGCTAAAATGGGTGCTGATGCTCTTGAAGATTTATTAAAACGCCTTGATTTAGATCAATTGTCTTATGATCTACGCCATCAAGCGGCAAATGAAACATCTCAACAACGTAAAAACGAAGCTTTAAAACGCCTTCAGGTAGTTGAAGCTTTTAGAGGTGCCAGAAGTCGGATTGAGAATAATCCTGAGTGGATGATCGTTAAGATTGTTCCAGTTATTCCACCAGAATTACGTCCTCTTGTTCCACTAGAAGGTGGTCGCTTTGCTACTTCCGATTTAAATGATTTATATCGTCGTGTTATTATCCGTAATAACCGTTTAAAGCGTTTGATTGAAATTAAAGCACCGGAAGTTATTTTACGTAACGAAAAACGGATGTTACAGGAAGCTGTAGATTCGTTATTTGACAACTCACGTAAGGTAAACGCAGTTAAGACTGAAGGTAACCGTGCTTTAAAATCACTTTCTGATATTCTTAAAGGTAAACAAGGACGTTTCCGTCAAAACTTACTGGGTAAACGTGTCGATTATTCAGCACGTTCCGTAATTGTTGTAGGGCCGAACTTGAAATTGCATGAGTGCGGTTTACCTAAAGATATGGCTGCTGAGCTATTCAAACCGTTCATCATTCGTAAGATGATTGAAAGAGGCGTTGTAAAGACAGTAAAATCAGCTAAGAAGATTGTTGATAGAAAAGATCCATTAGTTTGGGATATTCTTGAGAATGTATTAAAAGGCCATCCAGTATTACTGAATAGAGCTCCTACACTTCACCGTTTAGGTATACAGTCTTTTCAACCTAAATTAATTGAAGGAAAAGCTATCCAATTACACCCACTTGTTTGTACTGCATTCAATGCGGATTTTGACGGTGACCAGATGGCGGTGCATTTACCCTTAGGTAATGCTGCAATTTTGGAAGCCCAAATGCTGATGCTAGCATCTCACAACATTCTAAATCCAGCTAATGGTACTCCTATTACTGTACCTTCTCAGGATATGGTTTTGGGATTATACTATATAACAAAAGGACGTAGAACAGATGAAGGTCGTGTTGTTAAAGGACAGGATCAAATTTTCTACTCTCCAGAAGAAGTAATTATATCTTACAACGAGAAGAAACTTGACTTACATGCTTTTATAAAAGTTAAAACTTTTGTGAAAGAGAAAGACGGAAATATCGTTAACAAAATTATCGATACTACTGTTGGTCGTGTATTGTTCAATCAACGAGTTCCTAAAGAAGTTGGTTACATTAATGAGCTTTTAACTAAGAAATCACTTCGTGATATTATTGGTGAAGTTGTTAAAGCAACAGGAATGGCTCGTGCTGCTGAGTTCTTGGATGATATTAAGGAATTAGGTTTCCAAATGGCATTCCAGGGAGGATTATCATTTAATCTACAAGATTTAAATATTCCTGCAGAAAAAGCTGATTTGATCGGACAGGCTACTAAAGAGGTTGAAGAGGTAACGAATAACTATAACATGGGATTCATTACTAACAATGAGCGCTATAATCAGGTTATTGATATTTGGACTCGTATTAACAATAGGCTTACATCAAATGTAATGAATCAATTATCGAGTGATAACCAGGGTTTTAACTCTGTTTACATGATGCTTGATTCAGGTGCTCGTGGTTCGAAAGAACAAATTCGTCAGTTATGCGGAATGAGAGGTTTGATGGCAAAACCGCAAAAATCTGGCTCTGGTGGTGAGATTATTGAAAATCCAATCTTATCAAACTTTAAAGAAGGTTTGTCTGTATTGGAATACTTTATCTCAACCCACGGTGCACGTAAAGGTTTAGCGGATACGGCATTGAAAACAGCGGATGCTGGTTACTTAACTCGTCGTTTGCATGATGTTGCTCAAGATATGATTGTTGGTGATGTAGATTGTGGTACTTTAAGAGGTATTTACACAACTGCATTGAAAGACAATGAAGATGTTATTGAGCCTTTATATGATCGTATTTTAGGTAGAACTTCAGTGCATGATGTTATTGATCCACTTACTAATGAACTATTAGTTTCGGCTGGTCACGATATTGAAGAACATATTGCAATTAAGATTGAAAATTCTCCGCTTGATGGAATTGAAATTCGTTCAGTATTAACTTGCGAAAGTAAACGTGGTGTTTGTGCACTGTGTTATGGACGTAACCTTGCTACTGGTAAACGTGTCCAAATGGGTGAGGCTGTTGGTGTAATTGCTGCTCAGTCAATCGGTGAGCCAGGTACACAGTTAACACTTCGTACATTCCACGTGGGTGGTACCGCATCAAACATCGCGGCAGAATCACAAATCCATGCTAAATTTGAAGGTATCATCGAGTTTGAAAACGTGAGAACGGTTAGTCATGAAACTGAAGAGGGCCCTGTTGAAGTGGTTCTTGGACGTTCTGGCGAGTTCAGGATCATCGAACCGACTACTAACAAAATGATCATGGCAAATAACATTCCTTACGGAGCTTATTTGTATGTTAAAGATGGAGCAAGAATTTTCAAAGGAGATCGTATCTGTAGCTGGGATCCATATAACGCAGTAATTATTTCAGAATTTGAAGGTGTTGCTGAGTTTGAGGCTATCATTGAAGGTATCACTTTCCGTGAGGAATCTGATGATCAAACTGGTCACCGTGAAAAAGTTATTATTGATACACGTGATAAAACTAAAAACCCTATTATTCGTGTTTCGGATACAAAAGGTAATGGTTTGAAAGGTTATAACATCCCGGTAGGAGCTCACATTGCTGTAGAAGAAGGCGAGAAAGTTAAAATGGGACAAGTAATTGTTAAAATTCCTCGTTCTACTGGAAAAACTCGTGATATTACCGGTGGTTTACCTCGTGTAACTGAGTTATTTGAAGCACGTAATCCATCTAATCCAGCAGTAGTTACTGAAATTGATGGTGTTGTAACACTTGGTGGAATTAAACGTGGTAACCGTGAAATTTCAATTGAATCAAAAGACGGTCAAATCAAGAAATACTTGGTACCATTGTCTAAACATATTTTAGTACAGGATAATGACTTTGTGAAGGCTGGTATGCCTTTGTCAGATGGTTCTATTTCTCCTGCTGATATTTTAGCAATTAAGGGCCCTGCTGCAGTTCAAGAATATTTAGTTAATGGTATCCAAGAGGTTTACCGTTTACAGGGTGTTAAAATCAATGATAAGCACTTTGAAACTATTGTTCATAGAATGATGCAGAAAGTTCTGATCGAAGATGCAGGTGATACTCGTTTTCTTGAGAAAGAATTGGTTGATCGTTGGGATTTCATGCTTGAAAATGATGATATGTATGACAAAAAAGTAGTTACGGAGCCAGGTGATTCTACTACTTTGAAAGCAGGTCAGATAATTACCATACGTAAGCTAAGAGATGAAAATTCTATACTTAAACGTAAGGATATGAAGCTTGCTGAGGTGAGGGATGCAATTGCTGCTACTTCAAGTCAAATGCTTCAAGGTATTACTCGTGCATCATTAGGTACCAAATCTTTCATCTCTGCTGCTTCCTTCCAGGAAACTACTAAGGTGTTAAATGAGGCTGCAATTAGTGGTAAACGTGATAATTTACTTGGATTGAAAGAGAACGTGATCGTTGGTCACTTAATTCCTTCAGGTACTGGCTTACGTCACTATGAGCGTATCATTGTAGGTTCACAAGAAGAATACGATAAGCTACTTGCTTCTAAGAAAGAAGAAGTAGAGGCGTAAACAAAATAATATCTGAAACCTGCCAATTTATTTGGCAGGTTTTTTTTATGCTTAAAATTTAAATAGACATGTTCTACAGTAGATACAATTTGAAAGGTCTCTTTTTATTATATTTGAAACTAATTATGCTTTCATGGAAGAATTTAATAATGAAAATCAGTTAAATATCGAGTTGTCTGAAGAAGTAGCGGAAGGCACTTACTCAAACCTTGCTATAATTACTCATTCAAACACGGAGTTCGTTCTCGACTTTATTAGAGTTATGCCAGGGGTTCCAAAAGCAAGAGTTAAATCTAGAATTGTTTTGACTCCAGAACATGCTAAAAGATTTTTGAGGGCTTTAGAAGATAATATTGAAAAATTCGAAAGTATTAACGGAAGAATAAAAATCCAGGAAGATCCACCCGCACTTCCAATGAACTTTGGGGGACCTACTGCTCAGGCTTAGTATTTATTGCAGATTCGAGATAGTCGATAACTTTTTTTGCGTCGGGCTCAAACCAAACCATATCTTGTTCTTTCCGAAACCAGGTTAGCTGGCGCTTTGCGAACCTCCTTGTATTTTGTTTGATTAAATCAATAGATTGATTTAATGTTTGGTTGCCTTTTATATAATTAAATAACTCAGTATATCCCACCGTGCTTAGTGCATTAAAGTGTTGATATTCAATTAATGCATTAACCTCACTAAGAAGACCGACTTCCATCATTTGATCAACTCGATAATTAATTTGCCTATAAAGCTGCTCGCGAGAAGTATTTAAGCAAATTTTTAAAATGTTGAAAGGTCTTGAGATTTGATTTTGTATTCTGAAACTAGAATAGGGTTTTCCGGAAGAAATGGATACTTCCAGTGCCCGAATGACGCGTTGAGGGTTATTGATATCAACTTCAGAATAATAGGCAGGATCAAGGCCTTTAAGCTTGTTCTGTAAGTGAACTATTCCGAAATCAAGTAGGTTCTGATTTAGATCTTCTCTGATCCCAGGCATTACATCAGGAAATTGGTCAAAGCCTTCACAAATTGCTTTAAGAAACAACCCTGATCCTCCCACCAATATGGCAATGTCATGTTTCTGAAAAATTGTGTCTAAAACCAATAGTGCATCTCGTTCATAATCACCAACAGTCACATTCTCTGTAATACTGTGCGAGTTTATGAAATGATGTTTAACCTCTTGTAGTTCACTCAAGGAGGGTTTGGCTGTGCCAATTTCCATTTCTCTATAGAACTGACGGGAATCCCCAGAAAGTATTTCGGTTTGATAGTGTTTAGCCACTTGTATCGCTAATGCAGTTTTCCCAACAGCCGTCGGCCCCGCAATAACTACCAGTGTTTTGAGATGCATTAAAAGATAGTTCTGTTACTTTTCGGAGATATTAATAATCATCTTTCTGAAGATCATCAGCATCATAGCCATCACTGTCAGAAAACTCGTCCATTAAGTCGTCTTTTTCACCTTCGTCATCGTGGGCATCAATTTCAATGGCTATTGGCAGCTCGCTTATTGAATCAATACTATCGTCGTCTTCAGCTACAAAATCTTCAACTTCATTTAAAAAGTCAAATTCGTCTGACTCTAAAGACGCTGCAGATGGAATTATAGGCCCGGCTACAGGTATTTTTGGTGCTTCGCCCACGCTTCTAAACAAATTTGGATAGGTTTTACCCTGTTCCTCGTTCAATATAATTTTTATTAGCTCTACGTGGAAATCAAACGGTCGTTCGAAATTATAGGTGTAGTAAAATTTTTGATGAGGATCATCAATATAACTACTCAATTTTGAATTGATCATAGAGATAACACCGTTATCTATTTTCCTTTGAGACGGTAAATATGCTATCTCATCACTTTTAATCCACTGATCATTGCAAACATAAAATGACGACGACAACTCAGCATTATAGCCAGTTGATTGGTGGATAGCTTTGTGGAGATCTTCAAATGTTTGATTGGATTTAATATCGATTTCTCTAACAACGTCATCATAATCTTCGAAAGAAACTTTAAATCTATAAACAGCCATATTATTCTTTTTTCAATTTAACTTTACAAAAATACAATTTGCAGAAACTATTAACCTTTAAAATGGTAGAAAGTTTCAAATTTTACTACTCTGATGCTTTTATTGGTACCAAACCTATCTCTTTAGCCTTCGCAATCATAAAAATAAGTGCTTCTTCTTTGTTGTTTTGGATCTCTCCCTCTAATATTGCTTCTCTAATTTGGTTTTTAATCATCCCCACCTCACGACCTTCTTTAATGCCAAACACTTGCATAATGTCTATGCCGGTTATTGGTGGTTGCCAATTCCTAAGCTGATCACGCTCTTCAACATCTTTAAGCTTCTGTTTCACAAGCTCAAAATTTTGACGATACTTCTTTACCTTGTATTCATTTTTAGTAGTTACATCGGCATGGCAGAGAAGCATCAGAGCATCAATGTCATCACTTGCGTCAAATAAAAGTCTTCGAACAGCCGAGTCGGTAACAATGTCTTGAGCTAAAACAATTGGTCGCAAATGAAGTTGAACGAGTTTTTGAACCTGTTTCATTTTTTCATTTAGGGGTAGTTTTAACTGAGCAAAAATTCGGGGTACCATTCTGGCTCCTTTATCTTCATGACCATGAAATGTCCAGCCATGTTGCTTCTCAAAACGCTTTGTGGCTGGCTTTGCAATATCATGTAATATGGCGGCCCACCTTAACCATAAATCATCGGTTGTTTCAGCAATGTTATCCAAAACCTGTAACGTATGGTAAAAATTATCCTTGTGTCCTTTCCCATCAATAATATCAACGCCATATAAGTCCACCATTTGAGGGAAAATTTGTTTTAATAAGCCTGTGTCAAATAAATATTTGAATCCAATGGACGGGACTTTACTAAGGATAATTTTATTCAACTCATCGGTTATGCGCTCTTTAGATACAATATTTATGCGATCGGTATTTTGTTTAATAGCTCCGATGGCCGAACTTTCTATTGTGAAATTAAGTTGCGTTGCAAAACGAATAGCTCGCATCATCCTTAGCGGATCATCAGAAAAGGTTTCAACAGGGCTTAAAGGAGTTTTTATAATCCTGTTTTGAAGGTCGTCAATCCCATTAAATGGATCTAGCAAACTTCCAAAATTATCAGAATTCAAACTGATTGCCATCGCATTGATAGAGAAATCCCGACGTTGTTGATCATCGTCTAAGGTTCCGTTTTCTACAATGGGCTTTCGTGATTCAGCTCTGTAGGATTCCTTTCGGGCTCCAACGAACTCTATTTCTAAATCCCCGGATCGAAGCATAGCAGTACCAAAGTTTTTATAAACCGCCACCTTTGAATTCAATATCTTGCCTGCTGCCTCCGCAAAGGCGATCCCATTTCCTATCACCAGAATATCGATATCTTTTGAAGGACGATTCAAAAAAAGATCCCGAACAAAACCTCCGATTACATAAACTTCCGTGTTAGATTGCAAGGCAAGTTTAGAAAGTTTTTGAAAAATAGGATTTGTTAGGTGTTGTTTCATGCAATTGATCTTTTTCATTAGGATGTTATGATAGCTGGGAATAACATCCGTAAAACACATTAAGATATATAAATTGTGCTCCGTATTTAGATAGCGATTAGACTATTTTCGAATGAATTTGAATTTGCCATCGACCTCGAGTTTCATTATTGTTGACGGTTTTTTTTCTGAACGGTTATCTTGTTCAAAATCCACAATTAAATCAACTCCATTCAAAATGTCCTGCGATATGTCATCAAAGTTAATTGGAGATTGTTCGCCACTAATATTAGCAGAAGTAGACACAATAGGCTTACGAAACCTTTGTATCAACGGCTGACAAAAATCATGATTGACAATTCTAATTGCAATACTTCCATCTGAATTTATCACATTCAGTGCTAAATTCTTTGCACCCGAATAAATAATTGTTAAAGGGTTTTCCGCAAACTCAATTAAATCATAAGCAATATCCGGAACGTCTCTTACGTAGGACGGAAGTTTATTAGCGGTATCTAATAAAATAATCAGGCTTTTTTCTTCTGTTCTACCCTTTAGTTTATAAACCTTATCAACAGCTTCTGGATTGGTTGCATCACATCCAATACCCCAAATAGTATCTGTAGGATATAAAATTAATCCCCCATTTCTTAAAACTTCAAATGCTTTATCGATTTCTTGTTTGAGCATTATTTAATGGTTTCTTTATAAAGATCTAATATTTGTTTTGCAATAATGTGATCATCAAACCTTTTTGCATAATCATGGCCTTCCCTAATCATTTTTGCTTTTAAATCGATATTCTCATTTACCTGATTAATCGCCTTAGCAAATCCATCAACATTTTCTGGATCAACATATAGACTATTCGGTCCACCCGCTTCCTCAAGGCATGATCCGGTAGCAGCAATCACTGGTATTCCTGATTGCATTGCCTCTAATATTGGTATTCCAAAGCCTTCGAACTTTGATGGATATACAAAAACCTTGGCTAACTGGTATAAAGATGGCAAATCGATAAATGGTACATTTTTAAGAATATGAACCCTCGCTGTTAAACCATTATCTTCTATATACTTTTTTACTTTGTTGGCGTAAACTGTCTCTTTTCCAACTATTACCAAATGTATATCATCGCTTATATATTTCAAGGCTTTTACAATCACCAATATATTTTTACGTTCTTCGATGCTTCCAACATTGAGAATATATTTTTCGGGTAACTGATACTTTATAGAAATTTCGTGCTTCCGTTCGGAATTCTTAAATTCAGAAGCACAGTTCTGATAAATTACCTTAATTTTTTCGGGATCGATCCTGAAAAATGTAATAATGTCTCGTTTTGTTTGTTCGCTTACCGCAATAATTTTATTCGCATTTTTACAGGCATACTTAAATTTGAAGCCATAAATTTTACGGTCAATAAAGTTATAGTACTGCGGAAATCTTAAAAAAATTAAATCATGAATAGTGACTATACTTGGTATTAAAGATTTCTTGATTCCGAATGGAATTTCATTACTCAATCCATGAAATAAATCTATTTTATCCTTTTTCAGATCTTTGACTATTCCAAAGCTGCGCCAACCAACGTTTAATTTCTTCTTTTTAGGCTGTACGAGTGCTATTCTTGAATTGATTAATCCCGGTTTTACAGGTTCTTTTTGAGAATATAAATGATATGTATTTTCTGGACAATAAGTGCTTAAAATATTCAAAATATACCGGCTATAGTTTCCTAAGCCGGTAAAATTTTGTGTTGCTCTTTTACCATCAAAACCTATGCGCATGAGATAAAAGTATAATATATACTGCTTTAAACTGCAACGTTATTTTCTCTTAAAGCGTCGTTAAGGGAAGTTTTTTTGTCAGTTGATTCTTTTCTTTTGCCAATGATCAGTGCACATGGAACCTGATATTCACCTGCGGGAAATTTCTTGGTGTATGTTCCGGGGATTACAACGGATCTTGCAGGAACAATGTTTTTGTATTCAATTGGTTCGCTTCCAGTAACATCAATAATTTTAGTTGATCCGGTTAGAACAACGTTTGCTCCTAATACCGCTTCAGATTCCACTCTTACACCTTCTACAACAATTGCTCGTGATCCTATAAAACAATTATCTTCAATTACAACCGGTGAAGCTTGTAACGGTTCCAACACACCGCCAATACCTACGCCGCCACTTAAATGTACGTTTTTGCCAATTTGAGCACATGATCCAACAGTTGCCCATGTATCCACCATGGTACCTTCACCTACGTATGCACCAATATTTACATAAGAAGGCATCAAAATTACACCTTTTGCAAGGTAGGCACCGTAACGTGCAATCCCGTGAGGAACAACTCTAACCCCAATTTCTTTATAGTTGGTTTTTAATTTCATTTTATCATGAAATACAAAGGGACCAACTTCCATTACTTTCATTTCACGAATAGGAAAATAGAGAACTACAGCTTTTTTTACCCACTCATTCACATGCCAGCGACTACCAATTGGTTCAGAAACACGAATTTCCCCTCTATCAAGATGATAAATAACCTGTTCAATTGCTTCCTGATACTCTTTATATGTTAGAAGAGTTCTGTCTTCCCAGGCATCCTCAATTAGTTTTTTTAATTCTGTTATCATATTGAAAAATTTGGCACAAATTAAAGGAATTTCTGCCAGTTTTCGTGCTATGAAGTATTAGTTGGTAAATTTGTTTTATGGCTGAAAGCGAAAAATTGCGAATTGATAAGTATTTGTGGTCTATAAGGGCATTTAAAACCAGAAGTTTAGCTACCGACGCATGTAAGGCTGGACGAGTAAAGTTTAACGGACAAAATTTAAAACCTTCACATGTAGTTAAAATAGGTGAAATTTATACTGTACAAAAGGGAATCGAGAAGAAAGTTATAAAGGTTATTGGGTTGCTGGAAAGAAGAGTTGATGCGAAGACCGCAGTTACGTTCTACGAGGATTTGACTCCGCTTGAAGAAACATACGCCTACAAATCTGTATTCAATATTTCTAATTTAAATCGAGACCGTGGCGCTGGCCGACCGACGAAAAAAGACAGACGGGATATCGATGATCTTCAAGACGGTTGGTTTAACGAAGATGAAACTTAACAGGGCTCGACTTACACTACAGCTTGAACTTACCAGGATGTAAATAAGATTTCTGCGGTTCCCTCACATTATAATCAAATCCTGAGTTTGTTTTGCGTTTACAATCGCAGAACCACCTATATCGTTATTAAAATAAAGGAAAACATCCTTTGCCTGTTTATTTGAGCTGATATTATTAATAGTGTTTTTAAGAAATTCCTCACTATATGGGGATTTATATAATTCAGGGACTCCATGGAAACGGTAATAAACCAGTGGTACGTTTTGTATAACACTATCGGGCAAAAGCGGATGGCTCATTCCACAAAAAGCTACTTTATATTCAGCCAATATTTTATATACCTTCTCATTCCACCAGCTAACATGCCTAAATTCCAGTACGTTCGGAACCGAAAAATCTAACGTGTTAAATATTTTTTCAAGTCGCTCTTCAGTATAGGCACTTCTGGGTGGAAGCTGAAATAGCACACATCCTAACTTATCGCTCAATCCTCTATCAACCACATCATAAAAATCATTTGTTAATGATTTTGAATCGTTAAACTGCTTAAAATGAGTGATTAGCTTTGGAGCTTTAACAGCAAACTTGAAATTCTCCGGACTTCGTTCATACCAGCTTTGAAGAAAGGATAGTTGAGGAAAGCGGTAAAATGTGACGTTTAGTTCTACAGTATGGAAATGTTCGCAATAGTATTCGAACCATTTTTTTTGTGGGAGACCTTTAGGATAAAAAAACTCTTTCCAATGTTTATAGTAGAAACCTGAACATCCAACATTCCAATTTTTCATACTACTGCTATTTAATAACAATCTCAATCAAGGTTTTTAGGATTGTTTTGGGCGTTCGAGCGGGCATTTCGTTGCAATCTTTTTCAATGGAGAATTGAAAAAGGATTTTCTCTTCATTCCCTAACGCTTCGAGCTCCATCACAATATTCAAATTCAACCACTAACCCTTTTGGATAAATGATCGGAATACGTGATTATTAACAATTTGATTGCCAAATACAATTAGGCTTTGCTATTTTGTTCAAAGTTGAATATGGCTATCTCGGCTCTTGAACCAAAACGTAATGGCAGAACTGTGGTTCCTATGCCTTTAGAAACATACAAATGCGGGATGCTGTCTTTATACCAACCTTTTAGATAATTGCCGCTTCCGGATGGAACTATTGGTGTATATCCAAAGAAGTTGATTTGGCCCCCGTGCGTATGCCCAGATAACACTAAATCAACAGGTATGTTATGCATTTGCTGCTTAATAATATCTCGTTGAATGGGGCAGTGAGCCATAACAATATGATAGTCTGAAGGGGTATATTGGGATACAGCCAAGTTGAAATCTGGCTTTCCTTCCACGATGTCGTCAACTCCGGTTACTTGTATGCTGGTATTTTTAATAATAAAGTTTTTGGATTCATTTACAAGTAAATTGCAATTATGCTTTTTGTAAATAGTTCTTAATTGATTAATATCAAGGCCACATTTATTTTCCCAATTGCCTAATATGGCTACTTTTTTAATGTTGTAATCAATGAATGAAAGGAATTCGTCCACTAATTCTAAGTATCGTTTTCGGTCGCAGATATCCCCTGTAAAGAAAATAATATCTGGCTTTAGTTTATTGAGTTTGGTAACAAGTTTTTTGTGGTAAGATTTTATTGATTGGAGGTGAAGGTCTGAAACCTGAACAAACTTCAAATTCGAAGTTTTGGAACTAGCATTCTTAATAAAAAACTCATTGGTTTCAATAAATGCTTTCTCAAACCAATATGAGTCTGCTAATACAAGCGAAGCGCCAGTTAGCAAGCTCATTTTAACAAATTTCCTTCTTGAAACTTTCAAACTTTGAAATAAATTAGAAGTTATAATCTTGTTGGAAGTATTAATAAGAAACCCCGGCATAGCCAGGGTTTGCACTTATATAATTTGTAACAATAACTTACTTGTTACTCTTTTTGTACTCCTCATTAAGACCAGAAACAACTTCTTTTGTTACGTCAAGACTTTCATCTCCGAACAAAACAGTAGGATTAGCTTTAGAATAAGTTAACACAAGTTTGTACCCTTTGTTCTTCGCATGTTGCTTTAAAAAGTCGGCCACTTTATTGTATAATTTTTCGTTTTCTTTAGCTTCATCATTCGCAAGTGCATTGCTGGCATTTTGATTATAAGCAGCAAGTTCTTGTTGTTTACGGGCTAAACGTTCTTCTGTACTTGCCCGTTGTTCAGCACTTAAAGTTGGGGCCGCTTGTTGGTAGGCAGCTGCTTCTCGCTGAAAAGCAGTTCCCTTAGCATTTAAATCAACCTGAGCTTTTCTAGATTTTGCTTCAAAAGCCGCTTTGATAGATTTAAAGTATTCGTAATTAGTAAGTAAACTATCCTGATTTACAAATACAATTGCTTCGCCTTTTGTATCTGAAACTGTAGTTGCAGGGGTTGATGCTGTTTTTGGTTGCTCTTTGTTGCAGGAAAATAATACTACAGTTAGGGCTACTCCAGCGGTAAGTTTAGTCATTGATGCTAACGCGTCTCTCATGATTTTTCAAAAAATTTACGCAAATATAAACTTTCAGTTTAAGTATCACAATGAATAAGCAGGTATATCAAATAACCGTAAAATGTGAGTAGTTTGTTTGCTTAAAATTCGTATAAAAGCTTCTAAAAGGTTAGTTTTGAATTTTGTTGTATTTATAAAATTATGAGCGAAATCACTGAAGATAGATCAAATTATTCGGCAGATAATATACAGGTTTTAGAAGGATTAGAGGCGGTTAGGAAGAGACCGTCAATGTATATAGGTGATACTGGGTTTAAGGGCTTGCATCATCTGGTTTATGAAGTTGTAGATAATTCAATAGATGAGGCACTAGCAGGTTACTGTGATGATATTAAAGTAACTATTCATCCTGGTAATTCCATCACGGTAGAAGATAACGGTCGTGGAATTCCGACTGCAATCCATACAAAAGAAAACAGATCAGCGCTTGAAGTGGTAATGACTGTTCTTCATGCTGGTGGTAAATTTGATAAAGACACTTATAAAGTTTCCGGCGGATTGCACGGAGTAGGTGTTAGTTGTGTGAATGCACTCTCTATTCATTTAAAAGCGGTAGTTTACCGTGAAGGACAAGTATTCACACAAGAATATTCTTGCGGAAAACCGCAGTTTGATGTAAAAGTAATTGGCACGACCGATCGTACGGGAACCTCAGTTACATTCCTGCCAGATGCAGATATATTTACACTAACTACAGAGTATAAATTCGATACTATAGCTGCTCGCTTAAGAGAACTTGGGTATCTGAATAAAGGTATTCATCTTTCATTAACAGACGAGCGTGAAGTTATGGAAGACGGTTCATTTCTTCACGAGAAGTTCTACTCAGAAGGCGGCTTACGTGAGTTTGTTAAATTTTTAGACGGAACAAGGTCATCTATAATTCCGGAACCAATTTATGTAGAAGGAGTGAAGCAGGGTATTCCTGTCGAGCTAGCTTTGCAATACAATGATACGTACTCAGAGAATGTCCATTCATATGTAAACAATATTAATACGCATGAAGGCGGTACACACGTAGCTGGTTTTCGCCGTGGATTAACACGTACATTAAAAGCATATGCTGAAAAGTCTGGCTTGTTAAAAAACATGAAGATTGAAATAACAGGAGATGATTTCCGTGAGGGATTAACTGCTGTAATTTCAGTAAAAGTTCAAGAACCACAATTTGAAGGGCAAACCAAAACTAAATTAGGGAATAATGAGGTAATGGGAGCTGTTGATATTGCAGTTGGTGAAATTCTAGGAAACTATTTGGAAGAAAATCCAAAGGAAGCTCGAATGATCGTTAACAAAGTGATATTGGCTGCAACGGCTAGAGCGGCAGCTCGTAAGGCCAGAGAAATGGTTCAACGTAAAAACGTAATGGGCGGTTCTGGTTTGCCAGGTAAGCTTGCAGATTGTGCCAATAACGATCCTGCGGCTTGTGAATTATACCTGGTGGAGGGAGATTCAGCAGGTGGAACTGCAAAACAGGGTAGAGATCGTAATTTTCAGGCAATTCTTCCACTTAAGGGTAAAATCCTTAACGTTGAAAAAGCAATGGAATATAAGATTTACGAGAATGATGAGATAAAGAATATGTTTACCGCGATGGGAGTAAGCATTGGTACCGTTGATGACGATAAAGCGTTGAATATGGATAAGCTTCGTTACCATCGTATCATTATCATGACGGATGCGGACGTAGATGGATCACACATTACGACGTTAATCTTAACTTTCTTTTTCCGTTATATGAAAGCGTTGATTGAATTTGGATATATCTACATTGCAGCGCCTCCATTGTATCAAGTTAAGAAGGGAAAAGAGTTTGAATACGCTTGGAATGATGACCAACGTGATGCGGCTGTGCAACGTTTAAAAGGTGCGGGTAAAGAAGATAGTGTTCACATTCAACGCTACAAAGGTTTAGGGGAGATGAACGCAGAGCAGTTGTGGGAAACAACCCTGAATCCGGAAACTAGAACCTTAAGAAAAGTGACTATCGAAAATGCTGCAGAATGTGATCACGTTTTCTCCATGTTAATGGGGGATGAGGTTGCACCAAGGAGAGAATTTATAGAGCGTAATGCTAAATACGCACGGATAAACGTGTAATTGATTTTACTTTGCTGTAACTAAGTGTTAAATTAAACATTTGCAAGCGGTATTGTATATAAATGAGAATCCTCAAGAAAAACAGCTTCTTGGGGATTTTCATTTATAAGAAAAGCTGAAATTCCCAAAACTCCAAACTCAAAAGTTATAGTGGTTCGTAGCGGAGATAGACGGCCGCCGTTTTTTGCTTGTCAGACTCAATCATTAACCTGAAAGTTTTATCTCCGTCAAAAATGGTGAGTTGAGAAGTATTTGGTTTGACATTACCTAAATTTTCAGCGTAAAGCAACAGTTCATGCAATTGGAATTTGGGATCTATATGGAAGTATACAAATGCCGGCTGATTGGAGATTTTAACATTTTGAAGAATTGGCTGCCTGTTTAAATAAACTGAGACCGTATCATTATCTTCCTTCATATAGTCTACCAACTCAAACTGCAGGTCGGTACTATTTACAACAATTTCAGTAATTTTTCTAGGTAATGTGTTTTTGAAGGATTCATCGAAATTTAATGGCGAACTTGGCTTAATGGAGATTGATTTGCTTCTGGTTTTGGATGCAAGGTTCTTCTTTATTATTAGCTCTTCCAAATAATCCTCCAGTGCGCTGTGAGATCTCGCAAGAATTACCATACCCGGAATACAAGTCGTTCCATCCAATACACTTGCTCCGGTCCATCTGCCAAGTAGGAACTCATTTTCAAAATACCTGTGATACCCTAACGTAATATTTTTTACACAGGCAATCCAATTATTCGGAACTTTCTCCTGAAATATCAAATTTTCTCTCTCACTTATGTAAAGGCTATCCCCCTTAATATACCCCGAGAATCCAATTTTTATAGCTATAGAATCTTTGTAAAATACAAAGGACTCTCCCCAAATATTCTTTCTATGTGCTATATCTAGTTCAAAGTCATACGAATCTTTAAATCCTCCAGCCTCTTGAGTAAGTTTCCCATACCATCTTCCACTCAGGTTTTGAGTATATGATGATTTAAATAGAAAAAGGAGAACTATTGAAATGTAAGTTATTCTCATCGTAATGAATACTTAATGCCACATTACTAGGGAAACAGTTGGAGAAGGTTATAAGTTTGTTAGGATGTTAAGTTTAAGATGCAATTTTTTGTAGTCAATTACTGCTTCGTGTTTTTGAAGAATGTCACCTCCTAAAACGCCTATAATTGGTGGTAAATTTAAATTTTCATAGGCAGCACTTATAATTGATAGGTCAAGAACAGCAACTTCAAACTGATTCATTATCAATTTTCCAAACTTTAGATTATCTAATCTGATGCCATAACTTTGCATACTATTTGTTCCCAGTCCGGTAGATAACTGATCTGAAATTAATAGATCTTCGACATTTGTATATTTTTCGACAATAAATTTATCAAGCACTGTTTTAGAAGCACCAGTATCTAACACCAAATTGAAAATCTCGTTGAAAACAAAAACTTCCACCAAAAGGTGGAAGCCGTCGTTATTTAAGTTTATTAGTTCCAGTGGAACTGTAACTCTTTTCATGGTTTATCGGAACAATTAATTCCAGGAGTAAAACTAAATTACTTTAGAATCATATAAAACTTGATTCATATTTCTCACTGCATCCGCACTTTTGCTGAAGGTAGCTTGTTCTTCATCGCTAAGTTTGAAATCTAAAATTTTATCCCAGCCGTTTTTACCAATTATAACTGGCACAACTAAAGAGATATCGCTTTGGCCATATTCGCCATCTAAAGCCACACCGCAGGAAATCAATTTTTTCTCGTCACGGACAATGCTTTCAACCATTGCAGCTGTACCTGCACCTGGTGCATACCAGGCAGATGTACCAATTAATTTTGTTAAAGTTGCACCGCCAACCATTGTGGAAGAAACTACTTTATCTTGTTGTTCTTTACTTAAAAATTGAGTTACAGGAATACTATTCCAGGTAGCATGATTAATTAATGGAATCATTGTGGTATCCCCATGACCACCAATTACTACTGCATTTAAATCTGCAGGCGAGCAGCCCAGTTCCTGGCTTAAATAATATTTGAATCTTGCTGAATCTAAAGCACCACCCATTCCTAAAATACGGTTTTTAGGTAAACCCGATGTTTTAAGCGTTAAATAGTTCATTGTATCCATTGGATTAGATACAACGATAATTATGGTGTTTGGTGAATATTTTAAAATATTTTCGGTTACGCTTTTGACGATGTTAGCGTTTGTGCCAATTAATTCTTCACGAGTCATCCCCGGTTTGCGAGGTAAACCAGAAGTTATTACAACGACTTCAGAATCTGCAGTGGCAGCGTAATCATTGGTCACACCCTTTATTTTAGTGTCAAAACCTAATAAAGCAGAGGTTTGCATCATATCAATTGCTTTACCTTCTGCAAAACCTTCTCTGATGTCTAATAGAATTAACTCCTCAGCTAATTCTTTTCTTGCGATATTATCCGCACATGTTGCACCTACAGCACCGGCGCCAACAACTGTTATTTTCATGATGTATGAAATTTATATTTATATTATTTTTCGAAGATAGAGATTCGGTTTATTTTTTTGAAATGGTTTATGATAATATTAGATTGCTGGGAGATTCCGCTAAGAAATTCATCAAAATTCGATATAATTAATAATTATATCTTTTTTGGATACGTTTTGTCAAACAGACTTATCAAAGCTAGCGCTTTTTTTGGGAAGTTCTGAAATTGGTTGAATCGCTATAGAGATTTCTAAATTTTTATATGCTTTAAAACCTCTAAGTTTAAACTGCAACCTCTCTATTTCGAATTTTAATTGCAGGATTACCTGAATATATTGAGTAAGGCTCCATATTGTTAGTAATTATTGAGCCAACTGTTAGCATAGCATGAGAACAAGCTCTAACCCCTGGGCAAACTACTGCTTTTGCTCCAATCCAAACGCCCTCTTCAATTATTATGGGTGAAATAATCAAGTCAAAAGTTGTCTTTTTATAATTATGATTACCTGTTAATAACATGGAATATTGAGAGAGGCACACATTTTTGCCCAAACTGACCAATGCTAGATTCTCGATCGCACAATGTTCACCAATCCATGTGTGGTCTCCCACAATAAGTTTCCAAGGATACTTTACATTAATGTAGGGTTTAATGCGAACGTCTTTTCCAATCTTAGCACCGAAGGTTCTAAGAATAAAAACTAACACACTACTAAAAGGGATAATTCCAGAACGAAACAAAAAAGCACTGATAAAATACCATAGCAATTGTTTCAATAATGAACCTTCAGGGTTATAGTGGTTTGTGTTAAACTTTTTGTTTAGCTGAATTTTATTCACTTACAGTTTACTTAGAAAAGGTTACTGATTTATGGGAAGTATTCAGAAACCTCATTGTCGAGTCCCAGGTGTTTTATCCCTCCAATTAACCCAGATGATAATTGTGAATAATAAAATTATGTATAAAAGCACGTTAAATAGCGTATGATGGTTGATCCTTCCTGCAAATACTGATTTTGTCCAGTAAAGAGTAATTAATAACAGTCTTAAAATATTAAGTATTTGAATTGTTATTAAGCCAACAAGCCCAAAAATTAATTTACTTTTTAATGGCTTTGGATATGCAATTACAAAAGCAAGAAAAAAACTCATTAATCCAAATCCGAGGCAAGAATAAACAATGTTGAATCCACCCACATTATAAGCATGTAACATGGTATCTGTAGTTGTCACGTTATATCCCCAATGTTGTAATATGCTTGCTGTAGAAGATATCAGGAAATGCCTTAAGCCTCTAACATAATTTAAATGGTTATCCAAGAAGTTACTGTAGTAATTACCAGGAGAAGTGATCCCCATATAAAATACTGAGAAATAATCGAGAAAGATATAAGTACTTAAAAAAACCAATACAAAACGATGAATGGGATTTTTGTCAAAATATTCTGATAATCTATTTAGCATACATTTCAATTCGTAAATAACTTACCTAGTACTTGTTTTTTGAACTGATTCTTGTTTTAGCAATTCCGCCAATTTTACATCAACAATAACCCGGAACCAAAATCCTTGTAAAAAGTGGAATAAGATTCCTGTTTTACCATCTAATATTCCAAGTTGAAAAATTAATCTATAAATGAAATATAAAAAGGGACGTATAAATCTCGGCAAATTCCACCATAACCGTTTTAACCATGCAGTTCTTTCATCAGGACTGCCCCAAAAAAACGGGCTTATTGATTGAGAACGAACTTTATTAATACGTTCTAGTTCTTCATGAGCCAATAAGTCACTGTATCGGTTGTGCTTATCGATCCAAAAACTAATATTATTTTCTTTTAAATTCTCTTCTAAGATATGTCCTTGTTTCCAAATAACGGTCTTTCCTGGAGCAATGAATCGGTGATCCATATTTTCATTCAGATCTGAATATCCAACCCCGTAACGAAACATTTTTAGTAGATATTTTGGATAGTATCCACCGAACCTTATCCAATTTCCTTTAAAATAATTCTTTCGGTTAAAATATATGCCATTTATTCCTCGAAAATCTTCATCCTTAAAGTTCTGCAATAGCAGCAAAAGTTCTGGTGTCACAATTTGATCGGCATCTAAGCCGATCACCCAAGGTGTGTTTATAGGGAATTTCTTTAAAGCAGTATCCCATTGTTTGGGATGGTTTTCAAACTTATTGTATGCAACTTGAATATTATTGATTTCGCAAATATTTAAGGTTTTATCAATACTTCCAGAATCCAAAACAAATATGGATGCATCAAGAGTATTTATTGAATCTAATAATCTTTGAAGATGTTTTTCTTCATTGAAAGTGAGTATGATAAAAGAAAACTGTTTCAATATTTTTTGTTAGGAAATCCAGATCAATGAGAAGTCAGTACTTTATTATACATGTCTATGTATTTTGTTATTAACGCACTATCACTAAAATCTTCTCTGATCTTTTTTGGTGCTTTTTTACGAATGTTTTGTAAAATAGGTTTGTTTTTATAACAATATTCTAAGTGTTGTTTATATTCAGCAGGTTGATTAACACAAGTCCAGCCGAACTCATTTTCTGTAACATAGTCCGCTAGCCCGACATTTTCACTTAGTAGTACTGCTGTGCCCACTGATAGGGATTCAATTACTACATTTGCAAAATTTTCATCGTGAGAGGGAAGAACAAATAAGTCATGCTCACTAAGTAGCTTAAATTTTTTATCATCAGCAATATGACCTATCCAATTAATATTTTGGCTAATGTTTAAATCAATACAAAGTTGTTTAAGTTGTTCTACATATTTCTTTTCACCATTTCCGGCTATGGTTAAGAAATAGGGAATTTCAAGACAAGAGAGAGATTCGAATAAAGTAGGTAGTCCTTTTTTTTCTTCGATTCGTGACATGAAAATAAGATTTATGGGATCGGATTCTTCCTTTATACTTTTATGATCTTCGATAGGAAATCTTACAAAATTAGCAATCACAGTGATGCTTTTAGGGTTGCAGAGGATTAGCATTGCTGCTTTTTCTTTTTCGCTTGTCACATGAAAATGGCATTTTTCTAAAAGTGGTTTCCCAATTAAAAAGTGAAACAGTTTTTTTAAAATCCCATTCCTATTACCAAAAGAGTAACTACTTAATGTTCCTCTTGGGGATAAAAGAATTACACTTTTAGTGAGAACTGCTATTAAACAAGATAATACTGAGACAAAGTTCCACCATGCATGTATGTGGATGATAAAGTTGTGAGTTGTGGGTTGTGGGTTATGAGACTCTTGAATTCGGATTTCTTTTCTATTATTTATTTCTTTGTAAAGTTTTGTTAGTAATGCCGGGGAAAAGTGTGTGTGATCTTTGGTTACACGCTTGAAATAAGTAACAGGAACCCCGTTTACAAGTTGCTTTTCATTAGGGTTGACATTCAATTCTTTTTCTCCATTCGCGGTTGTAGTTAAAACCTCTATGCTTTGTCCGACCTTAACCAGTTCCTCGCATAATTTTGAAACAGACATAGTTGGACCGCCATATATATAGGCGGGTTTGTAGGAAGCGTTGATTTGGAGGATGCGCAAGACGAATATAGACGATAAGGTTATATAGGCTTAAGAATACCTATTGAGCGGAAAGCTCTAGATATAATTAACATTGTTATAAAGCTCCAAAACACAGAATTAGTAACAAATTCAAAGCTAATCCCTCGCCATAATACCTGAAATAGCCCTGAATAGATTAATGCGGCTCCCAGTAAATAACCACCAAATAACTTTTCCGCTTTTAATGAAATCAATTGTGCTGCAGCTCCATATATTAGTAATGACAAGAATACACCAATATTTCCTCCAGAAAGATAACCATCCACAATAAAAGGGGGCTTGGCGGATACAATAGATTGTCTATTTATTACACCAGCATTATATACACGTTCCATAATCATTTGTTCTGTACTTGGTTTTTCAGGCCAAAATACACGAGGAATGATTACAGAGATCGCTTGTTCAACAATTTGAAAGCCATAGTAGTCTATTTTTTCAGGAGTGGAAGCTACAAATTGCGTAAACATACCAATTTCACTCAGCCGACCGGTTAGAAACCCCCAGTCTGAAGTGTCTTCGTCATCTGAAAAAGCTTTAGCGGTTACTGCATCAAATGCTATTTCCGATGCATCTTCTGTACTTGTTTCCCCAGACCATGCTTTTTCTCGAAAAATTCTGTTATAAGTAGGTAATAACATAAATAAGACAAAAATGGCAGGAACAAATATGACGAGTACTACTTTTTTATAAGTTGGGTATAAAAACACGCCTAAAACTAAAACACTAATAATAATAGGCTCTTTAAATCCAGATAATAGGGCAGCAGAAACATTAGAAATGTAAAGAATTGAACAAATTAAAGTATTACCTGGCTTTTTCATGGGAATAGCAAATGCGAGAGCCAGTGTTCCTGCAATAAAACTTAAAGAACTTAATTGAATGTAAAATTGTGAAAGTCCGGGAAGAGCACGGAATAATAAAGATGTTGGTAAGCTTACTAAAGCTATAGTTAAAAGTAAGTTAGCTATATCTCTTTTCTCTATACTATATACATGTTTGATTGGATATTTCATAAATAATAGAATACCCGTTACGAAAGCTGCATGCCCTAAACAGTAGTATCTCTGGCATTGTGCAACTAGTTGTAACTGATTTAAATCTGCAATATAACTTTGCGATGGTGTTATAAAATTCACATAACCCAATACATCTAAAAAATAAAAGATAGACGTACAGCACATATATCCAGCAAAAATGATTTGATTTAAAAACAACGGACGCATTAATTGATCACCAAAATCCATGTCACTCGGAACCGGTTTTATCTGGCCAGTTATTGTAACAAATAAAATATAAAAAGAGCCTAGCCAAGCTATTAAATAAGAAATTATCGGATCACCATTAAGCACAAGGCTTAATATCCAAGGTACGTACAGTAATAAATATCGTTCAGGTTTGATGGTTAATTTATTTAAGTTTTATAATTTCTTTTTCAATTTCTTTTACTTGATTTTCAAAAGTCCATTTTTGAATAATATTAAATGAAGCCTTTCCCATTAGTTTTAATCCTTGTCTTTCTTTTTTGATTAAATGTATTAACTTTTTTGCCAGGTCCGTTGGCGAATCACTTTTAAATATAGTACCGTTAACTTCATTTTGCACCAGATCAATAGCACATCCTACTTGATCTGAAACTAATATCGGTTTTCCACAGGCCATAGCTTCATTTACTACTAAACCCCATGTTTCACTTAATGACGTTAAGCAAAATAAATCACAAGCCTGATAAAGTACTGGCATTTGGGATTGGTTTTGAAAATTTAGAAAATGCACATTAAGACCAGCCGATGCTTTTAATATTGGTTCTAACATTCCATTTCCTGCAATCACCAAATGTTGGTTAACCTTTTCGGGAAGATTATTCCATGCATTTAATAGTAATTTCGGATTCTTTACATCCTCCAGTTTTCCCGCTAATAGAATAATTACATCCTCTGCAGGAATATTTAATTTGGTTCGCAACGCTAATGCTTCAGCAGATCTATCTTGTGAAAAGCGATTATTATCAGTGGCGTGTGGCGAAAATATTAGCTGATCTTCTTTCAAGCCATAGTGTTTAAAATACGCTTTATTATTGCTCCCAACATAAAATGCCTTATCAATATGCTTGTAAACCCAGTTTAAAAATATTTTTTTTATAATTGATTTAGCTTTACTCTTTAATCCTTTATGAACCTTTAATAAGGTTGAATCACCTCTAAACCAAATGGGGACTTTCCTTGTAAAATATCTAATAATTTTTAAATGGCTATGCAAACTCCACCCGTATATAAGTATTGCATCTGGTTTGTATTGTTCAATTTTTTGAATTGCATAAGGGTTAATAATCCCTTTGAAATGATGAGTACCCTGGTCTTTTGCGGTATTAATCAGAAATTCATAATTATAACCATCTAAGATTGGAATGTCCCATTCAATCACCTGTTCAAAACCTGGATCATGTTTTTTGATAGAGTTTTCTCCCCAGGTATAAAACACTTTTAAGTTAATTTCCCTGCTTTTTGCTAATAGTTGAAATACCGGAGCATAGTACTGTATTGGATGGGAAGTAATAATAGCTAAGTTTTTCAATTTATTCTAGATGAACTTAGTGGTTATTGTACATTAATTTTGCCTTATTAAACGCTAAAACTTGATCAAATAATTCAGATTGTCTATGAGTCATATTTTCTGCTGAATACTGTCTGAAATCGTCCCATCTTGTATCATTTGAATATTTTCGAACATTAAGTGTTAACAAAAATGAAAAAATTTCATTAATCGCTTGATTATCATTAAGGTTAACCACTGTTCCAGCATTAGATTCTTTTATAATTTTTGTTGCACTACTCATCAAATTGAATATTGCTAAAAGTGGCTTTTTCGCCAAGATGTAAGGGTATATTTTTGAAGCAGTATATTGTGGATCATTGGAACCGGGAACTATCAGAGCATCTGCCTCCATAAGAGTTCGAATGCTTTGGTAAAAAGATATACGGTCGGTTTGCTCTTCAACATATTCTGAAATTCCAAACTCTAAGGCCAAAGGGAAAATGGTCTGTTTCCCTTTGCCTGCGGGAGCATAACTGGTACCAATAAAATGGAAGCGAATTTTTTTAAACTGGCTGGGATGATCTGTTAATCCTTTTTTAAATGCTGTAAATAATAAGCCTATAGCCTCTTGCATATCGTACCCACCACGACCAACATACACAAGATGAGTAAATCCCACGGTTTTTTTAAAAGCGGGTTCTAAAAGGTTTTTGTTTTTAAAAGCAATCTTAAAATCTTTATTAAAAGCTCCAAAGGTTATAACTGCTGTTGGAATACTGTTCGTATTCCGATATCGTTTTTGCAAAGTTTTAATGTAGGCTTCAGAAACACTAATTAAGCCATCAACTTGATTCATGACGATTGGCTCTAAGTATTTATTCAACCGGTAAGAAAACCAATATTTCGGTGGAAGTTGCTCTTTAGGCTTATCCTTGTAATACTCAGAGTGCCATGGATCCTGCATATCAATAACGTAAGGAATACCAAACTTATATTTCCAATATGCGCCCATTATGCAAATAACAAATTCGGTAGTAGAGAAATATATTAAGTCGTATTTTTTCTTGCCAATTAAGTTGTTCACGTATTTTCGATAATACCATAGAGACCTTAATGCTAAGCTGCCCAAACCTAATTTTGATGTCCATTTTTTTGAAAACGCGGAAACACTGTGAACTTTTATTGCTGGCGGCAAACTTTTTATTAATAGAGGATCTTTCACCATTTCTGAATACTTCTCATCTACACAGACTAATTCTGCATCCCAACCAAAGTTTTGAAAGTAGGGTAGACTCATTCGCATTCGCTGCATATCGGCAGTGTTTGAAGGAGCAAAGTAAGGAGAAATTATCAGCACACTCGGCATTATTTCAAAAAGATGGCCATAAAGAGGAGGGTTTACTTACCTATGAATTTTGGAAAAGAAAAAAGGGTATACACCCATGGTCATATGTATTCCAAACGTTTTTTTTATCAATGTTTTATTTTTATTATTAAAAGGTAATAGTAAGCTTAAATAATAAGAAATGCGATAAAATCTGTTTGTTCTCCATTCATCCCATCCTTTTCCTTTAATATAAAAATCAATTACGGCCTGGTAATTCCATCGCCAATCTAATTCATATATTTTATTATTCTTAAAAAGTACATCATTCAATATTCCTTGATCAAACGGCCCCCATATTCCTTTGTTCGTGCCGTCATAACAGCTGAATTTATATTCGCCTTCATAATAAGCAGATTCTAAATATTTTAGAGCACTTTCATCACAAACAATAAATCCAGAATTTGCTGTCCATTTAACATGCGCTGCATCTGTATTGCTTTGTACGCCATCCTTACATAAACCCACATAGCCCTCAGGAACGCTTTCCATTTTAGGTGCATCTTTGCTGAACATTAAATCATCATCTACTATAATATACCGCTTAAATCCAGGTATAATTTTATGTACCATCAGTTTGGTGAAATGAGGTGTTCTGTTTAAATTATCTTCAAAAGTTTTTTTTAACAATACAGATGTATATCCATACTTTGATGCCCAGAAAGCTAACCGGGGATATGTATAATTAGATAAATGAGTTCTATTTCCTAAAGAGACCATAATTACTATAGTTTTTTTGGGATCTTTTAAATCATTCAAGTCTATAATAGTTTTTTCCACCAGATATTATTCTTTAATTTTACTCTTGCCTCATTCCAATCACAAACATCATCTATAATATCATAGAAGCCATTTTGTTTCTTCGGGAGATCATTGTTTTCTACACGGGCTATTAGGGATGGTAAGTCATTATAAAATGTTTTAGTTCGAAATGGAGGATGCAATGACCAGAGTCCGTTTCCTCTTCCCAAAAAATCTATTCTTTTTAAATTTTGTTTATTTATATACGATGATAAGATATGTTCAGGAAGATCAGCGTTGGGATTTCTTTGGATAATGGCCTTTATTTGATTGCGAAAGCTGGGTCGATTAAAAGTCAGTTTTTTCTTTTTTAGGATGGACTTATCAATCATGAAAATTCGAGTACTCATGCCATCTAGTTCATAAATATAAGAACCGATCTTGTTTTTTACTGTTTGATTAATTAAGTGCTCATTGGCATCAGGAGGACCTGGAAGAGGTGAAATGATCAAACACTTTGGATCACTCTCAAAAAGTTGAATGGCTTCAGTAATCCATGTTTCACTACCGCCTCCTAAAAACATATCGGAATCCAAATGAAAAATCAAATTGTTTGCGGCGCTATGTAATCCAAAAAAGTAAGCATAAAATGGCCCCCCTCTAAAATCCTTCTCTGGTAATTGATTATTACCGAAAAAATATCCAGCGATTCCAATCTGCATTTCTTTCGAGTAGTCGACTGGAATTATTTTTACATTATATTTAGGTTGTATTTCATTCTGAAGAAAATTGTATAAAAGTTCTTTATTCTCATTCCAGCCTATTGAGAATCGCCCTCTACTTGGTTTGGTATCAACTGTTAGGATAATCTCATCAACCTGAGGGGTTAATATTTTAAGCTGATGAGGTAAAATGTACCTGGCGTGTAAATAATCACCAGGAGCAAGGTTTATTTGTAAACTAACGGGTGACATTAAGGGCGTTTTCTACTAAATGTATTAATGTTTTGGATTCGTTTTCCCAGTTGAAGGTATGAGCGGCTTCAATTGCTTTTTGTCGGGCTGACTGCAATTCAATAGGATTACTGAGCCAGTTTTCAACTTCAATAATTTCTTTTTCTGACGGATTCTGTGATAATTTGATGCCAGGCTTAAATTTTTCAAAGGCTTCATTCTGACCATGAGTTTTGCTTGCAATTATTGGAAGTCCTGACTGAATGTATTGGAAAAACTTATTGGTTATTGTATAGTTACGGCTCAAGGGTACAGTAAGTTCTAAAGCAAGGCCAATATCAAAAGTTGCTATTTTCTCTGCTAGTTTTTGTTCACTTACTATTTCATGAAAATATAAATGGTGTTGTATTGGCATTAGCATTTTTAATTTTTCACGATAGCTTATATCAATATTGCCCAACAAGTGCAGTTCTAGGGTATAATGGAAAAAGTTTGTTAAAAAAATAAATTGTTCTAATCCTCTGCCCGATCCTATGGTTTGTGAAAACCAGAAAAGCTTTAAGGGTTTGCAAAACTCCTTGTATTTTTCTATTAAGGTGATTTGAGAAGGAAATACATTATATATTGTATGTGGCAATTTGCATGAATAAGCCTGAGCAAGTTTTATGGCTAATGCATGGGAAGTTGTAGTGCAAAATATGCCTTTATTTAATGCAATTGATTCCGCTTTTTGAAGTAAATTAAGTGGTCTTTCATTTCGAGCTTGGGGAAGCAGGTCTTCTGAGTACCAGTCTTCTATATCATAAGCTACTTTGTAGTTCGATTTAATCAATTTATTACCAATGTAAGTGGCCAGTTCCTGATGGCAAATGTATAAGTTAGCATTAACGGATTTGCAGATTCTATAATATCTAAATGAACCATATCCTAATGCTAAGGACGTTTCTAAACTTAAAAACTTAACTAGGAATGTTCCAAGCTTTTTTAAAAGGCGATCAATAAACGAATGGATATCATTTTTAGATAGATCTGAGACATACACCATTTTAATTTTATGGTTTTTTATCAAAGATAAATCATTTTGAAAGAATTCTTTTGAGTAACCGCTTGTGATAACAAAAATTTCATATCCCAATTCGGATAATGTTAATACTTCTTTAAGAACCCTTGGATTACAACAAAGATGAGCTTGAGATATGACACAAATTTTAACTTTATTATTCATTTACAATTGAGTTTTCCAATTGTAAGCAATTCGATTTACCCGAGTTTTGCTTATTTAGGATATCGAATAAGCTTGGATTTGTTTAAAAAAGGGAGTTCTATTAACTTGTAAAAAATATAGGCAAAAGCGATACTCATGAAAATACCGAGTATAAAAATAGAACCCTTATAAAATATTGTTTTTGGTAATATAGTTCCAACAAATACTACTAATCTACTTCCTAAAATGTCATGAGTAAGATAAAGAGAAAATGAAATCTTCGAAAAAAAGGCAATTAAACTACTGCTTTTAAGTGGTAATGATAGGATGATTAAGGCAATGATGCCAGCAAAGGTTTCGGGTGCTCCAAGGTTATAGAAACAAATAAAACTGGTTATAATAACCAGAACAGTGAACTCAATTTTTTTGATATAATTCCTCTTAAAAAGAAACAGATATATTCCTAAAGCAAATAAAGAGAAGAAGTGAAATATTATTGAGCCATTAATTTTAAAAAATATGGGCAGAACCGTCAATAAAACTATAAGCCATTTTCCCCAAATTTTAATTAAGAAAGGGAAAATGATAGCAATCAACAAATAGTACTGAAATTCAATTCCTAGAGACCAATATACGGGATTTATGTAAGGCTGATTAAAAAAGTTGTTTAGATAAGCGATGTGTAACAACAGATTACTCCAATCTAAAGAATATTGGGATATGGATATTAAATTTAAGCTCAAAAATAGCAATATTGAAACTAGATAAGGTGGTTCTATTCTAATTAATCTCTTAGTAATAAAAGTGCCCGTATTTTTCCAAGAGTAATTGGAAGGAATTGCCCAGCAAATTATAAAGCCAGATAGAACAAAAAACATATCTACACCTAGCCATCCATAATTCAAGACTGGTAAAACTTTACCTCCCAAATGGAATATTGCAACGAATAGTGAAGCTGTAGCTCTTATATAATCTACGGAGTTTAAATGAATATAGTTAGAGGTAGCAATTTGTGGCAATACAATCTTCTTAATATTGCTATTTAATATCAAAGTCTTCTCAAAAGGAATTTTGTGTTTAATAAAATTTGCTAAGGTTTTTCAAAATAATCACATTCATTCTGAGTCACCTGATTAAATATAAACCAATAATTCAGTATTGGGTCATCTGATAGTTTCTTTTGTAACTTATTTCAAGTAATTGATTAATTTTTGAGTGGCGTGTTTTAAAGAAATGGATAATCTCCATCCTAATACTTTCACAAACATTTTTGTAAACCCACCAGCAGGATATCTTAAATCTGATGCCACTAGCATTTTTAACTCTAGTTCTGCTAATTTTATCAATTTTTTTTCATGCGGATAAAACTCATAGATAAGACTTTGCCACATATTGGCGCAGGCTTTTTTTGATAAATTATCTTCGTAGGTTTTTGATACTATTTCAGTAGATGATTTAACAGATTTATACAAAGACGAATACGCTTTCTCACCCTTTTTACCTGATAAACCATTTATACCTGATCTATAATAAAAAGTACTTTTATTATTAAAAACAATTGACATTGAATTAAAAAAGATTCTTGTGAAAAATTCTAAGTCATCGTTTAATGTTAGTTTTTCATTCCATAAACCGGCTTTTTCGATAACCGGTCTGGGAATGAGCACCCGCCCCGGGTTTGTCATTGGATTAGCATGATACCAAAATTCTTGCACCCAGGTTTGCAGTGTCATTGAATGGGTGGGATTTGCTACTAATACAAAAGTTGTTAAATCATTATTATAAAACCTACCCCATTGAGCTAACACCACGGAATCTGTTCTCCCATTCAGCAATTTACTTTGGGTTTCAATATAATGTGAATCTATTAAGTCGTCGGCGTCAAAGAAAATGATTTCAGAACCGGTGGAGTGCTTGTAAGCAGCATTTCGAGCTACCGATGCACCTTTTTGAATTTGCCGATATATTACGACTCTCGGGTCTATAATTGACTGTAAGTAAGCCCATGTACCATCACTAGAAGATTCGTCAATAACTATTAGTTCTATATTCTTGTAGGACTGATTTAACAATGATTCAATTGTATCCTTAATATATTCAATAGAATTTAGACATGGGATACAAATTGATATCAACGAAGATTCTTTCATAACCTTTTTTTGAACATGGCACTAATTCGAACGAATCTGCCTTCTCCAGCTCTCTTTAAAATAATATTGTTTGGATTCATTTACATAATGATGAAGTACGCCAGCTTGCTTCATTATTTGGTCATAGCTAGGCAATACAATGTATTCTGATTTTGAAGCAACAAAGAGTTTTTCCGATGTTTCTAGAATGATCGCCGTTATCAGCTGCTCTATGTAATATTGAGACCCGAACTTTTCTTCGAATTCTTTTACCAGGAATTCTATCATCTGAAAATCCATTTTTTCACTATGTAGGGAATACATTCCCGAATTAATATTGTGCTTTATAGGTGTTGCCCATACCTTAAGAATTTCATCATCAGTGTAGCCGTAACTTCTTTGAATATCTTGTATACAAAAGGCACAATTTGCATCAGTACTTTTATTATATAACCAATCTAAGAACGCTAAGGGCTTTTCCAAAAACAGCATATCAGAATCTAAAAAAGTAGATGAGCCTTTATTGTTTAAATGTGTAAATATTAGTTTCTTAAATAAAGGCAGAGTTCTTATCTTTTTATTTAAATATGGAAATGCAGCGCTAGGTAACAAATCTCTGATAGCCAACATAGTTTCTTTATAATCTATTACTCTGATACGAGGAAACCTTGCTTTTAAAATCTCGATGGATGAATTACCTAAGCTCCCGTCACTATAAAAGTTAACTGAGAACATACTCGATTCGTCCCAGCTTAAAAATCTAAATAGACTGTAGGTACAAAACAAGGTTTGATGTAAAAAATCATCACCAGTCAGAAAATTCAATTTATATTTTCCTTGAGTATTGAAGTTAGCAGTTATAACAAGGTCGTTTAAGGCATATGACTTCATTTCTTGCTCTGCTTCCTGCATTGCTAGGTAACTTTTCTGTCCGCCAAATTTCTTAATAGTAGCTTGTTTTTGCTTAGGTTCATAATAAAGTTTGTAAACTAATCTTCCGAAGATCGACATGTTTATTTGCAGGAGGTTTTAAGTATGATCAACTTGATGACTTAGTCAATCGATCGATTATTATATGACATTTTTCTATCTAGACTTCAACTTCAATTTAGTGCTAGCCTCAGAAAAGCGAAGTTTGATTATGTTATTTAGCATGTTTACTTTGGCACTAATATGCCTAGCTTTTGATTTGATATAAATGTTTAAAGGTCTTGTTATTTGAATTAATTTAAGCCTATTGTTAATATGATAAGCAACTATTTCATCTAGTCTGCTCAATATATTTTCTTTTTTGACGTATCCGTTTAGCCTATTATCTGTAAAGGCCGGCTCTGAAAGATATTGCATATATAATTCGTCATTATCATCTACAGCTTTTATATGGTCTATCACTTCTTTAAAGGATGGATACTCATGGCAATTGATCATACTTTTTATATTGAAATCTTTATCTATCATAGGATTACCCCAATAAATAGGGAGGCAGTCCTCTACTAACGCTTCAAACACTTTCTCTGTCGTATATCCAGGATATGATGAATTTTCAAATGAAATAACAAACTTATAATCTTTAATAAATCTTCTTTTATTCTCTACTAAACCTCCAATATTATTAAGGACCGCCCCCCCAGAATCTACTTGCTTGTACTTCGAAAGTTCCTGGAAAAATTCGTTTCTTATATCACATTTATCATTAGACACTACAAAGCAACAGAACTTTTTTTTCTTCGCTAAAATCTGAGTGACATTTTTATTTCTATTGAGGAGAACATTGATATCTGCCCATAAAACATACAAGGGCAATCGGTAATTTCTTTTATCTTGGATATGGTCGAAACTGAATGCAAAATCACACTCTGAGAAGTTAGGCCTTTGATTCTCACCAGTGTAAAATATTTTTGTGCATCTATAATCAATATGGTTTGACGAGTACACTGAATAAAAAAGTAGGTCAGGATTATCGGAAATAATCACAGTATATTTTTCACTTAATAAGTTAAAAAACATATTGTTTCTTTTATCAAATCCCGTCCAGAAATCGGTAAAATCTATCTTTATTATAATTTTATCAATCATTAGTGGAATCAAAAATATCCTTCATATTGAATGTGCTTGTTCTTAATTTTTACAGTTGAAAGTTCAAAATCTCGTTAAATGGAAAAGAATTATAATGCTAACCCTTCAAATGTCCCGCACGCACCCTGCCATTTTATATAGCACACTTTATTCTTCCATGCTTTATTAGTAAACCAAGCCTTAATCTTTCTAAGCGGTACTGTATATGGTGCAATCTTTTTCCATGGGTTGATGTTATGGCTTTCCAAAAGTTGAATCCATGACCTGCTTGAACTACTATTTAATCGGGAAAGATAACTAACAGATGTTCGTTCTTCCGGGATGATATGAAAGAGACTTAACGAAGGGAAATATCCCGTAAACCATCCAGACTTTAAGATTTCAATAACTATGTCATTATCCCCGCCCGAACTAAGAGATATTCCAGTTCGGTCGGCAATAACTGATTTCCCTAAGTCTATCTTTTCTATGTACGATTTCAACGCATCTTTTCTTAAAATCATACCTGCACCTAAGGGAGCGGAGGGGGGATAGCTGTTCGTCCAATTATCAAATATGATATCTTCCCCGAGATCTCTTAAAGCCAGGGTAGAATAAAATGGCTTTAACCATGTGGGTTCTTCGGATTCAAAAATGGGGATCGATTTGCCCCCCGCTGCACCCAGCCTCTTTTTGTTATCGAATAGATATAATGCCTCCTTTAAGTACTGGTTATTTAGGATATTGTCATCGTCCACTAAAACGATAATTCTACCTTCGGCTGCTTTAAAACCTTTGATTCTAGCGAAAGTTAACCCTTGTCTCGGCTCAAAAATTATTTTTGTAAAAGGATGCCAACTAACATCAATTTTGTACTCAAAACGATTAGTAGAATTATTGTCCACAAGAATCAATTCCCAATTGTTCCTGCAAAGAGTTTGATTTTTCAGCCCGTTTAAAGTTTGATTAAGCCTCTGAATTTGCGGGTTGTAGGTAGATATGATAACCGAGAGTTGGAGCAAGATCTCTATTAAAGGTTTATTTGTTTTACGTTATATTCTTTGATTACTAGCATTTGATTATTTTCCCATTTGTCAATCAAACGTTTCCCCAGAGCCTGAAAGGGCAGTTCAATCAACCGGTTAGTTAACCATGCAAGTATGGTGCTGGTGGAAAGTAAAATAAAGAATCTTATGAAAACATCTAATATCACATCTGAACTGGAATATATTAAATGGTACTTAACCAATAATTTGGCGATTAGCAAGTGTATAAGGTAAATGCTATAACTTAACTTACCAATCCAAATAGTTAAATTATTTACAATTACTTGCGGCTGCCATTTACTTAAACCATAAGCTGCAATTGCAAATGCAATGGCAAATAGGTAATGACTTTTAAAAATGTTTCCTCCAAGTAAGTGAATCAAAATAATAGCAGCTGTAAATAACAAACTTTTATACATTGTTAAGTCTTTGTCAAAAATTTCTTTCTTATACTGAATTTTGAATAAACACATGCCTATTAAGAATACTGGTAATTGAGAAATGAAATTTTCATAAACAAAAACTTTCCATAAGGCACCGTCCTCTATGGGGTTGTTTTTGGTCATAAAACTTAAAACTAACTTAGATATAATTAAGCAAAATAGAATTAAGTTAATTAAATTGGTTAGTGATTTTATTTTGTAAAAAAGAACAGGAAAAACCAAATAAAATAGAACTTCTATCCCTACAGACCAACCCCCTGGAAAAGTTGAATTTACCCAGTAGGGACTTAATCCATGTAGAAAAAGAAAATTTGCTATTATAGAACTAATTGAAGGTGAATTTACATTTAGTAATAAAGTTAATAGTAGAATGAAGTAGTATAAAGGTACTATTCTGAAAATTCGTCTGATGAAATAATTACGGACCGGATCCCGTTCAGTTTCCGTTTTATAGTTAAAAGAAAGGCATAATGTAAAGGCGCTCATAAGGAAAAACAATGTAACTCCTTTATCCCCATTGGTAACAATAATTTCAAAAAAAGGAGGTAGAACTACATTGTAAAGTTCGGCAATATATGGATGCGAATGACAAAAAATCACCATTAGTATGGCAATGCCTCTTAATGAATCTATGTATTTAATTTTTTGTGATGTATGAGTTGATTGAAGATACATTACTACTTATATTAATTTCAGCATCCGATAGATTTTTAATCTTATCCTGTTTAAAAGTACAATTCTCCCCCATTCAGGTACGGCTCCGTGTGCGTCTAATGCCCAGGTTCTCAAATGATCTTCATGCCATTTTGCTTTCATTTGCAAGTTGTGTGTTTTCGCAAGATTATGAATGTAAGCCACTGATAAAGGTTCTTTGATAAGTCTCCTTTTTTTTCCTTTTACTAGGCGGAGCCATAATTCGTAATCAATAGCGCAATCCAATTCTTCCCAAATCGGTTTATGGATACTTGATTTCCAAAATGTGGATGGTTGGATTAACCCAGGAATTTTGATAAAATAATCCAACAAAGGGAGTATTTTAGATATGACAAGCTTATTATCTGATACATTTTTGCTGTAACCGTAACCATAAATAAATTCTGCTTCTGTAGATAAAAAAGTATTTATTACGGTATTGAATACATTTTTCAAATAATAGTCGTCGCTATTTATCCATGCATAATATTCTCCGCTACCTAAACTAAAACCTAAATTAATTGCTTGTCCTTGTCCCTTGTCCGCTTCGCTCTGCCAGTAGCTGATCCAAGGCGAGTATTTTTCAAGAATCGCGAGGCTCTCATCCGTACTACCTCCATCGATTACAATATATTCGAGATTGGGATAGTTTTGAAGCAGAACTGACCTGATAGTTTCTTCGAGAAAAGTACCTTGGTTGAAAGATGGACTTACAATGGTTATTTTAGGCCATGATGTACGGTTCAGATAAATTTTCGGATCCGATTGCTCTGTCCAACACCAGCCTGTTTTGTTTTCAGGTGATAGAGGTAGAACGTCTAGTAAACCTTGTTTTAATGCCGGTACTATGTTTAAAGGCCTGACAATACCTTTCGCCCCAAACCTTAAGGTATAAGTGTCGAGATTCGGTAAGTTCATTAGTTCTGAGTTAAATGCTTTAAAGTAGATATTACGGTTGAGAAAACTTTTTCAGGAAGTACCTTATTTATATTTAAAACTGACCATTTATCCTGATTGTGCGAAGGAACAAGATATGGAGGGAATACACAATGCGTTTGAGGCGCTATATGCTTCGGATAGGGTACGAACCTTCCATACAGATCTCCCTTCGCAATACATACGGTAGGTATATTCAATGTTGCCGCTATATGTATTGCCACAGTATCATTGCTTATTAGAAGTTTAGCGCCAGCAATCAACTCACAAAGTTCAATCAAGCTAAGCTTTGCAATTTTATTGAGAATGTGAGTTTTTCGAATACCCCTCTGGATTATTTCCCCGTCTTCGATGTCATCATTTCCACCCGCCAAAATAATTTTTAAATTCAGCTCTAAAATAAGCATCCTACATAGACTATTATAATTTGATGCCGACCATTTTTTATTGCTTTCACTCCCTCCTGGAAAAATTATCACGCTCTCGTTTGGCTCTAGATTAAGTTCGTCCAAGTTTAAGAATGGTCTGGTAAAATCGCATTTTTCTTGAGTAAGAGCTTCTATAATTCGCTTATTTCTCTCAAATTCGTGTAAATGTGTTAGGTTAAGTCTTAAAATTTTAGAATAGTATTTATCTCCTTTTTCTTTAAGTAGCTGGGGTTGATTAATGGTATCACCATCTATGGCAATCTTTTCGTCTGAATTTAACTTATTCACCAGCCAATCAATATTAGATTTTCTTGAATAGTTCGGGTAAATGATGGTCTGCAGTCTCAGCTTTTGAAGATTGAATATTAATTCTACCAGTTTCCATCTTAGGAAATAATTATCCGAATAGTAGAAACAACCGTCGATAAAATTTAGATCGAAATGATCAACTAGATCTTTACAAGTAGGGTTGGTAAGTAAGTATATTTTATAATCCTTGAACTTAATAGAGTTTCTTAAGAATTGAATGTAATTCCTGAACAGAACGTAATCACCAATGCCGTCATTCTTGATGATTAATAAGGTCTTTTTTTGGGAGGAAGTAAAAAAATAGATACTATTGATAATTGCTGGTACAACTATCCGTACAAGTAAATATCGTAATTTATATTCAGCTGATCTTAGAAATGGCATTGATTTAGAGTGGGCACTTCGTTTTGTCTAAACATATTCGTGAAAATCGAAAATGTCCTGTGATTTGATCTGTTCATGGATTGTGGCTTGATTGATTCTATGTGAAATATTTAAAAATAGTTTCTCTGGAACTGATAATGCATAGAAATCATGTTTCAAGTCTATCATCTATGTGAGATGTTGGATATGGAAATTTGATTGTTAAAATGTATAAGAATTTTCTAATTCGTAAAGAGCCAAGCATAAATCACTGTCTTCATAATGAAAAACGCAAAGATCATAATAATAGATAGTTTTACTATTACGAGTATATTCTATCAAATCTTTTAAAACACTTACATTTTCAAGGTTTAACTTTGATATAAAACGGCCGAAATTGTCATATACGATAATTTGGGTATATTCAATGTCCTCCAACGATTTAATAAAATCTATCAGAACATTTGCAGAGGAATAAAAGTTTATATCAAATTCAAAAAATATTATCGGCTTGCATTTGTTTATGAATTTGGTGGAGCCGTTTAATATTCTTATATCATATCCGTCTGTATCTATTTTTAATATTTTGGAGCTCTTAAAGTGTGGAAATTTCTCTAAAAGGTTATCCAACATATAGAATTCAGTTGCTTCACCATTTTTTTCTTCATACAAACTTAATGTTCCAACCGATTTATTGATATTTACTTTATTAGTATGATTTAGTTCGTCTAAAAAAGCCTTACATATCCAAACATCATCAATGTTTTCTGTATTCAATTTTAAAAATTGAAAATATTCATTATCTCCTTCAATAGCTAGTATTGGACAGTTTACTTCATTTTTTATAAAGGCAACTGTATCTCCTATATTTGCACCGACATCAATTATGTGTAAATCAGAATACTTTTTTTTTGCTATTTTACAAATCCTAGAAATATTTTGAGAATAATCCGGATAGTTAGCCATAGTATTTATCAGTGGATGTCCGGAGGGATAATATAATATATGCCGACCTGTTTTATACGATAGAACTGTACTTTCATTATTTCTTAATTTTTTAAAATGCACACTATATCCTGTGATAGATATAATTTGTTTCATTACATTTTTAATGACATTTGTATTTTTCTTTAAATCTTTAATTTTAGATTTAATCTTTCTTTTAATTCTGTCTGTAATTGATTGATAATTATGGTAGAGGTAGTAATAGGTAAACTTGTCAGCATCAACGTTTAATTTTATTTTAGGATGAACCAGATTTCTCAATTTAAAAACCGGTAAATTTTCATTTTTGCAGTCTTTATGATGAGTATGTGTTGCATCTGCTCCAAAACCGATGTTTGATACAAGATTGTGATTAGGTAATATGGCGTATCCATTATTGAGAAAAAAAGTGAAAAACCATGCATAATCCCATGTATCTACTGTTTTAGTAAAGCCGGATCGAAGCACATTTAACCAAAATTCGGCTTGAATTTTATCCTTTACAACTTTGAATATCTTTCTGTCTTTTTCGAAATCAGGAAAATCTTTTAAAGAAAGATCATATCCTTGCCAAGCTCTTTTCCAGGTTGCCCAGCCCCATATATGGGGGAATTGCGAAAAATAATAACTGCCTTCACCTCTCCATTTGCCATTTTGGTAATTGTTCCCCGAGATATGCATTATTCTCTCATCTTTTCTGTATCGATCTAATAACTCAGAACAAAAAGTAAAAAAACTTTTGTTGGGTAAGCAATCATCTTCAAGAATTACCCCCTCATCTACATGTTCGAAAAACCAACTTATCGCTTCAGATACTGCATTACCGCAGCCCAAGTTTTCAGCCCTGAACAAGGTCTTAACATTGCAATCCCAATCTATACTTTCTATGACTGATTTTCTGGCTGCCGCACATTTTTCATCTTCTCCGGGATGATCATTTCTAGGGCCATCAGCAGCTACAAATAAATACTTCGGTTTTTGCTTTCTTATCTCTTCAAAAACTATGGTCGTTAGATCTGGCCTGTTAAAAATAAGAAAAAGAATGGGTGTTTGGTAAGCACTCATTTCTTTAAAGGTGTAAATGAAGCATTATCCATTGGTTTTTGAATATCAATAAGTAACTTAATAATATGTTTGTGATGGTCGATTATTTTTTTTCGATTATTTATAAGTGCACAAAAAGTTCCAAAGGAAGATTGAAAATCTATTTTCTGCTTTATAGTTAAACGATTAAAAGTTTTAATTTTATATATACCTAAAAACGCCAATTGTTTTATTAAAACTATGAAACTCGTTAAAAGCCATTTATTGATAATTGTTTTAAATGGTTGTTCATATTTATATAAAATAGCAAAATAACTATTTAACAATACATTACTGTAACTTTGCCAAAAGTTCAGGTTTATTATATAGGCGACTTTTTGTCTTTTGAGTGGTACGAAGTGGAGAAATTTAAGCCTATTATCAGCAATAATTTTGTGGCCTTTCAAATAAGCGATGAAACAAAACTCTACGTCTTCTCCACCGTTTAATTTATTACTGGTTCTACTTGTTGTAATTAATTGCCATTCATTATTTATAAGATCAATAAAAACACTTTTTCTGTAAACTGCACCAGCTCCATATACCCAGTGTTGGGTTGATGCCCATTCTTGAGGTCCGTTCACATAATATCGCTCGAAACCCTCGATTTCTTTTAATGATGGTTTTTCGGGTTCATATATTCCGAAACCTCCAATAACTGCTATTAGATTGTCCGAGAGCATTATTTCGTTAGCCAATTGTATGTAGCTGGGGTATAGCCAGTTATCATCGTCACAGAGGATAATGAATTCAAATCTGGCTTCACAAAAGCCCTTTTTAACCGCATTGATTTTTCCCGGAATTAGCTGTTCAACAATCCTAAAGTTTAACGCTTTATCGGGATATTTTGATATTTCGTATTTAGCTGTTTCAACTGTGTTATCTGTTGATGCATTGTTCACTAAGACAATTTCCCAAGGAATATCACTTGATACTTCTTGTAAAAAAAGATACCTTATTGTTTCCGATAATCTTTCAGCCCCATTATATGTACAAATTAATACCGATACTCCCGGAATCATAATTATCCTTTAGTATTATGAATTATATACGGCATTCATCTTTGATTTAAAAGAATTGTAGGTAAACATGTCTTGGTATCGTTTTGAGGAATTCGATCCATATCCTAAACGTAATTTATCGTTATCTAGTAGATTTATAATCGAATCCACGTTTTCCTTTAGATTATTCGGATTAACCAATATGCCGTTGAAGTTATTCAGTACCGACTCAGGTAATCCACCAACATTCGCTACCACACACGCTTTGCCATGATACATAGCTTCTAATACAGCAATTCCCTGCGGCTCAATCAAGCTTGGTTGGTAATAAATTGAACACTCGTTTAGAAAAGGTTGACGATTAGTTACTAAACCTAAAAAATGGATATTTTCGTAGTTATTAGTAGCGTTTATGAAATGATCTAAGTAAGGGCCATTACCCAGCCAAATGAAGTCTATATTTTGACGTTGTTTTAAAACCGCTTTTGCTACCTTCAACCAAAGAAATGGATTTTTACGTTGGTCTACATGACCCATAGTAACTATTGTTTTATTACCCAAGCTTGGCGAATGGGGGCTCAAATCTGTGACAAAATCTTCTTCAGTGACACAGTTATATATGACATCTATAAACCTATGCTTAGTATCTATAATTTTCCATTTACCAATGATGGCTTTTTTCATATCGTTAGAAACAGTGATTAATCTTGTATTTCTTCCAAGATTTATCTTACAGGTTAAGGTTGTGAACGGAGTAAATAACTGGGCTGGTTCAGTATGTAATATGTAATTGACCTTTATAAATGGAATCCATAAAAAGTACAAGTGTTTTTCCGGTTCCACTGCAGAAACTGTAACATCCGCAAAGCCATGCCTTATGCTTATTAGCAGAATGGAAAGAATCGATTTGACAATAAAAAAAAGTTCTTTTAGGTTTGTACTAAATAAATACCTTAAATGTGCATATCCATGTAAGTTTTCTAATATCAATGTTTTGTAAAGGATCCCGTTGACTATTGAATGAAGACGCTCAAGCTCTCTTTTGTCTTCGAGGATTAGGATAACCGTTTCTTTTTCAAAATATTTAACCAGTGTTTTAAAATGCGCATTGCTTCCCCCAGAATCAAATAATTTGGTAATAACAATGTGTTTCCTCATGGATTTTAAGCCTGCTTTAGGAGCCTGCCCGAATACTTTCAGCAAAGAAAATGGCTAAATCCTTATGTGATGAGAACATGTTTTTGCCAAAATTCTGAATTGTATTTCTCCCATGCATGGCATCCGAATGGGAGTTGGTTATTGTTTCGTTTGTATAAATCAGGAGCTCTAAGTTCCATAGAAAATTGATAGGCGGTTTTTTCATCAGGTAATCTAAACCATTTAAATTTATTTCCTACTATGACTCCCCAAAAATGATCTTCATTGTGCCTATAATCATTAGAAAGGAATAAGGTATTATTTCTGGATGTGAAATTTGCAAGTATTCTTAAATAACTTTTGAAAGAACGTCCATTATTTGAACATGTTTCTCTCATTAAAGTGATGGGAGAGTATATGTAGGAAAAACTACGCAATACTTTTAAATGACTTTTTATTTTTCTTAAGGAAAAGCCGCCGTTACCAACCCCTGTAAAATGGAAATTGTTATTGCCATTTTCAGAATCTTCATACCATGGCGCCCCTATATAGTCATAATTTTTATCACACCAGTAGCTCAGCTCATCCCTAAAAACCCAGGCATCTAACTCATAAAATAAAATGAACTCATATTTTTTATATCTATTGTATATAAACGGATCAATTTTTAACCGATTAAACATTTGATAGGATGCCTGCCATTTGGGATTTATGAAATCAACCTCTATGTCTGGAATTACGGAGCGATAATCTTGCATATTCAATCCATGCGGGCAAATTAGCTTGATTGGATGTTTACTTAAAATATGATGACATTGATATAATGAATCTTTTTCTGACTTCGTGAGTGACTCTTTATGAGCAATAATCAAAACTACCACTCGGTTTAATCTACTCATTTTTCGAAAAACGGCTCATTATCCTATTTTTTTAAAAATCTGTATAATGAGCTCTTCATTATTTTACTGGTAATCGTATGTAGTCTGGAGTTTTTGATATGTTGTAATTCAGTTCTGCATTTATGTAGATCGGCATAATCGTTAATGAAGCTAGAGTAATGCGTTTTGAGTACCTGCTCTTTTTCATATAAGCTTAGATTTACGTTTAAAGAACTGATGCCATCCGTATTAAACACAGAACTGATGCTATTAACATGTTTATATGAAGTATTACATTTGCACACTGCATGGGTAAAAAACTCCCAATCTGAAACTATTTTATTGTTTTCATTGAATAACCCAATTGATGAAAATAAGGATCTTTTAATGAGCGTTGCAGGATGGGGCAAGAAATCATTCAGAAAAAAATCAAATGTTAGTAATTCCGGGAAAGTTTTTGTCCAAGTATGCGTTGGCTCTTTCATCAACATATCTCCGTAGACCAAGTCCTCGTAAGCTGACTGGTCAATAAGTGTTTGTAAACTTAAATCGGAATAAAAGGAATCTCCAGCGTTTAAAAATAACAGGTAGTCGCCATTAGATTTTACGATTCCCTTATTCATTGCGTGATAAATTCCATTGTCTTTTTCTGATACGAAGCTCAATTGGTTTTGATATTTTTGGAGTAGTTGATGTGTTTCGTCTGTGGAGCCGCCATCTATAACCCAATATTCTAAATTTTGATAGGTTTGTGTTAAAACAGATTGAACAGTTTTTTCAATCTCGTAGCCTCGGTTAAGAGAAACCGTTATAACAGATATTTTTTTCAAAATTTAGGTGAATAGTGGCTTATAGAAGAGTTTTATAGAGGGTTTTATGTTGCTCAACCGTTATCTCCCAACTAAAATCTTTTGAGCGTTCAGTCCCTTTATTAATTAAATCCTCTCTTATTTCATTGTTATTCAATATTCGCCAGAGTTGATTCATTAAACTTTCATCGTCACCAATTCTGAAGTATAAGGCTGCATCTCCTGCGACTTCAGGAAAACAACTTGCCTCGGAAAGTAATACCGGGCAGCCACAGGCAAACGCTTCCAAAATAGGGATCCCAAAACCTTCATATAATGAAGGGAATATAAAACAGATTGCGTTTCTATATAAGTTTTCTAAGTCAGTATCATTCTTTATTTTTTGAAATACTACGATATTTTTTAATTGCTGATTTGCTATGATTTGAGCTTCATAATTATCAAAGTCTCCCCCTCCTGCACATACAAGAAGAATTTTTTCCTTCCTTAGGAAAAAAGAAATGCTTGTTAGCAATGCTTGAAAATTCTTGTAAAATTTTCGATTACCAACATATAGTAGATATCTCCCATGAAGAGGCTTTTTATGGCTTAAATGTTTGGAAGGAAAAGAAGAACCATGATGAATTACGGTAATTTTATTTTCATCAATATTTGGATTAAAAAAGAGGATGTTTCTTTTGGTGTCCTGCGAAACAGCAATGATGTGATCTGCTCTCTGAATAAGTTTTTTTTTTTCAATAGTCTCGGGATGCAGACATTCAAACTTTTTATCAAGATATAATTCATGAATCATATCATGCACTGTTATAACCAATGGTTTATCAATTGGTAAGTCGCTTAAAAATGGACTATTATAATATGTGGGATGAAATATGTCAAATTTTCTGCTTCTTAGAAAATTTTTGATTTGGTTAGATTCATTTTTTTTAATATAATTTTCAATTCGACTCTTACCACGAAATAGGGGCAGAGTTCTTAACTTATCATATGATGTTAAGTTGTTAGTGTGTAAATGTATATTGTTAGAATAATATGTTTTTTGTACAATATTGCATTCAGAATCTTTCTTTAGTCCCATAATAAGTTCGGAGAAATATCTAGATATTCCTCCGAACTCTTGAGAATTGAATATTTGATTATCGAATAGAATATCAATCATTTATTATTTTAATTCATTATTAAAACTTAGAACAATTCTAGTTCTTCACTCTCAATATTATATACTGGCAAACCCCTAATACAGTCTTGACTGTCTTGATAGCTTAAATAATTCAAGGCGGCATTATTAGCACGAGATTCACGAAACTTAGATATAGAAAAAGCTTCATCTACATTCCTTTTTACGAACTGACCTAAATCCTCATTTTTAATAAAATATGCATTCACTGAAGCACTGTTTGTACCGATGAAAGTATAGCCTTTCAATATAGCTAACCTTACAAGTGCAGATAGGGAAGCACCAAAATATAGATAACTATAGTGGGCTTCTTGCCGAATGAAATTTTTTGAATATGGAATTGTAATCGGACGATCAATGCCGAATACAGCATTGAATTCTATTATTACCATAACTGGTTTAATTACCGATATTGTTTCCCAGATCCAGTAATCATTTCCATCTATATCGATACTTAATATCCCAATTTCGCCTGTAAACCCTGCAGACGTAATTATTTGATTGATATTATTTTTCGTGACGAAAGATTGAACCGCTTGTAAATTATACTTCCAAAAAATTGGGTCGTTTTGGATATATTTTATATTTTGCTCTGATCCGTCGATAACTAAACCGCTCCAGTTATCATTTATTAAAAGAAATCTTGAGTTAGATTCCGTATAATTTTCAACTCCAAACTCTATAAATGTCTTAGTTCTAAATTCAAGTTTATTAATTATATATTGAATAATCCCATCATCGCCCCATTGTGAGAAAATTTTAAATTCTGCTTTCTGTATGTCAGAAAAGTAATCCTTATTTATGTTGTTATTGATAAGACTCTTACCCAATAACGATTTAATGGAATCTAAATCTTCTTTATTCTCTTTGACCTGTTTATTAATCTCAAGCAAACGCTGGCTTATCTGATATAAATCAGTATTTATATTTAAAAGTGCTGTAAATCTATTGAAAATCCTTCCCAAAAAAAATCTTTTAAAGTTCATTTGCAAGTCCATTTTTACGAATCTGAGCGTTTAATAGTCTCTGTTTCCACTATATTACTTCGAATAAAGTATGGCAGATAATATTTTGCGACAAAACTTTGTACTAAGAAAAAGTCTTTCCATAATTATCGATATTGCCTTACTATTATTATTATTATTAGAATGGTTGTGGAAAATTTGGTAATACGTATAATTATCAGCGTCAAAGTTTAGCTTTAATTCGATGGGGTGAACCAAGTTATCAAGTTTAACAGAAGGGAGATTTTCAAGTCTACTATCTTTTTGATAAGTATGGGTGGCGTTCGGCCCAAAACCAATGTTTGATACCAAATTTACATTCGGCAAAATAGCATACCCATTATTCGATAAAAACGAAAAAGACCATGCATGATCCCATGTATCGATAGCTTTAAAATAACTTGCTTTGAAATTATCTAGCCAAAAACTTACTTGGTTTTTATCTTTAATTACTTTATAGAGAGCTTTATCTTTTTCAAACTTTGGGAAGTTTCTAAGCGATAGGTCATATAGTGACCAGGCTCGTTTCCAAGTCGCCCAACCCCATATGTGAGGAAACTGGGAATAATAATAACTTCCATCACCTCTCCAGATTCCATCCTGAAAATTATTTCCGGAAATATGCATTATTTTGTTGTTGTCTCTATAATGTGCCAACAACTCAGAGCAAAAGGTAAAGAAGCTTTCATTTGGCAAACAATCATCTTCAAGAATAATCCCTTCCTCGACATTTTTAAAAAACCAAGTTATAGCTTCTGAAACTGCTCTCCCACACCCTAGATTTTTATCTCTAAACAATGTTTTGACCTCACATTCCCAATCTACATTATTGATTACTAAATTTCTTGCCGACTCACATATTTCACGTTCGCCAGGAACTTCTCTTGGGCCATCAGCAGCAATAAATAATTGTTGTGGTTTTTGCTTTCTGATTTCTTCAAAAACAATGCTGGTCAAATCAGGCCTGTTGAAAATTAAGAAGAGTAAAGGTGTTTTCAAATTGTCCACTTTAGTTTCTTCCAGCTAGTACTTTCATTGCTCGTAAAATTCTATTGAAGGCCCTGCGAGTTTTATTATAATTATTTTTATCTATAGAGACAGGTGGGCTATCAGGTAGTTGGCAAAAATATGGGGTAATATTCTGAAAGTCATTTATCTTGTTCAGATTCAGGGAACTTAGATATGCTTCATATAATGGTGCAATATCGTCTCGTTCTTCTAATGTATACCGCTTGCTATAAGAACAAATGATTTCAGGATTTAAGTGTTTAAACCCGCTAAAATGATAAAATCTTAGTGGAAATTCTTCATTAACAAACCATTCCCCTTTCCTTTTATCTGTAAGATCTCTTTCGTGCAAATTCGAAGGAGCCATGTTATAACCCGGATGTTTTAAAATGTAATAGTTGTCAAAAAAAACAGGAACTAAATTTATCCAGATTTGATCAAAAAACATGTTGCTCCCCGGATTAGCAAAAGCATATTTTACTAATCGATCGGACCACCAACTTAAAAATGATTTAATCTTTTCATGGTTGGACAATGCGATAAACCCTAAATTAAATATACCTGTGCCAAGTAAATCGATGTCTGATGGCAAATCGCCATCATCTATTGGCATACAATTTTGTGGTGTTATAATGATGTTATAGGAATTTAAAAGATCTAATACTTCTACCAAATTAGAATATATTTCAATATCCGGATCGAGATATATTATTTTATCAGCTTTACGAGATTTAAAAAGATGTGTGAAGTAAAAGGGCTTTACTGATGTATTCAATTCCACAATACTATATTTCTTTTCCATTTGCTGAAACTCAGGAATATCAACCTCTTGGACATGAATGATGGTAAAATTCTCAAAGGCAGTATAATCTACCGATGGATGGAAAAGATCAACTAGACCTATGATGAATTCGACATCGGGATGGTATTTCCGGAAGCTTTCACCTAAGACTTTTGCCTGGGCAAGATAATTATTTGAGCAAAGCGTAAAAGCTAAAGTCATCTAAATTTATTATATGCTTTTTTGCTCACACTTTTAATATAGGTGAGCATTTGATTGCGATGCTTTATGCTCGTTTTTCAGTGGATTATTCAATGCTTACAATTTTCTTTATTTCCAAGTGCACTTAAGTACCCGATGGATACGAGATTTCGTTTGTTGAGATTCATTGTTCTGCCTCCCAATCGCTATAGTCTATCTCCGAATTCTCATTTAAGAACAACGAAGGAAAATTATTAACAGGTTTCAGTAAATTTTTACTTAACATATTTCAATATATTTTTAGAATAGACAGTTATGGAGGCAGATATGGTATGTAGCGGTGAAAACAGATTGTTTTCACTTACCGCGAATAGACAATTTATTAATGAGGGATTTTAAAATAAAGATTGATAAATAGAAAATAGAGGTAGACTGAAACTGCAAGCGTTTAGAGAATGTAAAATTTTTTGATTTGTTGAACCAAAATTTACTAATGGACAAAAGTTTTCTAGGACTAAAATTCGCTTTGTATGCATTTGAAAATGCTAAAATTTTAACACCTTCACTTATCCATAATCCGTTTTCGGTTGCCTTATTTGAAGTGTTATTATGATACCACCTAAAATTATTTAATTTTTTTCCCACAAAAACTATGTCTGAATTTTGTAAGATATCAATATAAAGACGCCAATCCCCACAAGATTTATACTCTACAGTTTCATTGATATATCGATCTACAATTTCTTTTTTCATTAAGGCAGAACTAACATTTTGGATAGTGTTATGATTTATCAAACCTTCTCTAATTTCTACGATACCTGATTTGAAGAATCCCTTTTTATGAATCGACAAATCTTTTCCAATATTGCCTTTCGTGTCAACCCAATTTGAGTCCGAAAAACAGATACCAACATTCGGACGACCTTGAATTTCGACAATTAATACTTCTAAAAAATTTAATTCACACCAATCATCACTTTCGGCTATCCATATATATTCTCCCCGTGCCAGATCTACACCTTTTTTCCATTGTTTAAATGGGCTACCAGAATTGCTCTCATTAAAAATAACATTTGATACTTTTGAATGAAGTCGATAAGATTCTATTATCTCTTTACTATTGTCAGTAGAATAATCGTCAAGAATTATTATGTCAAAATTCTGATATGTTTGGTTGATAACAGATTCAATACGCTGTTTTAAATATAGGGCATGATTATAATTTGGTATGATTACAGAAACTTTGGGCATTAAAAAAATAAATAGGGGCTTTCAAACAGTATTTGCAAAGCATGTCTCTTCCTGTTCTCGTTTAATGCATTTTTAAATTCTGCTTTAATAACCTTTAACTTATTTATAAATGAAGTAGATTTTTTATTGTATTTGATAAATTTCCATCGTCTATCATCAAAGAATATTGTATCCTTATTATTTGGATTAGAGCTAAAGCCACCATCAGCATAGTTTGCGATAACCATATTTATATATTTTTTCTTTATTCGTTTCGATAAAAACCATCTTATATTATGGTCCCAGTCTGCATATAGAGTGTATTTTAAACTAAAATTTCCTATTTTTTTGAAAACCGTTTTTTTAAAAAAAATTGCTTGATGACATATATTTTGGTGCAATATTTTTTCCGAATTAAATTCTCCGGCATAAATGCCATTAAATCTGGTACTGAAAACATCTCCATAGATGATATCAAACTCATTTTCATTTTTAGATTTTTTTGCTATTGTATAAAGTACCGCAGGAGAAAATAGTTTATCATCGCTTCCTAAAAAATATATCCAATCTCCTTTTGCAAGTTTTAAACCTTTGTTCATTGCATCATAAATCCCATTATCTTTGTCTGAAACCCATCTAATAGATGCACTTAATTTTGCATAATATTCTAAAATCAACATTGTGTCATCGGAAGATGCTCCATCTACAATTATTACTTCAAAATTCTTGTATGTTTGAAGTATCAGGCTATCTAGGCATTCCGAAAGAGTTTTACCTGAATTTAAAGTGGGTATAATGATTGAAATTATAGGCCAGGACATTAAATAAACCAAAAGTTTTTATTAACCATAATCGCATTTAGATTAGTATTAGCGTATTCATAATAACCCTTTGTAACAAGGAAATCAATTAATTCATCCCTCCTTGCACCTGCACCAATTGGAGAATATTGGGCTGCTTCTACACAAATTACTTTTGGGGTTGATTTATTAAAATCAATGGATTTGAGAATTCGGAGATCCATTCCTTCAGCATCAAGACTTAAAAAATCAGGAAATATGTTATCACAATATTTCTGTAATACCATTCGAATAGTAAACAACTTAATTTTCTCAGTTTTTAAAAGTTCTTTTCCATTTTTAATCATGGCGTCACATTCATCTTTAGAAAAAGTACTTAAGGTACTATCCTTCATAAAATAGAAGTCTAGCTCATTCTCCTTATCACTGATTCCAATATTGATGTTAATATCTTCGTTTCTATGATTATTGAAATTTTCAATAAGGTGGGGGTTGGCTTCAATGTTTATACCCCTACAACCCCTTTGATAAAAAATTGCCGTGTTGCTTAAAAAATATGGATCATGTGCACCAATGTCAATATACGATGGCTTATTAATATTCCTTAATTTAAAGATATAATCAACTATCAGATCTTCGCCGCACTGCGAATAAGAAAAACGTTCATTTGTAATTGATTTAATAATTGGCTTTTTAATAATTGAGTAATTGAACATATTGAAAAAAAACTTAATCAATTCTTTCATTGCTGCGGAATATAAAATAGCGCATCAGCCCAAGATAATCTATCGTTAACATCAAAATGAAGGTTATATAAGGAGAATAAATGATAATTATATTGTTCGAGGTAGGTTGCTATGTGATGAAATAGTTTTTGGTTTTGATAAATCTCTAAGAATTCGACTTCACATTGTATAAATTTAATTCTGCCTTGTACTAGTAGGTCAAGGCATCCCTCGAGGACATTTATTGTGTTCCCTTGTGCATCAATCTTTAATATATCTATGCAGTTGATCTTTTCACTATCGCAATAATCTTGAATAGTAGTTACTCCAACTATTATTTCAGATTTTGATTTGATTAATTTATCAATTATGCTGTTTGTATGAGCTGAGGGTAATAAAGAATTTGTTTCGTGAAGATTATTAACATAGAACTTTTCATTTCCAATTTTATTCGAAACTGCCACATTATTTAAATGAAATCTATCACCTTTAAGATTTTTCTTTAATACATCGAAAGCTTCTGGGAAGGGTTCAAAACAATGTATATCGGCCTGTAAGAAAAAATGGGAAGATGCCAGCGAATATCTGCCATGACAAGCACCGACGTCAAATATGCTTGAAACTTTTCCCGTACTTAATGTTTTTATAATTTCAAGTAAATTACGATCAATATCAGGTGAATCATTCTTCTGTGATTTTTTTTTAAAGAAGGCTACTAGTTCATTCATTAATTTTAAGATGATAGCTTCCATAATTCCAATTCTGCATTACATATCTTTTGTTTTCATGTGAAGGGTCTTTTATAACTTCAAACTGCAGACAATTCTCCACTCTGTCATAATATTCGATATTAGGATTGGTAAGGTCTAAACTAATGTAATAAACTCCCAAGGCGAAGTTCGCTAAGTTAATAGTTAATGAATACCTGTTTTCTCCTTTTCTTAAGTGACATTTTTCATCATAATTTAAACTTCCTATCGATCCAAATGCAAAAGGTAACTGCAATCTATCTGTTATACGCATATCAATTGAGCATTCTCGCTCTGCTTCAGATTCTATTTCAATCTCAATTATTAGCTTTTTAAAATCGCATATTTTAATCTCAGACCTTGTTAACTGTATGATTTTGGAATTATCAACTTCTTTTTTAAAAATATTTCCGCTTGATTTGTCAGCTAGATATTTAGTTATAATATCTAACGTATCGCCAATTCCTGCTACCCCACCATTATTTAACAAAATTGACGAACTACATAGATTTAAAATTGCTTGCATATTATGGCTTACTAGTAAAATTGTTTTACCTTTTTCCTCACTCACCTGATTCATTTTACCCAAACTTTTTTTTTGAAACTCGGCGTCCCCCACTGCTAGCACTTCATCTACAATCAAAATGTCAGATTCAAGGTGAGCAGCAACAGCAAATGCCAGTCTTACGTACATCCCGGAAGAATAGCGTTTTACTGGGGTATCAATATATCGTTCAACTCCAGAGAAGTCAACAATCTCATCAAAACGTCTTTTAACCTCACGTTTAGACATACCAAGGATTGCACCATTCAGGAAAATATTATCGCGACCGCTGAGATCAGGATGAAAGCCGGTTCCTACTTCGAGTAGACTTGCAACTTTCCCTTTAATTTTTACTGAGCCACATGTAGGGGAGGTGGTGCGAGAAAGAATTTTCAATAGGGTTGATTTCCCTGCTCCGTTTCGACCAATTATACCAACTCTATCACCCTGCTCGATGTCAAAATTAATATCCTTCAGTGCCCAAACGTAGTCAGAATTACCTTTAGTTTCTCTTTTATTTTCTTCCCCTACTTTTGAATAGGGGTCTTCTTTACCTCTTGCCTTATGCCAAAGTCGATTTATATCATGTGACAAACTTCCGGTTCCAACTTCTCCAAGCCGATATTGTTTAGAAAGATTTTCAACCCTTATCACTTTACTCATTTATACGCTCTATTATCAATGGATTTTACGCTTAATAATTGATTTTAATAATAACTTCAGAGAAGGATAGAATTTGGGATTCCAAATTCTGTCCTTTATAAGTTGCATTTGTTTTTGTTCGTTCTGAACTTTCAACTGGAATAAAAGAGGGTGAACGTAAGAAATCTGTACTTTACTGTCAATCTCGGCCTTCAAAAGATGGCTCTTTTGAGGTTTTGCATAAATAAACATATTTTGTTTATACCACCAGTCTACATCTTCGTTGTTCCAGAATCTATTCCTCAAAATATCAAATGTAATATATCCTTTCTCAGCGAATTTCCTTTGCCAGTATTCGGGCCATTGTTCGTTAACATGAAATTGGCCGCCCTGTCCAGGTATAGCGGCCGAGAATAAAATGATATCACTATGTGCCGTCAGGACGTCAATCAAGTTATCTGCAGCAATCTCGGGTAAATGCTCTGCTACTTCCAGGCAAATAGCAAGATCGTAATGAGTTGTTAAATTAAGGGGCGAGCGTAGATCATGTTCCTTAAACTCACTCTCTTCAATGCAAAGCATATTAGTGCCTGTAAAAATTCCATCAACACCAAGTACATTTGCGGCTCCTAATTGCTTTGCTACTGATAACCAACTTCCTGTTCCGCAGCCTATGTCAATTACATTAGTAGGCTTTATAAGATTGAAGATATAAGGTAATACTACATTTGCAGATTTAGTATTATGTATATGCTCTTGATGCAGGTAATTAATCGAGGTCATTGACAAGTGATTCTAACCATTGATTTATGAGTAGCTTCTTTATGTATGAATTGCAAGAAATATCGTCATAGATTAGATTTTAATCCAATCTTTTAGCATAATGGAATGTGGCCATTCTTTATTTCCAGCACCGAGCCAATTTTTAGGTGCGATGACTTTTGGACTATTTTTATTTAAATAGGCACCCCACCAGCTAAAAGTGCTGCTAGAGAGAATGCATTCGTTTGCATGGATCAAAAACTGAAAATCAATTATTTCTTCATTCTTCGAAATATAGAGGTTATCCAAATAGGAGAATTCCTCGGCATTATATTTAGGATCATCAGATATAATGACATAGAGATTTCCAACTTCGTGTATGGATGTTATTGCCTGGTGAAAGTATTCAATTGGTAAAGTTGATCCTAGATTAACATAATCTCCCCTTCTGATATGAATGGCAACCAGTTTTTTATGCGAAGGTAAGTCTTTGGCTATATGATTAAACTGGGATGTGTACTTTTGTTTAATCGTAAAAAGTTGCTTGATCTCAGCTTCATATCCTGTAAAGTATAGTTCTGATTGAAAGAAACCATTGTATGAACTTCTGTTCTTCAATCTTTTTAGTTCTTCCCTTGGAGGGGTATCCAAAGAGCAATAGATTGGTTCGAGTTTGAAGAAATTATATAGTATTTTATAAAAGAATCGTTTTAAATGAATACCGAAAAAATTTTTATATCCCTTTATTCCAAAAATATATTTATCTAAGGTCTGAAGAGGGTCATTTGGTAATTGAAAATACTTCTCAAGATAATTTCCCTCAAAGGTAGTATCTATATAAAAGCTGGTATTTAGTTTTTTTGCTGCTGCATAAATAAAAGCATATTGGAAAAGTTGGTTGCCCAGGCGTCCCACAAATTTTACTTCAATCATTTTACTTTGATAGATTGATAGATCAGAGGTCTCATTTTAATCATACTGTGTCCATAAACGTTTTTTCTACTTTGCTGAACACCATAATTGATATAATCAGTAGAGCCATTGTTAATAGAGCTGAATACCCGAGCATTGGTAGATTAACCATTCCTTGGCCAAGTAAGCCATTTCTAAAAGCTTCAATTATCCAGGTTAATGGGTTTAATCCGATAATAGTTTTATATTTTTCGGGAATAAATGACATAGGATAGATGATTGGCGTAGCATACATCAATAATTGCATTCCAAAGCCTATCAGCACTGCCATATCTCGATATTTTGTGGTTAAAGCAGAAATCAAAATGCCCAAAGCTAATCCAAGGACTGCTACATTTACAATTAATATAGGAATCCAAAAAATATTTAAGCCTATGTTGATTTGGAAACCAGTTGTAGCATAGTAAACCATTATGCCCAAAAGTAAAAGTAGTTGTATTCCTAGCTTTACGGCATTGCTTAAGATGACTGAAAGGGGAATAATCAAACGCGGAAAATAGACCTTTCCAAAGATCCCTGAGTTAGCTATAAAAGTGTTGGAAGTCCCATTTAAGCAGGATGAAAAATAATTCCATACGGTTAATCCACAAAGATAGAAAAGAGGGGGTGGGATATTATCTGTAGGAATGCGAGCAATTCGTCCGAAAACTATTACGAACACGATGGTGGTAAACAAGGGTTGCAAAAAGTGCCAGAGGGGACCGAGTATAGTTTGTTTGTAAGCCGCGATAAAATCCCGTCTCACCATAATTAATAAAAGGTCTTTATATTGCCAGAGTTCATGTAACCTGAGATCAAACCAGGAGGTTTTTGGTTCGATAATCATATCCCATGAGTCTGCGGTGTCCTTATTGGTTGTTATAGTGCTTTTATCCAATTATACTTTTTATATATCCTTGCCTGTTCAAATGTAAGTAGTTAATTGCGAACTAAAAGTACTTCTACCTTTCTGTAATATTGATGGTAATTAAAGTTTTGATTACAGAGTTCTTGAACTGCTTTCGATGAACGCTCTGAACGCGGTTGTTCTAAATGATTATTGATCGCACTTAACAAAGCTTCTTTTTTCTCTGGATTTATTAATGTACCAAGCTTCCCATTCAAAAGCGCTTGTGAACTGCCATCTTGGTCTCCTCCAATTATCTTACATCCACACGCTGCCGCCTCTATGAAAACAATCCCAAAACCTTCTTTCCGGCTTGGCATGATGAAAATGTCTGCAAGCCTAAAATAATCACTCAATTCCTCATCTGGAATAAAACCCACAAATGAGACATGCTTTGTCACTCCTAAATCCCTTACCAATTTTTCCAGCCGGGATTGTTCTTTGGCGTCAGCTTGTCCCGCCAACAAGTACATTATATTGGGGTATTCTATTAATAATTGCGGTAAATTTTCGATTACCATGTCATACCCTTTGTAGAGCTCATGGGAAGAAAGCCTACTTAGTGTAAATAACACAGGCTGATTTGGTTGCAGATTATGCCTTACTAACAATTGATCTGATTTATCGAAATGATCTGGGATTTCGAGAAATGGATCTAGGCAATTTGGTAATACTGTAATGTTTTTTGCTGGAACCTGATGGATATCTTGCAATTTTCGTGAGGTGAATTCGCTGACAGCCCACACTTCACAATTTTCAATTAAGAAGTTTCGCTTTCTTGGACTTATTTCCCTCCATACTTCTATACCATGAGCATATAAAACAATCCTTGTTTTAGAAGAGATTTTTTTAATGAAAAATGCGATGAATAATAAATTGATATGGCTAAGAATAACTGTGTCGGAGTTATAAGCCTTTATAATACTTGCGAAAACAAATTTTGTTCTTTGTTCTCCAAATCCTTTAAATTGCTGTTTGGTGATATATCTGGAGTCTCGATCCAGATTAGCATCATATAAAGAATGAACTTTTATATCATTTACGTTGCTAGCCATGTCATACAATGCTCGAGTTAATATTCTGCACATTTTCTCGATGCCTCCAGTAAAACTGAATGTTTTTAAAGTAAGGAATAGAACCTTAGTTGACATCCTTAATTTAAGATGCTTTTCGAATATGATACAAAGCGAATGCCGACGACCAATGTAATCTACCTAATCCAAAGTTTGTGATCATTTTTTTTGAAGTTTTATTCACATACAGTTCCGGATCACAGATTTCTTTATATTTCCTCATCCATTCTTGAAATGGAAAAGTAAAGCCCATTTTTTTTCTGTTCCAAATGGGCTCTGGAAGAATATCTTTAAATGCACTTATCAGCAAGCTTTTTGGTAATTTCTTACTATACTTTATTTCTTGTTTGATATTGAACACTGTGTTTATAAGTTCTGGGTCAAGGTAGGGAACTCTTACTTCAACGCCATGGCTCATGCTCATGTAATCTGTATCTTTCAAAAGTTGGTTTTCCATATACAGGTTTGTCTCGAGCCAGCTTGCACGATTTCCATCCTTTAGATTATTAATGCCTTGTTTTAATGGGAAATTAGCTAATATGTTATCTACTTCTTTATGGTTAGCATCTAAAATAGCAGCAATGGTGGTTGGTGTAAAAAAACCCCTTAAAAACAAGTATTCTCCAATAGGATTGTTATAACTTAAATAGTATAAGCGCTTAAATTTCGGATCTTCGTGATTTTCCGCTAATCTTAGTAAGCGTTTTGGAAGCATCTTTAATGTAGCCAGCTTATGCATTCTCTGAAAAGAAGGATAACCTCCAAACAGTTCGTCTGCACCGAGCCCAGAGAGAACTGCTTTTAGACCATTTTCTTTGGCACATTTGCTAACAAACCATGAGTTAATCCCATCAGTGCTTGGTTGATCCATTGCAGATAAAATGGATTGAAAATTCTTTGTAAATAATTTGTAATTAAATACATAATCTCTATGTTGGGCGCTGGTCTTATTATTTACAAGTGCCTGGTACTTTTTTTCAGAATAATCTGTTTCTTCAAATTGTATTGAAAGTGTATTTAAATCTTCTTTTTTATATTTATCCGCTACTAGCGTTAGAATACTGGAATCGATTCCTCCACTTAAGAAAACACCTAAAGGAGCATCGGCTATTAGATTACGTTTAACAGCCTCTTCAATGCCATATCTTACTTTTTCTATTGCATAAGTAATGTCGATGATTTTTTCGGTGTATGTAAATGTGTAAAAAGCAGTGGTGGTATGAGAGGCAGACCGATTGTCCCAAGTTAGAAACGAACCTTTCGGGAGGCTTTCAACAGATTCAAGAGTGGTGAATGGTTCCGGGATATGCCCTAATGCGAGAAGGTAAACTTTCCAGCGCTCATTTATTTTGAAGTCAAAGGATGTTTTTGCAAAAGCCTTTATCTCTGAACTAAAAATTAAATTTGAATCTGTTGTAGAATAATATAGCGGCTTTATTCCACTTTGATCTCGTACCAAATACGTTTTTCCAAGAGTTTTATCCACTAATGCAAATGCGAACATACCTATAAAACGTCCGAATGAATTCTCTTTCCAGTGCTCATAGGCAACCAATATAACCTCTGTATCTGTATCTGATCGGAAAGAATAACCATACGTTTTTAGTTCAGTTCGCAATTCTTTAAAATTATAAATCTCACCGTTGTATGTTATATGCAGGTTTTGTTGAAGATTAGCCATTGGTTGATGGCCAGCCTGGCTTAAATCAAGGAGAGATAGCCTTCTATTGCCTAAGCAAACTCTTGTTTCGGCGTTAATATATATACCTCCATCATCGGGTCCACCATGCTTCATACTGTCACACATAGCTTGAACCTGACTATATAAGTGGCTGGGTTCGGTTTGATGAGATATTATCCCGGCAATTCGACACATTTAGAATGATATAGTTAAGGGGAACTTCAATTTTACTACTGGTGTAGCACAGCTTCGCTCCGTCAGTCACATTTTCATGCGATTAACTCGGGTTATGGGTAAGTGATACGTTAATTTGTTTATATATTATTGTGCGTATCTTGAACTACATCTCTAAAGTGGTCGGTGTAGTTCCACAATTACGAATACCATCAATCTATACTTATATTGGATTAAAAGGGCTCTGTAAATATTGAGTTAATTTTAACAAGTACAGATTGACCCACATGCTCAATTTTTATCAATAATCTTTTTTGTGTTTGGAATTCAATTAATTCCCCAATTAGACCTTGCAATGGCCCTGCAATAATTTTTACCAGTTCTCCTTTGGTAAAGTGGTGGTCTAACACCTCTAATTCCGATTCACTAGCCAATAATAATTTCAATTGTTCAATTTGTTTATCTGGCATTGATGCGATTTTACCAGAAAAATATAAGAATCTGCATACGCCATTAGTCATAAGTACTTCTGTAATTTGAGAAGCCGCAATGTTCACGAATACATATGACTTTATCAATGGTTCGTTAACCCACTTTTTACGGTCGCTCCATTGCTTTTGTTGTCTATATAATGGTAAATAACATTCAATGCCTTTTTGCGTCAACAAATCGAATGCTTTTTTTTCAGCTCTTGGATTGGTATAAACTGGATACCATTTAACTTGTTCTTTTATCAAAACTTCTTAAAAAATTTTCGTTTGAACTGCCACCATTTCGGTTTGTCATCCTCCGTATAATAACCCGAGCCTGCATATCCACTATAGTCAGAATAATAGTAAGAGCTAGCGGAATAACTACTTGAATAATTTGTTGAATAATATCTGCTGTGAAGTGTATCATCGCTAAAAGCATTTAACACCACTACGACATTATTTAAAGCATACTCTTTGGAAATACGGTCAGGTATAGATGCTGCATTAAATTTAGAAACACCCGAACGAATGACAAATAAGTTAATGTCTGCTTGTCGGATAAGAGGTATAGAATCAGATACTAAACCTACGGGTGCTGTATCAATCAAAATAAAATCGTAAACATCAGTCAGACCTTTTATCAACTCCCTAACTTTATCTGTATGCAGCAATTCTGAGGGATTAGGAGGAACTGGACCTGATGGAATAAAGTCCAAATTTTCAATGTCTGTATGTAGAATTATGTTACTTAATTCTTCTTGATTTGAGAGGTATTTGCTTAAGCCATTAGTATTGTCAACATCGAAAGTTTTGTGGAGTTTCGATCTTCTTAGATCAGCCCCAATTAATAGCACTTTCTTTTCTATTAGGGCTAAGGTGCTCGCTAGGTTAATTGTTACGAATGATTTACCTTCCCCTGCTATCTCGGAAGTAATGCATATTATCTTACTTTTTTTCTCTGTGGCCAGGAAACTTAAATTGGTTCTCACGGATCTTACTGATTCAGCAAAAATAGATTTTGGTTTCTCGAGTGATAGAATTTGCCTGTTATTTATATCAATATAGTCTGGAAACTTTCTGATTATACCAATTATTGGAGTACTAGTCAAATTTTCAACGGTTTCTTTGTCATATATATAGGGGTTGATAACCCTCACTAAGAAGATTATCCCTAAGCCCGCCAATAAGCCGAAAAGTAGGCCTGATGAATAAAATTTTTCTGGAATAGGAGAGATTTGCCATCCCGGAGCTGCTAAGTTTACGATTGTAGATCCGGGAATGACTGCAGCTTTACTAATCTGTGCCTCTAATTTTTTTTCAGATAAGTATGTGAAAACCTTTTGGTTTATATCGAAATCCGATTGAAGATGAATAAAATCCCGTTCTGCACTTGGTAATGTGTTTAAGTTTTGTTGAGCAAGATCAAGTTGAGCCTCTATATATCTTAGAGTTTTATTGTTTCGTTCTTTTGCAGTTTTTGCATTTTGGATTAAAGATTTTTTGAGTTCAATAATTTGTTCATCAATTTGCTGAATTGGCTTTGAATTCACATTAAATTGCAACAACTTTTGGTCTCGCTCGATGTTTAGTGCATTAAGTTGAGTGATTAAGGTACTCAGAGAACCACCTGAAGAACCTTCAATATTGAAATTTAATGTTAACTTATCTTTGTTGTTAAGAATTTGTTGCTCTAGCTGGCTAATAGCCATTTGCTCAAACTTTAAAAGATCTTTTTGAGCTTCTTGTTGTGTTATTTTTGTGAGGCTAGATTGAGTACTAGTGTTAATGTCTACTAGTTTCTTGCGCTGCTTGAAATTCTCGAGAGCCTGACCAGTACGTTCTACTTGATCAGATAAAAATTTTAGTTGTCCCTCAATGAACTCAATGGTTTGTGAAGCCGCTAAACTTCTTTGAGAAGCATCAAAATTGACATATTCTCTCACAATTGCATTTAAAATGTCTGCACAGAAAGTAGAATTTACATCAGTTTGGCTTAATAGAAGAACATTTGATCCTTTTCCTGCTTCCCGCATGCTTAAACCTCCTGCAACCCGGCCTAAAAAATCTTCTTTTTTGTTAAAGTTAAAAGTATATAAAGATCCATCAGGGGCTGAACTTGATTTTATTTTAAACACCAAACCGGGATACTTCAAAGTGTCATCAAAATTGTAATGGTGCTCTTGGCTTTTTCCGTTGACAAGAGTTGTTAGTATATATCCACCGTTTACTGCGTTTGAGATGCTAAATACTGTTCTGTTAAAGTCGCTTGTATCTTGACTAATGATTTCAATAGGATAAGGAACTTGTGGGTAAGTTTCGGTGCTTCGAATGCGACCCTTTAAAAAGTAGGATATTTTATAATCCAAGTTTGATATCGCATGTAACAATACAGCTTCGGACTGAATTACATATGTTTCAGATTGAACTTTATTTGTTCTATCATAATAATTGCTAACCTTTAAAAGTTCAGAGATCTCTGACTTTTTCTCATCAAACTTCAAAGATGCGTTGGTAGAATAAACAGGTGGGGTGTACCATAGTTTGATAAGAAAAAAAGTAAAGGAAATAAAAATGCAGCCGACAATCCAATACCATCGACTAAGCACAATTTTGAAAATCTTAATATAATCAATTTCCTGTTTAGCAAGTTTGCTTTCAACTGATAAATTTTCTGTCATTTACTTAGTAAAATTTATAAGTATCAATGCCGAGCTAATTATTAGTAGGATTGGTTGAAGTACAATAGATATTGTTTGTAGCCTTTCAGAAGTATTGTATATTGGTAATGGCTCAATATATAAAATGTCGTTATTTTGAAGTATAAGTTTTGGGCTAGCAAGACTTCTGATATTTCGGAGATTTACGTAGATTATTTCAGGATCAGATCGATCACCACGAATGATTTTTAATGTTTTAGGGTTAGCTCTTGCAGATATTCCACCTGCCATACCCAAAATGTCAATTAATGAAGTGTTTTCTTTTTCAAGTAAAAAGTTGCCCTGTGAACCAAATTCACCAATTAAAGTAACCTTTAAATTTAATACTGTCAATTCTATTATAGGGTCTTTTAATAGATTTTTTTTGTATAAACTTTGAATTTTGTCTGATGCTTCTTTACGGGTTAGACCTATTACTGATACTGCATTGATAACCGGCAGTATAACCGTTCCGTCATCTTCAACACGAAAGATATTAACAACATCTGCTTTAGTGCCTGAACTAGCAGAAAGAAAACTGTCATCTTGAATGTTTCTAATAGACAGTGCATCGTTTGCTTTTATTCTATATTTTTCATTAGCAGCACCTTTATCGTTAATGACATGAATTGTTTTTATAGTATCTATATTAATAGGCAATTCGCTTTTAAATAGGGCATTATGATATTGTTTTGAGCATGATGAAGCGGAAATGCAGTAAATACATAAAAAGACAAGCAGGATCTTATTTGAATTAATTTTCATTAGACTTAGGTATTCATGCCATTGATAGGGGCTTGTAACAATGTTTTTCAATTTCAAAAATAAACTATTTAAAACAAATTTGATATTTAATTGTATGCTTGTGCTATGAAAATCTCGCTGATTACTGTGACTTACAATGCAGAAGAGTTTTTAGAGAGCTGTATAAAATCAGTCATTTGTCAGACTTATAATGATTTAGAATATATAATAGTAGATGGAAAATCGTCTGATTATACGATTGACATTATTCGAAAGTTCGGAAAAAATATAAATCAATTGTTGATCGAGCCAGATTTAGGTATTTATGACGCTATGAATAAGGGAATCAGTCTAGCTACAGGAGATATTATTGGAATCCTAAATGCAGATGATTACCTGGAAAATGAAAGGGTTATCGAAAAAATAGCTCAAACTTTTTCAACTTATAAAACGGATATACTTTATGGTAATCTAAACTATGTTAAGCGATACAATACGTTAAAAGTTGTCAGAAAATGGCGATCGAAGCCTTTTGATAAAAATCTTTTCGATGCGGGATGGATGCCTGCTCACCCAACTTTCTATGCTCGAAAGGAATTATTTGTAAAATATGGGAACTACCGACTCAAGTATGGATCAGCAGCCGATTACGAGTTAATGGTGCGCTTTCTATATAAGTATAATGCTACCGCAACCTTTCTCGATGAAGTAGTCGTAAATATGAGAGATGGAGGGATTAGTAATAATTCTTTAAGAAATAGGCTTAATGCCAGTTACAATGATTTGAAAGCAATGATTGCAAATGGAATTAGGTTCCCATATATAGCTGTAATCCTTAAGCCGATCCAAAAAATCATTCAATATTTATAACTTAGGCCACTTAATATGCGTATAATGGAACATCTCAAAAGAAACAATCACTGATGTATGTATGAATCCTTATTAAATAATGATCCACTATATTATGGAATTGTAGTATTTTTTTCCTTACTGATTGTTGTTATAGCAATACCATCTATAATACATGTGGCAAATATCTGTGGTTTGTATGATGATCATTCAAAAGTTGGAAAGAACCATAAATATGGTATTTCCAGGCTTGGTGGAGTTGCAGTGTTTTTTAGCTTTATTATTACCTCTTTATTATTTTCCAAAACAGCTAATTTTCAAACTTTTAATTATCTTTTAGTATCTTGTGTTATATTATTTGCTGTAGGCCTTAAAGATGACTTGACTGGTGTACATCCAAGTACAAAATTTGCAATGCAATTTATCGTTGCGTTAATAATGGTCTTTCTTGGCGATGTTAGATTAACAAGCATGTATAGCGTTTTGAACATTTACGAGCTACCATACATATGGAGTGTGTTAATTTCCATTACTATCATCATGTTTATAATCAACGCGTTTAATTTAATAGATGGAATTGATGGTTTGGTAGGGGTGACAGGCTTGACTGTCTGTTTGATCTTGGGAGTTATGTTTACCCAAATGGAACAACCCGTTTATGCCTGTATTGCATTTTCTATAGTAGGGGCAAGCGGGGGATTCCTATTTTTCAATTTAACTCCAGCCAAAATTTTTATGGGCGATACCGGCTCCTTGCTAATCGGTTTCATTTCTGCTATACTGAGCTTAAAGTTTATTGAACTTAATAAAGTTAATGGGGTTAATATTGTTTTTTACAATGCTGCACCTTCTATCTCGGTAGCTGTATTAATAGGGCCTATTTATGATGCAATAAGAGTTTTTGTAATAAGAATCTTCAATAAGAATTCACCCTTCATTGGTGATAACAACCATATACATCACAAAATGCTACTTTTAGGATTAACCCATTTGCAAACAACCTTGCTGTTAATAACCTATAATATCGCTATATTCTTCATTACTATTAGTTTAAGACATTTTGGTAATTTTTTCTTGATTGGTATGTTGTTTGCAATCTGCATACTATTCAATTTTGTCCTGATGTTTTTAATTCGCTCAAAAAATCGAAAGGTCTATAAGTTTGTAAATTTCTTCTTATAGAACACGTAGACTTCAAACTTTTACGATACCTATTGGTCTTTAAAATCATTGTTTCAAAATCTGAATGGTCACTTATGTTGAGCTATGACAGATATCAATCAATTACTAGACGAAACTGGTCTTACTTACTTAACTAATTCTTCACCTGGCTTTACCCGTAAGAAAATTGTTTCTGGATTTGTATTCCTTGATTTAAAAGCTAATGAAATAACAGATTCAAAACATCTGGAAAGAATTAAAAAATTAGCCATTCCCCCAGCTTGGCGTGATGTTTGGATTTCTCCAAAATCGAATTCCCATTTACAAGCAACAGGTATTGATGAAGCCGGCCGTAAACAATATCGATACCACGCTGATTGGAGCAAATCCAGAAATGAAACCAAATATTTTCGAATAGCCGAGTTCGGTAGCAAACTTCCGGAATTTAGAAAGAATATAGCAAAAGACCTTCGTCGTAAAAATATGGACGAACGGAAAGTTTTAGCCATATCTCTAAATATAATGCAAAAAACACTTATCCGTGTTGGTAATGAAGCTTATAAACAACTCTATGGTTCTTATGGCCTAACCACACTAAGAGATAGGCATATAAAGATTGATGGGAATGCGTTGAAGTTAAGTTTTAAGGGCAAGAAAGGTATTTATCATGAAATCAATTTAACAGACAAAACCCTTGCGAAATTAGTAAAGAAGTGTCGCGATATACCAGGTCAGGAGCTTTTTCAATATTTCACACCACAGGGTGAGCGTTGTTCAATAGATTCTGGTAAAATAAATAGTTATATCAAGGAAGTTACATGCTGTGACTTTACAGCAAAGGATTTTAGAACTTGGGCAGGAACTTTAAATGCGTTAAAAGAATTGGCGGTATTTGAATATCCTGATAACATTTTAAAGCGAAAAAAAATAATCAACATTGCGCTCGATCATGTTGCAGCAAAATTGGGAAACACGCGGACGATTTGTAAAAAATCATATGTCTTTCCAGCACTATTAGAAGCCTATGAAACGGGTGAATTACTGCCTTATATTAAACGTCTTTCCAGGTCGAAAGATATAATAGGAGAGAAGGGATTAAATCATGACGAAAAAGTCTTGCTCAGCTTCTTGAAAGCTCAAAAGCGTAAAAAGCTTAACGCTGCAGCATAATTTAATCAGCCGATATACGCTAGCTGTTAATTAAGAAACTCAGGCCGACTGTAGAAATGCAATCTCAGAACTACGAAAGACGTTTTATAAAGGGAGGTTATTAAACATGCTCGGATTTGCGTTAGGGATTGAAGTGAAAATCCTTTTTGCCCTCCTCCAGGGCGAAAAGATTGTAACGGAAAGCCCGCCCGAACGCCCAAAGCACATTTTTTAACTATTTTATCGAACTTAAATTAATATTTTTAATCTACTCCTTCGGCGCTTGCTTTATAGGATTCACAGGTTGCTCACTGTTTTCTCTCGCTTTTGCCACATTTTTAAATTCAGCCTCTTCCTCGTTATAATCTTTATCTTCTGGTTTTACAACTGCTTGATTGTCATCTTTAGGATGTTTAATATCCTTCCTTTCAGAATCCTGAGGTTTAAGCTTTTCTGGTTTATCGCTTTGATTATTCATATAAATAATTAGTTAATGTCTAGGTTTTGTGAATCATTATTTCACAAAACCTAGACCAAGAACTTAAAATATATAGTTTGTACTTAGAAACTGCGAATGATGCTCATTTACAATCTCGTTTAAAAGTGATTTGTTCTCTTCTGTAAGTTTTATTGCTACTAAAGAACGTATAGAGAAAGCTCTTAGAGCATCATTAACTGACAATGTTCCCTCAGCGCTATCTTTCCGCCCGGTAAAAGGGAAAATATCGGGTCCCCGTTGGCATTGACAATTAATGTTCACCCGGCTTACTTGATTTATCAATGGATCAATTAACGATGCAATTTCTTCAGATTCAGAGCTAAAAATACTTACTTGCTGTCCGTGAGGAGATTCAATTAAGTATTCAATAGGTTCCTCAATATCATTAAAGGCAATTACAGGAATAATGGGGCCAAACTGCTCCTCCCTGTAAAGTTTCATGTCTGCTGTAACAGGATATACAATTGCAGGATAAACGAAAGATTCTTTGGTGATACCACCATTTTCGTTTATAACAGATGCACCTTTTGAAATCGCATCATCAATACATTCCTTAAGGTAGGCTGGTTTGTTAGGCTCAGGTAATGGAGTAATTGAGACTCCACTTTCCCAAGGCATTCCAAATTTAAGTGCATTAACTTCTGCAGATAATTTTGAGAGAAATTGATCCACTTTACTTTGGTGAACGAAAATTATTTTCAATGCTGTACAACGTTGACCATTGAAGGATAAAGACCCTAAAACTATTTCTTTTACTGCCGAATTAATATCGGCATTAGCAGTGACAATAGCAGCATTTTTAGCATCCAGACCTAAAATAGCACGTAAGCGATTTACTTTTGGATGTTGCTTTTTAAGCTCATTAGCAACTTTGCTAGAACCAATCAGAGTTAAGACGTTGATTTTGCCGGATTGCATTAAAGGAGGTATAATGTTATTTCCGCGACCGTATATGGTATTTACTACGCCCTTAGGAAAACATTCTTTAAAAGCATGTAGTAATGGGTAGTGAACTAATGTTCCATGTTTTGGTGGTTTAAACAAAATGGTGTTACCCATTATTAAAGCGGGTATTAAGGTAGTGAACGTTTCATTCAAAGGATAGTTAAATGGCCCCATACACAATACTACTCCTAAAGGGGATCTTCTGATTTGTGCAACGATTCCTTGCTCTATTTCAAATCTGGATGATTGTCTGTCTAAATCTTTTAAAGCGTCAATTGTTGCATTGATATATTCAACAGTCCGGTCAAATTCTTTAACGGAGTCAGTATATGATTTGCCAATCTCCCACATAATCAGTTTCACAACTTCACCTTTTTTCTCGAGCATTTTAAAGGTGAATTGCTCAACACATTTTATGCGTTCTGCAACGCTCATTGTTGGCCATTCGCCACGTCCATTATTGTAAGCTTGTACAGCGGCATCCAACGATTCCTGAGCTTCAATTTCTGTACATAAGGGGTAAGTGCCAATCACTTTACGCTTTAATCCGTCTTCTGTTTTGATGCATATTGGTGACAATACAGTGTGAATGTCGCCATTCCATTGTTTCATTTCACCATTACAAAGGTATTCGTTCTGATGTAGTTCTTGAGGTAGGGCAAATTCAGCAGGAATGTCTTTTTCTGCAATGAATAGCTCGTCAAGCTGTTTTTCGAAATCCATAATTTGTTGTTAATAATTAGAAGCTATAGTACTTTCATACTAATAAAGTGAACAATGCAAAGGTACTTTGTTGAGTTGAAAGAGATATTATTTAAAGTCAAATTCTATTAAAAGTCTAAATCTCAATTGGTTTCATTTTTGGGATTAGAAGTTTAAACATCACAAACCAGGCGATAAGATAAGCGAGACCGCAAACCAAAAACATGATGTAATAACCAGTTTGTATTTTACCATAAGCTTGATAATGCTTGAATAATAGCCCAGCCGATTTTGAAATAACTATTCCCCCAAGACCTCCCGCCATTCCACCAATGCCAATAACAGAACCTACCGATGTTTTGGGAAACATGTCTGAAACTGTCGTGAAAATGTTAGCTGACCAAGCCTGATGAGCGGAGGCGGCAATACCAATTAAAATTACGGCATACCACATGTTAAATGTTCCAGCGTATTGAGAGAAAACAACAACCAGTGGGAAGAAAGCATAAATTAACATGGAAGTTTTTCTTGCCTGAACAATACTCCAACCTTTATGTTTTACAAACCACATGGGTAGCCATCCACCAAAAATACTTCCAAAACAGGTCATTGTATACACTACGGCGACTGGGAAGCTAACCGATGTTCCTTTTAGGCCATATTCGGCAAGTAAAAAAGCAGGAAGCCAGAAAAGAAAGAACCACCAAATGCCATCAGTTAAAAACTTACCTAAAACAAATGCCCAAGTTTGTTTAAACCCTAGTAAAGTAAACCAAGATAACTTTGGGATCTTCGATTCATCTTCACTAATTTCTTTTTCTGTTATGTCACTATTAATGTAGTTGAATTCAGTTTTAGATAGTTTTGGGTGCTTTGCTGGCGTATCATATATCATGAACCAAAATAGTAACCAGATAAAACCGATGGAGCCCGTGATAATAAAGGTTATTTGCCAGCCTAAATGTATAGCCATCCATGGAACAACCAATGGTGCAACTATTGCCCCCACATTGGTTCCAGAGTTAAAAATCCCGGTTGCTAAAGCCCTTTCTTTACGTGGAAACCATTCTGCAACCGTTTTGATGGCCGCAGGAAAATTGCCTGATTCACTAATGCCCAATAACATCCTAACTGCTATAAAGCTTAAGGTTCCAACTGCAAAACCATGCATTATAGAAGCAACACACCAAAGTATTAAGGAAAGTGCATAACCCATTTTGGTTCCCACCTTATCAATAAATCTTCCGGCAAACAGCATTCCGATAGAATATGCTAGTTGAAATGCAATAACAATGTTCGCGTAATCATTTTCATCCCAATTAAATTCTGCTTCTAAAGTTGGTTTTAGAAGACTGACTACTTGTCTGTCGAGATAGTTTATAGTAGTCGCAAAAAATACCAGCGAACAGATTGTCCATCTGTAATTTCCGATTTTGGTTTGGTTCATGAAATGGTTTATAAATGGTGTAGCAGTTACACTCTAGAAGTGTTAACTAATCTTATAGCTTCAAGTGTATTTTCATGAAGCAGGTCGTATTGCTTGTTTTCTAATATTTCTTTGGTAATCAGTTTGCTTCCCATCCCCACGGCGCAAACTCCAGCCTTAAACCAAGCTGAAATATTTTCTTGTGTTAACTCAACTCCCCCAGTTGGCATAAATAAAAGCTCTGGGAAAATATCTTTTATTCCACTTAAAAAACCTGGCCCTAATATATTTCCAGGAAACAACTTTATAAAAGGTGCACCAAGGATTTCAGCTTTTATGATTTCTGTAGCAGTCATACAACCTGGAATCCACAGGTGATTTTGCTTATTTGCTAAGTTTGCAACATCTTCAACAAGTCCAGGCGATATAAGATAATCTGCCCCGACATCAATAAATTGTTGAGCTGATTTTGCATTTTTTATGGTCCCAATTCCTAAGCGCATTCCGGTTAGCTCCGTTTCACATAAACGTTTAAGACTTTGGAAATTAGATAATGCAGCTTCGCCCCGGTTAGTATATTCTACTGTTCTGATACCGGCTTTGTATAATGATTTGAGAACTTCAATACTTACCATTTCATCTTTGTGGTAGTAAAGGGGTAAAATTCCTTGGTTGGTAATCAGTTCTAGAAGTGCTTGTTTAGAATCCATAGGAGGCGATATTAGAGAACAATGTTATTTGAATTTATATTTAAATCGTAATTTTTCTACGCAAACGTTGCCGTACTTGCAATATGCAAGTTTAAGATTAAAAGTTTAAATGAGTTGTTCAATAAGAATAACTTTGCGGCACAATAAGTGGAACGACATGGCAAATAAAATATCCACCTACAGGTGCAGGAAAACTGAAATTTATTTTATTGATGATGGTTTAGATGCTATATCTCAATACTCATTACTCAATACTCATTACTGTTTCAATATATGAGAGTAGCTATAAATGGATTTGGCAGGATTGGTAGAATAAGTCTCCGGACTCTGTTAAGTAAATCAAGTTTAGAAGTTGTTGCGATTAATGATTTGACTGACACACAAACGTTAGCTCATTTATTGAAATATGATTCGGTTCACGGAGTATTCAATGAGATAATAGATTATGATGCCGATAACTTATATGTAAACGGAAAAGCAATTAAAGTGCTGGCTGAAAAGGACCCAGCTAAATTGCCATGGTTGGAATTAGGAATTGACCTTGTAATTGAATCAACCGGTAAATTTACTAGCAGAGCCTCCGCTACTGCACATTTAGATGCAGGCGCAAAGCAGATAATAATATCAGCTCCATCGGCCGATAAAGATATCCCTACTGTTGTTTTGGGTGTAAATGATTCTGAAATTGATTTTCGATCAAAAATTCTTTCAAACGCCTCGTGTACAACAAATAATGTTGCCCCATTGGTTAAAGTTTTAGATGATAACTGGGGAATTATTGACGGTTACATCACCACCGTGCACTCCATGACGGGTGATCAGAATTTACATGATGCGCCTCATAAAGATTTAAGAAGAGCCCGGGCAGCATCTTCATCTATTATACCAACAACTACTGGAGCGGCAAAAGCAGTTACTAATATTTTCCCTCACTTAGAAGGGCGTTTAGGTGGAGCCGGAATTCGTGTGCCTGTTTTAAATGGATCATTAACGGATTTTACTTGTTTGTTAAAAGGAAAGCCTACTGTTAATGAAATAAATGATGTTTTTAAAAAAGCTGCAGAAGGATTTCTTAAAGGGATTTTACAATACACCGCTGACCCAATTGTGTCGATTGATGTTATTGACAATCCGCATTCATGCGTTTTCGACTCGCTATTAACGTCTATTGTTGGGGATTTAGTAAAAGTAGTAGGTTGGTACGATAATGAATATGGTTATTCTAATCGTTTGGCCGATTTAGCAGAGAAAATTGCATTGAATTGTTAGTAAAATAATGTGATTCAAGGCCGTTGGGATGCTGTAATTTCTTCTTAAAATGGTAAACTTGCGCCATAATTTATTAGCATAAATGTTGGTTTAAGCCAATACATGTTTCCAAATATTATTTCAAATATGAAAACAATTGATTTTTTGAATTTCTCCGGTAAAAAAGCTTTAATCCGTGTAGATTTCAACGTTCCATTGGATGATAATTTTAATATCACCGATGATAACCGTTTACAAGGTGCTTTGCCAACAATCGAAAAAATATTAAAGGATGGCGGCTCTATTATTTTAATGTCTCATCTTGGTCGTCCAAAAGATGGCCCAACCGATAAGTACTCTTTAAAACACGTTGTTAAACATTTATCAACGTTAACAAATACCGAAGTTCAATTTGCTGATGATTGCATAGGAGCCCAAGCAATTGAAAAGGCTGCAGCATTAAAGCCAGGTGAAATATTACTATTAGAGAATCTACGGTTCTATAAAGAAGAAGAAAAAGGTGATGAAGCTTTCGCGGAAAAACTTTCAAAATTAGGCGACGTTTATGTAAATGATGCTTTTGGAACTGCCCACCGTGCTCATGCGTCAACAGCAGTAATTGCTAAGTTTTTCCCTGATGCAAAATACTTTGGTTACCTGATGGCTGCTGAAGTGGCAAATGCAGAAAAAATCTTAAATAATCCTGACAGACCGTTCACCGCAATTATGGGTGGAGCGAAGGTTTCTGATAAAATTTTATTAATCGAGAAATTGCTTGATAAGATTGATAATTTGATTATCGGTGGTGGAATGGCGTATACATTTGCTAAAGCCCAGGGTGGCGAAATTGGTACTTCATTGCTAGAAGCAGATAGAATGGAATTATGCCTGGAATTATTAGAAAAAGCAAAGGCTAAAGGAGTGAACTTGATTCTGCCATTAGATACAGTAATTGCTGATAAATTTGATAACGCCGCTTCGAAAAATAATGTAGATTCTGGAAAAATTCCTTCTGATTGGATGGGTTTAGATATTGGCCCGAAAAGCGTTGAATTATTTTCTAAAACCATTAAAGAGTCAAAAACATTGTTGTGGAATGGCCCAATGGGAGTTTTTGAAATGGAAAATTTTGAGCAAGGAACCCGTGCAGTTGCCGAGGCTGTTGTTGAAGCTACAAAAAATGGAGCATTTTCATTAATTGGTGGTGGGGATTCTGCTGCTGCGGTAACAAAATTTGGTTTCACGGATGATGTTAGTTATGTGTCTACTGGAGGCGGTGCTTTGTTAGAATATATGGAAGGGAAAGTGCTTCCGGGTGTTGCGGCTATCAATAGCTAATAACCCCAAACTTAATTTTAAAAGCTCGTCTGGTCTTCCAGATGAGCTTTTTTTATGAATTACAATAATTTTAACTAATTGAATTATAGTTTATTATGTATTTGGGCGTTCGGGCGGGCTTTCCGTTACAATCTTTTTGTGCTGAAGAAAGAAGCACAAAAAGGATTTTCACTTCAATCCCTAACGCAAGAGTCGAGCGCTTCATAAACACACTTTCTAAAAAGCTTTTCTAGCTCTTAAATATACACTGATTCTAATTCTTATTGTAAATATGCTAGAGCGTTAGTGATTGAAAGGGAAATCATTTTTGCTTTTTGAGAGCAAGAATATTGTACTGGAAAGCACGCCCGAACGCCCAAAAACACTTTTTTGTTGAAGGCACCAAATGTCAGTTTCCGACAAATAAAACCTCGAAGTGGGGGATTGCGATTATGTTGAAAACTTTTGTGGGAGATTGTGGTAGGAAGTGGTAAAAATATATACTTTTACTTAGTAAAAAAGTATAGACCACTCTATGTCTCAATTTTTAGGAGAGTTCGAATGTAAACTAGATGCCAAAGGGCGGATGATGATACCATCCAGCCTGAAAAAGCAGATGCCAGAAGCTGAAGTTTCCGGGCTAGTGATCAATCGTGGCTTCGAAAAACATTTGGTTATTTATACCAGGGCAGAGTGGGATATTATCACAAACGAATTGAGTAAGCTTAATTCGTACGAAAAGAAAACCAGAGATTTTATTAGATATTTTACAAGGGGTGCTACTGAATTGACAGTAGATGCCGCTGGTAGAGTTTTACTTCCTAAATCTTTGTTGGAGTATGCGGGTATTGAAGGTGATGTGGTTTTATCCTCTCAGTTTAATAAAATAGAGGTTTGGGCTAAGGAGGCATACGATGATCAATTTGATAACGAGCCCGAAAATTTTGCAAAGTTAAGTGAAGAAGTTATGGGCAATACAGTTAGGAGGGCCGATGTCTGAATACCACAATCCGGTTATGTTGCGTGAATGCATTGAAGGTTTGGATATAAAGCCAGATGGTATTTATGTGGATGTAACTTTTGGAGGTGGTGGACATTCCAAAGAAATTTTAAAACATTTAAGTTCATCGGGCAGATTGATCGCTTTTGATCAAGACGCAGATGCACGTGTAAATATTCCAAAAGACGATCGATTAACCTTTATTGATCAGAACTTCCGTTACCTTAAAAACAACTGCAGATTACAGGGTGCACTACCTGTAAACGGCATTCTGGCTGATCTAGGTGTTTCATCACACCAATTCGATCAGCCGGAACGGGGGTTCTCTACTCGCTTTGATGGTGAATTGGATATGCGGATGGATCAGGAAAGTTCACTTACTGCAAAACAGGTTGTAAACGAGTATAGTGAAGAAGATTTACACAAGATCTTTGGAATTTATGGCGAAATAAAAAACGCCAAGTCGTTAGCAAGAACTTTAGTTACATCTCGTTTAAATAAACCGATTGAAACGATCAATGATTTAAAAACTGCAATTGCCAAGCTAATCCCGAAAGGCAAGGAGAATAAATATTTAGCGCAGGTTTTTCAGGCACTACGCATAGAGGTAAATCAAGAGTTAGAGGCTTTGCAAGAGTTTTTAGAACAATCAGTAGATGTTTTGGCAACTGGTGGACGGTTAGTGATTATGTCATATCATTCGTTGGAAGATAGATTGGTTAAAAGCTTTATCGCAAAAGGGAAATTTAGGGGAGAAGTTGAAAAAGATTTTTTTGGAAATCAGATTAAGCCATTAGAAGCGGTTGAAAGAAAAGCTATTACGGCTGGAGATGACGAGTTGAAAACAAACAACCGGGCTAGAAGTGCGAAACTAAGAGTTGCTGTAAAAATTTAGTTTTAGATGCCATGAGTAACAGGTTTAGATCAGAAATAACAGAAGAGGAAGAGCAGGAAGTTGTTCCTGAAATAGCAGAGAAAAGCGAACTTCCTAAAAATATAGTGACTCAATTTTTTACTGAAGGGTTTGTTTCCAAACAAGCAGCTACGGAAACGTTGCCGTTTGTTATTTTTCTAGCTTTTTTAGCCATGGTTTATATTGGAAACAGGCATTATGCAGAAAATAATATCAGAAAAATTGATAAACTAAATAAAGAAGTAAAAGAATTAAGCTGGGATTTTAAAACACTAAAGGCCGACTTAATGCTAAAAAGTACACAAACCGAGGTAGCTAAACAAGTAGATACTTTAGGTTTAAAAGAACCAATTGAACCACCAAAAAAAATTATAATAACTAGTAACGAAAATTAAAACCTTAAAAGCCCCCTCTCTCCCGGAGAGGGGGTTGGGGGTGAGGCACCATGAATATTAGAACCGACATATTATTGCGTGTGTACATAGCTTTCGGGCTTATTGTATTTCTTGCGTTTGCGGTGCTTTTTAAATTATTTCATGTTCAATTTGTTCAGGGCGACAAATGGAAATCGATGGCTGATAGCTTGTCGACTAAATTTGCAAACGTAGAAGCAGCTCGTGGAAATATATACTCTGTAGATGGCAGATTGTTAGCCACATCGGTTCCAGAGTATGAGTTGCACATGGATTTATATGCCGCTGGCATTGAAGAAGATGATGCTTTTAATTCAAAAGTTGATTCACTTGGCAATAAAATGTCGAGGTTCTTCGGTGATAAATCCGAAAAGCAATATACGAGGATGTTGCGAGTAGCCAGACGAGATAGCGCAAGATATCTGTTGATTCGCCGTAAGGTAACGCATCAGGAGCTGAAAGCTATTCGGAAATTTCCAATTTTTAATTTAGGAAGATATAAAGGTGGTTTAATAGCTGAGCAACAGAATAAACGAATATTTCCGTTTAAGACACTAGCTGCCAGAACTATCGGTTACAAAAATCAGAACGTGCAACCAGTTGGATTGGAAGGCGCTTATAGTTCTTATATAGATGGAGAAAGCGGAAAGAGACTAATGCAACGAATTGCCGGTGGGGTTTGGATGCCTGTGAATCAAGACATCGAAATTGCTCCCAAAGACGGGGCAGATATTATCTCTACAATCGATATAAATATTCAAGATGTGGCTCAAAGAGCACTTCAACGACAATTAATTTTAAGCAAGGCTGATTTTGGCTGCGTTATATTGATGGAAGTGGCAACTGGCGAAATTAGAGCGATAGCGAATTTTACCAAAGTTGCTGAAGGCGAATACAAGGAAAAATTCAATTATGCGATAGCGCAAAGTGCGGAACCGGGGTCTACCTTCAAGCTTGCATCTTATATGGCTTTGCTCGACGACCATAAAGTTGACACAAGCACTAAAGTGGATTGCCAAGGTGGAACCTATAAAGTTTATAAAAAAATTATTAAAGACTCTCACTTGGGAAATCAGGTAATTTCTGTGAAAAGGGCATTCGAAGTTTCATCTAACGTGGCTGTAGCGAAACTCGTTTACCAAAATTACAAAGACAATCCGAAGCAATTCACTGACAAACTTTATGATTTGCATTTAAATGAAAAGTTGGGTCTGCAAATTCCCGGAGAAGGATCGCCATTAATTAAGAATCCAAAAAGTAAGAGTTGGAGTGGATTAACCTTGCCACAAATGGCATATGGTTATGAGTCTAAAATTACACCTCTTCAAATGCTTACTCTCTATAATTCTGTGGCGAACAATGGAAAAATGATTGCACCCATATTTGTCCGTGAAATTAGAAGATTAGGCAATACGGTTGAAACTTTTAAGCCAAGGGTCATAAATGAAAAAGTATGTTCTGATGAAACTTTAGGCAAGTTGAAGGGAATGATGGAGGGCGTTGTCGAAGAGGGTGGTGGCAAGGACGTAATAAAAAATGCCATTTATAAAGTTGCGGGTAAAACGGGAACAGCGCAAGTAGCGAATGGAAAGTTAGGTTACCAGGGAAAGAAATCTTATCAGGCCTCGTTCTGCGGATATTTCCCTGCAGAAAAGCCGAAGTATTCTATGATTGTTGTAATAAATAATCCTCAAGGAGCTTATTACGGTGCACTTGTTTCAGGCCCTGTTTTTAGAGATGTTGCCGATAAGGTGTACGCGAGTGACGCTCAAATGTATGATCCTTTAAAAAATCAAACGTTTGTTGGCGCAGTTAAAAGACCTGCCGTAAAGTCTGGGCAATCAAAAGCCACTCAAAGTGTATATCGTTCTTTTGGAATGAAATCTGACGTAATGGCGAGGGGAGAGTATGTGAGTGCTGCAGATTCGAACGGGACGAGTGAACATGAAATTAAATATACCGAAGGGCGGGTGCCTGATGTTAATGGAATGGGTTTAAAAGATGCTTTATATCTTTTAGGAAATTCCGGATTACGCCCTCTTGTTAAAGGGAGCGGAAAGGTTGTAAGACAATCTTTAGCTGCGGGCTTAAGGGTTTCAAAGGGTTATCAAATTGTTTTAGAATTAGAGTAATGAAGAGCCTGAAAGACATATTATATTCAGTTTCTATTAAAAAGGTATTTGGCTCTACAGACGTTAGTGTAGAAGATATTTGTTTTGATTCCCGCAAGGCAAAACCGGGTTCAGTTTTCATTGCGGTTAAGGGAACTGCTGTAGATGGGCATAGGTTTATAGCTCAATGTATTAATAACGGCGTAACATCTGTTATATGTGAAGAAGTGCCTTCTGAAATTGTAGCAGGAGTAACCTATGTTGAAGTTGAAAATTCAGCTAAATCCCTGGGAATTATCGCTGCTAATTTTTTCGATCGTCCTTCAGAAAAATTAAAGTTAGTTGGTATTACCGGTACAAATGGTAAAACAACGATAGCAACACTATTATTTCAATTATTCAGAGAATTGGGATATAAGGCAGGTTTGCTCTCGACTGTTCAGAATCATATTAACGAACAAATAATTCCGGCAACGCATACAACACCAGATCCAATAGCAATCAATAGTCTGTTAAACGAAATGGTTGACAGCGGTTGCGATTTTTGTTTTATGGAAATTAGCTCACATGCCGTAGCACAATATAGAATCGAAGGTTTACAGTTTTCTGGAGGCGTATTTTCGAATCTTACCCACGATCATCTTGATTTTCACTTAACGTTTGATGCGTACTTGAAAGCTAAGAAGGCATTTTTTGATGGGCTGGATAGAAATGCATTTGCACTTACCAATATTGATGACAAGAATGGCAAGGTGATGCTTCAAAATACGAAAGCGCATCAGAAAACATACGGAATAAAAAACAATGCTGATTTTAAAGCAAAGATCATAGAAAATCATTTCAGTGGTTTATTGCTAAATATCGAAAATGAAGAGGTATGGTTTAAAATGGTTGGAAGCTTCAATGCTTATAATCTTCTAGCAGTTTATGCTGTTGCCTTATTGTTAGAACAGGACCGAGAAAAGGTTTTAACCATATTAAGTTCATTAGGAGGAGCAGAGGGTCGTTTCGATCATTTTATATCTCCTGCCGGGATCATCGGGATAGTTGATTATGCACATACTCCCGATGCAGTTCAAAATGTATTAAGCACTGTTCAAGATATCCGTAAAGGCACCGAACAAGTAGTTACAATTATAGGTTGCGGTGGCGATCGGGATAAGGCGAAACGCCCTGTAATGGCTCAGGTAGCTTGTGATTGGAGTGACAAAGTAATACTTACATCAGACAATCCAAGAAGTGAAGCGGCGGTAGATATCATTCATGAAATGGAAGCTGGAGTTTCTCCAACCAATAAGAAAAAAACGATTTCAATATCCGATAGAAAAGAGGCTATAAGAACTGCCTGCCATTTAGCGAAGCCGGGGGACATCATTGTGCTTGCAGGAAAGGGCCATGAAAAATACCAGGAAATAAACGGGGTGAAGATTCCATTTGATGATAAACAAATTCTAACTGAAATATTAAACCTGCTTAGCTAATGTTGTATTATTTATTCAATTACTTAGATCAGTATTATGACATTCCGGGTGCAGGTGTATTTCAATATATCTCTTTCCGAACAGCAATGGCGGTTATTTTATCGCTTATATTAACCACCATTTACGGAAGCAGGCTTATTAAAATATTAAGAGCAAAGCAAGTTGGAGAACCTGTTAGAAACTTGGGCTTAGAAGGCCAAATGCAAAAACAAGGTACACCAACAATGGGTGGGTTAATCATTCTTTTAGGAATTCTTGTACCTACAATTCTGTTTGCAAAACTTGATAATATTTACATCATACTAATGATAGTTACCACTGTTTGGATGGGCGTTATTGGCTTTATTGATGATTATATAAAAGTATTTAAAAAGGATAAAGAAGGTTTAGCCGGACGATTTAAAATACTAGGCCAAGTAGTTTTGGCTTTAATAATCGGATGGACAATGTATTTTCATCCAGACATTGTGGTTAGAGAACAAGTTTCAAAGACCATAGATAACGGTAAGAAAATAGAATTACACAAAAGAGGTAACGAATATTACTATACTCAAGATGTTAAATCAACTTTAACGAATGTACCTTTTTATAAGAATAACGAATTTGATTATGCGAAAGTTCTAAAGATTCTAGGTGCGGGATATGAGAAATATGCACTTATTGTTTTCTTACTTTTTGTGATTGTGATTATTACAGCCATTTCTAATGGTGCGAATATGACGGATGGTATCGACGGCTTGGCCACTGGAACTTCTGCTATCATCGGTATTACATTGGCTATACTGGCATACGTTTCAGGTAATGCCATATTTGCCGACTACCTGAATATTATGTACATCCCTCATTCCGGAGAGTTAGTAATTTTTGCAGGTGCTTTCATTGGTGCTTGCGTTGGATTTTTATGGTATAATTCATTCCCGGCTCAGGTTTTTATGGGGGATACAGGAAGTTTGGCAATAGGTGGGATCATCGCGGCTTTTGCAATCATGATTCGTAAAGAATTGTTGATTCCGTTGTTATGTGGGATTTTTATTGCCGAAAATATTTCTGTGATCCTGCAGGTATCCTACTTTAAATATACCCGCAAAAAATTCGGTGAAGGCAAACGGATCTTCTTAATGGCGCCATTGCATCACCATTATCAAAAGAAAGGTTATCACGAATCAAAAATTGTTACACGCTTTTACATTATTGGGATTCTATTAGCCATTATCACGGTAGTAACCTTGAAATTAAGATAGCCCCCGACCCCTAAAGGTGAGGATTAAACGTAATATGTTAGAAGAACAAAAAAATATCGATCATAATATTGCTCCCTCCCTTCCGGGGAGGGCTGGGGTGGGGCTGCTTGTAATTCTTGGTGCCGGAGAAAGTGGTGTTGGCGCCGCTTATCTGGCAAAGCAAAAGGGATATGAGGTTTTTGTATCAGATTTTGGCACTATACAGGAAAAATATAAAACAGAGCTACAAGATTTAAATATTGAATTTGAAGAAAATCAGCATACGGAAGAAAGGATTTTAAGTGCCATTGAAGTTGTAAAAAGTCCTGGCATTCCTGATAAGGCACCTATTATAAAGAAGCTTATTGAGAAACAGATTTCTATCATATCCGAAATTGAGTTTGCTTCCCGGTACACAGATGCAAAACTGATTTGTATTACAGGTTCAAATGGTAAAACTACTACCACTTTATTAACATATCATATATTAACTAATGGTGGTTTAAAGGTTGGTTTAGCTGGCAATATTGGTAGAAGCTTTGCCAAACAAGTAGCTACAGAGACGTTTGATATTTACATTTTGGAGATCAGCAGTTTCATGCTAGATAACATGTATAAGTTCAAAGCAGATATAGCAGTTTTATTGAACATTACTCCTGATCATTTGGACAGGTATGAATATAAAATGGAGAATTATGTGGACTCAAAATTCAGGATAATCCAAAATCAAACGGAGCATGACGTATTCATATACTGTAAAGATGATCCGGAAACTGTTAACGCATTACAAAGATATAAACCATCCGCCATTTCATATCCTTTTAGCATTCTAACACCTGTTGAAAACGGAGCTTTCTTGCAGGACGATAACATTATTATAAATATTTTAAATACCAATATAGAACCATTTGCCATGTCACTTAACGAATTAGCCTTACAAGGCAAGCACAATATTTACAACTCAATGGCTTCGGGTATAGTAGCTAAGGTGCTTGAACTACGCAACAAAACAATTCGTGAAAGCATGGGGAGCTTCACGAATATTGAACATAGATTGGAGCATGTAGCAAAGATTTCTGGAATCGATTTTATTAATGATTCCAAGGCTACGAACGTGAATTCCACTTGGTATGCTTTAGAAAGTATGCCTAATGAGGTGGTGCTGATATTGGGCGGGGTTGACAAAGGCAATGATTATTCGATGCTCAAAGATTTGGTTAAAAACAAAGTTAGAAGCATCGTTTGTTTAGGAAAAGATAATAAACGGATTCATGAAGCTTTTGAAGACGATGTTGAAGTAATTGTAAACACAACTTCAGCTAATGAAGCGGTTCAGCTGGCCTATCATATGGCAAAAAAAGGCGATACTGTTTTACTGTCTCCTGCTTGTGCAAGCTTTGACTTGTTCAACAATTACGAAGACAGAGGTAATCAATTCAAATTGGCTGTAAAAGAGCTTTAAATGAAATCTGTGTAATCATATAGTCTGTGTAATCACTTTAAAATAATATAATCGGTGCTAGAAAGAATAATCAGTAAAACAAAAGGCGATCGCTGGATATGGTTAATAGTCATATTTCTATCGATATGGTCATTGCTTGCTGTTTATAGTGCAACAGGTACATTGGCTTACAAAAAAGGCGTAGGCAGCGAGCAGTTCTTAATTAAGCATTTAGTGATGATTGTTGGTGGCTTAGCATTAATGTACTTTTCGCATTTATTAGACTATCGCTATTACGCTGGTATTTCCAAAGTATTAATGGTGATTACTATTCCGCTATTGCTTTACACTTTAATGTTTGGTGCCAACGTAAACGATGCAAGCAGGTGGGTAACGATACCAGTAATTAACCAAACTTTCCAAACTTCCGATTTGGCAAAATTGGCCTTAATTACCTTTTTAGCACGTACGCTGAGTAAGAAGCAGGAAAATATCAAGGATGTGAAAAGATCATTCCTGCCGATAATGGGAGCTGTTAGTGCAGTATTCATCCTAATTGCTTTGGCTAATTTATCTACTGCGCTTATGCTTTTTGGTGTGAGTATTTTATTGTTGATTATTGGTCGGATAAGTATCAAACAGATTTCGTTGGTTTGCTTAGCAGGCGCCATTCTCTTAACAGGAGTTATTTTTTTAGGGCCGCGTAGAAAAACTTATGTTTCCCGGATTAATACATATATGCATCCTGAACAGGTGGATCCTGATAAATCTTTCCAGGCAAATCAGGCAAAAATAGCAATTGCTACAGGAGGGATTTTTGGTAAAGGCCCTGGCAATAGCACACAGAGAAATTTCTTGCCACATCCTTATTCGGATTTTGTATTCGCACTAATAATTGAAGAATATGGCTTAATTGGAGGACTGGTCCTGGTGTTTTTGTACCTGCTTTTCTTGTATCGATGTATATTGATTGTAACCCAAAGTCCCAAAGCATTTGGTGCATTGCTGGCAGCTGGATTAAGTTTTAGTTTAACCATCCAGGCATTTGCAAATATGGCTGTAGCTGTGGGGTTAGGTCCGGTTACTGGAGTGCCATTGCCATTGGTAAGTATGGGTGGAACTTCCATTCTCTTCACAAGTATTGCATTCGGTATTATCCTAAGTGTAAGTCGTGATAATGATGAAAAGAAAGCAGAGTCAGTTAAAGGAAAAGAAAAAGTTTTTGTAGGTGAGATCCCTGCAATGTGATAATTGACAAATAAATAGATTCCCGTTAGGGTCTTAAAAACAAAAATGGCAATACGTGTAATTATAAGCGGAGGTGGTACTGGCGGGCATATTTTTCCGGCTGTGGCTATTGCCAACGCACTTAAACGTATTGACCCGAATGCTGAGATTTTATTTGTTGGTGCAAATGGTCGAATGGAAATGGAAAAAGTTCCGGCAGCTGGTTATAAAATTATTGGGTTAGATATACAAGGCTTTCAACGCAAATCTATATGGAAGAATATTTTGCTTCCTTTTAAGATCGTTAAGAGCGTTTTGAAATCTCGATCCATCATAAAAACCTTTAAACCCAATGCAGTTGTTGGAGTTGGTGGATATGCTTCAGGTCCATTATTGTACGCTGCCGAACAACTAGGTATTCCGTACTTGATACAAGAGCAAAACTCATACGCTGGAATTACAAATAAAAAGCTAGGCAAAAACGCCCGGAAAATCTGTGTAGCATTTGAAGGGATGGAAAAGTTTTTCCCTGCTGATAAGATCATGTTGACGGGAAATCCAATCCGCAAAGAATCTGTGAATGTATTTGGAAGAAGAGAAGAAGCTGCTTTGAAATTAAATCTATCTCCAACTAAAAAAACGGTATTAGTAACAGGTGGAAGTTTAGGAGCTGGTACATTAAATAAGAGCATCATTGCCGGCCTAAATAAATTTATCGAAGCTGATGTTCAATTAATATGGCAAACTGGTAAATACTATTATCAAGATATTAAAGAAAAGCTTCAAGAAAAAGCTCATGAAAATATTAAAGTGATGGAGTTTTTGCCAAATATGGATCTGGCTTATGCAGTTTCTGATGTAATTATTTCCAGGGCGGGTGCAGGTACCATTGCCGAATTATGTGTAATTGCAAAACCGGTGATATTAGTGCCTTCGCCAAATGTAGCAGAGGATCATCAAACAAAAAATGCGATGGCTTTGGTGAAAAGTAACGCTGCTATTTTGGTGAAAGACATTGATGCAGAAACTGATTTAGTATCAACTGCTTTAAAGTTGGTATTAGATGAATCGCAAAGCAAACCTTTAAGTGAAAACATTAAAAAATTAGCATTACCAAATGCTGATGAAGTAATAGCAAACGAAGTAATTAAAATAGCAAGTCCCCTTCAGGGGATTTAGGGGAAGGCATGGAACTAAATAACATCAAACAAGTTTATTTAATCGGGATTGGCGGTATCGGCATGAGCGGACTAGCACGTTATTTCAAAAAACGTGGATGCATCGTTTGTGGATACGATAAAACACCAACCGTATTGACAGATAATCTTGTTTTAGAAGATATTCAAATTTCTTTTGTTGATGAAGTTGAAACTATTCCTGCAAGCTTTGGAAATAACGAAGAAGGAACGCTTGTTATTTATACACCTGCTATTCCCGCAACATCCAAGGTTTTCAATCATTTCAAAAATGGAGGGTTTACCCTTCAGAAGCGGTCGCAAGTTTTAGGAATCATTAGCCGTGGCATGTTTACAATTGCGGTTGGTGGTACTCATGGTAAAACCACTACATCCAGCATCATTGCACACGTTTTAAAAGATAGCGGGTATGATTGTTCTGCATTTTTAGGTGGCATTGCATCTAATTATAACACAAATGTTTTATTCGGCACCAACAATACCGTAGTTGTTGAAGCAGATGAATATGATCGTTCGTTCTTAACACTTCACCCTGATATTGCAGTGATCACATCCATGGATGCTGACCATCTGGATATTTACGGTCACAAAGATCAATTAACAGAATCATTTATGCTTTTTGCCTCTCAAATTAAGGCGGGAGGAAAGCTGATTAATAGAAACGGTTTGCCTCTTAATAATGGTTTTACTTATGCAGCAAACGAAGATTGTGCTATTCAAGCGTATGATATCCATGTAAAACAAGGTGAATTTTACTTCAATTTCAAAAACGGGGAGACAACTATAGAAAATGTTCAGCTTTCCTTGCCAGGATTACATAACATCGAAAATGCCATTGCTGCAATAGAAGTTGCACTTCACCTTGGAATAGCTGCTGGCAAAATCAAATCCGCCTTAGCTAATTTCAAAGGTGTTAAAAGGCGTTTCGAGTATATCGTAAAAACGGCCAATCACATTTATATTGATGATTATGCACATCATCCGGAAGAATTAAGAGCATGTATTACCGCGGTTAAAACACTGTATCCTGATAAGAATTTAACAACCATTTTTCAGCCACACTTATTCACACGTACAAGAGATTTTGCTGAAGGCTTCTCCGAAGTATTAAGCATGACAGATAATCTGATCTTGCTTGATATATATCCTGCAAGAGAACTCCCAATTGAAGGTGTAAATTCTGAAATGATTTTAAAAAACGTTTCAATCTCCAATAAACAAAAATTGGATATGGAACAAGCCAAGGAGTATGTAAAAAATACTAAACCAGAGTTACTATTAACCGTTGGAGCAGGTGATATTGACATGATGGTTAAGCCATTGCAAAAACTATTACAAGATGTGGAAGAGAATTAACTGGAAGGCAGTCTTGTTTACAGTTATTTGGGTGGTGAGCCTAAGTGGCTTAGGGGTGTTAATGGGATTTATTGAACAAAAGAAGGTAGCTGTAATTTGCCGTGATGTTCGGGTTCTAATTCCGGGTACGCAAAGCTTTATTGAACGCAAAGAAATTGATGAAATATTGCTTCAAAACAAAGGTCCGCTAATCGGAAGAAAATTGAATTTAATTAACATCCATGATATAGAGAATGAATTGAAGGCAAATCCATTTATAGAGTATGCAAAGGTTTATGCAGACATGGATGGAATCATAACAGTAAGAATTAAGCAGCGTGAACCGGTTTTGCGCATCTTAAACTCAGAGAACCAAGATTTTTACGTCGACTTAAACGGTTTGAAAATTCCGACCTCTGAAAATTTTACGGCTGAGGTTTTGGTAGCTAACGGATTAATTTCTGAGCATTTTTCAAACAAGGTTGATACCTTAAAAACGCAACTTGCTAAAGATCTTTTCAATACGGCTCTATTTATTCGCAAAGACACATTGTGGAACAACCAGATTGAACAGATTTATGTGAATTCAAAAAAGGAAATTGAATTGGTTCCACGAGTGGGCAATCAGAAGATAATTTTAGGAAGTGCAGATTCATTAGATGTGAAGTTCAGAAACCTGCTAGCGTTTTATAAAAAGGCGTTACCTAAAGTTGGTTGGGATACTTATAAAACAATTAATGTAAAATATGCAAACCAGATAGTTTGCGAGAAAACGAAAGTAGATAGTATAAAAGCGATTAAAGCAAATCCTAATTTACAGGTGATAATTGCCGATAGTTTAAAAATAGATAATACGGATACAACAAAAATACAATAAGTCACATGGAAAAAGGTATATCTTCTTCAGCCAAAACATCCCCAATTGTAGTAGGGTTAGACATTGGAACAACTAAAATTTGCGTCACCGTTGGAAGACGAAGTGATCATGGAAAGATTGAAATTTTGGGGATAGGTAAAGCAGAGTCGGCGGGCGTAACTCGGGGCATTGTTACGAATATTCAGAAAACAGTTCAAGGTATCACACAAGCTGTTGAACAGGCTGGTGCACAATCAAACGTAGATATTAAAATTGTAAACGTAGGTATAGCAGGCCAGCATATTAAGAGTTTACAGCATCGCGGGATATTAACCCGAAAAGATTTAAACACAGAAATACAGCGCAAAGATATTGACAAGCTTATAGAAGATATGTATAAGCTGGTAATGCCCCCTGGAGAAGAAATCATCCATGTGCTTCCACAGGAGTTTACCGTTGATAACGAGCCGGGAATAAAAGACCCGATTGGTATGGCAGGCGTGCGTTTGGAAGCTAATTTCCATATCATTTCCGGCCATGTTAGCGCTGTTAAGAATATAATGAAATGTGTTGTAAATGCTTCGCTAGAAACTCAGGAATTAATTCTTGAGCCTTTGGCTTCTTCAGAATCTGTATTAAGTGAAGAAGAAAGAGAAGCAGGTGTTGTATTGATTGATATAGGTGGCGGTACTACAGACCTTGCCATATTTCATGAAGGTATTATACGCCATACCGCAGTTATTCCGTTTGGTGGTAACAGTGTTACCGAAGATATCCGTGAAGGATGTTCAGTAATGCGAAACCAGGCTGAATTATTAAAAGTTCGTTTTGGTTCTGCTTTGGCTGAAGAGAATAAAGACAACGAAATAATAAGTGTTCCAGGACTTCGCGGTAGAGAACCTAAAGAAATTTCAGTGAAGAATTTAGCCTATGTGATTCAGGCAAGGATGGAAGAAATCATAGAGCATGTGTACTATGAAATTAAATCATCCGGATATGAGAAGAAATTGATTGCAGGTATTGTAATTACTGGTGGTGGTGCGCAGTTGAAGCATTTAACCCAACTAGTTGAATACGTAACTGGGTTAGATAGTCGTATTGGATATCCAAATGAGCATTTAGCTAAAAACGAAGTGTTGCCAAAAAATATTTATGACGAGCTTAAAAGCCCGCTGTTCGCAACAGGTATCGGTTTGCTTATAAAAGGAATCCAAAAAACGGAACAGATGGCTGAACCAACCAGAGTTTTGAAAATTATTCCTGAAAAAGCGCAAGCCGCGGAAAAAGTTAAGAAAAGCTTAGGGTTTTTAGACATTTTAATTAAAAAAGGTGCCAGTTTTATAAAGGATGATATCAAGGATGAAGATTACATTCGGTAGTTGTCCACAATAAGCGAGTTTTCCACATAGTTAACAATTGTGGAAAACTCGTGTTTAAAAATAATTAATATTACAAAGGGAACTATCTGCTGATAGCAACTATTTACTCAACTGATAATTAAGGATATGCAGTTTGAAATGTTAAAAGAAAAATCATCAATTATAAAAGTAATTGGTGTTGGTGGGGGCGGTGGGAACGCTGTGAACCACATGTACAGACAAGGAATCACAGGTGTAGACTTCATAATTTGTAATACAGATGCGCAAGCATTAGAGTTAAGCCCAATTCCTAACAAGGTACAACTGGGCGCAAGTTTAACGGAAGGAATGGGTGCAGGCTCAATTCCAGAGGTAGGTAAAAACTCGGCAATAGAGAATATTGATGATATAAAACAAATGCTTGGTACAAATACCAAGATGCTTTTTATAACGGCCGGAATGGGCGGTGGTACTGGTACTGGAGCTAGTCCGATTATTGCTAAGGCAGCTAAAGAGCTTGATATTTTAACGGTAGGTATTATCACTACTCCATTTTCTTTCGAAGGTAAAAGACGTAAAAATCAAGCTGAAGAAGGATTAGAAGAGTTCAAAAAATATGTAGATTCTTACCTGGTTATCTCCAATGATCGCTTGCGTGAAATTTTTGGAAACTTAACTTTAGGTTCTGCATTTGCACAGGCTGATAATATTTTAACAACTGCCGCAAAAGGCATTGCTGAAATTATTACCATACCTGGGTATATAAACGTCGACTTTAAAGATGTGCGTACCGTAATGAGCTCAAGCGGAGTAGCTATCATGGGTAGCAGTTCGGCAGAAGGCGAACATCGTGCTTTACGTGCTGTTGAAGGTGCTTTAGCTTCTCCGTTGTTGAAAGACAATGAAATTGAAGGAGCACGTTATATTCTTCTAAATATCAGTTCGGGTACCAAAGAGGTTACCATGGATGAGGTTAGTATCATTACTGATTACATTCAATCAGAAGCTGGTTTGGCTGCTGATTTAATTTGGGGTAACTGCACTGACGAAACGTTAGAAGATAAACTTTCTGTAACCATCATTGCTACTGGCTTTCAAACTAAAGAAGAAAGAGCAATTGAAAAAAGCCAAGTGCGTAAGGTTTCTATGTTAACTCCAGAGCCTGCTCCAATGGTAAGACCAGTAAGCACAAACTCTTTTATTGAAACTAAAAAAGAGATACTTTCTGATGAGCCTGTCATGAAAACAAAAGAAGAAGCTCAAGTAGATCTTTTTGCTGGATATTTCCACAGTTCGCCACCTAAGGTTGAAGAAAAACAACCTGTTTCAGCTCCTGAAGCAATCATTCATCATACATTAGAAGAGTTCAAAGAGGAATCTGTTTCAGAACAAAATTTTGAGTTTGAAATGCCTGCCAATGAGCCTGAAGTGCATTATGAAGAGCCAGTTGCCGAAATAGTTACTCCTTCTGCACCGTCTGCGCCTCCAGTTTATCGTGAGCCAGAGTCAAAGGCAGTGAATCCTGATGAAAATAAAACGGATGAATCCATAGAGGAGCAATTGCGTAAATCTAAAGAGCGCATTCTTCGTCTTAAAGATTTAAGCATGAAACTGCGAACCTCTAACGGATTACAGGAGTTGGAAAATGAGCCTGCTTACAAACGCAAACAAATGGCTTTACAACAAGTTCCGCATTCATCAGAGTCTCAAGTATCACGCTTTACATTATCTAATGAGGATGGTGTAACTGAAATTAGACCTAACAATTCGTTTTTACACGATAACGTAGATTGATTGAAGTAAAATGCTTGTTGATAAAATTGAAAATAGTGTTGCTGATAAAGCATTGCATTTAGCTTCGAAAGCAGATTTAGCAAATACTAAAACCGATATGATTAAATGGTTTGTGGGTCTTTTTATGACACTAGCTTTAATGATCATTGGACTTTACTTTAAATAGTATCATTACATATGTTAAGACTTTAGAGCAGTTTTTAGCGTAAGCAAAACAAAATTAACAAACAAAGCCTTTATTCTAACCGAATAAGGGCTTTGTTTGTTATAGAGAGATTGACTAACTGAAATGAGATTCGGATGTTGTTAATCAGCACACTAAACCATAACTTTGCCGCCTATTAAAAGATAACAATAAATTAACACAGATTTGGATTTATTTGATAAAATATCGAAAAATATGGGGCCGCTGGGTCAGCACCAGAAAATGGCTCATGGATATTTCGCATTCCCGAAATTAGAAGGTGAAATAGCCCCCCACATGAAATTTCGTGGAAAAGATCATTTAGTATGGAGCTTAAATAATTATTTGGGCCTTGCTAACCATCCCGAAGTACGTCAGGCAGATGCAGAAGCGGCAGCTGCATATGGTATGGCTTATCCAATGGGGGCCCGTATGATGTCAGGTAATTCAAATCATCATGAGGCACTTGAAAAAGATCTTGCGGAATTTGTAGGCAAACCAGACGCATTTCTTCTTAATTACGGTTACCAAGGGATGGTTTCAATCATTGATACACTTGTAGATCGTAATGATGTAATTGTGTACGATGCGGAATCTCATGCATGTATTATTGATGGTGTTCGCTTGCATATGGGTAAACGTTATGTTTATCAGCATAACGACTTAGAAAGCTGTAGAAAACAATTAGAACGGGCGACTAAGCTTTGCGAACAAACTGGTGGTGGTATACTTGTTATTACCGAAGGTGTTTTCGGCATGTCTGGTGCTCAAGGAAAGCTTAAAGACATTGTAGATCTTAAAAAAGACTTTGATTTCCGTTTGCTTGTTGATGATGCACATGGTTTTGGTACCATGGGCGATACTGGCGCAGGTACACACGAAGCACAAGGATGTATTGACGGTGTAGACGTATACTTTGGTACCTTTGCAAAATCAATGGCTGGTATCGGAGCTTTTGTAGCTTCATCAGAAGAGATTACTAATTATCTCCGTTACAATATGCGTTCGCAAACATTTGCAAAATCATTGCCAATGCCAATGGTTTTGGGATTACGTAAACGTTTGGAGTTGCTGAAAAGCAAACCAGAATTGCGACACAAATTGTGGGAAGTGGCTCTTTCATTACAAAACGGCTTAAAAGAAAGAGGATTCAATATCGGTATAACAAATACGATGGTTACACCTGTAATTTTAGAAGGTGAATTGAACGATGCTACAGCAATCACGATGGATCTTAGAGAAAACCATGGTATATTTTGTTCAATAGTGGTTTATCCGGTAATTCCTAAGGGCTTAATTATGTTGCGTTTAATACCAACGGCCATGCACACAGCAGAAGATGTGCAACGCACTTTAGATGCATATAGTGAGATTGGTGAGAAGCTAAAAAAAGGATATTACAAGCAACAGGCAGCAGTTACAGCATAAAAAATCAAAATGTTACAAAAAACGCCCTTCAGAGCTTCTGAAGGGCGTTTTTTGTTTTTAAGTAACTTTAATAAGCTATTTATTAAGTAGTTATGTGATTTAAATGTATATTATTACTTGATAAATGTTAATAAATGTGGAAAGAAAGCCTTTAAACGCAGTAATATTTTTTTTTGAAAGTTCTTTTTTCACAAAAAAAGAATTTACATTAGCTAGAGCAATATCATTACAAACCACTAAAAACTAAAAGGAGTATCCCGAAATGAAAAAATTTACTGAAGCAAAAGAATTATTCGCATCGCTAGAAGCGGATGCTGACAAGTTCTATAACAAGGCTAACAGCGCAGCTGGAACCCGTGTGAGAAAAGGTATGCAAGATTTAAAGAACTTAGCTCAGGCTATTCGCCTTGAAGTTCAGGAAATGAAAAACAAAGAAGAGGCAGCAGCGGCAAAAAAGAAATAAGATTTCTTATACATATAAAAAAAGCCTTCACAAAATGAAGGCTTTTTTTATTTAGTTGAGCTTACTCAGCTCTTCCGTTATTTTATCAAAGGTTCCCGAGCTCACATTTACGAGTGGTAAACGCAAGGTATCACCACACACATCTAATTGTTTTAAAACAGCCTTAACTCCAGCAGGGTTGCCTTCTACAAAGCATAAGCTTGTAATGTCAATTAAGCTGAAATGTAATGGTTGTGCTTCTATAAATTTTCCGTCTAAACACATGCGAACCATGGTAGATAATAATTGAGGTAACGCATTACCAACCACAGATATAATTCCCACTGCACCCATAGCTACCAATGGTAACGTAATTGGATCATCGCCAGAAGTAAGGAAAAAGTTTTCTGGTTTATCTTTCAATATTTTATTGCACTGTTCAAAATCCCCGGAGGCTTCTTTAATCCCAATGATGTTCTCAAAGTGATGAGCTAATCTCAAAGTAGTATCAGCGGTCATATTACTTCCTGTACGTCCGGGAACGTTATAAAGTATGATGGGTAGTGGTGATGCTTCAGAAATCGCTTTGTAATGCTGGTAAATTCCTTCTTGAGTAGGTTTGTTATAATAAGGGCTAACCGATAAAATCGCATCGAACCCTTCGCTGTTGAACCTTTTGATATACTCAACAATTTCCAATGTGCTGTTGCCGCCAATACCTGCAACTAGTGGCACACGACCATTTACAATTTTTACAGTAAAATCAAATACAGATTGCTTTTCTTCTTTACTTAATGTAGCAGTTTCGCCTGTAGTACCTAATGATACAAGGTATTCAACTCCACCTTCTATCGTATGATTAATTAAATTTTCCAGACCTTGAAAATCAATTGTTTGATCTGAATTGAATGGAGTAACTAGCGCTATTCCTGTACCGTGAAATATATTCATTTATTGTAAAGTAAAATTTGCTTCCGTCAGCACTTCAGTACTGATACCTGTGCAAGTCTAATAATCTGCTAATTTAGCAGGATACCCTGAAAGTTTATAATGATTTAAAAATTACCTGCTTTTAAATTGAAGCAATTAGAGTTCAATAACGCTTATACGAACCTTAGTAATGCAAACAAAAAGCGTCTATTTAATTAAATCCAAAAGCTCGTCATCAGTTATGATAGGGATTTTTAATTTATTTGCTTTTTCCAATTTAGACGGCCCCATATTATCACCAGCAACTAAATAACTCAGTTTTGAAGAAATGCTGCTCAATATTTTGCCTCCGTTTGCTTCAATGATATCTTTCAGTTCATCACGGCTATAGTTTTCAAACACACCAGATATAATGAAGGCTTTCCCTTCAAGTTTGCTACTCGCCAATTCTACAACTTTAAATTGCGCTTCGAATTGCAAACCATGTTGCCTAAGTTTTTCGATTTGTTCTAAGTGCTTCGGCTCCTGAAAATATTCTAAAAGGCTTTCAGCAATTCGTCCTCCTATCTCATCAACAGACGTTAATTCTTCATAAGTGGCATTAATCAGGCTATCAATATTTTTAAAATGTGCTACAATTTTCTTCGCAACGGTCTCTCCAACATATCTAATTCCTAAACCAAACAAAACCTTTTCAAAAGGCATTTGCTTTGACTTTTCGATACCATCCAGCATGTTAGTAATTGATCTGTCTCCAAATCGATCCATTCGCTTCAAAAGATCGCTCTTTTCATTCAGTATGTACAAATCACTTATATGCTCAACCAGGCCATTTCTATAAAATGTTTCAATAGTTTCATTTCCCAGCCCATCTATGTTCATCGCTTTGCGACTTATGAAGTGCTGCATTTTACCCACAATTTGCGGTGGGCATCCTTCATCATTTGGGCAGTAAAAAGCAACTTCACCCTCTTTTCTTATCAAATCACTTTCGCATTCCGGGCATTTTTCGGGGTAAACAATTTTTTGAGCATCTGCATTTCTTTTCAAAGTGTTTACAGAAATTATTTTCGGAATAATTTCACCGCCTTTTTCTACTAAAACGGCGTCTCCTTGATGCAAATCCAGTCTGATAATCTCATTTGCATTATGAAGTGTAGCACGTTTAACTACCGTTCCGGCCAACAAAACAGGCTTTAAGTTTGCAACTGGCGTAACTGCACCTGTGCGCCCAACCTGGTAAGTTACCTTTTCCAGAATGGTTTCAACTTCTTGGGCTTTATATTTATATGAGATTGCCCAACGTGGAGATTTTGCAGTAAAGCCTAATTCTTGCTGTTGAGCATAGTTATTAACCTTAACCACAATGCCGTCGATATCATAACTTAAATCAAACCGTTTATTCTGCCAATAATGAATAAACTCATAAACTTCATCAATATTTTTGCATAATTTGTTGTGTTCACATACTTGAAAGCCCCACTCTTTAACAGCCATCAGGCTTTCCCAATGCGAACGATATAATCTTTTATCGGTGTATAAAAAGTAAAGGAAACAGTCAAGTGGGCGTTTGGCAACTTCAGATGAATCTTGCATTTTCAAGGTTCCTGACGCAAAATTTCGTGGGTTAGCATACGGAACTTCTTCGTTTTCAATCCTCTCAGCGTTCAGTCGGTCAAATGCTGGGCGATGCATAAAAACTTCTCCACGTATTTCAAATTCATCCGGGAAACCGCTTCCTTTTAACCTTTTTGGGATGGTGTGAATGGTTTTTGCGTTGATCGTAACATCATCACCTTGAGTACCATCGCCACGAGTTACTGCCCTGGCTAGCTGGCCATTTTCATAAGTTAAACTCAATGAAAGTCCGTCAAATTTCAATTCACATACATATTCAAAATCAGTTCCAATGGCTTTTTTAATCCGATCATCAAAATCCCGCAAATCTTGCTCATTGTATGTATTGCCCAATGATAACATGGGCCACTTATGCTTTACCGTTTTGAATTCTTTCGTTATTTCGCCACCTACTTTTTGAGTGGGCGAATCTGCGTTTTGAAATTCAGGATACTGTATTTCCAGATCAGCCAACTTCTTCAATTTTTTATCAAAATCAAAATCAGATATGGTTGGCTGGGCCAGTACGTAATAATTATAATTATGCTGGTTAAGCTCTTTAACCAAGGCATCCATTTGTTCTTTAATCTCAAAAAGCGACATAAAACGAAGATAGGTTTTTTTAATACTTGCTTTTAAAGGTTTATAAATTCAAGCAAAAACTGATCATACTTTCAAGAATAATATCCAATGTTAAAGTTATAACGGATAGGACGTGGGCGTGTCCCTAAAAACGGGTCGGGCTTTCCGTTGCAAATCCTCGCCCCCAAAAGGCTCCGGGTTTTTCACTTCAATCCCTCACGCAAAACCTATCCTCGTAATATCATGTTAAACGAACAGAAATATCTTCAAAAATTTGGAGGTAATCAGTTCTTAGATATTCTTTGTAATCTATTAAGACTAGTTTTAAATCATCTTTTTGAGCGACTGTTAAAGGATTCTTCCATAATCTCATACATATCCTGTTTAAGGCATATACTATACTTTTAGGTTCACGATAGCTGTGTAGATAACTCGCTTCAATAAACTCATCAAAAAATTTGAAGAAATTAGCAGTATCAATAACGTTATTTTGAAGAAGGAATCCCTCCAAGGCTTCACGATCCGAAGTTTTCAATTGACTGTAGAAGTCATGTGCGTCTAGGACTTCCTCGGTGATCAGCAAACTATCTAGTAATAGTTCGAGGGTAATATGTGCTAAAAAGGATGGCCGTACGGGTGAATTTTGTAAAACTGGCAATACCGCCCGTTTAATTCGATCAGTATGCTCCGAAAAAAAGGTGGAAGAGTGGAAATATTTATCAACTTTTATGTGTCGTTTCCAACCGGAAAATATTGATTCTAAAGAACGTGTTAGTTGAAATAACTCTGGCGTTTTCTCAGGGTGTAAATTCCATGCCTTGTTCACGTTCTTCACTAAATCAGGCAATACGATCCCCACAACTAAATTTGGATCTGTTGTATCTCTGTCAAAATAAAAATGCGAAAGGAAATTCATTTGTAATTATTTGGTAGGTTGGCAGATTTTTGAAGATACATAAATATGGTACTGCTGTCAACCAAAGTTTTTATTTTACTGATCTAATGTTAGTTTAATAACGTTTAGATCACATTAAATGTATTATTCTATCTTTGCAAACCCCAAAAGGAACAGATAGTAACTATGAATTTTGTAGAAGAATTACGCTGGCGAGGCATGTTGCACGACATTATGCCCGGTACAGAAGAGCAATTAAATAAAGAGCTTACTTCCGGATATATCGGGTTTGATCCAACCGCCGACTCATTACATGTTGGTCATTTAACCCAGATAATGACGCTTATCCATTTTCAAAGAGCTGGCCATAAGCCATTTGCGCTCGTTGGTGGAGCAACAGGTATGGTAGGTGATCCTTCTGGCAAATCCGCTGAGCGTAATTTATTATCCGAGGACATTCTTAACCATAACGTTGCTTGCCTTGAAAGCCAGTTAAAGAAATTCTTGGATTTTGATTGCGGTGCGAATAGTGCAGAAATGGTCAATAATTATGACTGGTTCAAGAACTTTAATTTTTTGGATTTTATCCGCGATGTAGGCAAACATCTTACGGTGAACTATATGATGGCTAAGGATTCTGTAAAAAAGCGCTTAGAAGGTGATACCGGAATGTCTTTTACCGAATTCAGTTACCAGTTAGTGCAAGGTTACGACTTCTACTATCTCTGGAAAGAGAAAAATTGCATGGTACAAATGGGTGGGTCTGACCAATGGGGTAATATTGTAACCGGTACAGAATTAGTACGCCGAAAAGCAAGTGGTACAGCTTATGCAATTACTACACAGCTTATTAAAAAAGCCGATGGAACAAAGTTCGGTAAAACAGAAAGTGGTGCTGTCTGGCTTGATCCCGCAAAGACTTCACCATACAAATTTTATCAATTTTGGCTAAATACGAGTGATAGTGATGCAAAAACATGGATTCGTATTTTTACCTTAAGATCCCAACAGGAAATAGAAAGCTTAGAACTCGAACACGATGCAGCACCACATTTAAGGATATTGCAGAAAGCATTAGCAGAAGATATCACAATCAGAACCCATTCTGAAAAAGCGTTACAAACTGCCATTAAAACATCTGAGTTTTTATTCGGAAACGGTTCCCTTGAATTTTTAACTGGATTAACTGAAAAGGAAATTCTAGATGCATTTGATGGCGTGCCACATTTCAAAATATCGATTAATGAGTTAACACAAGGAGTTTCTGTAACGGATCTCTTATCCGAAAAAGCATCGGTTTTCTCCTCAAAAGGCGAAACCCGTAAAATGATTCAGGGTGGTGGTGTTTCAGTTAATAAAGAGAAAATTGCAGAATCTACTCAAATATTTAACGCTGATAATTTGATTAATAACAAATTTTTAATCGCCCAAAAGGGAAAGAAAAACTATTTCTTGTTAATAGCAGAATAATATTATTGGTGTTACACAGTTAAATTAAATATCCCTGGTTAAAGTATCATGGTATTTTTTTATTTTTAGAAATCTAAAACTCCCATATTATAAAAACTACTATGACAACCAGAAGAACCTTTATCCAGCAGGCGGGTTTGCTTAGCACCGGATTGCTGATTAACCCATCCATATTTTTTGCAAAAGATAAAGTTGTAGGTTTACAATTATACAGCTTACGTGATGTATTGCCTAAAGATGTAAAAGGAACCTTAGCGAAAGTAGCCAAGGCAGGCTATAAAGACACCGAACTTTACGGTTATGATCATAATAAAAAATCATTTTTCGGTTTAAGCCCGAAAGAATTTAAAGATATACTAACCAGCAACGGTTTAACTACTACTAGTGGCCACTACAATCCTACAGACTTTATGCAAGGAAAGGGTAGTTCTGATTTGGAAGCCCAAATTGAAGCTGCAAACATTGTAGGCAATCAGCATTTAATTATTCCCTATTTAAGTGGTGATTTACGCACAAAAGCAGATGATTATAAAGTTTTTGCTGATCGCTTAAACAAAGCAGGGGAGATTTGTAAAAAATCAGGATTACAACTTGCTTACCACAACCACGATTTTGAATTGAAAAATTGGGGTGAGACGACCGGGTTAGATATCGCTTTACAAGAAACTGATAAAGCTTTAGTTGATTTCGAATTAGATTTATACTGGGTAGTTAGAGCTGCAAAAGATCCGGTTGATTATTTCAAGAAATACCCTGGTCGTTTTAAAGCATGGCATATAAAAGACATGGATAAAACAAACAGAGATTTAAATACAGAAGTTGGCAGTGGAACGATCGATTATAAGCGAATCTTCTCGTATGCTAAACTATCTGGGGTTGAGCACTATTTTATGGAGCAAGAAAACTTCGTAAACAATATTGATCCGTTTGTGAGCATTACTAAAAGTTGCAAGTACATCAAAAATAATTTACTTAAATAAGCGCAACTAAATACAAAAAGAAAAGCCTTTCTATTTCTAGGAAGGCTTTTCTTTTTTGATTGAAATCGTTACAATTTTTGAATCTTGATATTGCGGTACCATACTTCATCACCGTGATCTTGTAAGGCAATTTTGCCAGATATATTGATTCCAAAACCAGGCATCGTTTTAAATTTATTGCCAGCAATTAAACTTTTCCAGTTTTCATCCCACATGGTGGTAGAAACCACGGTTGTTCCGTTTAAGATTAGATCAAGTTTACCATTATTCGAAATGATGTCAACTTGATTCCATTCTCCAAACGGCTTCACAGTTTCTTTACTTGATGCAATCAGATCATATAAATCGCCAGCTCTATGTTTATAGATTTTAGCATCAGGATGGCCATCATTATCTAGTACCTGCATTTCCATGCCTGTATTGTAAGTAGCAGGGTATTTTGCAGGATCTTCATTTACAAAAAATATAATACCACTATTCCCATTTTTAGCAATTTTCCATTCAAGTTTTAAATGAAAATTGCTGTACTCTTCGTCTGTAACTAAATCACCATGGTCTGCATTTCCAGAAGTTGTGAGATGCAAAGTGCCATTATCTACCAACCAAGAAGAACCAGCTTCGCTTTTTCCATAGGTGTGCCAGCCTTTGGTAGTTTTGCCATCAAATAAAGCCTTCCAACCGGTTTGTTTCTTTTCATTTTGTTTGTTAGAAACAGCAGGAGTGTAAGATGATAATGTTACCACCATCGCACAAACAGCAATTGGTTTCCAGATCACAGGTATAATTATTTAAGAGACAAGATATATTTAACCATTTCTTTAGCGTCATCTTTGCTTATAGCGGGATGTGGACTCATTGGTACTTCACCCCAGTTGCCTGCACCACCGGCAATAATTTTACCTGCCAATTTATCTATATCTGCACTTGTATATTTTTCTGCAACAGCTTTGTAAGCTGGGCCTACCAGTTTTTCATCTAATTTGTGGCAACCTAAACAATCAGATTTTGCAATTAATGCTTTTCCCTTTTCAGTTGATCCTGTTTCTTTTTTAGTTGATCCTGTTTCTTTTTCTGTGGCAGGAGTAGCTGGTGCCATTTTGCTTGCCGTATCAGCAGGTGCCGTTGCAGGTGTTGAAGTAGCAGCTACAGTATCAGGAGCATAAGTTATACTGTCGGTGTTTTCAGATGTTTTTGTTTCGTTGTTACAAGCGGCAAGTATGGCAATGCAGCAAGTTAACGCAAGAATAATTTTTTTCATAAGTATGTTGTTTTAAATTCTATTTATCGGTGGTTATAAGATTGTATAATTTATACAAAATCTTACAGACCTAGTATTTTTTTATTTAGTTCATCTGCGTTTTCTGCTCCCGCGAAATCATCAAAAGCTTTCTCTGTTACACGAATGATATGATCCTTTATAAAAATGGCACCTTCTCGGGCTCCATCTTCCGGATGTTTAATGGCACATTCCCATTCCATTACTGCCCAGCCTTTGTAGTCGTATGCAGAAAGCTTACTAAAAATTGATTTAAAATCAACCTGGCCATCGCCTAAAGAGCGGAAACGTCCTGCTCTGTCAATCCAGTTTTGGTATCCGCCATAAACGCCTTGTTTCCCGGTAGGATTAAACTCTGCATCCTTCACATGAAACATTTTAATACGCTCGTGATAAAAATCAATGTATGAAAGATAATCCAGGCACTGTAAAACAAAGTGGGATGGATCGTACAATAAACATGCCCTAGAGTGGTTATTTACCTCTTTAAGAAACATTTCATAAGTAACCCCATCATGCAAATCTTCGCCAGGATGTATTTCATAACAAAGGTCAATTCCACTTTCATCAAATGCATTCAGAATAGGTAACCAACGATTAGCTAATTCTTTGAAACCGGTTTCAACCAGTCCAGCCGGACGTTGTGGCCATGGATAAACTGTTTGCCATAACAATGCTCCGCTGAAAGTAGCGCAAGCATCTAAACCTAAATTGGCAGAAGCTTTAGCGGCATATTTTAATTGTTGTACTGCCCAATCTGTTCTGGCTTTTGAATTTCCGTGAACCGAAGCAGGAGCGAAGCTGTCGAACAATGCATCATAGGCTGGATTTACTGCAACCAACTGACCTTGTAAATGGGTGGAAAGCTCAGTGATTTCTAAACCGTATTGATTAATGGTTCCCTTAAGTTCGTCTGCATATGTTTTACTTTCTGCAGCTTTTTGAAGATCAATACAACGGCTGTCCCAAGTTGGTATCTGTACTCCTTTAAATCCTAAATCACTTGCCCATTTACAAATAGTTTCCAGGTTATCAAATGGAGCTACATCGCCCATAAATTGAGCAAGGAATATAGCAGGTCCTTTAATAGTGGTCATAGTATCTTCTTATTTAAACTTCAAATGTAGTCCACTTTTCAGTGCTGGCACTGCTTCTAACTACATTGTCGATGAACGCCATTCCTCTAACACCATCGTCTACAGATGGGTAATCTAATGTCTCAAGCTTTGGTTCTACACCGTCGATTTTAGCAGATAAAGCCAAAGCAAAATTCCGGTATAGATTGCCGAATGCTTCCAAATATCCTTCCGGATGGCCTCCCGGAGTACGGCAGTTGTGGGTAGCGTAGCTTGACAATCTATCGCCATATCCTGAACCAGCTCTTAAAATCTGTGCTGGTTGATCTAGCCATTTAACAATTAATGTATTCGGTTCTTGCTGTGCCCATTCGATGCTTCCCTTTTCACCATACACACGAACTTTCAATGCATTTTCTTCGCCAGCTGCAACTTGCGATGCCATTAAAACACCATTTGCTCCATTGTCGAATTTCAAGAGAACGTTTCCATCGTCATCCAGATTTCTTCCTTCAACAACAGTGTTCAAATCAGCACATAAATGAGTGATTTTTAAACCTGTAATATATTCAGAAAGATGGGCAGCATGTGTTCCAATATCGCCCATGCAACCACTTTTGCCAGATTTTTTGGGATCTGTTCTCCAGGCTGCTTGAGCGTTACCTTCTCTTTCAGAAAGTTTACTTAGCCATCCTTGTGCATATTCTGCATAAACTTTTCTGACTTTACCTAGAACACCATCTTTTACCATTTGCTTAGCCTGCTTAACCATCGGGTAACCAGAGTACGTATGGGTAAGTAATAATGAAAGTCCAGTTTCGTCAACCTTTTGTTTCAATTGTCTTGCTTCATCAATAGTAAAGGTGATTGGTTTTTCGATAACCACATTAAATCCTTTTTCTAAAGCAAGCATTGCAGGAGCAAAATGCGCAAAGTTTGGAGTAACAATGGTTACAAAGTCCATGCGTTTTTCGGCAGGTAACAGGCTTTCCTTTTCAAGCATTTCCTCGAAGTTCAAGTAAACTCTGTCTTCTGGCAGGAATAAGCGGCGGCCACTTTCCTGGGCTACTTCCGGATTAATACTAAGTGCACCACAAACAAGCTCAATTAAGCCGTCCATGTTTGCAGCAATTCTATGAATAGCGCCAATGAAAGCATCTGTGCCTCCACCAACCATTCCCATACGTAGTTTTCGGTTCATGTAGTTTTGTTAGTATTAAGTATTAAGTATTAAGTGTTGAGTATTAAGTATTGAGTAGCAAGTATTATATCTTATTAGCACCAATTTTACTGAAAAATTTCAGCAGGATAAATATTTTATTGAACATTTATCCTGCTGATTTATTATCCAAACGACGAATGTATGCCGTTTGTTTTGTTTATTGAGACAGAAAATCTACTGATTTTACTAGTGGTCTTTTCTTACCACCAGCATTTGATGATCTAAAAACGATTGAAATATTATGCTCTTTACCATCAGTAGTAGGCTGTATCGATATCTTAGAAGAGCTATCACTTCTAGTTTGTCCGGATGCAACAGCGCCATTACCAATAACAGTTCCGTTATCACCATCCAGTCTTACTTCTACTGTAAAATTAGTTTCTTCACCTTGAGAAATCGTGTTCAGGTTGATGCCGTTAATTCCGCTTAAATCAATTTTATTGAATCTCACGGTTCCTTTCATGGAAGGTAATACCAATAACATAGTCCCAGAAGAATCTTTTTGACCAAGCCCTGTTTTATCCTTAATTGATTCGGCTTCAACGGTGTTGCTCATTAAAGAAACAGTATAAGTTGATGACAATGGTTTTGATCCGGCTTGACCTAAATCAGAATAGAAAGCTTGTAAATTAAACATCTTTTTATCTGTGTTTTTACTGGTGATTACCGGAGTAACTTTTCCAACCATAGGCAGCGATGGTTTAGCAGATGATTGATCAGCTAAAGACATAACCCATTCAGCAATCTTTTTAACGTCAGTTTCTTTCATGGTTGAATGAGCTGGCATTGGTACTTCTCCCCAAGCGCCTGCTCCTCCTTTAATGATTTTATTAGTTAAGTAAGAAACTGCTTTTGTATTTTTTTGATACCGTTTGGACACTTGCATAAACGCAGGCCCAATTGATTTTGTAGTAACAGAGTGGCATGATTTACAATCTGCTTTAAGCATGATGGCCTTACCAGGGAAGGTTTCAGCTACAACCTGGTGCCCCATTGGTGCTCCTGCCATATCATTACCTTCAGTATAAGTGCTGGATACGTACACGTTGTTTTTTATGACAGTTGAGCCATTATCTGACACTAAAACCTGGTAGTTGATCGGTTTACCTGGGAAGTAGAAGGTTTTATTTCCTTTAATTGCGATGTTAACTTTAGGCTCTTCATTACCCGCGGTAACATTCACTACACGGCTCTTACTAGTTGCTTTTTTTGCATCATTCACCATAACACTTACTGGATAAGTACCAGCTTTGGAAAATATGTGTTGAATGGATGGTTCTTTTGTGGTTTTCGTGATTCCCTTACCTAAATTCCAAACGTATGTTAAATCATCTTTATCAGGATCAATAACATCAACTTTGGCGTTCAGCTTGTATGGTAATAAACCGCTGGTTTTTTCAATAACCAGTTCATTAATTTTAGGTGGGCGATTTCCCGCAAGGTAATCGATACGTACTAAACTAGCCTCTGGGTTTTTCATAAACCAGCCTTTACCATATTCTACTACATAGTACTTTCCGTCAGGCCCTACTTCAAAATCCATCGGAGCAGAAAAAGAAAGGTTTGACAAAAATGGTTCCATGCTATCATAATCGCCATTAGGTTTCATTGTTACTGCTTTAAACCAATTACGCACCCAATCATAGATTATAAGTTTTCCATTATAATACTCAGGGTAACGAGTTGCGCTTGGATACATATCCGAATAATAAACCGGACCAGCCATAGCGGTACGTCCCCCTTCTCCTAGTTCTGGGAATTGTTTACTTACTGTATATGGATAGTATATAAAAGCGGATTGTGCAGGCGGAAGTTCAGTTAAACCTGTATTGTTTGGAGAATCATTGATGGGTTTAGCAGGATCGAAAGGTGCACCCGCTGTACCTGTTTTATAATCGTATGCTTTATATGGGATGTTGTTAGCTATGAATAATGGCCAACCAAAATAACCAGCTTTTCTGGCCTGATTTACCTCATCATATCCACGTGGTCCTCTGTTCGTGCTATCCGCATTGGCATCTGGCCCAACTTCGCCCCAGTAAAGGAATCCAGTTTTTTGATCTACCGATATACGATATGGATTACGGTTACCCATTACATAAATTTCGGGACGTGTTTTTGGCGTATTCGGTGGGAATAAATTTCCTTCCGGGATATCATAAGAACCGTCTTCTTTGATTTTAATACGAAGAATTTTCCCTCTAAGGTCGTTGGTATTTCCAGCCGATCTTCTAGAATCATATTGACTTAATCCGGGACGATTATCTAATGGAGCAAAGCCATGATTAGCTATGGGCTGTTTCGGAACGTCAAAAGGGGTAGAGTTGTCTCCTGCAGAAACATACAACATGTTGTCAGGCCCTGTTGCTATTGAACCTCCGGTATGGCAGCAAATATTCCGTTGAGAATAAAACTGCAGGACAACTTTTTCAGATTTAACATCCAATTTGTTGTCAACAAATTTAAAACGTGATAAACGATTTACAGACGTATCTATTGGGCTGTAAAATATATATATGTAATTGTTTTTTGCAAAGTTTGGATCTTTAGCCACGCCCATGATACCCTCTTCAGCATTTACATTAGGCACTGTAGCTTTGTGAAAAACGTTTAAAAAGCCAGCTTGTGTAAACTTTTTAGTGAGATGATTGTAATGCATGATCTCACCACGTCTTTGAACAACAATAACATCCAAGTTTGGTAATACTGTTAGCTCAGTAGGCTCATATAATGTACCCTGCGTTAATACCGTTTTTACGAAACGATTATTTTCTGGAACTGGAGCGGTACTTGCTTTTGAATAATTCAGAGGAGCATTGTTCCCAACCGCATATTTAATACCTCCTAATAGATGCTTTAAATAAAGAGGATCTGAATATGATTCATCCGTGTGGCCTAAACCGGTATAAAAAGCTCTTCCGCCATCAAATTCGTGATACCAGGCAATCGGATGATTGTCGCCATTTTTACCACCTTCATAGGTTTTTTCATCCAGCGAAAGCAAAACTTTTATATCTGAACTAATATTTTTGTAATTGTACCATTCATCCCATCTTTTCCACTTTTCTGGAAGGTGGCTAGTTGAAATATTGTTTTTATCAACTACATTAATAACAGCTTCTTGTTGTTTTGGATGACTTAAAAATTGAGCGCCAAGGAGTTGATTATACCAAGGCCAATCATATTCTGTGTCAGCAGCAGCGTGAATCCCCACAAAACCGCCACCAGCTTGAATGTATCGTTTAAAGCTGTTTTCTTGTGGTGAATTCAATATGTTCATGGTGGTACTTAAGAAAATGACTGCAGAATAATTTTTCAAAGAATCATCATTAAAGTAAGCCGCATTTTCGGTGGTATCTACATCATAGCCTTGTTCATTACCAAGTTTAACCAAAGCAGCTTTTCCGGCTTCAATAGATTGATGACGATAGCCAGCTGTTTTACTAAATACAAGTAGTTTGGGTGCTTTTTCAACTTTTTCACGTTTACTAAAGGTGAAAAATAAAATAATAATCACGCCCGTTAATAGAATCTGGAGGAATTTGGTTTTCATTTGGGGGTATAAATAAATTAGTAAAGAGGTTTGTATTGTAAGGCTGGTTGATTAGTTAAATTCTTTTATTTGGTATTGCGACAATTCCATTCATATATAGAAAGCAGTAAACCCAGCTATGTTTTGGTCGAAATCAATAAAGTTTTTACAGGAGTATACCAGAGGTTAATATTATTGATTTTGTAGTTGGGCTCATATTTACTGGTTACGTCAATATTGTAATATTCAATGCATTGCATATAGGATAAACAATTGTTTTAGTACTTGGTTTATAACAGAGGTTTTATTTATTAAAACCTATTTGGTGGCGATAAAATTATGAATTCTTTTGTTAGTAACATATGCACACAGCTTGTTATCAGCTTTTTTACTCTAAGTATCAAGATTGTTATTGTGCTTTAAAAATAAAATTCTAGTTTTATAAACCTTATAAACTAATCTTAAAAATCAACTTATGCAATCGATTAATCGTAGCCAACTGTTCAGGGCTAGCTGTTTAGCCCTCTTAGTTACTTCTCTGTCTTTCGGTATTAGGGCCGGTATCCTTGCCAAACTAGGCGTAGACTTTCAACTCTCAAACTCAGAGTTAGCATCCATTACCGCTACTGCTTTTTGGGGTTTTCCTTTAGCTATGGTGTTTGGTGGTATGGTGGTAGATGTAATTGGAATGAAACGGTTATTGGTTTTAGCCTTTATCCTCCATTTGGCGGGTATAGTTCTTACTATCTTTGCACAAGGTTATTGGACCTTATTTTTATCAACCTTATTAATTGGAATAGCAAACGGAACTGTAGAGGCAGCATGTAACCCATTGGTAACCTCTTTATTTCCTGAAAATAAAACGACAAAACTTAACCACTTCCATTTATGGTTTCCTGGCGGGATTGTAATCGGAACCTTAATTGTGTTAGGTTTAAGTAAATTAGGCTTAAACTGGCAGGTACAGGTTGGAGTGATGATCATCCCAACATTGATTTACGGCTTTTTATTCTCTAAACTAGATTTTCCAGTTACTGAACGTGTTTCTGCAGGTATATCAACCGCAACCATGTACAAGTCTATTTTATCTCCCCTTTTCTTGTTCATGTTCATCTGTATGTTCGGTACTGCAATTACCGAATTGTTTACAGGCCAATGGATAGGGGTACTTTTACAAAACGTAACGGATAATGCAATATTAATTCTTACAACTACAACTGGAATTATGGTTTTGGGACGAGGTTTTGCTGAGCCAGTTGTTCACAAGTTTTCTCCACAAGGTGTTTTATTAATGTCGGCTATACTAGCTGCTGTCGGATTATTTTTGCTAAGTACCTTGACTGGTAATTCAGTTTTCTTTGCGGCTTTAATATTTGGAATTGGAGTTTGCTACTTCTGGCCAACGATGATTGGTTTTGTAGCAGAAAATATCCCTGAGTCAGGTGCTTTAGGTTTGAATATGATGGGAGGTGCAGGTATGTTTGCAGTTTCTGTTTACACATATTTTATGGGTGGTTTTTACGACAAATTAGTTGCACAACAATTACCGTCAGGTGCTGATGTAGCTACTTATGTTAGTGCTGCACCGGGTTCTGAAATGTCTACACTGTATGCCCAGGCAACTACTGCTGCCGGACCACACGTTATTCAGGCAACATTGGTAATTCCTATTGTATTATCTATTGCTTTTGCAGGATTGGTGTTTTATATGCGTTCACGTAAAAAACAAGAGCTACACGCTAAAGTGGCTTAAAATATTTACCTCATTCAAACTTAAAACCCGGGCTACAACCCGGGTTTTTCTTTTTAGGATATACAAAAGAACAGGTTTCATACTAAGTAAATGCTCAACTCGTTGCTATTGCTGGCTTCATTTCTGTTGCGTTACGAATTCATTGAATGAAATTTCTTCAAATTGGCTATATACTTAAATATAGAAGGCATTGAATTTCAAGGTTCATCACAACCTGATTAGATGTAAATGTAAAAAAATGTTAAAACCGAAATTCTCTTACTGACTTGAAATCTTAAAAGATATCTTTAGCCTTATAACTTTGTTTAATGAATACGATCAAAATTTATTTCGTTTTAATAGGATGTATTTTACTTAATATGGCTGCTTTCGCTCAAACAGATAGCATTCCGTTAAGCACTATTTTAGAGAAGTCTACTAAATATTTAAGTGAGCGCCCTACTGAAAAAGTCTACTTACATTTCGATAAACCATACTATTCTGTTGGTGATACCATATATTTCAAAGCTTATTTAACGATGGGCGCTCATGTGCCCTCAGAGCTTAGTAAGATAGTTTATACAGAGGTATTGAACGAACAGGATTCAATTGTAAAAACGGTTATGTTGCCAGTAACTAATAGTACAGCTGTTGGTAATATATTATTATCTCAATATGCGTTTAAGCAAGGTAATTATCATATCAGGGCTTATACAACCTGGATGCTTAATTTTGACGATGCCTACTTTTTTCATAAAACCTTTTATATAGGTAATACCATCGATAAGCATTTAATCACACATGTGACTTACCAAAGTTCTTTAACAGACAAGGGAACAAAAATAAACGCCAAAATTTTATATAAAGATCAGGATGGCGTACCCCTCGCAAATAAAAAGGTTAATTGGAAATATCTATCAAATTTTGACGTAGCTGATAAAGGCCGTGAAACTACAGATGAAAATGGTTATTTAAACATTAGTTTGAATGTTAAACAGGCAGAGCAGCTGAAAAATGCGGTTTTAACAACATCCATTTTAACCACGAATGAAAATGCATACGACAGTTATTTTCCGTTAAAAGCAGCTATAAAAGCAACAGATGTTCAATTTTTCCCGGAAGGTGGAATGTTATTAACAGAAGTAAAGTCTAAGGTAGCGTTTAAAGCTATTAAGTCTGATGGTTTAGGAATAGATATAAAAGGAACTGTTGTAGATAATACTGGAAAAAATGTGCTAGACTTCGCCTCACAGCACCTTGGTATGGGAGTGTTAGAATTTATACCAGAAGTTAACAAAACGTATAAGGCACTTGTGAAATTTCCAGATGGAACTCAAACAGCTTATCCATTGCCTGAACCACAAACGGAAGGCATAAATGTATTTGTAAAGAATACAGATCCAGATAACGTATCGATTAAACTAGTTAGCAATAAGACATTTATAGAGAACAATAGGAATAAAGCATTTTATATTGTTGGCCAAAGTGCAGGAATTATTTGTTATGCAGCTCAGGTTTTAATTCAAGGTGGCAGTTATACGGCAATCATTCCAAAAAGTAAATTTCCTACCGGGATCTTACAATTCACCTTATTCTCATCGGAAGGATATGTTTATAGCGAACGCATTGTTTTTATAAACAAGAATGACCAAATGAAACTTTCATTAACTACTGATAGGCAGGTTTATTCGCGGAGACAGAAAGTAAAAATGACTATTTCTGCAAAGAATGATGCAATCCCTACTGAGTTCCATCTTTCGGTAGCGGTAATTGATGAAACCAAAGTCCCATTTGATGAAAATGCAGAAACAACAATTTTATCGAGCTTATTGCTAAGTTCTGATATTAAAGGGTATATCGAAAAGCCGAATTACTATTTCAGAGATACTAGTTCCATCAGAAAGGCGGATTTGGATGTTTTAATGCTTACGCAAGGCTTTCGTAAGTTCAACTATGATAACATTTTAACTGGTAAATATCCTGCCATATCGTTCCTTGCAGAACAAGGAATCAATATTAGGGGTACCCTTAGAATGAATAACGGAATGACTGTTAACAGAGGAAGTGTGAGCTTACAAATTCCGGATAAAAGTATAACAGCAACCACAACAACTGATATAGAAGGGCGGTTTGCTTTTGAAGGGCTCGTGTTTCCAGATTCTTCAAAAGTTATTTTGAGCGCAAGAAATAATACAAATGCCAGGAACATGACTCTTTCGGTAGATGGAATAAATTTTCCGGCGGTAACTAACAATATGAATGTACCAGACGAGATTTTAAATATTGACAGTGTACTAGCTCCATATCTTCAAAATAGCAAAAGGCAGTATGCCCGAATATTGAACGAGGTGGTAGTTAAATCAACTAAAATCGTTAAAAAGGCAAGTCACATGGATTATTCGGCTTTATCAGGTTTAAGTGTAGTACCTGATCATTTAATTGATGGCGAAAGTCTTAAGGGTTGTAACATATTGTTGAATTGCTTACAATCAATGGCTATGGGTATAACCTATAGCGAAAACAACTTCTATATTACACGTGATTACAATGCTGGCAAGAGGGTTCCTGCTCAAATATTTTTATCAGGCCAACCGGTTGATGTTGGCATTTTGAGTGGTATAAACCCCTCAGAAGTAGAGTCTGTGGAGATTTTTTTGAAAGATGAATTAGGCTTAGTTAATAAAATGTACCAAACAAATGGCGTAATTGCTATCAACATGAGAAAGATTGAGAAGCAAAAAATTTCGTTTGCGGATTTGCAAAACTTAATTCCAAAGAATAATGTGGTGACATTTACGCCGTTGGGTTATTCGAAAGTACGTCAGTTTTACTCGCCTAAATATGAAACTACTTTAAGCAAAACTCAAGGGATTGATTTGAGAACTACTATTTATTGGAACCCTAAAGTTTTAACAGATAAAAATGGTACGGCAGTTTTAGAATTTTATAATGCCGATTCCAAAGGCACATATAAAGCAATAGTAGAAGGATTTGATAAAGATGGCAATGTTGGTAGATTCGTTTACCGATATAAGCTTCAATAGTTGTGCAATGATAAAATCCATTGAAAATGCTGATCATTATAATTGGGCGCTAATTGCGATGGTTGGCATTTATTAAAACAGAAAGCTTAAGTGTTATTCAGGAAATGATGCCTGTTGGAACGAAAGAAACGTTGCATTTGCATACCAAATTGCAAGTTTGCTAGATTTTGCGTTAGGGAGTGAAGTGAAAATCCTTTTTGCCCTCCTTAAACAGGCTAAGGATAAAAAGGGCAAAAAGATTGAAACGAAAAGCCCGCCCGAACGCCCAAATAGCCTTTTAGGAGTGTACTTAACTTGATTTATAATAACTTACTGTACCAATAAGTTGCAGCCTCGAATATCACTATTATCAAAACGTCCCAAAACCTCGAAACTATCTGCATTTATTTTTCTGCCTAAGTCTTGTGTAGCGATGAAACTGCAGGAATTGATATTAGCCAGATCGATGATGTTAATTCCACCCGTGTGGCCCTCACTAAGTATGGTAAGCGGGTCGTTGGTATCTCTGATATAAACTTGCATCCAATTAGGGCAATGAAATATTCCTCCTCCTTTTGAATACGCTTGAGAAAGTAACTCCGTCATGCCATATTCGGAATGAATAGTTGGTACTCCAAAGCCGCTACAAAGCTTTTCATGCAACTCTTCCCTAACCATTTCTTTTCGTTTACCTTTCATACCGCCTGTTTCCATCACAATTAGTTCCGGGAATTCAAGTAAGTGACTTTCCGCAAAGTCAAGAAGCGCATAGGTAACCCCAATGAGTATAGTGGGAATGTGGTTTTTTTTCAAATGAAGCAGGGAATCGTTAAGCTCGGAATGATTATATAAAAAATATCCGCTTGAAGAATTTTTACTTAGCCTTATCAAATCATCCACCATGTAAATTAATGACGATCCTTCGCGTTCCTGGTAAGAAGGCAATAAAGCCAAAATTGCATAATGGGTTATATCTCCATAAAATTTTTCGAATCCTATTGTATAACTCTTTTCATAAACAGAAACATCGGTTACCAGATGTTTGCTGGTTTCAAGTCCGGTAGTACCCGAGCTACTAAAAATAATTTCGTGAGCGTGGTTTGTGGATGTTATTGAATGAGTTTTGAAAAGCTCTACAGGAATAAAAGGTATTTCTTTGATACTATTTATTTCGGACGGTTTAATACCCAAATTTTTGACAAAGTCAGAATATACCCTGCAATTACCTGCTTGGAATTTAAAAACTTCCAGGGCTACCTTTTCAAATTCAGAGTAGTTGGTAATGGAAAAAATGTTATTTATTGAGGCAGATATCACATTGCGAAGATACAAAGCGAAAACAAAAATTACCTGGGTTGGTTTAATGCCTCTTTAAAATAATATCCCGCCAAGGCAGACAAACCGGAAGCTAAGCCGCCAACCAAACCGGTAATTAACAAAACTATCATCCAATTAAACGATAGATCAGGCAACTGGAGCATTTGCCCCACCCGGTTCGCCAGAATGTTTTCATTTGGTAATGTTTTCACCAATCCCATAATGAGCCACAGAATAAATATCGCATTGAATCCGACAGCAAAAGCTTTTTTTGCGGATCTGGCTTTCCAAAATGCGAGGCAAAAAACGATCGGAGCGATAATCCACCAAGGAAGAAATAATTGAAGTACAAGGCAAATAACAAATATGAGTAAGAACAGCATAGCAAACGGTTTATTTGGTTTTATTTAAGATAAGGCTAGAAATAATATGAGTTGATTTTTCATTTTTTGATTGGAGATATAAGAGTTCATTTAGCTTTCCATTGCTCCAGTTTTCGATCATATCGTCATAGTAAAAGCTCCCCGGATTCCCTGATTCGCCACCTGGAAAAAGTCCATAACCTTTTACATTTTTTCCAAGCGCAATTACCATTCTCCACGATGGACCATTGGTTTCACTTAGGGCATTCACGGATGTTTTCGAACCGCCATTATTAAGAAATTTAGAGCTAAAACCCGGTATTTTTGCTAAATGAGGAACATACGAATGTTTTACATTTCCCCATTGCCATTTATCGCCCAAAGCTCCAAATTTGCGTTGTAAACTATCTATGGCAAATTTAAAAGAAGCTTGTATTTGGTCATTTCTTGTCTCTTTGTATGTCGTCTTTATATTATCAAACCAAACAGCATTTGGTTCATTTATAAGCATTTCTACTGTGCGGTCTGTTGAAGGGAAGCGCATTGGTACCTTAGGGTCACCGAATTCATCACCCCAAATCTTCACTGAAAGATCTTTTCTCCAAATCTCGAATATGCTGGCTCCAATCTCTTTCGTATTGAAAAATTTGCCCCATTTACTTACTATTTCGAACCCTTCTTGTTCGGTAGCATTTAAGTTTTCGGTATTGATATTTTTAATAAGTGTTGGTAGTATATTTTCAGCAAGTATGCTGTAATTATCATTTTGCAAATTCCGAAGACTGTCTATGGTTACATTTGTCATCGCTGCTAACCTGGAATTTATACGGTGCCCTCGTTCATACCCAGCAAATTCCCAGTTTAAATAATAAGGATATGTTTTATCAGTTGAAAACTGGTTTGCTGAACTTACAAAATTGCGGGGAGGATTTTTTACAGTTGGATTTTGGTCTGCCGGAATCCTTCCATGCCAGTCATTAGCCGGATCTGCGCCTGATAGTAAAAATTTACCTTGATCTTTCCATTTTAATGGGAAGTACCCGTTAGGAGTTATGGCTATATCATTTTCTACACTTGCGAAAACAAAATTTTGCGCTGGAGCTGAATAGTAAGTTAATGCTTTACGGTAATCGGTATAATTTTTTGCACGATTTAACATGTAAAAGGTTCGCGTATCATTAGATGCATCATGTGCCACCCAACGTAAAGCATGGCCTTCCGGGATGTTTCCCGCTTTTGAAAAGGATGCCGGCTTTTCATTATCAATATAAACTACCGGACCTTGATGTGTATAGTAAACTGTGTCTAAAACCGTTTCTCCAGAGCTTACTTTAATGGTCTCTATTTTAACCTTAACGGGATTCCATTTGTTGTTATACCAATATTCTTTTTTGGATTGATCTTTAAATTTAACACTATACCAATCTAAAACATCAGCCCCCACATTGGTTACACCCCATGCTACATTTTTGTTAAAGCCGATGATTACGCCAGGAGCAGCAGGAATCGAAACCCCATACACATTCACATCATTTGAAACGAGCTGAATCTGGTACCAAATGGCGGGTAGAGATAATTCAAGATGCGGATCGTTAGCCAGCAGGGGATAACCACTAGCAGATTTTGCACCAGATACAGCCCAGTTGTTACTGCCAATACCTTCCTCTAGCTCTTTTGTTTTATGTTGAGAAGTTTTGCCAGGATCAGACAAACTTGGAGCAGTCGGAATGGGGAGTGGTTTGAAGTTCCATTTAGTTCCTGCCGGGATAATAGGATCCTCATGAAAGGGGTAATCGGGAAAGAGGTTATTGACTACATCTGCACCATATTTATTCAATATATTGCTCATGTAAAACTCATTGGATCCCCCTGCGAGGGTAGCGGACATTAATTTTAAAAGTAACGCGGTATTAAGGGGTGTCCATTTTTCTGGCTCATAATTCAATATTTTAAATTCTATGGGATATTCTCCCGGACTTAATGACTTAATATAAGCATTCACGCCAGCCGCATATGCTTCTATTGATTTTTGGCTAACAGGGTCATTTTTCATCGCTTTAACCATGTTTTCCGCCCCGAACACCATACCCATCCGGCGTTGATATTTATCTAACTCAATAGCTTTTGACCCAACTACTTCAGATAATCTTCCAGCAGCAAAACGGGTCTGGAAATCCATTTGCCAAAGGCGATCTTTTGCAGTTATATATCCTTGTGCGAAATATAGGTCGTCATTGCTTTCAGCAAAAACATGTGGAATCATATGCTCATCGAATTTGATTTCGACGCTGCCTTTTAAGCCATCAATTTTTAGGTTGTTACTGGTTTTGGGATGTTTATTTTCTGCGTTATTCCAAAATCCATGAAAAGGATCGAGAAATTTCCCAAGCGGAGGTATGGCACTCAATTTGGTGTTAAACGAGATAACAACAATAGCAGCTAACAATAAAGAAAAAAATGCCTTTGCATATTTCATGTTTGGAAATTTAGATATATAAATATGTGAAATTATCTCTTATTAAGGTATCAATAGTTTATTCATTATCACAATTGTAATGTGTATTTTTTGAGAACTAAATTGAGCATATGTGAAGTTTAATATTTAAATTTTTTGCTTGGTATTAAAAAGTGCTATATTTAATAATAGGGAAATCAATTATAACCTACCCTACTAACCTAACCTACAATATTATGTATAAAAATTTGACTCGATTTTTAGGGGTGTTTGTATTATTTTTACTCAATTATTATTCGGTAATTGCTCAAACTTCAACTCTTTCAGGCGTTGTGACAGATAAAGTTAACAATGAGCCGTTAGCTGGAGTTACAATTACCTTGAAAGGTACATCTGTAGGAACTTCTACAAATGAGAAAGGCCGGTTCACCTTGGCTACTACTCAAACGGCTCCATTTAACATCGTGGTAACTTATATTGGTTACAAAACGGTGGAACAAGTGGTTGAAGGTCGTACTTCTAATCTGAATATTTCAATGGAAGCACAAGCTATTTTAGGTCAGGAGGTAGTTATTGCTGCTTCGAGAACACCTGAAAGAATTCTTGAATCACCAGTTTCTATTGAAAGGGTGGGTGCTGCAGCAATAAGAGAAACGGCGGCTTCATCCTTTTATGATGCTTTATCCAATTTGAAAGGTGTTGAAAGCAGTGCGCAAAGTCTAACTTTCAGATCTATAAATACCCGGGGCTTTAACTCAAATGGAAATGTCCGTTTTAATCAATACATAGACGGAATGGACAACCAGGCACCAGGTTTAAATTTCTCTGTAGGTAACGTAGTTGGCATTTCAGAATTAGATGTTGATAATGTCGAGTTGTTGCCAGGTGCATCGTCTGCTTTATACGGTGCTGGCGGAATCAATGGTACCATGTTAATGACCTCAAAAAATCCTTTTATTTACCAAGGGTTAAGTTTTCAATTCAAAAAAGGAGCAAACCATGTCGATGATCCTTTGCAAGATTCCAGAGGTTTTGACGATGTAAGTTTCAGATATGCTAAAGCTTGGAACAATAAGTTTGCAATTAAAATTAACACTTCCTTCCTGCAAGCAACAGATTGGCAAGCGGGTAATTTCACTAATTTCGATCGTGTGTCCCGTTTAGTAAAAACTGGTGACAGAAGCTCGGACCCGAACTATGATGGAATAAATTCATACGGTGACGAAGTAAGTCAAAATATGAAGAATGTAGCCAATGCAGTTCAAAGTGCTACACGAACTGGAATTGCAACCGCAACAGGAGGAGCTATCCCAGATATTGTGGCAATAATGAATACTGCGCTACCTGTCAATGCCACTCCTGCGCAAATGGGTGCTTTTCTGGGTTCGTTTCCTGCTGCTTTAAGGCCCACTATTCAAAATTTAATACCTTTCAACATAGGCTTGCGTGCCGGTATAATACCTGATCAGGCAGTTTCCAGAACTGGTTATAACGAAAAAAACTTAGTAGATTATAATACGCAATCTTTCAAAACTTCTGGTTCTTTACATTACAAACTTAACAACACAACGGAAGCAATATTCCAAGCTAATTGGGGCTCAGGTACCTCAGTATATACCGGAACAGATCGTTATTCGTTACGTAATTTCAGCATTGGCCAATATAAATTAGAATTGAAGGGTGATAACTTCATGCTAAGAGGTTACACTACTCAAGAACGATCTGGAGATTCGTACATCGCCTCGATTCTTGGTAGCTATATTAATGAAAGCTCTAAAACTTCTCAAACATGGTTTCCTCAATACGTAGGTAATTATGTAGGAGCCAGGGCCTTGGGCGCTACTAATGAGGCAGCACATGCTGCGGCAAGATCTGTGGCCGATCAAGGTAGATTTGAGCCAGGCAGCCCACAATATGAAGCCGCCAAAAACAAAATAATGACCACCACAATAAGTTCTGGGTTAGGGGCAAAATTTGACGATAAAACAAACTTATGGCATTATGAAGGAATGTATAATTTAAGTAAAGCGTTGAAGAATGTGGTCGAACTTCAAGTGGGTGCATCATACCGAATTTATGATTTAAATTCAGGAGGTACCATCTTTGATGATTTAGATCGTAAAATTGATATTAAAGAATACGGCAGCTTTGCTCAGTTGGGTAAGAAATTACTAAGTGATAAGCTTAAATTGACATTGGCAGGCAGGTACGATAAAAGTTCAAATTTTGAGGGACGTTTTACACCCCGGGTAACTGGAGTATACACTGTAACGCCAAATAATAATATTCGCTTATCCTACCAAACAGGATATAGAAATCCTACTACCCAAAATCAGTACATAAACTTGTCTGTTGGAGGAGGTACCACCCGTTTAATAGGCGGCATACCAGAATTGGTAGAGAAATTCCAATTGTATACTAACAAACCCTACACCGATGTAAGTTATCGCAGTTTTGTTGCTTCTATAGCAGCTAGCCCTACCGGACAAGGAAATCCAGCTTTGTTGCAAGCTTACACATTTGATCCAAAAGGTGTGCGCCCAGAAAGTGTAAAGGCGTGGGAGCTCGGTTATAAAGGACTGATCCATCCTAATTTGCTAATAGATGCTTATGGATATTACAATAATTACCAAGATTTCATAACCGGTGTAGAGGTTTATCAAAACAATAACAATGCATTTACAAGGTTTAATGTGCCTGTTAATGCAGAAGGTAAGGTTTCTTCTTACGGAGCCGCTTTAGGTTTGGATTATTTAATAAGCAGTTACAATTTGAGCGGGAATATTTCATACAATCAAATAGGTGATATTCCAGTTAATTATATAAACGATTTCAATACCCCTAAAATTCGCTTCAATTTAGGATTAGGTAATAGAGAGATCGTTAAAAATGTTGGCTTTAAGGTAACCTATCGCTGGCAAGATGATTATTACTGGACGTCCTCGTTTGCTTCAGGCGAAGTACCCGCATTCGGAACACTTGATGCGCAGGTTAATTTAAAAATACCTTCCTATAAAACATCGTTAAAGATTGGTGGTTCAAACATTTTGAATAAATATTATTTCACATCCTACGGGAATCCTCAGATGGGAGCTATGTATTATGTATCTATGGTTTTTGATCAGTTTTTAAAGTAATATTCATTTAAGAATTGTTAAATAAAAAACCTGCCTCAATTGTGAAGCAGGTTTTTTTTATACGTGTTTTTAGCTTGGTTTTGCAATTATTATAATTAGAGGATCTGTAAAGTATAAATGTTGCATTATTTTTGTTAAATACGTAATCTCTGGCACCATTTACGTATTTTACCCTCGATAAAAAATAACTACAAAAACAATTATTTTGATGAAAGAAAGTGATGATCCATTAGCCAATGAGCTAAGTATAGAGCAATTGGAAGAAGTTGTTCAACACGTAAATAATCCGATTGTAGGCCTGCAACCGATAGTAAAAAAATACCTTACAGAGGTTAAAGAATATAAACAGAACAAGAATAATTTTTATTTTTCTGATGGCGATGCAAAAGTAGAAGTACGAGTTGTAAGTGACGAGATAATTCGCATTCGTTTAGCACCACACGGCGTCTATCTCGAAGAATTTTCTTACGCGGTTAACCAGCCAGAACAAAGAATTACGGTTTTTGAATTTAGAGAAGATGCGGATTACTATAAAGTAGCAACCAATACAGTTGTATGTTTAATTCGTAAAAAAGATTTTTTCATTTCCTTTGCAGATAATCAGGAGAAAATAATTAATGAAGACCATGCAGCAATGCATTGGGAAGAAAACGTGGAGTTTGGTGGTTATTATGTTTATGCTACTAAAAAATGCAGTCCAACCGAAAGCTTCTTCGGTTTAGGCGATAAGTCCGCAGACTTCAACATTCGCGGTAAACGTTTCCTTAATTGGAATACAGATGCCTATTCCTTCGCAAAGAACCAAGATCCGTTATACCGCACTATTCCTTTCTACATTGGAATAAATGATGGCGTATCTTATGGAATTTTCTTTGACAATACCTTTAAATCACAGTTTGACTTTGGTTTTCAGGAAAAAGATCAGACAAGTTTTTGGGCTGATGGTGGTGAATTGCAATATTATTATATACATGGCCCACATATGATGGATGTTGTAAAACGCTATCATACGTTAACCGGTGTCCATCCAATGCCTCCGAAATGGGCATTAGGCTATCATCAATGCCGTTGGAGCTATTATCCTGAGTCGAAGCTACTTGATCTTGCTAAAAACTTCCGTGATAGAAAAATTCCTTGTGATGCGCTTTACCTCGACATAGATTATATGGACGGTTATCGCTGTTTTACTTGGAATAAGAAATACTTTCCTGATCCAAAACGGATGATTAAGGAACTGGCAGGGAATGGCTTTAAAACAGTAGTAATCATTGACCCAGGTATCCGCGTAGACGATAATTATTGGGTGTTTAAAGAAGGGAAAGAAAATAAATACTTCTGCCGCCGCAGCGACGATTACTTTATGGAAGGTCACGTTTGGCCTGGCCGATGTCAATTCCCCGATTTTACCAATCCACAAGTTCGTGAGTGGTGGGGCGGATTATTTAAGGAATTAGTTGATGTTGGTGTTGCAGGAGTTTGGAATGATATGAATGAGCCTGCAGTATTTGGTGCAGGAACCTTTCCGAACGACGTACGTCATAATTATGATGGCTTCAGAGGATCACATCGTAAAGCACATAATGTTTATGGAATGCAAATGGTGCGTTCTACATATGAAGGTCTTAAAAAACTTCAAAAAAATAAGCGTCCATTTACTATTACCAGAGCAGGTTACTCGGGTATGCAACGCTATACATCAGTTTGGACTGGAGACAACGTAGCATCGTGGGAACATCTAAAAATTGGTGTTATCCAATGCCAACGCTTGTCTGTTTCTGGTGTTTCATTTTGCGGTACAGATATTGGTGGTTTTAGCGGCGAACCGGATGGTGAATTATTTACCAGATGGATCCAAATGGGAGTATTCTCTCCGTTTATGAGAGCACATTCTGCCGGTGATACCCGTGAAAGGGAGCCATGGAGCTTCGGCCCCGAATTTGAAGCGATAAATAGAAAATACATCGAACTGAGATACCGATTGTTGCCTTACATTTATGCCGCATTTTGGGAGCATCACCGTTACGGTTTCCCAATTTTAAGGCCCTTGGTGATGCATGAACAAGAAAATGTAATAAATCATTACCGTCAGGAAGAATTTACATTTGGTGATAAAATATTGGTAGCACCTGTTTCTGATCCGGGAGCAGTAACTAAAACTATTTATTTTCCATCAGGTAAATGGTATAATTACTGGACGCATGAAATGATTGATGGCGGTAGGGAGCACACCGTTGCAGCGCCGCTTGATACGTTGCCTATTTTTGTTAAAGCCGGTTCAGTAATACCAGAATCACCACTTATGCAATATGTTGGTGAATTTGAAATTGATGAGTTAATGTTCCAGATCTACTATTCAGATTATGAAGTTAATTCTTTCAATTACGAAGATCATGACGATACTTTTGCTTTTGAACAGGACATATACATGGAAAAACAATTTATTGTGAATGGTGATGCAACAAGTATGACCGTTAAGCAATCAATTGAAGGGTTGTTTACACCACGTTATGAAACCTACAATTTGAAAATTATTGGCCTACCTTTCCTTCCTTCCAGAATTATAATAGATGGAAAAGAATATAAAGGTAAACAAGCATTTTTCTTCGATGAGTATAAAAGAATTCGTATTAAGTCAAACAAAAACTTTAAACAACTGCAGATATTAAAATAACATCTAAAAAAACACTAATTTAAATCTATGAAGGTTCCCAAACGAAAAGTGGCTAAAACAGTTGTTGCACAGGATATTGTACAGCAATATGATGGGCCGGTTAAGCCATATTCTCTATTAACCGACTTTGATATTAGCTTATTCCGTTCGGGAAAGCATTACAAGTTGTATGAAAAGTTAGGTTCCCATGTTGTGGAACATGACGGAGTTATTGGAACTTACTTCGCAGTTTGGGCTCCCAATGCCAACTATGTAGCAGTTATTTCAAACTTTAATGGTTGGAACAAATCATCTCATCCATTATTAGTTCGGTGGGATGGTTCTGGAATTTGGGAAGGTTTTATTCCAAATGTGGGCAATGGGGAGGTTTATAAGTATTTTATTCACTCTAATTCTGGTGAAGAATTACAAAAAGCAGATCCATTTGCTCTACGCTGGGAATTGCCCCCTTCAACAGCCTCAATTGTATGGGATACCTATTTTGAATGGGAAGACCAGGATTGGATGCTAAAAAGGCATCAACACAATGCTTTAAATAAGCCTTATTCTGTTTATGAAATGCATTTCGGCTCTTGGGCAAGAAGCAATGAGTCTGGCGATGAATTCTTGACTTACCGTCAAATGGCGGAAAAGCTAGTTCCTTACATCGTTGAAATGGGCTTTACACATGTAGAGTTCATGCCAATAATGGAACATCCATTTTACCCTTCTTGGGGATATCAAATAACGGGCTTCTACGCAGCAACATCCAGATTCGGAACACCACAAGATTTCATGTACCTGATTCAGCAATTACACAATGCTGATATTGGCGTTATTTTAGATTGGGTTCCTTCTCACTTTCCAGGAGATGAGCATGGTTTATATCGTTTTGACGGAACGCATTTATATGAACATGCAGATATGCGTAAAGGATTCCATCCTGATTGGAAATCATATATTTTCAATTACGGAAGAAACGAAATCAGGGCTTTCTTAATTAGTAATGCATTATTTTGGTTGGATAGGTTCCATGTGGATGGGCTGCGAGTAGATGCCGTGGCGTCAATGCTATATCTTGATTATTCGCGTAAAGCAGGAGAGTGGATTCCAAATGAATTTGGCGGAAGAGAAAATCTGGAAGCTATTAGCTTTCTAAAAGACTTTAACGAAGCCGTTTATAAAAACTTCCCTGATGTACAAACCATTGCCGAGGAATCGACTGCATTTCCCGGAGTAAGCCGGCCTACGTTTATGGGAGGTTTAGGATTTGGGATGAAGTGGATGATGGGTTGGATGAACGATACGTTGAAATACTTTCAGGAAGATCCGGTTAACCGAAAATACCATCATAATAAAATAACTTTTAGTACCGAATACGGGTTTTCTGAAAACTTCATGCTACCCTTATCACATGATGAAGTGGTACATGGAAAAAAATCGCTGGTATACAAAATGCCAGGTGATGAATGGCAGCAGTTTGGAAATTTGCGTGTATTGTTGATGTACATGTTTACTCATTCTGGTACTAAGCTTTTGTTTATGGGGGCAGAATTCGGGCAAACAAGTGAGTGGAATTTTAATCAGTCTTTAGATTGGCATTTACTTCAATATTCTCCCCATAAAGGGATTAAAGAATTGGTAAAAACATTGAATCGAACATACCGTAACGAGCCCGCTTTATATGAACGCAGTTTTGAGCGTTCGGGTTTTGAATGGATCGAGGGTGGTGATATGGTTCAATCCGTTTTGGTTTATCACCGAATGGGAAATAACGAAGATGATGATCTGGTAATTGCTCTTAACCTCACTCCAGTACCAAGACCAGATTATCGGATTGGTTTGCCACATACTGGTAAATGGAAAGTGATCTTGAATTCAGATAACTTGAATTTTTATGGTAGCAACGCACTTATTCAGGAAGAAATACACAGTGAAGATAAACCTTGGCAGGGAAAGATATTTTCAGCTCTAATAAATCTTCCGCCGTTAGCTGGATTAATATTAAAAAGAGTTCTTTAAAAAGAATTTAAGCCGAATAAAAATGCGTCTTTCTTTTAGTTAAGGAAGACGCATTTTTTGTTTAGGGTTTTACCAAGATGCCTTCATTAACTTTTATTAACATTTGAGTTAAGATAATAGAGACTTGAAAGCTTATATTCAAAAAGAATATCCCAAACATATCTTATGCATTTTAAGCTAGACAGTAATACACTTAAGGATCTGGATATTTTTTCAGAGAAGGCTGGTTCAGTAAGCATTTACTCAATTTTTAATAGAACAAGAACTTTAGGAGGAAGAAATATGCTGGTGGAGATGATGGAGGAGCCGTCTGCCAGTATTGAATTTTTAGTTGCACGAAGAGATTCGATAGAATATTTCTATGAGCATAGAATTATATTAGAAATCACCAATAATCAACTCGATCTGGTTGAACACTATCTCAACTTTAACAAAAGATGTTTAAGAAACAATTTTGCTGATGCAATATTTGATAACATAAATAGCAAAATACAAAGCTCATCGTACTATTATACCATTGAAACCGGAATAAACAATATTTTGAAGCTTCTAAAATTTGCTTCGATACTTTCATTAAAAATAAAGCAAAATGAGTCGACTGGATACTTACAGGATCGATGTCAGGTTATAGATAATTTGATGAATATTAAATTTCTTAAAGGAATACTCTCAACCGAGAAGAAGTTAACCTGTTTTAATCTCAATGCATTAGATCAGTTATTCAGAAAGCAAGAGCTAATAAAAGTAAAGGAACTTTTACGCTTTGTTTATGAAATGGATGTTTTCGAATCTGCAGCAGAAGTTGTCAGACAAAAAGAATGGAGCTTCCCAGAATATATAGACACGGCAATTCTTGAGGTGAAATTTTTAGATTTATTTCATCCAGCGATAGAAGAAGCTGTGGGTAATAACCTGAATATTTCTGGAGAAGAATCTATCATTTTTTTAACCGGGCCAAATACAGCCGGTAAATCTTCATTTCTTAAAGCTACTGGCTTGGCACTCTATTTAGCTCATATTGGTTTTCCTGTTCCTGCTGCAAAGATGACTACTTCAATTTTTAAAGGATTAATCACTACTATAAATCTGCCTGACAATATCCAAAATGGTCAAAGTCATTACTATAGTGAAGTGAAAAGGCTCAAAGAAACTGCTTTGAATATTCTTGGAACGGGTAGACTGTTCATAATTTTTGATGAATTGTTTAAGGGTGCTAGTCCGAAAGATGCTTATGAGGCTTCCCTGCTTATTATAACTTCATTAAGTAAAATCAATAATTGTATTTTCATAATTTCAACGCATATTGTTGAACTTGCTAATGAATTAAGAGTTTTACCAAATATATCTTTCAAATACTTTGACAGTGGTTTTGACGGGGAAAAACCATTCTTTACTTTTAAGCTAAAAGACGGAGTTTCTGATGAAAGATTGGGTATGTATATTTTGAAAAATGAAGGTGTAGTCGAAACTTTAGAAAAGGCGGCAATTGCATTTGATGTAAAGGACCTGGGTAGATAGAATTAGTCACCTCACTAATATGAACCTGGCCTTGGAACCTACAAGTTATTTATACTTCCAGTGCCTTGATTTTCCCTCGGTTAACCATTCAATAGCCGTTTGCATTCTTTTACTTCTTGTAGCTTTGGTCTTAGCTTCTATAAACCATTCAACATATTCTTTTTTATGAGAATAGCTTAAATTCTCAAAATTAACCTGAACTTCAGGATAACCATCCAATAATAAGCTAAAATCAGTGGGCACTTCGATAGTTTTATCAGATATCTTTTCTTTTGTTTTGACGATTTTTACACCTGCTTTGTTTAGTGCCACCGCATTTTGAATGTAGGAGATCAGTATCTCATCGGCAGGAACATTAGATATATCACAAATCCTCCCAAATTGTCCCATAGCACTTTCCGCATCGTTTTTTAATAATCCATGAGGATCATCCATTAAAGAGTTTTTCCAGAAACCGAAAGCGCAATGATTTTTGAAAGAGGCCATACTGCAAACAGTTCCTTTATAATCGAAGTGAGGGAACCCCCATTTGATTGTCTCATTAATTTCAGGGGATGCTTGATGTATGATTTTTCTTAAATGGTCTAAAATGGGCTTAGCAAAATCCGCAGACTTTTCAATGTAAATATCTATACGGTAATCATATGTTTCCATAACTAAATTTATAAAAAACTCGCTAAATAAAAATGCCCTGCCATCAATGAAGATGTAGGGCTTTTTATTAAAGTTTGGCTGTACTATTTTACAGTACCAATGTATTGAACTAAGTCGATAATTTTGTTTGAGTATCCCCATTCGTTATCATACCAAGCTACAACTTTTACGAAGTTATCATTCAATGCAATGCCAGCTTTTGCATCAAAAATTGAAGTACAAGCTTCACCAATGAAATCGGAAGAAACAACTTCATCTTCAGTATATTTCAGTATGCCTTTTAATTCGCCTTCAGAAGCATCTTTCATTGCTTTCTTAATTTGCTCATAAGTAGCAGGTTTCTCTAATCTTACTGTTAAATCAACTACAGAAACATCTGCAACAGGTACACGGAATGCCATACCAGTTAATTTTCCTTTAATTTCTGGAATAACTAAAGCAACTGCTTTTGCTGCACCAGTAGAAGAAGGAATAATGTTTTGATAAGCACCACGTCCGCCTCTCCAATCTTTAGCAGAAGGTCCGTCAACAGTTTTTTGAGTTGCAGTTGCTGCATGTACTGTTGTCATTAAGCCTTCGATAATTCCGAAATTATCTTGAAGAACTTTAGTGATAGGAGCTAAGCAGTTCGTAGTACAAGAAGCATTAGAAACGATTGTTTGATCAGCTTTTAATGTTTTGTGGTTTACACCCATTACAAAAGTAGGGGTGTCATCTTTAGCTGGAGCAGACATTACAACTTTCTTAGCACCAGCATCTATGTGTTTTTGAGCATCAACAAGAGTTAAAAAGAATCCAGTTGATTCTACAATTATCTCAGCACCAATTTCATCCCATTTTAAATTTGAAGGATCTTTTTCTGCTGTTACGCGGATAGTTTTTCCGTTAACCACAAGGTTGCCGTTTTCTACTGCTACTGTTCCTTTGAAAGGCCCGTGAGTTGAATCGTATTTTAACATGTACGCCATGTAATCAGGTTCAACCAGGTCGTTGATACCTACTACTTCAACATCAGTACGTTCAACAGCGGCTCTAAAAGCCAGGCGGCCTATACGGCCAAATCCATTAATACCAATTTTCATTTTTGAATTTTTTATTTAAACAGTCATTATTAACTGAAAAAGGGATTTTTTGTCTCTCTATCAGATTTTTAAAATTAAAATTAATTTTTATTAGAATAGTAATTTAGTAAATTATAAATGGGTTCTTTTACAATGTTTGACAATTGAATGTCATGAATGCCTGCGACATGTACCAAGTTGGTTTGAAACTCAGCCGCAATAGCGCCAACCATATGAACGGGCACTTTTGGATATTGATTTTTTAATGGAATTATGTATTTTCTAAAATATTCATCAAATCCCGTAGTCACTAAGCTTTGAATATACTTTTCTGTCTTATTTTCTCTAATAAAGTCAGCAAAAGGATTAAGAAATAGTGTAGGAGACGGTTTTTTATAGAATTTTTCTAGAATTGTTTTCCGGTCTAAGTCGTACCTTCTTTGGAAAGCCTCGTGGATATTATCGGGCAAAGTTTCCGTCAAAAAGCCTTTAAGTATTTGCAAGCTCATCCAGTTTGATGATCCCTCATCACCCAAAATGTATCCAAGCCCGAAGTTATTCTCTTTGATTTTCTTCCCGTTATAATATGCTGCGTTAGAACCGCTTCCTATGATCCCAATAATACCTTTTTCGTGTTCGCAAGTTGCAAGTGCAGCTGCAAGAAGATCATGTTCAACAAAAACCTTCCCGAATTTAAAAAATGAGGAAAAGGCATTGGCTATAATCTCTTTTCTAGCTTTAGAAGAAGCGCCAGCACCGAAAAAGTAGATTTTTTTTATTTTTTCAGCGTTGTTTATCAGGTCTGTATTTTTATTTAGTAATGAAATGATAGACTTTTCGTCATTAAAAAAAGGGTTTATTCCCTGTGTTTTAAAATCAGAGATAATTTGACCTTTGTCTGCAAGTTTCCAGAATGCATACCGTGAGCCACTATATACTACTGCAATCATTAAATTGCTAATATAATTGCCATATCAAGTAAGTCTTGTTCAAGTTTAAATTCCTTTTGATTTAAGGCCTCTTCTAATGGTGTTGTAACAATTGCATTGCCTCTTAAGCCAACCATCTTACGGGTTTGGCCTTCTAAAAGGGCATTTACAGCAGCATAACCCAATCTGCTAGCTAGAATCCTATCAAAGCTACTTGGACTACCTCCGCGTTGAAGATGACCTAAAATGGTAACTTTGGTATCATAGTAATCAAACTTTTCTTTTACTCTTCTGGCTACATCATAAGCACCACCGTTTTTATCGCCTTCGGCAATTATAACAATGCTAGAGGATTTTTTATTTTTTGCCCCAGTTTCAAGTTTTTCAATCAGTTCATCAATGCCAGTTTCTTTTTCTGGAAGCAAAATAGCTTCCGCACCTCCTGCAATTCCTGAACGTAATGCTATACATCCAGAGTCTCTTCCCATAACCTCTATAAAAAATAAGCGATCATGCGAATCTGCTGTATCCCTGATTTTGTCAATTGCTTGTATAACTGTGTTATTTGCAGTATCAAAACCTAAAGTAAAATCAGATCCATATAGATCATTGTCGATCGTTCCGGGTACGCATATAACAGGAATGCCAAAAGTTTTTGAAAATCGTTCTGCTCCGGTTGCTGTTCCATCACCACCAATGGCAATTAACGCGTCAATTCCCTTAGCTTTTACATGGTCATATGCTTTTTGAATTCCTTCTTCTGTTTTGAATTCTAAGCAACGGGCTGTTTTTAAAATAGTGCCACCTAAATGAAGAATATTACTAACTGAACGGCTGTTCATATCAATAAAATTATTATCAATCATTCCCTGGTAGCCTTGAATGACACCAACCATTTCTATATTGTGGTATATTCCTGTTCTTACAATTGCACGGATACAGGCATTCATGCCAGGAGCGTCACCTCCAGAGGTGAAAACTCCTATTTTTTTTATTGAAGACAAATAAGTTTTTTTAATCCGTCGAATATAGGGTGTATTGCTGACACTAAGTAATATTTTTTGTAATTTTCGTCCTTCAAGATTAAAACCAGTTTAAACCCTAAATCATATTTAAGCTTTGAATCCAATTTTACCTCAATTTGAATCAGTCTTTTCTATAGACTGTTTAATTTTCGGCTTTGATGAAGGCGAATTAAAAATCTTGCTTATAGAACGAAATGAGGAGCCCTTTAAAGACCTATGGGCCTTGCCGGGATATCTTGTCGGAAATGATGAAGGTATTTCGCATGCAGCAGAGCGGATATTGTATGAATTAACGGGTCTGCGTGATATTTTTATGGATCAATTTTATGTTTTCGGTGAAGTTGATCGGCACCCGCAAGGCAGGGTCGTAACCGTTGCTTACTATGCCTTGATAAGAATAAACGGAATTAAGGATTTAAAGCCAGTAACTAGTTTTGCCAAAAGTGCTAGTTGGTATAATATAAACAATTTACCAGAAATTTTGGCATTTGATCATCGAAGTATTTTTGATAAAGGTTTTGAAAAAATCAAGCAAAAAATCAGCTATGAGCCGATTGCTTTTGAATTGTTACCAGAGAAGTTTTCGTTAACGCAACTTCAAAATTTATATGAGGTAATCCTGAATAAAAAGCTTGATAAAAGGAACTTTAGAAAAAAGATGCTGAATTACGGTATACTTAAAGAACTCGATGAAAAAGAGAAAGGTGTATCATATCGGGCAGCAAAGTTGTATCGATTTGATCGTAGGAAATATGCTAAACTATTTAAAAACGAGCTTACGTTCGGAAAATAATACAAAAAGAAAGAGGCTCATAAATTAATAAGAGCCTCTTTCTTTTTGTATATAAATTTTTATGCTTTAGCCTGTTGTTCGGCCATGTCAATATGAAATTGAACTAAGTCATCAATAGGCGAACGCATGATTTTACCAATTTCCATTTCGTATTGTGCTGCAACCTCTTCTAGTACATTTCTAAAGTTGTATCCAACAGAACCGATACAATTAAAAGTATATTCTTTGTATTTTGGATAGTGGCTAACCAGGTTTTCGAAAAACTCTGTAAACGCTGTAGCTACTATATTTCTTGAATATTCTGCATGAACATTGTTATCGTAAACAAAACGGCTAAAGCTAGCGCAAAAACGATTTGGCAATGGTTTGTAATAAACGGCATCAATTACATCGTTAGGAGTCAGCTTATATGTTTCCCAAAAACGCTCTCTCACTACCAACGGCATGTAGCCACGTACATAATCGACTAATAATTTTTTACCAATATGGCATCCACTACCTTCATCACCTAATATATACGCCAGTGAATTGATGTTGAATGCAACATCTTTTCCATCATAAATACAGGTGTTTGTTCCGGTACCTAAGATAGCTGCAAAACCAGGCTTATTTCCAAGTAATGCTCTTGCGGCTGCAAGAAGATCATGTCCAACAAAAACTTTTGCGGTTTTAAACACTGTTTCCATTGCTTTTAACACTATCTGAGCCATTACTTCCGTGTCACAGCCAGCGCCGTAATAGTTCACTTCTGTAATTTTATCAAGCTCAAGGTCGGTGGGGAGGCCATCTTTAAGAGATTGAATAATATACTCAGTGTTTGAGAAAAACGGATTATAGCCTTCCGTATTAAAATAAATTTTTTGGCCGGCATCGTTTAGCAAACACCAGTTTGTTTTGGTTGACCCTCCGTCAGCAATGATAATCATATGAATATAATCGGTTAATTATTAAGGCGAAATTATAAATTTATACTTATTGTACAAAATACACTAAGGTTTTTTTCAATTTATTTATTAACAAAAATTTTTCAATTTAAATATATAAGAAAACACGCTCTATTTATTAATCAAATTTAAATGAATGGCTATATTAAGCTATTTTTATAACAGATAGTTGCATAATCAGTTTGCTTCAAAGATGCTGATTATTTGTAACATTTTCATAAAAGCTAAACAACTCATTTAAATTTAATTACATCTTCTTATGATAATAGATCTGCGGAGTGATACCATGACTAAGCCTACCACCGGGATGCTTGAAGCAATGATGCAAGCGAAGGTAGGGGATGATGTTTATGGTGAGGATGAAACAGTTAATGCACTTGAATATAAATTAGCTGTACTTTTTGGAATGGAGGCAGGTTTGTTTTGCCCGTCTGGTACGATGACTAACCAAATCGCAGTCAAGTGTTTTACAAGTCCCATGGATGAAGTTATTTTAGACCAAAAATCACATGTTTACCGTTACGAAGGTGGCGGAGTTGCTTATAATTCACTTTCATCTGTTCGGTTATTACAGGGTGATCGTGGAATTTTAACGCCCGAACTCATTGAACAGAACATTAATCCAGATGATATTCACTATCCAAAATCCAGTTTAGTTGTTCTCGAAAATACGGTGAATAGAGGTGGTGGCAGTTATTATACTCTTGAACAGATAGAGCCGATTTATCACTTGTGTAAACTGAAGAATTTGAAATTACATTTGGATGGAGCTCGAATTTTTAATGCACTGGTAGAAACCAAAGATGATCCTAAGAAATATGGTCATTTGTTCGATGGGATTTCTATTTGCTTATCAAAAGGCTTAGGAGCTCCTGTAGGATCTGTTCTTTTAGGAAGCAGGGAAACAATAGCAAAGGCAAGACGTGTTAGAAAAGTGCTTGGGGGAGGTATGCGCCAAGCTGGTTTTTTGGCTGCCGCCGGAATTTATGCCTTAGAACATCATGTTCAAAGGTTGAAACTAGACCATTTGCATGCTAAAGCTCTCGAATTAGCACTATCTAAGACAAGCTATGTAAAGCACATTTTACCAGTTAAAACCAATATTGTGATTTTTGAACTTGATGAAAAACATGATGAAGAGAGTTTTGTGTCAAGAGCAGGTCATTTAGGCGTCAAATGCTCAAGTTTTGGGAAACGCATGATAAGATTTGTAACTCATTTAGATATAAGTGCCGAAATGATTGAATATACAATCGAAAATTTACATAAGATTCACTAATATCCTTTAAATACCCTGAATGTGTGCCTTTTAATTTTTATACTTGTAAAAACGGTGCTTTAATTACATTTTCAACATATAAAAGCAGCATAAAAGCAGGTGTGAGATCTAAATCGAGCCTTTGCATACGAGAATAGATCTATATTAAATTGATACGCTATGGTTATTTTAAAACGAACCAATAACCTAAATCCGGACTTTAAGAATTTAATCATGGAATTGGATAATGATTTACATAATCGTTACAACAACATGAAATATCAATACGATGCATATACCCAATTAGATAATTTAGAAACTGTAATAGTTGCTTACATGGAAGACGTTCCTGTAGGATGTTCCTGTTTTAAAAGAATTGGTGATGATACAGTAGAGATTAAAAGAACCTTTGTTAACCCGTATTTGAGAGGTTTGGGATTAGCTTCTTCTATATTGAATGAACTTACTTTTTGGGCTAAGGAATTAAGATTTAGACGTGCGGTTTTGGAGATTGGAAAAAAACAGGACGAAGCTTACAATCTATACTTAAAGAATGGATTTGTTCGTATCCCTAATTTTGAGCCCTATATCGGTTCAAGAAATAGTATTTGTATGGGTAAAGATTTATAACTTGAATAATTGGTCGCGTAATTGCGACAGCTATAGGCATATCAAGGTAACTATTTTGATTCATAATTCTCAATACCCATATCTAGCCTCCTTCAATGAAAAAGATATTAATAGCCAACCGTGGTGAGATAGCTCTTCGGATTATACGTTCTGCAAAAGAAATGGGAATAAAAACGGTCGCAGTTTTTTCTGATGCGGATAGAGATGCTTTACATGTTCGATATGCCGACGAAGCCATCAATATTGGCCTAGCACCTTCAAATCAATCTTATTTAGTCATCGAAAAGATAATCCATGCCTGTAAGCAAACGGGTGCTGATGCAGTACATCCTGGTTATGGGTTTTTATCTGAGAACGCCGCTTTTGCACAAGCAGTGAAAAATGCGGGTATAATCTTTATAGGGCCATCCGCGGAAGCCATGCAGATTATGGGCAATAAGTTATCGGCAAAGGCTGCGGCGCTATCCTATAACATTCCCATGGTTCCCGGCACTAAGGAGGCCATTACAGATATTTTGGAGGCAAAGAAGCAAGCTGTAAACATCGGCTTCCCTATTTTGATAAAGGCAGCCTCTGGTGGCGGTGGTAAAGGGATGCGGATTGTTAACAATGAAGCAGATTTTGAAGAACAGATGAATCTTGCCATATCAGAAGCAAAATCAGCTTTTGGAGATGGCTCTGTGTTTATCGAAAGATATGTTTCATCTCCAAGGCATATTGAAATTCAGGTTTTAGGAGATAATTACGGTAATATAATTCATTTGTTTGAACGTGAATGTTCTGTTCAGCGGAGACACCAAAAGGTAATTGAGGAAGCTCCATCGTCGATTTTATCAGAAGAGTTAAGAGCCAGAATGGGAAAATGTGCGGTGGATGCTGCCAGATCATGTAATTATACCAATGCTGGCACCGTTGAATTTATCTTGGATGAAAACCTTGATTTTTTCTTTCTGGAAATGAATACACGCTTACAAGTTGAGCATCCGGTTACGGAAATGATAACAGGAGTTGATTTGGTTAAAGAGCAAATAAAGATTGCACGGGGCGAAGCGTTATCTGTAATCCAAACTGATTTAAAAATTAATGGTCATGCGATAGAATTGCGAGTTTACGCCGAGGATCCAAAAAATAATTTTCTGCCAGATATTGGTGTACTCCAAACCTATAATGTGCCTAAAGGGCCGGGAGTTAGGGTGGATGATGGTTTTGAGGAAGGGATGGAAATCCCCATTTATTACGATCCGATGATTGCTAAATTGATTACTTATGGCAAAGATCGCAATGAAGCCATTGAGCGAATGAAACGGGCAATTAGTGAATATCAAATAACCGGTATCGAAACAACTCTTGAATTCGGAAACTTTGTAATGAATCATAAAGCTTTTGTGTCGGGCAATTTTGATACACATTTCGTAGAGAAATATTTTGATGCAGAGTCATTGGATAATAGTCAGGAAGATGAAGCCATGATAGCTGCTTTGATAGCTGTAGAGCTTTTGAAGGATGCTGATACGCAGACGGAGGTTATTAACACAAACCATATTTCACAGGTTTCGAATTGGAAAAGAAACAGGTGAGCATAGCGTCTGGTTAAACCATTGAGTATTGAGCTTGTAAAGCTCAATACTCAATACTCAATACTCAATACTCAATACTCAATACTCAATACTCAATACTCAATACTCAATACTCAATACTCAATACTCAATACTCAATACTCAATAATCAAT
>JAQBOG010000006.1 GCA_028288165.1 Sphingobacteriales bacterium | reverse complement strand
TTTTTTTCTAATCGCTTATCATGAAAACGATTAGTGAAGTTTGGTTGAAATAATGGATCCATTCAACAAATATTTCCGCAATTTAATAAAAAACTTGTGGGTACACAGTAGGTTGCAACCGGGTTTATTGCGGAATCGGATCCGTCTTTCAGAAACATACATCGTCATCCACTAGGGAATATAAGTACATATTTTCCTGCTAATGTAATGCTTAATAATATTGGACATTGAAACTTAAACTTGGATGACGAAAAACCTTTATAGCCTTAATACTTTGCTTTACTTTATAAGATTGCTCGTTTGTAACAATTTTTCTTCTATTCCCTCAAAGACCATTGATGTCTTACATATCCGAGAATTTATGAGTCTAAATAAATGTACTTACCGATTTTTATTTTTACTTGCCTCTCTTTTTTTAATTTCATCACGATTCAGTTATGCTCAAAATAAATCTCCAGTCGTTAATGATATAACCCAGTTAAACCCCATAGAAATTCAAGGTTTAATACGACCAACAAACACTCAACAAATTGTTTTAGCAATCAAAAGTAATAAAGGGCCAATTTCCATTGGAGGTGGCCGATACAGCATGGGTGGCCAAACTGCAACTGAGCAGGCTTTGCAGATTGATATGCGAGGTTTTGATAGTGTTATGCATTTTTCTGCAGTTAAGAAGGAAATTACAGTTCAGACTGGTATTACCTGGAGGAAAGTTCAAGAGTTTATTGATGGTTCTGATTTGTCTGTAAAAATTATGCAGACCTACGCCAACTTTACTGTGGGTGGTTCCTTGAGTGTCAATGTTCATGGCAGGTATATCGGATATGGCCCCATTATCTCATCCGTAAAGGAAATAAAAATGGTGCTTGCAAATGGCGAGATAATTACAGCAAATCGCGAAGTAAATTCTGACATTTTTTATGGGGCAATAGGAGGATATGGTGGACTTGGAGTAATAACAGAAGCTACACTCTCCCTCACAGATAATTGCAAGGTAAAAAGAACCGATAGAATACTTAACCTTAATGAGTATCAAAGTTTTTTCAATAGCACTATAGCAAATGATTCGTTGGCTGTATTTCACAATGCGGATATCTATCCAAAACGTTACAATAAAGTAAGGGCGGTTACTTACTCCAGAACGTTAGATGATGTTACGGTACCATACAGGCTTAAGCCCTTGGATACTCGATATGGAGTGCACCAGGCAGTTTATAAAATTATTTCCGAGTATCCGGGTGGTAAATGGCTCAGGCAACATTTGCTTGATCCACTATTGTTCAAAGGAAACCCTGTTGAGTGGCGTAATTATGAAGCGAGTTACGATGTATCAGAGCTTGAACCAAAATCCAGAAAACGCTCTACGTATGTTTTACAAGAGTACTTTGTTCCAGAAAATAACTTTGATTCCTTTTATCCCTTGCTTACGAGCATATTAAATAGAAACAAGGTAAACGTGATGAATATCTCCATTAGGAATGCTAAGAAAGATCCAGGTTCTATTCTTGCATGGGCAAATACCGATGTTTTTGCATTTGTGATTTATTACAAACAAGGCACAAAACAAAAAGATAAGGAAGAGGTTGCAAAATGGACCAGACAATTAGTGGAAGCATCTATATCTTGTAAAGGATCTTATTATCTCCCATACCAAATTTGGGCTACATCACAGCAGTTTACTGCCGCTTACCCAAATGCGCTGACTTACTTGACTTTAAAAAAATGCATTGATCCCGATTACAAATTCAGAAATAAATTATGGGATGCATATTACAAATAATTGATCTTCCGATACATGTTCCACTTCAACATGTGAGTGTCCGTCTGTTCCGGTGTATAATCTGTAAGCTTTAATCATATATATTCATCTCGGTATCAAATGCTATGCCTTCAATTGGTTTTATAGCATTTAACAATCTCACGAAATGTTTTCCAAGATGACGTGTGGGGAATTAGTAAAAGCCATTGAAGCTGATATAACAATCCAGTGCATATAAACCGTCTGTTGAATTCTTTTAAACAAAAAAAGGGATTTCCGGTTGGAAATCCCTTTTTAATTATGCTAGAAAGTAATTTTCTCTAAATTCTCTTTTAGAAATTTAGCTTTTCTGCTTTCGGCTCAGCTTTCACCTGAGTAACTACCTTAATTTCTTTTTTCATGTCGTTTACCTGACTGGTATGGTGTTCGCCAGAAGAGATATGTGGTGCAATTACTAATGACACGATAGACATCAATTTAATTAAAATATTCATCGATGGACCGGATGTATCTTTGAAAGGATCTCCAACGGTATCACCAGTTACAGAAGCTTTATGTGGTTCAGATTTTTTATAATACATCTCTCCATTAATCAAAACACCTTTTTCAAAAGATTTTTTTGCATTGTCCCAAGCACCACCTGCGTTAGATTGGAAAATTCCCATCAATACTCCAGAAACCGTTACACCTGCTAATAAACCGCCTAAAACTTCAGGACCGAAAGTAAAACCAATGATAATTGGTACAATCAAAGCAATTGCTCCAGGTAACATCATCTCACGGATAGATGCTTCAGTAGAAATAGCAACACATTTTTCGTACTCCGGTTTCGCTTTGTATTCCATAATTCCAGGAATTTCACGGAACTGGCGGCGTACTTCCTGAACCATATCCATGGCTGCACGACCAACTGCTGATATACATAAAGCGGAGAATATGAAAGGAATCATTCCTCCTACAAATAATCCAGCCAAAACATCTGCTTTGTAAATATCAATGTGATCTATTCCCGCAACGCCTACAAAGGCGGCGAACAATGCTAAGGACGTTAATGCGGCAGATGCAATTGCAAATCCTTTTCCAGTTGCTGCGGTTGTGTTTCCTACTGCGTCCAAATTGTCTGTACGCTCACGAACTTCAGCAGGTAAACCACTCATTTCTGCAATACCGCCTGCATTATCTGCAATAGGGCCAAAAGCATCAATTGATAATTGCATCGCTGTTGTAGCCATCATACCTGCCGCTGCAATTGCAACTCCGTAAAATCCTGCAAAGTAAAATGAACCGTAAATCCCTGATGCTAAAACGATGATAGGCAATACAGTTGATTGCATTCCTACCGCTAAACCTGCAATAATATTCGTTGCATGGCCTGTTGAAGATTGTTTTATAATAGATTGAACCGGCCCTTTACCCATTGCGGTATAGTATTCTGTAATTAAACTCATCAATGTTCCAACAATTAAACCAACAATGATTGCATAGAAAACACTCATTTTAGTGAATTCATGAGCTCCAGCTTTCAAAGCTCCATCTGCACCCATGTCACGGCTCATGTGTAAAGTTCCGTCAGGTAATAACCAAACAACAGCGAAGTAAGAAGCAATGGCTGTTAGTATAATAGATGCCCAGTTACCCATGTTCAATGCATTTTGAACACTATCTGTTTCTTTTTTAATGCGAACAAAATAAGTAGACACAATTGATAATAATAAACCTAAACCTGCAATAAGCATCGGTAATAGGATAGGAGCAATACCGCCAAAATTATCTGCAGATACAATTTCTCGACCTAAAATCATGGTTGCAAGTATCGTAGCAACGTATGACCCAAATAAATCTGCGCCCATTCCGGCTACGTCACCTACGTTATCACCTACGTTATCTGCAATAGTTGCAGGGTTACGCACATCATCTTCTGGAATACCAGCCTCAACTTTACCTACTAAATCTGCACCAACATCGGCAGCTTTTGTGTAAATACCACCTCCAACACGTGCAAATAATGCGATTGATTCAGCACCTAATGAAAAACCAGCTAATACTTCCAATGCTTTCTCCATCTCTTTTCCATTCACACTTGCACCAGTAACATTCACCACATATATCTGGTAAAATACAATGAACAGTGATCCAAGTCCTAAAACAGCTAATCCGGCTACACCGATACCCATTACACTTCCTGCAGTGAATGACACTTTCAAAGCCTGTGCTAAACTTGTACGGGCAGCTTGAGTTGTTCTAACATTCGCTTTAGTCGCTATATTCATTCCAACATATCCTGCGAAAGCAGAAGTAAAAGCACCTATAATAAAGGATACTGCAATAACCCAGCTCGAGGTTTCAACCAATGTGCCAGTATATGCTAATAGAATGGCTGCAATAACTGCAAAATAGGATAGTACTTTCCATTCTGCTTTTAAAAATGCCATTGCACCATCGGCAATATAGCCAGCCAGTTGTTTCATATTGTCATCACCAGCATCTTGTTTTGAAACCCAAGATGATTTGACTAGCATTACCAGAATCCCGATAATGCCAAAGGCCGGAATTAAATAAATAAGATTTTGTTGTAAAAACTCCATAGATAATTGATATGATTTAAAATTATGGGAAAAGGTATTTGGTTAAATATTGGTGTAAATTCAAAAATAGCAGGGTTAATCTATTAATCAAATTATTTATGATGTTTTAATGAATTTTATTTCAAGGATTAAACTCCATAAAAGGTAAGGTAATGATAATTTTATAATGTGCGATTTTTAGATAAATTCGTGCACCTAAACTAAACAATGGAACAATCATCAGAACAAACCGGAATGAAACGCGAGCTAGGCTTGCTTGACGCAACTTTACTTGTGGCAGGAAGTATGATTGGCTCTGGAATTTTTATAGTTGCTGCGGATATAACCCGTAATGTTGGATCTGCCGGATGGTTAATTGCCGTTTGGTTAATTACCGGCGTAATGACCCTAATTGCTGCTATCAGTTATGGTGAGTTAAGTGCCATGTTTCCAAAAGCTGGTGGCCAATATGTTTATTTAAAAGAAGCTTATAACCCGTTTGTTGGTTTTCTTTACGGATGGAGTTTCTTTACGGTAATTCAAACCGGAACGATTGCAGCGGTGGGAGTGGCATTTTCTAAGTTCGCTGCTTATTTAAAATGGTTCTCGTTTGCGAGTGAGGATATAATCTTTACTACTATAGATTTCAATCCGTTATTCAATTATAAATTAAGTATATCACATGCTCAATTGCTTTCTATTGCTGTGATTGTCCTGCTAACATATGTAAACACACGCGGTATTAAAAGTGGAAAAATTATTCAAACTACTTTCACATTGACAAAGCTGGTTAGCTTGTTTGGCCTAATTGCTTTTGGTTTTATCATGTTAAAGCCCGAAATATGGACAGTCAATTGGACGAATGCCTGGGATATGCATTCGCTCGGTAAAGATGGTTCCATACAGTCATACACCACGATTGCCGCTTTATCTGCTTTCACAGCTGCGATGGTTGGTTCAATTTTTAGTAGTGATGCCTGGAACAATGTCACTTTTATTGCTGGAGAAGTTAAAAATCCGCAACGTAACATCGGTTTAAGCTTATTTTTCGGAACGTTGATAGTTACCGTAATTTATATTCTAGCAAATCTTGTGTATACAGGTGTGCTTCCTTTACAGGAGATTGCTTCTGCTGAAAAAGATCGAGTTGCTGTTGCTGCTTCTTCTGTAATTTTCGGAAACGTAGGTACAATCGTAATAGCCTTGATGATTATGGTATCTACTTTTGGTTGCAATAATGGTTTAATATTAGCTGGAGCCCGGGTTTACTATAGCATGGCCGAGGATGGTTTGTTTTTCAAGAAGACAGCAAGCTTGAATAAAAATTCAGTGCCAGAATTCGCACTCTGGATGCAATGTGTGGTTGCCTCAATTCTTTGTTTAAGTGGAAAGTATGGTAATTTATTAGACATGATATCCTTCGTAGTAGTGATATTTTATGTACTTACTATTGGGGGAATATTCATTTTAAGGTACAAACAACCTAACACACCAAGGCCATATAAGGCATTCGGCTACCCAATTTTGCCTGCTCTTTATATCGTAATGGGAATAACTTTTTGTCTTTTGCTCTACATGTACAAACCTGAGTATACGCAGCCTGGGTTAATAATTGTATTATCTGGTGTACCAGTGTATTTCTTATGGCGTTATTTTGGAGATAAGCAAAGAACTTAAGTAGAAGACTCAAGTCTTAGAACTTAGAACTTACAACATATAACTTAGAACTTACAGCTTACAACTTATTACTTAAAAACTTACTTTTGCGAACTTATCAAAAACGCTTATGGAACAAAAGGTAAAAATAGGCTTGGTGCAAATGAGTTGTACCAGTAATAAACAAGATAACTTACAAAAGGCTATTACTAAAGTTCGTGAAACAGCTGCAAAAGGTGCTCAGATTATTTGCTTGCAAGAACTTTTTACTTCTCTTTATTTTTGTGATGAGGAGAGTTACGATAACTTCGCTTTAGCAGAAGCTATTCCTGGGCCATCCTCTGATGAGCTTTCAGCAGTAGCTAAAGAACTGAATGTGGTAATTATTGCTTCCTTATTCGAAAAAAGAACTCAGGGAATCTATCATAATACAACGGCTGTTTTAGATGCTGACGGAACATATCTAGGTAAATATCGGAAAATGCATATTCCAGATGATCCGGGTTTTTACGAAAAATTTTACTTCACTCCAGGCGATCTGGGATATAAAGTTTTCAAAACCAAATTTGCCACGATCGGCGTTTTAATATGCTGGGATCAATGGTATCCAGAGGCAGCACGAATAACCTCTTTAATGGGTGCTGAAGTATTATTTTATCCAACAGCTATTGGCTGGGCAGAAACTCAGGATGAAGGCACAAACACAGAACAATATAATGCTTGGCAGACCATTCAACGCAGTCATGCAATTGCCAATGGTGTGCACGTAGTAAGTGTAAATCGCGTAGGTAATGAGGCGGGAGTCAATTTTTGGGGAGGTTCTTTTGTAGCAAACCCATTCGGAACCATTATGTATCAAGCATCTCACCAAAACGAAGAAAGTATTGTACAAGAAATTAATCTTTCAAAAACAGATAGCTACCGTACCCACTGGCCATTTTTACGCGACCGTAGAATTGATTCGTACCAGCCGATAACTAAGAGGTATTTGGATGAGGAATAGATTTTATTGTCCATAGCTGATTGCCCATAGTCCATGGTTTATTTTTCCACTTATAATTTAATCTTGCTGCTCTGTAAAATATGGCCTTTAAATTTGAAAGTTTACATGTTTGGCAAAAGGCTCTGGATTTGGCCGATGAAATACATTGTTTAACAAAGGCACACTTTCCTAAAGAGGAACTGTTTATTTTAACCTCACAAATTAAAAGAGCAGCGGATTCGGTAGTTTTAAACATTGCTGAAGGATGTACTGGCCAAACAAATGCGGTTTATAAAAACTTTTTAAGTTATTCTTTACGATCCGGCATTGAAGTAGTCGCATGTTTGTTTCTCGCTCAACGAAGAAAATTTATAGATCAGGATGACTTTAAAAGATTATGCAACGAATATGAAATCCTTACCAAAATGATTACTTCACTTAGAAATAGCATTAATTCAGAGCCCAAAAAAGTGGACATCAGTTAGCCAAGTGCTCGCTAACAAAAATACAAACAACAGTAAAATTCATTAATAAAACGAATGAACACCATGGACCATGGACTATTGACCATCGACCCCTTAACCTCCCTACCTAAACACCTTGGCTACCGTTTTCCGGCTGAATGGGAAAAGCATGAAGCTACTTGGTTGAGTTGGCCACATAAAGAAGAAAGCTGGCCGGGGAAGATTGATTCAATTTATTTGGTGTATGCACAATTTATTAAAGTGCTGGCCGAAAGTGAAAAAGTTAGAATTAATGTAGCTGATGAGGCATTGAAGAACTTTGCATTAAGTCATATAACAAAAGCAGGTGCCGATTTAAGTAAGATTGAGTTTTATTTTAACCCAACAAATGATGCTTGGTGTCGGGATCATGGACCGGCTTTTTTAATTAATCCAAACGCTGAACACAAAAAAATTATAATTGATTGGGGATTTAATGCTTGGGGAGGAAAATATCCCCCGTTTGATCTGGATGATGTTATTCCTACATCGATTGGAGAGCGTTTTAATATCCCCGTCTTCAATCCTGGAATTATTATGGAAGGTGGTTCTGTAGAGTTTAACGGTAAGGGAACGGTTCTAACTTCCACTTGTTGTTTATTGAATGAAAATAGAAACCCGCATTTAAGTCAGAATCAGGTAGAGGAATATCTTTCAAACTATTACGGTATCGACCAAGTCCTTTGGGTTGACGAAGGCATTGTGGGCGATGATACAGACGGCCACATAGACGATACTATCCGATTTGTAAATGAAGACACAGTGTTAAGTGTGGTTGAAACAAACGTTCATGATGAGAATTATGGGCTGCTACAGCAAAATTTAAAATCACTTAGTAAAATGCGTTTGTTAAATGGGAAGCAATTAAACGTAATTGAATTGCCTATGCCTGATGCAGTTATTTATGAGGATACCCGTTTGCCTGCATCGTACGCTAATTTTTATATCAGTAATCAGCATGTAATTGTGCCAACTTACCGTTGTGAAAAAGATGATTTAGCGTTGGATATAATAGGCAAGAGTTTTCCGGATAGAAAAATAATCGGATTAGATTCAACGGATATTATTTGGGGATTGGGAAGCTTTCATTGCTTGAGCCAGCAAGAGCCTGAAGTGTATTAAACTACTTCTGCAACCACAAACGTACTTCCACCTACAAAAATCAGGTCGCTCGCATGAGCGGTTTTTTTTGCGGCTTCTAACGCTTGTTTAACCGTCGCGTAAGCGTTTCCATTTAAATTATGTGTCTTGGCTTCCGCTTGTAGTTCTATCGCCGTTTTAGCACGAGGAATTTCTGGTTCACAGAAATAATAGGTGGCATCAGACGGAAGTAAGCTTAAAACCTTGTTAATATCTTTATCCTTTACCATTCCGATAACCATATGCAGATGATTGTAAGAAGTGCTTCGAATATTTTCCAAAACCTCTTTAATTCCATCTTCGTTATGCCCTGTATCACAAATAACAAACGGATTAGTACTAATAGTTTGCCATCTGCCCATTAATCCTGTTAAGGCAGTAACCTGTTTCAGAGCGGTTTGAATGTGCTCACTTGTGATGTTGAAACCGCAAACTCTTAATTGTTTAACAGAGCTAAGTACAGTTGCTAGATTTTTAAGCTGATAAGTTCCTGTTAAGTCAAGCTGGATTGATGCTGGGAAGGCAGTTGGTTGGGATAAAGGATCATCCGGATGACGAATAGCTTGGACTTTTAAATTTAAAAGCTGCTGGCTTTCAACTTTGGATTTTAAACTTTGAACTTTCAGACTTTCAGACTCCAGACTTTCGGACTTCGATATATCCCATTCATCACTCGCAAATAAAATGTCAGCGTTATTCTCTTTCGCTTTCTGGATAAAAATATTTTCAATTTCAGGTTGCCTTTGTCCAATTACAACCGGTTTTCTCTGCTTAATAATACCAGCCTTTTCCGATGCGATTTGAGGTAATGTATCCCCCAATATATTCATGTGGTCATACCCAATATTGGTTATCACCGATAAGACAGGGTCAATAATGTTGGTTGAGTCTAACCTTCCACCTAAACCAACTTCAATAATGGCAATATCTACCTTTTCTTTTCTGAAATGATCAAACGCCATTGCTACAGTCACTTCAAAGAAAGAAGGTTCTATTTCTTCAATCTTATCGAAAAGCTGATGAGTAAACGCTACCACATGTTCTTCGCTAATCATGTTGCCATTTACCCGAATCCGTTCCCTAAAATCACGTAAATGAGGTGAGGTATATAGGCCCGTTTTATATCCAGCGGTTTGCAATATGGCAGCTAACATATGCGAGGTGGAACCTTTACCATTTGTTCCGCCTACATGTACCGATTTAAAATGGTTCTGTGGATTATTTAGAAATTTACAAAGTTCGATGGTGTTGGTTAAGTCCTCTTTATACGCAGAGCTTCCCACACGGGTAAACATTGGTAAACGAGAATAAAGATAGGAGAGGGTTTCAGAGTAAGAACCCCCTAGCCCCCTGAAGGGGGAACTGTTGTATTCCATTACTAAAGGTTTAACTCCCCCCTTAGGGGGTCGGGGGCTATTTAACTTTAAAATTAAACATTACCACGCCTGTTTGTACATCTGGTGCTGATTCCAGTTCGTTTAAACGTGCACCTAAAACAGCGCCTTCGCACTTACGCCATAGCTTCAAGTCTGATAGCGTAGTTCCCTTTGCTCCAGCACGGGCATAAACAACTTCTCCAGATTTATCCACACGGATCTCTACAGCAATTTTACCGGCACTTTGACCCTCGTCTTCAATTCTTGGAATGCTCACAAATGAACGGTTCTCAAGTGATAAACTTACACCGCCAAAACCTGAACCGCCCTTCCCATAATTTGGTGATAGTGGATCGCCGTCTTTACTTCCTTGATTGCCTGGCGTATTTCCAGTGCCATCTCCCTTACCAGATCCATCATTTTTTTTGCCCTTGTACAGCGCATTTTGATTGACTGCTGGTTTACTTTCTTTAACAGGAGTACTTGTAGTCGGAGCTGTATTTGGCTTTGAATTAGCTTTGGTCACTACAGTTGGTGCATCTTCGGCGTCTTGCGTTACTACGCTTTTATCACTGGTTTCCGCAGTTGGTGCTTTCACAGGATCGGTATTTGGAACCACCTTGTCTGGAGGCGTGTTGTTTGCATTAGGGGCTACAGAAGGTTCTTCTACACTCATATAATCATCGCCCATTCCAGCATCCGAAGTGCCATAATTTACGATAATACCACCTGTTCCTATTTCCTCTTCTGGAGTAAACGGTTTGGTAATAATGATATAGTAGCTTATGAGCAAAAATAATCCCATCACTAATGAGGAAAACAAAAGTGCTTTAGGATAATTATTTTCTTCAGGATAATGCATTTAGTTAAGCTTTAGGTTCTGTAGCTAAAACAAGCTTGATTTTAAGCCTGTTAGCTATATCCAGTACTTTAACAACATCTTCAATGGCTACGCTTTTATCAACATACAACACAATGGTTAATTCTTTTGCTTGCTGTAAATAGCTTTGTATGGTAGCCTGCATGTTATCTATTAAAACGGGCTTTTTTTCGACAGAGTATTGCAGTTCTTTGGTAATTGCTACCGTAATGGTTTTTTTAGAAACCGATTGCCCAGAATCCGATTTAGGCAATAATAGCTTTATAACATTCGGATTAGTGATTGTTGATGCAATAAGAAAGAATAGCATCAGGAAAAACATGATGTCATTCATTGCAGAGGTATGAACTTCTGCGTTGGCTCTTTTTCTTCTTCTCAGATTCATCGGCCTGGTTCTTCTAACAGATCAATAAATTCAACAGCATCAATTTCCATTTTCAATATAACCCTATCCACCATAATATTCAATATGTGGTAACCAACATAGGCAACTATACCAACAATCAAACCAGTTGCAGAGGTAATCATTTTTACATATAAACCACCTGCGATAACACCCATACTAATATTATCGGTTAACGATATATTGTAAAATATTTGAATCACACCAGCAATTGTTCCAACGAAACCGACCATTGGTGCAATACCAGCGATTATCCCTAAAATACTAATATTTTTCTCCAGTTTTGATACTTCCAATTTTCCAATATTTTCAATTGAACCTTCAATATCTTTAATCGGACGCCCAATACGGAGCAATCCTTTTTGCAACATGCGGCCAAGGGGAGTATTACTGTTTCTACAAATAGCTACTGCTGATTCGAGTTTACCAGAAAGAATGCTTTGTTTAACCTGTTGCATTAAATTGGATTCATCTCTGGAAGCTTTTCGTATAGTTAAATACCGCTCTAAAAAGATCACTATTCCTAAGAAAGCTAAAATTAAAAGTGGAACCATGATCCATCCACCTTTAAATAAAAGATCAATAAAACGTAATTCTTCATGTGCTTTTTGTGCTGCTTGTACAACTTGAGCGGCCGTATCTGATGCAAGCGGATTAACGCTGTCTACCTGTAATAAAAATATCATTGTGGTTTCTTAATGTAAATGTATGCGCCTTTTTCTACGTTCTTTTTAACGTTTGTTAGTTCTTTTTGTGCTGATTCGCGATCGGAGAAGCTACCGATGCTAATTAAAATCTTGTTTTTACGTTTTTCATTAGCATAAACAATTTTCCCATCGAGCCCCATTTTTTTATAGTTCTTAACGAGTTGTTCAGCATCCGATTGTCTATTTAAAGATGATGCGATTATTTCAAACGTAATTTTTTTATCCGAAACAGTATCTACTGCTAACGTATTATTCTTAATACTATCCGCTTTAGGAATTGAATCCGTGGCTTTAGATGTGTCAATTACAGGAGATTTAACAACGTTTACTGTATCAAATTTGGCGGTGTCGGACAGCTCATCAGACTTTGTTTCGGGTAATGTATCAACCTGCTTTTTAATAGGAGGTAATTTAAAAGAGGAGCTGAATTGAGGATAATAGGTATATAATAATACTCCAAGGCCTACCAAAACAAGTATTGATAAAGGGATATAGTATTTGGAATTATTGGTTCTGCTATATTCTTCAACAACAGGTTCTTCTATAGGATCATTTTTAACAACCTCTTTAGGGAGAGCTGGCTTTTCTTCAACGTTAAGGGGTGAATGAGCCGGCAGTTTTAGTTCAATAATCTCGGATACTTCTTTTAAACCAAAAAAATCGTTGGCAAACTTAAAATCTTTAGACGGCTCAAACTGGAAACCTGTAAGTGTCTTTTTTAATATCCCAAGTTCAGTCATTTCCATTTTACCTGAAGTAGATAGGAAATCTTTAACTTTTTCTGCGTATTTTGAAATGAAATAATTTGCTGATGCCTCCGAGATATTCTTGATTTTTACAAGATATTCGGCAAGAAATATGTTTTCTTTATCACTTACTCTAAAAGCTAAAAACTGCCTCGGAGGGATGAAGGTGTTCTTTTTGGAGTCAAAATATCCGTTTATGCGCTGTTTAAAAAAAGTTCCGATACCGGGCAGGCTTACCTCATCATTTTGGCGTAAGAATTCAGCTATGTAAATGGCAATATCCATCCTGGTATTTAGTATTTATTAACGTTGAACAACAATCTTTAGAAGGAAAAATTAAATCCTCCAAATACATTAAATCCTAGTTTTGGATAATATAAGTATTGCTGATATGATTTAGCAAAAATATTATTTGCATTTAAATACAGACCAATTTTTTTATTAAAACGATATTCTGCACCAGCGCTCAAATCTGCGAATCCATCTATTACAATTGTTTCTGACTGAAGTGACGGTGATTTAGCGTAGCTATCTCCGCTGAAAAGAATCTCTGCATTTAACATAATTTTTTTTGTTATCTGGGCATTCACGTTAGATGATAGTTTCAATCCCGGTTTAAACCATGCTTCATGTTCTGTGGCAAGATTATAGTTCGTGAATTGCACTTTTCCTGTTAACGTCAATACATCTGACGCACGTAAGTTTAGTTCGCCGTCTAAACCTAGTATATGGCTTGAGCCTCCATCATAAATTAAGTCAAAACGATTTACGTTTGTTGTATTATTTACAAATAGTGGAAGATTTTCAATCGTTTTGTAAGATGCCATCGCCTTAAATCCCAGGCCCGACCCAGCATTTCCTTTTACACCGCCGTAGAAATTCATTTTTTCAATAGCGTTCTTAATTTCCAGTCTATCATTCAGATAAGGGTTTTCATTGCTCAAATCCCTAAAGTTGGTTTTAATCACATCTCCGCTAATTCCTCCAAATAAGATCGCATATTCAGGAGCGATCGGAATCTCCACTGAAACCGCAGGCAACAGATTTAAACGACTAAACGTTCCAAATTCCTGAACAAAATTAAGGCCTACATTTAGTACAAAGCCGTTTCCTTTAAACTTTGCGTACGGATTTACTCTAAGTATGTTATTAGTTAAGCTTAGTGAATCTTTCGTGCCAGTTAGGTCAACCGAAGTGGCTACGCCTAGATTAAACTTGTTAAACGCTTTATTTACATATCCGCTAAGTGCAACTGATTTTTCACGAGCGCTATAATAGTTATTGAATAAATATCCATTTAACTTAACAGCATAATTAAATTGGTTTAAATCTTCGGTTGTATTATTAACTAATTCACCCTCGAGATCAAAGATGTTATAGCGCTGTTTAGGAGGTGATAATGTGCTCGGAGGAGGTAATAAAGGGTTAAAGCCATATAGAAAAGTTGACCTCCTGTCGTAAGTTAATTTACCGGAGACAGAAAATTTATCTAGAATACTCTTGCCGAATACCGATGCCTGCTGATTAGAATATTGCTGTTTATCTAAACTTCCACTTTGGGATACATGCTTAATAAACATGCCTACTTGCAGGGCTTCATCTTTACCATTGTTAATGTAAAGTTCGCCTAAACCGGTATTGAAATTTCCGGCACCAATCTTAAGGTAATTATTAGTGAGCGTATCAACTTGCTCAGCTGCTAGTTTTTGAGCTTTTAATTGTGCGATGTTTGCATTGAGTTCGAGCTTCTTGCCCGTAATATTGTAGGTAAGTTGAGGTTTAAAAGGTTTATTATCATCCAATGTCGGATTTCGTCTCAATTTTACTGCTTCCGCAAGAATAGGTTTATAGGGTCTTACAACCTCAATTTCTTCAGCAATATTACCTTTTTGTGGCTCCTGAGTCTTTTCAGGAGTGGTAGCGGAGGGTACCTTCGGGTCCTTTTTATCTTGGGCAAAAGCAGCTAACGACAAAGTCAAACAAGCTGTTAATAAAGTATATTTCAAAGATGGAATGGTCATTAGCTTATTTCTTTTTATTCAGTTTCTCTAATTTTTCTTTTGCGATCGGTAAAACATCATCCGATTTATTAGAGTAATTATCTAAAATACTTTGTAAAGTGCTCTTTGCCTGGAATTCGTCTTTTAATGCTACATAGGTGTCTGCGAGTAAGATGAAACTCTTAGCAACCCAGTAATCGTATGATGGCATTTTATTAATCAAATCAAACGCAGTTTTCTGAGCAGTTTTGAAATCACCTTTTAGGTATTGCAGATTTGCTAAGTTGTACCTTGCCTCAGCACCAACAATTGTTTGGGTTTTAGAATTAACTAAAGCAAATTCTTTAGTTGCGGCCGTGGTGTCACCTTTAATCAGATAAGCTTTACCAGCATATAAGCCAGCCCGGTATTTCTCTTCCTCAGATGATTTTTCTGATAATCTGATAAGCTCCACATACGTTAACGTTTCATCAGGCATGCCAATGTTATTATAGGCTTCCATTAAGTTGTTTACTGCAAAGCCGTAATTCGCTTTATACTCCGAGGTAAGCTCTAACTTCTTTAGGTGGACAATCGCTTCATTGTATTTTTTCTGAGCCAAATAAATTTTTGAGATACTTATCAGTGCCTTTTCAGTATACTCGCTTGTCCAATCATTCAGTATAAACTCATAATCAGGGATCGCTTCATCCGGGCGGTTTAACTTAACAAGGCTTTCAGCACGAACAAACTTTGCTTGTTTTTCATGAATGGCTTTCGGAAATTTATCGAAATAGGCATTTATCGCCTCGACAGTGCCCTGATATTCGCCTTTTAAGAATCTGTTGTTTGCAGCCTGGAAAGTAATATTATCCTGTTCTGCAGTGCTTATGTCGCCAATGCCTGTGCCATTCGCATAGGTAAGGAACCCGTCAGCATCGGCCTTATCTAAATAAATATTTTTAATAGATTCTAAAGCTTGACGTGCTTCATCGGTGGTTGAGTGTTCTTTAACAACACGTTTAAAGGTCTCTAATGCAGCTTCGTCCTGATTCTGGTTGTATTGTACCAGCCCGATGGTAACTAAGGCACGAGGTACATAACTGCTACGAGGATACTTTTCGATCAATGCCGCTAAATCGCTTTTTGATTTATCAAAGTCGCCCTTAACAAAATAGGTGTATGCAATCTCGAAACCAGCGTCATCAGCGTAATTTGATTTTGGAAACTGTTTCAATAGCGATTGATGAGTAGCAATTTTCGCATCATTTTGTGTTTGCAAACCTTGGATCATTCCTCTTTGAAACAATGCATAATCTTCTCCGGCAGCATTCATTGCAATGATACGGTTGTAATTAGATAGCGCATTTGGGTAGTCTTTCAAAACAAAGTAAGAATCAGCTAATCTAAGAATAGCATCATTTATTGTGTTTTTGTCTTTTTCATTACCCTGAATGAATTTAACAAAATATGGGGCTGCTTTTTGATAGTTTTCATCTTCAAACGCTGCATAGGCCAATGCATAATTTGCATAGTTAAATACCTCTGTCTTACGGGCGGCAGGCATTTCTAGAAAAGTGTCAAAATTACTAACTGACTCGCCAAATTTCCGTACTTCGTACATAGCTTCTGCCAACCAATAAGTAGATAAAGCTAGTATGTCATTATCAACAGCATTACTATTTGATCTCATGAATACGGAAATGGCGTTTTGGAATGCTCGCTCATTGTAATATTCTAATCCACGGTAATAAGTAACTTTTTGATAAGCTTCTTTAGCATCATTATTTTTATTTGGGATGCTTTCTAATATATCAATGGCGTCTTTATAATTTTTGGTGGTCAAAAGCACTTCGCCTAAAAGCGTTTTAGCTTCATCTAAGCGTTTTGATTTTGGGTAGGTTTTTAGAAACTCTTGTGCAGCATCTAATGCCACTTGATGGAATTCAAGTTCATAAGAAAGCTTTGCGTAATTAAACAAACCTTCTTCTTGCAAACCTTTGTCGAATGTTAGTTTTGAAGCTTTAAAAAATGCGTTCCGTGCAGATTGTTTATTATCTGTTTTTAAAAACGATTGTCCGAGAGCAATCATTCCACTTTGATAATAGGCATCTGGAGTATCTAATTTTTCAAGTTCAACAATTGCTTTCTTAAAATCGTTTAATTTATAATAGGTGTAACCAATTTGATAACTATCCTGATTATTTTGTGTTTTACCACGATCTTTTTGCTGAAATTTTTGATAGTAAACAATGGCGTTTTTATAATCAGATTTTGCAAAATACGATGCACCAACTATTCTGAACATTTCAGTTTCATAAACTTGAGTGCTGCTATTTAATATGGGAATCGCATAGCTAATTACGTCGTCATAACGTTTGTCAAGGAAATACAAAGCAGATATGAAATAAGGGTAGCTTGTTTCGTATGTTTTAGATCCTTTTAATTTTTCAAAATTAGTTAATGCAGTTTTATAATCGCCACTTAAATAATTAATGTAGGCGTAATAGTAAATGGAAGATTCTTTATAGTCACTGTTTTCTTCTTTCAGCTTACCAAATAGGGGCTCAGCACTTGCATAATCCGCGGTTTCGAAATAAGAATACGCCAGCTTAAACCGATATTCAATGCTTTCATGTGCGGATAAGCTACTCTCGTTAATTTTCTTAAACCATTCCAGAGCTTTTGCATAATTCTTTTGTTCAAAATATGATCGACCAACCTGGTAATAAGCCATCCGTGTGTAGGGATTTACGGGATGTTCGGCTATAAATTGAAGAAATAAGTTTTCGGCGTTTTGATTTTCGAGCTCTAAAGCGCATACCGCTTGAAAATACTCTGCATTTTCTTTTAGTAAGCTAATGTCTTTACTTGGCTGAGATTGTGAAGTTGGGACATTATAGAGCTTTTCTACTCTCGAAAACTGTTCGGATGCGGCTACATACTTTTTGTTATGAAGCAGTTCTAAGCCAGATTTATATGCCTTATTTAGTTCAAACCAAGCTGTTTTCTGTGCAAGAACCGGACTAATGCTAATAAAAAGGATGGATAATAATAAAGCGTATTTTCTTTGCATAATTATTCAAAAAGCAGATTTTAACAAAAATAATTTAAAGCCCATTAGACAATGCACATAAGAAATTAACATATGTGGAAAACAAGGTGTGAATTTATTGGACACTCCGTCTGGATGCTTTTGTGAACGGTTATATGAAAGGGTTTATTGTTAACTTCTTTGATTAGCTAACAAGTATAACACTGCCATTCGGATTGCAACACCATTCTCCACTTGGTCAAGGATGATAGATTGTTTACTATCGGCTACATCACTTGTAATTTCAACCCCTCTATTGATAGGCCCGGGATGCATAATTATAATTTCTTTGTCCAGAGAATCGAGAATTTTTTTATTCAAGCCATACATCAAAGAATACTCTCTTAAGGAAGGGAAGAATTTAATGTCCTGACGTTCCAGCTGAATTCGGAGCATATTAGCAACATCGCACCAATTAAGTGCTTTGATTAGATTATGTTCTACTTTAACGCCGAGCGTGAATATATATTTAGGTATTAATGTAGTTGGGCCACAAACCATTACTTCGGCACCTAACTTTTGAAGGCATAGAATGTTCGACAGTGCAACTCTTGAATGTAATACATCGCCAACTATGACCACTTTTTTCCCTGCTACATCTCCGAATCTTTCTCTGATCGAAAAAGCATCTAATAAGGCTTGAGTAGGATGCTCATGCGCACCATCACCAGCATTCACGATTTGGGCATTGATGTGTTTACTAAGAAATACTCCGGCGCCTGCATAAGGGTGGCGCATAACAACCATGTCTACCTTCATAGCCAGAATATTGTTTACCGTGTCTATTAAGGTTTCGCCTTTGCTTACGGATGAAGAGGAGGCGGCAAAGTTTATAATATCTGCAGATAAGCGTTTTTCAGCAAGCTCAAAAGATAGTTTTGTACGTGTTGAATTTTCGAAGAAGATATTTGCAATGGTTATATCCCTTAAAGATGGAACTTTCTTTATGGGTCTGTTCAAAACATTTTTAAAATTATCAGCCGTTTCAAAAATTAACTCAATATCGTTTCTATTTAGGTCTTTGATTCCCAGGAGATGTTTGGTACTTAACTTCTGAACTTGTTCTGTCATATTATGAGTTTCGAAATAGAGACTTCAAATTCGATTGTGGTAAACTTTATCTATTTAATTTTTTTCTGAAAGTAAAACGACCTGATCTTGCTGATCGGTTTCTTTCCAGCTAACAATCACCTTTTGTGAATTGATACTATCTACTTGTATGCCAATGTAATCTGCCTCAATTGGTAGATGTCTGGAGAAGCGTCTGTCAACCAGCGTGAGTAGTTCTACTTTTTGTGGTCGGCCGAAGGCTTGCAGCGCATCCATTGCAGCACGAATCGTTCTGCCTGTCCAGAGCACGTCGTCCATCAGTATTACCTTTTTGTCTTCGATGATGAAATCAATTTGCGTTTTACTCGGAAATAGTATTGAATTATTACGGCGAAAGTCATCCCTAAAGAAAGTAATATCCATATCGCCTTGTTGAATTTTGGCGTTAGGAAGAATTTTTCTAAGCTCTTCTGAAATTCTTTTAGCAAGGAAAATTCCACGGGGTTGAATTCCGATGATTACTGAATTTGAGAAATCGTTGTGATTTTCAATTAATTGATGGCAAAGACGCTGAATGGTTATCTGAAATTTCTGACCCTCTAGCAGGATTAAGTTTTGCATCAGTGGTTGGATTTGGGCAAAAATAGAAAAAAAAGCTAAATGCTGCCCTAAACCTTTTTCATTATTTTACAACATTCTCATATGAACTTGAGATGAAGGCTCTTGAACAAAGTTATGTTTGTCATTTAGTAGCAAGGTGAAATATGGTTCCACTGCTGTTTCGTGAGGACATGAACCAGGGCGTGGGAGGTTTAAACAATTACAAAAAGTATAATTTGGGCGTTCGGGCGGGCTTTGCGTTACAATCTTTTTGCGAAGGGTGCAAAAAGGATTTTCACTACAATCCCTAACGCAAAACCTAGCAAGGTCAAAAACAATTGAGTTGAATGCTTTTTAGCTCCTAATCGCAAAGTCCTTATCCAATTGGGTAGCATGTAATCACTATCCCAAAGGTTATAGGTGTTTCGATAATAAACGCGACAGAAATGGAAAACCCGGAATGTGTGCATGGGCTAGTGAGAAGGCGATGAGGATTTGGAATGCATGGCGGGACTGATGTGACCAATAAAACACAGGAACCTGCTTTACAAATTATCTTGAAAACGCCTGTACCTGCACTTAATCTGGTAATACCAACCAAACATAACGAATTATCAGAAAACAAAAAAGCCTTCCCGAATGAACGGGAAGGCTAAAATTAAATTACTTATTAAAATTATTCGGCAGGCTCGTCAGTTGCTTCAGCAGTATCAGCTTTAGTAGCTTTTCTTGCTTTGCTTTCTGCACCTTCCATTTTCTCTTTCAATTGAGCTAATACTCCAAGATCTCCTAAAGTAGATTTCTCAACTGAATCTTTAACTTTCTTAACAGCAGTTATAGTTGCTTTAGCATCCTTCTTCTTCTGATTCGTTTCTTCTTTACGTTCCTCAGCTTTAGCTTCTTCCCAAATACGAGAATGTGATACAACTATACGTTTAGAATCTTTATTGAACTCAATGATTTTGAAGTTAGCAGTTTCTTCGCCTTTAAGTGAAGAACCGTCTTCTTTAACTGTGTGTTTAACCGGAGCGAAGCCTTCAACACCGTAAGGTAAGGCAATAATAGCACCTTTATCAGTTACTTTTAATACTGTTCCTTCGTGAATTGAATCTACAGTGAAGATAGTTTCGAAAGTATCCCAAGGGTTTTCTTCCAATTGTTTGTGACCTAAGCTTAATTTGCGGTTAGCTTCATCAAGTTCAAGAACAACAACGTCTAATTCTTCACCAACTTTAGTGAATTCGTTTGGATGATTTACTTTTTTAGACCATGATAGATCTGAAATGTGGATCAACCCATCAATTCCTTCTTCGATTTCAACAAATACACCGAAGTTAGTCATGTTTTTAACGACAGCTTTGTGCTTGCTTCCAACAGGATATCTTGCAGCAATTTCTTTCCAAGGATCTGGAGTTAATTGTTTGATACCCAAGCTCATTTTGCGCTCGTTACGATCTAAAGTTAATACTTGAGCTTCAACCTCATCGTTCACTTTCAGGAATTCCTGAGGGTTACGAAGATTTTGAGACCAAGACATTTCAGATACGTGGATTAAACCTTCAACACCTGGAGTGATTTCTAAGAAAGCACCGTAATCAGCTACAGTTACGATACGGCCTTTAACTTTAGAACCGATTTGTAATTCTGCATCCAAAGCTTCCCAAGGGTGAGGAGTTAATTGTTTTAAACCTAAAGCAATACGTTTTTTCTCATCATCAAAGTCAAGAACAACTACATTGATTTTTTGGTCTAATGATAATATTTCTCTCGGATGCTCAATACGTCCCCAAGAAATATCAGTAATATGTAATAAACCGTCTACACCACCAAGATCAATAAATACACCGAAGTCTGTAATGTTTTTAACAGTACCTTCAAGGATTTGACCTTTTTCAAGCTTAGCAACAATTTCAGTTTTTTGGTTTTCTAAGTCATCCTCGATCAGAACTTTATGAGAAACAACAACGTTTTTAAATTCATGGTTGATTTTCACAACTTTGAATTCCATTGTTTTACCTACATAAATATCGTAATCACGGATAGGTTTGATATCAATTTGAGAACCTGGCAAGAATGCCTCAACTCCCATGATATCCACAATAAGACCACCTTTAGTACGGCTCTTAACGTAACCAGTAATGATCAAGTCATTATCAAGTGCATCGTTAATAGTTTCCCAAGATCTTTGTGTTTTAGCACGTTTACGAGATAATACTAACTGTCCGTTAGCATCTTCTTGTGATTCAACAAACACGTCAACAGAGTCTCCTATTTTAAGATCAGGAGTGTCACGGAATTCAGATACTGATACTAATCCGTCTGATTTAAAACCAACGTTTAATACAACATCTTTGTTGTTGATAGATACTACAACTCCAGAGATGATTTCTCCTTTGTTAATAGAATTGAATGTTCCGGCATACATTTCTTCAAACTTTTCACGGTCTTCTTTGCTGTAATTACCGAATCCTTTGTCATCAGCATCCCAGTCGAAATCGCCTGAAGGTGTGATTAAGGTTTTTGATTTGATCTCTTCGATCGACATTGAATCAGCTTCTGACTCAATGGTTTCTTTTTTAACCGTAGTGGTTTCTTCGCCTTGGAGTTCTGCTTGTTTCGCGTTTAACTCTTTTTCAGCTTCTAGTTTTTTGGCCATTAATTAATTTATCTCCTTTTTCCGATTATTAATCGGACTGCAAAGGTAGAAAAATCATTATTAATCAGAAAATTTTTTCTTTTTATTTGCTTGTGTTAAGCCAATTAGGAGTAACATTCTCGGTATTTTTTTATTAATAGATACAACCGGGCTATAAATAGTATGTATAAAAAAGCCTTACACGAACTCGAAAGATATTAAAGTAGTTTTTTATAAGCCTTTAGTGTCAAGAATATTTATGATTACTTGTAGCTGTTTTTAAGAAAGGTTGTACTCTTTCTAGCACAAATTCAAGCTGTTGCTGCTTGCTTATCGTAGTGTTATCCAGTACAATAGCATCTTTCGCCCGAACCAACGGACTTTCTTTTCGGGTAGTATCCTGATAATCGCGATGAGCTAAATTGTCAAATATTTCTTCTAGAGTGATGGTTTCGCCTTTAGCTTCCAATTCTTTAAACCTTCTTACTGCCCTAATCTTTGGGTCAGCGGTCATGAAAATTTTTACTTCAGCATGAGGAAAAACGGTAGTGCCAATATCCCGACCGTCCATTACAATGTTTTTTGACACTCCCATGCGTTGTTGTTGTTTTACCATTTCTTTTCGTACCATTTTTATGGTACTGATATCACTCACCTTTTCAGAAACAGGCATTTGTCTGATCTCTTCTGATACCTCTTCATCATTTAAAGTAATGTGAGTTTGGTAATCACGAGAATGGAAATTTAAATGGATTGCCTTAAGTGCTTCTTCAACTTGTTTTTCATTGGTGATATCGATGTTATTTCTTAAGAAATATAGTGTTACGGCGCGATACATCGCACCACTATCTACATACACAAAATGGAGTTTTTTTGCCAGGGCTTTAGCAAGTGTGCTTTTTCCGCAGGAAGAATAACCGTCAATTGCAACCACAATGTTTTTATCCATGGTTACAAAGTTATACTTTGTTTTTATTTTCGGTTAATTTTGTCGAATAACATGCGGTTATGCGGCTGAAAACATATACGGCTTCAAAATTGGCTTGTTGAAGCTGTAATAATACATCGTTTAAAGTACTGTTAACCGATAGTTAAAAGTTATAAGAATTACCTAAGTATTCCGGCTCTAAAAGCATAAACAATAAGTGCTGCGGAATTTTTTGCACCCGTTTTGTCTATTAAACTCTGCCGATGTCCTTCTATAGTTCTTCTGCTAGTGAATAACTTATTGGCCATTTCCATATTGGTATAGCCCTCGGCCGTTAATTTCAAAATCTCAAGTTCACGTGGAGTAAAAACAACGTTTTGATTGGATGTATGATTGTTGTTTTCAGGTGCCCTGGCAACCTTTTTAAAGATCTTTAAGGTAACCTCCGAGCAAATGTATTCATGACCCTGATCAATATGCCTTATTGCAAACATCATTTCCTGAATACTAGCATTTTTTAATAAGTATCCTTTTACGCCAGAATTAAAAGCTTGAATAATATATTTTTCGTGATCCATCATGGATAATATGATGACTTTAATCTCAGGATATTCTTCTTGTAGTTGAGCTGACAGTGTGAGGCCATCCATTTCGGGCATATTGATATCCGCAATTATTAAATCAGGCATTACGCCACTATTAATAAGAGTAAATACCTGGTTGCCGTTTTCTGCCTCCCCAATTATCTCTAAACCTTCTTCAAGTTGGAGGAGAGATTTAATTCCGTTGCGTACAATATGATGATCTTCAGCAAGTATAATTTTAATATTTGACATGGATTTATTGTGGGATTTTTTATTAACACTTGCTGCATAAAACTTATTTTCTGAATCAATTGTAAAATAATTTTCAATTAGCGTAACAATTTTAAAACGCGTATTTCTACTTATTAAAACAAGTATATAGCACCAAACTTTAAGTATGCTTTTTGTATTTAATGCTAGTAGTGTGTATATAAGGATCTATTACCCTTTCTAATGCACAAATCAGTGTTATCAATAATCATACAAGAAATTTGTTTTTTATCGCTTTAGTTCATTTAGGCTAATTTGTTAGCTGCGGAAAATTATCAAATTGCTTTATCGTAGACGTCCGGTGATATGAGCCTGATAAAAAACTTAAGAGGAACTTTTGTGTACATTATTTAATTGTTAGGAAAGTAATGTGTTTTACCCACGATATAATTGCACTTAATATTGGAAATATATAATATAACCTATTAGATAAATGATATACACACTTGGTATCAATGCTGCGTTCCACGACACATCTGCTTGTATTTTAAAAGACGGAATTTTGCTGGCAGCTGCAGAAGACGAGCGTTTTACACATATAAAACATGGAAAAAGACCAGTACCCTTTTCAACCTGGGAGTTACCGTTTCATGCTATTGATTATTGTTTAAACATAGCCGGAATTCACTTAAGCGAGGTTGATCACATAGCTTATTCTTTTGATCCTTATATTTTGTTGGGAGATAAATATTCAAAAGAACCTGGAATACAGATACCATTAAATTATGGGAGTGGTACCAGCATTGATTGGCTTAACCCCTGGGATCCGCTGTTTCTTTCATCTATAGTGAATGCTCCGTCACAATTAATAGATGGTTATCCGCATCATTTGCAAAGAAGGTTCAAAGGGGCTACTTTAAACGATTTTGACTGGCATTTCGTGGAGCATCACCTGGCCCATGCTGCAAGTGCTTATTTTCCTTCACCGTATTCTCAAGCTGCCATTTTAACAATGGATGGACGAGGTGAAAAAGCTACAACTACTTATAATATTGGAAACAATAATGCTATTGAACGAATAGGGCAAGTTAATATGCCAAATTCTTTGGGATTGTTGTATGAGCGAGTAACTACGTATCTAGGATTTCTACACTCTTCAGACGAGTACAAAGTGATGGCTTTGGCATCCTATGGTAAGCCACAATTTGTGAACGACTTTCGTGATATGATTCATGTGTGCAAAAATGGCCAGTATAGAATTGAAAATGAGTGTTTTGAGGAGAGATTTGGCCCGGCTCGTTTAAGACATGAAGAATTTACAGCTCATCACTTCAATATAGCTCATTCGTTACAACATGCTTTGGAAGAAACGGTACTCGAATTGGTTAATTGGTTGCACAAAGAAACTCAGGAAAAAAATCTGGTAATGGCTGGAGGTGTTGCCTTGAACTGTGTGTTAAATGCCCGAATTCGTGATCGGAGTTCGTTTGAAAATGTTTGGGTGCAGCCTGCGTCCGGAGACGATGGAACTGCCCTAGGAGCTGCAGAGTTTATAGACAATAAAGTTCGAAAAAGCACTCAGAAAGATCATGTGATGAACCATGCGTATTGGGGACCGGAATATTCTGATTCAGAAATAGAGAAATTCATGAAATGGGCCAAAGTACCTTATCGAAAACTTGAAAACTTAGCTGAAGAGGCCGCCGAAATATTAGCACAAAATAAAATCATAGGGTGGTACCAAGGCAGAATGGAATTTGGTCCGCGTGCTTTAGGCAGTCGGTCGATTCTAGCTTCTCCGATAAGCCCGCTCATGCAAAGCCGTTTAAATGAGGTAAAGGATCGGGAAGATTTTAGACCAGTAGCCCCTGTAGTATTAGAGGAAGATGCAGCCGAGTGGTTCGAAAACGCCAAATACTCGCCTTATATGCTTTTTATATATGATGTTAAACCGGATAAGGCTGACAAGATTCCCGCAGTAAGACATGTGGATGGAACAGCTCGAATTCAAACCATAAACCATACGCAACATCCTCAATATTATGCCTTACTCAAAGCATTTAAGGCCATAACTGGTGTACCGGTATTAGTTAATACCTCATTTAATACACTTGGTAAGCCAATTGTATGCTCACCTCGAGATGCGATTGAGTGTTTCTGGACATCACCATTTGATGCCTTGATCATCGGTTCTTTTATAATTGAAAAATAAGGATGGCTAAGATTTCTGTTGTTATACCAACTTTTAACCGGCCGGAGTTGCTCAAAAGATGTTTGAACGCACTATTGAAACAGACATTTGAAAAAAGCGATTATGAGCTGATTGTAGTAAGTGATGGTGTAGATGAGGAAACGGATAAGGTAATTTCCCAATCTTCTGTTTATAAGAAGCAAATTACTTTCATAAGCTTACCTCAGAAAAAAGGCCCCGCTGCGGCTCGTAACCTAGGCTGGTTGACAGCAAAAGGTATTTTAGTTGCTTTCACAGATGATGATACCATACCAGATAAAAACTGGCTTTCTGACATTTGGCATTCATATCAAGGGGAAGAAGAAATTGCTTATTCGGGTAAAGTAAGAGTGCCTTTACCATCAGCGCCAACAGATTATGAATTGAATACTGCAAATTTAGAAACGGCCGAATTTATCACTGCTAACTGTGTTTGTACTAAGCAAGCACTTATAAAAGCAGGAGGATTTGATGAGCGTTTTGCATCTGCTTGGAGAGAAGATAGCGATCTGCAGTTTAAACTGTTATTGCATAATATTTCCATTAAAAAAATTGAAGCACTGGTAATACATCCCGTTAGGCAAGCACCCTGGGGAGTAAGTATCAAAGAGCAAAAAAAGGGCATGTTTAACGCATTGCTTTATAAAAAATACCCGTACTTATACACGCAGAAAATAAATTCGAAGGCTCCCTGGAACTATTATGTTAGTATTTTTTCCTTTTTCGGGATGCTTGCTGGACTCATTACCAACTCCATCATCGTGGCTGCGGTTTGCTCCATTTGCTGGATTTTATTACTAGGATTATTTGCACTTAAGCGCCTTTCTATTACATCACATTCTGTGAATCATGTGGTTGAGATGATTGTTACATCGGCTGCTATTCCATTTTTATCCGTTTATTGGCAGTTTTATGGAGCTTTAAAATACCGTGTTTTATTTATTTGATATGAAGATACCTGCATCAGAGGTTAAGACGATAATTATTTTTAGGGCATTACAATTAGGTGATCTGTTATGTGCTATTCCAGCAATACGTGCCTTAAGAAATGCCTATCCCAATGCAGAAATTACCTTAACAGGATTAGCTTGGGCAAAATCTCTAATTGAACGTTTCCCTCACTATATTGATGATTTTATTTGGTTTCCGGGCTTTCCAGGCTTACCCGAACAAGAAATAAACCCTGAAGCATTCACTCAGTTTTTATCGGAAGTACAAAATAGAGAATTTGATCTTGTACTTCAAATGCAAGGTAACGGTTCGGTAGTTAACCCGATGGTAGAAATTTTTGGGGCAAATTATACTGCGGGCTTTTTCAAACCTGATCATTATTACCCCCCTAATGGACTGTTTTTAGAATACCCCGATCAAGGTTCAGAGATTGAGCGCCATTTAGCATTAATGAACTTTTTAGGGATAGAATCTCAGGGCAATGATCTTGAGTTTCCATTAACCGCCCAAGACGAAGCTGATTTCAATCAAGCTAACCTTAACCTAAAGCCTAAACAATATGTCTGTATTCATCCGGGTTCACGCGGAGATTGGCGTCAATGGCCTACAGAATACTTTGCCAAACTCGCTGATTATGCCATTGAACAGGGTTTTGAAGCGGTAATTACGGGTACGAAAGATGAAATGAAAATTGTAGCTGAAGTGGTAAATAAAATGAACCAGGTTCCGACTCTTGCTGCCGGAAAAACTACTTTGGGGGCAATTGGCTTTTTAATAAAAAATGCATTTGCGTTGATTTCAAACTGTACGGGGGTGTCGCACTTGGCATCAGCTTTTAAAACTCCTAGCATTGTGATTAGTATGGACGGCGAACCCGAACGTTGGGCACCTCTCAATAGAGAAATTCATCGAGTTTTTGATTGGACTGTCAATCCTGACTTGGATCAGGTTTTTAAAGAAACACGAGAGCTATTTCAACATAAAGATGAAAACGTAAACATTAAAAATTAGATACCCTTAATATTTAACATCTTATTAACAACGGAGCGATTTAGTTCCCAGAAATTTGTGGAGTCTAATTTTTTTGTTGTTCGAGCGAACTGCCGATTTTTCGAAGGAACTCCGTTGGAGCAATCTTCTTTCGAACGGAGTAAAAAGATTTTTTGTTTTTCTAAAGAGATCCGGTCATAACTATCCTTCACGCTAACTAATACTTCGTTTTTGACTTTTAGCCAAATCAGCAATTTACAAATTAAATTATTCTCATAATAGGTTGTTAAATGAACCTCAGCTTAATTATCCTTAAAATAATAGTAACCTTTAATGAGTTTCGCGTATAAGCAATATTGTTGTTTTATAGTTTTTATAAGGATCTATAAATTTAGCCAATTACATCAGCCAAAAGATTGAAACATTGCTTATATCATTTTATGAAACTTAATTTATTAAGGGCATCAAGTACTTTATTTTATCTCTTCATTCTTATTTGTTCGCCTGCTTTTGGGGAAAAACTCAACTTAAAGTTTAAACAAATAGGCGTCTCCGAAGGCTTATCTCAAACGAATGTTACTTGCATACTGCAAGACAAACGAGGTTTTATGTGGTTTGGTACCCAGGATGGATTGAATCGCTATGATGGATATACATTTAAAGTTTATAAGAATGTTATTTCAGATCCCAACAGTATTAACTTCAACTTTATAGAAACACTTCACGAAGATTCAAAAGGAAATATTTGGATTGGAACAAGAGGTGGAGGATTAAGTCAATTCCATCCGTCTACCGAAAAGTTTCAGCAATTTAAGCATAATGAGAAATCAAAAAATAGTATTGGAAGTAATCATATTCGTGCTATAGAGGAAGATAGTAAAGGCAATTTATGGATTGGAGGCGAGTTTGGATTAGATTTATTTAATCCGCAAACGAAAGCATTTATTCATTACAAGTATCCAAGGGGAAAAGGAGAAAAATTAACTGAAATAAACATTTCTGGAATTTTTGAAGACAGTAAACATAACTTATGGATTACTTCGGCTGATACGGAGGATGGTTTAAATTTATTTGATAGTAATACGAAGAAATTCCGTCGTATTAAAGGTACTATAAATGGTAAAAATTTAGCAGAAAACAGGTTCTTGCGAATATTCGAAGATCGTAACAAGCAGTTGTGGGTCACTTCAAGATTCTCTGGACTATATAAGTTTGATGGCAAAGCAGACTTTGTAAATTTTCAAAAGGGAAGTGGCAGCAATAGCCTAGCTAGTAATAATATTTTGTCTATTGCTGAAGATAATTTAGGTAATATTTGGCTAGGTACTGAAAATGGGGGCTTAAGTATCCTAAATCCCTCTAACAGTACATTTTCTAATTTTACTCAAGATCAAGTTGATAGAAATAGTCTAAATAGTAATTCCATCTACTCGATATATAAAGATAAAAACGGGAACATGTGGGTTGGAACATATGCTAGTGGTATCAATCTATACAATCAAAACGCCAACAAATTTGTCCATTATAGACATAATTCTTCTGGAAATAGTTTAAGTAATAATCTGGTACTGGATATTTTCGAAGACTCGAATAATTATTTATGGATTGGAACTGATGGTGGCGGACTAGATCTTTTTGATAGAGAAACAGGGACGTTCCGAAATTTTTTGCCTAAGCAATATGTATTAGCTGTTAAAGAAGATTTAGAAGGTAATATTTGGGCTGGAACCTGGGGAAATGGTATAAGCATATTAAATAAAAACTATCAGGGTGTAAAAAATCTATTAAATGTACCAAACAATAAAAATGGCTTAAGCTCAAATAATATTTACGCTTTGTTACTAAGCAAAGATAAGAAAATGTGGATTGGTACGTTTGGTAGCGGATTAGATGTCTACGATTTCAAAACCAGAAAATTTAAGAATTTTAAAAATGATAATGCCAATTCAAAAAGCATCAGTCATAATTCTATTTATTGTATTCTTGAAGATAGCAATGGTTATCTATGGATTGGTACCGAAGGTGGAGGATTAAATAAGTTTGATCCAAAAACAAATATTTTCACTCGCTTCCAGGCAAATGGTGGTAATAGCATCAGTAATAACAGCGTTTTTTGTCTTTATGAAGACAAACAGGGTGATATTTGGGCAGGTACTTATTTAGGTCTAAATCGACTAAATACAAAAACAAATAAGTTTGTGGTTTACGGAATTAAAGACGGTTTGCCTAATGAAATTATTCACGCCATTGTGCCAGATAATTCAGGAAATTTGTGGCTTAGTACACATAATGGTGTTTCTAAATTTAATATTGGTAAAAAAACATTTGCCAATTATACCACAACTGATGGCTTACAGAGTGAAGAGTTCAAAGTCCATTCTGGCGTGAAAAGCAGTAATGGAGCGATTTATTTTGGAGGGATAAATGGCTTTAATGAATTCCATCCTGATAAGATAAATAGAGGATCATACAACTTCCCAATGGTTCTTACCGGTTTCTCCATATTTAACCAGCCCATTGTCGTTGGTGGAAATAAAAATGGATCTAATCCACTTGTTAAGGATATTTCTTATACTAAAGAAATTACACTCGATTATAGCCAGTCTGTATTTTCAATTGATTTTGCTTCTTTAGATTTCAGCTTGAATGATGAACTTAAGTATGCTTATAAGTTAGATGGATTTGATAAAGATTGGAATGTAAGTACACGTCATACAGCTACTTATACGAACCTTGATCCGGGAGAGTATTTATTTCAAGTTAAAGCTTCTAATACGAATGATTTTCAGAATCAAAGGGGTTATAGCCTTAAAATAACCATTACCCCACCATTTTGGCAAACCTGGTGGTTTAGAACATTGGCTTTTGTTTTAGTAGTTGGAGGAGCCATAGCCTATTACCGCTATCGGGTTAGAGATATTGAAGCTCAAAAAGCGGAATTAGAAAATCAGGTTGAACATCGAACAACGGAATTAGTGCGAAAATCTGAAGAGTTAGAAGTGCAGGCAGAAGAATTAAGGGTTCAGGCAGAAGCATTAAAAGGAGTAAATCACGAATTGCAATCAAAATCAGAAGAACTTCAAGCTCAATCAGAAGAATTGCAATCCCAATCTGAACACCTGCAATTATTAAACGTTGAACTTGAAGTAAAAAGTAAAGAAGCTGAGATTGCCAAAGCTGATGCTGACCGTGCAAATCAAGCAAAAAGTGCCTTCTTAGCCACCATGAGTCATGAAATACGGACGCCAATGAATGGAGTAATGGGTATGGCAAGCTTACTTTCGGGTACCACATTAAACAAAGAACAAGAAGAATATGTAAATATTATCAACACTAGCGGCGATGCATTATTGGGTGTTATCAATGATATTCTAGATTTTTCTAAAATAGAAAGTGGTAACATGGAAATAGAGCACCATGATTTCGACTTGCGCCAATGTGTAGAAAATGTTTTAGATGTATTTGCTAATAAAGCAGCTCAACAAGGGTTAGATTTAGTGTATCAAATAGATCATTTATTACCTGTTATGATCATTGGTGATAGTCTGCGTTTAAGGCAAGTATTACTAAATCTGGTAAGCAATGCCATGAAGTTTACCCATCAGGGGGAGGTATTTGTACATGTGCGTTTGGATAAGTCTGCTGGCGATGAGCTTCAAATTTGCTTTGATGTGAAAGATTCAGGAATTGGTATTCCAAAAGATAAACTATCGCGATTGTTTAAAGCGTTTTCGCAAGTGGATTCCTCAACCACCAGAAAGTATGGAGGAACCGGACTTGGCTTGGCAATTAGCGAGCGTTTAGTTAAACTGATGGGCGGCGACGTAAACGTTAGCAGTCAGGAAGGTGTTGGTACTACGTTTAGCTTTTATATTCAGTGCAAGGCAGCACAAAATTCAACTCGGCAATATGCGTCATTTAATACCACAGAAAATGTAGGTAAAAAAGTTTTAGTGGTTGATGATAATGCTACAAACCTAAGCATCATAAAAGCTCAGTTAGAACTTTGGAAACTAAGTCCGACTTTAGCCTCATCAGGTAAGCAGGCTTTAGATATTCTAAAACTTGGTGAAAGTTTCCATCTTATAATTTCGGATATGCAAATGCCTGAAATGGATGGAGTAATGCTGGCAACCGAAATAAAACTGAAATATCCGAAAATGCCAATCGTACTTTTAAGTTCCGTTGGAGATGAAAGTAAATCTAAATATCCGCATTTGTTCAATTCGGTATTAACCAAACCTATTAAACAGGCACAACTATATAAGTTAATTCAGTTAGAGCTTAAGCATCAGGGAACAATCGCCCCAGACGAGAAAAGCAATCAAACGGTGTTATCTGAAGAATTTGCTAAAGCGTACCCTTTGAGCATTTTGATTGCTGAGGATAATATGATCAATCAAAAACTCGCCATGCGGGTTCTTAATAAATTGGGTTATGATCCGAAAATAGCAAACAATGGAAAAGAAGCGGTAGATATGCAGACTGCGACGCCTTTTGATGTAATATTAATGGATATGTTAATGCCTGAAATGGACGGTTTACAAGCTACACGTACCATCCGAAGTTCAGAAGCTATTGTGCAACCACAAATTGTAGCCATGACAGCAAATGCATTACCGGAAGATCGTACAGCCTGTTTGCAAGCCGGGATGAATGATTATATATCCAAACCCATTAAGCTTGAAATACTTATGGAGGTACTTAAACAAACAGCCAGTATTGTAGTTTCAAAGGCGGCAGTTAGTTAAGTATTGCCTAAAAGATATGAGAGTTATCAGAGCTATCAAGTATGGAGTAGCCGATTGGCTTAAAAGCGTAATTGTTTGACATCTCTGCTGAGCAAGCAGTTAAACCGATTATCAAGTCCATTTTTGCTTCGATAACAATAAAATCATTGGCTTTGCTTTTTGGTGGGAGAACATCCACTTTGCCAGTAGTGCCATCTACAGTTACATGCATAAATATATTGAAGCTTACAGGAATGTTATCTGGCTTAATCCCATAAGGTTTTAACGCGTTGCAAAGATTCCCGAAGCAACCACAATGAGGAGAAGTATGTCCGTAAATGATCCTGAAAGTATCTGCACTGCAGGGCGTTAATAAAAAATCATGCCGCCCAACGGTATCCTCTACAATCTCAAACATAATATTGCTACGGTTTGAATAGAAAGGATGGCTTGTAGTCAAAAAGATTGTTTCAGCATAATCTATGGTTCTACCAGATGATACGTATTCTCCTGTATCGTGCTCATTATAGCAAATGAGGTCAGAAACTTGTTCCCCCTGAACGTCAACTACTTTTAAGCGCTGACCCTTTTTTAGAATTAAAGAAGTACCACTACGAGGCGGAATTATTGTTAGATTTTGCATGATGAATGTTTAGTGGGCACTTCCAATTTTGATCATAGGTTTGTCCGCTGTATTGGTACACTTCAGAAGCATCTCCAAAATTAGTTAACATGGGGTTTATAGAACCTGAAACTTCTAAATCACGTTTTCTTACTACTTCTTGCATTTTTTCATACTTATGCATGTTGCGTAATTGTTCAAACTGGGTATGCGGGTTAAAAGTTAAGGCCGGGTAATTAAACTGGCGGATAATTCTGCTGTTGGCAGGATGCAGGCCTATAATAAAGAATGCCTCTTCTTTCAAGCTAAAGCTAAATTCAGGCAAGATTGGATTGCTTTCTACTCTTTTATCATAACTAAAATTGACAACATCTAAATCCGAAAGAGCCTGAAGCCGCATCCACATTAACCGATCAAAAATAGTTTCATTTAACACAGCAGGCTCCTTAAAAATAATAGTTGCACTGTGATAAAGGTCCTTTGATTTTCTAAAACTATCGATAAAATCATATAAAAAGCTTAAAATATGTTGGTCATCGGCAGGGCAAGCCATGTGCCCCACTACCAAACATTTTATTTGTGCTCTGGCAAGCGCCGCTTTAGCAGCAATACATGGAAAACTGTTATTGCCAATATATTTGAGGTATTCGTTAATTATACCAGCTTCGGTTTTGGTACTACTCATCGGCTTTATTACACTTTTTTGGAAGATAGATACTTAGTTCTTATCAACTTTAAAGCCAATGTGTTTAAATGAAAAGCAGCTTAAGAAACAGGAAATTCAGAATCTAGTTTACCCAGTATTGCAAAGCGCCTTCTACAGGTTTTCATTAACTTCCAACCTTCTGTAAATTTCATGTAAGGCACCCCGTTTTTATGATTTAACTTCGATATTTTATAAAGAATATTCCAATGGTGAGCCAATATTTTACAAGCCTGAAAGAGTGTAAACCCATTTCCATATACATGATGTGGCTCCGCTCCACTTCCATTAAACTCTAATATCGAAAAGTTTTTGCCCTGTTTAAGATCCTCCACCGACTGGCATTTAATATCATATCGTCCGTAATAAAGGGTTTTAGAAAATGCACTTAACTTATCGAAAACATTCAATAAACGTTTGTCTTTTTCATGTTCTAAACTCACTAGCTTACCACCTCTGCTCAGGTTTAATGCATAACTTAAATAGAAAATTTCATTTTCGGGAATCACGATATTTAAGTGTTCTTTATGTTTCGATCTCATTTCCTCTAACCGAAAACGTATTCGAGGATAGTTTTGCATTAATTGTAGCAATGTGGAGTTGCCATCACCAATAACCTGTAGAAATTCCTTTTTGATAAACCCCGTTATAACGCCTTCTTGTTGGTTTGGGAACCGATAGTAAAATACACTGACTTCCAGTGGATACTTAACCAAATCCTGTATAATGTAGTCTACAGGCATCTTTTCATGATAAAGCTTAAGCTCTGAGTGGTTATTTATAATTCGGAACATAAAACCCATACGGCCAATGTTGGGCTTTACAGCAATTGGATATGTGAAATTATTTTTCACCAATTTTTCCAGAGAATTAAAATCTGAATGCGCTTGAATGTAAATACTATTAGGGTAGCTCTCAATTGGAAGGTGACTGTTTATGGCTTGTTTAGTTTCGCCTTCAAACCCTCCGAAAGTTAAGGTGGGATTTGAGGGAGTGAAGAACCAAAACGAACCTGAACGGATGCAATGCCAAACCCAAAAAGGGACGAGTGGAATGTATTTTATCCGCCAGTCCCACGTTTCCCAATGGGCTACACGATATAAAACGTTTTTAAAGCTTACCATTTTACAATAATAGTAATTACCAGCTTTGAAATAACTTGAATAAAAAGCTCAATGATATGCTATATGCGTTAAGGATTGCGTGGAAATCCTTTTTGCCCCTATCGCAAAAAGATTGGAGCAAAAGCCTGTTAAAACGCCCAAAGTATGTGGATACCTATCTTAATTCCAATTATCAGTTAAATGCGTACAAATTATTTTTCCGATGACGTATCAAGCGGCCATTCGTCTGACCTAAATGAAGCAACAGGCAAGCCTTCTTTTGTGAATAAATTGCCTGTGGCAGCATTACTAAAGGCATATCTTACCGCAACAGGTTGTTTAACTAGTTTGCTTGATACAATAAGTTTTCCTTTTTTAATTTTTCCTTGTGCAGGATGAAAAACCTGATCTGATCCAGCAATAAATAAATCTGCAATTTCTTTGTTTTTGGCGATCAAGCTGGTTGGAACGTTATTAAATTCGACAGTTATTTCACTGTTGTGGACACTGATTGATTTAAATTCTGGTGTTCTGCCTACAATTTTACTTTGTTTATAGGTATCCACAAGAGCCAAGTTCGCTAACCGTACGCCAACTTCTTTTTTGTTCCATGGATGAATATCATTTACATCATCAACCAAGTCATTAATGGATATGTAGCCTGTTTTTGGCAGAGTGGCTGCTGTTTTAGCTTGTGCTTCGCGGATAAGGGATCCTACATATTTGTTGCCGTATTTGTAAGGACCGATTTGAACGATATAGAAAGGAAATTCGTTGTTCCATTCCTTTCTCCAGGAGTTGATCATGGTACTTAAAAGCTCTTTATAGGTAGTTGCAGTTGCGGTATTTCCTTCGCCCTGATACCAAAGCGCACCTGCAATTTTGAAATTTGTAAGTGGTGCAAGCATGCTATTATATGCTAAACCAGCATCTTTTGGCCACCATGGAGTTTGTTTTTGAACAGCTATGGCATCTTTTAATAATTTATCGTTGTTAATCGCCTCTGTGGGTGTCCAGGTTTCCGCGGGTGTGCCTCCCCAAGCTGCAAGAATTAACCCGATCGGGACGTTCAAATCTTTGTTTAATTTCTTACCGAAAAAATAGGCGACCTGACTAAAGTTTTTAAGCGTATTTGAATCAGAAGCCGCCCAACTTGCATTTAAGTTTTCCTGAGGATATTTAGCGGTCATTTTAGGGACCTGAAAAAATCGAATATTAGGGTTATTGGCATAAGGTAATTCGGCTTGCGCATCCCTGGAACCTTTATAAAAAGCATGATATTCCATGTTGGATTGACCCGAACAAACCCAAACTTCCCCAATTAAAACATTGGAAAGGGTGATGGTGTTTCTGCCTTTAAACGTGATTGTGTACGGACCGCCAGCTTTTGGTGTTTGTACATCCAATTGCCACGTTGCATTTCCGTTAGCTACCACAGAATCTGTTTTGTTATCCCATGAAGTGGTAATAAAAATCTTTTCAGTAGAACTGCCCCAGCCCCAAAGTTTAACAGTTGATTGTTGCTGTAGAACCATGTTGTTGCCTAAAACAGCAGGAAGCGTAATATCACCTTTGGCATAAATGGCCAAAAGCAATAGGAAAGCGGTAAATAATTGTTTCATTTAAAATATTGATTGGATTACAAATATTCAAAAAATAACACGTTACAACACATGATTTCAAATCCAAAAGTGATACAAATATGATGTTGTATGTGTTTTTTTAGGTTTTAGGTTCGATAATTATGATTTTACCTTTATAAATATCCTTTTTGCTTCAAGTAGTTAATCCATAAATCATAGCCACCACCGTCTGAGGTAAGGTGTAAACCATCTTTAGTTAAGTTGTTTTTTAAACGGCCTTGTTTGTCGGAAAATAGCGGTATTAGGTTTATGAAAGTGCAGTTTAGATTGAGTGCTACTTTTTTGATCAACGCATTCGATTGAGCTATTTTTTCTGGCTTATCATAATGTTGCGGAAAATTTTTGACTTGTGGATTTACAGGTAAAATGCTTTGTACATACACTTTGGTTGAGGGACTTTCGCTATTAATCTGGTTGATGATTTTGCGGTAGTTATCGGCAATTACCGCCGGCGGAATATCCTTTCCAATATCATTGATGCCAATTAAAATGAAGATTTTAGATGGCTTTCTAATAATCACATCGTCCAGCCTTTTAAGTACACCATACGTAATATCGCCGCTTATGCCTTGGTTTATTACAGTAGTATCGCCTGTCAGTTTTTTCCAATCGCCCATTTCAGTAATACTATTTCCCAGGAAAATGATTCTTCCAGGTACAATTGGTTGTTTCTCAAATATTTCAATCCGTTTGGCATAATGCTCTGGTATAAAGCCAACGGTATCAAACAAATTCTGATTAGTCACTGGGGTTTGCGCCTGTGAAAAAGTGGTGGAAAGTAGAAGAAATGCGATTGCTAAGAATTTCATGATAATTTAAAAATGCGATGTTTTAAAGGTTTATTGGTTAATTAAAATATTGAATGCAGTAAAAATGCAGTAAAAGGTCTCATTATGAAAATACTATTATTACATCAATGTTTCCAATTTAATTCATATAGTTTTTTCAAACAAACCCGAAAACTTATCGGTTGCACCGTACTCAGAACCGAATCCCCCAAATGGTTAAGCAGCACAAAAGCGTATTATTTTCTATTAGTTTAATATTATCGAAAAGTTTAAGTTTCAGCAGAAGAATAGAATCCCTTCTATTTATCATTCCAATTGGATAGATTTTAATAAAAACGGTCAAAAAGATATTTTCGAAGATCCGGTGCAAAATTTGGCTATTTTGTTGTAAATGACATTGATTGGTATTAAATTTATACTGAAAAACTTGTTACTTATTCCACGTTCCACGTTTTGAGTTTGTTATTTTTTATCTTTTTCGAAAATGATAGCAACTGAGTCGGATATTTTATCCGGATATGCCCGCCAGGTTGAACAAGTAATATTTGCTTTTGATACGAGACTCAACCGTTTTGAATTTCTGAATGCTGGTTTCGAACGAGTCTTAAACCGAGATCGTAAGTTTATCGATCCGGCTTCACTGATTGAGATGATTCATGTAGAAGATAGAGAATATCTAAAAAAATGCTTCTATGAACTTCAAAACGGAATGCAAGAAAAAGATGTTGAGTTTCGAATTCAGGGCCATCAGCAAAAAGATAAATGGATCCATGCAAAGGTTTTTGTTTCTAAAGAGCATTCCAAAGGAAACATGATCATGGGATTTGCCGAAGATATTACCCCACAAAAGGATTACATTTTTGTTTTGAGTAAATACGCCGATAAAAAAAATGCGGTGTTAAATATCCTGTCACACGATTTGGCTGCACCTCTCGGCTCCATCCAGAATATCAGCTTCTTATTAAAAACCCGCCTTAAAGAAAATGATGATAAAGAAGTTCATCAACTTTTAGGATTAATAGATAAAGTTACCAAAAAAGGCACCAGGCTGATTCAAGACTTCGTTAAAGAGGAGTTTATACAATCGGCCGAAGCAGCAATTGTACCTACCAGAATTAATATAATAGAAAAATTGCATCAACTGGTGGAAGAGTACCAGGCTCAACAAAACGAAATGAAGCAAACTTTTCATTTTGAGGCCCATGGAGCACCCATTTTTATTAAGGTTGATGAAACGAAGTTTATGCAGGTTATTAATAACTTACTTTCAAATGCTATGAAATTTACACCAGCGGGAGGGCATATCTACATTCGTTTGGAAGAAACAGAGAAAGCTGTGATCCTTCAAATTCGGGATACGGGTATAGGCATCCCAAAAAAATATCATGCACATTTATTTGATAAATTTAGTGATGCAGGCCGAATAGGTATCAACGGAGAGCCATCGGTCGGGTTGGGGATGTCTATCATAAAAACCATATTAGACTGGCATCAAGCTAACATCTCTTTTGAAAGTACCGAAGGAGTTGGTACAACTTTCAATATTGAAATTCCACGACTTTAAGTTTAAGATTATTAATTCCTGATCATTTCAATATTCTTTGGGCGTTCGGGCGGGCTTTTCGTTACAATCTTTTTTGTCGTTCCTTTCACTGCGTTTCAGGACAACAAAAAAGGATTTTCACTACAATCCCTAACGCTCTATGCATCCGTGAATGATATCTTAAATAGTAGCATTGTCAACTAAAAACATTGTTAATTGCTTTTTAATGGTTTGTAATAACACATCCACTACAAAAGGTTTAAGAATTGCATCATTTGCACCACTCCATTCTAATTGATTAATTAGCGTTTGCATCGTGGACATTAACACAATAGGAATATGCTTTGTTTTTAATGTAGATTTAAGAAGCTTACAAATACGATCTTCCTCATCGCCAGGGTGAATGATATCTAATAAAATTAAGTGCGGATTGAAAGACGAAATTTGTGAGAATATATTTTCGGTATGCTTTACATCCATTACTTGGAAACCTTCTTGTTCAAAAATAATAGTCAATATTTCTTGTATCCCCGGATCGTTTTCAATTACTAAAATGCGTTTATTCATAGCTTAGTACAAAGAACTAAACTAATAAACATTCAGTAACCTGAATGGGGCAAATGTGTAAGCGGTATAAAAAAATGTCTAAATGGTTAACTTACGGCTAGTTTTTAGAAAATGCTATGAAAATAAAGAATAAAAGAGGAGCTAAGTTCCAATTACAGCATCTCAGGAATTACTTCTTTATTACCGTTCAGGATATTCTTCACTGCAATTAATATCTCATCAGGTGATATATTCTTGTTCGACTTGTTGAAATAAGTTTCATTAACAAACTTAATTACTTCGTTTTTGCTTTGCTGATTTTTAGGGACATCAAACGGTAATACCTTTCCGGCAACCTGCCATGGGGAATGCTGCGGATTGGTTAATGCATACAAAACTACCACTGGGGTATTGGTTGCTGCAGCAAGATGAATGGTGCCTGTATTTACTGAAATTACTATAGGTGCCTTATTTATCAATGCTATAAATTCGTCCAAACTTAGCAATCCTCCCAAAGAGAAAGAGTTATTTCCGACGGCATTTCGCAAGTTATCGGTCAGTGATTTTTCTGATTTTCCGCCTGTAAATAAAACCTGGTATCCCAATTCATTTATAATTTGTTTTGCGGTTTCCACCCAGCGTTCAAAAGGATATTCCCGTTTGGTTTCGCTAACCCCAGCATGAAGAATTAACCAGGGCTTGTTCAAGTCTACCATTAATTCATTAAGTTTTTGTTCAGTGGTAAACACGGCATCTTCTTTAGCGGTGATCCTTATTTTTTCGTCGGTGGTGAAAGCACCAATCTTAGAAACAAGCTCTAAGTCTCGGCGTACCTGGTGTTTAATAATAGAATAAGGCTCTGGGTCTGGGTACCAATGTGTTAACAGTTCATATGGATTTTCCCTGCAATACGCAAAACGTAAAGGTATGCCAGCTAAAAAGGCCAACATGGCAGCAGGTAAGGGGTTTTGACTGTACACTGAAAAAATAATAGCCCCATCAAAATTCCTCTCCTTGATTTCTTTTACGATTCCAAAAAAGTGATCCGCTGGTACTGCCTCATTCGTTTTAACCCAAGGTACATTATAGGTTATTACTTCGTCAATATCTGGTAAATACGATGCAATGCCTGTTGCCATAGAAGAAGTGAGCACCGTGATATGGGCATGAAACGATTGCTTAATAGCCCTTATAGCCGGCGAAGACATGAGCAAATCGCCCAGGTTATCGGCTCTTATTATTAAAATTTTTTTGCAGGCTGCCCATTCAAGCATGGCTACGGTTATTTGTAATGCTTAGTAGAATTTTGTCTGCAGCTTGATTGATATCTTTCACCCTGAAATAGGGCACTCTATAATCATTAATTAACCATTCAGTTTCATTTCCATTATCAATAAGTATGGTTTTGCATCCAGCTCGGTTGCCAGCCTCTATGTCGTTTAAAATATCGCCAATCATCCACGAATGTTTTAGGTCAATACTCAGTTCTTCAGCAGCTTTTAAAATTAATCCTGGTAAGGGTTTGCGGCACAAGCATTCTATGCTATAAGGTGATACCGTACCTTCTGTATGATGTGGACAATAGTAAAATCCGTTAAGCTGAATATTTTCGTTTGTTAAAATCGATTTCAGTTTCATCTCTACTTCTGCGAGCGCATCCTCTTTAAAATAACCACGTGCCACGCCAGATTGATTGGAGATGATAACCAACAAATAGCCAGCATTTTGTAAACGTTTTAGGCCTTCCACACAATTTAGCTCCAGGTGAATAAGGTCAGGATTTACATTGTAAGGCACATCAGGTATTAAAGTTCCATCCTTGTCAATGAAAATAGCTTTATTCATACGTCACCTTAGGCTGCATGTACCGAGTTTCTAAGCATTGTGTGCTTTTGAGAAGGTTGCATCATCAATTGATATAGATCAGAAACTTTGTTGGAAACATGAGTCCAGGTAAACTCTGCATTCACACGTTTTATGGCTTCTGCTCCCATATTGAACATTAATGGCCTGTCAGAAAGCAGTTGCACGATTCTTTGTGCAAGTGTGTCCGGATCTTTTGCAGGTACCAAAAAGCCTGTTTGTCCATCAGCTACCGTATATTTTACTCCACCCACGTTTGAACCAATAACCGGTGTTCCACAAGCCATGGCTTCTAAAGGTGTAATTCCGAAAGGTTCATACCAGGGGGTTGTAATGAATATATCGGCTGCAGAATAATAATATTTAAGTAATTCCCGGTCTTTTCTTCCTACAAAATCTACCAGCAGATCTACCTCTTCCTGATTAGCAAGCAATTCCAAACGTTTAAGTTCGGGACTGCTATTTGGGTACGGATTACTGTCGCCACCCACAACCACCAGCCTTGTTGGCGTTGTTTTCTGGTCTATCCGAGCCAAGGCGGAAATTACATTATCAATACCTTTACGTGGCACCATTCGCCCAAGCTGAAGTATGATGTTTTCTTCGAGGTCAAGATTTAGTAATTTCCTTGCATAATTTTTATTAACCGGATAAAATTCTGTTTTACTAAAACCACATGGTATAATGGTGATCTTATTATCAGGAGCTTGATAATAATTAATCAAATCAAGCCGATCCTGCGGGCATTCAGCAATTATTTGATCGGCATATTTAACAATTTCCGTTTCAATAGTGGTGCGTATTTCCGGGAATTTGTCTACCTCTTTCTGGTAAAGCTTACGTACAGAGCCCAATGCGTGGAAAGTAATTACAAAGGGAATATTTTCCATAATTTTAAGTTGGCACGCTACCATTCCCGACATCCAGAAATTAGCATGAACCAAGTCGTATTGCAAATCATATCGCTTAATAAAAGCTAACATACTTTGCGTAAAATCATGCATATAATCCATCAATTCTTCTTTTGGAATCACCTGTTTTGGCCCAGCCTCCATGTGTATCACCCGAATTCCAGGTTCCCAATTGATGATCATGGATTCCTTGTGATTTTCCCAACGAGTGAAAATGTCAATCTCATAACCTTTTTTCACAAGGTGCTTTGCTAGCTCAGCAACATAAACATTTTGGCCTCCACTATCTACTCCGCCCAGAATTGCCAGGGGGGATGCATGTTCACTTATAAAGGCAATTTTATTTTTCATGGTAGATGTTTTAATGTTCACTTGTTTTAACTGCTTAATTCCATTGAGATGTTAGAGGTAGAAATAGCTTGTTTAAATGTTTGTTCCCATTGAGAAGTAAAGCGAGTGATGTGGTATCTATCTAAAGCTGTTTGCCTTCCACCTTTCCCCAAATCAATAGCCTGTTGTTTGTTATTTAACAGTTCCTGCATCTTGCTAATCAAAACTTGTGTGTCTGTATGAATAAATCCGTTTACATTGTTCGTAATTACAGTTGGCATTTCCGTAGTTGCCATCCCAATAACTGGTATACCTAACATCATAGCTTCACAAACTGCTAAGCCATGGCTTGTGTATCTGATCGGGTTAAAGAAGAATCGATACTTTCTTATAAACTCAGGTAATTGAGGATGCAGCACTTCGCCGAGCCCCATTTCCCCAGTATTCATGCCAATTAAGTCAAGAGGAATGTGTTTTCGAACTTCCTGGAAAATATCCAAGCCTAATAACCGGCCACGTGAAGGAAGATTATTAATAACCACAATTCCCTTTTCAATTTCACCCGTGTAGGGAATGTCAGGGACGGTAACGCCATGCTCAATCACTTTAGTAGGTGTGTTGTTGTTATCCCACATTAACCGGTTAAAGTGTGTTACGTGAACCAGTAGAACGGATGGGTCTGTAACTACATGCTTAGTATCGGTAGGATGTAAGCGTGGCGGATCATGCTCGAGGTATATTTTGGGTAATTCTCGTTGGGCGGATGATAAAATTTCAAACTTGTCTTTTATATAGTTCTGATTGGTTTGAAAAAGAATACAATCAAAATTCATGTCTTTAACCTTATCAGCAGGAACTTCATGAACATTATCACCGAATGGAAACGTTTCGCCGCGGCCATAATAGCCTTCTGTTTTTTCTTCCTTTACAGGGATATATATATCATAATTGCCTTGTGATAAATAATAAAGATAACTACCATGTATATGCCATGTAAAAATTCGTGGTCTTTCAGAAACTAACATAAATGTGTTAACATGTTTTTATAGGCATATTTCCCATCTATTTAGATGCCGTTTTCATAATGAATTAAAATTTTAAATATTAAGAAACCAAGCACTTTGGTTGATTTAAAAGATTTTTGTGCGTTTGTTGCGGTTTACATTTTTACGATTTTTTAATTAAAATATTGAATTTATTTAGCCTAAATGTATCTTTTTAAAGAGTTAACGTCTTGTAGAACAGTATATTGCAAAATATAATGGCTGTGCTTATTTTGAGGTATCGCCTGAAGAGACTGAAGGCGATAGGACATTTTCTCAGTTGGATTTAAGTAATCGACATAATTAGTTCGAGGCCGAATTTGGGTATTTTACACATACAAAACGGGTAATTCGTCCCTGCTATGGATTTAGCAAGCGCAAATTCCTTTGAACATTTTTCTATACATTGATTTGCATGAGAACGCCTATATACTTTTTTGAATACCTAAGTGCGATTTTTGTTTGATAGAGGAATTTAATGTTAATGAAAAAGCCCGACATAATTTGCCAGGCTTTTCCGTTTAATTCTCTTGTTTCAGGATTGATTATTCTCCTCCATTAAAATGGTATTTGTACAATTTATTCCTTTCCATTTTAAGTTTAACACGACTAATGTCTGTATTAATTTTATCAACTTCGAGGTTGTCGGTACTGTTTAAAAGGCTTTTTTGATAGTACATTAAGGCATTGTTCCAATCATGCTTTTTTTCATGCAATAATCCCAATAATTGATATACTACACCAGAGCAAACTCCTGGTACATGTAAAGCGGCTTCAGCAACTGATTTTGCTTTTTTCTCCATATCCAAAAAGACTAACAGCTTTATGTAATCGGCGTAAACTGTGGGGAATAAAGGTTCCAATTCGGTGCATTTTCCGAGATAATAACCGGCGGCTTTATAATCCATCAGGTGATAGTAATAAATTACTCCTAATTGGTAATAGGTTCTGGCGTAAGCAGGTTCAGCTTCTAACAATGCATTTAGTAGTTGCAGTGCTTTTGGAGTTTCTCCGAAGCTCAGCTCATCTACTGCTTGTAGAAATTTTTCTTCTGTTGTGTAATAAGTTTCCATGCGAAAACAATATGTAAACTCCCGTAAAGGAGGTAATGAACAATAATAAAGTAAATAGGTAGGGTGTAGTGAATATGTACAGAAGCTATTTAAAGCTAAATGATGCTCCACCTAAATGCATCGCACGGCGCATGCATTGAAGATTTAGAAAGTTAGGGTGAAACTGCATCAATTTATATTTTGTCCAAAGTTAAGGAAATTTTGGTGTAAGGAGAAATATGAATAAATAGATAATTTTCATGGAGGCCATTTATATCTGTATGATGATGTTGCAGATCATTAAATGGTTGTATCACAAAAATAAGTTTGAAAGGAAAGCGATTTTTACTGCTGCTGTTAGCTATTCTTAAAAGGATAGATTTCTAATTTATTCAGTTTTTAATACCTGATAGTTTTTTCTACTATGATTTTTTCAAAAAAAAACTAAAATCTATAAAAATGTTCCTGTTTTGGGAATTGATTTCTGTGCAATCGAATCACAATTTTTATTTGAAAATGTGAATTTAAAATTCAAGTTTCTATTTCGAAATACTTAAAACAATTTTTTATATAATATTAAAGAAATATACTTTATTTATACTGTGCTTATTATATTATTATGAAATTATTAACCATATTTGTTAAAAAAAATAATTAATTATTTATTTTAGTCTGTCAAAATTTTGATACAATCGTCAGGACGATTTTCAGGTGGGTACAATATTAAAATTTTATTACTTTTTTGAAAACGATGTTGTAATTTGGTAATCAAGTTAGAAACTTATTTACTTAGAACGAGTTATTAGTTTTTAAAAGCAATTTATAATTACCTGTGGGTAAGGATAAGCGAAGCTTTGAGAGGAAGTAACCTCAGTAAAATATTATCATCCTCATATTAAACAATCCTTTAAAATTATTCATATTCTATCAAAAGCGAGTGCTTATTAAGCGGTCGCTTTCTTGAGTAATTCATTTAAACCTATGAAAACACTTTCTCGGGGCATCATCTTCTTGTTTTTAGGCATCTTTTCTTCTTGCAGCTCCTATAAACAAGCTACATACTTTCAGGATCTAAGCCGCGTGGAGCCCACCAAAGAAAGTGTAACCAACTTGTCTGCTTTAAAAATACAGCCAGATGATGTATTAGGAATAAGTGTAAGTAGCTTAAATGCCGAAGCCTCTGCTGTTTTTAATTTTACATCCAATATTAATGGAGTAAGTGAAAGTTATGGCGGCTATATGGTGAATCCAAATGGCGAAATTGAGATGCCTCTTATTGGTTTTATTAAGGCAAGTAATTTAACTACTTCACAATTTAAAGACGCAATTAGAAAAAGGCTCATCCCATACTTAAAGGAGCCGGTAGTTCGTGTAAACGTAATCAATTTTAAAGTTTCCGTTATGGGAGATGTGAATCAGCCAGGCGTTTTTAAAGCTCAAAATGAAAAATTCACCATCACGGATGCGTTAACAATGGCTGGAGATTTAAACATAACAGCGAAACGAAAAATTATACTAATTAGGGAAGTGGATCAGGTACGTGAATATATTCCGATTGACTTAACTTCCAAAAATCTATTCAATTCTCCATATTATTATTTGAAGAATAATGACATCATCTATGTTGAAGCTGGTAAGGCAAAGTATGCATCTATCGATCAAACTTACCCTAAGGTTGGTTTACTTTTGTCTCTAATCTCAATTGCTGCTTTTCTTCTGGGGCGATAATTATTAAAAAAACTTAAAACATTTTTAATCAATTGTTTATTATTCAGTTGTTTACTAAATAGCTCTTTTTTTGAGTTAATTATTTGGTGTAACATGGATGTTTAAGCCGTTACTTTTTATCCCTAAAATTTAATAGTTCTTATTTAGTTAACACTTCTGGAAATGGGAGTGGGTTAGCGAAGCTTTTTGCCCAAAAAATTAAGTTCACAAATTAAAGCATCTATATGGAATCAAAATGGTACGCAATTTATACACAAGCCCGGTGGGAGAAAAAAGTGGCTACTTTATTAACCAAAAATAACGTCGAAAATTATTGCCCTTTAAACAAAGTTGTACGGCAATGGAGCGACAGAAAAAAGGTTGTGGAAGAGCCTCTATTCACTTCCTATGTATTTGTGAAAATCACTGAAAAGCAACAGAGCTTGGTGAGGCAAATTGATGGGGTTATAAACTTCGTTTATTGGTTGGGAAAGCCAGCGGTTATCAGAAATGATGAAATAGAAATGATTCAGTTATTTCTGGTTGCCTATATGAATGTGAAACTGGAGAAGACAAAGGTAAGTGTGAAAGACATCATTAGAATAGTAGATGGTCCTTTGTCGGCATTTCAAGGAGAAGTTATAGCCGTTAAGAAAAAAACCATCAAAGTACTTCTGCCTAAACTAGGTTATTTAATGTATGCAGAAATAGAAACCGACAATGTAGAAGTAATCATCAAACATTTGGCCTATTGCAATATTTAATACTATTTAATAATAAATCTCTTATCACCTCTAATCTGTTTGCTTATGGACACAAAGATTACAAGTCCTGTTTATAACGATTATTCAGATATAGACAAATCGGAAAGCTTGTTTGAAAAGCTTACCATGTATTTATATTACTGGCCTTATTTTATAGTATGTGTTTGTATCTGTTTGGGTGGAGCGTTTTTTTATCTTCGATCTTCTGTTCCGGTTTATACAGTTAGAGCCAAGCTGCTTATAAAAAGCGAAAAAAATGAAATTACTAGGGGAAAAGGTGAAAGCAGCTCAAACAATAGTGAAACAGTAATAGAAAATGAGATCGAAATATTAAAATCCAGATCTTTGATGCAGCAGGTTGTTAAAAATCTACAACTGTGGGTTCAGTATAGTAGGGTTGGAAAACTCAAATCTGAAGACCTTTACGGAATCAGCCCGGTAAGTTTTACGTTAATTCATCCTGCGAAAAGTTTTACCGGACAATCCTTCGAAATATTTATAAAAGATGAACATACGTTTATTTTAAAACAGCCTAAATCCAAAAGTTTTATTCTATTTGCAAAGGAATTGAAAAGTGCTTTTGGTATTTGGAAGTTAGATCCTACCGAAAACTTAGATTCATATATTGGCAGTACCATTCAAGTAACGTTAAGTCATCCATCAAATGTAGCCGATGGTTTAAGGGGAAGTATTGATGCCTATTTATCTAATGACCAAGCTTCCATAGTAGATTTAGCGATAAAAGAAAATGTGCCGCAACGCGGTGTGGATGTACTCAATAACTTAATTGCTGTTTACAATAAGGCCGCAATTGAAGACAAGAACACCGTTACAGCAAGTACACTCCGATTTATTGATGAACGCTTATCAACAGTGAGCAGCGAACTTAATGGTTTCGAGAAAAAGGTTGAAAGTTATAAGAGCAGTAGAGGGCTAACCGATATTTCGGCTGATTCAAAGGTGTTTTTAGAAAATGTTAAAGATAACGATGGCCGGTTAAATGAGCTGAATGTTCAATTTCAAGTATTCGACCAAATTCAACGCTATGTTAAGTCAAACAGAGGGACAGGTTCTGCGCCTGCTACAATTGGTATAAGCGATCCAAATCTGGTTTCACTTGTTAATAAACTAATCAGTTTACAATTAGAAAAAGATAAGCTATTAGCCACCACGCCCGAATTAAACCCCGTTTTTATTCCGCTCAATAAGCAAATTGCTTCCGTAAAGAGAACTATTTTAGAAAATATTGGCAGTATAAAAAGATCGCTTTCAGGAACAAGAAATCAATTAGAAGGCTTTAATTCAAAGTTAGAGGCGTCTATTAAACAAGTTCCGGGGCAGGAGAGGGAATTTATAAGCATTAAACGTCAACAAAGTATTAAAGAGGAACTTTACATCTATTTATTACAAAAGCGGGAAGAAGCCGTTGTTAATCATGCATCTAAATTAAACGGAAGCAGAATAATTGAGGAAGCTTATTATGGGGCGCCTGTTACCCGTAACACTACCTATACGTATGCTCTATCATTCATCCTTGGTTTGCTGATACCTGGAGGAATTATTTTTGGAAAGGATCTTTTAAACAATCGGATTACCTCCGCCAAAGAAATTGAAAATTTAATTCATATTCCGATTTTAGGTGAACTGGTACAGGAAAAGAAAGCTACTCCCCTAATTGTATTGGACGGCTCTAGAAACATCATTGCAGAGCAATTTCGGATACTCAGAACCAATCTTAATTATACAGAAGGTAAACGGAAAGATGGTAACGTTACCTTATTAACCTCTGGTATGCCTGGAGAAGGAAAGAGTTTTGTAACGAGAAATTTGGGAGCTGCTTATGCCGCTGCGGGTAGAAGATCGGTGATTTTAGAGTTAGATTTTAGAAATCCTAGCATATCTAAGTATTATAACCTCCAGGGGGAAAAAGGCATCAGTTCTTATTTGAATGGTGAAGCGCTTATTGAAGAAATTATTCAACCTTCCAGAATTCATCCTGATTTGTATGTAATTTCTACTGGTTATATACCTAAAAATCCATCCGAACTTTTAGAAAAGCCAGAAATCGATGTCTTATTTGACTGGTTGTCTTCTAATTTTGATGAAATTCTTATCGACACTCCGCCTGTGAAATTAGTGGCAGATGCCATGATATTATCTCGGTTCAGCAATGCAGTTTTGTATATTATGAGGCAATCATATACATATAAATCTGATTTGAACTACCTGAAACAGCTTTACCAGCGACATAAGTTTAACAATTTGCATGTGGTGTTAAACGGGGTTTCCTTGACCGGTAAATACGGTTATAAAGGCAACTATAATTATGGATATTATACTAAAAATATCCATTCATAACTCTCTAGCAGCAATTTTCTAGCAAAATTATTTAATAGTTTTTTATCGAAAACATACCCGTCAGGGGTATTGACTGGACATCCTATGCACCTAAGTTTTCAACCGTTTTCTTATCCTGAGAATACATTTAATATCAATTCGAAAAAGGTTGCTCCTTATAAATTTTTTTGGGGAATGTGGATAGCGGCCCTGGTATTGATCGTATTTGTTTATTCACTAACTATTGCTGTGGCCCCATATCTTCATGCAGATGAATTTATGACCCTTGATTTGGGCAGAATCGTTTTAAATCCAGAAACAACGTGGTCTATCGCCTGGATAACTAGCAAAAATCACCCCGTATTTTTCATTTTTTATCTCGGACCTGTACTTCAAGAGCTCAGTTATACAACTTTTGGACAATACGGCCCACGTATATCTGCTATTTTAGGGGCGTTAGTAGCTTCAACGGTTTTAGTTCGCTGGCTATTATTAAAAGGAACACATAGAAACGCTGCCTTTATACTTGGTTTAGTATTTCTGCTTGATCCAATATTTGTACAAGCATATACCATGGCCAGGGTTGATGGCTGGACAATGGCCTTCTGCTTATTATCTTGCTGCTTGATCTGCCGATCTGTGGTTTTTTCTTCAAACTATAAACTATTAAAAAGCCATCTTTTCTTCGCAGGTGTTTTTGCGGCAATCGGTTTGTTTATTTGGCCATCGGCGATATTTCTATTCCCGTTGATCATATTTGAATTGTATTCACTATTTGTTAAACTAAAAACAGCTGGAGTAACAATCAAACAACGCTTCTTATTAGTTATTTTAATGGGAGTTGGAGGAGTTCTTGCATCCGTAATTATTCTTATCCCTTTAATACCCCAATTAATTCAGAAAATACATTATCTGATTGACGGCGTAACGGTAAATACTCAATCAGGAGCTGCAAAAGGGAGTGTTATTTCTAACTTATTTTCTTCAGGTATCAAACTGCTGAGCGTACTCAAGTTTACTCCAGTCGTATTTTTCTTAGCTGCAATCGCATTTATTCTAAGAAAGCAAACTGGTTTAATTCTAGCTTGTTTAACTGCATCCTTTATCATGATGTTTACCCTGGTTTATATTCACAGGGTTCAATATCTGCTACCTTATTTTATTGTGGCCATTGCTTCAGTTTACTCCCTAAATCAGATATCGAGCAAGAAAATTGAACTTAATCGCTTCAAAAAACTCATCGGGTTAACATTGCTTTTATTTTGGTCAGTCTTTTTTTCAATCGGTATTCGTTCTTACTTCGCCGCATTTCAGCACCAAAACCGAGATCGCGATTTGGTTTACCATGCAGCTAATGCCTTACTCGGAAAAGGAAATCATGCTGTTTTTGCTCCGTTTGAGTTTTATTATCCCGGTAGGAAACTAGGGTGGAAATTATACGGACCTTACATACCCTATGATGAGGTTTTTACCTCAACAATGTTCGCTAACATACTATCTAATGTTGATTACGTCATCATTAAAAATGATATACAAATACCTTCACAGTTTATAAATCAAATGAATAATGAAGGCTTGTATGAACGAGATAGCTATCAAGTTTACGCTGTAAAAGATGATCAGTTTAATGGAAAAACAACTTTTACAAGCAGCATCAGGAACTTGTATTCCATATTTCGCCAGCCTTACGGGCCATATAAACTTTTTATCCGGCAAGGTATCCACAATCGGCATTTAAGTAATAAATAAATCAGTTTCATTCATTATAAATTCATCTATGATACGAATTGGCATCATTGGTTATGGGTATTGGGGCCCAAACCTGGTTAGAAATTTCTTTGCTGCAGATGATTGTGTTATAAAATCAGTAGCAGAAACACGATCAGACCGACTTCTTCATTTGCAAAAAACCTTCCCATCTATAAAGGGCTTTAAAGATGCATCTGATATCATTAACGATCCGGAAATTGATGCGGTAATTATTGCCACTCCTGTTTATACGCACTTTGCATTGGCCAAAAAAGCACTTTCGGAGGGTAAACATGTATTGATTGAAAAACCAATGGCTTCATCGGTGATGGAAGCTCAGATTCTAATCAATTTGGCTGCACAAAAAAAACTGCTGCTCATGGTAGATCATACCTTTTTATATACTGGAGCAGTTGAGAAGATGAAGCAATTGGTTGATGAAGAGAAACTTGGAACCATAAAATACCTTGATTCCACCCGTATCAATTTAGGATTATTTCAGCCCGACATCAACGTATTATGGGATTTAGCTCCTCATGATATCTCCATACTGAACTACATAATTGCTGAAGAACCTTACAGTGTAAATGCCACAGGTGTTACGCATACCAATAATCGGATTGAAAACATTGCTTATTTAACGGTGAATTATAGCTCTGGGTTTATAGCTCATTTTAATTGCTCCTGGACCAGCCCTGTTAAGGTACGGATGATGTTAGTGGGTGGTGACGAAAAAATGATTTTGTACAATGATTTAGAGCCAACCGAAAAAATTAAGGTGTATGACACGAGCTATAAACACAGTACCAACGAAGAAAGAAACAGTGTACTGGTAGATTACAGAACGGGTGATATTCATGTGCCGAAGCTAGCTACTACAGAAGCTTTATTGGGAATGGCCAACAACTTCATCCGTTCGATAATGGGGGTAGAACAACCTAGATCTTGCAGCCAATTAGGATTAGATGTAGTTAAGATTCTGGAGGCATCGAGCAAATCGATCAAAAATAGTGGATGCGAAATTTTGGTGGAGCCAATAGATAAAAAAGTTAATAGTCAATTTTTAAAAGCTGTTGTGTAAGATGGATATACTTACCATAAACAATGCCAATCAAAACTTAAGGAATGTATCGGTTGGCAAAGATGTTAAGATCTGCAATTTCGTAAATGCCTACGGTTGTTTTATTGACGACGGTTCTAAAATCGGAACGTTTGTAGAAATCCAAAAAGGTGCAACGATTGGTAAAAATTGTAAAATTTCTAGTCATTCATTTATTTGTGAGGGAGTGCACATAGCCGACAATGTGTTTATTGGGCATAATGTAACCTTTACCAATGATAGATATCCACGAGCTACCAAAGCCGACGGTACTTTGCAAACAGAAGCCGATTGGAATTGCGAAGAAACCTATGTTGGAGAAGGGGCTTCTTTAGGGTCGAGCGCTACGATACTTTGCGGCATTAGAATCGGTAAAAATGCCATGATTGGAGCAGGGTCGGTAGTTACAAAAAATGTTCCCGATAATGCAGTAGTAGCGGGCGTGCCTGCAAAAGTTGTTAAAACATTAGAATCAATATTGACATAAGATGGAGGTTTTTGAAGTTCAGGATAGAATATCTTGTCTCGATTTAAGGGGACAGCATCAGCAGGTAAAAACCGAGTTATTTACAGCTTTTGAAAAAGTGTATGATAGTCATGCTTTTTCTGGTGGAACGTTCGTAAGTGAATTCGAAAACAGTTTTGCCGGTTTCTGCCATACTAAATATACAGTTGGTGTAAACAACGGCACATCTGCCTTGCATTTAGCCATGTTAGCGTTAAAAATTGGGAAAGGTGATGAAGTGATTATTCCGGCAAATACGTTTATTGCTACTGCCTGGGGCGTATCATACACCGGAGCAACTCCTGTTTTTGTGGATTGTACGGCTGATAGCTGGCAAATTGATGCAAGTAAGATTGAAGCAAAAATCACCGAGAAAACAAAAGCAATAGTAGGTGTACATCTATACGGTCAGCCTTTTGATGTGGATGCCGTTTCTGCTATTTGTAAAAAACATAATTTGTATTTAATCGAAGATGCAGCTCAAGCTCAAGGTGCAAAATACAAAGGCATCCCGGTAGGTGGTTTTGGCGAAATGGCAAGTTTTAGCTTTTATCCGGGCAAAAATTTAGGAGCTTGTGGCGAAGCCGGATGTATTACTACCAACAGCGAAGTATTTTATAAACACCTACTTAGTTTAAGAAACCACGGTTCTGTTACCAGATATTATCATGATGAACTTGGTTACAATATGCGGATGGGGGGATTAGAAGCCGCGTCGCTAAATGTAAAACTGAAGTATTTATCTGGATGGAATAATAAAAGAAGAGAGATTGCTGAAAAGTATCAGCAATACATCAGCAACAGTAAAATTACGGTTCAAGTACAGCCAGAAGAAACAGAATCGATCTATCATTTATTTGTGATCACTACTGAAGATAGGGATGATCTGATTTCTTATCTGAACAATAAAAATATCTTTCCTGGTTTACATTATCCGGTTCCCTGTCATCTGCAAAAAGTTTATAAACATTTAGATTATCAGCCGGGCGATTGCCCCAATTCGGAGTATTTGGCTAATCATTGTTTGTCGTTGCCGATGTATGCAGAACTAACAAATCAAGAAGTAAATTATGTTATTGAAGCTTTAAACCAGTATTAAGGTATGCTGATAAATAAATTGAGTAAACAGGTAGAGTCACTTAAGCTGAATTTGAAAGGTAAAGTGGTTTTAACAGAAGCTGCAACAGGTGCTTACATCGTTACACCAATTTTAGCTGCCCTTGCAGGAGCGAAAGTATATGCCTATACAAAGTCAACATCATACGGATCAGTAAGCGAAGTTATTCGGCAAACTAAACAGGTTTATGAAGATTTTGATGAGGCTCAGCTGGATATTACATTTATTGAAAAGCTAACTCCTGAACTAATTTATGAAGCTGATATTATTACAAACTCCGGCCATTTAAGACCCTTAAACAAGGAGAAGCTGCAACATGCAAAAGATGGGTTGGTGATTCCGTTAATGTATGAGGCTTGGGAATGGCGGGATGCCGATATGGATATTAACTACATTAAAAGGCGTGGATTTAAAGTTGGAGCCACCAATGAAAGACATCCGGATGTAGATGTATTTAATTTTTTAGGCGACATGGCCATTAAGCAAATATTTGATGCAGGTTTATGTCTTTTTAAAAACAAATTTATCCTTATCTGCAACAACGATTTCGGGCCCTACATCGCCAAAGTGATATCAAAAATGTGTGATGGCTTATGTGTGATAGATACTGACGAAAACAAGCATAAATACGATCTGCAAAATATTGATTGGGTAGGAGGTTTTCCCCATATTAACATTCCTGAGAAATATAAAGATGCCGAAGCTGTTCTTTTTACAGCCTACCCATTTGTAAACACCTGGATTGGTAAAAATGGCGAACCTATTAAAGTCAAAAGCTTTCAGGATGCATTGACAAACCCATTTATACTACGTTATGCAGGAGAAATAGATACTCAAGCGTTTAAAGAAGCTGGTATTTCATATTTCCCTAAGCATGTTCCTATTGGCCATATGGGGATCTTGCCCTCCGCTATCGGATACGACCCAACTATACGATTACAGGCAGGTGGGCTTAAAGTGGCAGAAGCCATGCTAACGGATAATTACTCCTTCAAAAATATGCCTATCGGTGAATTGATATGATGGCCAATGAAAATTTGATTGCCATTGGGCGTTCAAGATATTTATATGATACTATTATTCATTTAAACGCTTTAGGTTACTCTTTTAAAGCAATTGTTACTGAAGAAGCCTACAGTGAGTATGATATTAAGCATGTCGATTTCGAGAAACTTGCAAACCGAATAGGAGCTAAACTTTTCATGTGTAAATGCTTGCATACTGATGAGATTATAGAGATTATAAAGGCCCATTCAATTCACATTGCCATTAGTGTAAACTGGAAATACACCATACCCGAAAGTTTTCTTGACCTATTTGATTGCGGAATTTTAAATTTTCATTTAGGCAATCTGCCTGATTATAAAGGTAACGCCACTGTTAATTGGAGCATTATTAACGGAGAAAAATACATAAATGCCAACGTTCACAAAATGGCTGTGGAGCTGGATTCCGGGGATGTAATTTCCAGAGAGTCGATCCGTATTACCGATGGTTTATACGTGGCAGATATTTTAACAAAGGCCGAGCAAATTGCCCCCTTACTTTTTGAACAAGCCATAAAAAAACTACTTATAAATCCGGATGCATTTGAAGTAAAGGGAAGTACGAAAGGACTGCGGTGTTACCCGAGGCTTCCGGAAGATAGCCAAGTAGATTGGAACAGAACTGCAACAGAAATTTATAATCTTATTCGAGCTTCCTCCCATCCTTTTCCTGGTGCTTTCACGTATTTGAATGGTGAAAAGATAATCATATGGAAAGCAAAACCTCATCAAATGGAGGAAGAGTTTTTAGCAATTCCTGGTCATGTATTAGCTGTGAACAAAGCTTCGGGATGCATTTTAGTAGCCTGTAAAAATGAAGTTTTAAAGGTGCAAGAAGTTGAATGGCGAGGTATAAAGATGCCTGCTGCAACACTTGTAAAAAGTATTAAAGTACGCTTCAAATTCAAATCAGATGTTTGAAACTGCACAAAAATTAATCACGGTAATTATTCCCATATTCAACGAATATGCCGGAATACCATTTTTGGTTAAAAGCCTCAATCGGTTTTTTAAAGAGAACGCTGATTTTAAGGGTGAGGTCATTTTTGTAAATGATGGTTCAACAGATCAATCAGCAAATTTACTTACTGAAATAGTACATGAAACATACGGTGCAAAAGTGATCAACCTATCTAGAAATTTTGGTTCGCATGCTGCTTTACGTGCTGGTGTTGCCCATGCCAGTGGTGATTATATCTGTTTCAATTATGCCGATCTGCAAGATCCATTGGAGTTAATCACGATTATGATAGTAAAAATGGAACAGGGAAATGGCATCGTGTGGGCGCAAAGGGAAACAGGAAGTATATCTGTGATTGAACGAATTTTTTCAACTAGCTATGCTTACTTAATGAAAAAGTTTGCATTCGATAACTTCCCTGATAAAGGTTTTGATATTGTGATGTTTGATAAAAAAGTAGCGAAAGAATTAGTTCGGAATGTGGAGGCTAACTCTTCAATATTTTTGCAAATTTTAGGTTTAGGCTTTCGCCAGACAAGCATCACCTATAAAAAAAGAGACAGGCAAACCGGCAAAAGTAAATGGACACTTTCGAAAAAAATAAAGCTCTTTGTTGATTCATTTGTAGCCTTCTCTTTTGCACCAATTCGGCTAGTTTCCATTATCGGGATTTTATTTTTCCTGCTGGGGCTTGCTTGGACAGGCTATATCGTTTTTAGAAAACTATTTTTTGATGATTTGGCAAGTGGATGGCCTGCTTTAGTATCCATCCTGATGTTGGGTTTTGGGATTACAAATATTGCACTGGGGATAATTGCTGAATATTTGTGGAGAACGCTGGACGCAAGTCGAAAAAGGCCTGTCTACATTATTGACGAACTGATATCATTAAATAAGGGTGATGAATCTGAAGTTACAGTAAGTCAGGTGCTTTACCAGTAACGAAGGGTTTTTCTCTTCCTGTTTTGCTAAAGTTTAACATGTGTCCGGCTCATAGCCTTTGTGTGGATTTGAAAAGCTATAAAATTTGATTTTTAGTTCCAAAGCTGTTTCATCAGAGGATTTATAAGATATGCTGGATTTTGCGTTAGGGATTGAAGTGAAAATCCTTTTTTGTCATCCTAATGGAGCGAAGTCGAAGGGCGACAAAAAAGATTGTAACGGAAAGCCCGCCCGAACGCCCAAACTCATTTTGTGCAAACGAGCTCAGGTAGATATCCCGAAAAAATCTTTAATGGAGTTATTTAAAAATGGCTATAAAATCCCAACCAAAATCTAATAATAGCTCTAACATCCTAACAGTTTAAACAAACAGCATGAACAGCAAAATTTACCAAAGTAAAATTCTACTAACTGGCGGTGCTGGTTTTATTGGTTCATACATCATTGAAGAGCTTTTAAAATATGCCCCTGCTAAAATTGTTATCATCGATAATTTAATTCGTGGCAGCTATGATAATATGAAATCCTTTATTGATCAGCCTGCTGTTGAGTTCATAGAAGGCGATATCAGAGATACGGCATTGCTTGAAAAATGTATTTCTGGAATGGATTACATATTCCATTTGGCCGCATTGCGCATAAATGCCTGCGCTGCAAGTCCGAAACAGGGGTTTGATGTGATGTTAACCTCCACATTCGAGCTCGCGAACCTGGCTGTAAAACATAAAATAAAGAAGATTATTTATAGTTCGAGTGCCTCTGTTTATGGCCTTGCTCAAAATTTTCCCACACCAGAAAGTGATGATCCTTATAATAATCAAACCTTTTATGGAGGTGCTAAAGTTTGGGGCGAGCAACTGTTTCGGAGTTATAAATTTATGTATGGGTTAGATTATGTGGGCCTACGGTATTTTAATGTTTACGGGCCAAGGATGGATACAGACGGTAAGTATACTGAGGTGATGATTAGATGGATAGATTGCATCCTCAATGGCAAAGCGCCTGAAATTTACGGCGATGGTAGCACCAGTATGGATTTTGTGTATGTGAAAGATGTAGCAAAAGCAAACGTAGCAGCATTGTTATCAGATGTTTCAGATGAAGTTTTTAATGTAGGCACCAGCCGGGAAACAAGTTTAAAACAACTTTTGGAAGTACTACTGGAATTGCAGGAATCAACTCTTGAGCCGGTTTACAGAGCAGAAAATTCTATTAACCCGGTAAGCAGGCGCTTAGCTGATAATAGTAAAGCGAAAAGGTTATTAAACTTTGAGCCAGGTGTAAAACTTGAAGACGGTCTGCAAGAATTGATTAAATGGTACTGCTCCAAAAAAGCATTAGCCGAAAATGTATGATACCAATCGCAAAACCCTATTTAACAGAAGAAGAAGCTCAGGCTGCTTATGATACTATTTTAACTGGTTGGATTACGCAAGGGCCAAGAGTTAAGGAATTTGAAGAAAAATTTGCAGCGTACACCGGTTCGAAGTATGCGGTTGCTGTTTCAAACTGTACAACGGCCTTACATCTGTCTATGATTGTTGCAGGAATTAAAAGCGGCGATGAAGTAATTTGCCCATCAATGAGTTATATCGCCACAGCAAATGCCATAACCTATGTGGGTGCAACGCCCGTTTTTGCGGAAGTTCGGTCTGATTATAACTTAGATCCGGCAGATGTAGAGGGTAAAATTACCTCAAGAACGAAAGCTATTCTTCTGGTACATCAAATCGGAATGCCAGCAGATATCGATGCTTTTAGGTTGTTGGCTGAGAAGTATAACTTGAAACTTATTGAAGATGCAGCTTGCGCTGCCGGATCTGAATATAAAGGCCAAAAAATCGGCTCACACTCCACATTGGTTTGTTTTTCTTTTCATCCCCGCAAGGTGATATCAACAGGAGACGGTGGCATGATCACAACGGATAGAGAAGACTATTATAACCGTTTGCAACTTTTTCGCCAGCACGGAATGTCGGTAAATGACCGGTTAAGGCATGATTCAAAAACCATCATGTTCGAAGATCACCTTGAAATCGGGTATAATTATCGGATGACGGATATTCAGGCTGCTGTAGGTATTAAGCAATTGGAAAAGTTGGATTGGATTGTAAAGGAACGACGGAAAATTGCGGCTCGTTATTTTGATGCATTTAAAGATTTAGATTTCATTCAATTACCGTTTGAAAACAAGGATAGTTTCTCTAATTATCAATCGTTTAGTATTTATCTAACAAAGTCGAGCACTGTAAACCGAAATACCTTAATGCAAATGCTATTAGATAAGGGAATTGCTACTCGCAGAGGGATTATGAACACGCATCGGGAAACGGCCTACAAAGATGTTACCGGTGATGTGGAACTGCCAATTTCGGAAGATCTACAAGACAATTCTATTTTGTTGCCACTGTATGTGATTATGTCGGAAGAAGATATCAGTAAGGTAATTGCTATCGTTTTGAGCATTTTAACAAAATCCCAATTAGCTGTAGCATGCGGTTCTGTTGATAGCAATCTGGTATAAAAATTTTTGGAATTCGGATTTTACACTTTTGAGCTGCTGATGGGGACATCAATATTTTAACAAGCTTGCTAGGCTTTGCGTTAGGGATTGAAGTGAAAATCCTTTTTGCCCTCTTCCTTCGGGCAAAAAGATTGCAACGTAAAGCCCGCCCGAACGCCCAAAACTTAATTTATAAAAATATCTATAATCGAACTCTGGTTACAAAGTTTCCATTTACTCTTCGTCGTTCAGTAAGAAATATTCATGAAAAAACTCAAATACCAGGGCGGACTAACCAAGCTATTATGCCAGCAAAGAGCAAGCTGGTATAAAAAGCAATTTTTTAAAAATATACTAAGTCATAAGTCGGCTTACTCACCAAATTCAACGAATATAGATTTCGAAATTATTAGTTTTTCAGGTTCTGCATCTTTTGAAGATCAACTTTTATCTATTTATTCATTTGTTTTTTATGCGGGCGAGCCGATAAAGTGGACGATCTACTCCGATAAAACTTATACAGACGTTCAAAAGGAAATCATACTTAAAAAGTTCCTTTTTGTAACCATTGTTGATTGGGATGTTTATGATTATTTCAGAGATAATAAATTTCTGAATGATTATGCCACGGTTAGCGCCTTGGCAAAAAAAATCAATATAATTCTTGGCCATTCGTATAAGCACCAAACGGTATATGTGGATTCTGATATCGTATTTTATAAAAATATCAGAAATTATCTAACAGCCAATGTGTTAAATAAAGGGTTATGGTATGTTCCGGATACGCTGGGCGACGTGGAGAATTATTTCAGTACAGAAAGGGAATCGATTTATCCATTAAATTCAGGTTTATTAATTCTGAATTCAGACTTTGATTCTGCCGATATTTTTACTTACCTCCAGAGCTTAAAAGGAAATTACGGCTACTTTTCAGAGCAATCTTCGTTTGAGTTTGCGTTCCGGAAACAAGGCGCTAATCTGTTAGATCCACGTCAATTCATTATAGATACAGAAGATCAGTTTGATTTTGAAGTTAAATACGACCCAGAAACCATCGCCATGCGGCATTATACGGGCCCAGTAAGACATAAAATGTGGCAAAACGGGTGGAAATGGCACTTTAAATCGATGAATACGCAAGTTCAATAGCTGCTATGAAATTGATTTCAAAAGCGCTAACTACCGATTGGAGCTATAGCCGCATCACCCAATGGGTAAAGTTGGTTTTACTTACAGGTGTATCACAAGTAGCGGTTCAAGCAGCAGGTTTTGTAAGCGGAATATTAATTATTCGCTTATTGTCGATACAAGAATATGCGTTGTATACCCTTGCAAACACCTTTTTAGGAACCATGACCATGCTGGCCGATTCTGGAATTTCGAGCGGTGTAATGGCAGAAGGAGGTAAGGTTTGGCAGGACAAAAAGAAACTTGGAGTGGTACTGGCAACAGGCTTAAAACTACGGAGGAAATTCGGGCTAATCAGTTTAATAGTTACCACCCCCATATTGGCAAACCTGCTTTTACAGCATGGAGCTAGTTGGCTAACTACTACTTTAATTATCTTATCAATTATCCCTGCTTTTTTTGCGGCCTTATCAGATTCGTTTCTGGAAATGGCACCAAAATTACACCAGGACATTAAAGGATTACAAAAAAATCAGATTGAAGTAAGTTTGGGCAGGCTTGCATTAAGTGCACTTTTTCTCTTCATTTTTCCTTTTACGTACATCGCAATCATCGCAACAAGCTTGCCACGATTATATGGCAATTTTAAACTGAAAAAAATTTCTGCCCGTTTTGCCAGCGATGAAGAGGAACCAGATTTGCTTGTACAAAAACAACTTACAAAAGGCGTTAAACGCACACTTCCGATTGTAATTTATCATTGCATTTCCGGACAAATATCCATCTGGTTAGTTTCCTTTTTTGGTACCACAAACAACATATCTGAACTGGGAGCTTTAGGCCGACTGTCTATCATTTTTAACTTGTTTACCATATTATTTTCAACGTTGGTGATACCCAGGTTTTCGAGAATGAAAGAAGCGAAGAGTGATTTAATGAAGCATTATTTAATCATTCAGGCTACCACAATTGTAATAAGCGCATCACTTCTTTTCGCCATCTGGCTTGTTTCTAACCAGATATTATGGGTTTTTGGCGAAAATTATTCTGGCTTAAATTTCCCATTGTTTTTGATCGCTTTAACAAGCAGCATTGGCTTAATGTCGGGCATTTGTTCTCAATTAGTAATCAGTCGTGGTTGGTTTATGAAGCCGCTTTTTTTAATCGGGGTGAATTTCGGTTCAACGGTTATTAGCCTTGCTTTCTTCAATATCAATTCGTTAATCGGCATTCTTTATTTCAACATTGTTGTATCCATTATTGCTTATTTCCTGGTGTTTATTTATGGATTAATCTGTATCAATAAAGTGCCAGAAGTTTCTGTGGATTAAGTATTTGTGTATTTATTTGATCATTTGATTTAATGAAATTATCCATCATATCCATCAACTACAATCACGCAACTGATTTAAAAAAAACCATTAAATCAGTTAAAAATCAAATCTGGAGGGACTTCGAATACATCATTATCGACGGCGGATCAACAGACGAAAGCGTAACAGTAATCAAGCAACATGAAACTGATTTAGCTTACTGGGTAAGTGAACCGGATAAGGGTGTTTTTCATGCGATGAATAAAGGAATTGAAAAAGCTAAAGGAGAATATTTGTTGATGCTAAACGCTGGGGATTATTTAGCTGATTCATCTGTTTTGGAACGTGTGTTTGCCTCCAATTTATATAAGGAGGATATTTTATTTGGCGATGTTTACAGGGAGGCAGCCGGAAAAATTTTTCAAATGAGCCATTGTCCGGATGTGTTAACGTTCAATCTGTTTAGAAATGGGTCATTATGTCATCAAGGTACCTTCATCAAAAAGCAATTACACGAACTAATCGACTTGTATGACGAGGATTTAAAATACTCGTCAGATTGGAAATTTTTTGTTTTGGCAATCTGTAAGTATAACGTTTCATACAAGCATTTACCTTTTTTTATTGCCGTTTGTGATTGCAGTGGATTAACCTGCAACCCCAATAATTTTTTGGCAATGAAACAAGAAAATGAACAAGTATTAAAGCAATATTTCCCTGCCTTTTTACACGATTATATGCATTACGAGCAGATCAAAAGTAAGTCGTTTAAAAATCAAGTTTCAACGGTTTGGCAAAGCTCTAAAATGCTGTTGAAAAACTGGTTTTTGAAAGCCTCATTACCGAGATAATAAGCTATGTATCCAACATTCATCAATAAAAAAAGAGTTAAAATACAAGGCATAATAGGGAAGTGCAGGTTACTGTATTTCAGGGCTTTGGGTTTGAAAGTAGGCAAAAATTGCAAAATCGGAAAGATTGTATGCGATTGGCCAAATAATGTAGAATTAGGCAATAATTGCGTAGTACTTGACGATGTGATTTTAGGAATTGGCTACGGATTTAATGAAAGCAACACCATCAAAATTGGAGATTCTGCTTATATCGGTTTTAGAGTGGAATTTAATTGCACAAGCTCTATTGAAATCGGGAATAATGTGCTAATAGCCACCGGAACCAAGATTTTAGATGTGGGTCATAACTTCCAAATAGGACAAATAATTAATCAACAGCCATTAACATCATCGCCAATTATTATAGAAGATGATGTTTGGATAGCTGCAAACTGTGTGATAGTAGGCGGTGTAAAAATTGGAAAAGGGAGTGTGATTGGTGCAGGTTCAATGGTAAACAGATCTGTGCCAGAAAACGAAGTTTGGGCGGGAGTGCCAGCCAAATTTATTAAGCACAGAGAATGATGTTTTCTGCCGTCATTTTGGAGGTGCTAGGTGCGTTAGTGATTGGAGTGGAAATCCTTTTTTGTCATCCTAAGCGCAGTTGATGGGCGACAAAAAAGATTGCAACGGAAAGCACGCCCGAACGCCCAAATAATATTTAAGATAAATTTTTTGAGGTGCAGGTGAGGACACCAGCACCGGGTTGAAAACGCTAAACCGAACTTTATTTACCCACGCACATACTAACCCCATCATGAAAAGAGGTATTTTCTTAGTAGCTAACCTAAAAAGTCAGAGCTTATGTGCAAATTTAATTCACTCAATACGGAATACGGGGTGCTCATTACCCGTTCGATTAGTCCATTTTGGCGGCGACAAAATTGACTCCGAATATATATTGAATGAATGCCAAGTTCTAGATGCGGAGGATTTTCCTGCTGAAGCACATGAATTAATAACAAGTCTTCAAACGGTTTTAACAGTTTGTCCGAAGGGGTTTTTATATCGTTTTCTGGCTTGGTATACCGATTGGGATGAGTTTATTTACTCAGATAATGATGTGGTTGCCCTTTGTAATTGGGAAATTTTATTTGAGTACCTACCAGGATACCAAATTGTGCATGCCGATGAAGAGTATACCACAAAGGGGAAGTTTAATTACCATAAACCCGAAAAAGTAATAGAGATTTTCGGTGAAGCGGCTTTAGATTCTGCCTTAACAGCTGGTCATTTTTTAGCCAAGCGAGATTTTCAAATGATTACTGATTTAAAATGTGCTATTGAATGGTTCCTTTTGAATCCCAATGTGCCTATAAAACATGATCAGGCGCTGTTTCATATTGCATCGCTCATTGGTAAATGGAAGATGTTAAATTTATGCCGCAGTCCAAATAATTGGCTGAGCTCCTGGGCTGGCAATTATAAAAACCCGATGGATTTGATTCATTCCATTCAATTCTCAAATTCCTTTAAAGCCATTAGTCACCTTCATTATTCAGGAAATACCCCACAAGGAAATTTGCCAATTGAAGAATTTTTATTTGCCAACTTGAGTAATGAAAAACGGCTAAGTAAAATAATGGCGGTAGCTATTCAGAAATTATCTGGAGCGATGTTTCTTAACGGCAAAAAAAAGCGGGCAATATCCAAACTAAGAGGTGTTTTTAATAGATAATCTCTACAAAAGTGAAGCCTTTTTAATTAATTCATTATTCATTTCCAAAATATTTATGAAGCCAGTTGCTTGTACTTTGTTTGAAAGTAATTATCATTTTGGGGTAGCTGCCTTGGTTAATTCATTATATAAAGAAGGCTTTAGGGGAGATTTTTATGCCGGCTTTCGCGGAAAACTGCCAGAATGGAGCACGATTGCCAGTAAAAATGCAGATTTAAATTGGGAAGGCGCTAAAACAATGAATGTAGCCAAGGACCTTAAACTTCATTTTATACCCATCACAAGTAACTATCACTTAACTAATTATAAACCAGATTTTATGCTGCAGCTACTTCAGGGGCCTGCAGCTGGTGCAAATTCTATCTTTTATTTTGATCCGGATGTCGTAGTATCGCGGCCATGGTCTATGTTCATCGAGTGGATAAATTGTGGAGTTGCTTTATGCGAAGACATCAATTCGCCTTTGCCTCAATATCATCCCCGCCGCATTGCCTGGCGAACTTATTTCGAAAAATATGGCTTGTGCTTAAAATTTAAAGAATCGTTTTATGCAAATGGAGGCTTTATTGGCGTGAACCTTAAAAACGTCGGATTTTTAACGCTTTGGAAACGGATCCAGGAAGCGATGTCCTACGAGATTGGCGGTTTACAAAATTCCATGTTTAGAAACGCTAAATTGCTTGAAACAATGGGCGGAGCATTTTCGCCTTTCGCAAAAACCGATCAGGATGCGCTCAATGCAACGGTCGAAGCATATTCTGATAAGATCAGTTTTGTTCCGAAAGATGGAATGGGTTTTATACCCGGAATACAATTGATGCATCATGCACTCGGCACCCCGAAACCATGGCACTGGAAGCCCATTTCTCAGGCATTGGCTGGCAAGGCGCCCAGACAAGTTGATCGCCTTTATTGGAAATCGGTAGCCGGGCCCATAGCCGTTAATTCGAAGTTTGAAATTCAACAACAAAACGTGGCTATAAGTATTGCAGCGGCTATTGGTAGGTTTTATAGCCGCAGTAATTAGATAGCTGAGTTCGATTATAGATAATTGAAAAAGTAATTAGGGCGTTCTGGCGGGCTTTCCGTTACAATCTTTTTGCGAAGGGTGCAAAAAGGATTTTCACTTCCAATCCCTAACGCAAAACCTAGCATATCTTATAAATTCCTTTTAAAAACGGCTTTCGGAGCCCTAACCAAACATTTAAATCGAAAGTAGATTTACCCAGCTTTTTTAGCAAATCCCAATTCATGAAAATATTATTTCTAAACGGTAATATTCCAAATTATGTAACTGATGGCTTATTTCACGGATTAAGGTCTATCCCCGGAATTGTGGTTGTAGATACTCCAAGGGTAGATTATATGTATACAGATGCTACTGTCGAAGATTTAAAAAAAACAGGAAGTCGAGGAAATACACTCTATAAATTATTAAACGAAGCAACAGAAACAGCCGGTAAGAGAACGTATTGGCAAATGGAAATGGAGCAATATGATTATATTTTATTTACGGATATCTATCATCAATGCGATCTTTTTCATTACATCTACAAATCGCTGCATCCTAAAAGAAGAGCCTCCTTATGCATAATTGATGGATATGATACCACGAGTATGTTTCCATATTTTAACAATTCATTCAATTTGAAGGTGAGGCCCTGGACCTATTTTTATAAAGTAAATACTGCCAACTATTTCAAAAGAGAACATGAAAGTGCGCCAGGCTTATTTGGGATAACGGCTGACAGATTCCCCACTTTAAACAAAGTGCTCTCGAAAATGATAAAAATGCCTTTAAAGGTTTTCCCCATCTCGATGGCCATACCCGAAGAACACATCGAATATGTGCCTTTAAAAAACAAGAGCAAAGAGTTTGTTAATTATAATGTAGACAATGAATTGGTTGATTTACTGACCGTTAAAGCAGTATCCGAACTCGGAAAGTGGCAACCAATGTTCGAAAATCAAAACGATTATTATACCGATATAAAACAATCGAAATTCGGAATTACCGCCAAACGAGAAGGCTGGGATTGTTTAAGACATTATGAATACGCGGCGAAAGGTGCCATTTTATGCTTCAAAAACTTAGATAAAAAAAATACTTATTGTGCTCCGTTTGGCTTAGATAACACAAACTGTATCACGTACACCAATAAACAAGATCTTTTAAACAAATTAAAAAGTGCTACCATAACTGAATTAGAAGATCTCCAGAACAACCAATATAAATGGGTAGAAAATTACACGACTAAAAAAGTAGCGTTGCGTTTTTTAGACCAACTTGCCCATACAACCGAAAACTAATTTCCTTCGATATATTGAAAGCCAGCCATTCGGTTTGCTTATTGCACTGTTCAGTTAACTGATTAATTTAAACCTATTTACAGATCTCTATTGATAGATGAAGATTGTTTTTATTTGTGGTTCTCTTGAACCTGGATGCGACGGCGTAGGAGACTATGCCAGACGCCTTGCTACCGAACTAATTTATAAAGGAATAGACGTGATGCTAATCGCCCTCAACGATAATTATATCAACGAAATAACAACCGGTATCCAAAAGCTAGATAGTGTAGATATTCATGTGGTTAGAATACCCGCCGAATTGAGTAACAAACCCAAATTCGAGATTGTAAAAGCCTGGATTGATGACTTTAATCCCGACTGGTTAAGCTTGCAATATGTGCCTTTTTCATTTCACGCAAAAGGCTTTCATTTTGGGCTATCTGATATGTTAAAAATGGTAGGTCAAAACAAACTATGGCATGTGATGATTCATGAATTATGGATTGGCGTAGGAGAAACTTTTAGCCCAAAGCTGTTAATTATGCACGTTTTGCAAAAGAAATTGGTTACCCATTTAATTAATGATTTACAACCCCAGGTGATTCATTCGCATTTGCCACTCAACAAAACACGATTAGAAAAGTATGGTTTGCGGATAAAAAATTTGCCGCTTTTTTCAAACATCGAAGTTGATAGAACCCGCAGGGACAGAAAATTAAGTAAAGTGTTTAAGATTGGGTTTTTCAGTCAGATGGAGATTAATGAACCAATTGTTAAGTTTATGCAGCTTTTAAAAATACAGGTGGAAGAGATGGGGATGGATGTTCAAGTAGTTTTTATTGGAGCTTCAAACAAGCAGGTTGTGCGTTTAAGTGCTGAAATAGGGAAGGTAACTTGCTTTAAAAATAAAGTGAAGTTTATGGGCTTCCTACAATCAAAAAAACTTTCAATGGTGTTAAAAACCTGTTCTTTAGGCATAACACCAGTTCCAAGGCATGCTTTGGGTAAAAGTGGAAGTGTTGCAGCATTTATTACTCACGGAGTTCCGGTTGCTGCCCCCATGGTAAGTCCGGGTTATGCACCGAATGATTTGGGTTTTTATTCTTCTGTTTTATGCTCATCTATAGTATTAAAGCCAGACTTGAAGTGCTTCAATGAGGCTTTCAAAAATGTTCAGCTAGCAAAAAAAGAAATTCAAATTGATACAATTGCGGCCAGCTTTATTTACGATTTGGAATACTCAACTAATTGCAATTAAGCTAAAATTAACCCGTCAGGTATATGAAAAAGGTGTCTATCGTAATACCCGTATACGGCCAGTGGAATCTTGTTAAAAAGAACATTGATGCATTGATCCGGTTCGATAGGAAGTTTATTGATGAAATAATTGTAGTAAATGATTGTTCCAAAGAAGTTAACCCTTACAAGTTTGATCAGGAGTTAGTTAAGATCATCGACAACGAAAAAAATCTGGGTTATACTGGCACAGTGAACACTGGGTTAAGAAGCGCTGAAAATGAATTAATTGTTTTGCTTGATTCTGATGCCTATCCGGTTGAGCCATTTTTACAGAAACTCATCTCAAAATATTCGAATGATGCTCGTTTAGGATGTATTGGCTTTTCAACCATAAACAACGAGGGAAATAATATTGGTAATTATCAATATGAGCCTTCCGTTTCAGGCCTGATAGCTGGTCAGCAACTCGAGGCAAGACTTGGATTTTTACGTTTTTGGAGAAATAAAAATAAGCTTCCGTATTCCTGTGCAGTTAGTTTCCGAAAGTCATGTTTAGCGGAACTGAATTACTTTGATGAGCTACTATTCCCGGTCTTAGATGCAGATCATGATCTAAGTATGCGCATTCATCGGTCTCGCTGGAAGCTAATTTTTACTGACGATATTATAGTTGGCCATGTAGGCGGAAACTCTTATAAAGTGAATTTCCAACGAGTAAAAATATTTCACAAAAGCAGGTACACTTTGTTGAAAAAACACGGATTAATTTGGTATCCCACACTGACCAAAATCTTGATAAAACTAAGAATACAAGTGGAGCTATTGATTCTCAATTTGCTGGCAAAATCAAACAGGAACAATAACCATCTTGAAAAGATAAAAGGTAGAGAACTTATTTTAAGTGACATAAAGGCTTATAATTAAGAGCTTTTCAGTTCCAAACTACAATAAAATTCCAATTCATTTGAAAATACTATTCTTATCCCATCGGTTTAACCCGTTTGTTGGTGGCATTGAGGTAATTTCAGAATTACTGGCAACAGGGTTCTCAAAAGCAGGGCATATCGTTCATTTATTAACATGGACAGCAGAAGTTTCAGATACGCAGTACCCTTTTAAAGTGATCAGAAACCCTGGTGTTTTAAAATTGGTTAAAGAGCATGCATGGGCTGATCTGGTTTTTGAGAATAACTTATGCCTCCGTTTAGCGTGGCCCGGATTATTTTTTGGTCGCCCATCAGTAATTGCTTTACATACCTGGATTTCCCGTGTAAACGGTAAAAAAAACTGGAGGGATAAATTAAAAGAAAACTGGTGGTTGCAACGAGCAAAAAAAGTAATTGCAGTTAGTGAAGTCTTAAAAAATAGTTGTGGACATCCGGCAATCATTATTGGCAATCCGTATCGTGCTTCAGAATTCAACGTAGATCCGGCTATTCCTAAAACAGCTCAATTTGTTTTTCTGGGAAGATTAGTTACGGATAAAGGTGTTGATTTAGCTATTAGAGCAATAAAAGAACTGGTATTAACGAACAAAAATCAAGTAAACAAACCACAATTAACCATCATTGGCGACGGCCCCGAACGAATCAAATTAACTCAATTAGTAAGTGATTTGGAATTAATAAACTTTGTTCATTTTGCTGGTTTGTTGAAAGGAAAAGAGCTGGTAAAACAGTTAAATCAGCATCGATATATGCTTGTACCCTCCGTTTGGGAAGAGCCTTTTGGAGTGGTGGCTCTCGAAGGAATGGCCTGTGGTTGCATTCCAATTGTGGCAAATACAGGAGGTTTACCGGAAGCTGTTGGAATTGCGGGATTGACATTTCAAGGCAATAGTGTAAATTCATTAGTTGCCGGTATCAACTGGCTAATGAATAATGCAGAGGTAGAGCAACAGCTTCGCAACAATGCCCCAAGTCACTTGAAAGATCACCACCCAGAAACAGTTATAAAAAAGTATCTAAACATATTAGAGGATACATTTGCCCAGTGATATGAAAATAGTGATCGCTCATCCCACAGGAAATGCAAATGTACGGGCAGCCACAGTCGGCTTAATGGAGGCGGAATTGTTGGCTCAATTTTATACGTCAATCGCCTCCTTTCCGGGAAGTTTTTTAGATTATCTATCGAAGTTCAAACCATTTTCAGAAATCAACAGACGAACTTTTCATCGCGATCTTCAATCAAAAACGAGCATGTTGCCCTGGTTTGAAATTGCCAGACTACTATCGATAAAATTCAAAATAAACGGTCTGTTGAAGCACGAAGAAGGTGTTTTCTGTATCGATTCTATTTATAAAAACTTAGATTGGAAAGTAGCGTCAATTCTTAAAAAAGCCTCAAAGAGCAATGCCAGTGCGGTATATTCTTACGAAGATGGAGCTTATCATTCTTTTTTAAAGGCAAAAAGTTTGGGATTATCTTGCTATTATGATTTACCTATTGGATATTGGAGAGCGGCGCAAAACCTTTTAAAAAATGAACAAGAGCGTTGGCCGGATTGGGTTTCTACCTTAACAGGATTTCAAGATTCAGAACTTAAATTATTCCGAAAAGATGAAGAGTTAAGAATGGCCGACCGGATATTTGTAGCGAGTAATTTTACCGCCCAAACTTTAAAAGAATATCCGGGTAAACTAGCGCCAATAGAAGTAATTCCGTATGGTTTTTCACCCATAAACACCGAACCAAAATATGATGCGTATGACGGTACAAAACCTTTAAAGCTATTATTTGTAGGCAGTTTAACCCAACGCAAGGGAATTGCCGAGTTATTCGCCGTGGCTGATCAGTTGGGTAAACACATTGATTTAACCATTGTTGGCCGAAAAACCAGCAATACCTGTATCGCTTTAGATAAAGCCCTGGCAAAACATAAATGGATCCCAAGTTTATCACATCAAGATGTTTTAGCATTAATGCGGCAGTCGGATGTGCTTGTTTTTCCGACATTATTTGAAGGTTTTGGACTGGTGATTACCGAAGCCATGTCGCAGGGAATTCCGGTTATTACTACGGAAAGAACCATTGGGCCAGACTTTATTCGAAATAACGAAAACGGCTGGATTATTCAGGCAGGTTCTATTGAATCCCTGAAAGTGGCTATTGTTAATCTATTGCAAACCCCAAAGCTTGTTAATCAGGTTGGGATTGCAGCTATAGAAACGGCTAGTTTACGGCCATGGAGCGTGTATGGTAAGGAGTTAGCCATGGCAATTGGAAAGCAAGATTCAACATTAATTTTTTAGCAACCGTTCAATTTACGTTTGTACTCCATGAATTCGAGCCCAGATTTTAAGCTTCGGAACACGATCTCTTCGCCAGTTTATACAAAGCAGGTTAAGGCGAAAGTTAATCCGTTAATTCAAGCTCAGCTGCAACTAAAAAAAGGGATTTGGTTATATTTCTTGCTGCTAATTTTCGAGGGTGCATTGAGGAAATGGTTTTTAACAGGCCTATCAACACCATTGCTTTTAATTCGTGATCCGTTGGCTTTATGGCTGATTTTTAAAGGGATAGAAAATGGAATATTAAAAGTAAATGCATACCTGGTGATCATTCCACTAATCGGAATTATTGGAATTTATACTGCTTTTTTTCTCGGTCATGGAAATATATTTGTGGCGATATACGGTGCCAGGGTATTATTATTACAAATTCCCTTAATTTTTCTGATAGGGCAGGTTTTCAATCGGGATGATGTGCTAAAAGTGGGTAAAGCTACTTTATGGATAGCCCTCCCCATGACGTTGATCATAGCGCTTCAGTTTTATAGTCCACAATCGGCTTGGATAAACCAAGGCGTAGGTGGTGATGTTAAAGGAGCAGGTTTTGATGGTGCACTTAATTTTTTTAGGCCTCCCGGAACCTTTTCTTTTACAAATGGAACTACGCTGTTTTACGGTTTTGCAGCTCCATTCATCGTTTATTTTTGGATAGAACCAAGTACTATTCGTCGCTTATTATTAATTGGCGCTACTGCTTGCCTGTTAGTTTCCATACCCCTTTCTATTAGCAGGAGTTTGTTGGTTCACGTCGGCATTACCATCGCATTTGCCATCATTGGTATCTCTTTTAAACCTAAATATCTCAAACAACTAGTAGTCGCCTTTTTTGCGGTCTTTGTAGTTTTCGTACTGGTTAGTGACACTCAGTTTTTTAAAACGGCTACCCATGCTTTCGAAGTACGATTAGAAACTGCCAATGAACAAGAAGGTGGAATGCAGAAAATACTCGGAGGGCGCTTTCTGGGCGGAATGATCGGAGCTGTCACAGAATCATCAAGCTTACCTTTTTTTGGATACGGTTTAGGTATGGGTACCAATGTAGGGAGTATGTTGCTGAACGGAAACGTAACCTATTTGATAAGTGAAGGTGAATGGGGGAGAGTAATTGGTGAACTCGGGCCTTTATTAGGGCTTTTAATTATTCTTCTTCGTCTAAATCTCTGTATTCAGCTAATCACAAAGTGCATCAAAAAACTATTTGTCGGTGATTTGCTTCCGTGGATTTTAGTAAGTTTTAGTGTACTGCTTACCGCTCAAGGTGGTTGGGCACAACCAACATCTTTAGGTTTTTGTGTGATAGTGGCCGGTTTAACGCTTGCGTCGTTAAAAAGATGAACCTCGGAAAAACGGATTTGATAAAAGTCTTGACGATGAAGTTGGTGTCCCCACTTACCTCTTAATGGATTCGCCACCACTGAGATGATGCCTGAGGTTGGTGTCCCCAACAACCTCTTAGCTTGTTAATATTTTAATCAATCATTTTTCATCTGCTTTCAAAGTGAATATCGTTTTCTTATCTCATCCTGATTTTCTGGGTCATCAAAGCATGAACCGGTATACAAATTTACTAGCCGATGGAATGAAAGAACGCGGTCATCAGATAGAGATCTGGAAGCCCAAATCAGTTTTTAATCGTTTGGCAAAAAATGCTTTTTTAAAAAAATGGGCAGGCTATGTTGATCAGTACTTGCTTTTTCCCTTAGTTGTGAAAAATAGACTAGCTACTAATGCACAGCACACCCTTTTTGTACTTACAGATCATGCTTTGGGGCCATGGTTGCCACTTGTTAAAAACAAACCACACGTAATTCATTGCCACGACTTCTTAGCGCAAAAATCTGCGTTACGTCAAATCCCCGAAAATGTAACCAGTTGGACAGGGATTCGCTATCAGCAATACATCAGATCTGGCTATACAAAAGGCAAAAATTTTATATCAGTATCTCATAAAACACGACAAGATTTACATGAATTTATCAATGTAAATCAATCCAATTCTACGGTAGTTTATAATGGTATAAACAAGTTATTTAAGCCGATAGATAAAGCCGAGGCTCGGGCAAAGCTTTCATTAGAGTTAGGCGTTAACCTCGTAAATGGCTATTTATTGCACATTGGGGGCAACCAATGGTATAAAAACAGGCAAGGCGTTGTGGAGATTTATAATGCATTTCGTTGTCAGTCAGCATCCAATTTACCCCTGTTATTAATCGGCGAACCATCTTCAGAAAATTTGAAAAAAGTTTTAGCAGATTCAAAGTTTATCAATGATATCTACATATTAAGTGAACGGGATGACGAGTTTATTCGGCTAGGTTATTCGGGTGCTTCCTTATTTTTATTTCCATCATTGGCAGAAGGTTTTGGATGGCCAATTATCGAAGCAATGGCTTGCGGTTGTCCGGTGTTAACTACCAATGAAGCTCCTATGACAGAGGTCGCAGGCTCGGCCGCCTACTTCATTTCTCGTAGGCCGAATAATCCACTTAAAGTAACAAGTTGGGCTTCAAATGCTGCAACAGTAGCCAATCATATAGTCAACTTACCTGAGTTTAACTTGTATGCTATCATTAAGTTGGGATTTAAAAATGCAGCCAGGTTTAACTCCGACCAAAAGTTAAATGAAATCGAATCTATTTATAACAGTATTCTTCAAAATCACAAAAAGCAATGAACCTTCTGCATGTGGTTGCCCGGATGGACCCTAAATTGGGTGGTGTGGGTGAAGCGGTTAAACAAATCACGAATGGGCTGGTTGGTTATGGCGTTAATAACGAGGTAGTTAGTCTTGATAATCCAGAAAAAGAATTATCCGCTCATGATTCCGTTTCCTTACATCCATTAGGTCCTGGTGTTGGCCCTTGGTGTTATAATTCTAAGCTTTTGCCATGGCTATTAGCTAATTTAAACCGGTTCGATGCTGTAATTGTACACGGTTTATGGCTTTATCCAAGTCATGCTGTCAGAAAAGTTGTAAACCAGCTTCGAGATCAACATTATAATAAATCTTTACGAGTTTTTGTAATGCCTCACGGGATGCTTGATCCCTATTTTCAACAAGCCTCCGGTAGAAAATTAAAAGCCATTAGAAACTGGATTTATTGGAAACTCATTGAGAAAAAAGTAGTTAATCAGGCCGACGGTTTGTTATTTACCTGCGAAGAAGAATGTAAGCTTGCCCGGGAAACATTTAGCCCTTATACACCTAATCAAGAGCTGGTTGTAGGCTTGGGCTTAGAAAATATTGTTCCCTATAACAAAGATATCAAAGAAGCTTTTGAAAAAGCTGTTCCTCAATTAATGGATTCGCCTTATATCTTATACTTAGGCAGGCTCGATGAGAAAAAAGGAATTGATATGCTGATTGCGAGTTATCAAAAGCTATTAACCGCTGAGAACTTAACACAGAATGGCCGATTTCCTAAATTGATTATTGCAGGCCCGGGTAAAGAAACAGCATACGGAAAAAGCCTGCAAAGCTTAGTTAACAACAGTTCTGATCTTAAAGATTCCATTATTTTCCCAGGGATGTTAACGGGAGCATCAAAATGGGGAGCGCTATATGGTTGTGATGTTTTTATCCTACCGAGCCATCAAGAAAATTTTGGAATCGCCATCGTTGAAGCTCTGGCTTGCTCCAAACCCGTATTAATAACGAATAAAGTAAATATCTGGCGTGAAATTCAACTCGAAAACAGCGGAATAGTTGTGCCGGATACTAGAACCGGAATTTATGATCTGTTAGCTACCTGGTTGGCATTACCTGGAATTGAAAAAGAGATAATGAGCATGAATGCCCAAAAATGCTTTGAAAAATATTTTGCTTTCGGGCCGGCATCGCATCGGTTTTTGAGCGCAATCAGTGCCTAAATACTTCTTGATCCAAATGTATAATCAAGACACACATACCGGAGCTTCATTCTCTGTAAAAAATCGTTTAGGGCGAGTATTATGGGCGTTCGTTTCGGTGCTTTTTTTTAAACCGTCTCCCAAGTCTTTTCATTCTTGGCGATCTTTTTTACTGCGAATGTTTGGAGCTGAAGTAGGAAGCGGAGTACATGTTTATCCGGGAGTAAAAATTTGGGCTCCCTGGAATTTGGTGCTAGCAGATGAATGCGGCGTAGCAAACGGAGCTATTTTATATAGTCAAGGCAAAATAAGTATTGGCAAACGAGCCGTGATCTCCCAAGGGGCTCATTTGGTAGCTGGAACGCATGATTTTTCAAAAATTGGTTTCCCGCTCATCACAAAACCAATACACATTGGTGCCCAAGTTTGGCTGGCTGCCGAAGTATTTATACACCCGGGTGTAAATATTGGCGAAGGCTGCGTGATCGGGGCAAGGGCGGTAGTAACCAAAGACATGCCCGATTGGATGATCTGTGCAGGGCACCCTTGCAAACCTATTAAAAAACGAAGTTTAGAAACTATTGTACTATGATAACAGCTTTACTTATCGAAAATAGCGAGATCGATACTAAAAAAATAAATGATACCATCGCTAAAATTTCCATTGATTTACTTGATTTAACCATCGTTATACCTGTAAAAAATGAAGAACAGAACCTACCGAATTGTTTGGCCGCCATTGGTAAAGAATTAGCCAAAAGTATTGTAGTCGTTGATTCTGGAAGTACCGATAATACCCGGAAAATTGCCGAAAGTTTTGGCGCTAAAGTAGTTGATTTTGCCTGGAACGGACAATTCCCCAAAAAGCGAAACTGGCTTTTAAGAAACTTCGATTTGCAAACAAAATGGGTATTCTTTTTGGATGCGGATGAGTATTTAACCGATGATTTTAAAGCAGAACTCCGCAGCGTTTTAAACAAGGATGGCGATTGTGTTGGTTATTGGTTATCATACACCGTTTACTTTCTAGGAAAGAAATTAAAAGGAGGCTACCCATTGCGCAAGCTGGCACTGTTTAAAGTAGGAGCAGGCGAATATGAACACATTGCAGAAAATCAGTGGAGCCAGCTGGATATGGAAGTTCATGAACATCCTGTGCTTGCAGGGAAAGTAGGGCTGTTAAAAAGTAAAATAGATCACCAGGACTTTCGGGGAGTTTCCAATTTTGTTCTTAAGCATAACGAATACGCCAGTTGGGAAGCTTCCAGGTTTTTAAAAGCAATGCATGAGTCTAAAAGCAATTCCTGGACATGGAAACAGCAATTAAAATACTGGTTAATGGGAAGTATCTGGATGGCACCTGCTTTTTTCTTCGGGAGCTATGTTCTTTGCCAAGGCTTTTTAGACGGAACCCTGGGCTTTGCCCATGCAGTGTTAAGAGCCTGCTATTATATACAGGTGTATTGTAAAATTAAAGAGAACACAAGTGCTAAAATGCAGCAATGGTAATTTGCTTTCAAAAACCACTCCAGCCTTCCAAAATGAGGAGGTAGTAAAGCGCTCTGTTATTAAGCTATACCTCTCATGTTTTTAGGAAGCTGTCCTAGCCAGTTCATTAATATATTTTCTACATATCTGTAACTCTTTCAGGTATTGTTTCCGTGTCGTTTAAGTAATCCCCTTATTATCAAACTCACTATTAAACATCTACCCTAAAAGTTTATATTATGAAAACAAAATCAATCAGAACAATACTGTTTGCAGTATCGTTTGCTCTTTCAATCCTAAGTGCATCTGCACAAAAAAATAAACCGCCCAAAAATGTGCCACCAGGTAACCCGCCCAAAAATGCTCCTTTTGACGGAGGCATCACCTTTTTGGTGGGGGCAGGTATGGCTTACGCTTTAAAAATGGCATTTGATACTAAAAAGAAATCCATTCACAACGAAAACATCAATTAAGTACAAATACTAATAACCATTATATGCGGTCTATTGATCAGTTGTTGTTTATTTTTAGAAATCACTTACTGATAAAGCAGCTATTACACTCCTTCGATTTAGTGTATTTTCTAAAGTTTTCATTTTTATTAATCATTCTTTTTTATTTCCACATCGCATTTAATGGCATTATTTCACCCGAAGGTTCGTATTATAGCCCTTTTTTAGATCTATATCTAAATTATATTGCAGGCTTCCGGTTCCTAATTTTAACAGGCTCGAAGTTTATTCTATACGTTCTAGGAATCAATTCCTATATAGAAAACGCCCAAATTATAAGAATCGCTCAAGGTCCTGGTGTAAATATTTGGCTTCCTTGTTTAGGTCTGGGCATTATTAGCTTTTGGCTTGCTTTTGTCATCGCCCATAAAGGCAAATGGCAGCGTAAACTTCTCTGGTGTGCATTTGGCATAATGGCTATTTCAACTATAAACTGTATCCGAATAGTTATGCTCTTAATTGCGATGAATAATCATTGGGAAGAAAGTTCCATGTTCGATCATCATGATTTTTTTAATCTATCCTCCTATATCCTCATATATTTTCTCGTGCACTTCTATCATAAAACCGAATACATTTCTGGTTAACGCCAACAGCCCGATAATCATTTTGCTTTTAGTATCAATAACGCCTTTACTTACACGCAGCCTTATTCTACATCTACAAAACCTACTACAATGGAAAACCGAGTATTATTTATTGGGGGAAATTTCTCGCCCGAACCAATTGGTATTGGTAAATATAACGGAGAAATGATCGATTGGCTTGCTTGTCAGGGATATGATTGCACCGTCATCACTTCTTATCCATATTACCCTCAGTGGAAGGTGCAAGATCCCTATGTTAAAAAATCTTTTTGGTTCAAAAAAGAGATAAAATATGTAAAGCCTTTTTACGAAAAGGCTGTCCAAATCTATCGCTGTCCACAATTCGTTCCTGAAAATCCAACTGGCTCTAAGAGAATGATTTTAGATTTTTCTTTTTGCATAACCTCATTCATGATTGTTTTTAAGCTACTTTTTCATAAAAAGTACGACTATATTATATCGGTAGTTCCTTGTTTCCAAATAGGAATTCTGGGTATTTTCTATAAGTTAATTCGAGGCGGTAAATTTTTATACCACATCCAGGATCTTCAAATTGATGCTGCCCGCGATCTTAAAATGATTAAATCTTCTACACTAATAAATATTTTATTTGGACTTGAAAAATTTATACTAAAACAAGCAGATGTAATTAGCAGTATTTCTGATGGAATGATGGAAAAAATTAAAACGAAATGTAATCGAGAAATAGATTTTTTCCCAAATTGGGTGGATACCAAACAGTTTTTTCCCATCACTGACAAAGCTGCGCTTAAAGAAAAATTTAACTTTAAAGGCACTGATAAAATAGTGTTGTATTCTGGCGCTATAGGCGAAAAACAAGGTTTAGAAGCTATTTTATATACTGCAGATTCATTGAAACACATCAAAAGTTTAAAGTTCGTGCTGTGCGGATCTGGTCCTTACCTTAAAAAGTTAGAAATCTTAAAAGAAAGTTTAGCGCTAACCAATATTGTTTTTATGCCCACCCAGCCAATCGAAAAACTTAATAAGTTTCTCAACATGGCCGACATTCATCTGGTAATACAAAAAGCAAACGCAAGTGATTTGGTAATGCCCTCAAAACTCACAACTATTTTAGCGATTGGAGGCGTTGCCGTAGTAACGGCTCCCGAAAATTCATCTTTACATAAATTAATTTCAACGCATAAAATGGGCTTAGTAATCGAGCCAGAAAGTATGCAAGCACTAACAGGTATTGTCATGACCTCCATTTTTAAAGATCTTAATTTCTACAGTACCAACGCCCGAAACTATGCCGAGCAATATTTATCAATTGGCAGAATTTTACCCCGTTTTTTCCAAAATATCCACTATACTCCAGTAGTAAATATGCAAGAAAGCTACATTATACGTCCCGAAATCAGGTATGAACAAGCCGAAATGCAGGTATCTTGATCAAATTAAATTTTGATATAACAATTTGAATATCAATGTTTACTTAATTAAAGCTCCTTGTTATTTCAACATTCACTTCAATTTATTAGAAATAGTTGGGCGTTCGGGCGGGCTTTCCATTACAATCTTTTTTGTTCATCTTCCACTCCGTTTCAGGAGAACAAAAAAGGATTTCCATTACAATCCCTAACGCTCTAGCATCCGAAAAGAAACCATCATACATCGAAGCTGCTTCCCAAAAACTTCAATTTCATTCTTTAGCTGTAACCAAATCCTAAACTATATGAAAGCAACGATTAACACTTTTCTCAAACCCGGTATCGAAATGAAAGAAACTCAAAACTACTTTGAGTTTGCTATTCCCGAGCCATCCGAAGCCATCAAGGCCAACGTCTTTTACTTCGGAAATATGGAATGGGCAGAAGAATATCTCTTCTATTGTCATCGAAGTGACTCATTTAAAAGTCGTTGGACAGCTGCCATAGGAGATTGGACGGATAAAGTGGTAGTGGATATTGGTTGTGGACCCGGTAATATTTACGCAACCTTAAAAGGGAGCCCTAAACTGCTTATAGGCATTGATGTAGCACCAAAATCATTAGAATTAGCTTCCGAATTAGGGTATACCGCAGTATTGGCTGATGCCACTAATCTTCCCTTTATATCCGGTTTTGCAGATATCGTTACATTAAACGCCGCACTTCATCATTGTGAAGATATGGAAGCAGTGTTAAAAGAAGCAGCCAGATTAGTTAAACCAGGTGGCGTGTTAATTACAGATCATGATCCACAGAGAAGTGCGTGGGATTACAAGGGCATGGCCAAGCTGTTATGGAACGGACGACTATTATATTATAAAGTGATTGGCCACGGTTTTCACAAAACTAAAAATCAGCAATATTGGGGCTTAGCCTGCGAAATTCATCATAAACCCGGTGATGGTGTAACAAAAAATATGTTTAAAGATATTTTGCAACAAGCAGGTTTTGAGGTAAATGTGTATCCACATAATCATGATTTAGGAGCCGAAGTGCTAGCAGGCAAAAAGGGAAAGGCTGAATTAAAATATCGCATTGGCAACCTTCTTTCGGGCAGAAATCCGAATGCAGATACCAGTGCACTTTCTTTGATGTGCGTGGCACGTAAAAATTAATTACGAGTAGTTTGCGGTTACTTTACCGGTAGGTTTTGCCCGCAAACTGCTTCTAGTTATATTAAATTATCAATACCCTGTTTTCTCTTTTAATTATAACCGTTATGGAGAATCGTCTCTTGTACGCCATTTGTTTAATATTAGCAATTTCTGATTTGCTAATCATAAATGGTATGTTCTTTTTTACAGGCCATATTCTGAGCGTATCCAAAAATTTTCATGCCATTCCTGTTAATTCAAAAGAAACACTGACTCAATTCAATTTAGTATGGCTAATTAGTTCGAGCTTATTTCAAATTTATAATAAATCCAATATCAATAATTTGGAAGAAATTTTCAGACGTACCTGGAAAAGCCTTTTCATGCATTTAATATTGGTTATTTTATCGATGGTACTGCTAAAGTCATCAGAAATTTCAAGGTTTTTTTTGGGAGTGTTTTATTCTTCGCTTATGTTAAGTTTCTTAGCCAGCAGATTCTCTTGCACCCTAGTAGAAATTATATTTATTAAGCATTATAAAATAACTACCTCAGTGGCTGTAATGGGCTCAAATAAAATGGGTTTTAAGCTGGCCTCGTTTTTTGAAGACAATAAAAAGCAATACAGTTTTAAAGGGTTTTTAGATGAAAATGATTCGCTTTTTGTAGATCCTGCCGGTAATTTATTGCCAGACGCTTGTCGGCAAATACGCAAAGCAGCAGAAAATGAAATTAGCGAAGTATATGTTTCATTAACAGCCAATAGAATGGCTGAAGCAGGATGCTTATTAAAAGAGGCCGAACGACAATGTATTCGGTTAATGCTTGTTCCTGATTTTAGCGAGTCGTTTACAAGTCCGTTTAAAATGAGTTTTATGGGCGATTTCCCGGTAATTTCACTGCGTACAGAGCCGCTGGAAAACATGGATAACCGGTTTAAAAAGCGTCTTTTTGATATTGTAGTGAGCCTAAGCGTGATCGTTTTTGTTCTGAGTTGGTTGTTTCCGATTGTGGCATTGATAATAAAACTAGAGAGTAAAGGACCCGTATTGTTTAAGCAAAAAAGAAGTGGGAAGTATAACAAATCTTTTTATTGCCTTAAGTTTCGAAGTATGAGGCTTAATGCAGAAAGCGATAAACTTCAGGCACGCCAAAACGATGCGAGGGTAACTGCTTTTGGCAAATACTTGAGGAGAACCAGTTTAGATGAATTACCTCAATTTTTTAACGTTTTGTTAGGAACCATGAGTGTAATTGGCCCACGCCCTCACATGCTGAAACATACTTTAGAATACCGGGCCATCATCGATAAATACATGGTTAGGCACCATTTAAAGGCCGGTATTACCGGTTGGGCACAAATTAACGGTTACCGCGGCGAAACAAACACCATATCGTTAATGGGAAAAAGGATAGAGCATGACATCTGGTACCTGGAACATTGGTCGTTGATGCTTGATTTAAAAATTTTATTTGTAACCATTATACAATTCTTTAAACCAAACGGTAGCGTGTATTGAGATAGTATACGGCTTATCGCCCCTCGAACGGCAGTGGTAGGATCTATAGCTGGATTGCAATTCCCACTTCGTTAAACCCTCTGCTCACACCAGATCTTTCCTTGGGTCGAGGTGACAATAGAGTTTTAATTCCCTCTTTCAATAACGTATGCTATGTGCGTTAAGGATTGCGTGGAAATCCTTTTTTGTGGTTCGGGAAAGAGAGGGGAAGACAAAAAAGATTGCAACAAAAGCCTGCCCGAACGCCCAAATCTCACCCTTTTATATAGCAGATTGTGTGCTATCCTAAAGTGTAAAGCATACATAACACTTTCTATCATGATCAAAACTTCTACACTGTCCGCTTTAAAAAAGGATATTTTTTCAATATCCTTGGCAGCATTCAACGTAACTCAGGTTAAAAAGAGGTGCTTAAATGCCAGTTTATCAAGCTTTCTATTATTGATAACCCTATGCCTATTTACGGTAACTACAAATGCCCAAAACGCAATAGTTACCGAAAACGCCCTGCCTGGAAACCCAAAATCTGAGTGGGATATAACGGGTGCAGGAGATTTATCTATACAAGGTTTCGCAACCGATTTAAGTGTTAACAAAGGAACAACCGTTCGTTTTAAGATAAATGTAAATGGGGCAGTAAATTATGGGATAAAGGTTTATCGGTTAGGATATTATCAGAATAATGGTGCCCGGTTAATTTCAAATTTGGGAACGTTTACCGGGATTGTTCAGCCTGCGCCAATCACAAACAGCACAACCGGTTTAATTGATTGCGGTAATTGGTCAGAATCTGCAAGTTGGGCGGTTCCATCATCTGCCGTATCCGGAATTTATATTGCTAAGCTTACACGGTCAGATAATAATGGTTCCAGCCACATAGTTTTTGTGGTACGTGATGATTCAGGGAATTCTAACCTTCTTTTCAAAACTTCTGATGCTACCTGGCAAGCTTATAATGTGTATGGCGGAAACAGCTTGTATGTAGGTAATACTTCTTTCCCGTCAGGACATGCCGCGAAAGTTAGTTATAACCGTCCTTTTATTACCCGAAATGGCGGTGGAGGAGGTGGTGCAATGGAAGATTGGGTTTTTAATGCAGAGTATCCGATGTTGCGTTGGTTAGAAAGAAACGGTTTTGACGTGAGTTACAGTACTGATATGGATATGGATCGGGACCCAACGTTGATTACTCCATCCATACATAAGGTACTCATGTCTGTTGGCCATGACGAATATTGGTCGGCCGGTGCAAGAAAGAAATTTGAAGATGCCCGAAATGCAGGGGTAAACCTGGCATTTTTTAGCGGCAACGAGGTTTATTGGAAAGCACGGTGGGAAAATAGTATCGACGGCAGTAATTCTGCGCACCGTACGCTGGTTTGTTATAAGGAAGGCACGATGGGAGAAAATGTTTGCGGTGGCAAATGTGATCCGATTGCTACTACCTGGACCGGCTTGTGGCGAGATGGATGTTCTTTTTCTTCTGCAGACGGATGTAAACCCGAAAATGCTTTAACAGGCCAAATTAGCTGGGTTGACGCTACCGGCCCAATTACGGTTGGAGCTGAATTTAAGAACTTACCTTTTTGGCGAAATACCAGTATTGCTACTCTTGCTGCGGAACAATCTGCTGTGCTAACTGACGGTACTATAGGTTACGAATGGGATGCTTATGAACCGGGCTATGCAAGCAGTTATCCGCCGGGAAGAGTTGCCTTATCTAATACCAGTTTAGCCGGAAAAACACATGAATTATCGCTGTATCGCCATTCAAGCGGGGCTTTAGTTTTTGGAGCTGGTACAGTACAATGGTCATGGGGATTAGATGGAAATCATGATCGCGGTAATGCGGCTCCGAGTAAAGATATGCAACAGGCAACTGTGAATTTGTTCGCAGATATGGATGTTCAGCCCGGCTCTTTACAAAGTGACCTGGTTCTGGCAGTTAAAATAACTGATACCCACGCGGCATCTACAACCATTACTTTTCCTGCTCAAGGTGCAACAGTTGTACAAGGAACACTTGTAAACATTACTGGTACAAGTATGGATAATAGTGGAATAATTGCAGGTGTGGAGGTTTCAACTAATGGAGGTGTTACCTGGAATCAAGCATCCGGAACCACCAACTGGATGTATGCATGGGATCCGGCTGTTCCAGGAACTGTAACTATTAAAGCACGAGCTATTGATAACAATGGCAATATTGAGATTCCTGGTTCTGTACCCTCAGCAAATGCCATTTCGGTAAGTGTAACACCTTCAACTTCAGCTGTATATTCTATTTGGGATGCTAGCGCTATTCCGCAACTCATTACGGAGCAAGATAATGATGCGGTAGAACTTGGGGTTAAATTTCAAACGACGGTTAATGGTTTTATCCAGGGAATTCGTTTTTATAAAAGCCCCACAAATACAGGTATCCATATCGGAAACTTATGGTCGAGAACAGGAACTAATTTGGGAAGAGCTACATTTGCGGCCGAGTCTGCATCCGGCTGGCAGGAGGTTTATTTTACCAATCCGATTGCTGTTACTGCCGGCACAACTTACGTCGCTTCTTACCATACAAATATGGGCCGTTATTCGCAGGATATCAATTATTTCGCAAACGGGGGAGTCATTTCAACGAACCTAAGAGCACTGGCCAATGGTGCAGACGGGCCAAACGGAGTATATAAATATTCTACGTCCACTGCTTTTCCATCTTCTTCATACCAGTCTACTAATTACTGGGTAGATGTGGTGTTTACCACCAACAACGGCCCCGATATCACGCCACCAACTGTTTCGGAAGTTATACCTGCAAACAATGCAACAGGTATAAATATTCATAGCATTATTTCGGCAATATTTAATGAAGCGATTGATCCGACATCTGTAAACAGCACAACGATTGAATTGAAGGATGCCGCTAACAGTGTTGTTCCGGTAACTGTTACCTACGATGCGGCAGCTAGAACAGCATCTATTACGCCATCTAGTATTCTTTCAACTTCATCTGTTTATACGCTCACTATTAAAGGCGGAACATCGGGTACCCGGATAAAAGACGAGGCTGGCAATTACTTGGCGGCTAATTTCGTTTCATCGTTCACAACTTCGGCTCCTGTCATCATTCCACCTTCTCCTAATGATGGAAGTGGGGGGGCAATTTTGGTAATCAGCTCCTCAATAAATCCTTTTAGCCGTTACACGGCTGAGATTTTAAGAGCCGAAGGTTTAAACGGATTCGCTGCTAAAGATATTACAGAAGTTACCGCCACAGATTTGGCCAACTATGATGTTGTAATTGTGGGTAATTTCCCATTATCCGTGGCAAACGTAACCATGCTTACAGATTGGACTACCGCTGGAGGTACCTTAATAGCTTTTAAACCAGATTCTAAATTAGCTCCGCTAATGGGCATCACAGCTTCCGGAGGCACTTTATTGAATAAGTATCTGCTGGTAAAATCTTCCTCAGTGGCTGGTGCCGGAATTGTAAACCAAACTATTCAGTTTCATGGGGCGGCTGATTTATATACGTTGAGCAGTGCCACAAGTATAGCTACCTTGTATTCAGGTGCGAGCACAGCAACCACTAATCCGGCCATTACCATTCGGAATGTGGGTGCTAACGGCGGGCAGGCTATTGCTTTTACCTATGATCTTGCAAAATCTATTGTGTTTACCCGACAAGGAAACCCTTTATGGGAAAAACAAAAACGAGATGGTCAAATCGATCCGATCCGTTCAGATGATTTATATTACGGTAATGCATCTTTCGATCCTCAGCCTGATTGGATTGATATGAATAAAGTACATATCCCTCAAGCAGATGAACAACAGCGCTTATTAACTAAAATAATCATACAAGGGAATGCAGATAAAAAACCTTTGCCTCGATTCTGGTTTCTGCCAAAAGGTTTAAAAGCAGCCGTGGTAATGACAGGCGATGATCATGCAAACGGAGGTACGGTTGCACGTTTCAATCATTACAAAGAACTGAGCACATCGAACACGGCAGATGCGGTTGCAGACTGGACAGCCATAAGAAGTAGTTCATATATTTACCCGAATACACCAATTACAAACGCACAATTGGCCGCATTTCAAAATGATGGCTTTGAAATATCACTTCATTTAAATACCAATTGCAACAACTTTACAGAAAATTCTTTAATGTCCGACTTAGAATCTCAATGGACCTCGCTATCGTCTGTTTTGCCTGGAATTAACCCACAAACTACCCACCGCACACATTGCTTGGCCTGGAGTGATTGGTCATCACAACCAAAAATAGAAGCATTAAGAGGAATCAGGCTAAATACCACTTATTACTATTGGCCAGGAGCGTGGATAAATGACAAACCCGGCATGTTTACCGGTTCCGGGATGCCCATGAGATTTGCTGATTTAGAGGGAAAAATGATTGATTCATACCAGTTAACCACGCAAATAACAGATGAATCCGGAATAAATATCTCCAACCACATTGCCTTGCTTCTAAACAATGCGACAGGTCCATTGGGCTATTATGGCGTGTTTTGTGCCAACATGCATACAGATTTGGATATATCTGATGGGTCGGAAGCGATAATTGCCGCGGCAGTTGCTAAGCAAATTCCGATAATATCAGCTAATCAGATGCTTACCTGGCTTGATGGTAGAAATAATTCATCATTTAGCAATATGCAATGGCAAAATAACAAGCTCAGTTTCAAAATAACTGCTGCTATTGGTACAAGAAACATGTTGGCCATGTTGCCGATTAATGTTAAAAACGGAACCTTAATTTCGATTAATTATGAGGGAAGTCCAATACCGTATACTATTGAAAACATAAAAGGTATAGAATATGCGTTTTTTGATGCCACCAAAGGTTCAGGTACATATGATGGTAACTATAATTTAAGCAATACAGCACCTGTAATTAGCAACATACAAACAACAATTAACACTGATAATACGGTTACAATTGCCTGGACAACCAATACTGCGGCAAATTCGCATGTTGATTATAATATAGCTCCAAATAAACTTACACTAAATGTAAGTAGTCCTAGTTTGGTTACCAGTCATTCACTAACCCTTTCTGGTCTTCTTGCGGGCGAAACCTATGGTTACCGGATTTCAGCTACAGATGCTAATGATAATATTGGAACCAGCCCAGTTATTCCAGATTCTTTAACCTTTAATTTACCTGCCGGACCTTGTGTAAATGATGTGATCGCTGCAGATTTCAAATTGGGAAATGCTACTAATAATGTGCTGGTTTCACTGCAAGGCGACGGAGGTGTTTTACTAAAACCTGTGGTAAATGAAGAGTTCTCGGGCTCAACAGTTCCTTCAGGATTTACGAGTGCAATTTACAATAATCCAACCGGAACAACTGTCGCCAACGGAAGTTTGACCGTTAATAGCACACAAGTTTATTCGAATGTTCCTTATGGCCCGGGTTCATCGGTAGAGTTTTTGGCCACATTTAATTCCGGAACGTTTCAAAATATTGGTTTTACTTCTGATCAGGGTTATAATACTAATCCATGGGTAACTATTGGGCAAGGGTCATCAGCGAATGGAAATTTATACGCCAGATCGTCCGGAAGCCCATCGGTGAGCCTTGGTACTAACCTTTTAGGTTCACCACATCTCTATAAAATAACCTGGAACTTAGATAATACGTTTAATTTCTATGTAGATGGAACCTTGATGGCAACAAATGATGTGGCTATCACGGTGAGTGATCCTATGTATATTCAAATAAGTGATTTTACCGCAAACGATGGTAGGTTGTCGGTAGATTGGCTTCGTTTATCTCCTTATGCCAATTTAGGAACATTTACATCGAGAGTTTTTGATGTTGGTGCGCCTAAAAATTGGGGTGCTGCAACATGGAATGCAGATGTGCCATTCGGAACCAGTTTGGCAGTATTTGTACGCAAAGGAAATAGCGCTTCTCCGGATGCTTCCTGGACTCCATTCACCCAAATTGATTCATTAGGAGCAATTGTAGGTGGTAGTTCCCGTTACATTCAATATCGGGCAGATCTGGAAAGCACATCAGACTTTACTACTCCGGTTTTCAAAGATATCGCCATCAGTTGTACAGGGGCCGCAGCTCCTCTGCTTGTTACCGTGTCACCCATTTCACAAACAGTATGTGTAGGTAATGAGGTGACCTTTACAGCGGCCTTTACAGGAAGTCCTTATCCATCCATCCAATGGCAGGTGAGTACCAACGGAACCAGCTTTACGGATATTGCTGGTGAAACTACCTTAAATTTAACACTAGTGCCCATAGCTGCTTTTAATAACAATTTATATCGGGTGGTTTTTACAAATGCAAGGGAAAGTATTACCTCAGAAGCTGCAACCTTAACAGTTAATACCGAACTGGCTATCACCAATCAACCTGTTAGTTTATCGGCTTCAGCATTATCCAATCCATCTATAAACATCACTGCCACCGGGTCAAATCTAAACTATCAATGGCAAGTAAGTACAGATCAAGGTGCAACATTTACTAATATTTTAGATGATGTGGTATATGCGGGTTCTGTCTCAAACACGCTACACTTCACAGCAGTACCAACAAGTTATAATGGCTACCAGTATAGAAATATTGTGACCGGTACTTGTACTCTGATTAGCAATACTGCAACCTTAACAGTAACCAAGGCCAACCAAACGATTGTTTGGAATACTCCTTCTGCTATTATTTACGGAACGCCGTTATCAAGTACTGAACTGAATGCATCCGTTAGCGGAGCAACGGGAGGTCCTGCTCCTGGGGCACTTAGCTATAGCTCAGTTTTAGGAACCGTATTGAATGCCGGTACCTATACGATCACAGCTACTGCGACAGCAACACCAGATTATAACCAAGCGGTAATAACCGTAAACTTAATTGTATCTAAAAAGAGTTTAACACCAGTTGTTACTGTAAGTAATAAAGTATACAGTGGCACCACAGGAGTTGCAATCGCTACGAGGACTCTATCAGGAGTTTTAACTGCTGATGCAGGCAACGTGTCATTAGTGAACGGAACAGCGGCATTTACGAATGTGAATGTGGGCACAGGAAAAACCGTTAACGTAATCGGGCTAAGTATTAGTGGATCTGCAGTCGCAAATTATATTCTTGCAACCAGCACGACCGTCACAACTGCCGACATTACCCCTCGGACAGTTTCGGTAACGATGGCTGTTAGTGGCAAAGTATATGATGGCACTACATCTGCAACCATAACCAGCCAAACATTAGGCAGCTTGATATCAGTTGATGTAGGTAAAGTAACCTTATCAGGCGGATCTGCAGCCTTTACAAGTAGAACGGCAGGAACATCCAGACCGGTTACAGGTACTGGCTTTAGTTTAAGTGGAGTTTCTGCACCTAATTACATCTTACCTGCCAGTATAACTACAACTGCAACTATCACAAAATTGACAATTAGCGGCTCTGTGACCATTACTAATAAAGTTTATAGCGGTACTACATCTGCTACAATTGCTACCCGATCTCTCACAGGAGTTTTGGCAATTGATAATACCTTCGTTACTTTAAGCAACGGTACAGCAATTTTTAGCAATGCCAATGTGGGTACTAATATTCCGGTAAATGTAACAGGATTAGGCCTCAGCGGCACATCTGCAACGAATTACGTTTTGGCATCTACATCAGCTTCCAGCGTCGGAAACATTACTCCGAAAGTATTAACTGGTGCTTTTACAGCCGCAAATAAGGTATATGACGGTAACTCAACGGCCACCATTTTAACCAGAACATTGTCTGGTGTAATTACAGCAGATGTTAATAACGTAACCTCGTCAGGCGGTACAGCAAATTTTAGCAGTGCCACGGTGGGATCTACAAAAATAGTTACGGGAACGGGCTTCACATTACAAGGTTCTGCAGCGCCAAACTATACTCTTTCTACTATAGCTACGGCTCGGGCAAACATAACGACCAGACCCGTTACTGTTACAGCAAACTCCGGACAGACGAAAGTAGTGGGAAGTGCAAATCCAATTTATGCCTACAGTGTTACCTCGGGATCTGTTGTCTCAGGAGAAAACTTTACGGGCGCTTTAACAAGAACGGCGGGAGAAGCTGTAGGATCATATGCCATTTTGAGAGGAACCCTGGCGCTTACATCAAATTACACATTGACTTATCAGGGTGCTAATTTCACGATTGTTGCAGCTACTACGGTGGCAAGTTTGTCACCAACAAACCAAATATTTAAAGAAAAAGAATTTTTAACCCCCGCTTTTTCTGACAAAGTATTGAAGTTAACAGCCTATCCAAATCCGTTTGGTAAGCATACAAATGTCGAATTTACCGTTGCCGAAGCTTCTGACAGAGTGATTGTTGATGTGTATAACTTGTACGGTTTAAAAATAACTCGACTTTATGAAGGTAAAGCCGAAGTAAATCAGGTATACAAATTTGATTATGATGGTTCCAGAATGTCGCCCGGAATTTATATAGTTAGGCTAACAACAGGTTCACAGGTAAAAACCTTCAAAATATTAATGAATGAATAAGAAAAATGATTTTTAAAACCTTTAACCTTTAAACCAAAAGCCCTTGAATCGTTTGATTTAAGGGCTTTTTTTATTGGGATTTTTTCGGGTTATTAACCGAATTCGATCATTTCTTTTTGGTACCATTAATGGTAGTATACTGAATTTCGCCGTTTCAGGGCTCTATATTTGTGTTTTTTACTAGTATAATAGGGCATTGCCTATGTTTTTGGGATATCGGACTTTCAGCCCTTCAGTATCTAATAGTGAAATGAATAATCTCAAAAATTTCATTAAATAATTTTTGAGATTAAATATTAATCGTAATATTGCAATGTAATTATGGGACTAACGAAAACAGAAATATTTACCGAAGAGCAAAACAGTTTAGCTGTGATGTTAAAGGCCATGGCTCATCCGGCACGCATTGCCATTCTTCAGGAAATTATCAAAAGTAATACCTGCATCTGTGGAGATTTAGTGAGCGAATTGGGTTTGGCCCAACCAACAATTTCACAACATTTAAAAGAGCTGAAAAACGCTGGCTTAATACAAGGCACCATTGAAGGAGTAAGCGTTTGCTATTGCATTAACCCGGAAGCATGGGCTTTATTAAAAAATCAGCTAGGTTCTTTCTTTGATCAGTTTAAGAGCGGGCAAAGCTGCTGTTAAAAAAATTTGAATCTATTAAACGCAATATTGCAATAAAACAATAAAATAAAAATTATGGAAACTTACAAATGGCAAGCTTTTAAAGACCAATTAATCGCCAACCCTAATTTAGATCTTCAGTTTCAATATGCAGAAAATCAATGGGTTGATCAATCATACCATATTACCGAAATAAAACAGGCACCAATTACTTCTGTTGATTGTGGCGGAAAAATGAATAGTTGGACGGAAATCATTGTTCAATTATGGGAGCCAGGAGTAAAGCAGCAAGAACGGGCGATGAAAGTTCATAAGGCGCTTTCAATCATTGAACTAGTTGAAAAATCCTTGCCTTTGAATCCTAACGGGATAGTGAAGATAGAATTTGGTAACTCACAGTTTGATACTCGCCAAATGTTTCCAGGCGAATTTACTTTAGATGGAGAAAACCTCATTGTTGATTTACGCCCGGATGCTGTACAATGTAAAGCGATTGGACGTGGTGGAAGCTGCGGTACCACCGAAGGCGGTGAAGAATGCTGTGCTCCGGCTGGAAAGCCAATGAAAAATTTAGTAGTGGAGGCGGCTTGCTGCACTCCTGGATCTGGTTGCTGTTAAACAATGATTTCGATACGATTAATGGAGCCTTCTGATGCAGAAGCGGTTCTTAAAATTTATCAGGAAGGAATTGACACTGGTCAGGCTACCTTTCAAACCAGCGCACCATCATGGGACGATTGGGATAAATCACATTTGCAAGATTTACGTTTTGTAGCAACATTAAACAATCAGGTAGCTGGTTGGGTGGCACTTTCACCAGTTTCTTCACGATGTGTATATGCAGGCGTGGCCGAAGTGAGCATATACATTGGGAATAGTTTTCGAGGTCAAAAAATTGGTTTTTCGCTGATGCAGCAGATAATTGAAGCCAGTGAGGAAGCTGGATACTGGACATTGCAAGCAGGAATTTTTCGCGAGAATACCGCAAGCATCGCTCTGCATCATAAATGCAGATTTAGAACGATTGGTTTCCGTGAAAAAGTTGGTGAGATGAATGGCGTATGGCGGGACACCGTTTTGTTAGAACGAAGAAGTACCGTAGTTGGAGTTAAATAGATCTCGATTAGTAAACGTCTTAAATCTAATATCTCACATCTCAAATCTTAAAAAATGAAAAATGTTTTAGTGTTATGTACCGGTAACAGCTGCCGTAGTCAATTAGCTGAAGGTTATTTGCGATTTTTTGCTGGTGATAAAGCAACAATATATAGTGCAGGTATTGAAACTCATGGTGTAAATCCGAGAGCCATTCAAACCATAGCCGAAGATCATATTGATATTTCTAAACATACCTCAAATAACGTAGACGAATACACCTCTATTCCTTTTGATTATGTAATCACCGTGTGTGATAATGCCAAAGAGAATTGCCCTTACTTTCCTACCAATGCCGAAAAGTTCCATTATAACTTCCCAGATCCTGCAAAAGCGGTAGGCACAGAAGAAGATATTTTAGAAGAGTTCCGAAGAGTGCGGGATATGATTAAGGTATACGCTAAAAATTTTGTTGATCAGCATCTTAACTAATAGCCTCGTAATCATGTCAGCAACCAATTGTGCTCCTGTAGTAGAACGTAAAAAATTAGGGTTTTTGGATAGGTACCTCACTTTATGGATTTTTTTGGCAATGGCAGCCGGAGTGGCCATCGGGTATTTAATTCCATCTTCATCGGGATTTATTAACTCATTTTCTAGCGGTACAACCAATATTCCATTGGCTATCGGTTTAATTTTGATGATGTATCCGCCACTTGCGAAAGTGAAATACGAAAACATGGGCGAAGTATTTAAAGACACCAAAGTATTAGGTGCTTCGCTTTTTCTTAATTGGATTATCGGTCCGATTTTGATGTTTTTCCTGGCTATTTTCTTTTTAAGGGATTACCCGGAATACATGGTTGGCGTAATTTTAATTGGATTAGCCCGCTGTATTGCCATGGTGGTAGTTTGGAATGAGTTGGCAGAGGGAAACCGGGAATATGGAGCCGGACTTATTGCCTTGAACAGTATTTTCCAAGTTTTGCTTTACAGTGTGTATGCTTATATTTTTATCACTGTTTTGCCACCGTTCTTTGGTTTAAGATCTCTTCAAATTGACATTACCATTGCGCAAATTGCCAAAAGTGTAGGGATCTATTTGGGTTTACCGTTTGCTTTAGGAATCATTAGCCGTTATACTTTAATTAGCCTTAAAGGAGTTGAGTGGTTCCAACAAAAATATGTTCCGTTGATATCACCCATTACGTTAATAGCGCTTTTATTTACCATCGTGGTAATGTTTAGCCTCAAGGGCGAATTAATTGTACAAATACCCATGGATGTAATACGCATTGCTATTCCGTTGGTAGTATATTTTGTAGTGATGTTTTTGATTAGTTTTTTTGCTGGCAAGTATTTTGGAGCAGATTATTCCAAGAGTGCAGCCATCGCTTTTACGGCCACTGGCAACAATTTTGAGTTAGCAATTGCAGTAGCTATTGGTGTATTCGGCATTAATTCCGGACAGGCATTTGCCGGAGTAATTGGCCCATTAGTGGAGGTCCCGGCTTTAATTGCCTTAGTAAACGTGGCTTTCTGGCTGCGGAATAAATACTACAGAGAGTATCAAGTATCGAGTAGTAAGTAGCAAGTCTTAAGTCTTGAGTGATAATCTTTTTAGTAAGGTTGCAAAATTGAATGTCCATATATTAATTCTATTTTTTTTTAATTCTACTCATTACTAAATTAAAGCTTTGTTGAAGGTTTTGAGTATAAAATTCGTGTTCTTTTTAGAAAAGCAAATACAGTGCTAAGACGTTCCTTCGGTCCCGTTTTACGCTCATACGCCCGCAGGCCTTAAGCACAAAAAGGCCGGTATCCCAATGTCATTAAGTTAAGGAAATACCACAGTAAGAACCAGAATTAAATCCGGTTCTTTAAGGTACGAAACTTAAAAACTGTGGTATGTCAGCAAACTTAAAAATCATTTCAGACTTAAAGAATTTTATTGCCCTTTCTCAATCAGACAGTGAGCTAA
>JAQBOG010000016.1 GCA_028288165.1 Sphingobacteriales bacterium | reverse complement strand
TACTTTGCTAATTGTGAAATAATCAAGAATACCGGGTGGCAGAACTAAACTGGCTAAACTTATGTCGTGCATAACCAGTGCAAAGAAAAGAGTTTAAATCGTTCACCCCAACTTTTCCGATTGATCCGAATTTATTTCTGCAACTTGCTATTTGACAATGCGTTACAAAGGTTTTGTTACCTCAAATGTAAAAACCAAAAACAGGTGGTCGGATAGGTATCAGAAACATTGAGATTCTTTGGGAAAGATCGGTACTGGCCAAAAGCAAAAAAGCCTGTAAATCAATGATTTACAGGCTTTTCGGTACACTTTGGTACTGTTTGCGTCGGGATGGCAGGATTCGAACCTGCGGCCTCCACATCCCAAATGTGGCGCGATACCGGGCTACGCTACATCCCGAACTTTAATTACCGTTGAGATGATAAATACCTCGTTGGTTGGGATTGCAAAGATAGAAATCCAATCGTTAGTGTCAAATTAATTTTGAGATATTTTTGAATAAAATCTCGTAAAAAGCACCAACCATGGACGTTTTACCTGAAAATCAGCTGAATAGCAAAACAAAATATTTTAAAAAATATCTTTAAAATATCTATAAAGTCGATTTTGCGGGTAATAAGTAAGCCCAATTGGGTTACAGCTGGTTCATTGAGTAGTTTAAGCGTTTGTTTTTATGAGATATTTGTTTCAAAATACTTCCAGAAGAATTTTTGAGATTTTGAAATAAAATATTCGAAACTTATCACATAATAATTGGTGTTTGAATTTTGTGATTCAATAAATCGTTGGGTTATTAGTAAAGTTATAAATTTTGGATATTAAACTGAAATCTATTAGACTGATTGTTAGACGACTGAGCAAGATTTCATTACTTAACTCCATATATTCTATAATTTATTACCAATTAGAGCAAAAAATGCTACTTTTGTCCTGGGCAAGTCTTTTACGACCAGCTCCCTTTGAACTCCCCCAGGGTGGGAACACAGCAAGGGTAGAAGGTTGTAGCGGTGCGATAAAAGTTGCTTGCCCATTTTTTTTCTTAAAATCGATAATGTTCTGTCGAAAACAAAAATTTTTTCTTAAGCCATTTTATTACGATGTTATATTTGCAAGCATTTAACAAGTGTCGTTTTAACAATTAATTTATGGGATCGTTTACATGAAGAAAAATATTTGTACTTTTGTACTAAAGAAACCCATAAACTAATTAAAAGTAATATGAAATTTTTTATTGACACCGCAAATCTGGCACAAATAAAAGAAGCGCAGGATTTAGGCATTCTTGATGGCGTTACCACAAACCCATCATTAATGGCGAAAGAAGGTATCACTGGCGAAGAAAATGTTTTAAATCATTATAAAGCTATTTGTGCTATTGTAGATGGAGATGTTAGTGCAGAAGTTATTGCTACAGATTTTGAAACAATGGTTAAAGAAGGCGAAATTCTTGCTGCCTTAGATGAGAAGATTGTTGTTAAGGTGCCAATGATTGCGGATGGAATAAAAGCTATTAAATATTTTTCATCAAAAGGTATTCGTACAAATTGTACTTTAATTTTCTCTGCAGGTCAGGCTTTATTAGCGGCTAAAGTTGGTGCTACGTACGTTTCTCCTTTTATTGGCCGTTTAGATGACGTTTCAACAGATGGTTTAACTTTAATAGAAGACATCCGTTTAATTTTTGACAACTACGGTTATGAAACTGAAATACTAGCTGCTTCAGTTCGTCATCCGATGCATATTATTAATTGTGCAAAGATTGGTGCTGATGTAATCACTGGTCCACTTTCTGCGATGGTTGCTTTAAGCAAACACCCGTTAACTGACAACGGTTTAGCCCAATTTTTAGCAGATCATGCGAAGGCTGCAGGTAAATAAGAATATTATTCAATAAGAGAATATAATATAAACAAAAAGGCTTGCTATTCAGCGAGCCTTTTTTGTTTAAAGGTAAGATTTGTATACATAATAATGGGATTAAATCGACTAGACAACTTCTCTCCTATTAATCTGAATTTGACGATTGTTGTTTAAGAAATCCGAGTTTAGATGGTACCGGGAATATTGCGTTAACGATGGGAACGACATCCTTTTTGGCTTCTCGGGGCCAAAAAGATAAAGTGGACAGCGTGTTAAAACGCCCAAATACTGATTCTACTGATTTTACTCTTTGTTAGTAGCATTAAGGTGTAATCTGAAAATGTGGTTTAATATAAATTAACTTCTTTTCGAATAATTCCAGACCGCCAAACTGTTAAATAAAATTGCAAAGCCAATGGTTACAAAAATTTGGGTTTGAATATCCGCTAAGCCACTTCCTTTTAAAACCACCATACGCATTACTTCAATAAAGTAAGAAACAGGATTTATTTTAGTGAAGTATTGCGCCCAAACCGGCATGCTGTCGATGGATGTATACAATCCTCCCATTAATATAAAGATCATCATCATAAAGAACGAAATAAGCATGGCTTGCTGCTGTGTGGAAGTGAAAGTAGAGACCAATAAGCCTAAACCAAGAACCGCTAATAAGTATATAGCTGCAAAAAAGTAAATTACCAAAAAACTCCCTAATGGAACGATGCCATAAAATATCCACGACACAATAAACCCGATGGTTAAAACTAGCATTCCAAGAACCCAAAAAGGTATTAATTTACCGAGAATGAAATGATATTTTTTAATTGGTGTTACGTTAATTTGCTCAATGGTTCCGATTTCTTTTTCTTTTACAATATTTAAGGATGTTAGAAAAGCTCCAACCATAGTAAGAAGGATTACGAGTATTCCAGGAACCATAAAAAATTTATAATTCATTAAGGGATTGAACCAGTTAGATGATCTTACCTCAATCATCGGTTCAGGATTTAAACGAGGCATTTGTATCCATTTAAGCCGGATATCTTTATTAAAATCTTGGATAATACTCATAAGATAAGCGCCACCAAGATTCGCCTTTACCCCATTAATAGCATTTACAGCCATGAATAATTTGTTTTCGTTTTCTCGAATCAAATTTCTTTCGAATGCGGCCGGGATCTCGATGATTAGATCGGTTTTATCTTTCTCGATATCTTCCATTGCCGTTAAATGTGTCGGGCTATAATTTTCTAACACAAAGTATCCAGAGGAAGAAATTTTTGAGATAAGTAAGCGTGAATACGTAGAATGGTCATGATCTACAACCGTGACTTTTATGTTTTTCATTTCATAATCAGCAGCCTTTGGTAGAATGATTAACTGAATCATGGGCATAACGAATATGATACGAAGAATTGCCGGATCACGAAAAATTTGCCGAAATTCTTTCTGCAACAAAAAAAGCAAGGTTCTCATGATAGGCGGATTTTAAATTTTTTGATGCTTAGCACTAATAATAGTAAGGTCATGCCTACTAGAATTAGCGTTTCTTGCCAGATTGATTCGATTCCGACTCCTTTGATCATTACCGATTTTACAATAACATAATACCATTTGGCTGGAACTAAATTTGAAATCAGTTGCAAAGGTAGTGGCATATTCTCGACTGGGAACATGAAACCGCTAAGCATTACCGTTGGCAAAAACATCCCCGTAAGGGAAATAAACATGGCCGTTTGCTGCGAACTGGTAGACGATGAGATGAGTAAACCCAAGGAAAGAGTGGTAATGGTAAACAAAATACTTTCGGCAATCAAAAGTGTTAAACTTCCGTTTATAGGCACATCGAGTACAAAAACGCTTAATAGCAGTATGCTTGCAATGTTTACAAGCGAAAGCAACAGGTAAGGTACTGCTTTCGCAAGAATGATTTTTAGCGGTTTTACTGGCGATACCAACATCACTTCCATGGTACCCGTTTCTTTTTCCCGAACTATCGTGATGGCTGTCATCATGGTACAAACTAACATTAATACCATGGCCATTACTCCCGGCACAAAACTGTAAGCCCCTTTTAGTTGAGGATTATAAAGCATTTTTACTTCGGTATTGATGATATATGGCAACTTTTTATGTTGATTGATGCGGCTTTGATAATCCATTATGATGACCGTAGCATAATTTGTTAGTGTGTTTGCCACATTGGGATCGGAAGCATCGGCAATTAGTTGAATGTATGCTTTGTTTTCATGCATTAAATCCTGGTAGAAGTTTTTAGGTAATACAAGCACCATCTTCGTTTTTCCTTTTTTAAATTCGCTTTCTATTTGATTGTATGAGCTAAGCCGGTTGTTGACTGTAAAATACTTACTCGCATCTATTTCCTGAATTATGGAAGCAGAGCCCTGATCATTTGCAAAATCCAAAACGGCAATACTCGAGTTTTTAACCTCGTTGGTTAATGCAAATCCAAATATGATGATCTGAACAATGGGCATCCCCAAAAGAATAAGCATGGTTCGTGGATCACGAAATATGTGATAGAATTCTTTTTTGACAAAAGAGATGAATTGGTTCATTTAAGTTGTAAGTTCTAAGTTCTTTTTAGTTGTAAGTCTTTTTAGTTGTAAGTCTTTTTTGAGTTGTAGGTTCTGAGTTGTGGGTTGTAGGTTCTTTTGAGTTGTAAGTCTTTTTGAGTTGTAAGTCTATAAGCTTCTAATATAGCTCGCCATGTTTTAAGGTATTTGTCTTGTTTTTTAGCGTTAAATAAATCCAACCGCTATGAAGTCTTACAACTTACAACCCACAACTTACAACTTATCACTTACAACTTATCACTTACAACTTACAACTTATTATCACTTACAACTTACAACTCCCCTTCCCTCACTCCCCTCTAACCGCATTTCTAGCTAATTTTAAAAATACTTCGTCCATTGATTGAGCATTAAATTTTTCTTTTAGAGCTTTTGGTGTGTCCAGCGCATCAATCCGGCCATCAACCATGATGGAGACCCGGTTGCAATATTCGGCTTCATCCATATAGTGAGTGGTTACAAAAACAGTAATTCCACGTTCGGCTGCCAGATAAATCATGTTCCAGAATTCCCGACGAGTTACCGGGTCTACACCTCCTGTAGGTTCATCTAAAAAAACAATTTCGGGTTCGTGGAATATAGAAACCGAGAATGCAAGCTTCTGCTTCCACCCTAAGGGTAACGAGCCAACCAATTTATTAGCTTCATCTTGCATGTGCAACTGCTTCAAGAGCTCCTCTGTTTTCTCTTTGATGAATTTGTTTGACTTGCCGTAAATGCCACCGTAAAAGCGTATGTTTTCTTTAATGGTTAAATCTTCATACAACGAAAACTTTTGACTCATGTAACCGATGTTTCTTTTGATTTGTTCATTCTGTTTAAATACATCGAACCCGGCAACGGTAGCTTTTCCGGAAGTTGGCATAGAAAGTCCACAAAGCATTCGCATAGCCGTTGTTTTACCTGCGCCATTTGCACCCAAGAATCCGAAAATCTCACCCCGAGTAACTTCAAAAGAAATTTCATCAACTGCGGTGAATTGACCAAACCGTTTGGTGAGCTTTTCAACCGAAATAGCTTTGTCTGAATAGGCCATCAATATTTCATTAAATCCATAAAACAATCTTCTATATTAGCTCGAACAGGTATTAGTTCAATTTTTCCGAAAGGTAATTTTAGTACCTGATTTTGTAACTCTTCCACATTATGCCCATCTTTCAAAACTACATGATGGTATTCGCCAAACGGATAAGCATCTTCAATTTCTGGCAGCTGCTTTAATGCTCCCAACAGTGGAAACATTTTTTTTGAACGAACGGCAATTAAGGTTTTGCTGAATGAATCAATGATGCCTTCGGGTGTATTAATTGACAAAATTTTTCCATTCTGCATGAGTGCAACGCGATCACATAAACCTGCTTCATCCATATAAGGAGTGGATACTAATATGGTAATTTCCTGTTCCTTTAACTTTTTAAGCATATCCCAAAACTCCTTACGGGATACAGCATCTACACCGGTAGTTGGTTCATCAAGAAATAAAACAGAAGGTTTGTGAATTAATGCACAACACAGAGCTAATTTTTGCTTCATGCCACCCGATAATTTCCCTGCCCGACGCTTTTTGAAAGGCTCTATTTGTACATAAATCTCTTTAATTAAATCGTAGTTTTTCTCAATGGTTGTGTTGAAAATAGATGCAAAAAACTCCAGGTTTTCTTCAACGGTTAAATCCTGATATAAGGAAAACTTACCAGGCATATATCCTACCCGTTTCCTGATCTCTTTATAATCCGTCACCACGTCAAAACCATCGACCTTTGCACTTCCTTGATCGCTTAATAGTAAGGTTGTAAGTATTCTGATTAAACTGGTTTTACCAGCTCCATCAGGCCCGATTAAGCCAAATAATTCCCCTCTGTTCACATCAAAGGAAACATCTTGAAGCGCACTTACTTTATCCTTTCCGGCGGAATAAGCCTTGTGGATATTATCTGCAATTATGGCCCTATCGGAAGTTGAGGTTTGAGACATTGAGATAGATTATTTAAGATATGAGATGTGAGATGTGAGAGTATCGGTTGCTAAAAGGCTGATTGCTCGAAGCTGACTGCTGATAGCTATAACTGCTCAAAGCTGACTGCTCCAGATCACTTCACCATACATTCCCAGCTTTAAATAACCGTCGTTTTTAACACGAATTTTCGTGGCATAAACTAAGTTTGATCGTTCATCCTTCGTTTGGATAGTTTTAGGAGTAAACTCCGCTTTATCTGAAATCCATGTGATTGTTCCTTTTAGCGTTTTGTAATCGTCAGCGCCTTTATCAACCCGAACGGTGACCTGTTGATTGATTTTTACTTGTGATAATTGTGCTCCTGTAATATAAGCCCTTAAGGTGAGTGTTGATAAATCTGCTATTTTATAAAGTGCTTTTCCTGCCGAAGTTATTTCTCCTTGTTCAGCATACTTTGTTAAAACTGTTCCGTTTACCGGATTTACAATTGTTGCCCGTTTTAACTGATCATTTAACTGTTCTACACGCTTTTGTAATGGTTTTCCTTCACTTAAAATTCCACGATTTTGGGTAGACGTGGCGCTTCTTTGCACGTTTATTTGTTGCTTTGTAACTGCCATTTGTTTTTGTATCACATCAATTTGAGCATTAATATCATCCAATTGTTTCCGGGTAGCGGCATCCATTTTTAGCAGATTTAGAACACGTACTTTTTCTACATACAGCGTTTTCAACTGTGATTGTTGTACAGCTTGTTGATTTTGTAACAACTGTATTTGCGGATTTACATCTGCTGTTTTTTCACTCAGCGCTTTAATACTTGCTTCAATCTGTTCTTTTTGTAGCGTAAGATTTTCAGCGTCAATCAAGCCTATTTTTTTTCCTGCTGCAATACTTTGACCTTCTTCGATATCAAAAGAAATAAGCCTACCCGTTGCTTCTGAAGATACAATGACTTCTTCTGCTTCGAATGTGCCGGATGCATCAAAATCATGGGCATTGCGATTACAGGATGTGATTATAAAGGCGATAGTTAAGAATTTAAGTATGTTGTTTTTCATTGAAAATAAGATATGAGATATGAGACAATAGATATGAGATCTAGCATTTAAAGAAATTAGCAACTATTTACCACTGATATTTTGGAAGTTAATTTGTGCCTGTAATAATTGCAGTCGATGTGTTATTTGTGCTTGCCTTGCTTGGTCATCGGCATTAACTTCTCGTAAGTAATCGCTGGCAGTAATTACGCCATTTTCTAATTGTGCCTTAGCCGCATTTTTTACTTTTTCACGCAAGGCGATAATTTCTGTATCTGTATCAACCAGCTTCTGTAGTTTAGTAATTTCTGAGTTCTGCTGCTGTAGTTGGATTTGAGTATTAAGTATAAAAGCATCCTTTTGAACAAGCACATTTTGCTGACTGATATCTATCAATTTGTTTTCCCCTTTTGAAGTATACAGACTGCTTAAATTCCATGTTAATCGGGCACCCGCTATATAAAACCAGTCAAATTCATTTTTGAGCATATTTAAGCCTGGTCGCCCATAACCGCCTTGGCCAAATAAGCTTGCTTTAGGCAAAATTTTAGCAGCTGTTAATTTACTTTGTTGTTTTATCAGCTCACTTTGTTTGTCAAAAAGACGGAGTTCAGGCCGGTTAATCTCGACAGCCATTATCGGGTTTGTCGGTTGTTCTAACTCCACATTTTGCGATAAATTTCTTCCGGAAATAACCTTTAATGCATTCACTAAACCTTCACGAGAGGATACCAGTTCAATATTCCGTTGTTCGGTTTTTAGCAGTTCAGCATTTATAATGTCCAAATTAGAACGAAACGCAACGCCGTTTTCTACTTGGGCTTTCAATTTAGCAGCACCTATTTTAAGATCGTTTTTTATCAGCTCAATTTGTTTTTGCTGTTGATCCAAAAAGAGAATGTTCAGGTATAATAAATTAACACGTTCTTTTAACTTATACAGCTCTACCTCTACTTTTTGATTTTCGGTCTCGGCATTTAATCGTTGAATGATTTTTTGCTGATTAATCAATCCACCATCAAATAATACCTGGTTAAAATCAGCAGTAGCTTTGTACTGATCTTTATCTGGCGCACTGATCAAAATCCCCGGCAAGGGAACATCAATTTGAGTCACATCTGATTGATAGGTTGCCTGACTGTTTACTGAAACTTGTGGCAAATACCCTTTATTAAGGTTTTGGAGGCTGGTTTGTTCCGTTTTCCGGATTAAATCTTTTTGTTTCAACAATGGGTAGTTTGAATGAGCGGCGGCTTGTATGCTATCAAGGCTTATTTTTTGCAGCTCTTGACCTTCTGACCGAAATAAACTACTTAACACCAAATATATAACAGTAACCGATTTGTTTAACCAACTAGTTAATTTCATGGCAAAAAAATTTTAAATTTTGATCGAGTTAATGATGAATTCCGGGATTTCCTTTTTACGAGCTATCATAAATTCTTTATATTCTTGAGTATTCATACCGGTCACGAAAAAAATGATCGGCTTTGCCACAAATGGAAAGATATTTAAGGAAACAATATGAGTTAATAACTGGTGCGGATGAATTGGTCGAATCAACCTTGTTGCAACAGCCTCTTCTACCTGTTTAAAAAAGATTTGCAAACCGGGCTTTTGATCGCCCCAAATCTTCAGTATAAATTCCTCTGGCTGTTTGTTCATTTCGTTAATTACAAACAAAGGAATAAAGGGACTTTGCATGACCGTATCAATATAGTTTTCACAAAATCTTTCAATTTTAGTAAATAAGGGAAGATCAGATTCCAGAATAGCAGTTATACGAGGCACTAATCGGGAAACTGCTGCTTTAAAAATAACTTCGAACAGTTTTTCTTTGCTCCTGAAATAATAATGTAACAATGCTTTATTAATTCCTGCTTCGTTTGCTATGTCCTGCATTCGTGCTCCAGACATTCCTTTGGCAACAAAAACATTTTTCGCAGCTTCTAATATCTTATCCTCGGTTGTTTGGTCTGAACCTGTTTTATCCATTTAGTTTAACCATTTGGTTAATACAAACTTACTGGTTCCCTCTAAACTATCCTAGTACATTCATAAATTTCTTTGTAACAATTTTTAAGTGCCCTCGTCTTACCTACAAATTACTTTTTGGCATTTTACTTGCATATAACAAGTATATAAAATCTAAAACCTAAACATTATGGGCTTATTAAAATATGTAGTTCTTGGGGCAGCAGCTTACGCAGGATATAATTATGCAACTAAAAAAAGAGTTGACGGAAGATCATTAGTGGATGACATTAAAGATCAGGCTCCAGAATGGGTAAACAAGGCCAAACAATATGGCAACCAAGTAAAGGATCAATTTACTTCTCAAAAAGAAAATGTGTACGATCCGTATCAATCTTAAGTTTCCATTCAATAAATAGAAAAGCCACAAATCTTTTGTGGCTTTTCTATTTTATATTAATTATGCAAGGTCAATTTATCTACGCCCTGTTATAGTGCTGGTATCTCTTCCAGACTTGGTACCATTTTTTATTTTTTGGATAACTTCTATGTGCCGTTCTGTTATTAAAAAGAATAGCCACAAGTAGTAAAATAACTACTCCTGAAAAAACCGGACTAATCACATATAAGTAACCCAGGTTTTTCACTTTCTCTGATCCGATATTTGCTATTAATGCAGTCGCCCCGGCTGGTGGATGCAATGTTTTAGTGATTTGCATCATCACAATCGAAACAGATACCGATAATGCTGATGACAGCCATACCTCTTCTGGAATCAACTTATGAATTGTCACCCCTATTAATGCACAAATTAAATGTCCTCCTATAAGGTTGCGTGGCTGCGAAAGAGGACTGTTTATAATCCCAAACAGCAGAACAGAGGAAGCCCCAAAAGAGCCAATTAAAAATAGATTATCAGATGAGCTTATGTAATGGCTATTCAAAAGTCCGATTAAGGCAATGCCAGAGAAAGACCCAATAAATGTCCAAAAATGTTCCTTGAAATCAATCAACGTTTCTTTATAAATTACAAAGCGGGCTCTACGAACATGCCGTCGAAGTTTTTCTCTCATTTTGATGTTAAGTTGTTCAACGCTGCAAAAATAGAAAAAGACTCTAAAAAGCTTTTATATCGAATGCTAATGCATATTACCCCTTTTGTAAATATAAAATCTAGTCAACTTATCTTTTAACAACATTTTCACAAGAAAATCGCTATATAGTTTAAAAAGCATAAGGTATTTAGCATAAATTATCACACAATTACTAAATACCTTACAATTCCACATTAATTAGTAATCTTTATAGCCACTTTTAAAGTTATATTCACTAAATTGCAAACACAGTAGCTCTTTAACAAGCATTCGAGTCATTAATGGGGTAATTATTAAAATATCAGCAATTTAAAGCTACCAAATCCATCAAATGCAAAAATTTACTCAATTTGCCTTTAGAAAATCAACTATCAGTAAAGCACTTTTAATTAGCTTGGTGGTTGGAACTTTTTTAAATATTATTAATCAGGGGGACTACATCTTCCAACTTGAATGGGAAAAAATAAATATGTTTAAGCTTTTACTTACTTATTTAACACCCTTTTGCGTTTCTATGTACAGCACCACCACAGCATTGATGTTAAAATTCAGTTAATTAAACACATCTTTTCAATAGCTATAAATTAAATTTTCCCATAATTTAATCTATAAAAAAGGCCGGAAATGCATTACAATTCCGGCCTTTTAATGTTCTTTAGTTAAGTACTCTACTTGCCTATTTTATCCATCTTATTAGTATACTTCTTAATTATCGAAATAGTGCTCGTATCCGTATCATAAACAGAATACCAACCTTGTGGCTCGTGAGGAGGGTCACCAATAAAATCATCGTTTACTTTCCACATTCCCTTAAATACTTTCGGTCTACCTTCTCCGGCCCATGCCCAGAAATTAACTCCAGCCATTTCATTTTCTTTTTTGGCCGATCTGTTATAAACCGCTTCAAAAATTTTGTCGTAATATTTATTCCGTATTTCTGTGGTTGACTTCGGATCATGGCTATCTAAATCTCTTGAAATACCGAACTCCTCTAAAACAATCGGTTTATTCAATTTCTTTGCAACCTTAATATGCTCATCCATGTAATTTACAGCATAATCAACAGATGATTGGAACGTAGAATCGGCTTTAGCCGGATTATAAATATTCCAATTCTGCACCCAGATGTGTATGGTTGTATAATCGATATTCTTACTTGAATGATCTTTCTCCAAATCAGTTCCTGAAGCTGCTGAACTTGAGGTATTCCCTTCACTACCAGTTGTAACCAAATGATTGTGATCTAATTGTTTAATAAACGCAGCAGTAGCATCAACCCATTTTGAAAAAACTGGTATGTTATCCACACCACGAGGCTCATTAGCAAGTTCCCAAGCCATAATAGTTGGGTCATTTTTATAATCAATATTCGAAATAGAGTTTTTACGATTTACAACAACCTCTATGTGTTTATTGAATAAATCCATCGCCTTTTGATTAGAATAAAATTTGGCAGCAAATTGTGCGTATTTGTACCAATCGCCGTTTGGATGTGGAGGCGGATATGGAATTGAATCTGCTGCACTAGCCCAAACAAGATATTGCCCCATGCCGCCAGACCATGGCCAAAAGTTATTCAAACACATAATGGCTTTCATATCCCTTTTTTGCATCTCGGCTAAAAGGAAATCTAGACCTTCCATCACATCGGCGTTGTATTTACCAGGAGCAGATTGGGCAGAGGGAAGCATTCTATAAGGCTCATCATCAGGACCTTCGCTACCTGCAACAACTCGTAGGTTTCTTATACCCATATCTGCCAGTCTATCCAACTCCCTCATTAATCGTTTTCTGTTTCCTCCGGCACCTTTTGACCCAAGGTTCATTCCATACCAAAAGTTGGTACCTAAGTAGTAATACGGCTTTCCATCTACCTCAAAGGCCATATTGTTCACTTTCACAAAGCCTGATGGATCGTTTTTAACATCTTTTTTGCTGTTACATGCCATACAGAAAAGGATGCAAACAAATAAGAAATAATTCTTGATCATTATTAAAAAAATTATGGGGGAATTACCCCAGTTAATAATTTATAATAATAAGGATTATTTTAAGCATCATGATTAGATATACAACTACCTGATAAATGAGTACTAAAGATTGCTGCTTTTGTACAATATCATCTATATTTCTGCTCTGGTGACTATATGAACTTTTAATCTTATTAAGTTAAATACTTTACTTAGAGAAGCCAATTTAAAGCCTTGGAAGAGTAAAAAAATTAACCCTGTACGAAAAGATGATTTTTGATAATTCTTATTTGGGCGTTCGGGCGGGTGTTTCGTTACAATCTTTTTGCCTCCTCTCCATTCCTTCCGCACAGCAAAAAGGATTTACACTTCACCCCCTAACGCAATAGCAAACGTACTTTAGCATGTTGAATTGATTATCATAACTTACATATAGTACTTAGTACTCTATTATTACAAATGGTAAACTTCTATTTTATCACTCACCGCCTTCAATTCATGTTCATTTAAAACATGTCCTTGCACATTTTCCCATTCCCCGTTTTTGTTTTTACGGATAATAGTAAAATCTATCTTATCCATAACTACGGTATAGTAATGAGAAGATGGATCGCTTTCTTTCATCAGAGACTTTATAGTCAAATCAACAAGCCCAGTTGCTAAAGTCACACTAATTTCGAATGCATCCATGGATAAATAGTTAAGTATTTGCTTAACCTCAAATTACTAGATTTTGTTTATCATTCTTCGGTAGAGCATCAAATTTCTTTAATAAAAATGAAACTTGATAACGTTTGCATAATAAATATAACAACAGAAGACCAATATCGAGGAATTCATTTGTAGACTTGCAAATCAATCAAACTTAACTCATAAATCAACAACCTTTCGAATGTCTACTGCGATCGAAATAAAATACCCAATTAAAATCTTGTTTTGTCTTTTTAGTATATTTCGACACTTATACCTCCATAAAAATTAAAAATGAAAACACTATACGCGGTACACCCGGAAGATTTTTGCAATTACCGGACTACGCAAATCAGAGAACGGTTTTTACTTGAAAAACTTGCTAAAAAAGGGGAAGCCAATTTAGTTTATACGCATTACGACAGAATGATTGCCGGCGTAATCAACCCAATTGACGGCCCTTTAACCTTAGAAAACGATCCGGAACTAAGAGCAGAGTTTTTTTTACAAAGAAGAGAAATTGGTATTATCAATGTAGCCGGCTCCGGAACCATTACTGCAGATGGCAAACAATACAACCTAAATAAACTAGATTGCCTGTACCTTGGCTTGGGCGTTCAAAACGTTCAATTTAGTAGCAATTCAATTGATGAACCAGCGGTTTATTTTATCTTATCAAACCCCGCTCATAAAAATTATCCAACTCAATACTACACCCAACACGACGCTTTAATAGCCGAAATGGGTTCTATAGAAACAGCAAACGAGCGGAAAATTTTAAAATACATTCATAAGGATGGCATTCAAAGTTGCCAATTAGTTATGGGTCTCACCATCTTAAGTAATGGAAGCGTTTGGAATACCATGCCCCCGCATACTCATGATCGCCGAATGGAAGCCTACTTCTATTTTGATGTAGAACCCGAACAACGCATTTTTCATTACATGGGTACTCCTCAGGAAACTCGCCATATTTTAGTTGGCAACTATGAAACGGTCATCTCACCACCTTGGAGTATTCATTCTGGCAGCGGAACAAAGAACTACAGTTTTATTTGGGGAATGGCTGGAGAAAATATGGAATTTACGGATATGGACGCTGTTCAGATTAAAGACATTAGATAATATGATCAACAATTTTTCATTAAAAGATAAAGTAATTATCGTAACTGGTGGAACCGGAATCTTAGGTAATTCATTCATTAACGCAATTGTTGAAGCCGACGGGATCGTAGGGATTTTAGGTAGAAATGCAGAGATTGCCAATCAACGGGCAGATGCAATTAATAATTCGGGCGGCCAAGCAATTGCTTTAGTAGCTGACGTTTTAAACGAAGAACAACTGAAAGATTGCAAGGAGCAAATACTCCAAAAATTTGGAAGAATTGATGGACTTGTAAACGGTGCAGGCGGCAATATGCCCGAAGGTGTTCTAAAACCTGAAGAAAACATCTTCGAAATGAACTTGGCAGGCATGAAACAGGTTATGGATCTTAATTTATGGGGAACCATATTACCCACTCAAATTTTCGGAGAGAGTATTGCTGCTACAGGAAAAGGGAGCATTGTTAATATATCTTCCATGAATTCTAAACGTGCAATTACCCGTGTGTTAGGCTACAATATGGGAAAAGCCGGGGTAGACTATTATAACCAGTGGTTTGCTGTAGAACTAGCCAACCGCTATGGTTCCGCCATCCGCATGAACGCCATCGCACCGGGTTTTTTCCTGACCGAACAAAACCGAAATTTACTAACTACACCTGATGGTGGTTACACAGATCGTGGTGGATCAGTCATTAAACAAACCCCTTTTAAACGCTTTGGTGATCCAGATGAATTAAAAGGTGCATTAGTTTGGCTTTTAAGCGATGCCTCGCAATTTGTTACCGGAACGATGATCTGCGTAGATGGAGGATTCTCTGTTTTTGGAGGGGTGTGATTGAGTATTGAGTATTGAGTATTGAGTATTGAGTATTGAGTATGGAGTATTGAGTATTGAGTATTTCAAACCTTCGGAACGAAGGTTTGAAATACTCAATGTTATTTAAAAGACACCGTTAGAGGTTCCTGAAGGCACTTTTTGTAGTTTTGAAGATAATCAAACCAGGAATCCGAATTGATTATAAATCCCGCCTTATTCCAAGTGGCACCTGCAAAATATACAATTGGTTTATTACTTATAACACTGGTTTGTGTTAAAAACTGACTTGCTGTACTAATCATTCGAGCATCTTTTTGCATGATTACTCCTACCCCGGTTATTCCATCATCACCGTGCTGAGGTTCCCAATAGGCCATAATTCCGGTTTTATCATCCAAAAGTGAAGCTCCGGGCTCTGGTCTTTTTACAATTCCTGCAACCACAGAAAGCGGTTTGTCAGTCTTATAAATATAGTTAACCTCTATTCGGTTCATTTGTGATCCTGCATCTAACGAGATGGTTTTCATTGAGGCTACCATCGTTCCGTCTACATTCCATTCATCATAGCCGAGTTGAAAAGTAGTTCGCAATGGTCCATTATCCAATACTTTCCAGGAATGGTAATTTTGAGGATAACGAATGGTATCATTTGAAATTGGAGCCATATTACCAGCGCCTAATGTTAATCCGACATGGTAATAATCTAAGCCATCACCATGGTCTATATGATACTCTCCTCTTTTATATCGCTCATTAATAACTAGTTTGTCTGTACGTTTTGCCCAAACATCCATACCATACGCATTCTCGTTGCTGCCTTCTAATGCCTGCCCATACATCCTGAAAGCAATTTTATCATTTTCCCAAGCGAAATCCTCCTTGCGCTCAGGCACATATCGCCCAAAAGTTTTTGCAATTAATGGCGTTGGCTTGCCCTTTTTCAAAGTGATTTTAAGCGTTTGTTTGGCAAATAAATCGACTTGGATTAACAAGTTTTGCACGGTTTTCTCTCCTTTATATTCTAATTGAAAAGGCAACTCTTTTTGAGAAGCTAGATCTATTACTTTAAAATTATCCTTTTCAATGGATGGAAATTTCAATTGGATATTCCTCCAAGAAATGGAAACAAGCTCACTTCTTTTCATACCGCTAGGATTACATATTTGTAAAACATGCGATTGCCCTAATACCGAAACGGCCGAAAGAAAAATAAAACATAAGGAAAGGCTTAATCTGTTTTTCATCATTTTGCTTTAGTTTTATTTAATGCCTGATATCTCAATAACGCTTCGATATAATAATAGTCTGCATATATAATAGGTGTATCGATTTCACTTTTGGCTGGCTTGTGGCCAGTTGAGTGCTTTAGGATAAAATTGTTATTTCCTGATGCGGCAAAATACTCCGGACTAGATAAACTTACTAAAACATCCTCTGCAAAGGAGTTATATTTTTTACCCAAATCTTTTTTAACATACTTGCTCAATTCAAGCAATGCCGAGGCACTTATTGCCGCTGCCGATGCATCACGTTCTTCATTTGGAATGTCCGGTGCATTAAAATCCCAATACGGAACTTTGTCTTTTGGCATGTTTGGATGATTGATATAAAAATTTGCAATTTTCACCGCTTGGTCTAAATATCTCTTTTGTTTAGTTTCACGATACATCACTGTATAACCGTATAATCCCCAAGCTTGCCCCCTTGCCCATGCAGAATTATCAGCGGCGCCTTGAGCTGTTTTCTTGGCCAAAACATTTCCAACACTGTCATAAGCAATCACATGATAACTGCTATTATCTGGTCTGAAATGATTTTTTAACGTATTATCAGCATGTACGATACTCAAATCACGATATTTATTGTTTCCGGAAACTTTAGAAGCCCAAAACAAAAATTCCAGATTCATCATGTTATCAATAATAACGGGATACTTAAATTCTTTAAAGTTTTCCCATGATTTTATTACACCAACTTTTGGATCGAACCGTGTGGATAGCGACTCTGCTCCTTGTAAAAGAATTGGTTTATAAGCTTCGTTTTTAGTTAAGCGATATCCGTTTCCGTACGAGCAATAAAGCATGAAACCCAAATCATGAGTGCCTTTGTTATATTGTTCTTTCTCTAAAGCCTCCGTCCATTTTATGGCTCCACTTTTTAATTCCTGATCTTTTGTATAATCATATAAATTCCATAATGAGCCACTGAAAAAGCCCGTACACCACCATTCACTGGTCTTTTTTTTATAACTACCGTCTTTATTTACCGATTGAGGGAAGTATTTTGTGTCCTGAAACTCCTTTAACATTCCCTTATACTGTTGCGCAGAAAGCTTCAGTTGTTTATCAACGTTTACTTTTGGCTGAGCAAAAGAGCTAAGGTTTGCAAAAATTAGTAATACTATAAATATGCGATTCATGGTTTATTTGGGTATAAGTACTTAATATTAAGTAGCAAGTATGTAGCATCCGTAGCTGGACGTTGTAATTTACGTTTTTAGTATTTGCAACAAGGATTTTGGGGCGTTCGGGCGGGCTTTTTGTTCCAATCTTTTTGCGAAGGGTGCAAAAAGGATTTCCACATCAATCCCTAACGCAAAACCTAGCATATCTTATACACTCCGCTTACATCATCTTTCTGAACCTACTTTTAAAATCTAAATTACTTATAGTATCCAAGAGTAAGAAACAATTTTTAGGAGCTGAAATTTCGAGTTCATATCTCAGACTTCTTATCTCATATCTCAAATCTAGTTTCTCAAATCTCCTTTAAGGCTATTAATAATACCGAATTCAAGGCCACGAAGTTCGGCTAGGCCACGTAAACGTCCAATTGCGGAATAACCTGGGTTGGTAATTTTATCCAGATCGTCGAGCATTTGGTGACCGTGATCGGGCCGCATAGGGATGTTAACTTCTCGCTTGTGCGATGCTTTAACCAGTTGCTTAACAACCTCAAACATATTAACATCTCCTTCCAAGTGATTATCTTCATAGAAATCTCCCTGTTCATTGCGTTTAGTACTTCTTAAATGTACAAAATGAATACGATCTGCAAATTTTGAAACCATATTAGGCAAGTCATTATCTGGCCTAACACCTAACGAACCGGTACAAAAACATAAACCATTATTAGGAGATGGAACGGATTCAAGGATAGCTTGAAGGTCGCTTTCCTTGCTAACCACACGAGGCAAACCTAAAATACCATAGGGCGGATCATCTGGATGAATAGCCATTTTCACCCCAGTTTCATCAGCAATGGGGATGATTTCTTCCAAAAAATGGATCAGATTTGAACGAAGCGTATCTTCATTAATTCCCTCATACGTATCGAGTGCTTCTTGGAATTCATTTAATGTAAATCCTTCTTCACTTCCCGGTAAACCGGCAATGATATTTTTTTGCAACAACATTACTTCTGTAACGCTCATACTATCTAAACGTTCCTTTGCAACTTTTAACTCAGTTGGCGAATATTCGCTACTCGCACCCTTCCTATTTAAAACAAAAGCATCGAATGCTATAAATGCTGCCTTTTCAAACCTTAAGGCTTTGGAACCGTCGGCCGTAACATACGCCAAATCGGTGCGTGTCCAATCTAAAACAGGCATAAAATTGTAGGTTATGATTTTAACTCCACAACTGGCCAAATTTCTAATGGTTTGTTTGTAGTTTTCAATGTATTGGATGTAATCTCCGCTCTGCGTTTTAATAGCTTCATGTACTGGAACACTTTCAACTACACTCCAGATCATTCCGTAATCCGAAATTTCCTTTTGACGTTTTGCAATTTCTTCAACACTCCAAATTTCGCCATTCGGTATGTGATGCAGAGCTGTTACGATTCCTGAACAACCTGCTTGTCTGATAAAAGACAAATCAACGGGATCTTTTGGCCCGAACCAACGCATGCATTGTTGCATGTAGAAACTTTCACTTTTTACAACTTTATCCATAATTTAAAACTAAACTATCTTCTCAAAGATAGAAACTGTTACATTTTTCTTTTACTAATTTATAATTGATAATTTTCTTAAAATTCAAAAATGAAATCAATAGACTTTTTTGGCGTAACATATGTCACTTTCGTCTAATTCACCGTTGAAGCCTTTTATCAGACCTTAATGTAATTTGCCACTGCTTGTAAGATAAGCCGGCATTGTACCTGATTTTCCTTTTCACATTTCGTCATCCGAGTCAAACCGATTGATCATGGTAAGAAATCGCTGTTAGATTAGAATGTCGGCAGAGAATTCTTGAGATTGGAAAATAACGGAATAACAAAACAAACAGGAACACTATTTTTTAGCGTTCATTAGATCTGAAATCATAATTTGGTGCAATTATTTTATTATAATTCAAAAGTGAAGATTAATTAAGACTGATCTTATGGTTGAATTTTTTTTAGTTACGCAAACGATTTAAACATAAAGGCGCAAAAATTAATTTTTATATCTTTAAAATTTGGAACGTGTATGGCAGATATAACCCTTAAAAAACTCGCAGAACTTCTTAATTTATCGATTTCGACGATATCCAGATCCTTAAATGATGACTATCAAATTAACCAGACAACCAAAGACAAGGTTATCGCGTTAGCTAAAGAATTAAATTATCAGCCTAATCCATACGCCGGGAGCTTACGCAAAAAAGGAAGTAAAACGATAGCGGTTATCCTACCAGAAGTAGCCAATAACTTCTTCTCCTTAGCAATTGACGGCATTGAAGAAGTAGCTCAAAAAAATGGCTTTCACGTTTTAATATACTTAACTCACGAAAATTACCTGAAAGAAGTAGACATCGCTAATCACCTGATGAATGGCCGGGTTGATGGTATTCTTATGTCTTTATCAAGTGAAACTAACAACCTGGAACACTTGGACAAGTTGATTGAAAAAGGTATTCCACTGGTATTATTTGACCGAGTAAGTGATAAAATAAATAGCCCGCATGTTACAACCGATGATTTTGAAGTAAGCCAAAAAGCTACTGAGCACTTAATAACTGCCGGAAGTAAAAAGATCGCTTTTCTGTCTCTTTCCAGATATCTATCGATTGCAGAAAAAAGGTTTAAAGGTTATTCATCTGCACTTAAAAAACACGATTTAGACTTGGATGAAAAATTAATTGTGTCACTAACCAATAGCCTCGAAGAAAATTACGAAAACATAAAAAAACTTATTATTGAAGAAAAGCCAGATGCCATATTTGCCTCTGTTGAAAGTTTAGCCATGACCGTTTACGAGGTAGTTAATGATTTAAAGCTTAAAATACCAAACGATATAAAAGTTTTAAGTTTCTCGAATCTTAGAATTGCTTCCTTTCTTGCTCCTTCCTTAACCAGCATAAATCAGCCAGCTTTTGAAATAGGCAGACAAGCAACCTCCATTTTAACCAGAGCAATCAAATACGGAAAGTTTGAAACTCCGCTGGAAAAAATTATTCTCAAGTCAGAATTGCAGATCCGTAATTCTACCGTTTAAATTCTTATACTCTTATACTAAATCAGTACTAAATAAGCTCCAATCCTACAGCTAACAGCCTTATTTACATTATGGTTAGGTGCCGGTACTTTTGATTGATTCAAATCGAATTTTTGTAAAATACTTGAATACTTTCACCAGAGAAGTTTATAAAAAATCTCTAGCCGCTAAAGGTTTACTCCACACGTAATCTGGAAGTTTTAGGGCATAGGCTATACAATTTTTAGTTAGTAACGTACTTATTTAAAATATGAGATATACTTAGGAAAGAAAGTAAGTGCCCTCATTTGCAAACAAATACAAATTATTCAGTGTTATTTATTACGAAATCTCACACCAGTTAGAAGTTAATGGTTGCTAGTAAAATTATAATAAGTGGGCTGTCTAAGCTATGAACGTAAGCAAATATGTATTAAACATTGTTGTGGGATCACTTGCTTTAACAGCTATCGAAGGTTATCTCATTAAATTAAGAAATGATAAGAAAAAATCGGTTTCCGAAAATGAATTAAGACAAAAGCTCTTCAATTATTTCAATAAAATAAATGCTGCAAATAAGCTTGTAAACGAGGAGTCAAATAGATTAATATCTTGGTCATTAGCTATAATTGGAGGCACCATATTATTAATAATCAGCACGTCTTACATACACCCCAAGGGCTATATTTTATACAGTTATTTTTTGTTCGCTATTGGATGGGGATTTTTGGCTACCTCTATTTATTATGGGGAAGTTCTCACAAGAATATACATAGCTGGAATTACTACTTCAGAGATTGATAGAGATGGAATAACTCAAATCGGACAAGAAGTAGATATTAAATTCGGATCTCAAATCAAATTTTTTAAATATGGGATTTTGACCTTTTCAGTATGGTTAACCCTATTTCTTTTTTGGTATATTTTATTAAAAAAATGATGCTGTATGGAAACTACATATGCAAATTGCAAATGCTGGAAAAAACCTTTTGAACCTCCAAAAGGATGTTTTGAGTACTGTGCAGCCAAAATTTTGCTTTATTCAAAGCCATCTGAACTACAAGATTACTTTGATTTGTCTATCGAACTGGCCTATAAAATTTTTGATCTTACAGCAAATGACACTTTGCTTAAACTTACCGATTATAAAGGCTTAGTAACAGATCAGGAGTACCAAGAAATCTCTATGAAACTAAGCTATATAAGTAATAGCGGTTGGGATTGGATTACAACAACTTTTAAAGCAAGGGTTGAAGCAGAAGAAAGCGTATATGCCTAAAAACAGAAGTGTATTGTACTTAATGGCACCTAAATTTCATGATTGGATTTAGAAATATCAGAATAGCATATCCCAGTCAAAGATATGCTATTCTGATGTTGAATTAAATGATAAAGCTTTTGGCTTTTACCAGTACATTTTCTAATCCAGATACATTTTTTCCACCTGCAGTAGCAAAAGACGGCTGACCTCCTCCACCACCTTGAATCTCTTTAGCAAGTTCTCTAATGATATTTCCGGCATGTAAACCTTTGTCTTTAATTAAGTTATCAGATAACAAAACTGTAACACTCGGTTTTTCATCAATATTTGCAACTAGCACTAAGTATAGGTTCTCAACCAAATCTTTAATTGCATAGGCTAAAGTTTTAATAGCATCTGTATTTGGTAAGCTTACTTGTTCTGCTATGAAATTGATCCCGTTTATGTTTACCGCTTTGGCTGCAAAATCAGTTTTTAGGCTTGCAGCTTTTTCAAGAATCCCTTTTTCAACTTCCTTTTTTAGTTTATTGTTCTCTTCTAATAAACCTTCTACGGATTTTAAAATATCCGATGGATTTTTTAGGAGCTCCTTTAAATTACTTAACAACGAATTTTGTTGACGAATGTATTGTTCTGCTTTTTCACCAGTAATTGCTTCAATCCGGCGAACGCCTGCTGCTACTGCACTTTCTGAAATTATTTTAAAATAACCAATTTGCCCGGTTGCTTTTACATGTGTACCCCCGCAAAGTTCTTTTGAGTAGTTATCATCAAAGGTGATTATGCGAACAAAATCGCCATATTTTTCTCCGAATAACGCCGTTACACCAGATTCTAAAGCCTGTTGATATGGCACATTTCGTTGCTCTTTTAGTGCGATATTTTCACGAATCTTTTTATTTACAATCAACTCGACCTCAGCTATTTGATCGTCAGTAACTTTACTAAAATGTGAGAAGTCAAAACGCAAATAATCTCCGTTTACCAATGATCCTTTTTGATTCACATGTATACCCAAAACCTGTTTCAAAGCCGCATGCATTAAATGGGTAGCGGAGTGATTGTTATTAGTTGAATTGCGTTTAGTTTCATCAACCATTGCCCAGAAACTACCTGCTAATTCGTCGGGTAATTCATCCACAAAGTGAATTATTAAACCGTTTTCCTTTTTTGTATCGGTAATTTCAAACTCAAATAATCGGGTGTTATCTTCCAGCTTTCCGGTATCACCAATCTGACCACCGCTTTCAGCATAAAAAGGCGTACGGTCTAAAACTAACTGATATTGTTCTTTTCCCTTGGCAGATACTTTACGATATTTTAATATTTTACACTCAGTTTCCAACTCATCGTATCCTACAAATTCCACTTCATCACCATCATTCACGATAACCCAATCACCGGTATCTATTGCGGTAGCAGCACGTGAGCGTGATTTTTGAATTTGCAATTCGGCTTCAAAATCAGATAAATTCACTGTCAAACCTTTTTCACGAGCCATTAGCTCGGTCAGGTCGATTGGAAAACCATAAGTATCAGACAGTTCAAAAGCAAATGCTCCAGAAATTTCCTTCTGTTGATTATCTGTTGTGTACTTTTCAAAACGTAAAATCCCTGTAGATAAGGTTCTTAAAAACGAAACCTCCTCTTCCAAAATCACCTTCTGAACAAAATCTTGTTGCGCTTTTAACTCTGGAAAAATGCCATCAAACTGATCTGCCAAAATGGGCACTAGTTTATTCAAAAACGGTTCCTTAAAATTTAAGAATGTATATGAATATCGTACTGCTCTACGCAAAATACGGCGAATAACGTAACCTGCTTTATTATTAGATGGCAATTGGCCATCAGCTATACAAAAAGAAATAGCTCGAATATGATCTGAAAGCACCCGCATGGCTACGGCCTTACCCCAACCCTCCCCGGAAGGGAGGGAGTCGCCCATATAAGGAATTCCGCTTTCCTTTGATATGAATTGAATTAACGGTTGGAAAACGTCTGTATCATAATTGGATGTTTTCTGCTGTAAAACACGCACCAAGCGCTCTAAACCCATCCCGGTATCTACATGTTGTGCCGGAAGAGTTTGCAATGAACCATCTTTTAAGCGATTGAACTGCATAAAAACGTTATTCCATATCTCGATAACCTGCGGGTCATCCTGGTTAACTAAGGTGGCGCCATCAACTTTTGCACGCTCTTCATCGGTTCGGTTGTCAAAATGAATTTCAGAACACGGCCCACATGGTCCTGTTTCACCCATTTCCCAAAAATTATCTTTTTTATTTCCTAAAAGGATGTGGTCTTCTGCAACAAATTGTTTCCAAAAATCGAATGCTTCCTGATCTTTTGGCAAACCGTCTTTTTCATCACCTTCGAAAACAGTTACATATAAGCGGTCTTTTTGAATTTTATAGCGGTCGGTTAGTAATTCCCAGCTCCATTCAATGGCTTCTTTCTTAAAATAATCGCCGAAACTCCAGTTACCCAGCATCTCAAACATGGTATGATGATAGGTATCAATACCAACCTCTTCCAAATCATTGTGCTTACCAGAAACCCGTAAACAACGTTGGGTATCGGCTACCCGAGGGTATTTTATGGCTGCTTCACCTAAAAAAAGTTCTTTAAACTGGTTCATCCCAGCATTGGTAAACATCAATGTAGGATCATTTTTTACTACAATAGGTGCTGATGATACTATTTGATGGCCTTTTTCTGCAAAAAAATCTAAAAAAGCTTGTCTGATTTCCTTCGTTGTCATTTTACTGAATCATTTTTGCAAATATAATTTTTTGTTTGAGATGATAGATTACAATAACTCTTATAGATAGTTAGTACTTTTGCGATTCTTAATTACCTATTGAAATTGATTACTAGTCTATAAATAAATCTTTATGCCTTATAAAGAACGTGATATAAATAAGCTTTACTACACCATGGGAGAAGTTACTCGTATGTTTGATGTAAATGCTTCTCAACTCAGGTTTTACGAACGGGAATTTGACATTCTTCAACCTAAAAAAAACAAAAAAGGAAATAGACTGTTTAGCCCGGAAGACGTTGAGAACCTTAAAATTATTTTCAACCTGGTAAAAGACAAAGGTTATACATTGCAAGGTGCCAAAGATTTTATCAGGAACAATAAGGGAGAAGTAAAAGAGAATCAGAAGGTTATTGATTCATTAGAACGTTTAAAGCAATTTTTGCTTGAAGTAAAAGAACAGCTTTAAATCATCGTAAAATTGGAGAAGGTACAATATAGCCGGGTTTTGTTTATTATAAATCCAAAATCCGGTAGTCGTCAGGAAAAACACCTTACAAACATTATTGCTGATCAGGCCAAGCAAAGCAAGTTTAATTTCAAGATTTACGCCATGAATGGTGATGATGAAGTGATTATTAAACGAGAAATAGACCAATACAAACCCGAAATTATTGCTGCCGCTGGTGGCGATGGTACCATCAACTTCATTGCTGGAATTCTACAAAACACCGGTATCTCTTTGCTAATTATTCCTTTCGGCTCGGCAAATGGCATGGCTAAAGAACTTGGAGTCGGCAATAATATTGAACTAGCAATTTCATTACTTGAAAAAGGCGTAGAAAAGTCAATCGACCTACTCACTATTAATGGCAGAACCTGTATTCACTTGGCTGATGTGGGCTTAAATGCTCGTATTGTAAAACGGTTTGAAGCCGACCCAAAACGGGGTATTCGCACCTATGCCAAACACTTGCTGGCAGAAATGTTTCTTTTAAAAGTTTACACGTTTCAAATACAATGCGACGGAAAAGAATTTAAACGAAAAGCAGTATCCCTAACTTTTGCAAATGCTTCGAAATATGGCACTGGTGCCGTGATAAACCCGGAAGGGCAAATAGATGATGGTCAATTTGAACTAGTAATTGTGAAGCCTTTTCCACAAATTAAGCTCTTGTCAATTGCGTGGAAAATGTTCATGAATAAACTTCATACTTCAGATTATGTAGAAATAATCAAATGCTCTAAAGCCAAAATTTTTAGTCGGAGAAAAACTACCCTACAAATTGATGGCGAAGTGATTGGCAAAGTGAAACAAATAGACATAGAAATACTGCCAAAATCTTTAAAGGTTTTGGTGCCAGAAAATGTTTAGCAAAGCTGATGTTCATACACTAGCTTACCTCTTTTATGAACCGGATCTATAATCCAAGCCGACATAAAAGCCGTTCCATTCGTCTCAAATCGTAACTTAAAAAATCCTTTCGCTTTTTTACCGAATCGCAAATTTTTGCCGTCAGATAGCACATATTTCAATTTCGAGCCAGCCCCGCTTATAATGAAGTGATTTTGATCTTTTACTATATGTTGTAAATTGTGTTCATGACCAGCAGCATATATTAAGCCCGGGTAATTTCTAAAAATATCCTTTAATTTATGGCGTAAGTGCCGATATCTAGGATGCGCAATATCCTCTTTTGCACCAAAAAATTTTCGATATAACGGTAGTAATGAACCAATTATAGGTAATGGGATGTACGCTTTCTTCTTGTAAATAGTAAACGGGAAAATATGATGGCTTAGCTTATAACGCCCTCCGTGAATCGCATAGCTGTAAACTGGTGCATGCCCGGCAACAATAATATGCTTGCCCTTGTTTTCATCCAAAATTTTTATCAGGTGCTCAAAAAATTCCTCTTCTGATGATACTCTACATCCACATTGCTTGCCAATTGGCCTAAAACCCGGCTGCAACCACCATTGCGTATTTATTAAAACAAGTGTAAGCTTATCGTTTATATTTATTTCGGTAGGCCCAGGACATCCGTTTGATGGAAGTAAAACGTTTTTATTGAACAGCTTTTCCAGGTATTTCTCTTGCCGTAAAGCATACTCATAACCGTCTTTCCGACCTTTATTCCAATCATGATTACCCGTTATAAAAACCACTTTGCCATGGTAACTTTCTAACGCTCTTTTATGCGCCTGTAACGCACATTCTGCATCCGACCGAAGTAAGTTTTCTTTTGCAGGCAAGCCACGAGGGTAAATATTATCACCTAAAAATACGACTGCAGATTCTTGTTCCGGATTTAAATGCGCACACAAAGTCTCCATCACCTGATCAGGCTTTGATCGGGCAATACTCCCTGTATCGCCTATAAGGAAAACCTCGTATGGCTTTGTTTTTAGCAGATTTTCAGACATAATTATTTACGGGCATAAGATACTTAATATCATAAAGGTTTGGGCGTGTCCTGCCAATAGAAGGCAGGTCGGGCTTTTCGTTCCAAGTCCTCACCCCGGGAAGAGCCCCGGGACTGTGGGCTTTCCACTTCAATCCCTCACGCAAATTCTGCATCACATTTAATGAATTATAAAACTCAATAGCTAATATTACACCAATAACTATATTTACGAAAATTTTAAAACATGATTACTGTAAACGAATATTTTGACGGCGCTGTAAAATCATTAGGATATCAAACTACTGAGGGAAAATCCACAGTTGGCGTAATGGAAGAAGGAGAATACAAATTTGGTACATCAACCGATGAAACCATGATAATTATTGAAGGAGCTTTGGAAGTTTTACTTCCTGGAGAAACGGATTGGAAAATATATGAAAAAGGCGAATCTTTTGAGGTTCCGGCAAACGCATCATTTGATGTAAAAACATCGGTGCAAACTTCCTATTTGTGTAAGTACTTGTAAACGGTTATAAAATCCATTCGATATTACAATTATTATGAAGAACCATCTTAAATTAAGACATTTGAGATGGCTTTTTTGTGAAAATTTTTTTAGGGAGTAATTGCATTGTTGTTAGCTATCCTTCCAGCGAATATTCAAATGATGTTTAATTTATTTTAAAGAGAAAGATCCATGTTATGGCTTGCTATTTTGAGATTGCCCTTACAGATTTTATTGGCATGGTGGGTAGTATTTACTTTCACTAAAAACCCAAGTCTGGCGTTGAAGCAAAAACACTAAAATTGTTGATGATACAACTTCGTATATGATCTATTCAACACGAGTAACAATAAACAAACAATGAAAAACATACAACAACTGCAAACTTCTATTGAACCTTTAAGGCAACAAATCATTAATCATAAAGTATATTCTGTAATAAATGAGTTAGAGGATTTGAAGATTTTCATGCAATACCATATATATGCCGTCTGGGATTTCATGTCGCTATTAAAGGCATTACAAAATAATCTTACTTGTACTTCGGTGCCTTGGTTCCCTGTAGGCTCAGCAGATACCAGGCATTTAATAAACGAAATAGTTGTTGGTGAAGAATCTGATATTGATATCCACGGGATTAGAAAAAGTCATTTCGAAATCTATTTAGACGCTATGGGTCAATGCGGGGCCGACACAACTTCAATAGCTACCTTTTTAGCAATTCTACAAAGCACAAAGAAATTTAATTTTGCATTTACTGAATCTAGTACTCCGGAGCCAGCCAGAAATTTTGTAGAATTTACATTTAAGGTGATAAATAGTAATAAAGCCCATCTACAAGCTGCAATATTTACATTTGGAAGGGAAGATCTTATTCCTGAAATGTTTTATTCCATTATAAATGATCTGGATAAAAAATTTCCAGAAAGCATATCAAGGTTCAAATACTATCTGGAAAGACATATCGAAGTGGATGGTGATCACCATAGTCATCTGGCCTTACAAATGACATCAAATTTATGTGAATCAGATCCCGAATACTGGAAAGAAGCAGAGCAAATTACAATTGAATCTTTAAAAATGCGGATGCTGTTATGGGATGGTATTTATAATGAAATAATGGCACGCAAAGCTGAATGTATCTAATACTTACCTCTCAATTCCTCTTTATTTACAAAGGCAGGGACCTTTCAACAATAATCTGTAGCTGAACATAACTAAAAGGGCCGCTTTTAAAGCAGCCCTTGATTTCTTTAAATGTATGAACTCCACTGAGCTAAACCATCCGGCTCCGCATCTGTTATCTCATGGCTTTTAATCGAACTTAATTCCTTATTCAACTTTTCGGTTTCTTTAAGTTCTTTTTCTATTGCTTTATCTTTTGTTTGCAAGCCCTCTGTTGATACGACATGTGCAATCGGATCTTCGATATAATCCCACTGTTTTCCAGTAATTGGCATCGCTCCTTCGTTCCACGGGCCTCTTACACTTTGGCCTTGTGACAAATTAAAGTACTGATTTGTAAAACGCGGATCGCTTTGTAAAACACCCGGAGGATAATTAGGTTGAATGGTAGATAATGCAGCTTGGAACATCTCGAAGTGAGCAATTTCACGGGTCATTAAAAATGACAGCGTATCTTTCACGTACGGGTCATCTGTAAATTGCATTAAATGTTCATATACCAACTTCGCTCTAGACTCGGAGGCAATATTAGATCGTAAATCCACTGTTAAATCTCCATTTGAATGAATGTAAGATGAACACCAAGGAATACCCTGACTATTTGTAAGCCTTGGCCCGCCCGCACTTAAGACATAATGTTGTGGATTATCAATCGCATTATGTATAACGGTTTCTTTTGCAGCTTTGCCATTAAGTACCTCCATAATTTCAGATTGATCAGCCGCATCTTTCAAATCGCCATTGATACCTTTCAATAGCATCTGAATCGTTGCACCAACAATTTCGAGGTGACTAAACTCTTCTGTAGCAATATCCATAAGCATATCATACTTATCTGGATAAGGCATTTTTGCAGCAAATGCTTGCGTAAAATATTGCATTGCAGCAGCAAGCTCGCCGTTTTCTCCACCAAACTGCTCTAAAAGCAGCGTTGCGAATCGAGGGTCAGGTTTAGAAACCCTCGCATTAAACTGTAAATCTTTTACGTGATGAAACATAGGTAGGTTGATTTAGGTGAACACTTCAAAAATCAAAACCTATGCCATAAGAAGTTAAGATACTGGCTAAATTTCTTTGTCAAGTAACAAAATTAGCGCATCATTAATTAAAAAATTATAGATTATTAAGCTAATCGATTTACCAATTTAGTTCTTCGTTATTAAGAAAAGCGGTGATTCCTTTCCGACAGTCTTCAGTAGTTCTCACTTCTGCATTTTTACTTGCAGCTACCTCCAAACTTTCTAAAAGTGATGCATTCTGATTAAAAACCAACAATTCTTTGGTAAGCTTAATCGATTGTGATGACGTAGATTCAGCAATCCGTTCAGCATACTTAATAACGCTTTCGCGGATTTGATTTTTTTCAATTACAAAATTTATAAGTCCGTATTGCATAGCTGTTTGGGCATTTATCAAATCTCCAGTAAGCAGCAGTTCTTTCGTTCTGCTCTCTCCTATCCGTCTAATCAAGAAACAGGAAACTAAGGCTGGAATGAATCCAATTTTTACTTCAGTATAGCCAAATTTTGCCTCAGGACTGGAAAAAATCAAATCACAAACTGTTGCTAGACCACAACCACCAGCTATTGCATGACCTTCCACTTGTGCAATAACTACCTTTGGAGATGTATAAATACTGATGTATAAATCCTTTAATAAGTTGGAATCTGCTAAGTTATCTTGCAGAGAGTTATCTTGAAGCTGTTGTAAATATGCCAAATCAGCCCCAGCACTAAACACGTCGCCGTTTGCCCTTAGTATAATTACTTTAACTTCCGCATGAGTATTCGCTTCCTTAAAAGTCCTCGTTAATTCCGTAATAATTTCTGGATTTAAAGCATTTCGTTTTTCAGGACGGTTAAGTGTTATAAATCCTATTCTGTTCTCAACATGAAATTCAATAATTCTCATAACCTTACAATTTAACAATGAAAGCTGGATTTTTCTTTAAAACATGAACATCCAAATGAAGTTGTTTAGCCTCGTCTTTCCAACGTTTTATTTTATAATCAGGATTTGTTGCATCAATTAGCAAGTTAGTAAAATGAACGTTTTTAATGAGATTAACTAGTTTAATTGTAGGATTGCCAGATAACAACAGTGCATCTACTTCTAGTAAATTTGAATATTGTTTCTTATTGAAGCTCTTATCCCACCTTAAAATTCTATAGTTGCCAAATTGGATGTAATTCAAGCTTAGATTATAATATTCATTTCGAATTTGACTTAAAGGTTCACAGACATTCTTATTTATCGAGCCCGACCGATCAATTGCAGGATTTATTGAAAAGCTCCAGGTTTTATCAGATAAGTTTAAATCGGTTAAAACTACAGTTTCTCGACTGTTTTGGAATGCTATAGCCGAATTTTTCCGCAAGCTAAAAAACACCAATTCCTTACGCTCGAAATTTGATATTCGTTGAAAAGCTATGCTTCCAGAAAATATCAATAACGTCAAAAATGCATACGTAAGTGCTAACTTGTTTCGATGAATAGAAGCCCAAACTACACATCCAATAATAACGTAAAGCAAAATATACTGCGGTAAATTGATCCATAGTTTATCCCAATTAGAGTATGGCAAATGTTCTATGTAATAAAGAATACGGTTTGTAAATCCTATTAATGTATTTAATAATGTTCCGAGTGGTTTCAAAATAACATCCCACGGAATAAATAGAAACAAAATTCCTGCATACATAACCACTGCTACAGGTAAAACAATGAATAGATTGCTGAGCAAAAAGTAAACGGGAAATTGGTGGAAGTAGTAGATACTGAGTGGAAATGTAGCTAATTGTGCTGCTAGCGAAAGAGCAGTATAACTCCAAGCCTTGTCCAAAAACCAATTATCAAAATTTAATAAATGGTAAATTTTAGGATGAAAATATATTAAACCAAAAACTGCAATATAAGACAATTGGAATCCCACATCTACTAAATAATAAGGATTATAAATGAGCAAAATAAAGGCTGAAATAGCCAGTAAATTGTAGCTATTCTGACTTCTGTTAATTGCTTTACCGAAGACAAAAAATGTAAGCATGATTGCTGCCCTGCAAACAGAAGGCGAAAAGCCCGTAATTAATGAATAAAACCAAATAACGGCTATGATTAAAAAGGCTCTTAACAAACGTAATCGCTTATTCTTATTTAAAGGTTTCAAAATCCAAATTAAGATAATGAACACAATCCCAACATGCATTCCGGATACGGATAAAACATGCATGGTTCCTGTTTTAGAATAAGCACTTATTATTTCAGGACTTAAATCTGCTCGATAACCCAATATTAGAGTAGAGGCAAATGCAGCAGCATCTTTATCTTTAAGATACTGGTAGTACTTTTTAACCATATCTTTCCTGACACCTAAAGCATAATAAATGATTGAATTGCCTTTATTGTGTGCTAACAGAATAAGTTGTTGCTGATTGATAAAGCTTTGATGATAGATTTGATGATTTGCAAGGAAGCCTTTATAATCAAACTCGCCTGGATTAAACGGAGGGTCAACTTCAGTAAAGTGCTCTGGGATCAATAACACATCGCCATAGTTTAATACAATGGGATTTAGAGAATCGATTTTTAATGCTATAAGCAGTTTCCCGTTAACAGGTTTTGAAACTTTTCCTTTTATGGAGGTGAGCACATTACTTTCAAAACGCATAATGTCTCCTTTGAAATTGGGCTCATTCACCACCTTGATCACCAAGGCATCCGCATGGAAGTTTTGAAAATTGTTTGACGAATAACGATTACTCGAATAAATTGCCAGGTAACAACCTAATGCAACTAGTAATAAGTGAATTGTAATGCCCATCAACCACCGATTCCTGTAGACGATTCTGGTTTTATATATAATTATTAGCGTTAAAAAAACTGTTGAGAAGAGGCAAACAGTATAAAATGATAAAATCTGAAGCAAATAAGAATGAAAGGAATAACCAATGCTTATTCCCACAATCAGTGGAAGAAGCAGGCGAACAAACGGTATTTCCCCTTTAAAAAACATGGTTAGAATTGATAGCGTAATTGTAATTTGATATCCGATTTTATATGACCGTCAATTTTATCCAACCCTGAACCGATACTCTCCAGATTCGCGTAATTAGTAAAGCTCCATCTGCACCAAACATCTAAACCACGTTTTAATATATATCTGCCATTCACATAGCAACGAGTTCCGCTATTTTGATATCCTAAAACTGAATAACTATATAAAACATCATTTTCGAAAGCGTAAATCCGTGAATTGAATCCATTGGTATCAAAGATCGCAAAGCGGATATTTCCTGAAAATTTGGATTGCATCGGATCATAAATCACATCCTGATACATTAAGTAGCCAGATTCCTTTGCTGTATTTTCTTTTTGATAATCAGTAAATTCGACACGGTTCCTTAATGTAATTGATTTATTGATTTTATAGCTTACTTTGAATCTGTAATTGTATTTACCTACAGTTTGAAGCACATTTACCGTATTTAAAACATCATCATTTTCTTCTTTTTGCTTAAATCTAAATCTAACCATGGCTTTTAGTTTTTTATTGGGAGTATAAGAAAGCTGACTTAATAGATCATATCCTTTAGAAGGTGCATCCACACCATATTTAAGCCAGGGAAATTCAAACCGATCTGCATAAGCTGAAAGTTCAATCGTTCTGATTGGTTTGTAAGTGAGGCCGGTATAAAACCCTCTCTCATTTATAGCGGAGCTCGATTCAGAAACAGACTGATTATAGAGTGAGTGAAAATCTTTATCATAATGTCTATACAATAAAATAATGGACAATTTAGGTGATAAACTCGTTATCAATCCGTTTACCAGTGCATAACCACTAGTTATGCTATGTGCCAGTTCGCCAAAAAAGTAAGTATTCTTGTAAGCGTAACTATAATAGGTTGAAAAATTAGTGAGTGATTTCCCAGCAAATTCGAATTGTTTATATAATGCTTTGCCGACTTCAAAATTACGATTGAAAGATGCCTGATAAGCATTGAAACCAATTTTTAAATCTTTATGAGCATATTGAATATTAGATCCGAATAGCAGTTGGGAGACAGCTTTTTTATTGCTTATTTCTGATTGGGTTCTATGTAACCCACTTAAACCTAACGACGTGATTTCATCATTTTCAGACAAAGAATCAACTTTGCTCATAGATGCATCGAGGTTCTGGTAAGAGATGAAGGGCGTAAATACGAAATGATTTACGCTTATTGTAGCTGCTAATCCTCGTAAATACGAAAACTCATTAACAGAAGTGTATGCTTTTAATCCGGCATCTTGTTTTGCCAAAGTAGTTACAGATGCACCTTTGCCAAAGCTCAATCCAGACCATAAACTTAATCCCTGTCCGAATTGTAAAGAATAATCGCCAATAACCAATTTGTTGATTTTCCCTATATTCTTAATGGCTAAGCTTCCTGAATAAAAGTCAAATCCTTTTGATTTTCTTGACATAAATTGCTCACCTGCATCTTTCTCCAAGTTTAGTGAAAATGAAATATTTTCACCATAACTATATCGATATCTTACAAAAAACCTATTTGCAGAACCTAGATATCGCGATCTGTTACTTGTATCTGGAATTTTGAACCCCTCCTGTTTTTGGAATAGCTGGCCATATCTAATTAAAAGATCGTGGTTCGCTTTTGATGATAAATCGGTAATTGACAAATTCTTTATGGCATTCGCCTGCTTGATGTATACGAATAAGAGTAGATTCGCAATAGTTTCTGGATCAAAATCTGAAATGCCCTGAAGTTCCAACAAATCGAGTAAATCACCATTTTCGCGGATATGCTGCATTAACGTGTTTATTTGAAGAGTTGTTAGAAACCCCAATTCGCTTAATTGCTGAGGATTAGTGTCATTAATGTTAATTGGATGAAGTTTGTAGTAGTTTAAACGTTCAGTTAGTTCTGAATAATCAAAATCTTCGTTAACATTTTCAGAAAGTGATTCAATTATTTGCTGCGTAGAAAAGTCATTTTCCGTTTGTGCATTTACCTTGTTTAATACTACAAATGAAAAGAAACCGAATAATATGGCTACCCTAAAATTCATAACTCAAAGCCAGTTGTGGCGTGTAACCTAAAACAGCATGTGAAGAAGTAGCAACATCAATTTTTATATGTTGATAATAAAAACCAATACCCACAAACTGTTTAAAGGGATTAACGGACACCCCTCCTCTTATTGATAGCCATTCGATTACTTTATATTCTCCACCAATTTTAAAATCGGTTGGATATCCAAGTGTCTTGTCGAAGGTATTCACCACCAATAGTTGATCACTAACACGATATGCTAATCCCAATTGCATACTAACAGGTATCGATACATTTAAGTCTTGACTATAGTTGCTTCTGTTTGGGTTTGCGATATGAGCGCCGACGGTTAATATTTTATTCAGTTTGTATTGAAGGCCAACCTCCGTAGAAAATGTATTAGCATTACCATAAGATGAAATTTTAAGCTGATGAAAATTGACGTTTATAGCTAAGTTCAAATTAGAACCATATTGCTTCGCATAACTTAAGCCCGCTTTTTGCTCGTTAAAAGAGCTAATACCATACTTTTGAAAACTAGCTCCAAAAACACTATTTTTAATTGGAAAAACAATAACTAATGATTGAGCATTCAGATCTTTATCCAGAAAACGTTGCTCATATCCAGCTGAAATAATTGGTTTATCAATTCCAGCTATTCCAGCCTGATTTCCTATTAGTGACCATACATCTTGCATTGCTACACCAGCATTTCCCATCGCGACAATTCTAGCTCCAGAACTTAATTGGGCGGAAACAGAAAAACTAATCAGAGAGAAAATAAGTGTACAAAATTTCATCATTGTGTAAATGAACAGAAATTTTAGGACATACTTGCAACTATAATTAATTAAAAGAACATTTTTAAATAGTTAAAGGAGGCTTTGTTAATAATTGATTTTATTGTGGTAAAGATTCTGGTAACAATTTGTACCTTAACTAATCTATTTAACCAAACTTATAGAAATGAAAAGAATATTGTTCATAGCTGCTTTGATCATATCAGGAGCTTCCGTATTTGCACAAAGCAAAATTAATGAAGGTTCAATTACCTATAATGTTGAGTATGACTTCCCTGAGCAGATGAAGGCATTTGGAAGTAACTTTCCGAAAGAGTTAAAAATCTATTTCAAGGGCGATTCTGCAAGCATGCAAACGAGAACTCCCATGTTTAGTTCAACCTCAATTATAAATAACAAAAAGGAATATGAACGCATACTTATGGATTTGCCTATGATGAATAAAAAGTTTTCTGTCATTCTTACTCCTGCCGATCAAGAGAACATGCAAGATAAAATGCCCCAGTTAACATTAAAGGCTACATCCGAAACAAAGAAAATAGGAAATTACAACGCTATTAAATATGATGTTGTAGAAAGTAAAAGCAACAAAACCTTTTCTGCATGGCTAACCAAGGATGTAGATTTAGTGGTTAATCCCTTAACTCGCTTTTATGATAAAAATCTTGGGATACCTATAGAATTTACTACTTATGTTATGAATGGCATAGTAACCAAAGCCATCCTTAAAGAAGTTAAGGCGGAATCTGTACCTGCTGGCACCTTTAGCGCTTCAAAGGATTTTGAAGAAATTACGATGGATCAACTTTCCCAAATGATGCGTGGTGGTCGTTAAATAACAAGACCGTTTTAAATACAAAGCTTTTTAGCCAGCTCATTTTTTTATACTTTGCGCTGATGTTAAAAAGCTTTGTTGTTTTATTGCGTTTTCTCTTTTTTTGGATGGTCTTTTTCTTAATCGACCGGATAGTTTTCCTGCTATACTTTAGAGAAAAATTAAGGGGCACAAATTTATTTGAAGTAGCAACTACCTTCCTTTATAGTTTAAGGCTAGATGCTTCTATGGCTGGATATGTTTCGGTACTACCCCTACTTACTTTCATTATTTTTTGGTTTTTTAAAAGAAGCCCAATTCCATCCAAAGTTTTAAAGTATTACGTTAATGCGTTAATTATCATATTTTCATTAATCAGCATTTTCAACTTTAATATTTACCGGGAATGGGGGTCTAAAATAAATTTCAAAGCGCTTGATTTTGCAATAAATACGCCGAATGAAGCTATAGCCTCAAGTACTTCCTCCCCGATTATGTTTTCGCTCCTTGTTTTTGCCATACTGGTGGTTGCGAATGTGTTGTTGGCGAAGAAAGTAATTGAGTACAAAATGCCGAGAAACACGATTCCTGCCTTCATCAAAGGTGGTTTAAGTATCCTTTTACTCGGAATAGCTTTCTTACTTATTCGCGGCGGCTGGCAATTATCGCCTATTAATCAAAGTATGGCGTATTTTTCTACTAAACCTATTTTAAATCATGCGGCAGTAAATACAGAATGGAATTTTATACAAGACATTCTTAATAATAAAAACGGAGGTGGAAATCCCTATTCTTATTTTAAACCAGAGGAGGCTAGGGAAATAGTTGCTGAACTTTATCAGGATAATCTACCTGACACTCAAAATATTTTAACAACGAACAGACCCAATATCGTTTTCATCATACTGGAAAGCTTTACATCCGATTTAATCGAAAGCTTGGGTGGAGAAAAAGGTATAACGCCCAATCTCGAAAACCTGATATCCAAAGGTGTGTTGTTTAACAACATTTATTCTACTGGCGGACGGACGGATAAAGGCATTATTGGCGCATTAAGCGGATTTCCTTCACAAGCTATTAAAAGCATTATTAATCAGAATGACAAGCAAGAGAAGCTTCCATCAATAGCGAGATCATTGACTAAGTCGGGTTATTCAACTTCCTTTTATTATGGTGGCGAAAGTGAGTTTTTCAATTTAAAGTCATATGTGTTTAGCCATGATTATCAGAAACTAGTTGATGAACATTCATTCGCTTCGAAGGATATGAATTCGAAATGGGGAACTTATGACGGTCAGGTTTTTCAAAAAAATGCTACTGATTTAGCGAAATTTAAACAACCATTTTTTTCTACTATATTAACACTTACCAATCATGAGCCATTTGAATTACCTGTTAAAGCACATTTTAAAGGTGATAACGTAGAAAATAAATTTAGAAGCACTGCTTATTATACCGATTCATGCATTGGCTCCTACATTAAATCACTTGAAAAACAGCCTGTTTATAAAAATACCTTATTCCTTATAGTTGCAGATCATGGTCACCGTTTACCGAAAAATGAGTCAGAGAATTTTCACCCAAGAAGATATAGTATTCCTTTGATCCTTTTTGGTGATGTTATTAAGCCCGAATACAGAGGTAAAAAGTTTTCGAAAATTGGTAATCAGACGGATATTGCAGCCACCCTTTTAAACCAACTACAAATGAGCTCCTCCGAATATAAGTGGAGTAAGGATTTATTTAACCCATCTTCCAAAGAATTCAGTTTTTTTAATTGGGATAATGGTTTTGGATTTGTTACCAATACTCAAATGGTATCTTTTGATAATATAGGCAAGCAGATTATCTATGAAAAGAATCCGACTGACGTTGTGAGTAAGAATGAAAATTTAAGGTATGGAAAGGCGTATATGCAGGAAGTTCATCAGCAATACCTTGATTATTAATGCTTTGATTTTGCTTTTCAAGCTGGCAGGAATTTTTGGATCAATCGGAAAAGTTGTGGGATTAGTTTTTTAGGCATAAATATTTGAAAGTCTAAAAAGGAAGAAGCTAACATTTTTCACACCTCTAAATGCAGACCGGAAAGCTTTTATTTTTGCGTTAAAGC
>JAQBOG010000014.1 GCA_028288165.1 Sphingobacteriales bacterium | reverse complement strand
TCAAGAGAACTAACAAAAATGTTTGAAGAAACCGTTCGCGGTAAACTAAGCGAAATTAAAACGCACTACGAAACGCATATTTTAAAGGGCGAGTTTGTATTATGCGTTTCCGGATACATTCAAACAGAAAAAACAAAGAACAAATACAAGCTTGAAAATAATTAAATAATTAATATTGAGTTATTAAACCATAGCTGAACTTTAGTTCATAAAACAGATACTTACTCAAAAAACCAGAACATGTCAATTGAACAATATATATTGGACGAGCAAGATCCAAAAACAGCGGAAAAAGTATTAGGGAAACTTAATGATATGCTCACTACGGGAGAAACAATCCTTTATTTAGCTATACAAAAAAAACCAGCTGTTACATTAATACCCGATTGCATTTCGGTAACCAACAAACGTATCGTTTTTTGCATTCCTGGCAATTTAGGGCTTACTACTAATTTCATCACTTTCACTTGGGGAGATGTTAAGGAAGTTTCTTTTAAAGAGGAGTTTTTCGGATCAAAATTTATTACCGTGCCTCAACGTGGCGAAAATATGACGATTGATTACATTCCCAAAATTCAAGCTCGCAAGCTGTATCAGTTTTGCAACGAGCAAATCGAAAAATTAAAAGAAACGCTTCGCAATCAAGAAATTGAAGATAGAACGTTCTCCGTTCAAACACCTACTCCGGCTGCGCTTGCAGAAATTATTGATAAACAACCAGAATTGAGAGAAGCTGCAACTGAAGAAATCAAACATATTGAACAACCCGTGGATGAATTGACTCAGAAGCTTCAAAAATTAAAATTACTGTTTGAAAAACAACTCATCACTCAAGATGAGTATGAAACCAAAAAAGCTGATATCTTATCTCAACTATAAGTGAAGAAAAACTTCTTACTGGCTTTACTATCTGCTTTTCTATTGTGGATAGCCTGGCCACCAATACCGTACACTGCTCCTATCCTTCTATTTGCGCTAGTCCCATTACTTATCAGTGTAGAAAATATCCTAACTAGTGCCGAACCAAAAAAAGGAAAACGCATTTTCCGCATCTGCGGATTTACATTTCTTTTATGGAATTTTCTATGTATTTATTGGGTTTTCAACTCATTAAATGCGGTAATGCCCACTTGGGTTGCGGCCATTATCTCATTGATCCCTTACGGTTTAGGCGCCTTATTAATGACCCTCTCCTTCTGGCTTTATTTTAAACTCAGGCTTAAGGTAAATAAGTTAATCAGTTATATCGGACTAGTTTGCTTTTGGATTGGATATGAATACTTGCACCAAACTTGGGATCTTTCCTTTCCCTGGATGAACCTGGGAAATGGGTTTGCTGCTTTCCACCAGTTGATACAATGGTATGAATACACGGGAGTTTATGGCGGCACATTATGGATCCTGATTTCGAATATTCTTCTATTCGAGGCTTACCAAACCTTTTACAATAAATCTAACACCTATAGTAGCATTCAAAAGAAATGGCTAGTTGCTGGTTCAGCCTTACACATTTTTATTCCCGTTACTTTTTCATTAATAGTTTATTACGGATATAAAGAAGAACCCAACCCATCTAATATCGTGGTGGTACAACCTAATATAGATCCGTACGAAAAATTTGGTCGGCTTTCATCTGCAGCACAGATCCAAACATCGATTGAACTATCAAAATCGGTTGCGCAACCGAATACAGAATATTTTATTTGGCCCGAAACTGCTATTACTGGTTATGTACAAGAGGATAATTTTATTAACGAAACTAACTTTTATGCTTTACAACGGTTCCTTGCACCTTATCAAAATGGGAACTTAATATCCGGAATTGAATCCATTCAAGTTTATGATAAACAAAAAACTGTTTCTGCAAGATTTGATGATCGGTCAAAAGTTTATTACGATAATTTTAATGCTGCGATTCAAATTGAAAATTCATCAAAAGTTCAATTTTATCATAAATCTAAGTTAGTACCTGGTGCCGAACAGATTCCTTTCGCAGGTGCATTGTCATTTTTAAAACCAGTGTTTGCCGGTTTCGGCGGAGCATCTGGCAGTTACGGAAAGCAAGATAAACCCTCGGTATTTTATTCACAAAGCGGCATTGGTGCAGCACCTGTAATATGTTATGAATCTATTTGGGGTGAATACGTGGGAGACTATGTAAAACAAGGTGCCCAATTTATTGCCATCATTACGAATGATGGCTGGTGGGGAAATACTTCTGGTAAAGACCAACACTTATTATATGCTAAACTTAGAGCTGTAGAAACTAGACGATGGGTAGCACGTTCTGCTAATACGGGTATTTCTGCTTTTATCAATCAACGTGGAGATATTGTACAACAAACAAAATGGTGGGTGCCCGCAGTGCTTAAAGCTGACATTAATTTAAACAGCACATTAACTTTTTACACCCAACACGGCGATTATATTGCACTAACAGGTGTATTTGGGAGTGCTTTATTTGCTTTATTTTTAATATCCGGATTATTTATCAAAACAAAGAAACCCATCTGATTTTTATGCAGATAAGTTTCTTTATAACAGTTATTAGTAACCAGAGTTCGATTATGAATGTTGGTTTGGGCGTTCGGGCGTGCTTTTCGTTACAATCTTTTTGCCGAAGGAAGGGGGCAAAAAGGATTTTCACTGCAATCCCTAACGCAAAACTTAGCAAACTTCATAAGCTCGTTTATAAAACCCTATCTGAGTTCCAGTTCTACATTTTATTGTACGCAGGTTAGTTTTAACTTAAATACTTTCCTACAATTGGCATTCGCCTACCCATGCCGAATGCTTTAGGAGAAACCCTTAAAATCGGTGGAGTTTGATACCTTTTAAATTCAGCCACATTTACCATTTTCAACACTCTTCTTACCAAAACTTCGTCAAAACCCATAGCAATTATTTGAGCAGAGGTTTTTTTCAACTCAATATACTGATAAAGAAGGCCATCTAATATATCGTATTCTGGCAATGAATCTGAATCTTTCTGACCGGGTCTTAACTCCGCTGAGGGAGGCTTTACGATGCTGTTAATAGGAATAATTTCTTTATCACGGTTAATGTATTCACAAAGTTTATATACTTGGGTTTTGTACACATCACCAATAACGCCTATTGCCCCGGCCATATCACCGTATAAAGTACCATAACCCACAGAGCACTCACTTTTATTAGATGTATTAAGCAGTATGTAGCCAAACTTGTTAGACATGGCCATTACGATGATCGCTCTGCTCCTGGCTTGAATATTTTCTTCGGCGATATTAAATGGAAGATCTTTAAATATTGGCTTCATCATGTTTTCGAAAGCAGAAGCAGCTTCTTTAATAGCAACAATTTCATGCTTGCAACCAAGGTTAGTAACCAAATCCAGAGCGTCTTTTATAGAATGGTCTGTTGAATATTCAGAAGGCATTAAAACCGCCATCACATTTTCAGGGCCTAAAGCTTCACTAGCCAAAGCGCACACAAGTGCAGAATCTATTCCTCCTGATAAACCTAGAACAGCTTTTGTAAAACCGGACTTTTTGAAATAATCTTTTATTCCTAAAATCAAAGCATGATGAATCTGTTCGATATCGCTTTGGGGAATATGTTGTTTTACTACATGCCCAATTATGTTTCCATCGGCAAACTCGTAGAGCTTCAAATCTTCTTCAAAATAAGCCATTTCGTCTAATAGCTCCCCTTTTTCGTTAAAAGCTAGCGAACCGCCATCAAAAATAATTTCCGTTTGTGAACCAACCTGGTTAACGTACAATAAGGGCAAATTGTACTTTTTGCAATTATCAGATAGAATGGCCACCCGTTCATCATCATGCATGTATGAGAATGGTGAAGCAGCAATGTTTATCATTAAATGAGGAGCTTCATTGATTAACTCATCCATTGGGTTTGCAATGTAAAGCGGATTGTCATTTATGTTCCAAAGATCTTCGCAGATGGTAAGTGCTATTTTAACGCCTTTATAATTGATACAACCAAACTTTAATGCAGGTTCGAAATACCGGTACTCATCAAAAATATCATAGTTTGGCAGTAGCGCTTTATTAATAACTGCTTTTATTTCTTGGTTATGGATAAAATAGGCTGAATTATAAAGATCCTTACCTTCGATTTTAGAATTTTTGGTAGGTAAGCCTATTATACAAGCAATGTCTTTACAGGCATCTTTAATTTGCTGTGCCGACTGTTCACATAAATCAATAAACTCGTTAAACTCTAAAAAGTCTTGAGGTGGATAACCACAAACAGATAATTCGGCAAAAACAACAAGTTCTGCACCTTGTTCTTTAGCCTTTTCAATAGCTTGAATAATTTTAAATGTATTTTGTTCGAAATTACCTATGTGGTAGTTTAGTTGTGCAAGTGCTATTTTCATAGAAATCGAGTTTGATTTGGGAGATCAGGCTATCATGCGCTTACTTATTTTAGTCGATGACCGGCAAGCATCTTTTTTATTTATCCTAATTATCTTTTTATACTTATCAGAATGAATAGGTGCGTTAGGGATAGAAGTGAAAATCCTTTTTGCTTCTACCAGCAAAAAGATTGTAACGAATAGCCCGCCCGAACGCCCAAATTTAAATGACAATCTTATAAGTAATGCGACTTTACGACATTTTAAAAGAATACTCCAAGGTTTAAACTAACATAGGAATTCTTTGCCTTTTCAGATCCGTCAAAAACATCGGTAAAGCCATTATTGTATGATAAGCCCGTAAGTAGACTTATATTTTCTGCCACATTCCATTCTGCACCACCACCTATAATTAAGCCCAGGCGAAACAAGTTAACATTTTTTGAAATATCTGCATCGCTTTGTCCTTCAATAGCTTGTTTAGCACCCAATTTCACATTGGCATCTAACCCGAATTGCCCGTAAAATTTTCGGTTTTGAATTTCATTACTTTTCAACTTTAAAGTTAATGGCACTTCCAGGTATTGTATTTTAAATACGGTATTAGGTTGAACAGGAGTTGCAATACTTTTTACATTCGAATTCACGGTGGTAACTACCAAACCAGAAGAAAAGTAATAGTTATTGGTGAAAGAAAAATCGCCCAATACACCATAAGTAAAGCCGGTACGTAAACCATCAGATTTAATAGTTTCTGAGCTGGAGGTTGACATCCAACCAAAGGTAGGTGAAGCGGTAAAACCTAATTGAAACTTTTTGCCGTCGGTTGTTTGTTCGGTTTGTGCTTTGCTTAATGCAGGGATAAGGCAAAAGACTAGTAGGTAAACAGCGCTTTTGGCAATCGACTTTAGGAGCATGACAGGATTTTTCATCAAGATTTTCATAATTTAGTGGTTCATTAAATTCAGTGCGTTCAAATATGACTATCTACTTACGCCATCAAATCTACTTGTTTTTTTTCATTAGCATTCTTCTGGCAAACTGTACAAATAAAAAGCCAATAGACGTAAGTAAGGTAAATTTAGATTTAACAATAGAACGGTTCGATCAGGATTTAGGGAGATTGACTCCTCAAAACCTAACTGTTGAGGCTCCATTGCTAAGGAAAAAGTATGGTGTTTTCTACGATGATTATATGGAGAAAATGTTGGGCGTTGGGGCAACTGCTGATACCACTTATTATAAGCAGTTGAGAGAGGTTTTAAACAATAATAGCTTTGCGGATTTACAGCAATCAGTAAAAACTACCTTTGATAACACGACGGGCATTGAAGAAAAGCTAACGGACGCCTTTAAGCATGTAAAATATTACTATCCGAAGCAAAAAATACCGCGGTTAATTATGTTTTTTTCCGGTTTTACCGTGCAGACTCCTATCGGGGATGATTATATAGGGATAGGGCTGGATATGTTTTTAGGATCTGAATCAAAATACTATCCGGCTCTAAGACAAAGCATCCCTCATTATATTTCACGTCGTTTTAATAAGGAGAATATTACTCCAAGGATTATCGAAGCATTTGTAAGAGAAGAAATGTTTCCTGAGCCAGATAAAAGCAAATCACTTCTATCAAAAATGATTTATAACGGTAAGGTTCTGTATTTTATGGACCAAGTGATACCAGATGCTTCTGATAGTTTAAAAATAGGCTTTACTAAAAAGCAGATTGAATGGTGCCAAACATCAGAGAGCAGTATTTGGGCGTATCTGTTAGAGAATAACCTGCTTTACGAGACGGATTACATGAAAATTCAGAAGTATTTGACTGAAGCTCCTTTTACTCCAGGTATAGGAAATGGCGATTCTGCTCCAAAACTAGGAGTTTGGACGGGATGGCAAATTGTGAGGAAATATATGGCCAACAATCCTGACGTAAGTTTACAGGAATTGATGATCGAACAGGATGCCCAAAAAATATTAAACCAATCAAAATATAAGCCCAAATAGATTGAGCTTACATTTTAAAGAATTACTTTAGAATATCTAGTACGCCTTTAATGCTAATTACTGAGCCCAGTACAAATAGAATATTTGATACCCAGCTAATAATATGTGTATCACCTGCAAAGCGAAGGAAAATACCAACCAAACCAATTACTATTCCTATTACTATGATACTATAATGAGTGGGAGAATTTGCTGCTACAACGGTATCTTTTTGATTATGCATCTTATTTTCGTTATCCATCTTAAAAGTTTGAAGGCGCTAAATTACAAATCTATTTTAGTTTGTATACCTAGTTTTATAAAAAACAATAGAAGTTATTATAGAAAACTTAGGGAAGCAGTAAGGGTACACCGTTTGATATAAGACATGGTTATTATGCCCATAAACAGAAAGTGCTGGCAACTACCAGCACCTTCTGTTCAATATTATTAAATATGTATCGCCCGATTTTCAGTTGCTGCTAATGCTGCTTCTTTGAAACCTTCTGTATATGTTGGATGAGCATGACAAATACGTGCTATGTCTTCTGCAGAAGCACGGAATTCCATAGCGACTACCGCTTCTGCAATCATATCTGCAACCCGAGGGCCAATCATGTGCACACCTAAAATTTCATCGGTTACCGCATCTGCTAATACTTTAACTAGGCCATCAGTATCCATACTTGCACGGGCTCTGCCGCTTGCTTTGAATGGAAACGAACCCGCCTTGTACTTTTTACCTTGTTCTTTTAATTGTTCTTCTGTGTACCCTACGCTGGCTACTTCTGGCCAGGTATACACTACGCCTGGAATTAAGTTATAATTAATATGAGGTTTTTGACCTGCAATTACCTCAGCTACGAATGTTCCTTCATCTTCGGCTTTATGAGCAAGCATAGCTCCTTTAATTACATCGCCAATGGCATAAACTCCTTGTACGGAAGTTTCTAAATGTTCATTTACAGGAATTTTTTTACCTCTTTCCTCTACTTGAATCCCAATATTCTCTAAGCCCAAACCCTCTGAATACGCTACCCGGCCAACAGCAACTAAGCAATAATCACCTTGAATAGATATGGTTTCACCTTTAGGATTTTCAACAGTTACTGTAACATTTTCGCCTTCAACAGTTGCTCCAGTAACCTTGTGTTTAAACAAAAACTCGAAGCCTAGCTTTGACAAAGACTTTTGCAATTCTTTACTAAGCGTTTTGTCCATTGTGGAGATGATGGAATCCATGAACTCAACGACAGTTACTTTTGCTCCAAGTCGAGCGTATACTGATCCCAATTCTAAGCCTATAACTCCACCGCCAATCAACACTAAATGTTTAGGCACTTCAGGTAAGTTTAGTGCTTCGGTAGAAGTGATGATGCGTTTGCCATCTGATTTTAAAAATGGTAGTTCAGTAGGTTTTGAACCAGTTGCAATAATTACATTTTTAGATGTTATTTCTTCTGCACTACCATCATTCTTGGTAATAACAATAGTGTTTTTATCTTTAAAAGAACCTACACCTTGGTAGGTAGTAATTTTATTTTTTTTCATTAAGAAAGTAATGCCGCCTGTAGTTTGCTCTACTACTTCATTTTTTCTCTTAATCATTTGTGGCAGATTTATGCTTAAATCTTTCAAATCAATGCCATGCTCTTTAAATGTATGCGCTGCATTGTGATAATGTTCTGATGAATCAAGTAAGGCCTTAGAAGGAATACATCCGACATTTAAGCACGTACCGCCAAATGTATTGTACTTCTCTATAATTGCTGTTTTTAGACCTAACTGTGCACAACGAATGGCGGCTACGTAACCACCTGGACCACTTCCAATAACTACTACATCAAATTGCATACTGCGCTTTTTATATTTTTGCAAAGTTATGATTTCTGAATTGACAGAAAAACTTTATATTATCTAAATTAATACATGTTTTAATAAAAAAGAGCACTATTATGTGATCGTTTAATTTGTAGCACCGATTTTGCATCGGAATCTGCGACAACTCCTTTAAAAAGAACGATTAGGTGAGCATCTTTTACCTTAAAACTGCAGTTTATTATTATCAATACAATAACCATTAAATTTAACCTGGATTAATGAAATTTTGGTCTTTAAGCTTATTCGTTTTTTTTAGTTTCAATGCTTTTGCACAACAAAATAGCAACACTTTTACACAAGCTGACTCGTTAAGAGGAAATTTAACGGATTATAGAACCTGTTATGACATTAAATATTATCACTTAGATATTAAAACAGATATCGTAAATCAAAGCGTTAGTGGTTCGAACTTATTTAGATTTATGGCAACGGCTAATTTTAAAACGCTTCAATTTGACTTGTTCGAAAATTTAAAAATCGAAAAAGTGGTTTACAAAAACCAGAATTTAGCTTTTAAAAGGAAGTATAATGCCGTGTTCATTGATTTTCCCGAGTTTATTATAAAAGGTGCTCTTGAAGAATTTACTGTGTTTTATTCCGGAAAGCCGGCCATTGCTGTAAATGCACCCTGGGATGGAGGCTTTATATATTCAAAAGATGCTGCCGGAAAACCATGGCTCACTGTTGCATGCCAAGGCTTTGGTGCCAGTTCATGGTGGCCAAATAAAGATCACCAATCCGATGAAGTTGATAGCATGCAGATCAGCGTTTCGGTTCCTAAGGGTTTAACTGATGTAAGCAATGGCAGATTACGTTCTGTAGAAAACACAGACACTGCTTACACAAAGTACAATTGGTTCGTCTCTTATCCCATCAACAATTATTCGGTGACATTAAACATTGGTGATTATGCCCACTTTAGTGATATGTATACCCCATCATCTGGCACTGATACATTAAGCTTAGATTATTATGTTTTAAGGGAAAATCTAGCGAAAGCGAAACCTTATTTTACCGCTGAGGTTAAGCCTATGTTAAACTGCTTTGAACACTGGTTTGGTAAGTACCCTTTTTATCGTGACGGGTATAAACTCATAGAAACACCCTATTTAGGTATGGAGCACCAAAGTGCCGTTGCTTATGGCAATAAGTTTAGAATGGGATATGCCGGAAGGGATCTTTCTGGTACCGGACTTGGTTTAACATGGGATTATTTGATTGTACATGAAAGTGGTCATGAATGGTTTGGCAACAACATCACGTCAAAAGATATTGCCGATATGTGGATTCATGAAGGCTTTACAACATATTCCGAAGGTTTATACGTTGAATGTAAGAATGGAAAGGACGCTGGCACTAAATACCTGAACGGATTAAGAAAAAATATTGCAAACGATAAACCGATAATTGGACCCTATAATGTGAATACAGAGGGTTCCAAGGATATGTATTTTAAAGGAGCTAATATGCTGCTTACAATTAGAAGTGTAATTAATGATGATAATCTTTGGCTGGATATACTGCGTGGATTAAATAACGAATTTGGATTAAAAACCACAACCACCGAAGAGGTTGTGAACTATATAAATAATAGGTCAGGGAAGGATTTGACTAGCATTTTCAATCAGTATTTGCGGCATTCGAACATCCCTTTATTGGAATACAAATATATAAGCCAGCATAAAATTGCGTACCGCTGGGTTACTAATGAAAAAAACTTTAGCATGCCATTTGTCATACCAAATGGCAGAAACAGCAAAATTTTACAAGGTGGCAATGATTGGAGAAACACGAAAATCACCAATAAATTTACGCCCGACCAAACGAGTTTCTATATTAATGTGAAGGAAATTAAATAAAACTTCCGTGATCGTGCAACGTAGAATATGAGTATGCGTTCTTTTAATAACGGATAAGTAATTTTTATTTATAATTACTTATTATTGAGTATCATAAAATATAAAAGATGTTTAAATTTAATCTAAAAATCTTGTTTGCATCGGTAATTGTTGCAACAGTTTTATTTCATAGTCAAACTCTGGCTGCAAAATCTATATACGGTAACAGCACCCAAAACAGAAAAATTTCTGGGTTTTCTGGAATTTCAGTATCCGGAAATTTTGATATCAGAGTTTTATTGGGTACTACCGAAAGCGTAAAAATAAATACAGACGAAGGCACACTTGAAGATATCGAAACCGTTGTAGAAAACGATATTTTGATAATTAGATATAAACCAAGAACCGGTTGGAAAAACGGTAGAAAAGTGAACATCCTGATCAATGCAAAAATAATTGAAAGTTTAGCAATGAGCGGATCAGGTAGTCTTAAAGTTGACGGGACGTTGAAATCGAAAAATTTAAAAACACAAGTTAGTGGTTCTGGAATAATCACGTTAACCGCCGACGCAACTGATTACATTGCTGTTTTAAGTGGATCCGGCAAAATCATAGTAAAAGGGAAAGTAAAGGAAGCTCAAATAGTTTTAAGTGGATCGGGAAATTTTTTAGGTGAAGATTTGAATACTGAAAATGCGGATGTAAAAGTAAGCGGATCTGGAAATGCATCAATAGCGGCTGATAACAAGCTAGATGCTGTTGTAAGTGGGTCGGGAAGTATTCATTACAGCGGTAACGCCGAAGTAACTAAAAGTAAAAGTGGATCGGGAAGTATAGTGAGAATGTAGTTGACGTTTTTAATTGCTTGGAGAATGGAATCATAACCGTGTAACTAAACCAAGCTGACCAACGTTATTCGAAGTATTGATTGATGCTCCTTTTATAAATTGATTAATAACGCCAAGCTCTAAATCTAGTTTAGGACTCAAACGGTACCCCAAAGCAAAGTAAACTCTGTTCTGATCCAGGATACTGCCATTCAATTTATTCTTGTTTTGAACATTTAAATAAACTTCATTCTGAACCGCAACATATCCTCCTCGATTGAAAGTATCTTTTTTAATTAATGGCAGCATATACCTGGTATAAAACCGGAAGCGTTGAGAAAATACGTCCGCCTTTCCAGCAGTTTCCACATTCCGTTGTTCCAATCGTATTCTTTGTGTGGCATAGAATTTAGCAACCCGGTGCAGGTAAACAAACTGCTCCCACACACGATTTTCTTTGATATCATTTCCGGGGATACCATCATTTAGGCGATTGGTTTTTGCATATGAATAGCCGATGGTGGCGAACTGATGCGCATTAAAATTGTATACAATGCCTGGTCTGGTAATAAATTGCCGAAAGTACTTTATGTGATCTGAGCTTCTAAACTGATTATCCCAATACAACGACCAATGTTTTGAAACCTTGTAAGTTCCGGAGGTAGATAACCAAACTGCTTGCTCTTTTTGTTGAGCCGAAGCTACTGCGACGAAAGAAATTAAAAGAAATGCACTAAAAATTTTTCTCATCCATTGTAGATTCTAAGATAGATTTGGGCGTTCGAGCGGGTTTTTTGTTGTTCCAAAGGAACTCCTTTGGAACAATCTTTTTCACCCAAGACGGGCAAAAAAGGATTTACACTACAGCTCCTAACGCAAGGCATTCAAACCAACATGGTGGTAATTCAAGCTATTCATTTGAATTCAGATTATATAGAAAAACCCGGATAAACCGGGTTTTCTATATATTATTTATTAACTATATTCCTAGCAATAACCTGGCAGGATCTTCTAATAGTTGTTTTACTCTAACTAAAAATCCAACCGATTCGCGGCCATCAATAATGCGATGATCATAAGACAGTGCGATGTACATAATTGGACGAATAACAACCTGGCCACCTAAAGCAACCGGACGCTCAACGATATTGTGCATTCCTAAAATAGCAGACTGAGGCGCATTAATGATAGGTGTTGACATCATTGAACCAAAAACCCCTCCATTGGTAATAGTGAATGTTCCACCAGTCATTTCCTCAATAGTTAATTTGCTGTTTCTAGCCTTTACCGCTAAATCAACAACTGCTTGTTCTATTTGAGCCAATGATAATGATTCTGCATTTCTTATAACCGGTACAACAAGACCTTTTGGTGCGGAAACAGCTATTGAAATATCCGCGTAGTCATTATATACAATCTCTTCACCATCTATACGAGCATTAACAGACGGAAAATCTTTTAAAGCTTCACAAACAGCCTTAGTAAAGAAAGACATGAATCCTAAACCAACATTATGCTTTTCTTTGAATTTGTCTTTGTACTTAGTCCTCAAATCCATTACTGGTTTCATATCTACTTCGTTAAAAGTAGTTAACATGGCGGTTTCATTCTTAACGGATACTAAACGTTTAGCAACCGTTTTACGAAGTGACGACATTTTCTCTCTGCGTTCTGCTCTCAAACCTTGAGCAGCAGGTTGTGCAGGAGCAGCAACCTTAGGACTTTCAGTCTTCTTAACTTCCGGACTAGCTGGCTTTTCAGCCTTTAAAGCATCTTCCTTGGTTAAACGGCCATCAACACCAGAGCCATTAACACTTGCTGGATCTATTCCTTTTTCACTTAATATTTTCGCTGCAGCCGGTGATGGCACACCCGATGCATAAGTAACATCAGATTTAACAGTTTCACCTGTTGGGCTTTCTGCCTTCACCGCTCCTTTGCTGTCAGTAGCTACTTCTTCAGGTTTAGGTGCAGTTGCATCACCATCTTCAATTGTACACACTAAAGCGCCAATTGCAAGAGTATCTCCTTCGTTAGCAATTGTTTTTAAAGTCCCTGCTTTTTCGGCTGTTAATTCGAATGTTGCTTTGTCTGATTCTAGCTCTGCAATCACTTCATCCATCTCTACATAATCACCATCTTTTTTTATCCATTGGGATAATGTTACTTCTGAAATAGATTCGCCTACAGGCGGAACTTTGATTTCTAAACTCATATCGTATTTGATTCTTTTTTATTAATCAATATTGACAACTTTCTGGGTTGTTTTTTCTATTTTCTTAGTCACTTGCGGCCCAGCTGCATCTTCAAACGCCTGGCTGATGATATGTAATTGCTGAACAATATGTTGTTTAGCATATCCTGTTGCCGTACTACTGCTTTCCTTACGGGATATCACTTTAAAGTTGAAATCAGAATCTTTAAACTTTCTGCAGATATAAGGCCACGGCCCCATGTTTTCAGGTTCTTCCTGAACCCAAACGAATTCTGTTGCTTTGCTATATTTTGCTTTTACTGCATCTAACTCTTCATAAGGTATTGGATACAATTGCTCTAAACGAACAATGGCGACATCTTCACGTTTATCGGCTTGTTGTTTTTCTAATAAATCATAATATATTTTACCAGAACAAATAAGCACACGCTTTACTGAAGCAGCCTTTGCATTTTTATCGTCAATTAGTCTTTGGAAACCTCCTTCGGTAAATTCTGTGATATTAGATACACATTGAGGGCTTCTTAATAAGCTTTTTGGAGTAAATACAACCAATGGTTTTCTGAAATCACGTTTTAGCTGCCGTCTTAATACGTGGAAGAAATTTGCGGGAGTTGTACAATTTACAACTTGAATATTATCTTCTGCACATAACTCCATGAAGCGCTCAATGCGGCCGGAAGAATGCTCTGGCCCTTGACCTTCATAACCATGAGGTAGTAATAAAACCACGGCGTTCGAACGTTGCCATTTGGTTTCCGCACTCGTAATATATTGGTCAATTACAATTTGAGCTCCATTTATGAAATCACCAAATTGAGCTTCCCATATAACTAGTGCTTGTGGATTTGCTAAAGCATAACCATATTCAAAACCTAAAACACCATATTCTGACAATAAGGAATTATAGATATCAAATTTAGCCAGACCGTTGTTTAATTGACTTAGTGGGATATACTCCTCTTCAGAATCTTCTAACGTTAAAACGGCATGCCTGTGAGAGAAAGTACCACGTTCCACATCCTGACCACTTACCCGGACTCTTAAACCTTCTTCTAATATAGTTCCATATGCTAATTGCTCGCCCATGGCCCAATCAAAAGTTCTGCTTTCAACCATCTTCCGACGGTCTTCAAACAGCTTTTCGATTTTTCTAAAGAACTTTTTACCCGCAGGTAAATTGGTGATTTTTTGTGCAATTGATAAAAGAACTTCCTCAGATACTTTGGTATCGGCAGGTTTTGCTAAATCAGCAGGACTAGCCAAGCGAAGACCTTTCCACGCTCCTCCAAACACTAAATTAGCACTTGAATATTTCTCTTCTTCCTTAGATTGATTTAATTTTTCCTGCAGTAAAGCACGGAAATCTTTTTCCATTTCTTTTGCAAGATTTGCATCTACACTTCCTTGATCGGTTAATTTCTTAAAATAAATCTCCCTCGGATTTGGATGCTGTTCAATCGCTTTGTAAAGCAAGGGTTGCGTGAATTTTGGCTCATCAGCTTCATTATGTCCAAATCGGCGATAGCACAAAACATCAATAAACACATCATTTTGAAATTCCTGACGATATTCCACAGCCATGTTAATAGCATATACCAAAGCTTCAACATCATCTCCATTTACATGGAAAACTGGAGAAAGTGTAGCTTCAGCCAAATCTGTACAATAAGTAGAAGATCTGGCATCCTTGAAGTTAGTAGTGAAACCAACTTGGTTATTGATCACTAAGTGAATAGTTCCTCCGGTGGTATAACCATCAAGCTTAGCCATTTGCAACACTTCATAAACAATTCCTTGTCCGGCAAGTGCAGCATCACCATGAATTAAAATTGGAGCTATGCGTTTAAGATCACCATCATATTTAAAATCAGCTTTTGATCTTGCCATACCCTCAACAATTGGGTCGACAGTTTCAAGATGTGATGGATTTGGACACAGACTTAAATGCACCTTTTTTCCCGAAAATAATTCCACGTCAGTAGAAAAACCCAGGTGGTATTTTACATCTCCACCATAAGGCGTAGAGGAATCATAACCTTTACCTTCAAATTCAGAGAAAATGTCTTTGTAGGTTTTATGCATGATATTGGCAAGAACGTTTAAACGGCCTCGGTGTGCCATACCAATAACGAACTCTTCAATACCAAGTTCCGCACCTTTTTCAATAATTGAATCAAGTGCAGGAATTACCGATTCGGCTCCTTCTAATGAAAATCTTTTTTGACCTAGAAATTTAGTTCCTAAAAAGTTTTCAAAAACAACTGCTTCGTTTAACTTTTTAAGAATGCGCTTTTTGGTTTCAATATCAAAATTTGGTTTGTTGCGTTCGCGTTCCATGCGTTGCTCAAACCACTTAATTTTGACTGGATTACGTATAAATTTGTATTGAGTACCGATAGACTCACAATAAGTTTCTTCCAGTAGCTGAACGATGTCCCTTAATTTAGCAGGGCCTAATCCTACTTCTACGCCTGCACTAAACACAGTATTAAGATCTGATTGACTTAAACCAAATGTTTCTAACTCCTTACCAGGAAAATACTTGCGGCGTTCCCTTACCGGGTTCGTTTTGGTGAAAAGATGGCCCCGGTTTCTATAACCATCAATGAGGTTCATTACATTGATTTCTTTAAGGAAATGATCGGGAGTATCACTGCTTACATTTACAGCTTCAGCCCCTTTACCAAAATCAAAGCCTTCAAAAAATTTCTGCCAGCCGAAATCCACTGATTCGGGATTTTCTTTATAGGATTGGTAAAGCGAATCTATATAGGCTGAGTGTGCGTTACTGAGGTAAGACAAATTATCCATTTAAACATATCTAAAAGAGCGACAAAAGTAAGATTTTAGGTCAAAAGATCGCACAAAAGAAAGAGCTAATTTGAAACTTTATAGATTATTGATACATTATGACGCCAAAGAAATTTCTCCCGCACCAAAAAGCGATACAAACTCTGTTATATCATCTAATATTTTCAAGTTATCATGAGGAACGATTGCCTTATCACTCAATTTTGTACCTATTAATAATAGAGTTAAATTAGGTTTGGTTTCTAATATTTTATGTATGATGGTATTTATTTCTTCGGTAGCCCTGGTTTTGGTAAAAATTGATATAGCGTAATCAGGTTGGTAAATTGATATCGCAATAGCCAAATCCTTTAGAGAAACATGAGCCCCTAAGTATAATATTTCGTTTCCTTTTTCTTTAATAAGGTATTTTAAATATAATAAGCTCACCTCATTCTCCTCTGCATATGGAAGAAAAAGCAGATACTGATTACCGTTTAAAGCCTTTACAAATGAAATTTTAGCGATTTCTGTTGTAATTTTATTACAAACATGGTGAATTGCAAACTGCTCATGGCATACAGTTAAGGTTTTAACCTGACGCATAAACTCTACCTTACGCAAAAAAGGGAATACAACATCTTGCATTGCATTTTTGAAGCCCATTTCTTCGATACATAACTTCAACTTTCCTTGAAAATCGTACTCGTCTAATCTTAATACAGCATTAGAGAGAATTTGAACCTGTACACCGAAATTAAATTGATCTTGTACAAGCCGATTCACTTGCTCATCAATTTCAGCCGATTGCATTTTAGAAATCTTACTTATTTTGTATCCGTTTTGATTGAGTGTGGCTATATTAAGCAGTAAGCGCAAATCCTCAGCGTCGTAGTAACGAATATTGGTTTCACTCCTTTTGGATGTGAAAAAATTATACCTCTGCTCCCAGATACGAAGTGTATGAGCTTTAATCCCTGTAAGGGTTTCGATATCACTTATTGAAAATCGCTTCAAATCGTAAAATCTTTAAACTTGGGCAAATATCGTAATTTAACGGAATGAAACTCAATATAGTATATTATAATATTAACATTTCACAAACTTAAATACTAGATAAAATATTGTCATTATAGTATTATTCTAGCTGGCTAATTATTAAGTATTTTATTTTGCCAGTTCAATTATCGGTTTAGGATAAGTATTCCCTAGCTCTATATTTAAAGCTTTTAATTCTGACGACGATAATTTCCATGGCTGGTGAACCTGATTATCAGCAAGCGCATTAAGCTCAGGAAGCCAAAGCCTTACATATTCACCTTGAGGATCATACTCATGCGCTTGTTTCAAAACATTAAAATGACGGTACTCTTTCGGATCGTTACCTACCCCGGCAACATACGCCCAGTTTCCCCAATCACTGGCTGGACAATAATCAATTAGTTTCTCTTCAAATAATGCTGCGCCCCAAAGCCAGTTAACTTTTAAATCTTTCACCAGGAAGCTTGCCACATTCTGCCTGCCTCTATTACTCATAAAGCCGGTATTGTTTAACTCACGCATATTGGCATCGATAAAGGGAATACCTGTTTTTGCGTTTTTCCAATGTTCGAAAAGTTCTTGTTGATTTTCAGCTTCTTCGGGAGCAACACCTTTAAAACCTGCCTTTTGAAAAAATTTGTTACCATGCTTTTTGAACATAAAGCGAAAATAATCTCGCCATAAAAGTTCAAAAGATAACCAATATGTAGAATCATTAGAAACCCTCTCCTTTTCGTACTTTTTTATTTCCCAATAAACTTCTCGTGATGACAAACAACCCAATGAAAGCCATGGAGAAAATTTGGATGAATAATCTGCTCCGATCATTCCATTTCTGGTGTGTTTGTAATTTTTAATTCCGTCTGAATCCCAGAAATAATAATACATTCTTTTCAGTCCTTCGGTTTCTCCACCTGCAAATTGCATAGCGCCTCTTTTGTCTGATTGAGGTATAAAATCATATCCCAAATCTTTTAATTCTGGAATAGTGCCTGGCTCCATTCCGGGAGGAATCTGGATTTGAGAGGGTGTTTCAAAACAGGGGCGTACATTACTGTCACGTTCAATTTTTTTCCGGAAACTTGTAAAAACGTCTGGAATATCTTTTATGGGAAATGGAAGATCTTCTTTATGATACAATGTATGACCGATAAAATGCTTTAGATTGATTTTTAATCTCCATAAAACAGTTTCAACGTCGGCAGAAACACGAGTTTCCTCTGAAGCTACTTCCCGATGGTGATAAACTTCTGATACTTGGTACTTTTTTACCAATTCAGGCAAAACGTCTTCTGGTTTTCCGAGCTTAACTATGAGATCGCCACCCAATTTTTGCAAAGAAAGTTGGAGATCTTTAATACTATCAATTAAAAATTTCGCCCTGATTTCTCCTGTTTTTTTAGTTTGATAAATGGTTGTATCAAACTGGCGGGGATCAAAACAATAGACAGGGACTACATATTTACTTTTGCGAACCGCTTCAAGAAGTATTTCATTATCATGAATTCGCAAATCTTTACGGAACCAAACCAGGATGGTTTTTTCACTCATATATTTATTTTGTTGACAGCAAGGCCTCTAACTGAAACTGCTCTAATTTGTTGGACACAACAATAATTTATTCGAATACTCAAAAAGCCTTTGAACGCAGAGCCTGCATTTAAATGGAACGAATAGGTCAGCAAATTTCAACAAAAAAAAATTGAATATCGTACAAAGTCCTTCTAGAATTCCAACAGATTATCATCTTCATGTAAGAATGAATCTAAATAGCTGACAATCGATTTTTCTACCTTCGGATTACGTATTTACGCTTTAGTAATTAGCGATATTTGTACTTAATCGCCTAACACTAAAAACTATAAACATATGGCTACAAGAGAAGAACTCGAAAACGCATACATTGATTATGTGTTAACGAATGGTGAGAAACCTAAGTCTGTTTACATTTTTGCTAAGGGTAATGGCATTAACGAAGCAGAATTTTATACCCACTTCGGATCATTTGAGGGAATTGAAGAATCTGTTTGGAATGAGTTAACCGAAAAAGCTATTGCCGACTTACAATCACAAGAAATTTGGCAGCAATATGGTTCAAGGGAAAAAATTCTCGCTTTTTTTTATGGCTATGTAGAGCTTTTAAAAAGCAAACGGAGTTTTGTTGTTCGAAGCCTAAAAAGTATTCCGAAAGGGTTTTCGACCCCAAAACTTCTTCAAGGGTCTAAACACCTATTCCTTGATTTCGCCGATGCAATTATAAAAGAAGGAATTGAAAAAAGTGAATTGACAGATCGTAAGTTTTTTAGCGAGAAGTACAAAAACGCGTTATGGATACAATTTGTGTTTATATTAAATTTTTGGGCTAACGATAACAGTGCAGGATTTGAGAAAACGGATGAGGCCATTGAAAAAGGAATTAATGTGACCTTTGATTTATTTCAACGGACACCCATTGATAGCATGCTGGAGTTCGGCAAGTTCATAGTTACCAATGCCCGTAAATAAAGCCTCATCCCAACCCTTCTCCGGAGGAGAAGGATTGGGACATTTTTCAGGTTTACCATCAAAATTAAATGATGAATGTACTATTTGCGTGAGGGATTGAAGTGAAAAGCCCGCAGCCCTGATTCTCCATCAGGGCGAGGACTTGTAACGTAAAGCCCGACCTTCTTGGGGCACGCCCAATATAATTGCAAAACCCTCAATTCAGCAAAAATCCTAAGTTGAGCTCGGTGTAATCTTTTAAATCCGTGTAATCTTTTCCTATAATCAGTGGAATCATCAGAAAAATATGAAAGAACAAAACAGTATTCCCACTTCAAAAGTTGAAAGATCAGCTAAATTCGTAAAAACAGGCATTCAAATAAGTAGCAATTATTTAAAACACTATTCAAAAAAACTGTTTAACACCGAGCTTACCAGAGATGAACTTAATGAAGATAATGCTGCCGACATTTATAAATCGTTAAGTGAGTTAAAGGGGAGTGCTTTGAAAGTGGCTCAGATGCTAAGCATGGATAAAACGATACTTCCGAAGGCTTATACAGACCAATTTTCTCTGTCTCAATACAATGCCCCTCCACTTTCAGGGCCTCTGATTGTGCGGACGTTCACTAAATACTTCGGCAAAACACCTGATAAAATTTACGACAAGTTTGATATTAAATCAACCAATGCTGCTTCCATTGGCCAAGTGCACCAAGCTGAGCTTAATGGTAAAAAACTGGCGGTAAAAATACAATATCCGGGTGTTGGCGATAGTATTTCATCAGATTTGAAACTCATTAAACCCATTGCTTTTAGGTTGGTGGGGATGAGTGCAAAGGAAATGGATGTATACATGAAAGAGGTTGAAGAACGGTTGCTGGAAGAAACAGATTATGATTTAGAAGTTAAACGTTCGATACAGATTTCTGAGGCTTGTAAAGTGTTAAATAACCTGGTATTCCCTACCTACTATCCAGAACTATCGAGCAAAAGAATTATTACAATGGATTGGATTGAAGGGATGCATTTGAAAGAGTTTTTAGCAACTAACCCAAGCCAGGAACATCGCAATAAAATTGGCCAGGCCTTATGGGATTTTTATAATTTTCAACAGCATGAATTAAGATCCGTACATGCTGATCCGCATCCGGGAAATTTTTTAATTACCCCAGAAGGAAAGTTAGCTGTTATTGATTTCGGTTGTATTAAAGATATTCCTGATGATTTTTATTACCCGTTCTTCTCATTAACCTCGTCGGATTTTCTGTTTGATAAAGAACAAACTTTGAAATCGTTTAGAGAGCTGGAGATGGTTTTACCTGGAGATACTGCACAACAAATTAGGTTTTATTCAGAAGCTTACACGGAAATGATTGGCCTTTTTGCTAAGCCATACATGTATGATACCTTTGATTTTAGTCTTCATGAATTTTTCGTTGAGCTTTACGGCTACGGTGAAAAAATTTCTAAAATGCCGGAATTTAAACAAGCCCGGGGAGTAAAGCATTTTATATACATAAACAGAACCAACTTTGGTTTATATAATATACTGCATGAATTGAAGGCTACTGTAAACACAAACACGTTTAAGCCACAGATTGCCAATGCTTTCGTGGAATAGAATTTACTGTATCATTTGGGATAACAAAAGCTTTTACCTAGCTTTAGATACAGCAAATAACAATCATTATGAAACTAGTTAGGCATCTTCTTGAGACAAAATCAACCGAGATTTATTCGGTAACCAAAGATATATCTGTATTTGAGGCTTTGAAGGTAATGATGGACAAGAATATAAGCGCCTTATTGGTCATGGAATATTCTACTTTGCAAGGCATATTTACAGAAAGAGATTATGCCCGTAAAATCATTCTTCAAGGAAAATCATCAAAAGAAACAGCTATCAGCGAGGTAATGACCTCGAAGTTATTAACGATTACCAAAGAAGATAGCATTGATCACTGTATGCAATTGATGACCGAAAAACACATTCGTCACTTGCCGGTTTTGGATGCTGGGGTTGTTGTCGGGCTCGTTTCGATTGGGGATGTGGTAAAATATGTAATACAAGATCAAAAACAGACCATAAAACAATTAGAGAGCTATATAACTAGCTAAATAGAGGAAAGAAAACTTTTGGAAAAGCGGTTGATGTAGGATATACATCAACCGCTTTTTTTTAAGTAACAATATTTCATTTAAAAGCACCTTTTATTATAAAATAGAATTTATGTGTGGGAAATAGGGTAGATTATGAAAATTTTTTCCAATTAAACGTGTGACCTGGGCCAGGATTTAGTTTTTCTAAAGTAACCCCTATGGCTGATATCCTTCGCTTTATTCTGCTAAGGATGACAACAAAAGTTTTCAGATTTCGTTATGGATTTTTTGAGACAATCTCCAAGGCACTAACTAACGTAGTTGATATAATAATAATTATGAAGCTTGAATTATGAAGCTTGATATTGGTAATAACTTGGAACAAACGCTAATCAGCTAATACATAAAGTTATAATTTGAAAATTATAAGCAGAATCTGTCAAGGCGAAAAAAAGCTATGGGTAAAACAATTTTAATAACTGGTGGCAGCGGACTTGTTGGTAGAACATTAACCCGCCAGCTATTACAGGCAGGATATACGGTACATCTTTTAAGCAGAAGTGATGAGCCGCATGGAAATCCGAAAATTAAAAGATTTAAGTGGAATTTAAATACCTGTGCTATTGACGAACGCTGTATAGAGAATGTGGAATCAGTAATTCATTTAGCAGGAGAAGGGATTGCCGATAAACGATGGACCAAATCACGTAAGAAATCGATTATTGAAAGTCGTACCAAGTCTATTAGTATGATTTATGATTTGCTTAAAAAGGCAAAAGACCATCAAGTAAAAAGTATCATTTCAGCATCTGCAATTGGTTACTATGGTAGCCGCGGGGATGAACTTTTAAATGAAGAAAGTGTGCCCTCGAGCGACTTTCTGTCGCAATCATGCTTATTATGGGAAAAAGCGGTAAGTGAGGGCGTCCATTTAGGACTACGGGTAGCAAAATTACGTATCGGGATTATACTATGTGAAAAAGGTGGAGCTTTGGAAGAAATTGCAAAACCCATAAAAGCAGGCATTGGCTCTCCATTAGGTTCTGGAGAACAGTGGGTATCTTGGATACACATTAAAGATGTGGCAAGAATATTTGTTCATGTTCTAGAAAATGAAAGTTTAGACGGTGTGTTTAACGTAGTTTCGCCAAACCCCGTTACCAATAAACAATTAACTGACGAGGTTGCTAAGCAGTTAAATAAAACACTGTGGGCACCTCATGTTCCGGCTTTTGTTCTAAAACTATTGCTGGGCGAAATGAGCGAAGTGGTATTATCAAGCACTAAAGCATCATCAGAGAAAATTCAGTCAACCGGCTTTCAGTTTGATTTCCCAGATCTTAAGCAAGCGTTAAGGAATATTTACAGTTAACAGCATAACAGTTATTGATTAACTATACTTGACAAAAAGTAAGGTGTAGCAAAATATCTAAGTAGGTTGATATCATTAATGAAACAACTAGTAAATATATTTTGGTTTAGGAGAGATTTGCGATTAGAAGATAATGCAGGTTTGTATAACGCGTTAAAATCGGGATTACCAGTACTTCCAGTTTTCATTTTTGATTTAAATATTCTTGATAAGCTACAGGACAGAGACGATGCCAGGCTAACATTTATACATAAATCGTTGACAGAACTTAACACTCAAGTCCAAAAATTTGGCTCTTCTATTTATGTACAAACGGGAGAACCAGAACAAGCATGGTTAGAGATTTTGCAGGAGTTTAACGTAAAAAATGTATTTACAAATAATGACTATGAACCGTATGCACGGGAGCGGGATTATTCATTAAAGAAGCTTTTTGATGGAAGAGAAATAGGATTTCATCAATATAAAGATCATGTTATTTTTGACACTAATGAAGTAGTTAAAGATGATGAAAAACCTTACACCGTTTTCACTCCATACAAACGAAAATGGCTGAGTAAGCTAAATAATTTCCAGCTTAAACCTTATCCAACCGACAAGTACCTATCTAATTTTTATAAAAATAGCCTAACCGCTTTACCGTCTATCAAAGACTTGGGTTTTGAAGAAAGCTCACAAAGCTTTCCTGACAAAGAATTTGAAAATGTTATTGAAAACTATTATAACACAAGAGATATTCCTTCTATAAATGGAACATCGCGAATTAGTATGCACTTACGTTTTGGAACGGTAAGCATTAGGAGTCTGGCCAAAAAAGCTATAAAAGCGGTTGAAAAAACGTGGTTATCTGAATTGATTTGGCGAGATTTTTACTCTATGATTTTATGGCATTTCCCAAACACTGTGAACCAGTCGTTTAAACCGCAATATGACCATATTCAATGGCAAAATAACGAAGAGGAATTTAAGGCTTGGTGCGAAGGCAAAACGGGTTATCCAATTGTTGATGCAGGCATGCGGGAGCTAAACGAAACCGGATTTATGCACAACCGTGTTCGGATGATTACAGCCAGTTTTTTATGTAAACATCTATTAGTGGACTGGCGTTGGGGCGAAGCGTATTTTGCAAGAAAACTTTTAGATTATGACCAAGCAAGTAATGTAGGTGGTTGGCAGTGGGCTGCTAGTAGTGGAAACGATGCAGTGCCGTATTTTCGTATTTTCAATCCTGAAATACAAACTAAAAAATTTGATCCTGAATTCAAGTACATAAAAAAATGGATTGCCGAAATTGATGATCCCTTTAAATATCCCCAACCAATTGTTGATCATAAGCTTGCCCGAGAGCGTGTTCTGTCAGCTTATAAACAAGCTCTATCTCAAAAATAAAAAAGACTCCCGATTGAGAGCCTTTTTTATTTTTGAGATATTTATTCTAGTTCGTTACGTCTAATAGCTCAATATTAAAATCTAAAATGGAATTAGGTGGAATTCCTGTTTTAGCAGTCGATCCATAACCTAAAGTTGGGGGAACAATCAGTCGAATTTTTCCACCTTTTTTTATGAGTTGCAATCCCTCAGTCCAGCTAGGAATTACATCAGATAATATTGCACTAAACGGGGTAGCGGTTAGGGCTTCATCAAATACTGTCCCATCTGTCAATTTACCCGTAAAAACTGCAGAAATATTTGAATAAGGAAAAACTTCTGTACCGGTTCCTGGCGCAATAATTTGATAGTATAAGCCTGAAGCGGTTTTCGTCAAACCTGTAATAGCACTTGCCGTAATATATTTTTGAACAAAAATATCTTCGAAGCTTTGTTTACTATCTACATCATAAAGTGTAATGGTGCAATCTAATGACTGATTTCCTGCTATTTTAAATATAGAGTTTGTACCGCCAACCCCATATGCTTGGTTTGAAGGAATCAATAAGCGAATCTTCCCACCTTTTTTCTTTAAAATATCCCTTACAGCAGTTCTGAAAGCAGTTGGAAGTCCACTGGTTGTCTTGTCTAAATATCCTAAGTAACTTATATACCTATATAAATTTTCCTCTGTATATACACTCACTCCATCAAATGATTTAACGGTGTAAGTTAGATATACGATATCTGTATTATTAACAACTGCGCCAGTACCTGGCTCTAAAACTTGATAAAATATTCCAGATTTTGTATTTCCTTCCGAAGTAGTGTATTCTGTCATGCCAGCTAAGTTATTAGTCTGGATATAGTTTGCTATCCCCGCAGAATCTTCTTGTTGAATGGTAGCGTATTCTTTCTTACAAGCCGAAAAAACAGTAAGTAACAGTATTCCTGCAAAGGCGCACTTTGCGATATTATTTTTCATTTTCAACTTTTTAATACTGAACATCTACTAACTCTATATCAAAATCTAACACAGCATTAGCTGGTATTGAGCCTTGTGCCTCGGTGCCATATGCATAGGCAGATGGAATGAATAATCTGATTTTGCCACCTTTTCTTATTAATTGAACACCTAGCGTCCAACCATAAATTACATTGCCTCCTAGATAGAAGGTGTACGGCTCGGTTATAGATTTATCAAAAATTGACCCGCTAAGTAAACGCCCTGTGTAATTGGCTTTTATGATAGATGATTCTTTGTAAACACCGGTTCCGGTTCCTGGCTCAATTATCTTATAATATAGTCCGGTTGTACCTAATTGCTTTACTCCTGTTAAGGCATTTTTTGCAACAAAATCTTTAATTAACAATGTGTCAATTCCTAACTGAACATTTGGATCAACAGTTTTTTGTTTTTTACAAGCACTAAATGCCACTAAAGCAAGTAATGCGATAGCACACATTTTTAACGTTTTTTTCATACGGCCACAAATTTATCTTTTTAAACGTCAATATCTAACTATTAACATATTTTAACAATAATACATTCTGAGATATGAGACATTAGATATGAGATTTGAGACTGATCGACAGGCTCAACAATAAGTAACTATGCTCTCAAGCTTAGCATCTCATATCTAACATCTCATATCTCGAATCTTAAAAGCAATATTTATTTGCTTCAATTAGTTGTTTGGCTACACGCTGGCGAGTCTCTTTAATATTGAAAGGCTCCATTTTGGTAAAACGACGCAAACCTACCAACATCATTCGTTGCTCATCACCTTCTGCAAAAGAATATAAAGCCTCTTTACCAGCAAGGTTTATTTTATCAACGGCATGGTAAAAATAAATTCGCATCATATCCAATTGACCCTGGCATGCCGCTTCACCTCTTTGCTTTACCAGTTTTTCAACCCTTAGCATGATAGATTCTGCCATATATACATAACCGATGATATCAGCAATATTCATTAAAATTTCCTGCTCCTTGGCTAAGGTCATCATCAGTTTTTGGACCGCAGCTCCTGCGATCATTAAACCCGTTTTCTTTAAGTTTTGAAGAATCTTCTTTTCGGTAGCAAATAGCGTATCATCCGCTTCTGCGAAATCAGGTATTGATATTAAATCAGCAGCAACGGCTTGAGCAGGAGTCATTAAATCAAGTTCCCCTTTTAAAGCACGTTTCAAAAGCATATCTACGATAAGCATCCGATTGATTTCATTGGTACCTTCAAATATCCGGTTAATACGGCTATCGCGATAAGCTCGTTCCATAGGTGCTTCGGCAGAATATCCCATCCCACCATAAACCTGAACACCTTCATCTACTATATAATCTAGTACTTCTGATCCCCAAACTTTCAGGATAGCACATTCAACAGCGAACGCTTCTGTAGATTTTAATTTGGCTTTCGCCGGATCCATTCCTTCAGAAACCATGTGCTCATATGCATCGTCAATATTCTGACCCGCTCTATAAGCAGCACTTTCTAAGGCAAAATTCCGGGTGGCCATTTCTGCCAGTTTGTAACGAATTGCTCCGAATTTTGAAATTGGCAGGCCAAATTGTACCCGTTCATTTGCATAATTTATGGCCTGGCTTAATACTTTTCTGGATGAGCCAATGGATGCTGCACCTAATTTAATACGCCCAATATTGAGAATATTAACCGCTATTTTAAACCCATTTTCCCGTTCAGAAAGCATATTTTCTACTGGCACCGGACAGTCGTTAAAGAAAACTTGTCTGGTTGATGAACCCTTTATTCCCATCTTATGCTCTTCAGGATTCATAGTGATTCCACCGAATTCGCGTTCTACAATAAAGGCCGACAAATTTTTATCATCATCAATCTTAGCAAATACGATGAACACATCTGCGAATCCACCATTTGTGATCCACATTTTCTGTCCATTAATAATATAGTGAGTTCCCTCCGCGTTCAATTTAGCTTTAGTCCGGGCAGCATTTGCATCAGATCCAGAATTTGGTTCCGTTAAACAATAAGCAGCTTTCCACTCACCTGTTGCTAGCTTGGGAATATACTTTGATTTTTGAGCTTCATTACCATAATACAAAATGGGTAAAGTTCCTATTCCGGTATGCGCTGATAATGCCACCGCAAACGAACAACCAGGGCCAATAACATCAGCAACCAACATAGATGTATTGAAATTCTTGCCGAAACCTCCGTATTGTTCTGGAATTGAAACAGCCAATAGACCCAATTCACCAGCTTTATCCATTAAGGAAACCATTAGCCCCTGCTCTTGTTGATCAATTCGGTCGAGGTTTTGAAACACTTCACTCTGCAAAAAATCTTCGCAGGTTTTTTTGATCATGAGTTGTTCCTCATCAAACTCTTCCGGAATAAAAATATCGTCACAAGATGTTTCGCGGATAATAAATTCACCGCCCTTGATTGCTTTTTTGTTTATAGTTTCCATAACCGTGTATTGAGTAATGAGTATTGCGGATTGCGATCAACGCTTACGTTTATAAGTATAAATTTATTTTTTGAGCTATGGCGCAATACGTTATACGCACTACGCTATTCCCTATAGCATTTCAAAAATTCCTGCAGCACCTTGCCCAGTACCCACGCACATCGTAACCATTCCGTATTTTTGATTGCGCCGTTTTAATTCTCCGAACAGTTGGACAGACAATTTTGCCCCTGTACAACCCAGCGGATGCCCTAATGCAATGGCGCCACCGTTTACGTTTACAACATCCTGGTTTAAGCCTAATGTTTTAATAATCGCTAAGGATTGTGATGCAAACGCTTCGTTTAGTTCAATCAAATCCATGTCGTCTTGTTTCATCCCTGCTTTTTTCAATGCCAAAGGAACAGCTTCAATAGGACCAATACCCATAATTCTTGGCGGAACTCCTGCTACTCCGTAACTCACTAACCGAGCGATTGGCTGAACATTTAATTGTTTCAACATACTTTCCGACACCACTAAAACAAATGCGGCACCATCCGATGTTTGGGATGAATTTCCTGCTGTCACACAACCATCAGCCGCAAAAACAGGCTTTAATTTTGCCAGTTTATCTAAGGTTGTATCCGCCCGCGGACCTTCATCTGCATCTACCGTAAATTCTTTGGTTTTCTTCTTGAAGTTTTCGTCTAGATAGGTTTCCTTAACGTGAATCGGTACTACCCCATCTTTTAAGTGGCCATTCTCTATGGCATGAATTGCTTTTTTATGTGAATTGAGAGCAAATTCGTCTTGCTCTTCTCGACCAATGTTATATTCTTTAGCCACCGCTTCTGCTGTTAAGCCCATTCCCCAATACCAATCTGGGTTATTTTTGGCTACTTCAGGATTTGGAACGAGCTTCCATCCGCCGAAAGGCATACCAGACATAACTTCCACTCCACCAGCAACAATACAATCGGCCATGCCAGCCTTAATTTTTGCAGAGGCGATCGCTATTGTTTCTAATCCGGAAGCACAATAGCGGTTAACAGTAACACCAGGAACTTTCTCGGTATCCAATCCCATCATGGAGATCATTCGTGCAACGTTTAACCCCTGTTCCCCTTCTGGGGTAGCATTCCCCACAATTACATCGTCAATTTGTTCCTTGTCTAAATTAGGCACAGATTCAACCAGATGTTTCACCACATCCGCAGCCAAATCATCTGCCCGTGTAAACCTAAACACGCCTCTTGGAGCCTTACCAACTGCGGTTCTGTATGCTGCTATTATATATGCTTCCATTATTTTTTTAGATGTCAGATTTGAGATAATAGATTGTTATGCGGTACTTTTATTATTGTGGTTCAGGCTGAGATTTCTTTCTTAACATTTGCTGAAAACCATAAGTCATTTTCTGCAATTCTTCAATTTGTGAAAGTAAGGGCTGAAGAACTTCGTCGCTTAACAGATTTAATTTGTTTGCAATCACTAATTGGGTTTGCAACTCGTAGGATGAGCCATTTGCAATGCCTAAGAAATTATTGAATTCTTTGAGTGAATTTCTTCCAGCACCCTCCGCTATATTAGAGGAAATAGAAACCGCTGCTCTTCGGGCTTGACTAATCAAGCCAAACCGTTCGTCGGAAGGAAACTTTGATGTGACCTGATAAACATCCACTGATAAGCTTATCGCTTTATTCCAAATTTTAAGCTCTTTTAAGTTATTCATTTCCGGTTTTCATGTTCTAAATACCAAATCTCAAATCTCTTGGTTATTCATGTTCAATTCATCTAAGATCTCGTATCTTTTAAATTATGTATGATCGATTCCCATATCTGAAATCTTTTTATATGCATGCTAAGTACTCATATCTAAAATCTCATGTCTAACAAATCAATTCCTTAACGGCTTCCCTTTCGTCAATATAGATTGTATTCTTTCCAATGTTTTACGTTCAGCGCAAAGTGATAAAAATGCTTCACGTTCTAAGTCAAGGAGATATTGTTCGGTAACTAATGTAGGTGATGACAAATCTCCACCGCAGAGAACGTAGCCTAATTTTTCAGAAATCTTTTTATCGTGTTCGGAGATGAACTTACCGGCGTACATTGAGTTTGCACCCGCGTAAACGATACCTAAACCTTGTTTGCCTAGCACCCGAATATCTTTTCGCTGAACTGGTTTGGTATATCCAGCTTCTGCTAGCTCAATTGCTTTTTCTTTTGCATCGGCTATCAATCTGCTGCGGTTCATGGTAATGCAATACTTGTCTTTTTGAAGGTATCCTAATTCATGAGCTTCAACTCCAGATGTAGATACTTTAGCCATTCCGATGGTTAGAAAACGTTCTCTTAAGGCAACTTGTTCAATTTGTCCTTCTTTAAACTCATCCGAAAGGCGTAAAGCAAATTCTTTAGTACCTCCTCCTCCCGGGATTAAACCAACTCCAAATTCTACTAAGCCCATGTAGGTTTCAGCGTTGGTTTGAACGAAATCTGCATGCAAGCACAGTTCACATCCGCCACCAAGGGTTAAATTATGAGCCGCAGCCACTACAGGGATTGATGAATACCGAACACGCATCATCGTACTTTGAAACATTTTGATGGCCATATTTATCTCATCCCAATCTTGCTCCACCGCAGCCATAAAAATCATCCCGATATTAGCTCCTGCCGAAAAGTTTACCCCATCATTTCCAATTACCAAACCACGATAATCCTTTTCAGCCAAATCAATTGCTTTGTTTATTCCCTGAATAACCTCGCCACCAATGGTATTCATTTTTGTGTGGAACTCCAAGTTCAAAATCCCATCACCTAAATCAGTAATGGTGGTACCTGAATTCTTCCACACGGTTTTATTCGTTCTGATATTATCAAGAATAATCAAATCATAGCCCGGAATTACTTTATAAGTTTTTGAAGGAATATCGTAAAACATACGGATGCCATCTTCTACTTTATAAAAAGCAATGTGCCCAGCATCCAGCATTTCATGAACCCATGAAGCAGCTTCATGATTGTATTTGTTCATTCCTTCCACCGCTTCCATTACACCCAAGGCATCCCAAACTTCAAACGGACCTAACTCCCACCCAAAACCGGCTTTCATTGCATCATCAATACGATATAATTCATCAGAAATTTCCGGAATACGGTCAGAAACATATTCGAATAAACCGAAAAAAGACGTTTTGAAAAGTTCTCCTGCCCGATCGGTTCCTTTTGCAAATACCTTCATCCGATCTCGCAGGTTTTCAATGGGTTTGGTTGCCTCCAGGGTAGACGATTTTATTTTTTGCTGCGGTTTATATTCGAACGACTTTAAGTCGAGAGACAGAATTTCATTTTGTCCGTCGGCTCCCTTTACTTTCTTGTAAAACCCTTGTCCTGTTTTATCCCCAAGCCATTTGTTCTCTTGCATCTTTTTGATATATTCAGGAAGTTGAAAAAGTTCATGCGATTTATCATCCGGCAAATTATTAAACAAACCATTTGACACGTTGATCATCGTATCTAAGCCAACAATGTCTGTGGTTCTAAAAGTTGCGGATTTTGGTCGTCCTAAAGCGGGGCCTGTATATTTATCCACTTCCTCCACGGTCAACTCCATTTTTTCGACCAAATGCAGCAATGACATAATTGAATAAACACCTACTCTATTAGCAATAAATGCAGGAGTATCTTTGCATAAAACAGTGGTCTTGCCTAAAAATTTATCACCATAATGCATCAAGAAATCCACTACATCGGTTTGGGTTTTAGATGTGGGAATAATCTCAAGTAATCTTAAATATCGGGGTGGATTGAAAAAATGTGTTCCGCAAAAATGAGCCTGAAAATCTTCAGACCTTCCTTCGGCCATTAAATGAATAGGAATTCCAGATGTGTTCGAAGTGATTAAAGTACCCGGTTTTCGATGCTGTTCTACCTGATCATAAACCTTCTTTTTTATCTCTAAGTTTTCCACCACAACTTCAATTGTCCAGTCGCAGTCGCCAATTTCTTTCATGTTATCTTCAAAGTTACCGGTGGTAATTCGAGTCAAAACCTTTTTACTATATATGGGAGATGGATTAGATTTTACTGCGGTATCCAGAGCCTGATTGACTATCTTATTTCTAAAATCTTTGTTTTGCAAAGTAACACCTTTTGCTTGCTCGTCAGCACTTACTTCTCTTGGAACAATATCTAAAAGTAGTACCTCTAATCCAATGTTGGCAAAATGACAGGCGATTCGGGAACCCATTATTCCAGAACCTAAAACTGCTACTTTTTTGATAGTTCTTTTCATCAAGATAGATTTGAGATATGAGATGTGAGTATTGAGATTATGTACACAGAAAAAACCAATTAAACTTTCATCGCTATAAAGGCTATGGACTATCGACCATGGACTATGGACTTTCTAACAGCTATTTCCCATTGTCGATAGGCTTCTTAAGCTTTTTCACGTTATAATCTAAGGTCAATAAATTAATTTTTTTCAAAGTTTCAATCAACTGTATGCGATCATTTTCGGCTATATGGGCATTCAAATATTCGTTGAAATTACGCACAACTTCTTTTGCTCCTTGCCTTTTCTCTTGCCCAAACTTGGTTAAAAAAATTTTTACCGACCGTTTGTCTGTGGCATGTGCTTCACGATAAATAAGGTTTAATTCTTCCATATTATTCAACATTCTTGACAAGCTGGTAGATTTCACACCCAGTAAAGACGCAAGCTGAGACACCGCAGTCCCTTCTTCATGAATGTTAATTAGCATATATCCCAAGGCCTGTGTAAAACCATAATCAGCAGCAATTTGATTGTATTTATTCGCTACGCTTTGCCAAACTATTTTTATGAAATAATCTACAGTTTCTTCGGGTTTCATTACCTTAAAATTGAATTATGAAATAATTTGTATTGACATTAAAAAAATCAATAAAAAAAATATGTAAAACAGGGTTTTTGCTATGCATGCATATCAAATTTATTAAAAGTATTTATATATGCAAAAGAAAATTAATATGTTTTTCATTGCTTAACATTCATTGTAAAAAGAGTTAACGTTAACCAATCTTTGGGCTTATTCCCGATATATACTGTCAATTAAATCTTTATTCTTTTCAAGAATAATCTTCCTTTTCAAGCTCAACTTCGGAGTGAGTTCACCCCCATCAATACTCCATTCTTTTGGTAAAAGCTCTATTTTTTTCACTTGTTCCCAATGGCCGAATTCTGAATTATACCGATCAACTTCCCGTTTAATTTTTTCTTTAACAATAGGTTCCTTTATAATTTCTGCCGGATTTGTATAGGCAATCCCTTTATGTGTGCACCAAGTTTCAAGAGCCGTGAAACAAGGTATTATCAATGCCGAAGGAAACCTCCTGTTTTCGCCCACAATCATTATCTGCTCAATAAAAAGTGACTCTTTAAACTTATTCTCTAAAATTTGTGGAGCTACATATTTTCCGCCAGCCGTTTTAAAAATCTCCTTTTTACGGTCCGTAATTCGCAAATATTGTCCGTCTATCAATTCACCGATATCTCCAGTATGGAAAAACCCATTTTCATCAATTACTTCAGCAGTAAGATCTGGTCGTTTATAATAGCCTTTCATCACATTAGGCCCTTTACACAAGATTTCGCCGTCTTCAGCAATTTTTACTTCCACTCCTTCTAAAGGCCTACCCACCGTGTTAAACTTTGTTTCTCCCTTGTTCAAGCCATTCACTGCAATAACTGGTGATGTTTCGGTTAGTCCGTAACCTTCTAGCACTGGCATACCAGCTGCCCAAAAAACTCTTGTCAAGCGTGGCTGTAGAGCAGCACCTCCAGAAACCAGTGCTTGTATGTTTCCGCCTAATGCTTCCCGCCATTTAACAAAAACCAGCTTGTTCGCCCATTTTAATTGAATTTCATACCACCAACCATTTTTACCATCGAGTTCATATCGTAACCCGAGGTTTAAAGCCCAAAAAAATATCTTCCGTTTAAAGCCGGTTAGTTCTGTGCCTTTAGCCACAATCCGGTCATACACTTTCTCTAACAAACGAGGAACGGTGGTAAATCCGTGAGGTTTAATTTCGTTTACATTAGCGATAATAGAATCCATGTTTTCGGCATAATAGACCGAAATGCCTAAGTAGAAATACATGTAAATCACCATACGCTCAAAAATATGAGACAATGGCAAAAAGCTTAAGGCTTTATTAAACACTCCGGGATATAATTTTGAAGAGGCTACAAAGTTCGATACCAAATTAGCATGGCTTAACATAACACCTTTGGGAGTTCCAGTTGTGCCCGAAGTATATATTAACGTCAGAATATCATCTGGAAGTATTGCATCGCGATGGCTAGAAAGATCAATTACATTGTTTGTCCTGCCAAGTTCACAAACTTCATCCCAGTTCGGGATACCTTCAACTTTATCAAATAAAAAGATTTTCACATCTGGTAAACCACATCTTACCTTATTCAATTTATTGTACAAAATGATATCCGAAACAAAAATGACGTGAATATCCGCATCGGTCAAAATAAACCGGATATCGTTTTCAGAAAGAGTTGGGTACATGGGGACTTGTGTGGCACCTATCTGCATAATCCCAAAATCACAGATGTTCCATTCCGGTCGATTTGGAGACATCACTGCCACCTTGTCGTTTTTCGAGATGCCCATGTGTATCAACCCCCGACTTACCTGATCAACTAAATCTATAAACTCATTAGTTGAATACTTCTTCCAGGTACCATTAAACTTTCCGCACACCAGATCATCTTTTTGAAAAGTTTCATTCGAATGAACTAATAGATCAAATACTCGGGTAATAGCAGCCATAAGTTAAACAACATCAAGTAGCAATTTAATTAATTTAGGGTATGATGCCAAATTAGATTAGCACTTATCCACTAAATCGTACATAAACCCTTTCATAGAATTCTTCGTTATAATTTATCATTTAATTTAATTTGGGCGTTCGAGCGGGCTTTCCATTCCAATCTTTTTTCTTGGAGAAAGAAAAAAGGATTTCCATTTCACTCCCTAACGCAATAGCATCCATCACTTTATACACGTTGATGCCTTTTAATCGCTAAACTGAGTGCTTATTTGAATACTGTAATTAGGTTTGCAGCTTTATGTATTAGCACAGCGATTTAAGTCAGTAAATGTTCTCTGGCATTGTATTTGAAAACCTGCTTCAAAAATTAATTATGAAAAAAATACTTTTACTTTGCTTAACCGTAGGATTAATGTTGTCTATTAACATGCAGGCTAATGCTCAAAGCACTTATAAAAATGCAATTGGAGGCCGTTTTGGTGAAGCAAACGGGGTTACTTTCAAAACGTTTTTAAACAGCCAGGCAGCATTGGATCTAATCCTAAATTTCCAATCCCGTGGTGATTATTCTTATTTCCGCCTAACTGGTCTTTATGAAGTTCACAAACCCATCCAAAATGCTGCAGGCTTAAGATACTATTATGGAGCAGGTGCTACTTTAGGATCACGAAATCACAAAAGGGATGATAATAATAGCGATCTTTTAGCAAGTATTGATGGTGTGTTAGGATTAGATTATAAATTTGATGAAATACCAATAAACGTTTCCCTTGATTGGAAACCGGCATTAGTTGTAACTCCTTATACAGAATTTGATGCAAGAGGCTTAGGCTTATCTGTCCGTTTCACATTCTAAACTTTAATTCACATTTAAAATTAAACAAGAAAGCCATCTGAAATCAGATGGCTTTCTTGTTTAATTTAGTATCATAAGTTTAGCCATTTATTCCTAATACTGATTTCATCTGCCGTTGCATCATCCAGGTTGATAATTTTTAACCGTCCAAGTGGATTCTTGCCAAGCGTCACTCTTAATACTTTTATTATCCCATCACGGTTAATAATTACATCTACCTTATCTCCTACTTTTTTTGAAGCAATTATTTTTTCAAGCTCACTTACCCGAGCGTTATCAATTGCAATAATTTCATCATTTACGCTGATGCCATCATTCCAGGCTGCACTATTTCTCGCAACTTCTGTTACTATTAATTTCCCTTCTTTTAAAGACGACGAAACTCCTAAATAAGGCAAATTTCTTCCGTACATATCGTCGTTTACCCCTAAGCCTGCATAACCGAAATACTTGGCGTATTCAATCGGTTTAGAACCATTTACATAGTTATCATAAATATAAGTAAATGAAACACCCGAAACTTTTTCAAGCATAGCTTTAAATTCGGCGTCAGTATAACCTCTTCCAAGTTTAATATAATACTCATCATACATGGCCTTCATTACATCATCTAATTTCTTTTGCCCTTTTGTTGCGTTAAGTACTTCTAAATCCATAATCATGGCTATTAAAGAACCCTTACCATAATAAGAAATGGTTGAATTTTTAGAATTTTCATTAGGTCTGTAAAATTTAATCCAAGCATCAAAGCTAGATTCACTTGCGGATTGGACTTGATTACCAGGCTGATTTTCTATTGTATTTAGATCTTGAGAAATTACCTCAAGGTATCTATCCAGCGAATAAAAGCCTGCTCTTCTAAGTATCAAATTATCATAGTAAGCGGTAAAGCCCTCCGCAATCCATAAATTGGTAGTATAATTCTCCTTATCGTAATTAAACGGACCCAAGGCAATCGGTCTTAGTCGCTTAACATTCCACAAATGGAAATATTCATGAGAAACTAATCCAAGAAAATTTGAATAACCCGGTTCGGAATTGTAGTTATTCCTGCTAGCACCCAAAACTGCTGAATTTAAATGTTCTAAACCTCCGCCTCCAGCGTTAAAATTGTGAATTATAAAAACATATCGATCATTTGGGTTTTCGCCAAATATGGAGGTTTCTTCTTCAACAATCTTTGCCATGTCTTTTTTAAGCCTTTCCTTGTTGTAGTTGCCACCGCCAAACATGGCAACTTGATGAAGCACTCCAGCTGCGGTGAATTCGAATGTGTCTTGATTTCCAATTTCAAACGGACTGTCATATAAAATATCGAAATCTGAGGCGAAAAATGTATTCTCTTTTCCTTTAATCGCATCAAGCCCCGTTGAAATTTTAAACCAGCCTTTCGGAAGATTAATGGTTACGGTAGACGAAGATTTTATCTGATCATCAGGATATAAGAATATCCCGGAAGGAGAAATAAATGCATGAGAAGCATCTACAAAACTTGTACGAACCGAAACTTCAAACGCATATATCCGATAAGTAATTTTTATTTTTTCGGTTGCGGCATTTTGTATCCGCCACGTATTTTTATCTATTTTATCAGAAGTTAAAAGTTTTCCCTTTGCATCAATTGCCTTAAAACCTTCTAAATTTTTAGCAAATTCTCGAATAAGATATGAGCCGGGAGTCCAAACCGGCATCTTTAAATCTAGTTTATCCTTTTTATTGCCTGTGATTTCCATTTGCACATCTACATAGTGTGCTTGCGGCTCAGTAAAGGAAACTTCGAAGGCTACTTTGGTTTGAGCTAAGATTGATGCTGTAGAAAAAGTCATAAAAATTAACAGTATATACTTTAACGTGGAAGAATTCATATCCAAATTTTTATTTCAAAAGTAGATTTTAATTGTATTCTAAAAATCATGAAGCTGTAAAATAGTTGGTACACTCAACTATTAGCACCACATACTAATAACTTTGTTTTGATATATGGAACCAATTACACATAGTTTAATTGCGGTAACAAAAAAATACATCAGTGCATTTGCGGGCAAAGTTATGCAGTTGCCCCTTGATCGTTATCATTTTATCTTAGTATCAATAGAGAATAATCAGGAAAAGTTGACTCAAAAGGCTCTTGGCGACATTCTGTCAATCGATAAGTCTTATATGGTTAATATCTTGAATCACTTAGAAGAAAAAGGATATATAATCCGGGAAAAAAATATAAACGACAGAAGAGAGCAGCTTATTAAACTTACTGAACAAGCTAAAAAGGATTTACCATTAATTAAAGATGCTATTAAAGAGCTGAATCAAAAATCGCTTCAAAATTTAACTTCAAAACAAATTGAAATTTTTAATGAGGTGCTGCACATCATCCAAAACAATTTATCGGACAGTGTACCTGCAGAAATAATGCTAGAATATAAAAAACTTTAAAAACTAATGAAGACAAAATACATCGTTTACGCTTTACTTGTGGTTGCTATAGGAGGTTTAATTGCTTATCGTATAAGTAAGAACCAAAATAAATCTGCTACAGGTTTTCCTGGAGCAAATGCTACTGGTGGAAAGGGTGGAAAAGCAGGTGCAATGCCTCCAACAAGGGTAAACGGTGTGATAGTTAAAACAGAGAACTTTGCAAATTCACTCTCATTAACAGGCTCCATTGAAGCAAATGAGCAAGTAGATATACGAAGCGAAGTTCCTGGATTGGTAACTGCCATAAACTTTAATGAAGGCAGCAATGTTAGTAAGGGACAGGTTTTGGTTAAAATCAACGATAGAGAGTTACAGGCCCAATTAGCACAGGCCTTAACTAAACAAAAACTTGCTTCAGAAACAGAATTTCGTGCTAATACTCTGTTAAAAAAGGAAGCAATAAGTAAAGAGGAATACGATGTGGCCTTGGCAGATCTGCGCTCATTGCAGTCTCAAACTCAGTTAATAAGAGCACAACTTTCAAAAACTCAAATCAGAGCACCATTTAGTGGTAAAATCGGCTTAAGGTATATTTCAGTAGGCGAATATGTTACGCCAACAAGCACCATTGCAAAACTAGTTAGTATAAATCCTGTTAAAATACTGTTTTCAATTCCTGAAAAATACAGCCAACAGATTAAATCGAATAGCACCTTTAAATTCACGGTAGCAGGTTCTGACAATAGTCATGTAGCTAAAGTTTACGCAATTGAACCGGGCGTTGATTTAACCACACGTACCTTGCTTTTAAAGGCAAAAGCAGATAATGCTTCTGGAGATTTATTACCTGGTTCCTTTACTAAAATAGACCTGCCTTTATCAAATGTAAATGATGCCATTTTAATACCTACAGAATCAATCATACCGGTTTTAAAAGGCAAAAAAGTATTTATAAGCGAAAACGGGAAAGCAAAGGAAGTGATGATCGAAACAGGTACACGTACGCCAAAATCTGTTTTGGTATCCTCGGGATTGAAAGTGGGTGATACCGTGCTTACAACAGGCATGATGTCATTAAAAGCAGATGTACCAGTAATTGTAAGCATAAAATAATTGGTTTCAATTGATTGATAAAAGAACAATAAGAATGTTATGAGTTTATCTACCATAAGTATAAAAAGACCAGTTCTGGCTATAGTAATGAGCCTTGTACTTTTATTGTTTGGGGTAATCGGATTTAAATTTTTAGGAATCCGTGAGTATCCCAGTATTGATCCGGCTGTGGTCTCTGTCAGGACAAATTACCCAGGTGCCAATTCTGATATCATAGAAAGTCAGATAACAGAACCTCTTGAAAAAGTTATAAATAGTATTGATGGGATTAAGAATATCTCGTCATCAAGTAATCAAGGCTCAAGCAATATTACGGTTGAGTTTAATCTGGAGAAAAATCTGGAAGAAGCAGCTAATGATGTGCGTGACAAAGTATCACAAGCTGTCAGAAATCTCCCCAAAGATATAGATGGACTACCGGTGGTATCTAAAGCAGATGCAAATTCTGATGCCATTATTTCTATGACGGTTCAAAGCGACAAACGGAACCAATTAGAATTGAGTGATTATGCCGAAAACGTTATATCTCAACGCCTTCAAACTATACCGGGTGTAAGTAATATCCAGATATGGGGGCAAAAAAGATATGCAATGCGTATTTGGATAGATCCGGGTAAGTTAGCTTCGTATAAATTAACGTCTTTGGATGTAAAAAATGCACTTGACCGAGAGAATGTGGAATTGCCTTCTGGAAAAATAACTGGTGATAACACAGAACTTTCTGTAAAGACACTGGGAAATTTATCTACTGAGGAAGAATTTAACAATTTGGTTATTCAAAGTTCGGGTGATAACATTATTCGATTAAAAGACGTTGGAAATGCTGTTTTGGGGCCAGAAAATGAAGAAACCATGCTTCGCCAGTCAGGCACACCCATGATAGGAATGGCCATTGTTCCGCAACCTGGAGCCAATTATTTAGATATATCTAAAGAGTTTTACAAACGTTTTGAACAGTTAAAAAAAGATCTTCCTAAAGATTTCAAATTAGATATTGCCCTTGATAATACCATTTTTATACAACGATCTGTTATTGAAGTAGCCGAAACGCTCGCAATTTCATTGGTACTGGTGATTTTGATTATTTATCTATTCTTTAGGGATTGGAGTATTGCATTCCGACCTTTAATTGATATCCCCGTATCATTAATTGCTACATTTTTCATCATGTATCTTTTCGGATTTTCAATTAATGTACTCACACTTTTGGCAATTGTTTTAGCCACTGGCTTGGTAGTAGATGATGGTATTGTAGTTACAGAAAACATCTTCAAAAAACTGGAGGAAGGCCATAGTCCTTTTGAGGCAGCCATTTCAGGTGCTAACGAAATATTTTTTGCGGTAATTTCCATATCAGTAACATTAGCTGCGGTTTTCCTTCCGGTGATATTTTTAGAGGGCTTTGTAGGTAGACTATTTAGGGAATTTGGTGTGGTAATTGGTGCGGCGGTGTTAATTTCGGCATTTGTGTCTCTTACACTTACACCCATGTTGAATGCTTACTTGATGAAGAGTCATCAGAAAAAAACACGTTTTTACGAATTAACAGAACCATACTTTGAAAAAATGACCACTGGCTATTCGGAATCGTTAAACCGGTTTTTAGATAAGCGTTGGTTAGCTTTCCCAATAATAGTTGGTTGCATTGGCTTAATTGCACTTTTCTGGAACGTTATTCAAAAAGAAACAGCCCCTTATGATGATCGAAATGCCCTTAACTTAATGGTCACTGCTCCAGAGGGTGCTTCTTATGATTATACGGATGATTTTATTTTAAAATTAAGTAGGGTAATTGACGATTCAATACCTGAGAAGCGAATTAATCTGACAGTTACTTCTCCGGGATTTGCCGGCTCTGGAGCCGCAAACACGGGTTTTTCACGGATCAGACTTTCTGAGCCGGGAGAACGGGAACTTACTCAAAATGAGATTGCTGAAAAGCTAACAAAAATAACACGTGGATTTTCAGAAGCAAAAACGTTTGTAACCCAGCAACCTACCATTTCAGTCGGGCGCCGTGGTGGATTGCCAGTCTCATTTATTATTCAAGCTCCAAATTTTGAAAAGTTAAGAGAAAAATTGCCCCTATTTATGGATGAAATTGGAAAAGATCCAACATTTACTGCAACAGATGTGAATCTTAAATTCAATAAACCCGAAATCAATATTGAAATAGAACGCGAAAAAGCTAAAAACTTGGGCGTGTCCATTTTAGATGTGGCTCAAACATTACAATTTGCTTTAAGCGGACAGCGTTTTTCATACTTCACCATGAACGGAAAACAGTATCAAGTAATTGGGCAGTACGATAGAAGTGACAGAAATGATCCCTTAGATTTAACTTCAATTTTTGTTAGGAATACATCTGGAGAATTAATACAACTAGATAACCTGGTTCAGGTTAAAGAAATCAGCACACCTCCGCAATTGTATCATAATAATCGCTTTATGTCTGCCACAGTTTCTGCGGGACTGGCTCCAGGCCGAAGTATAGGCGATGGTATTGAAGCAATGGAAAAAGCTTCAGCTAAAATATTGGATGACAGTTTTTCGACTGATTTAAGTGGAGAATCTAGAGATTTTCAGGAAAGTTCATCAAATACGTTGTTTGCATTTGGATTAGCATTGCTGCTCGTTTATCTAATATTGGCTGCACAGTTTGAAAGCTTTCTCGATCCAATGATTATAATCCTTACAGTGCCAATGGCTGTTGCAGGAGCATTGTTTTCACTTTGGCTTTTTGGGCAAACCTGGAATATTTTTAGTCAGATTGGTACCATCATGCTAATTGGCCTAGTAACCAAGAATGGTATTTTAATTGTGGAGTTCGCGAATCAACTTAAGGAGCAGGGCAAACCCATTCAGGAAGCGATCAGAGAGGCCGCAACTGCACGTTTACGTCCTATTTTGATGACCAGTTTAACTATTGCTCTCGGAGCATTGCCTATTGCCATGGCCTTAGGTGCTGCAGCAAAAAGCAGAATGAGCATGGGTATTGTCATAATCGGCGGTACGTTGTTCTCCTTAGTGCTTACGCTCTTTGTAATCCCTGCTATCTATTCATTATGGTCACGTGAGCATAAAATTCATCCTGAGGTGTTAGAGCAACAACTACATGCATCAGAAAAAGAACATGAATTACTGCTTACATCTAAATAAGTCTATCAAACCAAAAATGAAATTAAGATCCTTCATTCTCCCACTCCTATTCATAAGTTTAATCACAAAGTCTGCATATTCTCAAGAACGCTTAAGCTTACAACAGGCCGTAGAAATTTCTTTGCAAAATAATTTTGACATAAAATTATCGTCAAACAACGTTGATATAGCTAAAACGAACGTAAGTCGCGGCTTATCCGCTATGCTTCCCACCGTTACCGGAAATTTTACCAGAAGCAATGCCATTCAAAATCTAGAGCAAACTCGGAGTGGAACCACCGAAAAAAAGGATTGGGCAAAAAGCTCAAACATGGCTTATGGCCCCGTATTAAATTGGCAGATATTTGATGGCTTTGGTATGTTTGCCAGATATGATCAGCTTAAAGAGTTTCAAAAATTAGGTGAAACGACTTTGCAGCTTACTATTCAAAATACATTGACAAATGTGATCACCAATTATTACGATTTGGTGCAACAACAACAGCAAATTCGTGCATTGCAAACCGCTTTAGAAATTTCACGCATAAGATTAAAAAATTCCAGAAGCCGGTATGAGATTGGAAAGGCGGCGAAGTTAGAAGTATTGGCAGCTTCGGTAGATTTAAATACAGACACCACCAATCTTCTGCGTCAACGTGATACTTACAGAAACACTAAAATAAAACTTAATGAACTGTTATCTAGAAGCATAGATACCGACTTTACTGTGGCTGACACCATTATCATTCAGAATAATTTGAAACTTACAGAGCTACAGAATATCGCCAGCACACAAAACCCGGCTATTCAATCAGCAATCATCAATCAACGAATTGCAGATCTCAATTTAAAACAAATAAGATCTGACAGGTATCCGGTTATTTCACTAAACAGTGGTTACAACTTTAACAAAAGCACATCAGAGCTCGGTTTTGCTAACCTCTCGCAAAGCAATGGATTGAACTACGGAGTTAGCGCTTCCTTAAATATCTTTAGTGGCTTTTTGCAAAGGAAGAACGAACGTATTGCTAGCATTGAAGTGATGAATAGCACGTTACAATTAGAAAAAACTAACCTGAACATCACCTCACAAATTGCCTCATTTTATCAAACTTATCAAACTAACTTGGAGTTGGTAAATCTTGAAGAGCAAAATTTAAATGTTGCTAAACAAAATCTTGATATTACACTAGAAAAATTTAGATTGGGAAGTGTGGCTCCATTGGAGTTCAGAGAGGCTCAACGTAATTATATTGATGCAAGTGCCCGATATTCTAACGCTCAATTTGAGGCGAAACTTGCGGAAATCTCATTAAAACAACTAACAGGTTCTATCAAATTATAAGCTTTTTTAATGGTTATAGCAATCAAATTCTCGCATCAAGACACCAAAAGTTTGCATTAAACGATGGTTTGTGATATTTGCATATCTCTTAAAAAAGAGTATTTTTACTCTGACTATGAAAAGGTATAGACATAAATTAATTCTCTTAATTGATGATAGTTATATTGATAATCTAATTAATCGTAAGATTTTAGAAAACAGTGACTATGCCGAAAAAATTATAGTTAAAGATACTCCTCAAAAAGCTGTTGACTACCTGATAGAAAGTATAGCAAGCGGCACTGTTCCTGAAATTATTTTTCTTGACCTAAGGATGCCAGAGATGAACGGATTTGAATTTTTGGTGAATTTAAACAACATCGAAGGCCTTGTAGCTGCAAACACAAAAATCTATGTTCTCTCCTCATCATTAGATCCGAAAGACTTTCAAAGAATTAAAGAAAATAAATTGGTCTCTAAATTTATTGGCAAGCCCTTAACAAGCCAAGTTTTGGCAGATATTTAAATGATTTTAGTTGCTGATAGTGGTTCCTCAAAAACTGACTGGATATTAACATTTCGCAATAACGATCCAGTACACTTTTCTACCAGTGGTATCAATCCTTTTTTTTTAACAGAAAAAGAAATTGTTAAGATATTTTATAACACCAAAGAAATACAACCTTATTTCAAAGGTGTTAGAGAGATTTATTTTTTTGGCGCAGGTTGCTCAAGTCCTGACAGAAGAGAGGTTGTTTCTAACGCCTTATCCATTGTTTTTAAAAATGCTTACATAAATGTAGATCAAGACAGTATAGGTTCTTTATATGCGACTTGTGGAAACAAGGAAGGACTTTGTTGCATACTAGGCACTGGCTCGAATATTTCTTATTTCGATGGCTTTAAAGTCCATACTGGTAAACACGGTTTGGGCTTTATTTTAGGCGATGAAGGTTCGGGATCTTACTTTGGGAAGAAATTGGTCACTGATTATTTATATGAAACGATGCCTCCTGAGGTTGGTAATGCTTTTTACGATACTTATAAAGTAAGCAAGGAAGCTGTTATTCAGAACGTTTATCAAAAGCCAGATGCGAACAAATATTTGGCTGGTTTTGCTAGATTCCTAAGTGCCCAGAAAGATCATCCTTATATTACTGATTTAGTAAAACATGGCTTTCAAAAGTTTTTTGAGACTAATATAGCATCCTACAAAAATTATCGAACCTACCCCTGCCATTTTGTTGGCTCTATTGCTTATTATTTCCAGGATATCCTGAAAACGGTATGTGACGAGAACCATGTATCAATTGGTAAGGTTTTGAGAAAACCGATTGAAGAACTATCTAAATTTATTATAGAGCGGGAAGGCACTTATAAAAAGTAATCGGCTAGCCATTCTTTCAGCTTTGTATATTACTTAAGCCGCAATGATAGATTATTGCTTAATAAATTTAGCAGTACCTAGTAATTTATCAGATTTGCTATCCCTTACCTCGAGTATATACATATTTGCCAACAGATCAGATACGTTTTGCAAAAGTTCTTGTTCAGCCTCATAGATTGTATTTTTCAATTTTAGCCCCTGCATATTATATACACTCATTGTAATGGCTCGATCAGTTCGATCTGCTAATTTGACTCTTAGTTCATTTATAGTTGGGTTTGGATATATGCTAAACTTAAAAGTGTCTTTTTGGGCTTCTTCTATCTTCTCATAACTTAAAGAGAGCGTATCAGTGAAAGTGAATTTGCCTTGCATGTCCACCTGCCTTAATCGATAGTAATTTACACCTACTTGAGGGGCGTGATCTGTATAATTGTAGGCTGATGTAGTTGCACCTAATTCATTTTCAGGTTTAGAAATACTTGCAATTTTCTGAAAGGTCACTTTGTCTAATGAACGTTCCACGTCAAAATGATCAGTATTGGCTTCATTTTCGGTTACCCATTTAATTTCAGAACTCGTTTTAACCTTATTAGCAGTAAAGTTTAAAATTTTTACTGGTATAGGTGCTTTAAAAACTAGTGAAAATCTGTTAGCTCCAAAGGTAGCCGCGATTTTCTTGTCAATTGTAAAAGCATAACTACGATTAAGTTTTACATCAGTTACTTTATTAAGATAAGCGTCTTTAAGAAAGATTTGGAAGGAGCCAACGGCTGACAGATCGGTGAAGTTTAGAGTGACGTCTTGACTAAGAATTGAATTTACATTTAGCTTAATCTCGGTTACTTTATTTATATCTGGCATACCGTTGTACAAAAGTGCTGCACCTTCTTCAGATAAACTATTCAACGAAACTGTACTACCGCCCATATAACTTGCATCTTCTGTAACACTATAAGCGGATTTATTATCACTATTAAACACAATTAGGGTTTCATCTATTTTTACAACATCTTGCAAATTTATCCGCAGTAACTTAGGCTGTATGCTATTGTAAAACACTGAGCTTACATGGTTTGTTGAAGATTTGTTTTTAGCACCCTTAGTGTTTTCTGGTATACTTAACAGACGCATCGGTTGCAATGTGCCAGTTTTACAGCTTTCCCTAAAAGTTATAGAAGGATTGTTACCAGTTGCCTGAATAAAAAAACCCTGCCCCGGCTGTATTATTGTAGAACCTAACGTGCCGTTAAAGGTTGCACCAAAGGCAACTCCTGTAAAGCCATTATTATTAGGATTCGATATATATATGGTTCGTTGTAAATTAACAAGATCAGCGTCGGAGATTAACGTCAAATCTATGGTACAGGGATACGGATTACCTACCAGGTTGAGACCATCGCTTTTGATAAAATTTGCATCACGATAAGTATATGTATGAGGTGTATATGTTAAATTCTCCACCTTTATATCGCCTTGGTTCACAATACCTTTATAAACAAAAGCTTTACTTTCTGGAATGGCGTTAAATGGTGATGTCAATTTTCCCGTGGCAGGCGTTTTATCTCCACGATAAAACAAAGTAAAACCTACTCCAGGGCTAATGGCAGTATTTATATTAGGAATTCCTTCATATGAATACACACTAGGATCATAAGTTTCTTTATAAGTTTGTATGGTATTAGCTGTACTTCCACCATCAAAGCCACCATTAGCAGTATTACCGGTAATATACATTTGGGTTTGTAACTGCGCAAAGGTTTTCACGGTAGCCTCTGCATCATTAATAGGAGATGATGCAAATCTGGATCTGCGGTAGGCAGAAGAACCACCCGTGAACCAGGATTGTACATTTACATTGCCTGTCAGATATCGGGAAGCAGCAGTCAAAGTGCCACCGCCAATCGGCCCTATAATGTTTGCATTACTGGTAGCTGTTGAAATTAGCGTTAATAGACCATCACCAGCGTCGACCTTTGTACCGCTTACGATAGTACCAGTATGTGATATAGAAGAACTTGTACCAATGAATTGCTTTATACCACCCCCTTGAAATTTAACGTCATAAAAGGCAGTTGCGGTGCCCGTGCCACCAATATTTTGATTTAAACCATTAAAATTTATCGTTTCAGTACCCATGAGATAGGTACCATTATTTTCCCAATTACCCTTCACATTAAAAGGCTTACTGTTGGTTTGATTGAATGCCGTAAGGCTACTACCAGAACTGATAGTAATGTTATTAAAGTTGTAATCACCTAAATTGTCGCCTATGGAGGTGTTAGGCCCTGAAAATGTTACCGTATTATCATTTCCATTAAATACCCCATTTGATGAAGATACTTTAAAGCTACCAGTAACGGTAAAACTATGACTTCCTGCATTTAAGGTCGTACTGCCTTGTACCCTAACATTACCAAAAATGGTTGTTCCACCAGTGCCTGTTAATGTTTGTGTACTCCCATTAAAATAGGTGGTAAAAGCTGACGTTTGGTTAAAGACACCAGAGTTGTTAAATATTCCAGCAATACTTATATTTCCAGTAGGATTAATGGTTGTTCCGTTACTTATGGTAATATTATTAAAATCAAATGAAGATATAGATTGAGAGGTATTTCCATTAAACAATATAGTGCTACCTGTTATTGTATGCCCAGAGCTATGGTCGGAAGTGAAGGTTCCCGCAATACTAATACCAGCCGTTGAAAGTATTTTACCCTTATTCTTTAACGTTAAATTGCCATAGGTTCCATCCACTACTGCTTGTCCAATTGTGCCTTGGGTATAAGAAACAGTTCCGGTTACCGAACTTTTCAGCGTTCCAGCAATTTTCAGGACAGTAGAGTCTAAGGTAAGGGTGTTTGTACCTATATTAAATTCCCCATTCGTTAAGGTAAAAACTCCGTTAACTGTAAGGTTAGCGGAAAGGATAACGCCCGCAGCATTGTTTATGGTCAAATTATTAACAGCAGCCGAAGTAGTGGTAAATATACCGGTAGCAGCCCCTTGAATTTCATAATTTGCATCCGAACTAAAAGTTTTTGTACCAGCAACAGCGATGGAGCCGTCTGCCCCTAAACCGTTTGGATGTGCAGTAACGATGGTTGCTCCAGAACTAAGAGTAAAGGGGCCAACTCCGGTGACCTGATTCGTTGAACAATTCAATTTGCCTCCACTATTAACAATTAAATCTCTTGCAGTCACATCTCCAGCAGGTATCGTAATTTCATCGCCAGACACTATGACTATTTTCATTGCACTTGATGTTGGTAATTTTGTGGCTGTTACCCAGTCTGTTGTGCCATTATAAGATGATAACCAAGATGATAAAGAGTTCCAACTTCCTGACGGTGAAACATTCGATTGGTAATACCCACCAGAATTTGTAGAAACAGTTAAGGCTGTGGAAACTGTCCCTCCACTCTGAAATGTTCCTACAACACTAATGGTACCGGTTCCATTAACTGTATTATTATCAATTGAACCACCAGGCCCTGAAAATTCGATGTTTCCTCCGACATTTAGTGTTCCACCATCTATTATAATCCTTGCATAGCCATTACTATTTTGTGAGGCCATAGTAAGGTTATTTTTTATATTCAAATTACCTAACCCAATATTGACAGTTGACGGATCGTTACTTCCGGAATCAACGATGACATTGCTGATTACAAATAATGTTTTCCCATCATTTATTGTTAACGAATTAGTACTGGCATTACGATCTTGGTTTGTTGTTAAGGAGAGACACGTTGCATCGATATCTACGATTACTTGAGTATTGCCAGCAATAATTACTACATCTCCCGATCCAGGTATACCTATTGTAGAAGTACCACCCGTTACATTCCATGTAGTTGTTTGCGACCAGTTACTACTACCAGAAGTTACTTTACTTGTAAATGTTGCAGCTTTCACTTGCGTTTGCATAAAATAGCAAACTAAGACAAACAGTAAAACGAATAGTTTTTTAGGAGTAAAAATTTTCATTTATGAGTGGCCTGTTTGATCAGATACTACTCAATTTTTAATCCGCAGATACACAATTTTGCGACACGAGTATTTTCTGGCATAGAACATCGAATGATATCCCTCAAAAGACCTTGCGGATATTACGGAAACGTCGTTTTTAGAGTATTAAAGCAAAAGTTTAATTAAAAATAATTTCAATAACAACCAGTGATAACCAAGCTCACGCTTTATAGTGCCTATAAAACTTAGGGAATAAACTCCATAGTTTTCCCTATTTGCGCATTTTTTTCCACATAGTTATTAGCATATTGGCAAAAAAGAACTTCCTGTTTTCTCAATTATTTATCTATATTATCTCCGGTGTAATGGAATACAAGATAGTGCACTACTTCTTTTGAGAAAGTGTATAAAAAGGTGTATATACAATGTAGTTTGATAAATTTAATTGGTCAGACAACGCTTTATCATACGAAGGAGGTAGTGAATTTAAATGACAACTGATTGTTCATAGATCAATTATAAAAATTAGTAATGCGATGGATGTTATTTAGAAATTGCGAAAAATCGGGTAACCCAGAAAGGACAAAGAAGAAGGATTAGTAGGTGGTTTGCAGTGGTGCTTGTATCGCACACAAACTTTAATTTTGTAGATTACAACACAAGAATTTGTAGATGTTTTAAAATTTCTATATTCTGATTACGCAGTTTCGGCAGTAAAAGTAAGTAGCCCAAATAATTGATAAGCTTTTAAGACAAGACCCTTATTTAACTGCTAACTTTTTTTTTCTTATTTCATATACCCCGATGGCAATGGCAGCTGTAATTAAGAATATTACATTCCCATCTAATGGAACTTGCGCCGCTGGGCAATAATCTACCAATCCCGGGTCAGTAGATTGTTGTTGATCTAAGGGCATATCACAGCCCGTATACGGCTGAGCATAGGCTTTAAGAGAAATACCAATACTTAGTAAGGCGATTACAATTATAAAATATATTGATTTTTTCATTTGTTGAATGAGTATTTTTAATTCCAATAAGCTACCATCAGCATTTTCTATTACATGGTTTATTGAAGCTAAATTATTAATCAGCACACTTATTTTAAGATATACCGACGTATCTACTACTATTTTAATGTTTAATGAACTTCTCTCTACCAATCAATTCATTAGAAGTTGCATCTATCACTTCAATAATATAAATACCTGTAGTTAAATCATCTACGGCATCCTGCAATTTATCAGAACTGCTCAATGTTTTACTCTTAACTTTTCTCCCTTGCAAGTCAATTATATCAAGTTTTATAACTTTAACACCACGATTCGGGATATCGACATTAATAATATTGGTTGCCGGGTTAGGATAAACAACAATATCACCCGCTTTGGCATTCTCTAAATTATTTAAAGTATACGTTAAACTTACTGTATCTGCATAGGTAACCTTTCCCTGTAAATCTACCTGTTTTAACCTGTAATAATTAACTCCGTTATCAGGATCTTTATCTAAATACTTATAAGTTGAATTACCTGACGATTGGGCTCCATTAATCTTCTCTAACTTTGTGAATGTAACACCATCCAAAGAATGCTCTAACTCAAAATAATCATTATTTTCTTCATGGGTAGTAAGCCAATTCAGTTCTACACCACCATTAACTTTCGCGGTAAAATCAATTACCTGAATAGGAATGGGTAATTTGAACACTAAAACAAAGCGATTATAACCAAAAGAAGGTGCAAGTGATTTGTTTATATCAAATGCATAAGAACGATTGGCTTTTACATCGACCAACTTGTTTAAATAATTATCTTTCAAAAAGATCTGGTAATTGCCAACGGCAGAAAGATCTGTAAAATTAAGCTTCACATTTCCGGCAACAGAAGCATTTACATTTAATTTAATTTCCAAAAGCTCACTAATATCCGGCATTCCATTATACAAAAGTGCAGCCCCTTCTTCAGACAAGCTGTTTAATGTAACCGTACTACCGTTTAAATAACTAGCATCTTCTGTAACCTTATACGTAGCTTTATTATTTTTATTGAAAACAATAAGGGTTTCATCTGTATTCGATGCATCCTGTAAATTTATCCGCAGCAATTTCGGAAGCGGATAATTGCTTAAAGTTCCATTTGTGTTATTAGTTGCAGTATGATTTTTAGAAAAGTTACTGTTTGCAGGCATGCTCAATAAACGCATGGGTTGTAAAGCTGTGTATTTACTACCCTCTTTAAAGGTAATAGAAGCATTGTTAGCGGTCGCCTGAATCAAAAAACCTTGGCCAGGCTGAATGATGGCACTACTGGCAGCATTAAAAGGTACACCCATTGCTATTCCTGAAAAACCATAGTTATCAGGATTAGTTATATAAAATGTACGGTTTGCATCTACAAGAACTATGTTAGTCATATCCATCAGGTTGATGGTAGACGGATAGGGGTTACCTACTAAGTTAAGTCCATCTGTTTGAAGAAAACTAGGACTAGGGTATGTATATGAATGATCATTGTATGTTAAATTGCCTACCGTTATATCACCTTGGTTTACGGTGCCCTGATATACATAAGCCTTACTTTCAGGAATGGCATTAAACGGCGAAGCTAATTTACCGGCAGTTGGAGTTCTATCTCCACGGTAAAATAAAGTATAGCCCTTTCCAGGTGAGGTTGCTTCATTAATAGTAGGAATGCCGTAATAGGAATAAATACTGGGATGTTTAGTTTCGTCATAAAACTGAATGGTATTCGCAGTGCTTCCACCATCAAAGCCGGTACCCGAACCAGTAATAAACATTTGCATTTGTAATTGTGCAAAAGTTCGCTTATTAAGGTAGGTGGTTACAGAATCATTAATAGGAGATGATGCAAACCTGCTCCTGCGGTAAACTATAGCATCACCTGTAAAGTACGATTGTACACTCACATCACCCGTTATATAACGGCTGGCAGCCGTATTATTTATATCAGCTCCGTAACCCAAAAGATTCGCATTTTTTGTTGGCAAGGACAGTAACGTTAAAGACCCGTTATTTGAATGCACTTTAGTGCCCGTATTAATTTTTATTAACGTAGCTACCGTGGCTGTATTAGTAAACGTTTTTAAACCAGCACCAGAACAATCTATATTATCAAATGCAGAAGTATTGCTACCCCCAACAGTTTGTGCAGTTGAACCTAAAAAATATACGGTTGAACCTGGATCACTAAATCCCGTCGCAGTAGGTGCTGTATTATCATTTGTCCAGTTGCCTTTCAAATAAATGTTACACGTGCCACCACTATTTTTAAATATACCTTGATTGCCATTATTATCTGCTTGCGCTTTATAATTACCAGTTGTGCCATCAATGTAAATATTAGAGGTGCTGGTTAGAACGATGTTAGCTCCATTGTTTATTAAACCTTGGGCTGAGCAGTTTAGAACAAACAAACCAGAATCTACTGCAAGTATGTTGATAAAAACAATCAATTTCACAAGCAACCTAAATTTATTACGGCGATTATGCATGGTTATAGCTCTAATACGGATGCACTTATATCACCAACATATACGAGGGTAGTAGTATCAACTCCATTAAGGGCTAAATCTATCCAGTAGGGCACTCCGATTGATAAAGGTCCGATAATAGCATTTACGCTAAACGGATAAACTCCCGCCTCCGACGAACTTACCGTTGAGCCTAATGCTGCGCCCGTGGTTGTTACTGTACCGGCTTTTGGTGTAGAACTTCCTTGTGCAGGAGAAGCACTTGAGCCGTATCGAATTTGAACAGAAGCTCCTTTATTATTTGTACCACTATAGAAGGTGCCTGATATAGTTATCATTAACGTACCGCTACGTGATGGAGTAATTACAAATGGAGTTGAACCTACAGCCAAACCAATAGTTACTGGAGTTACACTAGCAATTCGATAATAATAATTGTAAGTCAATTGGGATGAAGTAAAGGTGTTACTTGCTGGATTAATTGCTGAGAATTGCTTAGTGTTTGCTGCCAATGTATATTGTCGATCTAATTGATATCTTGTTGTAACGCCAGCTGTAGTAATAGATCCATAATAATGTATCCCATCGAATTCTATTACGCCGTTTTCCGGGTTAGTTAGAAGAGGACCTGGGTTAATTTTTAAAGGAGCTGTTCCAGCCGTTGACGTTCCAGCTTTCAATTCCAACGTAGCAGTAGGTGCTGTAACGCCAATACCTACATTCCCATTATTTAAGATCGTTTCAGCAGTTGTTGCACCATTATTACCCACTTTGATTTGAACAGCAGGACTGGTAAGGGTACCATTAGCTGTTGTGCCTTGTAGATTTAAAGCATCTGTTATACCTGTACCTCCAATAGCACTTTGGCCGCCGGCGATACCTGTTGTCAAATTATTAGAAAACATTGTACCAGTTAGGCTAATTCCTGCACCAGCAGAGTAAACCCCGCCCGACCCGGCAATAGTTAAAGTACCTGCCCCAGGAGTTAGGGTAATTCCTGTACCAGCTATTATTGATGCAGTAGTAAAATCCGTTCCGTTACCAATAGGTATTTGCCCATTACCAGGCAATGCATCGTTTGTAAGCACAACCCTTTTCCGAACCGCACTTGCCGGAGTAAAGCCTAAACGTAATCCATCATACTCAAATGCTCCGGCTTCTGCCGTACCAAGATCAACTCCTGAAGTAAACTTCATTGGCGCAGTTCCGGCAGTACCTGTTCCGGCTCTTATAATGTGCAATGAAGCTGTTGGATCTGAAGTGAATATCGTAATCCCGTTCACAACCGCCGTGGCCGTACTGCCTATACCAAAATTACCAAATCTTAAAGACGAGTTACCGCCTGTTGGAGGCAGACCAGTCGTATTTGCTGCTGTTGCACTTGATATAACTAAAGTTGGATTTGCCGGAAACCCTATCTGCCATTCTGGATAATTACTATTAGTTGTAGACCCTGTCGACAACGCTAAATTCTCGGGAACGGATGATCGTCCCTCATATCTAATGTTAGATTGAATGGTTGAAGGCGGTTGAAAAATTAAATCGGTCAGCGAATTGGTTGTGGTTTCTAAAATAGCACCATTCATACCATTTCGGTTACGCAACTTAAATATAGAACTTCCGTACTGATCACCGTCTTGCCTCATTACCAATTCATTCCATGCACTCAATGTTCCGGCTGATGGAGCAGGTATATAACTTATCGGGCCTTCGGACCGATAAGTTATATCTGTCTTTTTGCTTTCATCTCCCAATTGAAGATATCCAGTTGAATTTACAAGTCTACCAATCTCTTTACCGACTACACCTGTTTTAAAAACAAGGTCTTGATCGTCTGTAGTACCTAAAAAATTGGTGCCGGCCGTTGTTCCGCTATTACCAGTTATTTCCCATCCGGTAGTTCCTGTGGCTAATCTGATCCATGCTGCACCAGAATAATAATAATAACCTGGGCTAACGGCAGTAGCAGCAGGGTCAGTAGCTGGGGATGTTGCTGTATTATATACTAATAACGAAACTGTTGGCGATGCAATAGGCGAAGCTAAGTTAGTAGCCGATAGAGCAACCCTTGGAATCAGCAACCCTTTTGTCGAAAAATCTATATCTAAACCCGCGGAAGCATCGGGCGTTGTAACTGTTGTTTTATCTGTGATTCCCACATTTTGTGCACTAGCTACCTGGAATGTCAGCACCAGCACCATCCATATTACCTGCTTTTTGTACATGTAAAAATATTTCATAGTATCCTTTTTTATTTACTATTGTATTTAGTTTGCTTGCTACCCGTTTAAAAGAAGGTATGCAACATTCTTTCTAAGGAAGAGAAACTATCTCCTTTATGATAAGCACTTATACGAGCGAACATCCAAACATGTTTCACGAACTACACATCGTCGAAGCACCCTGTCATCTAGCGCACTAATTTTCAAACGTTTTAATAAAAGCAAGTTTCGAGCAAGAAAGTATTTTCTTTGTGATTTAGCTACATCTAATGCCAACTCTCTGAAACCAATTTGATGAAAACGACCGTCTATTTTAAAAACTAGTTTTATAAATCCCCTTCTTCCAAACATTTTGTTCCCTCTAGCGATACGAGAACCGCTTTTTGTTATCCCACCACCCTATCGCTATTCTGCCTGGTCTAAAAGAGGGATACATGCTCAACAATCCGAGCTACATTTTTTATATACCTAAAAATGAGTAAATTATTTTAACATATTAAGCAGTTATCACATTAAATTACACATTTTTGTAAAATATATACATAAATAGTCATCACTCCATGATTGTATATTTCCAAGAACTTTAAGGGTAATCCTCACGTATAGAGGACTAGGTAATAAGCAAGTACAAGGTGCTAAACTTGAAATTCTCAGAAAATTTCTACATTAAATATGAAATTATCTACTTTTCAAAAAGGATGAAAAAACAAATACTTATTGTTGATGATGAACTTAGCATATTAAAGCTGCTTAATTTTGTACTTTCGCCTACTTATGACTTGGTAATTAAAAACAGTGGGGTTGAAGCTATTAGTTGGTTAGAAGAAGGGAATAATCCAGATTTAATAATTTCAGATTTATCTATGCCCTACTTTGATGGCAGTTTGTTTATCCGCAATTTAAAAATTAGTGGATTTTATAGAGAAACCCCAGTGATCTTAGTTTCTGGAGAAGAAAATTTGGCTGAGTTAGTAAAAGACATGCCTTTTGAAGTAAACTATTTTATATCTAAGCCCTTTAACCCGTCAGACTTGAAGGCAGCAATATCAAACATTTTCACAGAGCATGACACCATCTCAAGCAGCTAATTTCTCCCATAATAATATTACAGTTGCTTATACCGGGATGAAATTCAGAGGGATGGTTTCAGAACACTTGAATGTTTCCTTTGATGTTAAATACCTTTCTTCTGTAGCTGACCTATCAGAGTATATAAACAATCAATCGTTATTAAGTTTACCCGACATTTTAATTATAGAGGTTGATCCGAATGAAGAATGCTTTAACCTGATTCAGAAAATTAAATCAAATGCTTTACTGAAGGGGATCATCATTATCATGTTTTCAGGAGTAGCTTCGCCAGAGCTTACCAGGAAAGCAATGAGTTACAAAGTACACGATTTATACTCTTTACCATTACCTGCTTTAAACATCTGCGAAAGAATTCATTTTCTTGTTAAATTTAAACTAACCAGGCCGAAACTTCTCGAACTAAGTAAGGTAGACGTTTCATATAAAATGAATATGTTTAAACGAATGTTTGACATTTTATTTTCTGGCTTGGCATTAATTGTATTGTTTCCCTTCTTGTTAATTGTCGCTATAATTATCCGTTTAGAATCGCGGGGTTCGGTACTTTATAAAAGCCAACGGGTTGGTATGGGATATAAAACCTTCAATTTTTATAAGTTTAGGTCTATGAATCCCGATGCAGACAAAGAATTGCAAGAATTGGCATCAAACAACATGTATGACAATAAAGAAGAAGGTAATATTGCCTTTGTAAAGATAAAGGATGATCCAAGAATCACTAAAATAGGTAGCATCATAAGAAAGACTAGTATAGATGAACTTCCTCAGCTTTTTAATGTGCTGCGGGGAGATATGTCAATAGTTGGAAATCGTCCATTGCCATTATACGAAGCAGAAATGCTGACTTCCAATGAGTGGACGATGCGATTTCTCGGCCCGGCAGGTTTAACCGGTTTATGGCAAATTAGCAAACGGGGCAACACTGACATTTCTGAGTTCGAAAGAAAGAAACTTGACAATTTTTATGCGCAGAACCATTCATTCTGGCTAGATATGAAAATTATTATTAAAACAATTCCTGCTTTGCTTCAAAAAGATGAGGTTTAATATGTTTAAAAGCTGTATTGCACTTTTGATTTTAGTTGCCTTTTGTAACACAAAAACAAGTGCTCAAGAATCAATGATTCCTGATGTTTCTTATACGTATCTTGAAAAGCTGATTAACATTGCCAAAGAGTACTACCCCACCGTTAAAAACTATCAAAATCAAAAGAATATTGCTGAAATAAATCTTAAAAAGGCACAATACTCCTGGTTTGATGCATTCTCTTTTTCATATCTATATCAACCGAAAACTACAATTGACATATCAAAACCTACTTTTTTTAATGGATACCAAGCAGGCTTTACTTTAAGCGTGGGTGCATTAATTCAAAAACCACTGCTCATTAAACAGGCAAAGCAAGAAAATCAGATAGCAGATAATAATATCTTAGAGAATGATATTGCTATAACCAACGAAGTAAAGCAAAAGTACTTTAATTATATTCAAGCTTTGACTATACTTAGGGTTCAAACTATATCTGTACAAGATGCTGAAAGTATGTTTAAATCCATACAATACAAATTTGAAAAAGGAGAAGAAAACTTCCAAAATTACAGCCAAGCTTCTATAAATTTATTTAACCTAAAACAAGGAAAAATAAACTATGAAGGGGCTCTATTGAAAGCGAAATCTGATTTGGAGTCATTACTAGGTGAAAAACTCGAAAACATCAATTAATGGAATTAGCTAATTTTTTCAAATTACTTTCGAAACAAAAATTTACTTTAATAATTATTCCTCTTATTACCATTATTATTTCATTTTTCTTAGTCCGCAACCTTCCTAACGTATACCAGTCAGAGAGCCCTTTATCAACAGGTTTAGTTGATCAAACTCAACAAATTTTAAATAGCAACGAAACTACCCAAGAGTCGCAAATTAATCAAGAATTTAGTAATCTTATAGAAATGATGCACCTGAAAAAGGTGTTCAATCAGGTATCTTATAAACTGATGATTCATGATTTAACAAGTGATCAGCCATTCAGGGTACCAAGTAAAGATGTTGAGGATTTAAATATAAGTGCAAGGCAACACGCTATCAAAATCTACAATGAACGTTATGAGAAAAATGAACCCCTTTCTTTATTAATTCAAGATGAAAAAGGTTTGCAAAATGTGATAGGATCAATGAGATATGACTATTCGTCCCTTAACAACAAGGTGAATATCTATAGGTCTCAAAACAGTGATTTTATTACCGTGGGCTTCGAATCCGAGGATCCTCAACTCTCAGCTTTTGTAGTTAATACCTTGATAGACGAATTTATAAAGTTTTATTCTCAACAAGTAAAAACGAACCAAATAAAAGCAAAAAACTTCTTGAATAACTTATTGAAGCAAAAACGGAGTTCACTTGATGAGAAGCTAAACGGCCTAAAAAACTATAAGATAGAGAATCGGGTCTTGAATTTGAATGAACAAGCCAAAAGTTTATATAGTCAGATAGCGGATTATGAGGGGAAAAAGGAACAAACAGAGAAAGATGTTGTAGCCTATATTGGAGCCATACAAGGTATCAATAATAAGTTTAAGCCCCGTGATCGAAAATATTTTGAAAGCACTTTAACTCACTTAAATCAGGATATTTTAAGAACGAAGGCTAAATTGCGTAATTTGAACGATTTGTATATTCAAAGCAATTTTGAGGAAGAATATCCTTCCAGAATTGATTCGTTACAAAATGTGCTTACATCCCAAATTAATGCTTTAACTGATAAATCAATTTTTAACCCTTTATTGGCTAAAGAAAGTTTGATTCAGCAGAAGCTTACGCTAGAAATATCATTAGATCTCGCTAAATACAGTATTAAGTCACTTAATTATGAACTTATAAGACTAAATAAGAAGTTTGATAAATTGGTTCCATTTGAAGCTGTTATACAATCATATGAAAGTGATATTGACGTAGCAGGTAAGGAATACTTAGAGATCCTTCAAAAGTTTAATCAGACGACTATGGAATCGGATTTTTCGATCAATCTTAGACAGGTTGAGTTGGCTGTACCACAACGAGCTGAGCCTTCGAAGAAAATGTTGCTCGTTATTTTAAGTGGGATTGTAAGTTTTGTGTTTTGTTTAGTTATTTTATTCGTTGTTTTTTTTCTTGACAATACGATAAAGCAACCTAAAGAACTTGCTAATAAAACGCAACTACCTGTTATAGGGCATTTAAATCTTATAAACGCCTCCACATTAGATCTCAAACAGCTATGGAGTAATTCAAATGAATCGCCCCAAATGCTAAAGTTCAAAGACTTGCTGCGATCAATTCGTTTTGAAGTTGACCAAGAATTGGGTAATAATAAGGTTTTGGTAATAAATAGCCTGAGGCAACAAGAAGGTAAAACTCTATTTGCATTAAGCCTTTCATATGCTTATACAATGATCAATAAGAAAGTTTTATTGATCGATGGCAACTTTATAAACCCTGGAATAAGTAAAGCCATAAATTCTAAAACATACATTAATGATTATCTGAATGGAAAAATTAAAAATTTTGGTAAAGATACTGAATCACTCATCAGCGTTTTAGGAAATCCTGGCGGAGATATTTCTTTGTTAGAAATAACATCTAAAGATATTATAAGAGAAAAAATAAATAAGCTAAAAGCGGAATTTGACATCATAATAATTGAAGCATCCAGCTTAGACACATTGAATAAATCTAAAGAATGGATTTTATTTGCTGATAAGGTTTTAACTGTTTTTGAAGCAAATCAAAATGTTACAGTAGCAAAAAAGCAATATATAGATTATCTAGCGACGATTGGGGATAAATTCATAGGATGGGTTCTTAATAAAGTAACAATTGGTACTCCACTTACAACCAAAACAAATTGGTATACAAATATTTTGAAGAAAGTAAATAAATCATCATAGGTTAGTATGTATTTAACAATTACTGCAATATGGATAGTACTGCAAATCTTAGTAGGTTATAATTTGGTATTACCCATATTATTGTATTTTCTTTACATATTAAAATCTCAAAAAGCACCAATCAAAACTGAATTATCGAACAATGCCGATTACGCAATTATTGTAACGGCTTATGAACAAACGGATTCTTTAGCTGCAGTTGTAGACTCGCTTTTAAAGCTTAACTATCTGAACTATATCATTTACATTGTAGCGGATAAGTGTGATACAAGTTACTTAAATTTTCAGGATGATAAAGTAATTTTATTACAACCAAAAGAAGAATTAAAAAGCAACATAAAATCACATTTTTACGCTATACAAAACTTTAAAAGGCCGCATAATTTCTTGACCATCATTGACAGCGATAATTTAGTAGATACCAACTATTTAAATGAATTAAACAAATGGTTTGACAAAGGTTTTAAAGCTGTACAAGGCGTTAGACATCCAAAAAACCTTGATACAACATATTCATGCCTGGATGCTGCAAGAGATATATATTACCATTTTTATGATGGGAAAATACTTTTTAACTTAAATTCATCCGCTACATTGGCTGGTTCTGGGATGGCCTTTGATACGGCGTTGTACAAAGAATGTTTGGGAAATTGCCAAATACAAGGTGCTGGTTTTGATAAGGTTCTGCAATGGGAAATTGTTGGCAGAAACTTACAAATAGCCTTTGCAGAAGAAGCAATAGTATATGACGAAAAAACTTCAAGGCCTAAGCAATTAGTACAACAACGAGCAAGATGGATAAATACCTGGTTTAAGTATTTTAAATTTGGATTTTACCTAAGTTTGAAAGGAATTAAAAACTTGAGTATCAATCAGCTTATTTTTGGTGTTATTTTACTAAGACCACCTCTTTTTATTTTCATCTTGCTGGGGCTGGTGGCCACATTCATAAATATATTGATTTCACCTTTCTCTGCCATGATATGGCTTGGTAGCTTTTTACTCTTTATAATTAGTTTTCTAGTCTCCCTCTTAAGTTCAAAAACTGATTCAAAGATTTACAAATCATTACTCAGTATTCCAAATTTTATATTCTTCCAAATTCTTTCACTTTTGAAGGCAAGAAGGGCAAACTCGTATTCGGTTACTACACAGCATTTTCATACTGATAAACAGGGATAAAGATTATGTATAATTTTTTTTTGATATGAGAATTGACCCTCAAGTTAGAAAAAGGAACAGTATTCAAACCTCCTTTTACTTACATAAAATCGCAATCATAGTAGTTTTTGCAAGCGTTTTCATTTGGTTTTTAAGACTCCTTTTTTTCTAAAGGGTTAAAGAACCTGTTAAATCATTTTCATGAAAAGCTTAAAAAATTGGATGAGAAATATCTTCGTTATTGAGAAACTTCACAATCCGTTTGGGGTAGCTTTACTTGGCGTACTTTGCGTTGTATTCACGTTCCTTATTGCAAAAGGAGGACTTGCGGCAGGGATAATGATCTTAATTGCTACTTTGGCTATCCCAGCTGTATACGCCTTGGTAGTTTATCCGAAGATAGGCATCATTGCACTAATGGTGGCTTCCTATTTGATTATGTGGCTTATAAGGATGCGATTTGCTGGCGACTTCCCCTTGGGTACGACAATCGATGGCTTACAGATTTTACTGATATTAGGATTCTTTATCAAACAAAAAAGCAATCCAGATTGGAGCTACTTAAGAAATCCGATCAGTGCTATGATACTGATCTGGATAGGATATAATATGCTTCAATTAGTGAATCCAACAGCAGAATCACCCCTTGCATGGCTATACACAATAAGAACAGTGGCTGTAGTTATGCTAATGTATTTTGTGTTCATGTACCATATCAAAACCATCGAATTTATAAGGTTGATAGTGAAAACATGGATTGGGCTATCGCTTTTTGCTGCCATTTATGGATTCAAACAACAGTACTTTGGCTTCTTTGGATTTGAAGAAGAGTTATTATCAGATCCACTAACTATTGCATTACTTTTTATAGGCGGAGTATGGCGGAAATTTTCAATATTTTCAGATCCGGTTGCGTTTTCTTATAACATGGTTATTAGCGCTTTATTATGCTTAGGATTGATCACAGGCCCTATAAGTAAAGCAAAGAAGATATTACTCGGAATATTTGCCATTTTCTTCTTGATGAATATGCTTTATTCTGGAACCAGAGGTGCATACGTATTAGTTCCCGTTTCCCTTATTTTATTTTCCATTCTAAAGTTTAATAAACAGATAATGATATTAGGTAGTGTTGGAGCAGTTCTTTTTATATCTTTAATTTTTATCCCCACATCTAATAATACATTATATCGATTTCAATCGGCTTTTAAGCCCTCTGATGATGCATCGTTTAATGTTCGAACTATTAACCAGAAACGTATACAACCTTATATATTATCCCATCCTTTAGGCGGTGGTTTAGGTGCTACAGGCGTTTGGGGTAAACGATTTGCACCGACTTCCTATCTGGCCAATTTTCCTCCTGATAGCGGATATGTTAGAGTTGCCGTCGAGTTAGGGTGGGTTGGCCTACTTATTTTTTGTATTTTAATGTTTGTGATCTTAAAAACGGGCGTAGATAACTACTTTAAAATTAAAGATCCTGAATTAAAGTCATACTGCTTGGCCATGACACTTATAGCTTTCACCTTAAACTTCGGCAATTATCCTCAGGAAGCCTTTGTACAATTTCCTGTTAGCATTTACTTCTATCTGGTAATTGCAATTATTAATGTTTGTCTAATACTTGATCAGAAAAAACAATCAGTTGAGACTTAACAAGAAGCATCCAATTTTATACTAAGCTGTCTCGTCCTAAAATAGGTTTGCAATGATATAAACAAATAGGGTCAAAAAGAGATAGAAAAAGAGGCGGTTATCGCCGAATATTTAGTTGCTGAAACCACCTATAGGAAATTAGGATCAAAGTATGGAATTGATTTTAGAGTGATACATTCGTGGGTGATGAAGTATCAGGATAAAAAGCAAAGCTGAATACACTTCCCAAACCCGAAGAAGTTGAGGAAGCGCCACTTTCTACTGATGTAAAGCAACCGCAAGCAGAATTGCGCAAATCTCAATTGTATAATAAGCGTAAGCACCCGACCAACCCCATCTTTACTTTTTCCCTTGCATGCTTTTTCTTTGTTAAAAAACGATAGCGATGAAAAAAGCAAACAAATGCGCTTGGCGGTGCAGCAATGGAAAGCGAGTGTCTTAACCCAAATATCTTATTGTGAAACAATCGGGGTAAAACGGAGTACTTTTGCCAATTGGGTTGTCCGTAGTAAAGAAAACCCGGAGAATGGGTACAATGTGATAACCTTTCCATTGAACCAGTATCAGAACGCATTGAATAGTTTACCCCAATGGCGTGCTCCTTAAAACCACTTCCTGTGCAATCCATATTCTTTCTGAACTGATCCCTCTTATTGATTTTCAGCCTGACTCTTCTCACCAGTATTATTTATATCAGAACCATTGTGGAATTGCAACACTTTACTGGAGGATTTTTTAGGCAGACATTTTGTTTTCAGTTAAATATTTTTGATACTGTTCAGGTGTTCTATATCCTAATGCAGAATGTTTCCTTTTTCTGTTATACCAAACTTCGATGTACTCAAATACGGCCAGTTTGGCCTGCTCTCTTGTATCATAACTGGTATAGTAAACCATTTCTGTTTTTAGGGTTTTGAAAAAACTCTCCGCTATCGCATTATCCCAGCAATTGCCCTTTCTACTCATACTTTGTAGTATGGGTAGCCCTTTCAACTGTTGCCTGAATTCAGTACAAGCATATTGTACCCCTCTATCAGAATGAAACAATAGACTTTGGCTGACGGCTTGTTTCTAATAGCCATTTTCCAGGCACCTACACTGGTATCTACAGCTTTCATGGTATAGCTCAATGCCCAACCAACCACCTTTCTATCCGCTAAATCCAGGATCGTTGTCAGGTATAGCCAACCTTCTTCTATTCTGATATAGGTAAGATCTGAAACCCATTTTTCGGCTAAACGTACTGCATAGAAATCCCTGTTTAAATGATTCCCTGCCACTGTATACATGTGATTGGAATCAGTGGTTTGTACCCGGTACTTCTTCCAGATGATGTTTTTTATGTTCTCTTTCCTTATTAGTCTGGCTACGCATGGGCGTGAAACCTGAATGCCCGTAAAAACATCCCATCGCCTCCTCCACTATAGAAGGCTGGGCAAACAGGCGCTGGAAGATTGGAACCGCTTTATCCGCAGCCAAGTTCGACATCAAAGCAAGGTTATCTGCAGTAGGCTTGATGAAAACCCTGGCCAATGTGAACGAGCTATTGAATATGGAAGATGTTTTGTACCACTGCAGATTTACCGAAAACATACTTGTTTATGGAAATAAGGATTAATGCACGACCAAAAACGAGGAAATATTAACGGACAGGAAACTAAAAACGGATCCTGCACAAAGCTATAAAGGGACAGCCATAACAGCCACGAAAATATAGAGGAACAAATTGCTCAGATTTAATGGAATTTCAAAAATGCATACACAGAACCGTATTGAAGCCATTGGATACAATTTATTGGTCGCCTGGGATATTTGTGTCCAAATTGACCGAAACTGTAAATTAAGTATTGGTGTAATTTTGTTGGGTACGTACATTAATATTTTACATGGGAAAAAGAGTGTATGAGCAATTTCCTTTTACTTTAAGTACCGCCTTAAGCCGAGGAATGGTTTCTCAAATACATTGTAACTTATCTTACTAAATACCACAGTTAAGATAAGTGACAGAATGGGTATCCATAACACAACGAAATAGTTATCACCTAACTTTATTAACTTAGATGCCTTAACGAGAATTACAAAGAAAATTATATGTAGCATATACATTCCGTATGTAGTTAAACCAAGGCTTGAGATCCTCTTAAAATTCCCCATCTTATAGAATGAACTAACGCTGTAGTTTTGTTCAAGGATAATTAGGACTATAAATATAGAAATTATCAACCTCTCAAATATTCTTAATATAAACACCTCACTCAGTATCTCCTTTCTAAACATGAAGCACACTGCAAAAGAGATGTAGACAAGGATGATGTACCTTATATCTAAGTTTGTAATAACTTTCTTAAACCTATCTTGCTGCATCAGCCACGCTCCAAGTCCACCAATTGCCAGATCTGACATACAGGACAGGGTGTGGAAGTAATGAGATAAGTCGTCATTATAAACCGCCCTAAATATCAGGCTGCAAATTATTATGACCGTAAATACGATCCAGTATCTTTTAATGGGAAGCATGAATAAGATTAAAGGCCACACTAAATAGAACTGTTCTTCAACTGAGATACTCCAAAGTACTCCTAATTGGGTTGAATCAGGAAGTCCATTCTTTATTATGTCGAAATTAGACATGAAAAGGAGGTAGAAAGAAACGTCTGGCAATCCAGTTTTCCCCTCTCCTAGCAAGCCTTTAATATAAGGGTATATGATAAAACCATAAATAATGCAAATGAAGTAAAGGGGCCAGATCCTAAACATCCTTTTCATCCAAAAGTTTAATATATTAATTTTACCTGTCTCTTGTTTTTCAATGATCAGTAGGTATGTAATTAAAAATCCACTCAAGACGAAAAAGAAGTTAACTCCCAAGTACCCATTATTAAAAATTCCGTCTACAATTATTCTATAGAATATGTTAGATACTACATCAGGATTACTGGTATGTAAGGAATGAGAAGCGAAGACCGATAAAAAACAAAGGAATCTTAAACCATCCAGGTTTCTGAAATACTTGGGTTGAGGTACGAGCATTTAATCTTTGATTAGTTTATTAAAATATTAGGACTGTTTTTTCTCTTGTTTTGTTTTGCAACTCAAAATTAGAATAATACAGGCCTCTTTTGTATATTATTTGTTCGGACAGTTATGGTTTTTTACAGATTAATATTTAAGTATCGCTGTATTCTGTCATAAATTAATTGAACAGAGTTTTCCCATGTATGTGACGAGGCGAATTCTATTCTGGACTGTATTAAATTGTCATCCGTGTTGTTAAGTAAGGCTTCAATACTATGCATAAATTCTGTTTCATTACTAGCCAATGAAACATGCTCCCTAAAAACCTCCATCGACTCTGTTTTGGTTGCAACTGTTGGCTTACCTAACATTAAATATTCGTCAATTTTTCTGGGATAATTACCCACAGTTAAATCATTTAAAATTTGAGGGTTGATACAAACATCAAATAATGCAATATATTTCGGCAGATGCTGTGGGTTTTTAGCTCCTAAAAAATGAATGTTTGTTAAATTGTGTAAATCACTCTTTTTAAACTCTTCGTCTTCAGGGCCCACTAGAACAATATTCCATGAAGGTTGACTAACTGCAATATAATGGAGTAAGTTTATATCCAGGCGTGCTGCTGTTAAAAATCCTACATAGCCAATTATTGGAGAGTTTATAGATCTCAGAGCTTCATGAGCTTCATTATTTATTTTACTTACATCTTCTACCTCAACATCACAACCCTGACCTACATAAAAAGAGTTTGGATTAAATTGTTTACAGTAGTTTTTTAAATATTCCGAATTAGCTACACAAAGATCACTTTTTGCTATCAATTTTGGTTCGAGTACCAATCCGTGTCGTTTCCAATATTCGGTAGCAATCATGTTATCTCTGGAATAATAAATACTTATAATGGGTTTCAACAAATCTTTCAAATAGAAACTTCTAAAGATGTCGTTATCATTAAATAGTATACTCTCACTAAAATCTAAAGAAGTAATGGCTTTAAGTATCGATCTGGAAAAGATCTGATTATTGTATTTGTTTATTAGATCAAAAATCAGATTACTCGTAATCCAATTAATAGATTCTATTAAACAGTCAGGATATAAATTATAAAGATTGTGGCCTATTTCAACTAAACCAGGTTCAGACCCCTTAATAATATTTAATCGTTTTTGAACCTTACTATCGGCCTTCCATCGGTATTTTGAAATCCTGTCTAGCGGTGGATTTACGTATAATACTCGGTTTTTTTTTGAAAACTCAATGGCTATATTTTTACAGTTGCTCCCAATCTCGGTATCCCAAGCCTGTTGCCCAACTATTATAATATCTCTATTTTCCATCATATGATAGTTTAAGATCTCACGTTTTAAATCAACTGTTTAGAACTAAGATGTTGATTAGTTTTAAAATCTTTATTTGCCTATAATATATTCGGAAAATCTATTAGTATGTAATTTCAATCGATTGGTGAAGGATTTAAAAATACCTCCCTCCGCAACCAACCTCCTCGAGGACGTAAACACTCTTGCTTTTGAATTTGTTACGAGCTTTAATTGTCCGGTCTTTTTTAAATTTAATGCCATTCTCCCATCTTCCGATTCCTCCACGAAACCTTCAGTTCCAGCTATATTGCTAAATTTTCTGGCTTCAGTTACTTCGAAACCACCATTAACCCTTCCTACGTCCGTCACAAAACCCATATTGAACCCCAATACGTTTATAAACTCCATCTTTTTTTTACGGATTCTGATTAAGATACCTGTAATCTTTTCATAAATCCAAAGCATGCTTCTTTCTTCCCCTGAAGGTGGAATAAACGAATATCTACCATAGACACCTACGATCTCTTTATCCCTCATCATCGGCTTAATCATTAAATCTATCCAATGTGGCGGATAAAAAGTATCAGAGTCGGCACAAAGGTGAAACCTTCCTTTGGCTTGTGTAAGTCCCATTGATCTGGCCGAAGCAATCCCCTGTATAGGTTGAAAATAGTTTGTTACGCCCAGCTCTTCTAAAACATACTGCGTGTTATCCGTAGAATTGTTGTTTATCACTACAATTTCTACCTTTAAATCAGTTTTGTTAGATACGAGTGAAGAGATTGCACGAAAAATATTATTTTCTTCATTCCAGGCAGGTATAACCACGGAAACATCTGGAGAAGAATGCCTGAAGTTGGCAGTACGAGCTCTCAAATCATAGAGCTCGTGTGGGGTTAAGTCGCTAAATTTTTTATCAGTGAATAAATGTGGTTTAATCCAAGCAGGCAAGTTAAAAACTGACATATTATTTATTAGTATATTTTGAAAAGTGGTAGTCAAAATTAAATTTAATATGACGATAAAGATGCCTTACAGCTGTAATAAGTAAGTTCTTGCTTTCCCTTAAGCTCGTACGAGTCATTGTACTTGGTTCTTCCAAACTATTTTGCTGATCAAATAGCCCTTGATAATCATCGTAAAATACACCTTTCCCGTTTTTTTGAATTACACTCATCATCATTTGATATTCGGTAACATCCCCACTCGTTCCTTCATTGTACTTACCGAATTTTTCTAAAAAATTACTTCTCCTCAAATGAGGATGATCGCTATAAAAATAAAACTTTCGATAACTAAAATACCATGGGGATGCATTAAACATCATCTCGGAAAAACCATTTCGGAAAGGTTTTGAAAAAGGATATTTAAAATAAGCATAGAAACGCACCATATCAAAGTCTGATCGTTCTTCCATAAATTGGATCGCATTTGTTAGTTTCTCTGCAAATAGGGGCTTTGGAACAAAGTCTTCTTGCACGTATAATGTGTATGCGGTAGTTACCCCTTTTTGACCTTTATTAATATTATTACCGAGCCCTTTATTTTGAGGCGCAAGAATTAGCCTCAATTGGTACGTTTCTGCTAATGACTTTAATTTTTCGAGATGTTTTTCTTTACTACCATCATCTGAAATCACTATATCCCCGAATTGAATATTTTGATCTTCAAAAGATTTTAATAAATGTTCTAAAGATTTTGTTCTATTATAGTGGGTAACGAGTAGGGTTACATTTTCAAAAGAATTCAACTGTATATATTAATTAGTATTAATCCATTTAAACCAATTTCCAATTTTCACTGGCTTTAGTAGTGTTAATGACTATTTTTTAGTCTTAATCATTTCAGCAGGGTTTATGCAGCCAGATTTTCAAATACTGGTGACTTACGTTTGTCAAAAAACTTGACACTTAACACTTTTAACAATTTCTTCTCCACAAGCAGATGAATTAAAATTCCAAGAACAACTGTAACTATAAATATAATTGTGGCTACAAATGCCATATAACCTGTAGTACTATAGTGGGGGTTCAATTTCCCATACAGCTTAGTTAAAGCCGATAAAAACATATTATGGGATAGGTAAATAGAATAAGAGGCGTCTCCTATTAAGATTAGTACTGCTGGAAATTTTACGGTGGTATTTGTTTTATCAAATCCAACAGCTAAGTAGGTAATGATCGCGAAAAATAATCCCATAAGAGATACGTTTATTAAATTCCTGTTAAAGACCAAGCCATTGATATGTATATTTTTTAACAGAAGAAGAAATAAAAGTATTAATATGGGAAACAAAATGAATGCAGAAATTTTTATTTTTTTCCGTATAAAATATGCAACCACACAACCAAATAAGAATTCGAGCACTATAACATTAAATAAAAAGCTTAAGTACTCCGTTTTGACTGGGCTTATCAAATTATAAGATAGCACAAGGAAAATCCATATTAGGCTTGTTATTTTAGCGAATTTAAATCCAAAGGCAATCCCGAAAGCAAACATTATATAGAATAGTACCTCATAAGAGAGTGTCCAGGCTACTCCCACTAATCTCATATTTTCATTTGGAATTAGTAAAAAAGATTCAGCAACGAATTTTAAAATAACAGGGGAAGCCAAATCCATTGTTAAGCTTGCGTCTTTTAAAAACCAAGGTGTGCTTTTAATGTAAATAAGCAAGGTTATAAAAGCTACTACCCAATATATAGGATAAATTCGAAGGAAACGTTTTTTGAAGAAGTTTTTCAAACTATCGCTTGAAGGAGTGTGAAGATCCGCGAAATGGACATAGGTAATTATAAATCCACTGAGAACAAAAAAGAAGTCTACACCAATGAAGCCAAAGTTGAAAAAATTATTGTAACATACATACCCTAAATGGTTTGTTGTGTTGGCTATCAGATGATGCATGATCACTAGCATGGCAGCAACGCCTCTAAAAACTTGGATTAAGGTAAATTTCACGGTGGTATCTTTTTGCTATCCTCAGTTAATAAACCTGGTGTGTACGCAGGAGAACACCAGGAGTTACAAATTAGATCCGATTATCTCCCAAACTTGATCTTAGCTTTATTTTAGACTGAAAGAATATAGAATTACATTGAAAGAAATTGTTAATGTCCAATTTCTGATAAACCATTCCACGGAGTAGGTATGGACATTCAAACGTACTTTACCTTGCAATCTTTTGCCCAGGAGAGGTCAAAAAGGATTTTCAGTGTAAATCACAAAGCAAACCCACCAGCTTGAAGAATAAATACCATGAATCTGCTGCTAAGTAATTGGATTAACACCTTTAGCAGGCTGCTTAACCGTTACAAAGTTATTTTCTACCCATTTTTTTACCTTATGGGTATTCCTTTCAAAAATATACCATACGAGGATAGCATATAAAAAAGTTATTGTTAAAATCAATATATAATTAAATACATAGCCTACAGTGAATTGTTTAGATTGAAAATTCATTAGGCTAGTAATGAAAACAAATATAGGTTGATGAACCACATAAAGGGTAAATGATATGTTAGATATAAATATCGCCCCCCTTTTCAACCTCTCATTATCCATACGCAATAAAGTAAGGGCTGGTATAAGAAGAGATAATACTAGCGCAAGGAAATAGTCATTAAATATTAATGGATTTTTTTTAAACCTTAACATGATCAAGGTAATAAAGAAAACAACCGAAATAAATATCAAAAAGTACTTTTTAACAAACAGGGTCTGGAAAGATGACCTATATATCAGGTAGCTTAGCCCCCCACATAGCCAAGTAATCGCATATAATTGAGTATCGATGTTAAGAATAGAAAAGAAAGTTAGCCCTAAACAGAAAAAGAGAATTCTACTCCTTAGATTATATTGAGAACTGATACTGAAATATAGCAGAGGGAAAATTATATAATACCAAAACTCGCAAGAAAGACTCCATAACGGAGAATTAGAACCCAAAACATTTTGGTATATAGAATGAAGAAAAAATACATTTTCAAAAAAAATAGAAACGGAAATTCTATCTTGAATTAAAGGCCCACCATTAAAATATCTAATATTATTAGTGTAGGCCAGAGAATTAGAATAATAATGTAGTCCAACCTTATCCCAAACAACTCCTAAAATAAGGGCAGGTATTAATACTACCCATAATCTAGTCATTCTATTATTTATATACCCAAAGAATGTCCATTTTTGCTTCCATACGGACTCATGAATACTTTTAATTATTAGAAAACCGCTTAAAACGAAAAAAATAATAACCGATTCATGTCCAAATCCAGTTAAAAAGAAAAGTATCTTCCCTGGCAACGAGGAATTTTCAGCAGGTAGTTCAGCAAAACATATTAATCTTAAATGCCCTAAACAAACTAATAATGCGGCCATCCCTCTTAAAAGATCGAGCCAAAAAAAATTCTTGGTATACTTCATTTACACTTTGTGTTATCCATGGCCATTTATATCGTATTACTACTGAACTATTGATGTATATGTTACGAAGGGAGCAAAAATTATCTTTAAGAATAATTATATTACACTGGCATACTGCATCCTAAATATGAATCGTTCGCCTTCGTAATAAGCACTAAATAAGTTAAAATAATCTGCAACTGTTATATCCTTTTATTAACAGAACATTCAATTATGAGAATCGTATAAAGTTTAATGAACGTCTCCTTCAAAAGTATACAATCCAAAATTAAAGATCCCAATTTCTTGTCCTTAGCCGGTAATGGTAGTATGGCCGTGTTGGGTATGGTTATAATGGCTACTATTTACAGAGCTCTTTCTGTTAAAGATGCTGGTATCTGGATTTTTTTTCAATCATCTTTAGTGTTTGTAGACACTTTTAGAACCGGCTTTTTAGTTACAGCCTTTGTAAAATTTTATTCAGGTTCTACAGAGAAGCGAAAAGAAGAAGTAATTGGGTCAACATGGTATGTTGCTTCATTGATAACTGGTTTTTTTATGATTTTAAATATTCCAGCATTGTTCGCGCTTCATTTCGTGAGTAACCCCGGCTTATTATTTTTCATGAAATGGTTTGCTATAAACCTGATTTTCACTTTACCCTCTTTGGTTGCTATGTGCATTGCACAGGGCGAATTACGTTTTGATAGATTATTATATCTTCGAATTTCAGGAAATGGGCTGTTTTTCGTTTTACTTTTAATATTAATTTATTTCGATAAAGCCTCCTTAGATACTGTTATCTATGCCAACTTGCTTTCATCTTTAATTACCAGTTTATTATCCTTGTTTGCTGGCTGGTCTAAAATTTCGAATTTTCTCAAAAAAACAGCTTCATGCAGTAAGGAATTATATCATTTTGGGAAATACACAGTGGGAACATCCATTAGTGCTAGTCTTTTTAAGACATCTGATACCTTAATTATATACTATTTTCTACCCAACGCATTGGCAATATATAATCTGGGTAACAGGTTAATGGAGGTTGTGGAAATACCCTTAAGAAGCTTTGCTGCCACTGCATTACCCCGGCTATCTTCTGCCTATAATCAAGCTAAAAAAAGTGAGGTCATAAAAATAATGAAAGAATATGTGGGAGTGTTAACCATTCTGTTAGTACCCGTTTTCATACTTACTTTTATTTTTGCCGGATTTATAGTCGGTATTATTGGTGGGAAGCAATACATTGATACCGAAGCGGGTACTCAAGCAGCGAATGTGCTCCGGTTTTTTATGGGTTTTGCATTAATTTATCCAGCTGATAGATTCTTTGCTGTAACACTTGATGCAATTCATAAACCCCGGATAAATTTTGTAAAAGTTTTGATCATGCTTGCAGTAAACATTAGCACTGATTTTATCGGAGTACTGCTTTTTAAAAATGTTTATGGAATTACCCTCGCAACTGTGTTTCCAATTTTAACGGGTGCAATTATAGGCTTTTGGGCAATTCAAAAATATCAGACTTTCAGATTGCTGGAGATGTACCGTTCTGGATTCTCTAATCTAAAAACTATGTATCAAAAGGGTATATCTAAGCAGAATCGTGTTAGCTAAACTTATTTCTTTAGGAACTTCTCTAGTTTATTTAAAATTTTCTTAAACAGCCTGTTATTCTCACTTAAGGGCTTGAAATTACTCCAAGAAGTCAGTTTAAGATATTTGTAAAACTCAAGCTCATACAGCTGGTTATAAGAATAGGAATTATAAATCGGCTTTCGTCCTATGAAGTGTATAATAAAAGGGTTTTTCTCAAATAGTACCGCATAAGTATTCCATTTGGGATCTAATTCGTACCACTGGTTAGCAAGTATTACATTCAAGCCATATTGGTCAGGGAAGCCAGCATATTTTTTGTTTTGGTTTACACACTCAATAACTCTTTCGGCTATATGAAAATCCCGCCATTTAAAAGTATCGATTATCAAAAGCCCACTGTTAAAATATTTAGTATCTGGCTGTATGTGTAATTCTTTATAATTAGTGATACCTCCCCAAATATTAGCAACGGTTTCAGCTCTATCAACTACACCCGCAACTATTCGATTTTGAAGATTAGTTTTCCAGAGTATTGAAATGTCTTTTAAAACAATCATATCAACATCTAAGTACAGAACCCTCTCGACATTTTCCGGAACAAAATGAGGTATAAATAACCGTGCATAAACATTTAATGGAAATGATGAGCCGTCCAGTGGCAACTTCAAGTCAGATGGAAATATGTCCTCCATCTTAAGCCATTTTAACGTTATAAGTGGAGAATTTACAGAAGCAATTAATTTCCCTATATTCTTTTTTGAAACCTTATCTGTTACAATATAAATGTCAATGCACGCACCTGACTTATGATTTACTTCAATTGATTTAATTAAAGCTGCAAGCATCACTGTATAATGATTATCGCATACGGTAACAATTGTTATTTTATCGGCAATACTCATTCCTCCTCTTTAAGATTAGTTTTAACACCAGTGATGCCCCTATTTACACGATTGTTGTTCGGAAATAACTGTTAGGTTTATACTAATCCAGTATAACTTATATATCACAATCAAGCTGACTTAGATTAACACCATTCAACAAAACTTCAAATTCAGTTCTTCTGTTTAATTGCTGGTCGTCTTCAGTACACGGCACATCATCTTTACAATTATTAACTAATCTGCTTTTACCATAATATTCTATTCTTATTCTATTCGCATTTATACCCTTAGATACCAAATAATTTTTGGCAGATTGTCCTCTTCTTAGTGACAGCGCCTTATTATAAGTATCAGATGCCCTTGTATCGGTATGGCTCGCTGATATTAGCTTAATATTCGGATAGGTCTTCATCAATTCCACTAATTCATTAAGAGCAGGCCTTGCATCTGGGCGAATATCCCACTTGTCTAAATCGTAATATATACTTTCTACTGAGAATGCTCTCTTTAATGAGTCACAATTATTTAACACATATTGTTGAGATAAATCAGGTTTGTCTAGTTTCAATACCACATTAATCACAGAATCGGTTTCGATTCCTGTAGTTGTTACCACGATACTATTACTAAAATACCCGGGGTTTTTTGCCGTCACTTCGTAATCCATCTGCTTCAACAAATCTTTGTTAAATGCACCTTTTGAATCAGTGGTAATGGTATCTATAAATTTGCCATGCTTTAATAATACCTTACTTCCGCCAACAGGAAGGCTTGTACGTGGATCAATAACCAGTCCTTCTAACTTTACAGCGTACGTTATTCGTTTAAAACTATAGATGTCATCATTACCAGATCTATTAGAGCTAAAGAAACCACTATTTTCATCGTCACTTCTTATAAATCCGAAATCATCAACAGACGAATTGAATGGCACACCCAAATTATGAGGAGTACCTACCACTTTCATATTCTTAAGTGACGTTTCAAAAATATCCAGACCACCAAAGCCAGGATGACCTGTAGATGAGAAAAACAATTTGCCCGATTTGTCCCAATACGGAAATAGCTCATTGCCTTCGGTATTTATTTTTCTGCCCATATTTGTAGGCTTGCTCCATGGGCGTCCAGACGAAAGCCTTGTGCTATAAAAAAGATCTGTACCACCATAGCTACCTGGCATATCCGAAGCAAAAATCAAGGTATTGCCATCCGCACTAATTGCTGGATGCCCAACCGAATATTCATCACTATTATAAGGGAAATTCTCTATATGATTTAAACTCAAGCCTGTTGCTGTAAATAGCTTTAATTTATTAATTCCTCTCTGACTATTCTTTGCCTTCCCGTTATAGAAATTATTCCTGGTAAACATTAGGGATCCATCAGGCAATAATAAGGGTGCTCCTTCGTGGAAACGTGTATTAACTTTGCCCTTAAGCGGTAAAGCAATTGCTTTATACTCTTGGAAATTAACAGAATCATCCAATTTTAAAGTCATGTTGCCTAATGTACGGCTATCATTACTAGACATTTCTGTATCGTCATCGTTATATTTATAAGACGTATGCTTTTTGAAAATTTTATCACCATGTTTTGTCGAATCCAAATCTAAAACATCATCTAAATTTTCCACAACATATAAATCTGAGAATGGAGTTTGATCCCAACCGAACACGTGCTTAAGTATCGAGGGTTTTGGTCTGTTAGAACTAAAAAGAAGCCCGCCGTTATAATAAATTGGAGAATATTCTGAAGCTGAAGTATTTATATTAATAGATGATACTTTCCATTCAGCACTTTCTTGTGACCATTTGTTTATACCAGCTTTTATGAACGCTATTGTTCGCTGATCCTTGGGGGCTAATCGTTGATATTTTCTATACCACTGTTCAGATTCTTCGTATCTTTCTTTATTCGCTAAAGCTTCAGCATAGTGTATTACCCACTCTTGCTTAAGTGATGGTTGCTTCACTAATTCGGAGTACCAGAATAATGCTTCATCGTAATTTCGGATATTACGGTAGCTATTTGCAATTAATTCCTGAGCTAAAACATTTCTTGAATTCTTTTGCAAAACCACCTTTAGGCCTTTAATAGCTGCTACGAAATTTAATTTTTCATAGTCGGCAATTGCCCTCTTTAAAACAGCATCATCGTTAAACGAAATAGCAAATGTTTTTTGTAAAGAACCTTGTACTAAAAATAATATTAAAATTATTAATATTCTTATCCGCATTTTTTGTGATTCTATATGCTAAAAATATCTCGGAGATAAAACCTTACTTCCGTTAAAGCCAAATTCATATCTCAACATAATTTCATGGCTACCAGAATTATAATTTCTAAGAGGGGTAACACTGTGATCATAGGCATACCCAAATCTTATCTGTGGACTAATTTGAATCTCTAATAATCCAAGAATATCAGCGCTTGTTCTGTATTGTGCTCCAACTGCAACTTTGTCTTTTATCCAAATGGTGGCATTTAAATCTGCTTGTAAAGGAGATCCATTTACAGCTTTAAATAGAAATGAAGGCTTAAACTTAAAATCATTGTTAATGTCAAAAACGTAACCGGATGCCAGGTATAAATGGAAAGCTTTTCTGGACAAATTACCAGTATCGGATGATAATCTGCTATTTAATAATTCAGGAGATGATAGTCCTGCATAAAACTTGTCTGAATTATAATAAACACCCGTACCTACATTAAAAAGCACTTTTCTTACATCATTGGCGAAAGCAGGGTCATAAACCTCTGAAGTTGGCTGGAGTGAAACATTCGAAAAAGTAGCACTGTACTGGCTTGCGCTTCCTTGCATGCCAAATGATAAAGTGGCTTTTTCCATCCGAATTCTATAAGCATAGCTAAAAACAGCGCCTGTTGAATTAGTTACCCCTAGCTTATCATTAAAAATCTGTAGTCCGACACCAATACGCTTATCCTTTAAAGGTGCATCGATGGTGAAAGTACTTGTTTTTGGCGCTCCTGTAATACCAGTCCACTGACTTCTTAATAAAGCTGTAGCGGATATTACATTTCTACTGCCAGCATAAGCTGGATTTACGGCCAATGTATTGAACATATATTGCGAATACATAGCCGATTGCTGAGCGTGCAACTTCCCTATGTAAAGGCTTGTTAAAAATATCAGGGCTATGGTTATCTTAAATTTCATACTTATCTGTTAATTGTCAGATAGCCGGTGTAACTGTCTTTATTATTTAGAATAACAATATAATAGTAAGTGCCAGCGGGGACGTCCTCACCAACATGTATACCTTCTGTACATTTACCATCCCACCCATTTTTATAATCAGATGATCGATGAACCAAATTTCCCCATCTATTATAAACTTCAAGAGATATTAAAGTTTGTGAAGCCGTATTGTACAGTATAAAATAATCATTGATACCGTCATTATTGGGCGAAAACCCAGCGGGTATAAAAATTGAGCTTACATCAATAGTAACAGTAATTTGATCTGATTCAATTCCATCAGCATTTATTAAGGAATAACTAAATGTGTCTTTTCCCTTAAAATCGTTTTTAGGAGTATAAGTGAAAGTACCGTCAGGGTTTAAGATAACTACTCCATACAAAGGGTTACTTTTCTTTATGATGGTTGTTCCAATTTTGCTTATATCGTTATCAGTTACCTTTATTTGTACGGGTGTATTTATTGGTGTGGATGATTTATCGTTAGTTCCAACTGGTTTAATACTGATGCTAACCAAAATTGGGTCAGACTTTAAACCTTCCAAATTCAGCAAATGGTAGATGTAATTATCCTTTCCGCTAAAATCTTTGTTGGGTGTATAGGTAACTGTATTATCAGAATTTACTAAAACTGTACCATGCAATGGTGTACTTTCTAAAACAATGGTAGTTTCTAACTTACTTATGTCATTATCTTTAGATACAATGGTTAAAGGGGTATTCACTGGAGTTGAAAGCACATCCGGACTGCCCACTGGTCGAACGTAGACCGTGACATTAATAGGTGCTGACTCATCTCCATCTGCATTCTTTAATATATAGGTAAAATTATCTATCCCATGAAAGTTAGTTTCCGGTTGATAGGAAATCGTGCCATTAGGGTTGATAACAATTTTTCCATGAAGGGGGCTTGTACCTTGAGTGATAGTAACCGGTACGATATTAATATCATTTTTTTTAACGTCAATAATCTTGGTGACGTTTACTACAGTAGTATCAACATCAGGATCACCTTTGGGTTTCACGTCAACCGCAATGGTTACTCTTGCAGGAAGAGATTCTGCACCAAAATTATCTTTAACAGTATAATTGAAAAAATCGACTCCGCTATAGCCGTTATTAGGTTTGTATGTTACGGTGCCATTAATTATGTCTATGACTGTGGTTCCATGTAGTGGAGGCATTTTTACTACCAGCGTTCCTTTGTCAATGGTATTATTTCCATTAACGTCGGTATCGTTTTCAAGCACCTTAATTATAACATTTGTATTTGCATTAGTTGATATGTTCTCTGGAAGACTAATTGGAATATCATTAACTGTTATCGAAACATCATCTTCACTAAAACAAGAGCCGCCAGGAGTGATGCGCCATCTAAATATGTAATCACCTGCTGCTAAATTTGACACTTGACTAAATGGATTTACAACATTAGAATAGGTAGCGACATTGGGCCCTGATATTTGTGTCCACTTACCCGATATTCCGGGATTATTTACACCTGCCAAATTAGCATAGGTTAAAGCTGTTGATTTATTTACAATTTGATCCGGCCCTGCATTCGCATTCGGAGGCAGCGGATATATCGTTACCGCAATCGTTGCTGGCTCAGCAGCAAACCCGAAGTTATCTTTAACAGAATAGAAGATGCTGGTTACTCCAGTTACGGTGCTGTTCAAAGGGGTAAAAGTCACCACCCCAGAGCTATTAACATCAAATGTACCCTTTCCGGCAATATCTCTTGTTACTTGAACACCGGCCACATCAGGATTCAAATCGATGCTAGACATATTGAATGACGAATTCGGATTTACTAAACTATCATTTGCTAAGACATTTTTACTGATAGGTTCACCAACGCATGCAGAAATCAAATCATTCTTGGCAACAGGATTATTGGCTAACGAATTATCAAATACATCTACAGACACATTTCTTATTTCATGGAAGTTTTTCAAGCTTCCAGTAGAAGAAGCTATCCCATATTTTAAATTTGAAGGGGCAGTTTGAGTATAATGATAGTTACTAATTACTGTATAAGTTTGTGTAGGTATTCCGCCAACCAAAATCTTAATTGAAACATCATAGCCGCCTGTCGGATTGGGTTTTAAATTTATAAATACTTTGCGGTAACCTGGATTTGAAGATAACGGATATCTGGTGGTTGTATTTCCTCCCGGAGGTGTAAGGCTGAATCCCAACTCTGATGTCTGTAAACTAGTAAGATAACTATAGTTACCCGATGTTAAGGCTGCACCATCTCCTTGGCCCCTTATTGTTACGGATCCAGGTTTAAAGCCGGGGCCACCTTGCCTACCTTCTGATGGGTTAGAGAAATTGCCGTACTCATCTAAGCCGATTCCTAGATATCCTTTACTTACTCCAGGAGTAGTGGCAACGGCATTATTGCTAAATTGTGCATATCCTAAAGAACCCCCAAAACTTCCTATTGCAGGCTCAGCTGCTGCGTCGAATAAAAAGAATGTAATACCATCAGCACCGTTACCTCCATAGGTGAAGTATTCAAAATCTACTTTGAGCCCAAATGTTGATGGGAAAATTCGGTCACTATAGATATATCCTTTTTGAAATAAGTCATTCGATGTCAGACGCAGATAACCATCTCCATCAGGATCAATAGAATTTGCTGTAAGATAGGCCACGGGGTCACCGCCAAAAGTTACTCCTGGCGCCGTTTTGTTTTTGAAGCTTTCGAAATAAGGAAACTGAGCATTAACTTTCTCGAATGAAAATAATGCTATAAAAATAAATATTGAAAGAAGAAGTTTTCTTGTCATGTGATTTAGATAGCTTATACTATCTAGAATGCAAAGAGTTACATTTCATTCTTCTAGTTGAAGCTAGTATGATGGCAATAATTTAGCACCGTAAAAAGTTACAATTCTAAACATCAACAAGTATCGTATTATTTTATAAATAAAAGTAATTTTCTTGCATAAGTATTTTTTTCATCATTTTTTAACATTTCAGATAAATAGCACGTGTTGGATGCATCGCTGTGATGAATTCTTACCGTTAAAAAAATAACAAATTAAAATTTGATTTTGGCTTCAAATATGTTTAGGTGATGGGTAGGATCATAACTATAATTAAATTTGTCAGATAATTTTGTAATTATAATAAGACCAAAATGTTCCAAAAGTGTATCAATAACTACTTCATCATCCTTGGAGTACTCTTCTAATTTAAATTCGATGTTGTAATAATCATTTATTATAGCAAACATATGAGACATTTTGTCTTTCAATATCATCACAGGTTTACCTATAAAACTTGGTGCAAGAGGCCACTCCAAGGCTCGGCCTTCTGAAAATAAACTAAACGGATTTCCATTCTCAATCCGAGTAAGTTTTACCATGTCTGATTCTATTGCTACAATTAATTTAAATTCGTTAGTATGGGAATGCTTAATCGCATTCGTTACTAACTCAGTTAATATTAACTTGGATTTAAAAAATAATACATCATTAGACCGATCCCGGGGTAGCCCCTGCTCGATCCATTCGTTTATTTTTATTACAAAAGGCAGCACATCCTGCTCTTTAATTTTAAAATTAAATTCCTGGTTTACCAACGTCCTCTCCCTTTCATATTAATTTTCCACGGCCTCTTCAACACTTTGATAAATTGAGAACACTTTATCCATTCTTATAAGTTCAAATAAGCCCAATATATCTTTGTTCAAATTTGCCAGTACAATATCCGCTTTAAGAAATAAAGCATGCTTTAATGAGGCTACTAATGCTCCTAAAAAAGAACTGTCTATGTAAGTAACTTCTTCTAAATTAATTACAATCCGTTTATGTCCTTTATCAAGTAAAACAAATAATTCTTGCTTAAATTGGTCTGACTGCACTAAACTGGCCTCTTTAATTGTTAAACGTACCACCAGGCTGTCGTTTAATAAAATAGTTTCTATCATTTGGTTAATCTTTTTGTATAAATATAAGACTACAGTCGTCTACTTGTTCTTTTGTTGGATCAGTAAAACACACATTTTGCTTCAAAAGGCTAAATGCATCTTCGTGCCCCATATAGTTCTGTATATTCTTTAAAAATAAGGTAAAATCACTCATTTTCCCTTTATTATCCTGAAAATCTGTCATCCCATCAGATATTATTAGTAACTGATCACCTGAACTTAAACTTAAAACTTCTTCTGTGTAGAAACCTTCCTGAAAAAGACCTAAAATTAAGCCGGTTGACCGCAAAGGTGTAATTTGGTTCGTGATTTTATTATAATAAATCAAGGGCAAATCACCAGCACCCGCATAGGCAAGTTTGCTTTCCTGATGATCAATCATAACTAGCGATAACGTTGATAGCACATCACTTAATACTGAATCAAGACAGATTATTTGATTAATTTTTTGGAGTATACTCGAAGTGGTAAAATCTCCGTCATAAACACATAAACGTACTGCAGAACGTATATAGCTTAAAAAATTAAACGAAAAAAACCAAGCGCCCCATTTTTTGCCCATCACATCTCCCAACACAATAAAGGTGAAACGATCATCGATTTTTATGAAATCAATAAAATCACCTCCAGGATAATTTTGGTAGGATTGATGCCAGAAATTAATAGAAAAGCCCGGAATTTTAGGTGCATCTTGCGGGATAGAAATTAAATTAAGCGCTTCGGCAGCGGTCCGTAACTCTTGAATAGACCTTTCATGTTGTACCCGCAGTGTATAAAGAATATTATTAATTTTAGATACCACAACACTTATTGGGGTATCTTTATTTATATAATCAACAGCCTGAAGATCAAGGCCCTTCATCATCGTTTTTTTATCCGTGTGAGAAGTTAAAAAAACGAATGGAATATTTTTTAATTGAGGGCTATCTATTAAAAGTTTACGGAAATCGAACCCATTGAGTTTAGGCATTTCATAGTCAGACAAAATAATGTCTGGCACGACACCTTTCAATATTTGCAAGCCCTGCTCGACTGACTCAGCCTTAAAACAGGTAAATCCCTGATTTTTAAATGCCTTCCCCATTATTTCTAACATGAAACGGCTATCATCAACCAACAGGATTTTCTTTAACGGAGAGGCTGACATATTTAATATTCCGGGTTCTGCTTTAAAAATATTGATTTAATGAGTAAATATACACCACTTAACACAATTAGCAGTGAAATTAAGTCCATTAAAGTTACTCCATCATTGGGGTTGAAGTAGAATATAGTAAACATCTCAAAGTACGGAGGCGCCGGCATTATAATCATAGCAAACCCTAAACAGATAAGTACAATGGAGATCATAGATACTACGACTCGTTTTACTGATTCATGCCATAAGTACGATTTAGCTTGTTTACTATCAATATCATGTCTTTCTAACAGCAGGCTGATATTATCAAGCATGCGTTCCCGGGATAAATCGTCTTTAGAATCTAATTCTTTAAAAGCCTCAATTTTTGCTTTTGATGATATGGCATTTTCTAAAGCGTTATCAAGTTTCAACTTAAATATCGCAGCAGTCTCGCTATCTAAATCACTCTTTTCAAGTAATTTGATAAGATCATCTAGGCGGCTATCTAAATCCGGAGTAGTTTCAACAAGCTCCTGAATTTTGCTAACCTGGTTTTTTATGTTTTTTTTAATGCTCAAGATTTAACTATATTTCAATTTCTCAAATTATACCTGATGTCACTTGTTTCAATTATTACTGTGAATTACAATCACAATCATATAACAGAAGAGCTGCTCGGCTCTATATATCTACTCAACAAGTATTCAGAAACTGAAATAATAGTAGTTGATAACGGGAGCGACACAAATCCTGTACATGAATGGGGCAATAAATATCCAGATGTTACCTTTATACGGTCAGATGTTAATTTAGGTTTTGCCGGTGGCAATAATTTGGGGATAAAAGTTGCAAAAGGCGAATTTTTGTTTTTAATAAATAACGACACTGAATTCACAGGCGGTTTAATTGAACAATTATTGTCGACAATGTATCGTAATCAACAGATCGGCATACTATCTCCAAAAATAAGATATTTTCATAAACCTGAATTACTTCAATATGTTGGCTTTACAGAAATGAACTATTACACCGCAAGAAATTCCTGTATTGGCCAGTTTGAAAAAGATAATCACCAATATGATTCTTTAAGTGGGAAAACAGGGTATGCACATGGAGCCGCCATGTTCATCCGAAAAATAGCATTAGAAAAAGCAGGTTTAATGGCTGAAAATTTTTTCCTCTATTATGAAGAAATCGATTGGTGTGAAAAATTTAAACAAGCGGGATTCGAAATTTGGGTTGATTTAAAAGCACTTATTTATCATAAAGAATCGGTTTCAGTTGGGAAGAAAAGTGCGCTAAAGGAATACTTTATGAACCGTAATCGCATTTTATTCATTAGAAGGAACGCAAAAACCTTCCAAAAGCTAATTTTCTACCCTTTTTTCTTTCTAGTCGTAACTCCCAGAAATATCCTTACGTATATCCGTGAGAAAAATTGGGCTTATATTGGCGTTTTATTTAAAGCTATCTATTGGAATTTAACAAACAGCATTGATAGTACATACCTAGGATTCCCGATCAGGAAGTAGTATCAAAAATCTCATATTTAAATACCTTAATACATCAAAATGAAAGTCACCTTATGGATAAGTTTATTCCTGATTTTTTATACGTTTTTAGGATATGGAATACTTCTATTCATATTGGTAAAACTCAAAAGATTGCTTAAGGGAAACCCTCAAATAGTACCCAATTTTAACACTTTACCCACCTGCACTTTAATAGTAGCAGCTTATAATGAGGAAGAATTTATTGAAGAGAAAATAGCAAACACCCTGTCTTTAAATTACCCTAATCACCTATTAAAATTTATTTTTATTACGGATGGCTCATCTGATCAAACTCCTAATTTAGTTAACAAATACCCGCAAATTAAATTAATGCACAAGCCCGATCGTTTGGGGAAAATTGTAGCAGTACACAGAGCAATGCAGGAAGTTGATACGGAAGTTGTTGTATTTACTGATGCAAATACTTTTTTGAATAAAGATGCATTAATTAATATCTGCAAGCACTATTTAGATCCAAAAACCGGAGCCGTAGCTGGAGAAAAACGTGTTAAAATAGAAGAGAAAGATGGTGCTACTGCTGGTGAAGGTTTTTATTGGAAATATGAATCAAAACTAAAGGCCTGGGACTCCGAGTTGTATTCTGTAGTGGGTGCTGCCGGCGAACTATTTAGTATCAAAACCAGTTTGTACCAACCTGTTCCAAAGAACAGTGTATTAGATGATTTTATGATCTCTATGTTAATAGCCCAAAGAGGATATAAAATTGTATATGAACCTGAAGCCTATGCAACTGAACGCTCCTCTGAAAACGTTTCGGAAGAATTAAAAAGGAAGATCAGGATAGCGGCCGGCGGCATCCAATCAATCGTGTGGTTGAAGAATTTATTAAACCCTTTTAAACAACCCGTTTTATCATTTCAATACATTAGTCACCGTGTTTTAAGGTGGACAATAACACCTTTTTTAATGGTCCTTACATTATTATTAAATGTATTAATTGTTTCTACGGATGGAGGCCTATTATTTCAATTAGTGCTTATCTGTCAGCTCGGCTTTTACTTATCTGCCCTACTAGGATTGATCTTGGAAAACAAAAAGATACGGGTTAAAATTCTTTTCATTCCCTATTATTTTTGCGTGATGAATTATGCGGTTATAGCTGGCATTAACAGATATATCAATGGTGCTCAATCAGTTATTTGGGAAAAAGCGAAACGAGCGAGTTAATTAAGGCACTTGATTTTATCAAATACAATAGAAAACTTCGAACTGTCAGTTATAATTTCTCTTCCTGTTTTATTATCAATTTGAAAATCTTTTTGATTAAGTGTGTTTCCACTTAACTTAAATACAACCGGCAATGAACCCGCCATACCTTCTTGATTATAAGCCCAAACACCATTTATAACATCATCCTTTTTAGTGCCTGTTAGCGTTCCAATTCGAGCATCTTTTTCAGATGGCACATTAGAAAATCTTCCTGTAACCGATTCACCATTAATCAATAATTGAATCGTCGCAGTGTCTTGATGTGAAATACCACTTACTTTTTGAAAACACAATGTATCGTATTGCAGATCAATATTTAGTTTTTCAGAAGCCACTTTGTTACTTGAATGATTATTATTACAAGAACATATGGTTGACATCATAACAAGTAGAATAAGAAATACCTTCATATTTTTACAGGATTTATTATGTCAATTAATAAGTACTGACTATTTATATAAAGGATAAGTTAGCCATTAACTTAACAAGATAATCAAAGTTCTTTAAGGACGCCCCCTTTTATCGCTTCAACTAAATCTTTTATTGAAACGACTAGTTAACTGAAAAAAACACACCTTCAAGTTATGAAGGTGTGTTTCAATGAGAATACAATAAATCTACGACTATCTACTCCCAGTACTACTTAAACCACTTACTCTTTCAAATTTCACCCAATCAAGGGCGATAAGGTTTTGATTGGGTTTTATAGCTTTTATGAAAACAAAATACAAATCATTTTTACCGCCCGGATCGGAAATTGAAGTACTTGCTTCTGCGAAACTATCCCACTTACCCGTAGCGGTATAATTTAGTGTACTTAAAAGTTTTCCTTTTGGAGATCCGATATGCACTTCGATAGCAGCATTATGAAGTTGAGAAGAATATCGGTAGGTTAATTGATTAATTCCTTTTAAATCGATATTCTTTAAAACGACGTATGATTTATTGTGGATTCTACCAATCTGGGCACCAAAGATCTCCGCATTCTTTAGTACATCCGCTTCTTCAAATTGAACTTTTGCTGGTCTTAAAACAATAGTTTCTGTTTTGGTTAAGGATTTTAGATTTCCTCCTTTGTCAGTATACGAAGCTGATAAAATATATCTGCCCTGATCTGCATTACCTACATGATCTTTCAATAGCGCCGTACCGTTTTGAGGTAAAATTCCATTTTCTTTCTTTGCAGTAAGTGATAAAATATAATTTACAATTTCAGTGGCATTTTGTTTAGATATTTGAGGATGCGCACTCATTGAATGTTCCCCCCAAACTCCTCCACCACCTTTAATAATTTTATTTGCCAATCTATTCACCGCACCCTTATCCCCTTTGTAACGTCTGGAAACTTCCATAAATGCTGGACCAATCGATTTTGCATTTAACTGATGGCAAGCTTTACAATCGCTTTTAGAAATTAACGCCTTGCCAAAATTATACGTAGGAGTAATTTCCTGATGACCAACAACTGACTTGTTATCTTCAACTTTTGCTATGTAATTTAAGTTAACTTTTACCCGTTTTGGATCGATCACTTTATCTTCATCGTCCTTTACATCAACTTTATATTTAAACGTAGTTTTATCCGCAAAGAAAAAAGTGCTGTTATTATCTGTTGTGATGGCAACTTTAGGCAATGTATTACCTACCTTAATTTCAATTGCATCCGTAGAACTTTTACCAGCTGCATCCGTTACTTTTAGTTTGGCTTTGTAAATTCCATTTTTTTGAAAGGTATATTTTGGGTTCGCTTCCGTTGATGCTACCTCATTGCCTTCAAAGCGCCATTCGTAACTTAATTTATCATCTTCATCAAAATCAACACTGTTTGAGCTGAACGAAGTTTTATAAGGTGCAATACCGATGGTGTCTCTAGTTTGAATTTTTGCAATGGGAGTGCGATTACCGGCGTTAAAATCAATTCGGACTAATCTGGCATCAACGTTATCAATACCGTAAACAGAACCATACTCAAGCATATAAAATGATCCTTCCGGGCCTACTTCCATATCAACTGGGCGTCTGAAATCACCGTTGGTTTCCATAAAAGGTTCGATGCGCTTGTAGTTTTGATTCTCATCTAAACGAACTGCAAAAACCCAATTACGCATCCAATCATACATAAATAACGCTTTGTCAAAATATTGCGGAATCTTGGTATCAGATTTTAAGCTTGGATCGAAGTTATACACCGGACCACCCATTGCGCATCGTCCTCCCAAACCTAAAAGCGGAAACTCCTCCGAACTATTGTATGGATACCAAACCATTGGTTTTTGGGTAGGTGGCAATATTTCTAAGCCCGTATTTAAAGGCGATTTATTAACTGGTGCATTCGGATCGAAAAAATTTCCTACTACCTTAGTTTCAAAATCATATTCTTTATACATTTTACTATCACCAACAAAATATGGCCAACCATAATTACCGGCTTTTTTTGCTTGATTAAATTCATCATAACCACGCGGCCCTTGTTTAGCATCTGTACCTGCATCCGGCCCAATTTCGCCCCAATAAAGAATCCCTGTTTGCTTGTCAACTGATATCCGATACGGATTACGGCATCCCATTATATAGATTTCAGGCTTGGTTTTAGGAGCTCCTTTTGGGAAAAGATTTCCTTCCGGGATAGTATAGCTACCGTTAGCTTCTGGATGAATCCGCAAAATTTTACCTCTCAGATCATTTGTATTACCAGCAGAACGCTCTGCATCAAATGTATTTCTTCCAGGTCTTCTATCAATTGGAGCATAACCATCTGACGCAAACGGAACAGTATTGTCGCCTGTAGATATAAACAAATTCTTGTCCTTATCCCAGGTCATCGATCCGCCGGTATGTGCACTTACTTCCAAATCTATTGGAATTTCTAATAATACCTTCTCTGATTTCAGATCAAGTACATTGTCTTTGCTGATAGTGAATCTGGAAATGTGCTGTTTAGTTTTGTTATTATCTGCGACCGTGTTGAAGAAGTAAATAAAGTTGTTTGTACTGAAATCTGGATCAATAGTGATTCCTAATAATCCATTCAAATACTTTTCTACTGCAGCTACCGGAAATTTACGAACCAACTTCGTTTTGCCAGTTGAAGGAGAATATGTGAAGAAATTACCTGTTCGTTCAATAAAGAAAACTCGTCCATCTGGTGCAACAGAAAGCTCCATGGGCTCATTTAAATCGTTAGAAAGTACCGTTTTTATAAACCTATTGTCTTCTGGCTTTTTCACAGCATATGCTTTACGGTAATCTACTGGCTCATTTTTACCAATTGCATACTGAATACCACCAAGCACATGTTTTAAAAACAAAGGTTCGCTAAAACTTTCGTCGGTATGACCGCCGCCTGTATAAAAAGCTCTTCCACCATCAAATTCATGGTACCATGCAATGGGATGATTTTCGCCATTTTCGCCACCTTCGTACGATTCTTCATCCAGATTGGCAAGTACTTTTAAATCCCCTTGAATGTTTTTGTAGTTGTACCATTCATCTGTACGCTCCCAACGTTTCGGAAGTTCTTTTGTGGAGATGTGTGTGCTGTCAAGTATCTCGACAGTGGCTTTTCTAACATTCGGATTTCCCGGATGGCTCAAGAAATAAGCACCAACAAGCCGATTGTACCATGGCCAATCGTATTCAGTATCCGCCGCAGCGTGAATACCTACATAATTTCCACCAGATTGAATATAACGTTCGAACTGAACTTGTTGATCAGGATTGAGGACATTCAGCGTTGTACTTAAAAAAACAACAGCGCTGTAATTTTTCAGACTGTCTTCTACGAAATAATCAGCATTCTTTGTAGTGTCAACCAAAAAGTTATTCTCTTTACCAAGCTTTTGCAAGGCTGCAATACCACTTGGTATGGAGGTATGATACCATCCTTTCGTCTTCGAAAACACCAGAACCCTTGGAGGTTTTGTTGTTTGAGTAGGTTGTTGTGGGTTTACTACTGCGGTTGTTTGAGGAACTACCGTCTTACAAGCGTAAAAAAAGCCTGATATACAGGCAGTGCATAAAAGGGCGGACCCAATTTTTGAGTTGTATATTTTAAACATTTAGGTGATGACTATGAGTTTATAATAATTAGCTAATATAAATTTGAAGAATTCAAATTTGTTAGATGTCTTAATAAATATCCACTTTGTTACAATGCGAATTGATTAGCTGTGAATCTACTAACCATTTAAATACAGCTTTTCTCAAGCCTTTTCAATAATTAAAAAATACTATATTATTGGTAATTGTTTCTTCAATGGCATTCCATTAAGTTATGGCTTTGCAATGGGTATAATGGAAACCCCAGATGGCAGAGTTTTTTTTTAAAAAGGGCATGACGATGGTTGGGGACATTACTCTATTGGCTTTCCCGATAAAGGAATTGCACTACTTATCATGAAAAGTAACAATACCGGCGAAAGTTTAAAGAAATATTAGAAACCGCTATTGGTGATAAATTTACGCAATGGAAATGATAGAACAATACTCCTTACAATCAGGCAAAATGATTAAAACGATGCTTCAATGAGACTGAAGCATCGTTTAGAAACATTATTAAAATTCCATTAAATAAGCTTTCAGAAATTCGTCCAAATCGCCATCCAAAACAGCTTGGGCGTTTGATGTTTCATGGTTAGTTCTTAAATCTTTTACCAGCTTATACGGATGTAAAACGTAGTTGCGGATCTGAGATCCCCATTCAATTTTCTTTTTATTACCTTCTACCGCAGCAGAAGCTTCCATTCGTTTACGCATTTCAATTTCATACAATTGAGATTTTAACAACCGGATAGCATTTTCTTTATTCTGGAGCTGAGATCGTGATTCTTGGTTCTTGATTATAATTCCGGAAGGTTTATGGTATAATCGAACAGCCGTTTCCACCTTATTTACATTTTGACCACCTGCCCCACCAGAACGGAAGGTTTCAAATTCTATATCGGCTGGATTCACATCAATTTCAATGGTATCATCAACCAAAGGGTATACATAAACAGAAGCAAAGGAAGTGTGACGTTTGGCATTTGAATCAAACGGAGAAATGCGCACCAGACGATGTACACCGTTTTCACCTTTTAAATAACCATAAGCAAAATCGCCTTCAAACTGAATGGTGACCGTTTTTATGCCAGCAACCTCGCCTTCCTGATAATCTTGTTCAGTTACTTTACACCCATGTTTTTCGCCCCACATGATGTACATCCTCATGAGCATTGATGCCCAATCACAGCTTTCTGTACCTCCAGCGCCAGCGGTAATTTGCATAACAGCATGTAGTTGATCTTCTTCAGAACTAAGCATATTTTTAAGCTCCAGTTCTTCAACTTTTGTTAAAGCAGTTTGGTATTGGTCTTTTAAATCGTCTTCCGATGCGTCCCCAGATTGAAAAAATTCTAACATAATGGCAGCATCTTCTACAGCCGCATTTACGTCAACATAACCTTTAGTCCAGACTTTTTTACTGTTTATGGAGTGCAGTACTTTTTGAGCTCTTTTAGGGTCGTTCCAGAAATCAGGGTCAAGAGTAATTCCCTCTTCTTCGTGCAGTGCATTTAACTTCTTGTCGATGTCAAAGATGCCTCCTCAAGGACGTAACTCTGTCCCTTAAATCCGAAATTTGTTCTTTGGTCATGTTGCAAAAATATAAAAATAACCATCTTTGAGTACAACAATTAACTTATGAAAAAACTAATAAGTGCAATTATTACTCTGGGACTATTTATTTCCTGCAACTCAAGCAACCACGAGCGTTCGGCAACTGGCACATCCGAGCATTTAAAAGATGAAAAAGTAATTAATGTTGTCGATAAAACTCTCCGTTCTTTCAAAGGACTTTACAAATACAGTAAAGAGGCAAATACTTTCCAGGATTGCAATGACCCGAGCAAGATGTACTGGGTGAATGACAGTTCAGCCACTATTTCTCAAGCATATAAAAAAGCTACTAGTTCGCTTTCATACCCGGAAGAAACTGTTTATGCCGAGGTGAAGGGTTACTTAGCAGGTAAAGCTGCCTCTGGATACGCATCAGATTACGAAAATGTGTTAATTGTCACTTCTGTGGATAAATTGGAACAGAAAAGCTACAAAACGCCTTGTTATGATTTTGAGTTTATCGCCATAGGGAATGAACCTTTTTGGTCGATTGATATCATTCCCGCAGAACAAAAGATTGTTTTAAAAAATGTAGCAAAAGAGAAAGTATATATATTTCCTTATCAGCCTGCTAATGTGGGTGGAGGTGTTCACCGGTTTGAAACGAAAAACGCTAAGAACGAAAAATTGGTGATTATACTTCGGGAAGAAAAATGCTCTGATGGGATGTCTGACAGTAATTACAATTATTCGGCGGAGGTAGTGATTAATAGAGAGACGTTAAAGGGTTGTGCAATTAAAAAGGGGGATTTGAGGGAGTAAAACAATTTTAAAGAAAATAGGTCAATTACCATGCGTGCTCAATCTCCCAATGGCAGCGCTTTGCTGGCCAAATAGGAAGGCCTACATTTCTCGCTTTGCATGTGTTTGTCTAAAAAGCCAAAGCAAAGTAGAAGTGTTAATGGAAAGTCGCGACAGAGGTTGACTTCTTCTTAAAGTATTGTTTCAATTCCGATGCTACAATTGAAGAATATTTCTTTGCTCCCTCAGAATTGAGGTGACCATAATCAAAGAAATATTCAGCATGTCCGGTTATCCCTTCCAAATAATAATGATTTATAAAAGGTATATTATTTTTTAAGGCGATCTTATTCGGAATTATAAACAAACTACTTCTTTTTTCTACAGCGTACATTGGGGAGAAGATAAAAATAAGTTGAATTTTCTTTTGCTTACATACATTGACGAAAAGTTGAAGATACCTCAATTTTTCTTCATCAACAGGATACGGAAACTTTTCGGGCTTGATATCGCCCGACTTAATATCTAATTGGCCAATCAAGGGCTTCAATCCTTTATCAGCAGGATTGGAACGTTGAGCAATATTACCAGCGATGATATTTGGAAAAAGACTATTATAACGGTATAAATGAGATAGTGAGGTTTTATTATAAAGCTTTGCCTTTTTCAATACCTCGTCACAGCCTGAGCTATAGCCTATAAACGGGGTAAGCACGCCCATTGTCTCAATGTCTGAGAAAGGAGTATGTAAATAGTCGATAGGATGGATTTCAAGAATAATGGTTTTAGGTGTATAGTTTTCCACAATATTGCTAAGTAAGGAATATTGGAAGTAAATGTTCCGCATGCCCCACAGTCCAGCATTGTAGACATCTGTTTTCAAAGTATCGCTAATAATTGAAGGAACATAATGGTGGTGACATCGAGAACTCCCCATAAAAATTACAGGTGCTTTCAGTTTATAGGTTACTTGGTTCAGTTTATATTCATCAGCAGTAGTAGTTGTTTTGTAAAAATGGCCTACAATAAGAGCCAACACCCTGTCGGCGATTAATGTAATTACCGTAACGATAAAAAGCTTTATTAGGAATTTTCTCATTACAACTAAAATTTAAAATAGATAAACTGACTCCCATCGAATACCCCAAGAAACAGGATCAAAACGATATAAACAGACACGGTTAGTTCATACCCATAGCGCTTAACAAAGCCCTGCGGCCTCCCTTGCTCGTGCATTATCGGAAAAAATTCGTCTCTGAAGTCCTTATATAAAAGGATAGTCATACAAAGCAAACCATTTATTAACGTTTTGGAATCAACAAATAAGCTGCCCCAGCTGGTAAAGATCTTTTGAGTAACTAGTATACTTTGGTCGAGACCTGTTGTTCTAAAAAGTATAAGTCCAAATGCAACTAACAGGAAAGTTCCGAACATTTTAGAGATGGCATTAAAAGTTGGTAATCCGCTTTCAGTCTTCTTCATTTTATTCTTTTTGAAGAATGCCCCGGATAGCATTAATGGTATGTAAAGTAAGCCGTGGTAGAGTCCGAATAAGGCAAATTTCCAATCAGCTCCATGCCAAAAACCAATCAGTACAAATGTGATAATAATTGCAAAGATGGATCCCCATTTTTCTATGTTTCGAAAATAGATGTTTAAGGGCATAAATACGTAATCTGTTAGCCAGCCTGTTAGAGAGATATGCCATTTACGCCAGTATTCTGCAATGTTTTGCGAAAAAAATGGGCGCTTGAAGTTTTCCGTAATCTTAAACCCTAAAAGTGCTCCCACACCAATTGCCATCTCGGAGTAGCCAGCAAAATCAGCATATAGTTGAATTGGGTAGAGTAGTGTAGCAAACGTAAGCGAAGTTCCGTTGTGATGCTCTGCATTGTTAAAGACCGCATCACCATAAATCGCTAATCGGTCTGCCACACACATTTTCATAAACATTCCCCAGAAGATCCGCTTTAAACCGATCAATGCCAGATCATAGTCAAACTCACGCCCCCGTGATAGCTGCGTAAGCAACGTATTAGGACGATCAATCGGCCCAGAAAGAATAGTTGGGAAGAATGCAATATAGACAGCAAAGTCTACAAAGTTGCGAGACGGTTGAATACGTCCGCGGTATATTTCAATCACATAAGCAATGAGCTTGAACGTGAAGAAACTGATTCCAAGAGGCATAACTATGTCAAGCACTCCCCAGCGAGTTTGCAAGCCTAACGCATTAAAAAAATCGCTGAACGACTGAATAAAGAAATTGAGATATTTAAAGTATAGCAGCAAGCCAATTCCGAGTATTACACCGAGATTAGTAAGAGCTGAAGCTTTTCGGGAACTTGAATTGTTGTTATATTTCCAAATAGCAATGCCAAGGACGAAAAAAACACAAGTAGCTACTAATAACAACGGAAGCATTTTCCATTCGGCAAAGCCGTAAAAAAAATAGCTGGCCAGTAGCAGTAAAATATTTTGAGCCTTGCTTCTCCCATTGAACAAGAAATAGTAACTGACAAAAACAATTGAAAAGAATATAAAAAAATTGACTGAGTTTACTACCATTTATTTTTACCAGTTACAGTCTGCTTTATTATGACAGGAGAATTAATTATTGTTCTGTTGAATTGGATATACATTACGAAAAGAAGGTGCCTGTGGTTACAGTCACTCCTCACCAGATTTACATTAAGGAAACTCGGATAGGTGAATAGTTTCTTAGATCGAAAGAAAGCGGCAAATTTCATTTAATATTCATTGCAGCATTGAGTATAAGGTTGACTCCATTAATTTGCTGACTTGAGTTTATTAGAAAGCACACACTTTCAGCAACTTCTTCTGTTGTAAGTAGCTTTTTGAGAGGATGATTACTTATTATTTGCTCAACGACTCTTTCATCCATCGAATTTGTAAAACCAGTTAACATAAACGCTGGTGACACTATATTCGATGTGACATTAAACTTCGCATTTTCGCTAGCCCAAACCTTAGAAAGCTGCTCGATATAAGCCTTATTTGCTACATAAACTGAGGATCCCACAGGTGGAGCATTTACCAGAGCGGCCGTTGAGATGGTAATTATTTTACCAAACTTTTTCTTTCTAAATACGTTAATGGCAGCTTGTGTAATAAGTATTGATGGAACAATATTCACATTAAATGCCTCAATGAAATCATCGGCAGCGGTTTTGTGAAAATATGATTTCGTAAAATCGCCTGTATAGGCATTATTAATCAAGACATCAATGTTCAATTGTCCGACGTTTGCTACGAGTGCATCAACCTCTTCTCGATTCCTAAAATCACATTTTAAGGCGGTTGCATTTGAACATTCCGTTTCAATTTGTCTGGCCTGTTTGTCAGAATGTGCATATGTGAAAAAGACTCTATCATTCAGTCTTTTTGCAATCATACGAGTTAACGTTTCGCCCAACCCGGATGCTCCTCCTGTTATTAAAATGATCATATCAATAAGCCTATTTGAATCTTACCTTTCGCAACTTCCTTTAATTGTTCATTTTTAAAGCTGAATTTAAATTCAATAGCGTTTACAGATTCAAATATGTTGGTTACAACACCTTCAAAAAAAACCTTATTATTCAAGTATATAGGATTTTTAAATTGAATGCTTTGGGTATGAATGATCACATTTTTCACTGGGAGGCATTCGCCAATAAAATAAGAAAGAAACCCGTTTAGAATATTACCATGCATTACTCTTCCGTTGAATCCTTGTTCTATTGCGAACCTTTCATCGGTATGAAGTGGATTTTTATCTCTAAACATGGATATAAAGCCTTCATAAATATGATCGGAAACAGTGAACGTTTCTTCGAATCGGTCATGAACTTTTAAATTCATGCTTTTTTCTTTACAATACAATCAACCATCTTTCCTACATTTTTCCAGCTTTGAATTTCGTGAGATGTAAATCTGATTTTAAAGTCCTTTTCAATAGCGACCACCAGTTGAATATGATTTAAAGAATCCCAATCCTCAACATCATTAGCTGTAGTTTGGGAAGTTAATACAATGTCTTCGTTTTCCAACACGTCACGAAACACGTCTTGCACTCTCTCTAAAATTTCGTTGAATTCCATATTTAACTTGTTAATGTTTATTAATAAAATGTTCTCCAATCTGACAATCATCTACACTCAATTCAAATTGCTCTGATTCTGCCCCATCTATCAAGATAAAACCAAGTTTAGTGTAGTGGTTCTCTGTCATTTTGTTTTTAGCCGTAGGTAAATATTCGCCTATTATTCGCTTAAAACCATTTTCCTTTGCATAATTTACTATTGTCTCCAATGTAAAGTTTTCCATCCCCCGCTTTAATACGCGGCAACTCATAAACCAGGTGTCGATGAAAAGGGTATCACTATCTAATGTTTTCAGAATAATGACACAGATTAAGCCATTATCACCAAATTTGTCTTCGAGAGTAAAAGCAAATGTGGCATAATAATCATCTTCCACTATCGATCCAAGCTCTGCCTCTGTGTAGCGAATAGTGCGAAGGTTAAACTGATTACTCCGCTGGGAAAGCTGCGCAACACGAGACGTATTAAATGAATCGAATTTCTTTACTTCCGAAACCATATTTAGCGACTTTAAGAAGTCTGCTTCATCGGTGAAGCTTTTCATTATGGATGCTCTCTTACTTTCTACTTGATATTGCAAGGTGCGGTCTGCATCAGTTGTTGAGTGTGATGCCGTCTCAAAAAGATTTAATGAATAAAGATATTCAAGATATTCAGCAGGATCTTCTGGAAGTTCGGGCACTGTAATATCCCGTACATTCTCCCTTACAATATTTCGCTCGAAGGGATTATCATCCAAAAAGACTATGGAGTCGAACCCAATATTAAGTATGCTTTGAATGTGCCGTATATTATCCACTTTAGTTTCCCAGTTGGCAATGAAAACGGCAATGTCATCCATTTTAAGCACCATTTCGGGATTTTTTTCAAATGGAGACCGTGCTTTGTCTTCATCATTTTTGCTACAAACGGCAATTATAATTCCCCGGTTCTTAAGTTTTCTAACCCATTGCTGAAACTCAGTAAATGCTGTACCTATCCCCAAACCGTGGCCAACCTGCACATTTTCCCATCCATCATCTCCAACCACGCCGCCCCAGACGGTGTTATCAAGGTCTAAAATGAGGCACTTCTTGAATTTCCCCTCAACTGCACAGATCACATCCAGTGTTCGGGAAGCTACATAAGGTAGTATATCCAGGCTTAACACCATTTCAGTACTGATATATATACTGCTATTGAACATCACATCACGACCAAATTTATTCTGTAGTCCAGATATGTCACAGATGAAGAGATTAGGAATTTCCTGAGCGAGCTCCATCAGTTCAAAATTCAGTTTCCGAAGTTGGAAGGTGAATGAGGCCTCTACCTTATTCGCATAACTTCCGAAAACAGTATCCTCAATTTCGGGATAGTTATAATAGATGATGCGACCTTTAACTGAGCCACAAATAGTACGGATAAAATCTAGCCGGTCATTGGCCAAAAGCACTTGGGCATCTGGATGCATCATGCTATATTTTTCCAATAACTTGTGGGTTGATTGAAAAACAATAGTATAAGTGGCTCCGAAATCATGTAAATCTGAAGTCGGATCTAATACCTGGCGTTCTATCTGATTAAATTCAGCTTCAAACAAGGTTATGTTATAATTTCTTTCAAATCCCATTCCCATGACAGAAACAGCCAAAAATTGCGTAGTAACATCACCCAATAAGGCAACTTTCAAGGCAGGGAGTGCAGAACTTTCCTTCTTTAAATTTTTCTTTAGTTCTTTAAAAGATATCATACTTTCTCTGCAAGATGTTCAAAATAACAACGCAGATCCTCTACATTGATCATCAAACTTAACAAACATATTGAAAGAAACAGCTACCATTGGGGTGGCTATAAAAAATATAAGTGTATTTTTTTTGAAGCGCAATCTTGCTAAATTTTGAAAAAAGTCAGTCTTTCTCATGTAGTACCGCCTTATATCAATGTTATTTGACTTGTTAAAATATATATTCGTGAGGAAGAATGCTCGCATCGTCAGCCCCCCAATGGAATATGAAGTTCAAAACAGTTCTCTAATTACAGTTGTTCTTTCAAAACCCATTATCTTTAATATTCTTCTCCACCACAACCCCCTACTTTTCAGCAATCTTTTTGATATCGGCTGATTTACCAATCAGCACAAATTGAAGATTATCTTTAGGAAAATATTTTGCAATAATTTCCTTGACTTTGCCGGTGGTTAAGCGTCCACATTACTTTGAAAATTATTGATATAAGATTCATCAAAGTCATACCAAAACATCTGCGTTAATAAGCCGGATAGCTGGCTCGGAGTTTCATATCGTGGTGGGAACATCCCCTTTACATAATTTTTAGCGGAAGTTAATGCCTCTTCATCAAGGCCATTTGCATGAAATTTATGGTACACTTCAACTGCTTTAGCAATCGCTTGTTCAGTATTTTTTAACGCGGTAAAAGTTGATATGTAAAAAGTGCCTGAATTTTTCAAGGTACAAAAGCACTTCTGGCGCCATAGGGCAGCCCACTGTTTACCCGCATTTAATAAGGAGGTGAATCTTCCTCCTCTACTGTATTCACAACGGTAATCGCAACATAATCATGGTTATCCCTTTTTAGTGTGGCGATTCGATCAGCTTCCAAATCAAACATGGTCTCTAATGCTGATGACGGAAACCAATCCGTGTAGACGGTTATGTTTTGCGAAGTATAGGCATTGTTTGATCCTCCGCTATATTCCATTTTTCTATCAAACATTTTCGGTCCGTACTTTTTAGCGCCGTTAAACATCATGTGTTCAAAAAAATGTGATAAACCGGTAATACCCGTATACTCATTGCGTGAACCAACCTTGTAAAAAAAGTACATATTAGCATTGGGAATGGTATTATCTTCCAGAACTAAAAACTTCATTCCATTACGTAATGTAAAGGATTTCACTTCTTCTGCCTTTGTTTGCGCATAAACGGGAAGGCAAAAAGCTGTGAGCAAGCCGATTATTAAACTCTTCATGCAAAATTGTTTTACAGTTTATAAGAAACTAACCCAAAATAGTAGATATAATATTAATTTTGGCCAATTATTTACAAGAATTTTTCATCAAGTATTCGTATATGTTTCCCAAAAAAGGATTTACAACCACAACTGCATATCAAAATCTTCAAAATCATTATAGTCAAATAAATGACGCAAAGCTTAGAGACCTGTTTGCGTCTTCGGGATCACGATTTGAGGACTTTTCGATCTCATTTAATGATATATTATTAGACTATTCTAAAAACAGAGTTACTAAAGAAACTATAAGCCTTCTAACTGATCTGGCCAAAGAAACTGGCTTAGCAGATGCTATAAAGGCCATGTTTGCTGGCGAACAGATTAACGAAACGGAAGGTCGTGCGGTTTTACATACTGCTCTTCGTAATCCGAATACGAGTGGAGTGATCGTTAATGGTAACGATATTATGCCTGACATTCACGAGGTCCTCGGCCAAATGGAGACGTTTTCAAAACAAGTGATAAGCGGTGAATGGAAGGGTTACACAGGTAAATCCATCCAACACATTGTTAATATTGGCATTGGTGGTTCTGATCTGGGACCAGTAATGGTAACCGAAGCTCTAAAAGCTTATAGCAATCATATAAAAGTACATTTTGTATCTAATGTAGATGGAACACACATCGCAGAAGCTCTAAAAAATGTAGATCCTGAAACCACTTTATTCATGATCGCTTCTAAAACGTTTACTACACAGGAAACCATGGCTAACGCCTTTACGGCACGTAACTGGTTTTTAGATCATGGTGCAGCTCAGCAAGATGTAGCAAAACATTTCGTGGCTATCTCTACTAATGCTAAAGGAGTAGCTGAATTTGGGATTGATACCGCAAACATGTTTGGCTTTTGGGATTGGGTTGGTGGAAGATATTCTATCTGGAGTGCGATTGGCTTAAGCATAGCTTGCGCAGTAGGTTTTAATAATTTTAAAGAGTTATTAAATGGCGCCCACGATATGGATAACCATTTTCAGGAAGCTGAATTGGATCAAAATATCCCTGTGATTTTAGCCCTATTAGGTATTTGGTATAACAATTTTTTCGGAGCTGAGAGCCAGGCGATTTTACCTTACGACCAATATTTACATCGTTTTGCTGCATACTTCCAACAAGGAGACATGGAAAGTAACGGTAAATCAGTTGATAGAAACGGGAATCCCGTTGATTATCAAACAGGTCCGATTATTTGGGGAGAGCCCGGCACAAACGGACAACATGCTTTTTACCAATTAATTCATCAAGGCACTAAATTAATTCCTTCTGATTTTATCGCTCCGGCTCAAAGCCATAACCCAATTGGCAATCATCACCAATTATTGCTTACTAATTTCTTTGCTCAAACGGAAGCTTTAATGAATGGCAAAACTAAAGATGAAGTGGTAGCCGAATTTCAAAAAGCAGGTAAAAGTGCCGAGGAAATTGAAAAATTGGCTCCGTTCAAAGTTTTTGAAGGCAATCGCCCAACTAACTCTATTCTGGTAAAGAAAATTACACCTCGTGTTCTAGGTTCGCTTATCGCGATGTACGAGCACAAAATATTTACACAAGGCGTGATATGGAATGTGTTCAGTTTCGACCAGTGGGGTGTTGAATTAGGGAAACAATTGGCTAATCAAATACTACCTGAATTAGAAAGTGATGAGAAAATATCCAATCATGATTCATCTACAAATGGCTTGATCAATTTGTATAAAAGCTGGAGATAAAGCCTGCCCCCTAGCCTCCTGATGGGGGAATAGTAACAGCAAAAAAAGAGGCTGCCTTTTTGAGACAGCCTCTTTTTTATTTTATCACAACCTGAAACATCTTAGTCCACTTTTTACCCGTTACAAATAGACGTTTGCCCTTTGCATCCCAAGCTATTCCGTTCAATACGTCAGAATAGGGATTATCTCTTAAGCGATCTAACTCAGGGTATAAATTAGAGAAATCTATCTCACCAGTAACTTGGCCGTTTTTGGGATTTATGATTATTACTCTTTCCGATTGATAAATGTTAGCATACAGTTGCCCATTGATATATTCTAGTTCATTCACTTGTTGTACGGGGCCGTTTTGATCATAAACTTCAATATAACCTTCTTCTTGATAAGTGTTTTTATTCAAAATATGAATGGTATTAGAGCTATCTGTGTAATATATTCTATCTCCAACCAAACACATTCCCCACCCTTCTATTGCATACATAAAAGGGAATTCTCTAATCAATTTCAACGTATTTACGTCATACTCTCTTGCTATTTTTTCCCGGTAGGTAAGCATTAATATTTTATTATCAATTACCGCTATTCCTTCTGCAAAAATTGAATCTTTAATAGGTGTTACTTGTATAACCTTACCGCTATTCGGATCAACCTTACGGATACTCGATGTTTTATATTCGCCATCACTTTCGTATAAAAAGCCGTTATGATATTCTAAACCTTCCGTGTAAGATGCAGTATCATGAGGTAATGTTTTGACAATAGTATATTCGAATTTTATGGGAATTAAGGCCGATCTGATTGTGATATTTGTCGTGATTTCTTCAGCTTGACCAGCTTTATAAATTTTTGCAATTAATGATTTGTTTCCAAGCGTAAGGCTATCAGAATTCACAGACACTGGATTTGTATTTGTACTAGATGCCATCCGTAAAGCATCCACAAAATAAACAATCGAATCTGGCTTTGTATCGCCGGCAGGCTTCACCTGAAAAGTAATTTTATCTCCCAGATTTATCGATTTATCCGTTTCGGGACTCACCCAGCTACTTACATTAGAATCATTATCAGAAGTACAATGAAGGGAAGCTACCAGTAAAACTACAGCCAATAAGTATAGAAAATTTAAACGCATTGTTAATGATTTATTTTTCGCAAGATACATATTGAACGATTAAGCTTCAGGCCAAAATGCATCCTCAATATGTTTTAGTGTATAAACGCTTTCTGAAGAAAATAATATAGAAATAATATCGAATCTGATCTCACCTTTATGGCTCATAAGGTAGATGTATTCGTTTGCAGCTTTTTCCATCTGGAGTTGTTTGGATAAGCTGACGAAATCTTCTGGTTGGCCAAACCCAGCACCGCTTCTGGTTTTTACTTCTACAAAAATGATTTGGCGGTTTTTGTAAACTATTAAGTCTACTTCAGATTTTTTATGTGTCCAGTTTTCATCTAGTATCTCGTAGCCAGATTTTTCCAGGAACAACTTTGCTATTTCTTCACCCTGTTTGCCAAAAGTATTGTGTTTTGCCATATGATTTATGCTATTTCACAATCACAGAACCCAGATACTTAGCAATTCCCTTTTCAACTTCTTTTACCTGGATATATTTCTTTTGCAAAATCTCTTGATTAACAGCATCCTTTTCACTTTGCAATTGTTGAAGTAAATCTTTTAAAATTTGTTCCACTTTATGTTTTTTGAGATGGAATATGCCTCCATGTATGGTTGCACGCAGGTTTTCATGTTCCCGCTTTACATAAATTTTCCGCTCGACAGCCCAATTTTCGCTTAGATGATAAGGAGAAGTAACGAGCGATATGGCAAACGTAGCAATTCGGTTATCGCTGTTTTTTATAAATTCATCTTCTGTAGGTAAATCTCCGGCTTCTAATTTAGACTTGTACTCATTAATGATATGAGCGCAATCAGGATCATTGAACGTTACGTCGGACAAATTCGATATCAAATATGGAGCGATATACGTGTCAGTTATCCCATCCCAATTCACCACTTCATGGCCGTAATTAAGCAATAAACGCACAATTTCCTTCTCTTGTGGCTCGTCAAAGGCAGAAAACGAAGGCGTCGATTCTTGTTGTGACGGATCATCACTAAAAAAATCTGCAGGTGGTTCGTCTGGAGATTGCGGTTTGTAGCTATCCTTTTTTGCCTTGCCCAAACGCATTTTGTTGAGCTCAACAATCAAGATCCGCTCTTCAATCTGAAGCAATGAACTGCACTCTCTTAAAAATACGGACGCTTTTATACTATCCGGAATTTTCGCAATACTTTCAACCACTTCGCGAATAACGCCTGCCTTCTTGAGCGGATCATCACCTGCATCTTTTAAGAGTATAGAAGTTTTAAAAAGAACAAAGTCCTTTTTACTTCTCTCAATATGATTTTTAAAGGCAGCACTTCCGTTCTTTTGAACGAAAGAATCCGGATCATGACCATCAGGAAAAAGAACGACTTTTACATTCAAGCCCTCTTCCAAAATCATATCCAAGCCTCTCAACGAGGCTTTTATTCCCGCCGCATCTCCATCATAAAGTATGGTAACGTTTTTTGTAAACCTGCCGATAAGTCGAATTTGCTCTGTGGTAAGCGAAGTACCCGAAGATGCAACCACATTTTCGACTCCAGCCTGATGCACGGATAACACATCTGCATAACCTTCTACCAGGTAACAGTTGTCATTATCCCTAATTGATTTTTTCGCAAAAAACAATCCGTAAAGAACATTCGATTTATGGTAAATGTCGCTTTCTGGCGAGTTAACGTATTTAGGGACTGTTTTATCCGTTTTAAGTGTTCGCCCTCCAAATCCAATTACCCTACCTGTAAAACTATGAATCGGGAACATTACCCGTCCTCGAAACCGATCGTAAAACCTATCGTTATCCTTTCGGATAGTTAAACCGGTATCTTCTAAAAACTCTAACTTATAACCATCGCTTACGGCCTTTTGTGTTAAGGCATCCCAAACATCAGGCGAGTAACCAAGTTCAAACTTTTTGATAACATCATCGCGGAAGCCTCTCTCTTTGAAATAACTTAACCCAATTGTTTTGCCGCCATCAGTATTCCACATTTCATTCTGAAAAAACTTGGCTGCCCATTCAGAAACTATAAATAAACTTTCACGTCGGTTGTTTACCGCCTGCTCTTCCGGAGTATTTTCAACCTCGGCTATCTCAATATTATATTTCGAAGCAAGGAAACGTAATGCCTCCGGATAGGTTGCCTTTTCATGCTCCATGATAAAATGAACCGAATCACCACCTTTGCCGCAGCCAAAGCATTTGTAAATCCCCTTGGTTACAGATACGTTAAATGATGGACTTTTTTCATTATGAAACGGACATAAACCAATTAAACTGGTTCCGCGTTTTTTAAGATGCACAAAATCCCCAACCACCTCTTCAATTAAAGAAGCATTTATAATCTTATCTACCGTTTCCTGTGGAATCATGAATAGCAAAAATAGGCAATGAACCCGAATATGTAATTGTAGCTTCAGAATATTTTAGAGCCGCAAGTTTATATTTATTTGAAATCAAATTTAGAATATTACGAATACTTTGGGCATGCCCCTGTGGAGAGCAGGGTCGGGCTTTACGTTCCAAGTCCTCGCCCAATGAAGAATTGGGCTGTGGGCTTTCCTCTTCAATCCCTCATGCGAAGAAGTTAAAAGTTTAAAGTTAAAAGTTAAAAGTTAAAAGTCCAGTGCGGTGTACACCTCTCACAACTCACAACTCACCTCTTCCCCAACTTATACCCCTTATGAACAATTAAAAAGCTGGCTCTCTCTTCCTTTTTAAACGGAATATCCCAGTTGCCTTGGTAAGTAATTTTTAATGGAAGCAGAGTTTCATTATCGTCCGCATATCCCAACTCTATATTCATTTGTACATCGAAATCAAAGGCCATATTGCCGTACTTCATATCCACATATCGACCTAATATTTTCAAATCACGTCGATCAAAAATGGTTGTAAGCTCTTTGATCATAATCCCGTCTTTTGTCCATGAAGATAGATCTGGCTTCATTTTTACTTTAAACCTGTAAACAGGAATAGTATCTAGATAAGTACCTTTATAATACGTATAATCATAATACTGACGCATATTCGGAGTAAAAATCTCCGTTTTATTACTGATAAAAGGAATTCCTTTCACAGGTTTACCAGGACTAAATATCAGTGTTTTGAGTTTGTCCTTATACGATTCATTATTACCGCCCCCCTTACTTCCAGACGATGGCCCATCTGAAAAATCTGAGTTGTATGCATTCATAAAAATGTAATCAAACATTTCGGTGGTATACAATTGATATTTGCCGTTTCTTTTATAAATCTTCCCACTATCGCTTTTAGCCAAAAATTGCATTTTGTAAGGCCCTTCATTATTGTGGTATATTTTACGAAAAATTTTTCCTTCTACTTTATTTTTCTTATCATAAGTAAAAACCCGGTTTTCAGCGGTAAAGCTGTATCGCTTCATTTGGCGAAACGCTTGATAAAAACTTGTATCCCTTAAAATTTCGTTAATAAAAGAATTCGCTGTTAACCTAGTGGAGGTGATATTAATAGCAGAATCAATATTTACCGTTAAAATCGTATCAGGATTAAAACGCGGAATTTGTTGTGTAAATCCCAAAAATGGGAAAAATAAAAAAATAAAAAAGAGCCTCACCCGCCTACGCACTATTCTTACCGCACCCTTTCCTAAAGGATAGGAGTTTAAATTATATACCATTCCTAGTTAACTGCTAAATCTAATTTTTATTTCACTGCTATATGTTAGCTATACTTCCTCCTTTAGGGGATTAGGGGGCTTAACCTTTTTGCCGCTATATATGCCATCAATCCGGTACTAACTTTTAATGCGTTTTCGTCAATGTCAAATGTTGGGGTATGAACAGATGAGGTGATACCACGTTCTTCATTACGAGTACCTAAACGATAAAAACAAGCATCTGCAGCTTGAGAATAATACGCGAAATCTTCGGCGGCCATCCAAATATCTAAATCAACCACATTTTCTTTACCTAAATAATCTTCGGCGAAACCCCGTACCTGATTGGTTAATTTTTCTTCATTCACTAAAAAGGGGTAACCATTCATGATATTGAAATCACAGCTTCCGCCCATTGCTTCTGCAATACCTTCGGCCATTTTTTTCATTTTTACATGAGCTTCTGTGCGCCAAACTTCATCCATGGTACGAAATGTTCCTTCCAGGTACACTTCATTAGGAATTACATTGGTGGCTCCATTTGCAATTACCTTACCAAATGATAATACTGATGGCATTTTAGGATCAGCTATCCGACTTACAATCTGCTGTAATGCAATAATTATATGGGAAGTAATAACTACTGGATCGATATTTTGTTGAGGCTGGGCACCGTGGCCACCTTTACCTTTCACCGTAACGTAAATTTCATCGGTGGAGGCCATGTATTTGCCAGCTCGAAATCCAACTTTACCAACTTCTATTAATGGCATAACATGTTGCCCTAAAATTGCATCGGGTTTCGGATTTTCCAACACACCCTCTTTAATCATGATGCTGGCTCCACCTGGGAGCTTTTCTTCTGCCGGCTGGAATATTAATTTGACAGTACCCGCAAAATCGTCTCTTAACTCGTTCAAAATTTTGGCTGTACCTAATAAAGAAGAGGTATGAACGTCATGACCACAAGCATGCATTACACCCTCGTTTGTTGACTTGTAGGGAACATTATTGGCCTCAATAATAGGCAATGCATCCATATCGGCACGCAATGCTACCACTTTTTCAGATGGAATATTTCCCTTAATAAGCGCCACAATACCTGTATCAGCCATGCTTTTATAAGAAATACCTAAAGCATCCAGTTGTGATTTTACAAAAGCGGAAGTATTATATTCATGGAAAGACAGTTCAGGGTTAGCGTGCAAATGACGACGATTGCTAATTACGCCACTATGTATTTGATCTGCTAATCTGCTTACTTTATCTTTTAGAGTTTCGCCTGACATGTTTTCGAATTAAGGCACAAATCTAATAAGTGTGAACCACTTGTTAAGTATTTATTATAGAAAGTAGCTAATTTTAACGGGGGGAAACTTGATCAGGAAATATAAAAACAGTTGAGAAATTCTGCTTGATTGAGTACATAAACTTTTCAGCATCCATGCGAGTTCTGAAATCACCGACACGAACTTTGTAGTTTGGTTGGATATAAGTTATGTAAGCAAAAATTTGAGGATAAAGCCCCTTGAAACGGGTTTGCTCAGCATATGCCAATTTTCGATCAGAGCCTGAATAAATTTGAATTCTATAGCCCTCAATCTGGGCAGCAGACTGTCCCTTTTTACTAAGCTCTAAACGCCTTGCAATCAAGACATCAATTTTTGGATCTTTAGTGATTTCTACTTTGCCAGATTGGGCATAGGCTAAACTAATCGTACTGAAAAACGATACAAGTCCAAAAAGCAGTAATCTCATTAGGAAAAGATTAAAAAGCAGATATGAGAACTACTCCTCATATCTGCTAATAAATTTTTAGTCTTGGCCAACACCGTGGCAATTTTTATATTTTTTGCCGCTTCCGCATGGGCAAGGATCGTTACGTCCGATTTTATTCTCCACCCGTATAGGCTGTGGTTTTTGAATTTCACGTGTGTCTTCTATCAATACGCCATTATTTTCATGGACTAGTTCAGGTTTAGAAGTTCTGATCTTACTCAAATCTTGTTTAGGCAGAGGGCGGGCTTCTCTAACTTCTTGGGGTTCTTGTTGCGGAATACCACCCTTGAAAAGGAAACTTACCACATCTTTATTTACGGTAGCTAACATTTGCTTAAACAAATTATAAGCCTCCATTTTGTAAACTACCAGTGGATCTTTTTGCTCATAAACAGCATTTTGAACAGACTGTTTTAACTCATCCATTTCACGTAAGTGTTCTTTCCAGGCATCATCCGTTAAAGCAAGAACAACGGTTTTCTCGAAAGATTTAAACACTTCATGCCCTTTGTTTTCTACAGACTTGCGCAAGTTTGTATTTACCTGCACACCGCGAATACCGTCTGTAAACGGAACAACAATATTTTCAATGTGTTCACCGCGTTCTCTTAAAACATCCTGAAGAATAGGGAAAGTTTGTTGTGCTATTGCTTCAGATTTACGATGGTAAAACTCATTTATCTTATCGAAAACAATGTCTGTTAATTTTGAAACGGAAGTATCGGCAAATTCCTTCTCAGTAATTTCTGCATCTACAGAGAAAATCCGAATAATTTCTAATTGAAAACCTTCGAAATTTCCTTCTGTTTTGTATTCTGAAACGATATCTTCTACAACATCAAAAATGGTATTATTCAAATCAACATCTAAACGTTCACCGAATAACGCATTTTTACGTTTTGAATAAACAACGGTACGCTGAGAATTCATCACATCATCATACTCCAATAATCTTTTACGAATACCAAAGTTGTTTTCCTCTACCTTACGTTGAGCACGTTCAATAGATTTGGTAATCATCGAATGCTGAATTACTTCACCTTCTTCAATTCCCATTCTAACCATAATGCTAGAAATACGTTCAGAACCGAATAAACGCATCAAATTGTCTTCTAAGGAAACAAAAAATTGGGTTGAACCTGGATCTCCTTGACGACCTGCACGACCACGTAACTGACGATCCACACGACGAGATTCATGACGCTCTGTACCCACAATGGCCAAACCACCTGCAGCAACAACTCCTTCACCTAATTTAATATCGGTACCACGACCAGCCATGTTGGTGGCTATCGTTACAGTGCCAGCCTGACCAGCTTCTGCAACAATATCAGCCTCTTTCTGGTGAAGTTTCGCATTTAAAACATTGTGCTTAATACCACGAAGTTTCAGCATCCTGCTTAGTAATTCAGATATTTCTACGGATGTGGTACCCACTAAAACTGGTCTACCCGCTTGAGTTAATTTGGTTATTTCATCAGCTACAGCGTTATATTTTTCACGAACAGTACGATAAACCATGTCTTCATGATCGGTACGTCTGGTAGGAACGTGAGTTGGGATTTCTACAACATCTAACTTATAAATTTGCCAAAGCTCCCCAGCTTCTGTTGTAGCAGTACCGGTCATACCGCAAAGTTTGTGGTACATCCGGAAATAATTTTGAAGCGTGATCGTTGCGTATGTTTGAGTAGCATCTTCAACCTTCACATTCTCTTTAGCCTCAATAGCCTGGTGCAAACCATCAGAGTAACGGCGGCCATCCATGATACGGCCTGTTTGCTCATCAACTAATTTAATTTTACCTTCATCAATGATGTATTCTACATCCTTTTCGAATAAGGTATACGCTTTTAGAAGTTGGTTTACCGAGTGAATACGTTCTGATTTAATTGAAAAATCACGCATCAACTCATCTTTCTTAGTAATTTTCTCTTCTGTACTTAAAGTAGATTTTTCTAATTCAGCTATCTCTGTACCTACATCTGGCATCACAAAGAAATTAGGGTCTTCTCCTGATGCAGTAATTAGTTCAATACCTTTTTCTGTAAGTTCTACCTGGTTATGCTTTTCGTCAATTACAAAGAACAGTTCAGAATCTACCTTTGGCATCTCCTTGTTCTGATCTTGCATGTAGTAGTTTTCAGTTTTATTTAAAATGGTTTTATTTCCACCTTCGCTTAAAAACTTGATTAACGCCTTGCTTTTGGGTAAGCCCCGGAATGCTCTTAATAAAGCCAAGCCTCCGTCATCTACACCAGCTTTGCCTTCTGTAATTGATTTTTTTGCTTCGATTAAAACCCCGTTAATGAAGTTTTTTTGAGCAGACACTAAACGTTCAATTCTTGGTTTTAAATCGTAAAATTCATGTTCATCACCGCGAGGAATTGGGCCTGAAATGATTAGCGGAGTACGAGCATCATCAATTAAAACAGAGTCAACCTCATCAACCATTGCGAAATGCAATTTACGTTGCACAAGACTTTCTGGAGACAATGTCATATTGTCACGCAAATAATCGAATCCAAATTCGTTATTGGTACCGAATGTGATATCTGCTAAGTAAGCTTTGCGGCGCTCATCAGAATTAGGCTGATGCTTATCGATACAATCTACACTTAAACCATGAAATTCGAATAAAGGGCCATTCCATTCAGAGTCACGACGAGCTAAGTAATCATTGACAGTTACAATGTGTACTCCGTTTCCAGCTAAGGCATTTAAGTATGCAGGAAGTGTTCCTACCAAGGTTTTACCCTCTCCAGTTGCCATTTGAGCAATTTTACCTTGATGCAATACGACGCCACCTATTAATTGAACATCGTAATGAATCATGTTCCAGGTAACTTCTGTACCTGCTGCTAACCATGTATTATGATGTATAGCTTTATCACCTTTTATAACCACATTAGGTTTGCGAGTAGCTAATTCTCTATCGAATGGTGTAGCGGTAACTTCAATAGCAGTATTTTCTGTAAATCTTCTCGCAGTATCTTTCATTACCGCAAAGGCCTCGGGCAGAATCTCAAGAAGTATTTTCTCTATTTCTTTGTCGCGTTCTTTCTGTAACAGATCTACCTGATCATACAAAGCAGTTTTTTCAGTAATATCAATTTCAGATTCTTCAGCTTTAACCTTAATAGCATTTATTTCCGAGTCAATTTTCTCTAGCGAAGTTTGAATTCGAGCCTTAAAATCAAGTGATTTTTGCCTTAATTCATCGTTACTTAACGAAGAAAGCTTGGCATATTCTTCTTTAATTTTATCAACCAATGGTTGTATTAACTTTATATCTCGATCAGATTTACTTCCGAATATCTTGTTTAAGAATCCTAACATGTTAAATTTTAATAATAAAAAACGTATTTATCAACAACTAAGCCATGGACTGCATTAAGTCAACATGGCATAAACAAAGCGCAAATTACAGCAAAACGGCATATTATTATAATTATATCATGTAATATTCACAGTTGAACATAAAATATTTCACTGAGAATAATAAAGGTTTTTCATTACTGATCTATATGAGTTGCTGTAAAAGTTCCAGAAACAATGCACACTTTAATAAAGAAACAAACAACTACTTAAGGCTGCGATTAATGTGTTTAGGAAATTTACCTGGTTATTTCCCAAAATGCCTTTTCGTTCAAGAGTTGCTCCTAATATCGAATCAGCTAAATTTCCTATGGTGCCGGAAACAATGATGATTAGAAAACGATAGTCCCAACAAAAAACAATTGAAAAAACTATAGCAATAAAAAAAGAACCGATAAACCCAAAAAACAAACCTTCTAAACTAACTACACCGTTTTCGCCTTTCATATCAGGCTTGAAGGATAAAATATTAAAAAATCTAGTTCCATAAACATTCCCTAATTCAGAAGAAATGGTATCCGCGGTAGCAGATGAAAAACTTGCCACCATCATCAATAAAAACCAATCTTGAAAAGATGGCAAGACAATAGATAATAACGCGGCTATTGCGGCAACCCCACCGTTTGCTAAAACTTGATTTGCATCCCTTTTAACTTGATGTTTTTCTAGACGATAAATTACTTGTTTGGTTTGTTTCTTCCAGGATGTAGCCAGTGTGGCGGTGATAAAAAATGTTGCAAGAAAAGCAAGGCCAGGAAATCCAAAAGCGGAGAAAATTGCTAATGCTATAATAAAACCAGTTATGGCTCCAAATGTGGTCAACTTGTTCAATTTGATTGTAACTAAACAAGCTAATAAAGCAATAAAGAGGAAAAGGAGGTACTTGGTAGTCATTAATAATTCTTTTCACGAATGTCTTCAATAAAATAGAATTACTTAAACTAAATCACTTTAGGCTTGAGATACTACGCCTTCTTGATTTCTTGATCAGGAACTAGAAGTGAGTTTACAAGATCATTAGCTCCTAAAAATGGCAAAGAAACCTTTAAATGATTAATTGCTATTAACCATTCAACCCTTGCTCTTTCGACTTCATCCCGCGTTTTTTTATCTAACGGTTGATTTAAATGAAATTCACGCATCAACTCGATAAACTTTCCCTTTTTTCTATCTATATCTTCTTGTAAGCTCCCTAAAATCTCTTGACCAGTCATTAATAAAATTAGTTGTACACTAATGAACAGGCTACCCATGTAATAGTTTGCTAATATCAAGATATGTGAAGGTTTCTACCAGACTTGTGAACTATTTTCACAAAAGATGTATCGTCTTTAAATATGACTTGAGCATTCTGAGCATTCGAATTTATGACAATGCTCTTGAATATCGAAAAACGGAACTTGAAGAGAATAGGTACAATAAGTGGTAAAAAACAAAAAGTGGAGAATATCGGACTCGAACCGATCACCTCAAACATGCCATGCTTGCGCTCTACCAGATGAGCTAATTCCCCGAGGATACAATTTTCGTTAAAATAATCCTATTTATCAAATGTAATTCTACTAGCCTAGCAAATACTTATTTTTATCCTCTACTGCTTGCTTTAATGGTTGTTAGTCTATTATACACGAATTAAATATGAGAAATAAATACTCATATTTCACATTTACATGTACCTAAATTTCCCCATTTATACCCAATTAAATATTCCATAAAGCCCATAAGGGTGGTTTACAGCATGTTACATAGCAGGAACAAATATTGTCTCCACGTGTACAACGAGTACACATCTTTTTCCACATTATATGAAGTATAACTACCCTTTCTTACTCTTAGTACTTGCCACTTTTTCCTTAGCTTCTTGTAAAAAAGAAAAAACTAGCGACGGCACCTCTCCAGAGGTAACTGGAAACAAAATTGCTCCAGACGGATTTACGTACTCAACATCAAAAGAAGTTAAAGTCAACATTCGGTTACTAACAAACAATAATCAGCCAATTAAAGGTGTTGTATTAAGCTTATTTAACACTTTCAGCAATAGCTCAAAATCCGATAATGCTATCTTCAAGGCAGTAAGTGATGAAAACGGCGAAGTTAAAGGCACTGTTACTATCCCCTCTTATATAGACACGCTAGTAATTGAACCACATTATATTGGTTTATTGAGTAATACCAAAGCGGTAATCGTTAACAATTCCCTTGATGCTATAATAGGCGGGTCAAAAGGTTACTTTGGAAACGCGATCCCTCAAGGTTTGCCGTCAAGAACAATGTCTAAAAATTCATTTACTGTAAAAACCGCTTATCAAGGAATTAACTATTTATACCCAGGAAACGGTTCAGCTGCAAGCTCGACTAATCAACCCAACGGACGTCCAACATACTTAGAACCTATTGGGGATGTTATAACCAGCGGATTATTGGCTTTAGTAAACAGTGCATTACCTGAATACCAACGCGTACCTACAGCTCATCCAGAATTTATATCTGATCAGGCAACATCAACACTAAATATTATTTCTGCAACTGATATCTATGTCACCTTTGTTTCTGAAGGCGCAGGATATTTAAATGGAGTAGGATTCTATACTTACCCAACTAATTCTCCACCTACAAGTCCAGCTGAAGCTGGAGATGTTACTTTCATTTTTCCAAATGCTTCTGCAGGCCTAGCCAACGGACTTCTATCTGGTGACAAGGTGAACATCGGTCATTTTAATGCTGGCACATCAATAGGTTTCGTATTATTCCAAGATGCATGGAAATACAATTCTACAACTAATAATTACGATGTGAATTTGACTGGCACTAAATTTTATTCACAAAGTGAATTCAACCCCGAGCCATCTTCTACAAACAGAAGACACACTGTTCTATTACATAATGTTCCAAACCAATTATTTGTTTTGGGTTTTGAAGATGTTGAGAGACAACAACCTAATGGCGATCTAACATCGTATTGTGACAATGACTTTAACGATCTAGTATTATTCGCTTCCACTGAAGGTGTATCAACAGTTGGTCTGATTCCAACCCCTCCAACTGTTAATGATTGCGATAATGATGGTGTGCTTGATGCAGCAGATGCTTTCCCTTGTGACCCAGCTAGAGCTTTCATCAGTTATTTCCCATCTAAAAACACATATGGAACTTTAGCTTTTGAAGATAATTGGCCGAAAAAAGGTGATTATGATATGAATGACCTTGTTGTTAATTATCGTTATGAAATGATTAGTAATGCGAGTAACAATGTGGTTGAAATGACTGGAAACTTCGTTCCAACAGCTGCCGGAGCTAATTTTAAAAATGGTTTCGGAGTTCAGTTTCCTTTTAGCGCTTCAGCCGTAAGTAAGGTTACAGGACAAAAATCGATCGGTAACTACATACAATTTGCGTCAAACGGCTTAGAGGCTGGGCAGACTAAAGCAGTTATTATACCTTTTGATAACCATACTGCTCTTATAAAGAATACTGGAAATCAAAACTTTATAAATACAGAAGAGAGTTTAGATAAAGTGCAAGGCGATACCGCTAAAGTTTATATCAAGTTTGCTTCTCCAATTACTCCGGCTACTTTAGGAAGTGCACCATTCAATCCTTTCTTGATAGCTAATCAAACCAGAGGCTATGAGATTCACTTACCAGGATATGTTCCTACAGATAAGGCTACAACATCTTTATTTGGTACTGAAGATGATAATTCTACTCCATCAAATGGTGTTTATTATCTTTCATCATCAAACGAACCTTGGGCTTTGAGTATATTAGTTCCTTTTGAATATCCCATAGAAGAAAAAAGAATTGATCTGGCATTCCCTCATTTCTTGGAATGGGTGTCAAGTGGTGGTTCACTATATGATGACTGGTACAGCAATCTTGGAAGCGGATACCGGGATACTAAGAACATATATTCTAAATAATAATTTCATATTTCGTTAAAAAGAAAGCCTGGTAATAATCTTACCGGGCTTTCTTTTTATATTCTTTTTTCCCCATATGGTTCTATCTTTGATGACCAAGCCAATCAAGAGCTAACATGATTAGAAACCTTCTATATATATCCGTTTTGATCTCTGCCTTTTTTTTCCTTAGCAGATGGGTTGAAGCCAGAAAAGCGATAATAGAACGACAAAAACGCTTGCGAAAGCAGGGCTATTCAAAATCAGAAGCTAAACGAATGGCTTGGGAAGAATTCTACAGAAGATGAGCTAATATTAACAAAAATCGCCCTTGTAAATAATTAATTAAGCATTCCTGCATAGTAAGAGATTGGCTTCATCATCAACTATCTTATCAATTTACCATAAACTATTTGCATAAAGCTACTCTTCTAGCCTAAAGAAATCTTCAAAATTAGAACTATTCAATATTGTGATTATCAATCAAGTGTATGTCTCCTAAAGGTACAATATATCATTCTGACGAACTATTCAAGAACTATAACTTCCCTGATCATTTCTTCCAACACAGTGTATTTGAAAATTGCACATTTGAGAATTATAATTTTTCGGACAAAGATTTTTCGGGAACTGATTTCATAGAAACTCTATTTATCAACTGCAATTTTAGTAATGCTTCGTTGGCAGGCTCAGGATTAAAAGATACTATCTTTAAACACTGTAAATTAACCGGGGTAGATTTTGCTAGAAGTAAAGATTTCCTATTTAGTGTTCAATTTTCGAATTGTATTCTTGATTACACTTCTTTTGTAAAAAAGAAAAACAGAAAATGCAATTTCATAGATTGCTCCGTTAAAGGAGCTGATTTTACAGAATCCGATCTTACCAACTCTACTTTTGACAACTGCGATTTAATAGCTGCCGTATTCAACAGAACAAACCTAAATAATGCTGACCTTTCAACTTCCTATAACTTTGTAATTAATCCCGAAATCAACTCATTAAGAAAAGCAAAACTATCATTAAATGGATTACCTGGCCTCCTCTTGACTTATGGAATTGTTATAGTTTAATCTGACAAAGCGTATAATTTGGCTTTGGGCGTTCGGGCGGGCTTTATGTTACAATCTTTTTGCGAAGGGTGCAAAAAGGATTTTCACGTCAATCCCTAACGCAAAATCTGACTTAACCCGAAATGAATCGTCTGATTGAACTTTCAACAAGGTATTAACTTAAATTTTGTACTATTACAATTATAGAATCTATACTAATTCTTTAGGAAGTTGTATTATACTTCGCTTTATAAAATTTATTTTTATAATAACTTACCAATCGTACCTATGGCTAAACTTCAATTTGCTTCACTTTATCAGGATCTCTTTCAAAAATCAAGTGATTTAATTTATTTTGCCAATTCGGATGGTGAAATCGAAATAGCTAATAATACCTTATTAAATAAACTAGGTTATACACTTCCTGAAGTTGTAGGAAATCCCATATTAAACTTCATAAGTCCATCTGAGAGAATACTTTATAAAAAAATTGTTCAAGATCGAATTAACGATGGGATTGACTACACTCTTGAACTCTCTTTAATTAAAAAAGATGGCTCACTACTACTTGTGGAGGGATATACAGGATCAATTATATTGAATGATGACGACGTTTACAACCGAGGTGTTTTTAGAGATATAACCGTTCAAAAAAAATCTGATAAAGAAAAGGAAGATCTCATTACCCGCCTCAATCTCTTTCTACAAAATGCTCCAGAGGCTGTTATTATAATCGATGAAAATCAGAAAATTAAAGAATGGAACCTTAAAGCTGAAGCTATTTTTGGACATACTAAAGAAGAAGTTAAACACCGAAGTTTAAATGAGATTATGATACCACACAGGTATCGCGATGCACATAATAAGGGAATGGCTTATTTTTTAAAGACGGGAGATGGGCCAGTTTTAAATAAAACCATTGAAGTTATTGCTATTCATAAAACCGGCTATGAGTTTAGTATTAGTTTGAGCATTTCAAATGTTAAAATAGAGGATGAATGGTTATTTATTGCCTTCATTTCGGACATAACAGAGCAGAAGGCCATAAAAGAAAAAACGGAAAAACAGGAAAATGAATTAAAGCAATCGCAGCTCTTAAATGAGAAAAAAAATGACTTCTTAAGCGTTGCCAGTCATGAGCTTAAAACTCCGTTAACCACCATCAAAGCGTTTTCACAGCTAGCCTTAATGGTGGGAAAAAACAAAGCCGACCCAACCATACTTAGCTATTTAGAAAAAATAAATACACAAACATCAAAGCTTACCCACTTGGTTAACGAACTTCTAGATGTTTCCAGAATTCAGTCAGGTAAAATGATATTGAGTAAAACCTTGGTTGATTTTGAGCCCTATTTTCAGGAAACTATTAATAATATTCAGTTAACTATCCCAACTCATAAAATAGTTATTCTAGAGTCAGTACCTTTGAAAATTGAAATTGATTCTTTGCATCTTGAACAAGTGATCACGAACTTAATTACCAATGCTGCTAAATATTCGCCAGGTAAAGAGATAATTGAAGTGACTAGCACAATACAGAATAATTCACTTTTAATAAGTGTAAAAGATTATGGAGTAGGCATTTCCTCTAAAGATCAAGGGAGCTTATTCGGGAAATTCTATCGTGTGGAGGAGATAATCAACGACTTTAGTGGTCACGGAATCGGTTTGTATATCTCGTTAGAAATAATAAAGCAGCATAAAGGTGAAATTTGGGTAGAAAGCGAACAAAATACCGGCTCAACATTTAGCTTCAGTCTTCCATTAACAAAATGAGTAATGTCCGTTCAGTTCAAAATATACCAATAACACTCCGAAAGTAGTTATAAGATTTGCCAGGTTTGCGTTAGGGATTTTAGTGAAAATCCTTTTTGCCCTTCTCTGGGGCAAAAAGATTGTAACGGAAAGCCCGCCCAAACGCTCAAATAATTAAAGTTAGCTTACGAAGGTATATTTTTCTATTTTTTCCAACAGCTTATATATATCAAAAGGTTTAGCTACATAATCATCTGCCCCACCCTCTTCGTGTATATTTTCTGATACTCCGGGCGTTGCCGATATAAGTATTATTGGTATATGACCTGTATTGGGGTCATTCTTAATTATTTTGCACAAATCCCGACCGTCTCTACCCTCCAGCATTACATCAAGTAAAATCAAATTAGGATTGAAATCAGCAATTTGGCCAAGAATGTTTTCAGCATTTGAGGACAATTTTATTTCATACCCGTAATATTTCAGTAGTTCATCTAAAATTTCTAAAATATAAGGATTGTCATCAATGGCCAAAACTCTCTTACTCATAATCATCGTATAGGTGTAAATTATAACACCACAAATAAGATACCACCTATTCCGTCACAATTACTCAATTACTGTAATAATAATGGATGTTATCGATGGTCGTCATTAATTTCAATCCAATTACCATCCGGATCTTTGAAATAAATCTGCTTTACGCCATCTACTCTAACGGTTGGTTGATCTGAATCACCTTTCCAATTGGTATAACTAATATTATTCTTCTTTAAGTTTTGAATAAAGTCGTCAATTACTGGCACACTAAAGCATATGTGACCGTTTTTGCTATGCTCCGTTATCTCTTTAGCACCTTTAATGAGGTGTAGTTGAGCAGGTTCACCAACAGAGAACCACTCATGGAGACCATCTTTGAAAGGTTCTGGTATCCGTTTAAGTTGAACAATATTTTCATAAAAATCACGGCTTTTTTCTAAATCGTACACATAAACTGCAATGTGATTTATGCGAACTTTAAGTGGCGCATCAGGACCTTTTTGAGCGTTTACAGTTGATATTGTTAAAAGTAGAATACAAAATAAAAATAAGGGGGTTGTTCTTTTCATATTTGAATTGGTTATAGGTTAATTTTAAATTTTTAATAGTTGATCTATTGAGTTTGGTTTAAATATCCCACCATCAACTTGGCTGCTTTAAATGATGCACCTGGTTGGCCCATTCTTAATGCAAGTTCCTCATAATTAATAAGCATTTGAGTGCGATAAGTTTTATCATATAAAATGCTCTTTAATTCCTCAGTTATCGTAATCGGAGTGCAATCATTTTGAATGAGTTCTTTAACAACCAAATCATCCATGATCAGATTTACCAGGGATATAAATTTTATTTTTATTAATAATCTGGCAATAGCAATACTTATGGTATTACCTTTATATACAACAACTTGAGGCGTTTTTAATAAGGCTGTTTCTAAGGTAGCTGTTCCTGAAGCTACAATTGCAGCTTCTGAATGGAGCAAAAGATTATACGTGTTATTGAAAATTACCCGTATATCTCTGTTTCCAATATAAGGTTGATAATCTTGTAAGGTGAATGTTGGTGCACCTGCTATTATAAACTGGTTATTTGGAAATAGGTCTGATACAGCGACCATGTCAGGGAGGATATTCAATAACTCTTGCTTTCTGCTCCCCGGTAACAATGCAATAATGGGTTTTACGCTTAGATTATTGTTGACCGAAAAAAGTTCGTCCGGAGTGTTTTCAGAGATCGCATCTAGTAAAGGGTTGCCAATGTAATCAACATCCATCTCCCATTTTTTGTAAAAATCTACTTCAAATGGCAGAATACAAAACATCTTATCAACCACCTTTTTGATTTTTAAAACCCGTTTTTGATTCCAAGCCCAAACCTTTGGTGAGATGTAATAGAAAACCTTGATATTGTGCTGCTTTGCAAAGCTGGCAATTTTAAGATTAAAGCCAGGAAAGTCAATTAAGATAAGTACATCTGGATGATTAGCTAACACATCTTCTTTAGCTTGCTTCATGTTTTTAAGAATAGCCCGAAAGTTGATAATCACCTCCACAAAACCCATGTAAGCCATATCAGCATAATGTTTTACCAAGGTGCCACCCTGAGCTTTCATTAAATCTCCACCGAAAAATCTAAAGTCTGCTTCGGAATCCTCTAACTTTAAAGCTTTCATTAAGTTAGATCCATGTAAGTCGCCAGACGCTTCTCCCGCAATTAAATAATACTTCATGAGCGCACTTTATAAAAAAAGAAGATAAAAGCACAGATAAAAGTAGCCCCAATTATTCCCCGAACTGTATTTTCCTTATCCTGTTTGAAAAAATATCTTACCATTAAAAGGTTTATAGCAACACAGCCTATATACAGCAGGTCATCCTTTTTTAATAACTCAATATTTTTTTTTAAAATCTCGACGAAAAAGAAAGCTATAGCCGGAAAAATTAAGCCTATAAGCATCCCCAACCAAATATTATCTTTTTTAAACATTAAATTCCCAGGTATTTAAGATAGGTATCACATGATGAGCAGTCATATCAAATTGAACCGGCACGACAGAAACATACCTGTTTTGTAGAGCCCAAACATCTGTATCGTCACCCTTGTCGTTGTTTTGAAACACTCCAGTTAGCCAGTAGTAATTTCGTTTATAGGGATCAACCCTTTCATCAAATTCTTCGGCCCATTTTGCATTTGCTTGACGACAGATCTTGATCCCCTTCAAGTCTCCTCCATTAGGAAAATTCACATTTAATAAAGAACCGGAAGGCAACCCATGCTCTAAAACTTGCTTTACTATTATTTTAATATATTTTTTACAGTGTTCAAAATTGGCATCATAGGTAAAATCATCTAGTGAAAACCCGATAGAAGGTATGCTTTCAATGGCACCTTCAACTGCCGCAGACATGGTGCCTGAATAAATTACATTTATAGAATTATTCAGCCCATGATTGATGCCTGAAACGCATAACTCGGGCTTTTTACCTTTAAAAATTTTATTAACCGCCAGTTTTACACAATCAACCGGAGTACCAGAACATTTATACATTTCAACACCTTCGTACAACTGAATTTGATCCATACGCAAAGGTTTAGCTATTGTGATAGCATGCCCCATTCCTGATTGAGGACTATCTGGTGCTACTACTACTACCCTCCCAAGTTCCTTTACAACATCTATCAATGCCTTTATACCTGGAGCAGTTATACCATCGTCATTAACAACTAAAATGGTTGGTTTTGAATTTTTCACATAGCGAAAGTACAAAAAAGTAAAAGAGCCCTGTGAAACAGCGCTCTTTTACTTTATAAAAATTACGTTAGAAAAACTTACAAGCTTTTCAACCAATCAATAACACCTTCACGTGTTTTACCTGTTTTTTGTTGCAATCTTCCGTAAAGTTCGTCATCTTTACCTTCTTCATATTTTAAATCATCATCGGTAAGATCGCCATATGCTTGTTTAACTTTTCCCTTCAACTCGTTCCAGGAACCTTTCAATTCTAATTTGTCCATAATGGTAGTTTAGGAAAGGTATGCAATTCATATACCAAAACATTATTTGTGAGTAAAGCGACGCATTAAATAAGCGCCGCCATATACAGCAAAAGCATTATACGCTAACGAATATGGTAAAGACTGTTATAACTCCTTCGGAAGTATTCTCCAACTTAACTTGCAAATTCTGAGTAACCCCAAAGTACAAAATGCTTTGGGGTCAATTTTATTAGATCGCTCCTATTTTAATTTCTTCAACAACTGCAGGGTCGAGCAAGGTAGAAGTATCGCCAAGATTAGCAGTTTCACCCTCAGCAATTTTCCGTAATATTCTTCTCATTATTTTACCCGATCTTGTTTTTGGTAAGCCGGAAACAAATTGAATTTTATCTGGTTTTGCGATGGCACCAATAATCCGGGTAACCGTTTGTAAAATATCACGCCTGGTAAGTTCTATATCATGACTTGAACTACCTAAAATTACATACGCGTAAATTCCCTGGCCTTTAATATCATGAGGATAGCCAACTACTGCGCTTTCAATTACATCAGCATGCATGTTTATTGCATTTTCTACTTCTGCGGTTCCAATTCTATGTCCAGAAACATTAATTACATCATCAACCCTTCCAGTGATGCGATAGTAACCATCTTCATCCCGTAAGCAACCATCTCCAGTAAAATATTTATTTTCATATGTGGTAAAGTAGGTAGTTCTGCACCGCTCATGATCACCATACGTAGTCCTTATTATCCCGGGCCACGGAAATTTAATACATAAATTACCTGATACATCATTTCCTTCTAACTCATTTCCATTTTCGTCAACTAAACACGGTTGAACTCCCGGTAACGGCAAAGTCGCATAACCAGGCTTGGTTGGAGTTACTCCAGCAATTGGAGAAATTAAGATTCCGCTATTTTCTGTTTGCCACCATGTGTCAACAATCGGGCATTTACCTTTACCAATTTTTTCATCATACCAATGCCACGCCTCTTCATTAATCGGTTCTCCTACAGAACCTAATTTCTTTAAAGAGCTTAAATCCTTCCCAATTAAAGGTTCATCTCCAAAACTCATTAACGAACGAATGGCTGTAGGTGCAGTATATAAAATATTTACTTTGTACTTATCTACAATTTCCCAAAACCGCCCTGCATTAGGCCACGTCGGGATACCTTCAAACAATAAAGTGGTAGCACCCTGTGATAATGGTCCGTAAACAATGTACGAGTGCCCGGTTATCCAGCCTATGTCAGCAGTGCAGAAATGAACTTCGCCTGGTTCATATTGAAATACATTGCTAAAAGTATACCCTGTGTAAACCATATATCCACCACAAGTATGAACAACTCCTTTTGGCTTACCGGTTGAACCGGATGTATAAAGAATAAATAAAACATCTTCTGCATCCATTTCCTCTGCTGGGCATTCTGGATTTCCTTGGGTTTCGACCTTGCGAATTTCATCTTCCCACCAAACGTCACGACCTTTAATCATAGAAACCGGGGTACGGCTTCTTGTCAATACAATTACTTTTTGAACGGAACTACATTGAACCAGCGCATCGTCAATTATATTTTTCAGAGGAACTTCTTTATTCCCCCTGAAACCTCCATCAGATGTTATGATCACTGAGCATTGTGCATCATTTATTCTATCTGCTATGGATTGAGCAGAAAAACCACCGAAAACTACCGAATGGATAGCCCCAACCCGGGCAGTAGCCAATACAGCAATTGCTAATTCCGGCACCATTGGCATATAAATGCAAACTCGGTCGCCCTTTTTTACACCATTATTTTTTAAAGCGTTTGCAAATTGACAAACCTTAAAATGAAGCTCCTTATAAGTGAATTTACGATAGTGCTCTTCAGGGTCGTTTGGCTCCCAGATCAAAGCCGTTTTGTCTCCATCTTTTGCAAGATGTCTGTCCAGGCAATTTTCCGTTATATTAAGTTTGGCTCCCTTAAACCACTCAATTTTAGGCTCACGAAAATTCCACTCTAAAACTTTATCCCATTTTTTTCGCCATACAAACTTTTCAGCAACGTCAGACCAAAAGCTTTCTGGTTCTGATACGCTGTAATCATATACACGTTTGTAATCTTCAAAGGTTTTAATTTCAATGTTCATTGTAAAAATGATTCTAATTAATTAGTTGGCTAAAGTATAATATTGTTTTTAAAATATTTAAAAACTTTTAAACATTCGCTTCTACATGTACCTCCACCAATTTATCTTGAGTTAATAGGGAAACTATATAAATCGTAAGCACTGCTAATGGAAACGAAATAATAGCCGGATTATCTAATTTGTGAATAGCGTTTGCCGGATCTAAACCGTATCTGTCCCACATAGTAGGAGACGTTAAAATAATGGTTAAAGAAGACATAATCCCTACTACAATCGAAGAAGCTATGCCTTTTGCAGTGGTCTTTTTCCAGAAAAGCAAAAACAAGATGGCAGGAAGATTAGCTGATGCAGCTATCGAAAATGCCCAACCAACCAGGAAAGAAACATTCATGCCTTTAAAAGCGATCCCTAAAGCAATTGCAAAAATTCCCACTGCAAACGCAGAAATTTTCCCCACTTTAACTTTCTTATTATCACTTAAATTCCAGTTAAAATAATTGTCGAGCAAGTCATGTGCAATGGCACCAGATGAGGCAATAATCAACCCAGCAACGGTTCCTAATATGGTTGCAAATGCTACTGCAGAAATCACCGAAAAAAGAACCACACCAAAAGCTTTTGCCAAAAGAGGTGCCGCCATATTACTTGATTCTACATCCATAACTCCATTAATAGCAGCTCCTAATCCCATAAATAAGGTAAGAACATAGAATATTCCGATTGCAGCTATTGCTAAAATGGTTGACTTACGTGCATCTCGTTGAGATTTTACCGTATAATATCTTATTAAAATGTGAGGCAAAGCAGCAGTCCCTAAGAAAAGTGCAAGCATCAAGGATATAAAGTCCAGGCGGCTCCAAACACTAGCACCTTTACCTATTTTATATTTCAATCCCGGAAGCATAAAATCTTTCCCTTTGGTAATGTTCTGATAAAATAAAGTAACTTTTTTCCCTTCGTCTGTTAACTTAACTTCCGAAAACCTGACGATTTCACTTTTGTTGATGATCGATAAAAATCGAAAAGGACTAACAGGACCCGTTTTTTCAACTTCCTTTCCATCAACTATTATCTTACTCATGTGTCCCACTTGAAAAAACTTAGCTTTTTCTCTTGGCTCGCCATTATAAAGCATAATGCCTTGTTCCCCTTCGGATATTGAAAGAACCTCCTTCAAAAGATACTGATCGTTGTCTTTAACTAAGTCGAACCATCGTTGAACGTTGTCTTTCTCTAGTTTAACAAAGTGCTTAGTTTTAACATTCTGCTGACTTATAACCTTGTAATCAGCCACACTAATAACAACGCTATCTGCAACTTCAGGTGTGAGTGTTATAAACTTATGATAGGCGCTACCATCATTAACAGGGTTTAAAGTAAATCCGTTTTTGAATATATAAATTGTTAATATAGTTGATAATACTAATAACAGCCCGCCTTTTATAAACTGCACATATGTTGTAGAAGTCATTCCTGCACTGGCTACAATAAATATGACGATGATCCCCACTAAAACTACGCCCACCCAATGCGGCAGCCCTAAAAGAGGAGTAACTAAATCTCCAGCACCCACCATTTGTGGTATTAGGTAAAATATCGATACTATTAATGTACTAATTGCTGCTGTAAGCGTAATTGCTCTTGATTTAAACTTGGAATTTAAGGCATCTGTAAACGTGTATTTACCTAATCGTTTAAGAGGTTCGGCAATTAAAAATAGTGCAACAATCCATCCCGCAAGGAAACCTATGGAGTACAGAAACCCATCAAAGCCGAAGGTGGCGATCATGCCGCAAATCCCTAGAAATGAGGCAGCGGAAAGATAATCTCCCGCAAAGGCAATCCCATTTATTGCCCAATGTATTTGTCCGCCTGCAGCGTAATATGATGAGGCCGACTTGGTTTTTCGTGCAAAATAAAAGGAGAGCCCTAACACGAGTCCAACAAAAAATATGAAGAAAACTAAAGCAGTATACGAAACGCCATAAATCATAAACCTGTCTCCTCCTTATTTAAATCATCTTCATATCGAGAACACATATTATTATAAAGAACGCCCAAAAGCACTGCAAAAACTATTAAACCTATACCATATACGATAGCTAAATTTAATCCTCCAAAAACCTCTAGGCCTAAAAGTTCATAGTTTAATACGCCCACTACGACAAAACCGGCATACAGAAAAAGGTATAAATAGAAGAACCAAACTCCAAGTTTGGCTTTTTTAGCGGAGGCATGGTCAGTGCCCAATTCAGCGGCTGGTCCGTGATGCATAGATCTTTTTTATAAATTAATTAGAACCAGCAATTTAGAAACAATAAAAAAAATAATCCAATATAATTTATGATTTAATGAAACTTTGGTCATCGACCATTATAAAGTTTTTAAACAATTAACCCATTCTGATTTAAGACAGCAAAATGAAATCTTTAAATCAGATTATTTAATCTGCTTAAAATACTGAAGATCAGGAATTATGTTCATCTGAACACTCTTTTATACTTTCATAACTTCAAATAACTGTGCATTAAATTTGTCGAACTTGAGTATGGTTCTAAATTGAATTAAGAGATTATACTCGCCATAAGTTGTTTTACCATACCCAAATGCAATTTCGCTCCTAAATGTTCCGAATCAAGCTTAAGTACTTTTAAAAATGCATCATTAGCTTGTTCGATCTTTTCCAGACCAAGATTACCTAAGCCCTGGATAAAATAGCAATGAACTTTATTTCTGACATTCAGATCATCTTCAAATATCAACAAGTTTGGTAAAGAGACTGCAAAGTAGTCAACTGCTATATGATCATTAAGATGCTGATCACCATAAGCTATCAACTTATTAAATATATGCTGCGCCTTATCAGTACCGCCTAATTTTTTCCAGGCCAGCCCCTGGTAAAATATTTTATCAGGTTGCTGATCATTGTAGAACATAGCGGCCGACGGCTCATCTAACCCTGAGGTTGCCTTAATAAAGTATTTCTGGCAGGCTCCCTGATCCTTTAATGCTTCATATGCGCAACCTAACCAATAAAAAATATCATTTTCCTGTGCTCCAAAAAGTTTTCCTTCGCCTAAGTTATATGGATAAACTTGTGCCTTATTTAACAGATCTATAGCTTCCAGATAGGCTCCATCCTGGATTTTAATTCTCGCCAACTGCACCAGACTGTGAACATATTGGCCGGATGCCATTCCTTCTCCACCTTCCCATGGATGGAATTGCCTGTTCCTGATCAACTGCAAGGCCTCATCATATTTACCGATAAAGTTGTAAATAGCTACCCGTTCTAAATAGACATCATCCCGCTGTAAGGCTGTTTCCAGATGCTGTTCTAAAAACTCCAAACGCTGTTGCGGCGTGCGGTTTAGTCTTTTATATAATTGATGAAGCTCCATGCATAAGCGATCATCTTCCGGATCTAATTCAAATGCCTTTTCAAAATATGCTAAAGCTTTTTGATCATCATTGCGTTTATTAAAATAGGCAATGCCCAGATTCCTTAGCGCTGTTGGAAAAGCTGCATCTATGTTAACCGAAGCTTCCCAACATGCTATTGCCTCGTTATACTGACGCTTATCATAATACAAATTTCCCAAATAATAAGGCGCCTTTGCGTCAGAAGGATTTAACAGCGAAGCTGATCTTAAAACATTTATTTCTTTTAAACGGTTAGGAAAACAGAGGTAGGAATCTGCTGATGCAGCTTGTTTAAACCAGATTAAAGCCTGTTCTATATTACCAGATTTATGATTGAAAAATCCGAGGTAATAAAAAACCAGAGGATTTGTTGTTTCACCCTTAATGGCATACGTTAAGAGATCAATGGCTTCAGTAAATAAATCCGCAGCAGCGTAATCATTGGCATATTCTATAAAGTTTTGCTCATAGCCTCTTGAAAGCTTTAAAAGCTCTTTGAGGTATTTCTCTGACTTTTCAGTTTCACCGAGGCTTTTATAAACACAAACTTTCTCGAATAAAGCACCCAGGTTAAAAGCATCCCTTTGTAAGGCAAGATCTGTAACTGCAATAGAGTTTTCAAACTGATTTAGCTTTCTAAAAGCTGCTGATTTTAGCACATACGCTTTGCTGTTATTCGCATTACGATCTAAAGATAAAACAAGGTGCTGCAAAGCCAATTCATAATCGCCCCGGCCCATATCAATCTGCGATACAGAAAAATAACCACTATCCTTCCACGCATTGCTCCAGGAAGATTTATAAAATGCTTTATATGCCTCGTCCTGTCTCCCTAAAAATTTTAAACATAAACCCAGGTGATAATAAGGTTCACCATCGTACGGATTAGGATTTCGCTGTGTACTGGTTTCAATAGCTTTCTGAAAATATGCCTCACTTTTTTCGAACTGACCTCTCCTCAAATACCATAGCCCCAACGCATTATTGTTCCGAATATCGCCTGGTTCTCTCTCTAATGCTTTTTCATAATAAGGAACTGGACTATAAGTTGCATGCCTATATTGCTCAAGATGTTGCCCGGTAAGAAACAGTTGTTCGTTACTTAAAATTTCATTTGGAGCCAAAGCTGGTTTTGCAGGCTGTGGAATTGCATTCTTTCTATTTTTCGCTGGCTCATACCGCAACAATTCACGGCCAGCAGCAGAGCTGATTATCAGTAACAGCCGATCTTCTATAAAATCTTTACCAGCTTCTATTTCTTTTACATAGACGTTTTCAGGTGAAATACTGACATTGTCCTCAAAATAAAGTGCTTCATTGTGGCTCAATTTAATATGGATATCATGTTGAGTTGACGTTACATATATTTTCAGTTGTACTTTATCTTCAACCTTATTTATAGCCAGAAGAATGTCTTTAGATGCATTTTTTACCACACCTAAATCTCTGTATGGCATAAAGTATTGCGTAAACGACTTCTCTTCATTGGGCATTAGCCATGTAAAATCGGGCTGGTTATCTGTAAACATCCCCGTCATTAATTCGATGTATGGACCATCTTCATCCGTCAAATTTCTATCCCACGCAACACCAAAATCACTATGTCCCCATGTCCATTGCTTTTTCCCTGGTGAAACGTGATGGTTGGCTACATGCAATAAACCTGCTTGTGTATCATGCTCATATCCTCCCACAAAATCATAATCTGAATTAATAGCCATGTAGGACGTTGGCACCGGTATGTTTTTGTACATAGATATATCCGTACCTGGAGAATAATCAACTTTATAATACGTACCAGTTGCAATTGGAAATGTGGATACATCACGCTTGCCATGATCAAAAACAGCATTTACATCCGGCGGGAAAACAGACTGATAATCATCATTTACTTTAACAGCCGGGTTTGCCCACCACAAAAAGGTTTGTGGCAAATCAGACCGGTTTAATAATTTGGCTTTGATTTCGATATATGCTTTATCGGGATAAAGGGTAAAACCAGCCATCCCTTTGGTATGAAACATTTGTTCTATTTCATTAACCCAAACCGTTTTACTACCGTCATTATTCTCCTCTATTTTATAATCAATCGGATCAAAAGTGCTTGGACGGTGATGTTGTGGCCAGTTAAATTCAATTCCTCCAGAAATCCATGGTCCCGTTAGGCCAACCAGTGCCGGTTTTATTACCTGGTTATAATATATAAAATGCCTCTGCTTTATTTTATCATAGGCCATTTGTATCCGCCCGCCAAGTTCAGGCAATATCATGATCTTCAAATAATCGTTCTCCAAAAATAATCCTGTATATTCCTTATCTGTTTTTTCATCCAGTATTTTTTCGATTACCGGGTTAGGATAAACAACGCCACTGCTCCCCTGATAAATCCTTTTTTCAAAGAACATCGGATTTTTGTTGGGCTTGCCAATGCCATAAGTAGGTATGGTTACTTTTTCTTCCCAGACGTTTACACACTTGTTTTTCATTTGATTATTGATTGTTTTTTAATAGTAATGAAGCGATCATGATCTTTTTCATTACTGAATGTGATCGATGATCATGATGATTTCATTAAATTATTGATTTTTTTTAATGGTAATGAAACTGATATGAGGTCATTCATCTTGCTTTATTAGCAGATGAATGATGGAAACTTTATTCAATATTAAATTTAATGTCTTATTAAAGTTTGTTCCAGTTCTTCGAGAGTTTGGCCCTTTGTTTCTTTAACCTTGCGCTTTATAAATAAAAAGCCAAGAAAGCAAATAGCAGCATAAAGATAGAAAGGGCCGAATGTTCCTAGTTTCTTAGCCAGAATCGGGAAGGTAAACACCAGAATAAAATAAGCACCCCACAAGGATATGATAGCTACCGATGAAGCTGCACCACGAATTTTATTAGGAAAGATCTCCGAAATTAATACCCAGGTAACCGGAGCCAATGAAATAGCATACATGCTGATGGCCAGCAATACAAAAATAGAAACCATACCAGCCGGATAATGATTTTGAAGCAAGAAAGCCAGAATAATATATACAACTGACAAGCCAAGCGAACCAAAAAGCATTAAAGGTTTTCTACCCAGTTTATCAACCTGCCACATAGCTAAAAGAGTAAATACAAGGTTTACAGCACCAATTGATACGGTTTCGAACAGCTGACGATTTAAGTTAGCACCAACAGATTCAAATATCGTGGAGGTATAATTAAACACAACATTAATACCGCATAATTGCTGAAAAACAGCCAAAACAATACCCACAATAACAGCAGGGCGTACGCTTTTATCAAATACAGCTTTATATGATTGCTTTTTAATCCCAACTAATGACTTTTCAATATCGTTAAACGTTGTATTGACAAACGTTTCAGATCCCAGTTTATAAAGCACTTGTTTTGCTTTTACCTGCTGGCCAGCTTTTACCAGCCATCTGGGGCTTTCCGGAAGCCATAATACGCCGATAAAAAAAACAATAGAAGGAACTACTCCTAAACCAAACATCCATCGCCAGGCATCAGGACCAGTATCCGCAAGGAAATAATTAACCAGGTTAGTTACCAGAATTCCAATTACAACGGTGAGTTGATTAATGGCCACATTGCGGCCTCTAACTTTAGCAGGAGAGATTTCTGCAATGTACATAGGGCATAACATAGATGCCATACCCACACCGATACCTGCTGCAAAGCGCATAATAACAAACAATGTCAGGCTTGATGCAAAAGCAATGCAGACTGATGAAACTGCAAAAATTAGTGCAGCGATCATTAAACCAGGTTTTCTTCCGTATCGGTCAGCAATATTTCCAGCAATTAAACATCCGGCTATACAGCCCAGGGCAAGCGAGCCAGTTAAAAAACCTTCCCGCCAGGCATCAAGCATAAACTGGGTTCTTAAAAAAGGTAATGCACCTGATATTACAGCAAAATCGAACCCAAACAAATACCCACCAAGGGCAGAAATAAAGGATATTCCGATAATATATTTATGATTAAAGCTTGTTTGTTCTGCACTCATTTGGTTTATATAAATGGTTTAATAAAAATGCTCCTTTTGTCAGGAAGTTCAATAGACGATTATTTCTTATAGATGGATTTTATTACTATTTAAGGAGGAGTTTATGGATGAATATAAATTGCTGCACCACCGCCCTGTGCCAGTTTGAGATCAATCTGCGTTTTATTGGTTACAGATATAGTTTTGCGTTCATACTGTTCAGCATCTGTATTTGCATCTTTCCCGTCGGTATAAATTTCGGCTTTAAAGGTTATTCCCGGTTTTAAAAATTTAAAATCCAACTTAAGTTCTCTTGAATCCCAATTAGTCATCGCTCCAACAAACCAGTCATTTCCTTTTCTTTTCGCCATTACTGCATATTCAGCAACTTTAGCGTTTAAAACAGTGGTTTCATCAAATACAGTGGGCACCTTAGATAAATATTCCATAATGTCGGGATACTTTTTGTATTCTGTTGGCGAATCAGAAAGCATACCCAAAGGCTGGTGATAGATAACATACATAGCCAGTTCATGGCACCTCGTACCCTGACCAGAGGGTAAACCAGGATCAATCGGTTTAAAAGATGCCTTGGTTTTATTTCTCATGGCTCCGGGTGTATAATCCATCGGGCCAGCCAGCATTCTTATGAATGGAATAATCAGATGATGATCCGGATTAATGGTATAATCCCATTTATCAGATTCTGCTCCCCTTACAGATTCATAATTTACAATATTGGGATACGTTATTTCTAAGCCGGTTGGCTTGCTGCAACCATGAAAATCTATCATAAGTTTTCGTTTAGCAGCCGCTTTAGCAATTTCTTCAATCCATTGAATAACTTCCTGGTCATCTCTGTCAAAAAAATCAACTTTAATACCTGCTGCTCCTATTGATTGTAAAAAATCCAGATTCTTATCCAGATCCTTTAATAATGTGGTACCTACGCACCATAAAAAAACACCCACCTGTTTTTCATTTGCCCGTTTTATTACCCCCTGAACATTTAATTTGGGATTTACCTTTGTGAGATCATAATTGTCAGACCAACCTGCATCTATCATCAGGTACTCTAATTTATTATCCGCAGCAAAATCTACATAGTAATTATAAAGAGCGGTGTTTCTATTATCCATACCCGATGGAACATTTGCACCCGGTAACATGGCATCATGCCACCATTCCCAGGCAGCTTTACCAGGCTTTATCCAACTGGTATCTTTAATTACTGATGGCCGGGCCAGCTTAGCAATCAAATGATTATTTAGCAGATCTTTATCATCATCAGTTACAATAACAACCCGCCAAGGGAACGATCTTTTCCCGTTAGTCTTTGCAATAAAATTGCCTCTTTCCTTAACTACCGAAACAAAATTGCCCCAGCTTCCTAATACTGTTTTCGTGGGATATTGAGCCCAGTTTCCGATATATTTATCCTTATCTTTTTGCACGTACATGCCCGGATAACCGAAAAGGTCAGATTCAGCAATAACAACATTTACCCCCGAGACTTTGTAATTAAAAAGAGCCGGGGTTGTGGCCCGCTTACCTTCAGCAATTAATGTAGTTGATGGATAAGTAACATAAGGTCCTTCCCAGGTGGTATAATTATTTGTTTCTTGCAGTATAGCAGTCGGTGTGCCATTCATTATAAAATTAGCTTTTTCGCTTAGCACTTTAACAGAATCTTTAATATCAGATACGAACCGATAAGCAATACCTTCGTTATAAGCCCTGAATATTATAAAATAGTGTGCAGAAAAATTAATAGACAATTCATTAAAATGACTGGATTTTGCGGTCTTTATTTTTTTAACAGTGCCGGCATGCCCCAATATTTGATTTTGCAATGTCATTGCAATGGATGAGGGCAGAATAATCGCTGAATTTTTAAACCGTACAGCATACGTAACGCTGTCTCCAACTATTATATCAATTTTCAACCTTTGATCAGGTGATTTAACCTCGTATTTTTTATCAGATGCAAAAGCACTTGAACCTATAAAAACAACTAAAAAGAAGATAACCAGACTAAACTTTGTTCTCATATTATTACGATTCGACATTAAATTCAAGGGTGATACATTCATCATAGATCTCACCCGAATTTAGTATGGTTGAAGGAAAGTTTGAATGATTTGGGCTATCGGGGAAATACTGGCACTCTAAGCACAGCCCGTCAAATGGTTTATAAGTCTTACCTAAATGACCTTTATGGATACTATTTAAGTAATCGCCAGTATACAGCATTACTCCAGGAAATGTAGTATAGATGCTTAACGTTCTTGCCGAATGCGGATCTTTTAAAACGGCTGCCGGCTCTCCGGATTGTACTTCGTCCTTGTTTAAAACGTAGCAGACATTTAGGCCATTAATATCGGCACCCTTCTTTTGGAGCCGCTGATGTATTTTGGTATTCTGAAATGAAGTATCATCTGCCGGAACAATATTTCCCGTTGGAATATAATCGCTGTCTGCTTCTACAATTTGATTGGCCTTTATTGTAAGCTCGTGATCAAAAATAGTATCCGTTCCTGCTGTCAAATTAAAATAGCAGTGATTGGTAAAGCTTACCACCGTTTTCTGATCGGTTTCTGCCGTATAATTAATCAATAGTTTGTTATCATCGGTCCATTTATAATGCACTGAAAACTGAAGATTGCCTGGATAACCACCCTCTCCATCTTTACTTAACATACTGAATGATACCTTTTCTTCATCCACACTAAAATCAAATACTTTTGAATTAAATCCAGCAGATGCACTATGATTGGAGTTATCATTATCATTTGGCTCTAATTGATATTCAATACCATCAAGACTGAACCTAGCTTTCGCAATTCTATTAGCAAATCTTCCAATGGTTGAACCCAGATAACATTGATCATCTAAATAACCCTGCAATGTTGGAAATCCAAGAACCACATTACCCAATTTGTTATTTTTATCAGGCACAACAATTGAAACTACGGTAGCTCCATAATTGGTTAATTCTACAAAAGCTCCATTGCTATTCTCCATCTTAAAGAGGTAAATATCTTCACCCTTGTATTTGCCCCAAAGCTTGCTGGAAATACTGACGCCCATATTAAATTCACTTATTATTGGTTTGAAAAGACTGATACCTAACTCTACTTTAGTTTAAAATAATCAGTTGTTGGTTATCATAAACATACAATGAAAGAGACAAAGTATAAATGGATTATCACAAACAAAACATGGATAATATCACCATTATTTCGAGAGGTAGTAAACGCTAAATTTAATACATTTACAATTGCTTAAAACGTTACCATACAATGGAAGAACAAAAGAAAATTAAAGAAGGGTTTTTGGGACAGAAAATGATTGTGTTAACTCCGAACATCAGAAAAGACATTAAAAACAATCCTTTAATTAGTTCTTTTTATCTTACTGCTATTGGCTATTATCCGCACGCCGTGGGTCATGACCGCGAAAGAAAGACAGGAAGCGCTGAATTTATCCTATTATATTGCATTGATGGAGAAGGCTTTATTGAAATGGAAAGCACCATCTACAACTTAAAGGCTAATACTTTTTTTATTATACCTAAAAATATTCCACACCGATATTTCAGTTCAGTAAAAAATCCCTGGAGTATTTACTGGTTACATTTTAGTGGGACAAACGCCCGTATGATTTATGAACGTTCCCTGGTTAATGGCCTGCACCAGGTACATCCGATAGCATTTGAAGAGTATCGTATTAAATTATTCAATCAGATTTACACTATCCTGGAAGAAAGCTTCAGCACCAAAGAAATGGAGATTATGAACTTTCATCTGCTCTATTTTGTAACTTCTTTAATTTATTATAAAGAAATAAACCCATCCGTAAATAACCAGGACGCAGTAAGCAACTCCATACTATTTATGAAAGCAAATTTTGCTAAAAAACTTTCAGTAAATCAATTGGCAGAGCAACAGAAAATCTCCCTTTCTCATTATCTAAGAATATTTAAACATAAAACCGGGCAGTCGCCTATTGCCTATTTTAATCAGCTGAAAATACAACATTCCTGCCAGTACCTATATTTTACAGACAAAAGCATTAAAGAAATTTGCATGCAACTTGGTATTGATGATCAGTATTATTTCTCTCGCTTATTCAGTAAACTCATCGGTACATCACCATCTGAATACAGGAAAAAACATAAAAAGTAATTGACTTGCACAGCTTGCTTTACTAAATAGCAGGGTTGAGCATTTTTGAATGCCGATTTGGACATCTGGGCTGACTTTCGTTATAATCTTTTTGCCCAAGAGGGACAAAAAGGATTTCACGGCAATACTTGACGCAATAACAAAGTCATATTATTATATATATGACTCCAAGCCCTTTGCTTTTTGCTTTTGGTATCACTTAGGACTATCATTCACAAGTTCAAATCACACGAGATAAATACATTCATCCTAATTTATTACGGTTTCCCAGACAAAAGAGTGCGTTTGAAAGCAAGCAATAAACTTAAAATAATTAATTATCCCAAAGTGTTGTATATCTTATTTGAAATTCGGATATTTGCAAACTCTTTAAGAGGCCGAGTTTATAAAAACAACGATACACATATAGTCATGTCGAGAATTTGTGATTTAACAGGAAAAACTGCCATGAATGGCTTTAACGTTTCTAACTCAAACGTTAAAACTAAACGCAAGTTTTATCCTAACCTAAAGGTTAAAAAGTTCTACATCCCTGATGAAGACAGATGGATTACGCTGAAAGTTAGTACTTCAGCTATCAAGACCATTAATAAGAACGGAATAAGCGCCGTTATAAGCAAGTTCCTTAAAAAGGGCTTTATATAATCATTATAGCAAAAGAATTTAGTAATGGCTAAGAAAGGCAATAGAGTTCAGGTTATTTTAGAATGCACTGAGCACAAAGAAAGTGGCATGCCGGGTATGTCTCGTTATATCACCAACAAAAACAAAAAGAACACTACTGAGCGCTTAGAATTGAAGAAATTCAATCCAGTGTTAAGAAAAGTTACTGTTCACAAAGAGATTAAGTAATAATTGTTGATTTAGTAGTAACCCTGCTAATATTGACTTCATAATATTTAGACAATGGCAAAGAAAGTAGTTGCAACCCTGAAAACCGGTACCGGTAAAGAATATTCAAAGGTGATCACTATGACTAAAACACCTAATGGTGCTTATTCATTCAAAGAACAAATCGTTCACAATGATCATATTAAAGATGCTATCGCTGTAGCAAAAGCTAACGCTCAGCAATAATATCACATATAAAATTGTATTAAAACCCTCCGATGCTATCGTGAGGGTTTTTTTCATATAGTTGCATTTAGTTTAAAGGCAGTGAAGCTATCATGTGCAGGCTTTTCATTTCCGTTTCTTTAGAATTGTGCATGGTTACTTATTCTTACATCCATGGGATTATTTGATTTTTTTAAAAAGAAAGAAATCAACATACAAGAGCAAGAAGAGCTTGACAAAGGCCTCGAGAAAACCAAAGAGGGTCTATTTTCCCGGATAACAAAAGCAGTTGTAGGTAAATCTACCGTTGACGATGAAGTTTTGGATGACCTTGAAGAGGTTTTAGTCACTTCTGATGTTGGTGTAAGCACTACTCTTAAAATTGTTGAACGTATCCAGGCCAGAGTTGCACGTGATAAGTATATAAATACCTCTGAATTGAATGGCATTTTACGCGATGAGATTCAGACACTACTTGCCGAGAATAATAGTAACGACTTTCAGAACTTTGAATATGGTAGCCATAAACCGTATGTTATTATGGTTGTTGGTGTGAATGGAGTGGGCAAAACTACAACCATTGGTAAACTTGCTCATAAACTTAAGCAAGCTGGAAACAAAGTAGTATTAGGTGCAGCCGATACTTTTAGAGCTGCAGCTGTAGAACAATTAAAGCTTTGGGGAAAACGAGTAGACGTTCGCGTAGTAGCACAAGCCATGGGATCAGACCCTGCATCGGTTGCATATGATACTTTGCAATCTGCAGTTGCTAATGGTGATGATGTAGCTATAATCGATACGGCTGGGCGATTACACAACAAAATTGCATTAATGAATGAGCTTACCAAAATTAAACAGGTAATGCAGAAAGTGGTTCCAGGTGCTCCTCATGAAATACTTTTAGTTCTTGACGCATCTACTGGTCAAAACGCCATTGAACAATGCAAACAATTTACACAGGCAACAGATGTAAACGCCCTAGCTTTAACTAAGTTAGACGGCACTGCAAAGGGTGGCGTTGTAATCGGAATTTCTGATCAGTTTAAAATACCTGTTAAATATATTGGTGTAGGTGAAGGAATAGATCATTTGCAATTGTTTAATAAAAAGGAGTTTGTGGATAGTTTGTTTAAGTAGTGATTATTGAGTGATTACACTGATAAAATTGATTTCACAGATTTATTGATTACAGAGATGAAGACGATAAACTTATACAGAATCAATGGTTAGTTTAGAAGATGGTGATCTAACTCAAAAAATTATAGGTTGCTGTTTTGAAGTCCATAATTGCTTAGGCCCGGGTTTTATTGAAAAGATTTATGCTAGAGCTTTAGAATTTCAGTTAAAAAGCCAAAAGATCGAATTCGAATCAGAAAAGGAATTTAGTGTTTATTTCAAAAGTCAATATCTGGGTAAGTTTAGATGTGATCTATTCATAGAAAACAAAATAATTGTAGAATTAAAATCAGTGACGGGTTTTATGCCGAAACTATTCCAAAGCCAAGTATTGTCATATTTAAAAGCAAGTAAGACTAAAACAGGTTTACTTATTAATTTTGGCAATCCAAGTTGTGAAGTAAAAAGATTTTCAATGTAGTCTCAAAAAGATCATCTTGACCTGTCCTAATATTAAAGAGAGTCACGAAAAAATCCGTGGAATCCTTAAATCTGTGAAATCCCAATAAAAATCTGTGAAATCACCCTATCGGTGAAATCCCAAAAAAATATAATGAAAGTAAAAGTTGATAAAACCTTGATTAAGCCTCGTGTGAATGTTATAACACTCGGATGCTCAAAAAACATACACGATTCTGAAGTATTGATGGGCCAGCTACGTGGCAATAATATGGAGGTTGTTCATGAAGCGGAAAAGTTTGGGAAGAATGACATTGTAGTTATCAATACCTGCGGTTTTATAGACAATGCAAAACAAGAATCTATTGATACCATTTTGCAATATAGCGAGCTAAAAGAAAGAGGTAAAATATCAAAAGTAATTGTTACTGGTTGCCTTTCAGAAAGATATAAGCCTGAATTAGAAGCAGAAATACCGAATGTGGATGCCTATTTTGGCACTAATGATCTTCAGCAATTATTGAAATCCGTAGGCGCAGATTACAAACACGAATTGCTTGGCGAACGGTTACTGACAACCCCATCCCACTTTGCTTATTTTAAAATTGCGGAAGGCTGTAATAGACCTTGTTCTTTTTGTGCAATACCTTTGATGCGTGGGAAACACGTTTCTAAGCCAATTGAAGATTTAGTGAAGGAAGCTAAATTCTTAGCCAAAAACGGCACCAAAGAACTAATTCTTATTGCACAAGATTTGACTTACTATGGTTTAGACCTTTATAACAAGCGGAATCTTGCTGATCTCCTTCGTAATTTATCTGATGTGGATGGCATTGAATGGATCAGACTCCAATATGCTTATCCTTCTGGCTTCCCAATGGATATTTTGGATGCAATGAACGAGCGTTCTAACATCTGCAACTACCTGGATATGCCTTTGCAACACATCACAGATAACATGCTTTCATCAATGCGTCGGGGCATTACCAAGCAAAAAACCATTGATCTGGTAAATAAAATTCGTGATAAAGTACCCAATATCGCCCTGCGCACAACCTTAATTTGTGGGTATCCAGGCGAAACGGAAACTGATTTTGAAGAAATGAAAAATTGGGTGGCTGATACGAAATTTGATCGTTTAGGCTGTTTCACCTATTCCCATGAAGAAAAAACACATGCTCATGTATTAGTAGATGATGTTACCGAGGAAGTGAAGCAACAACGGGTAGAAGCAATCATGGACATACAACAAAATATATCCTACGACATTAACCAAAATAAGATTGGCAATACCTATAAGGTTTTAGTGGATAAGATGGATGGAGACTATTTTATAGGAAGAACTGAATTTGATTCTCCAGAAGTGGATAATGAAGTACTTATAGATGCTAAACTGGATTACGCTACTCCTGGAACTTTTGTAAATGTTGAAGTAGACCGTGCGGAAGACTTTGATTTATATGGACGAATTGTCAAATAATTGGTAGGCTCAAAGGAATTCTACAAATTGGTTTAATTTCGTTTCCCAATGAAAGCAACTTATTTAGAATATTCGGAAACTAACTGTTTTTCTTCCACGTTAATCAGATATATAGAAAAAGATCCGCAATTAAGTTCATTCATTTCCTATCAACCAACATTCAATGGTTTTAAAGAACTCTTAGAAACTTATAAGCCGATTGCTGACAGATTAACCCTCGTTAAAGTACTGAAGGAGCAATATTCGAAGCCAAGTGCAGCAAGTTCTTTTGATCAAACTTCTCTACAAGCAGTAAACGAAAATATTAACACTCTTGCCCAGGAAAACACTTATACTGTTACTACGGGGCACCAATTGAATATTTTTACTGGCCCACTATATTTTGTTTTCAAAATAGTTACCGCTATTAAGTTAGCTTCTGATCTTAAAATAAAGTTCCCTGACAAAAATTTTGTTCCAATCTATTGGATGGCGACTGAGGACCATGATTTTGATGAAATAAATCATACTTATATAAGTGGTAAAAAAGTTGTCTGGAACTATCCAGCAAAAGGTGCAACCGGCAGACTTAAACTCGACAATATACTAAACTGTATTCGTGAGTTCACCGGTGTTCTTGGAGGATCAGATAAGGCATTAGAGCTCACAAAACTTATAGAGGCTGCGTATACTAAAACAGAATCTCTAGCTGATGCTACTCGCCTTTTAGTAAATGCCCTTTTTCAAAAATATGGTTTAGTGATAGTTGATGCCGATCATATAGACTTAAAAAAACAGTTTACTTCGGTTATCAAGGATGACATCATTCATCAACATAGTTTTAAAAATATTTCAGATACAGATTCAAAACTTAAAGCTATCGATGTAGAAACGCAGGTAAATCCAAGAGAAATAAATTTCTTTTACTTACTCGATGACTTTAGGGAACGTATTGTTTTGGACGATGGTAATTACCATGTCTTAAACTCAGAAATTTCCTTTTCAGAAGCAGAGCTCACAACGGAAATTGAAAACCATCCGGAGCGATTTAGCCCCAACGTGGTTATGAGGCCGCTTTATCAGGAAATTATTTTACCTAACATCGCTTACATTGGCGGAGGTGCAGAAATCGTTTACTGGCTTCAACTGAAACAAAACTTTGATTTTTACAAAATCAACTTCCCTATACTAGTTCCACGAAATTCAGCCTTGATTGTTGATGAAACTCTTGACAAGAAGCTTAACCGCCTAGAGCTGACATTTTTTGATCTATTTAAAAACACAGAAGAGCTTCAAAAAGAATGGATACTTGCACATTCACAACATACTTTAAATTTAAAGGAAGAGTGGAAAGAGCTTGAAAGTATCTTTAGTAAATTACAAACAAGGGCTAAGAATATAGATCCCACTTTAGGCCCCAGTACAGAAGCAGTTAAAACACGTCTAGAAAAAGCATTAAGAAGTTTAGAAAAAAAGTTGATCAAAGCAGAGAAAAAAAATCATGCAGAAGCAATTTCCTTGATTTTGAGCATCAGAAAAAAACTATTTCCAAACGGCGGACTACAGGAACGTACCGAAAGCTTTGCACTTTTTTATGTTAAAAGCGGTGACTGCTTTATTAACGATTTATTTAAACACTTCGAGCCACTAGCTTTTAAATTTAGCATTCTGCAAGAAGGTTGCGATAACACTATATGACTTACTACACTTTCCCGGAAAATACTTTAAGAGCATTTACAGAAAACGTGTTCCTAAAAATGGGTTGTTCAGAAGAACATGCTCAGCTTGCCGCTGATGTATTAATCAAATCAGATTTAAGAGGAATTGACTCCCACGGCGTTGCTCGCTTAAGCGGATATGTTCGTCTTTGGCAGAAAAACAGGATTAACCCAAAGCCAAATATCAGAATTGTTCATGAAACTCCCACCACTGCAACCATTGACGGAGACGCTGGTCTTGGGCTGGTTGTAGCTCCTTTTGCTATGAAAATAGCGATTGAAAAAGCGAAAACATATGGATCGGGATGGGTTGCAATTAGAAATTCAAACCATTTTGGTATTGCAGGATATCATGCTTTAATGGCTGTAGAACAAGAAATGATTGGCTTCGCCATGACGAATGCTAGTCCGCTAGTTGCACCCACATTTAGCAATGAACGTTTATTAGGCACCAACCCGATGTGTTATGCTTTTCCAGCCGGAAAGTATCCGCCTGTAGTGGCCGACCTTGCAACTTCTGCAGCAGCGAACGGAAAATTAGAAATAGCACAACGTTCAGGAAAGGATGTTCCAGACGGATGGATTCAAGACGGAAATGGACAATCATCCCTTGATCCGCATGAATTAAAAAAAGGAGGATCATTACTCCCATTAGGTAGTGACAGGGAGCATGGAAGCCATAAAGGATTTGCATTAAGTGCAGCCGTTGATATTTTATCTGCTGTGCTTTCTGGTGCAAACTATGGGCCTTGGGTTCCACCATTTGTTGCATTTCTGGAACCGCCAACAGATCCTGTAGGCTTAGGGATTGGTCATTTTCTGGGTGCTATGAGAGTTGATGGTTTTCGTCCGATTGAAGAGTTCAAATCTCATATGGATAATTGGATTTCGAGATTTAAATCTGCTTCTACTATCTCGGATGAACAAAAGGTTATTATACCTGGCGAACCCGAACTGGAAGCGGAACAAGAACGAAAAGTCTCTGGAATTCCGATCATTGATGTTGTTGTAAAAGATCTGAATGTTTTAGCGGAGATGTTAGGATTAAAAAGCTTAGAATATTAGCTAATAATTTGTGGTACACTAATGGCACTGATTAATTAATTGCTTTTAAAATTAATCAACTGGTATCATGAAAAATAAAAATCAACAAAATCCCGAAAATCAAGGTGGAAGCACTTCTGATAGAAACTTTAAGTCTACAAAAGAAGATTTAAAGCAACGAGGCATTTCAAATAGCGGTGGTCAGTATGCTAATCAAACTGACAACAAGCAAGGAAATGTAAATAAAGGAAAACAAAATCCAAACGTACAAGGAAAGGGTTAGTTGAATAAACTTTGCCAAGTAAAACTAAAACAAACAAGCCAATGAAATTATTTCATTGGCTTGTTTGTTTATTTTACAACCCTTGTCAGATTATTTGTGATCAGAACTGAAAAACGTTATAACAAAGTCTGTTGAAATTGCTAGATTTTGCGTTAGGGATTGCAGTGAAAATCCTTTTTGCACCCTTCGCAAAAAGATTGCAACGGAAAGCCCGACTCGAACGCCCAAACTATTATTTTACACATATCATTCGAACTCGGATTTCATGAGCTTCGAATATTAATGTATTCCTCTTAATAACCGGCTCCAACGAATTTTGTTAAATAAAGTGCCTTCGGTATCGTAACTCATCCAAACGAAAAGAGCTTTGCCAACTATGTGATCTTCAGGAACGAAGCCCCAATAACGCGAATCGGCAGAGTTATGACGATTATCACCCATCATCCAATAATAGTTTAATTTGAATGTATAGGAATCGGTTTGCTTACCGTTTATAAAAATTTGATTTCCCTGTTTTTGGATTTTGTTGCCTTCATAGACTGAAATTGCACGCTCATACAAAGGGTAATTAGACTTATCTAACTTGACGGTCCAATCTTTTTTAGGCATTATAATTGGTCCCACATTATCCACATTCCATTTAAAATTAGGATCGTGCGGGAAAATACTTGGATCGTAAGCATTTAAAGGCGCAAATCGTGGAGTAACAGACTTGACAATAGGCCATTTCCGAATAATTTCCGCCTGTTCTCTTGTCATCGTAAAAATCGCTTCATTTGGCTCGCCTCTATCAGAACCTGATAGTTCAATATGCATTTCTTTCACCGATTCTATATTCAAATCAGTACCGTCTGTTTTTACATAGTACTCACCTTGACCAAATTGCGGATTTTCTGCAGCTTTTCCATTGATGTATACTTGTCCGTTAATAACACGTAAAGTATCACCTGCAACAGCTTGACATCTCTTGATGTAGTTTTCGCGTTTATCAACCGGACGATTTAACGGCGCATCTGCATCCATCGGATAATTAAAAACAACTACATCTTGTTTTTTCACCTCACTTAAACCAGGTAAACGATGATAGTCCCATTGAATGCCATCCCAATACGCTTTTGTGCCTGTGATAGGCATGGTATGATGCGCAAAGGGAAAAGCAACAGGGGTTATTGGCGTACGAGCGCCATAATTTACCTTACTTACAAACAAGAAATCACCTACAAGAAGAGTTTTCTCCATTGACCCGGAAGGAATAACGTATGCTTCTATAAATAATCCTCGAATAAGTGTGGCAGCTACCACGGCAAATACTATTGCATCAAGCCATTCTCTTGAAGCACTTTTTCTCACTTTTGTTTCAGTGCCTGGCGATTTCTTCTGCCAAAATTTATAACTCATAAAATTTAATATTCTTTAGATTGAAAAATCGAACATATCGTCGATAGTGAAAAACCCCTTTTTTGTATGTAACCACTCGGCAGATAAGACTGCGCCTAAAGCAAAGCCAGCTCTGCTGTGGGCCGTATGTTTAAATTCAATTTCATCAATTTCAGAACTGTAAATAACTGTGTGAGTTCCTGGCACTTCTTCTATACGATGTGATTCTATTAGCAATTGGTCAGGCTTCGCTACTATATTTTCGTCAGCTTTACCTACTAATTCATTTACCCATTCCTTTTTGCGGCTCAGATTATCAATAATTCCTTCTGCAATGGTCATTGCGGTACCACTTGGAGAATCGAGCTTATGAACATGATGAATCTCTTCTACCTGAACTTCATATTGAGGGTAACGGTTCATGATTTTAGATAAAACCTTGTTTACAAAGAAGAACACATTTACTCCAATGCTAAAATTAGAAGCGTATAGCAAAGAATTGTTACCCGATAAGCATTGATTTTTGACATTCTGTAAATGACCGTACCAGCCGGTAGTACCTACAACGATTGGAACATTGGCTTCAAAACATGCATTTATATTGCTTAATACAGAATCGGGCTGACTAAAGTCAATTGCTACATCTGCTGCTTTTAAATTTTCAGAAGTCAACTCTTCGGTATTAAAAGCATCAATTTTCAGAACAATAGTATGACCTCGCTCTGTTGCAAGTTTTTCAATAATTCGGCCCATTTTTCCGTAACCTAATAAGGCTATATTCATGGTAACAAAGGTATTTAATGCCTTTCCGGCAACGTTAATAATTGACTAGTATTTATAAAGTATTAATAGAATAAATTCCAAAAGCACTAATTTGATTATTTTTTACTTAAAAGATAAGGAGATCTTTAAAGCAGGCGCAGGTAATGCGCTGCCACTTGATACCTGGTACTGACCTTGTAAGGAAGGATTGACTCTTAATGAAAGTTCGGGAGTAATATCATACCTTAAAAATTTTCCGGCAACATATGCATCTATAATATTGATCCCATACACTGCCAACCCTCCTAAAACACACAGATCCCGGTTTCGGCGGAATAAATCTTTTGCATCAGTCAATACAGACAGTTCTATATTTCTATATCGGGGGTCCATAGCTGCAATGGAAGCCTCAGTATTTTCTTGTTTGTACTTTGCCTGTTGTAGTATAAACTTATATTTATTTTTATTGTAGATGAACTGATCTGTAAAGATTATTAAGCCAGCATAAATTGCAGGCACCTTTAAATACCACGCAAAGCTTTTATTCTTATAATTCCCCAGGCCAGGTAAAATGGCAGATTGAAGAGCTCCTCGTCTAGGTTTAGCTTCTAATTCCAGTCTGGCAGCATCTTTTATAGGCCCCACTTTTGGCTTTACTTTAGGAGAGTTTTTAGCTGTATCATTCCCTATCTTAATAAGTGTATCGCGTGTTTGCGCAGAAATTTTAACACTTACTAGTAATAAAGTCAGAATCAGTATAAACGTTGCTTTAGTATACATTACCAGTCGAGCATTTCTAAAATCCTGTTAAGATCGTCTTCAGACAAAAAGGGTATCTCAATAGCACCTGTACCTTTATCTTGTACTTTGAGTTTTACTTTAGTGCCAAATTTCGAAGCTAGATCATCTTGAATTTTTTGGTACTGGAATGAAATAACCGGAGGTTTAGTACCTACTTTTTTCTTTAATCCGCCTTGTTGAATTTCACGCACTAACTCTTCAACTTTACGTACAGATAAGTGATTGCTTAAAATCTCATTATGAATGTAAAGTTGCTTATCAATATCTTCAACGGAGATTAATGCTTTAGCATGCCCCATTGATATTTCATTATCACGAATTGAAGCCTGGATTTGAGGAGGTAATTTAAGCAAACGCAAATAGTTTGTAACAGTAGAACGGTTTTTACTCACCCGTTCGCCCAATTCTTCTTGCTTTAAGCTACATTCTTCAATCATTCGCTGAAAACTCAAAGCAACCTCAATAGCATTTAAATTTTCTCGTTGGATATTTTCAATAAGCGCCATTTCCAGCATCTGCTGGTCATTAGCGGTACGAATGTAAGCGGGTATTTCAATTAAACCTGCTAGTTTGGAAGCTCTTAAGCGTCGCTCTCCAGAAATTAGCTGATAGCTATTATGGTTTAATTTGCGAACCGTTATGGGTTGTATTAGCCCTTGAAGTTTAATAGAATCTGATAGATCCCGTAAAGCATCCTGATTAAAGTCCGTACGCGGCTGAAAGGGATTAACTTCAACATGACTTATTTTTACGTGGCTAATGGTACCGGGAGATGAAGAATTATCTCCAACCATATTTTGTTGGTTCGGCTTAGCGGGCTGAACAGTCTCCGTATCATTCAATAATGCACTCAACCCTCTCCCTAATCCTGTTTTTTTCTGATGCGTCATTCTTTTAAACTTTCGCTTGAGTACTAGTTTCTTCAACTAAAGTCAATCCGTTTTTACGAATTATTTCTCTCGCCAAATTGAGGTAATTTATTGCGCCCTTGCAACTAGCATCATGCATAATAACCGACACACCATAGCTAGGTGCTTCACTCAAACGGGTATTACGTTGTATAATTGTATCAAAAACCAAATCCTGAAAATGAGTTTTTACTTCTTCAACTACCTGATTTGATAAACGTAAACGAACATCATACATTGTTAAAAGAATACCTTCAATTTCTAAATCGGTATTTAAACGGCTTTGAACAATTTTTATCGTGTTTAATAACTTACCTAAACCTTCTAACGCAAAATATTCGCATTGTACCGGTATAATTACAGAATCCGCTGCAGATAAAGCGTTAATGGTTATTAAACCTAATGAAGGCGAACAATCAATGATAATAAAATCATAATCATCCCTGATTTTATTAAGAACAGCTTTCATTTTAAACTCACGCTCATTCAAATTAATCATCTCTATTTCCGCACCAACTAAATCGATGTGTGCCGGAAGTAAATCTAAATTTGGAGTATGTGTTTTTTGTATAGCATCCTTTGGATGGATATCATTTATAATACACTCATAAATGCTGGCTTTGATAGTTCGAGGATCGAATCCGATACCTGAGGTAGAATTGGCCTGCGGATCTGCATCTACAAGAAGGGTACGATATTCAAGTACGGCTAAACTTGCTGCCAGATTAATGGATGATGTAGTTTTCCCAACTCCACCTTTCTGGTTAGCTAATGCGATGATTTTACTCATTCTAAACGATTATTTTTACAATGTGATGATGGCCAATTAATTGAAAAAACCAGATCTAAATGCTATAAAACACTACTTTTGATCCGATCTAAGGCCTTTCTTAATAACCGACCAAGATACAAACTTAAAACAACTTAATCTGCCAGACGGCTTTACGTTTTGCACATATTATCCACAAATGACAACAATTATATCAGGCACTAATCGGAGCGGAAGCAATACTTTAAAACTATCAAAATACTATCAAAAACAACTTGCTCTTAAAGGTCATATTTCAGAAATTCTATCACTAACTGACCTTCCTGATACGTTAATAAGTACTGATTTATATGGTAAACGAAGCGAAGCATTTAAAATTATTCAAGAGAAAGTTACCGCTTCCAGTAAATTCCTTTTTATCATTCCTGAATATAATGGTGGCTATCCTGGAGTGTTAAAGACCTTTATTGATGCCTGCAAATTTCCAGAAAGCTTTTTTAGTAAGAAATCTGCTTTGGTAGGTTTGTCAACTGGAAAGTATGGAAATGTGAGGGGAGTGGATCACTTTACCGGTATTTGTCATTATGTAAATATGCATGTATTGCCTTTACGGATACACATTGCATCTATTGATAAAGAGTTTGATGAGAACGGAAACTTATTTAAAGACGACACTGTAAGGTTTGTAAACCAACAAATTGACCAGTTTTTGTTGTTTTAAGAAGGTAAGAATTTATTGATTTTGGGCGTTCGAGTGAGCTTTTTATTGCAATCTTTTTGCCGAGGGTGCAATAAGGACTTTCACGTCAATCCTGAGGTCAACTTTTTAAATTTAGCACCAAAGCAATTGTCCCTAATTAAACTTTCCGACCTGCCGGCATAAATCCCTAATGCAAAACCTAGCAAATCTTATAAGCCCCATTGCTAGAATATCCTTTGAGTTCTAATCACACCTCTGATTTAAGTACCGTTATAACATAGTTTCAATAACAGTATGGAAAGTTGCCAAAATCTTCATCATGATGATATAAACTTTAATCATCTAGATCATGGCACAATTAAACACCTCCGAAAGCAGCCAAAACGGCAAAAAAATTAGAAGTAAGAAAATGATAGTAGGTGTTGATCTTACTGCCATGGTTGATCTGGCTTTCCTATTAATCACTTTCTTTATGTTAACAACATCATTAGCTAAACCAAAGGCTATGGTTGTAAACATGCCGGTAGGAGAAGAAATCGGCACCGTTGCAGACAATAGAAGTTTAACGATATGCTTGGGTAGTAACAACCAAGTAATATGGTATCGCGGAACGCTCGATGCTCCGTTCGAAAAGCCAACAAAAACATCTTACTCGAAAAATGGAATAAGAGCAATCTTAAATTCGCAATCGAAAAAAGTTGTAGCGTTGACTAAAAAGGATTTGATTATTCTTATTAAACCCAGTGATAAATCGAATTACAAAAACTTGGTGGACATTTTAGACGAAATGACAATTAGTAATTATCAACAATATTCAATTGCTGATATTTTACCACAAGAAATTGATCTTTTGAAGACCGAGAACCTATATTAACCTAATCTTTAAAATAAAGTCAGGCACATTCTAGTTTGTGAGCTTGACTCTATTTAAATGTTAAATTTATTCCAACCATTGCCTTCAAAACCAAATACAAACTGCTTTGGGTGAATAATTTCTGCTAAAATCTCCATGCGATCAATTACTTTAATCCCTTGCGAAGCAAAGTAATTTTGTCCATCAGCAATATAAACCTGGTTATTTTTAACTGCTGATAAATCGCTCCAACCCGGTACATTAAGTAGTAAGTTAATTTCCTGCAAAGTGCGCTGAATAGTGTAATTTTCGGGCATGATTATAATAATTTGAGGATCTTCTAATTTAAATTCCTCCAAATTAACTCCTGTCGATCCAATATTACTTATTGAAAGTGTGGAGCCTCCAGCAATTGAGATCATGTCAGACATTAGATTTTCACCAATCACTAATGGTGAAAGCTGAGTAATGCATGCTGTTTTCGGTTTAATTTCTGAGAATTTGAGTTTGTGTAAGACAATATCTACACGCTCTCTTAAATTTTCAATTAATTCTTCTACCTTCTCATTTGCATTTAGCGCTTCGCCTATCGCAGAAATACTGGTAAACACGTCGCTTAAAGTGGCAAAGTTCAAACTAATGGCATTTAGGTTTACCTCTTTTACAGCATTTATATAGTGGTCATCAACAAACACGACATCTGGGGCTAATTGATGAATGAGATCTACATCCAACTCAATTGAAGCGAAAACCGGCAAATCTTTAATTTTCTCCAGGTAACCGCATTCTTGCGATCGACCAACTAACTGTTTCTCTAATCCTAAAGCACAAATGATTTCCGTAGCAGCAGGTGACAGTGATATGATTCTTTTGTCCGTCATTAATCATTAATTTGTACAAATGTACAAATGTTTGCTTCCCATGGAAGGAATAGGGTAAATGGCGAATAAAGAAAATGGGCAATTCCAATAAACACTTTTTTATATATAAAATCATAGTCGCTACTGTGTTGACAACGATTTTCTTTGCTTGTAATAATTCATCTAAGAAAAGTGACAAAAAAGTTTTTAATTTAAATTTAGATCAAGGATTAACGACGCTAGATCCTGCTTTTGCAAGAAATCAGTATGCATTATGGATGATTAACCAACTTTTTAATGGTTTGGTTCAGGTAGATGAAAGTTTACAAATACAACCTGGTATTGCTAAACGCTGGGAGATATCTCAGGGAGGAAAAATATACACTTTCCATCTTCGGAATGATGTTTATTTTCATGATGATCCACTTTTTAAAAATGGTAAGGGAAGAAAAGTGGTCGCCAGTGATTTTGTTTACAGTTTCAACAGAATTTTAGATCCGAAAGTCGCCTCCTCTGGAGCATGGATTTTTAATGATAAGGTAAATACTCACCATGGATTTACTGCTCCAAACGACAGTACGTTTATTGTCTCATTAAAACGGCCATTTACTCCATTTTTGAGTATGATCACAGCGCAGTACTGTTCGGTAATTCCACATGAAATTTCAGAACATTATGGTAAAGATTTTAGAAGTCACCCAATTGGCACGGGACCATTTAAATTTAAATATTGGAAAGAGGGCGAAATTTTAGTGCTACTTAAAAATGAGAAGTATTGGGAGTTTGAAAATGGTCATCGTTTGCCTTACTTAGACGCGGTTAAAGCTACCTTCATCCCTGATAAGCAAACTGCTTTTATGGATTTTATTAAAAAAAATCTTGATTTCTTCAATAGTATTGATGGCAGCTACCGCGATGATATATTAACTAAATCTGGAAAAATTACTTCAAAATATCGCAATAAATTTAAACTCATTACAGGTCCGTATTTGAATACCGAATATCTTGGAATTTTGGTGGATAGTAATATGGCGATTGTAAAATCATCTCCGCTTAAATATAAAAAAGTACGGCAAGCAATCAATTATGCCATCGACCGTAAAAAAATGGTAAAGTATTTAAGAAATGGTATCGGCACACCTGGCCATGCGGGTTTTATCCCGAAAGGTATGCCTGGTTTTGATATGACTGAAGTGAAAGGTTATGAGTACAATCCGGCGAAAGCACGCCAATTATTAGCTGAGGCAGGCTTCCCGAATGGAAAGAATTTACCAGAAATTACCTTACAAACTATTACCAGTTATAAAGATTTAATTGAGTTTGTACAAGGAGAATTAAATATTGCCGGCATAAAATGCCAGGTTGAAACTAACCAAGGAAGTAGTTTACGTGAATTAATTGCAAAAAATGGGGTAAACTTTTTTCGCGGATCCTGGATTGCAGACTATCCGGATGCAGAGAATTATTTATCTGTTTTTTACTCAAAAAATTATGTTCCAGTTGGCCCGAATTACACCAGCTTTAATAATAAAGAATTTGATAAGCTTTACGAGGCTGTTTTCTTTGAAACCGACAATGAAAAAAGGTTCAAAATGTATCGTAAAATGGATCAATTGGTATTAGAGGAAGCGCCAATGGTCATTTTATTTTATGACCAGCTGATCAATTTATATCAGAATAATATAACGGGAATAAGTACCAACGCCCAAAATTTGCTGACCTTAAAAATGGTAAAAAAGGGTGATTAAAATGAAATGGTGGCTAAATTTTAACCAGCCACCATTTCATTTTATTTCTAATTTCCTCCGCCAGTTTGTTCACCTTGCTTAAGGTCATCGTTACTTACACCACGTTTTTTGCGTTGCTGTTGCGGATTGAAATTCATTTTACCAAACTGCCAGCTAAAGTTTACACCAACTGATCTGAATGGCACCGAAAAATTGGAGGCTTGCGTATAATCTGGAGTAGTAAGGTTTGACCGAAAATTTTTACGTTCGTTAAATGGATCAATGATATTTAAGCCAATGCTTCCCTTTTTCTTAAGTATTTGCTTTTTAAAGCCAATATTCCACATATTGAAAGAAGCACTTTCACCTTGGGAAGTTCTTCGTGGAGAGTTTAAGATTGCGAAAGTCTCTGCAATAATACCGTACTTAAATGTCATACTTCCGCTTAAAAATGCATTGTATAATAAAAACGTTTTACCAGTGCCTATAACTCCTAAAGCATTTGCAGAGAGAACATTTACGTCATAGGTGGAAAGATTTAAGTTTCCACGTAATGTTAGTTTTGGAATTGGGTTTACCGATCCAAACAAGCTCATTCCTAATGAATTATTAGAACCAATGTTTCTGAACGTTTGAATGTTAACTGTACTATCAGTTTGCAAGTCCTTTCCTTTTGTTACAAAGCTCTCAATCAGGTTATTGGTATGTCTATAAAATATGGAGGCATTGATAACAGTAGTTTTTACAAACGTAGAATAACCAAACTCTATGTTATTAGAAACTTCTGGTGATAGTTTAGGATTTCCTTCTGACTGATTTAGCGGATCACTGGCATTTCTGAACGGATTCAAAAAGAACATACTCGGTCTGGATATCCTTTTATTGTAACTGATTTTTAAAGTTTGGGAATTCTTAAAAGTTCTTGAGATGGTTGCACTTGGCACGATGGTGAAATAATCGTTATCAAACGGGTTTGCTGAAGTAGAACTGCCAGATATTTTAGTGTATTCAGTCCGTCCGCCTACTTTGAAATTGTATTTTTTAGCAAGGGTAAAACCTAAAGTAGAATAACCTGCAACTACGTTCTGGCTATAATCAAATAAATTTGATCTGAATGTATTTAATGAATAAACATCATTTTCAGCTGTATCTACCCGGGTATCACTAGTAATATCCCGTATAATTGTTTTTGCACCTGCTTCTAATGTGATCTTCTTAAAGGGATATATATAATCAGCTTGAAGCGTTATTTCTTGATTTTTGGCATTGTTATCCCCTATTTCGTTCGGATTAGGACCGCTGGTATATACGGTTGTATAATCCTGAAATGTTTTTCCGTAAGATAACTGTGCAGCGAAGGAGAGTTCTTCACCCTCTTTTTTAAACTTTTTAGTATAGTCGGTACTCCAGTCAATACCAGGCACTTTAAATTCTCGGCTGGTAGTGCTATTTACTGTGCTTGCAACATTATTAAAAAAACGGTTTGTAAAAACATCCCCGGCAACTGTATTTCCAAATCGATTAAAGCTTAAAGTTGAGTTAATAGAATTGTAACTATTGATATCATAATCAACACCTACAGAACCTCTAAAACCTAAACGGCTTGTTCTGCTTGAACTTTTTTGATTAGAAATAGGCTGATTTGCTGGGTTAAATTGAGAGAAACTAATATTACTTGTTTGAGGCCAAGAACCATTTCCTCCGATATTCCCCGTTAAGCCTAAACGGCCTTTTTTGATGTTTACATTTGCGTTTCCGTTATTTTGGCGAGTACCTACTCCCCCACTAATCGAGCCGCTTACTCCTTCAACATTTTTCTTTTTTGTAATGATATTAATGATTCCAGAAGTACCCTCTGCATCATATTTTGCAGATGGACTGGTTATCACTTCTACGTTCTTTATCTGATCTGCTGGAATCATTTTCAATGCATCAGCCATGTTGCTAGCCATTGAACCGGATGGTTTTCCGTTAATTAAAACTTTTACATTTTGACTGCCACGAAGAGCAACATTTCCATCAATATCAACTGATAACAAAGGAACTTTACGTAACACATCCGTCGCATTACCACCAGAAACAGTTACATCTCGTTCAGCATTGTAAACGATTTTATCAACCTTATTTTCGATAACCGCAGCTTGGCCTGTTACTACCACTTCGTTTAAGGTTTTCTGATTTGGCGATAAAATGATCTTCCCTAAATTGATATCTGGTTTTTCTGGTGTCGTTTTTACGGGATCTATAACCTTGGTTTGATATCCTAAAAAAGCAATAGTGACCCGGTATGATCCGGGAACAATATTTACAACCTTAAAAGATCCTTTTTCATCAGTTAATGAACCATTGGTTGATTTCGCAGATCCACTTCTACTTACAGCTATGGTTGCATAATCAACCGGATTTTTAGTAATTGAATCTATGATTGTGCCCGAAATCTTCCCAGTAATGGAGGGAGCACCTCCACCAGGTATTTGTGCAAAGGCAGTGGCAATGTTAAATATAAAGGCAAAAAGTAAAAGTTTTTGTTTCATGTAATCGTTTCTAAATTAGTCGCAAATCTTTATTGAATGTTACACCTCAACTTGGTGCAGGCCGTAACAACTGAGTTACTTATAAGTTTATAGTCATAAAAAAAGGGGCATGAAAGCCCCTTAATAATCTTTAAAAACACGTTTAAACAACAATGTTTACAATTTTCCCCTTTACATAAATCATCTTTTTAACCGCTTTACCGTCCAGATATCGTTGAACATCTGAATTTTCCAACACCAATTTCTCTACTTCTTTATTATCTAATGCTAAGGAAATATTTAAATTCATCTTGGTTTTTCCGTTGATTGAAACCGGATAAGCAAACTCATTTTCGACCAGATAATCTGGGTTAAATTTAGGAAAGTCAGCATAGGTTAATGTCCCAGGCTCATTACCTAATAAAGCCCAAAGTTCTTCCGTAATATGTGGCGCATATGGATTTAAAACTTTAACCAAATCCTGCAATATGATGCGTTTGTTGGACTTAAGGTCGGTTAATTCGTTCACACAAATCATGAAGCTCGAAACAGAAGTATTGAATGAGAATCGTTCAATATCCTCTTCTACTTTACGGATTATTTTATGCAATGCCTTGTATTCCGCTTTTGATGGTTCATCGTTAGAAACTATAAAGTTAAACTGGTCATCATGAAACAATTTCCAAAACTTACGTAAAAACTTGAAAACACCTTCAATTCCGTTGGTATTCCAGGGTTTACTTTGCTCTAACGGGCCCAAAAACATTTCATACAAACGTAAGGTATCAGCCCCATAGCGTTCAATAATATCGTCCGGATTAACTACGTTGAATTTCGACTTCGACATCTTCTCAACTTCATGTCCGCAAATGTATTTCCCGCTTTCCAGTATAAATTCAGCGTTTGCGTACTCCTCACGAGACTCTTTAAACTTATCAAGATTCAAAATATCATTCTCAACAATGTTTACATCTACATGCAACGCTGTAGTTTTGTACTGATCTTTTAAACCATAGGAAACAAAAGTGTTCGTTCCTTTTCCTTCTTCATCTATTAAACGATACATAAAGTTCGACCTTCCTTGTATCATACCTTGATTAATCAGCTTCTTAAAAGGCTCTTCCTCTATCACATAACCCAAATCTTTTAACGCCTTGTTCCAGAAACGACTATAAAGTAAGTGCCCGGTAGCATGTTCAGAACCACCAATATATAAATCAACGTCTTTCCAGTATTCGATGGCTTTTTTATCCGCGAAAGCGCTATCATTCTGCGCATCCATATAACGGAACCAATACCAACTAGAACCAGCCCAGCCAGGCATGGTGCTTAATTCGTAAGAACCAACGAAACTTTCTCCTGACGGGGAAACTTTCGAATAATGCCACCCTTCTGCTCTTCCCAATGGTGGCTCTCCACTCTCAGTTGGTAAATACTTATCTACTTCAGGCAAAACCAAAGGCAAATCACTTTCATCAATTAAATGCGGTAAATTGTCTTTGAAATATACAGGAACCGGTTCGCCCCAATAACGTTGCCTGCCGAAAATTGCGTCCCGAATACGGAAGTTCACTTTGGCTTTTCCAGCTTCCAATTCTTCTAGTTTTTGAATCACCGAAGGCACCGCCTCAGCATAACTCAAACCGTTTATAAAATCTGAATTAACGTATTTACCTTCCTTTGTAGGATCAGCTTCCTTCTCAATGTTTTGAGAATCCAAAATTTGAATTATCGGCAAATTGAAATGTTGAGCGAATAAATAATCTCTCTGATCACCCGATGGAACCGCCATGACTGCTCCTGTGCCATAACCCGCAAGTACGTAGTCTGCTATCCAAACCGGTATTTTTGCTCCATTAAGCGGATTTATTGCATAGCTGCCTGTAAACGCTCCCGATACTGTTTTGGTATCAGCCATACGGTCAAGCTCTGATTTCTTTTTAGTTAACGAGATGTAGTTGTTAATATCGTCCTGCTGCTCATCAGTGGTTAACACCTTCACCAATTCATGTTCTGGCGCTATGACCAAAAAGCTAACGCCAAAAATGGTATCAACACGGGTTGTGAAAACTTCTATAGTGTTGTGAGTTGTGGGTTGTAGGTTGTGAGCTATTTCACCTTTAACCTTCAAGTTTGAACTTTCAACTTGGAACTTAATCAAAGCTCCAATACTCTTCCCAATCCAATTCCGCTGCATTTCTTTAAGGGGCTCAGGCCAATCGATGGTATCCAAGCCTTTCAAAAGACGATCTGCATAGGCCGTAATGCGCATGCTCCATTGCATCATCTTTTTTTGCTCAACTGGATAACCGCCACGTTCAGAAACGCCATCTTTAACCTCATCATTCGCTAGCACCGTTCCTAACGCAGGGCACCAATTAACAGTACTTTCTCTCAAATAAGTCAACCGGTATTTTAACAGCTCCCGTTGTTTATCCTCATCTGTTTTTTGCTTCCATTCTTCCGCACTGAAAACAGAAATATCATCATCGGCAACAGCTTTAATATTAGCGCTGCCACTCTCTTCAAACTTCCTAACCAGCTCTTCGATGGGTTCCGCCTTATCAGAAACCACATTATACCACGAATTAAATAATTGCATGAATATCCACTGTGACCACTTATAATAAGAAGGATCACTAGTACGTACTTCCCTGCTCCAATCGAAAGAAAAACCAATATTATCAAGTTGTTCCCGATAACGATTAATATTAGTTTCGGTAGTTATAGCAGGGTGCTGACCAGTTTGTATGGCGTATTGTTCTGCCGGCAGACCGAAAGAATCATATCCCATTGGATGCAAAACATTAAAGCCTTTTAACCTTTTATAGCGTGAAAAAATATCAGATGCAATGTAACCCAGTGGATGCCCAACATGTAAACCCGCACCTGAAGGGTATGGGAACATATCAAGCACATAGTATTTAGGTTTTGGTGAATTATTTTCTACTTTAAATGTTTGATTTTCGGCCCAAAACTTTTGCCACTTGTTTTCGAGATCTCTAAACTGATAATCCATGAATAGCGTTTATATAAGAAACGCGAAAATAAGAAAATCCCCTCACACAAAAATTCATTTATTTATTGACTCATTTAGTGGCAGGAAAGTTTATCTTAAGATGTTTTTGGCGTTCGGGCAGGCTTTTCATTCCAATCTTTTTGTTTGGAGAAAACAAAAAGGATTTCCATTTCAATCCTTAACGCAAGAAAAATTCCGAAAAGTGAATAAACAAAAAAATCAGGTTCTCATATAATATATGAAAACCTGATTTATGCTTATATGGTATTTTAAACCTTATGCGTGAATTGGTGAGGCATCATACCATGCAGAAGCAGCACCCATTATGCTTGCTTGTTCACCTAAAATAGCTCTTAGGATAGGTGTTTTAATTCCCTGAGCAGCAATTTTACGAGTTAAATTATCGAAAAAGAATCGGTTGTATGTTTCCATAAAGCCACCTATAACGACTACTTCTGGATTGTTCTGACGAATAAAAGTGGTCAGGAATTGAGAAATACTAGTAGAAAATTCGTCAAATACTTGGGCTACATAATTATTTGTAGCAGCATGTTGCTTTAATTCAGAAAGGTCTTTCGCATCTATCCCAGTTAAATCTTTAAAACGGCTTAACAACCATCTTATTGATATATAATCTTCTGCAATACCATCAAATAAAGGTGCATCATGCAAATCTGCATCTTCCACAACCCCATTATTGTACTTGGCGCTACCTAATCCTACTCCAAGAGTAACACCTAATGATCTTTTGAACCCTCTTCCTGCCCCAGCAAAAACTTCACCTTGTAAAAAGCAAGCAGCATCATTTATTATTTTTACATCACTTGGTGTTGTGCCAAGAGCTGTTGAAAAAATGTTCTTTAGATTGCTTTTGTACAAACTATGATACCTGCCGGGCTCATTTAATAACAGGATACCAGATTCGTAATCGCATTCACCCGGTAAGCCAATTCCAATTTTTTTGCTGTTACCCGCAACATCTCTTAATACTTTACTCCAGTTAGTAATTATTTGGTCTGCTGATCCTGTTGGATCAACCCGTTTACGTTGTACCGTGTTTCTAAGTACTTTTCTGGTTTCAATATCAACCAAGCCTACAGAAATATGGTTATCCTCGATATTAACACCAATAATCGGTTCACTCATAGTATGATCATTTAATGATTAGTAAATTAATTTTGAAGGGGCTACAAATTCGTACTTAGAACAATAGTGCATGAGTATACGTTGCATCATTGGTAATGGTTTGTCTTTTACTTAAAAAAAGTTTAGTAACAAGTACAAACTTAACAAGGATTTTGCTTTAAAAAAAATGTTGTGTTAAAATATGTTATATATTAAAAATATAAAGCCGATTTGGTATCGAAATCTTTATTTTCGCATAATATTTAACACTATGGAAGAATTTGAAGGAAGTGCATCATCCAGTAAAACAAAAACCATTTACATTTCAACTGTAATTAGTATTTCACTGGTATTGTTAATGACCGGTTTACTTGGTTTAATTTTGGTTCATGCTAAAAATCTTTCCAATTACGTTAAAGAAAACATCGTACTAAATATCATTGTTAACGATGGTGCTAAAGATGTGGATGTTTTTGCCTTAAACAGGCAAATTGAAGCCAGTCCGTACGTATTGAAAACTCAATATGTAAGTAAGGAAATTGCTGCACGCAACTTAACCAAAGATTTAGGTGAAGATTTTGTTGAATTTTTAGGGTACAATCCGCTCCTATCATCCATTGATGTGTATATGAAAGCAGACTATGCTAATAATACAAGCATAACCCATTTTACGAACCAATTAACAAAAAATCCTTTAGTAAAAGAGGTGGTTTATCAAAAATCATTGATAGACATGGTTAACCAAAATATAAAAGTAATAGGACTAGTGTTATTAGCTTTTGCTGGGATTTTACTTATAATAGCAGTCGCCTTAATTAATAATACCATTAGGTTAGCTATCTACTCACAACGCTTTCTTATCAAAAGTATGCAACTAGTAGGTGCTACCAAGAATTTCATACGTAAGCCATTTTTGAGCTACGGCGTCATCCATGGGCTTTTGGCAGGATTAATTGCCATCATATTATTGCTAGTCACACTCTACTTTGCACAACGACAAGTTCCTGAACTAGTGATATTAACAAACTGGACAGAGTTTGCTATTGTGTTTGCTGGTGTAATTGGTATTGGTATACTCATTTCATTGTTGAGTACTTATTTCGCGGTTACAAAATTTTTAAGATTAAAAATATTCGAACTTTATAGATAATGGTAGATAAAAACATAACAAACAACGAAGCAAAAGAACAACCGTTCATATTCGGAAAATCAAATTATAGAATCTTACTGCTTAGCATTGCTGTAGTAGTATTTGGTTTCATTTTAATGATTGGGGAAACGGATATTTACAATTTTCAAAAAATTGTGTTGGCACCTATTTTAGTTTTAATAGGATTTGGTATTGGCTTTTGGGCAATTTTGAAAAAGCCAGTTACTAAATAAACATCATGACTATTTTTGAATCAATCATTCTAGCTATCATCGAAGGCTTGACTGAATTTTTACCTGTATCTTCAACAGGGCATATGATTATAGGCTCCGCATTAATGGGTCTGCAATCAACACAGTTTGTAAAACTATTTATAGTTGCTATTCAATTAGGCGCAATACTATCAGTAGTTGTTCTTTACTTCAAAAGGTTTTTTCAAAGCTTTGATTTTTACTTCAAGCTTTTCATAGCATTTATACCTGCTGTAATTTTTGGTTTATTACTAAGCAAAAAAATTGATGCCTTGTTAGAAAGTCCTATGGGTGTTGCCATTGCATTATTAGCTGGTGGCATTATCTTATTATTTACTGATAAGTGGTTCAAAAACCCGACAATAGACGATTCCAATAGCATAAGCTATAGCACCGCAATTAAGATTGGTTTGTTTCAATGTATCTCCATGATTCCTGGCACATCTCGTTCAGCGGCTACTATTATTGGTGGGATGACTCAAAAATTAACACGCAAAGCGGCAGCAGAATTCTCCTTTTTTCTGGCAGTGCCGACGATGTTTGGAGCTACCGCAAAAAAGCTATACGACTTTTATAAAGAAGGATATCAAATAACTTCGGATGAAATAAAGCTATTGGCTATCGGAAACATCGTAGCTTTTATCATTGCCATGTTGGCTATTAAATACTTTATCACCTTTTTACAAAAAAGGGGTTTCGTAATTTTTGGGTGGTACCGAATAGTTGTTGGAGTTATAATAATCGCCTTATTGCTATCAGGACATGAATTGAGTATGATTTGATGAGCATTACTGAAAAAAGGTTTCCAGAATTTTCTTTTGCAACAGGGGAAATGCTTTTGTTAAACAAACCTTTAACATGGACAAGTTTTGATGTTGTTGGAAAAATCAGAAATACATTTAAGCCTCTGAAACTAAAAGTCGGACATGCAGGAACTCTCGATCCACTTGCTACCGGTTTACTTATTATTTGCACCGGTAAATTCACCAAGAAAATTGACGAATATCAGGTTCAAGAGAAGGAATACACCGGAACCATGATTCTTGGTGCAACTACGCCTTCTTATGATAAAGAAACTGAGGTTGATGAAACTTTCGACATTAGCCATATCACATCAGAAGAGATTCTGGCGAACTGTAATAAATTTATTGGCGACATAGAGCAATACCCACCAGCACACTCTGCCATTAAAGTAGATGGTGAACGCTTATATTTGAAAGCAAGAAGAGGCGAAACGGTTGATTTGAAAAGTCGAAAAATCAACATTTCTGAATTTGAAATTACTCGAATAGAATTACCAGAAATAGACTTTAGAGTAGTTTGCAGCAAGGGCACTTATATTCGCTCTTTGATTTATGACTTTGGCTCTTCTTTGGATAATGGTGCCTATCTTTCCAAATTATGTCGGACACGCAATGGTGATTTCAAATTAGAAGATGCTTTTGAAGTGGCCGATCTTGTTCAACATATCAGGGATTTGAAAGAAACTGGCGATTTAAAGTAATTTTGTGCGCTTTCTGCATACATGAAAATATACAATCACATTGACGAATTCCACAAGTTAGAAAATGCCGTTGTTACCATTGGCACATTTGACGGCGTTCATATTGGTCATCAAAAAATCATTGCTCGATTACAGGAAGTTGCCAGGCAAACAGGTGGTGAAACGGTAATATTAACTTTTTTCCCGCACCCACGGATGATCTTGCATCCTGAGGATGTCAATATCAAGTTGATAACCACGATGAAGGAGAAAGCCGAACTGCTTGAAAAGTTGGGCATTGATCATCTATTAATCACTCCCTTTACACGAGATTTCTCAAATCTTTCTCCACAAGAATATATCAAAAACATTCTTGTTGATAAAATAGGAACCTCTCAAATTGTAATGGGTTATGACCATCGCTTTGGTAAAGACCGTGAAGGTGGTTTAGAATATCTTCAGAAACTTGGGCCTGCCTACGGATATCAGGTTGAAGAAATTCCGGAGCAAGATATTCATGACATGGCGGTAAGTTCCACAAAAATCCGAAATTCATTACTCTCTGGAGATGTTGATATGGCTTCTGATTTTCTCGGACATCCATTCCATTTAACGGGCAAAGTTATAAAAGGCGATCAGATTGGCCGTCAACTAGGGTATCCCACTGCAAACCTTTTTATAGAAGAAACTTATAAACTAATACCATCAGACGGGATTTATGCTGTAACGGTGGAAATGGTTGAAGGTTCAAAGTTGAAAGTTGAGAGTAAGGGGCTTGAAGGAACTCTTCAATCAAAGGAAGATCCAGAATCGCAGATCACAGATGAGAGATCACCTGCCATGCCTCTCAAATCTCAGACCTCAGATCTCAAGTCTCAAAAGAAAGGAATGGCTTATATTGGCCATCGGCCAACAATCAATGGAATGTCACGAAACATTGAAGTGAATATTTTTGACTTTGATGCGGATATCTACAAACAAACCATTCGTTTATACTTCCATCATTTTATAAGGGAAGATCAGAAGTTTTCGTCGTTGGATGAGTTGACATTACAACTTGCAAAAGATGAAATTGAAACCAAGCAGATTCTCGAAAATATAAATATATAAGCATTTTAATTATTGCAAAATGTATGCTCATGAAATCATATATAGAGCAAAAACGCCTAACAAATAAATGTTAGACGTTTTATACTTATAATATCTGACTTAAACTTGCTTAGCAAATTAAACGTTGATATCTAACTTAATATCTTCTCCTACCACGATTGAGCCCGCTTCAGTAATACCATTCCAGGTCAAACCGAAATCTTTACAATTACCGTTGAATTACCAGATGTTTTACTCTAGTGATTTTTTGCGATATTCTTTATTTGTATCAATTAGTTTTTTGTTAGTATGTAAATAGTATGCACCTATAACCGCAGCACCTATAACAATAACAGGTACCCAAGAATCCAGTGGTGCGTTACAAAGTGGATCATCGGGATCTATTGGGATTATAGGGTCGCCTGAATTGATCGAGCATTGGCATAATCCATTAACGCTAATAACGGTTAGCAGTAAAAATATACTAAGTAACTTTTTTATGTTAATCAAGAGAAATTGATAAAGGTGAATAGCATTAATCTTTTAAGAATTTTACACTTCCGATTGAATGTTTTAAAACAGTATCATACAAATTTATAAAATAAATCCCCGGTGCCAAATTGCTTATATCCTGTTCAAAATGTTGTGCAGGTTGAAATGTTGATCGTTTAACTAAGCTGCCTATTGAATTGGTAATATCAAATTGAATCGGATTTTTAACAACCTCTCTGACATCAACATTTATCAGCCGGCTAGCCGGATTTGGATAAACTATCATACTGTCATTAACAGAATTATTCCAAATGTCCTTAACGGTTAATGTGATGGAATCAGAATAGTAAACGTCCTCATTGATATCAATTTGTTTTAATCTGTAGATATTATCGCCCGTAATCGGTTTTTCATCAAGATAAGAATAACTCCCTTTACTTTCTGATTGAATGGCACTCAATGGTACAAATGTCTGACCACCATCTACACTTCGTTGCAATTCAAATGAAACTACATCACTTTCGTTTTCGGTATTCCAGTTAAGTTGGTGCCCAATAGTTGTTGGGTCTGCTTGAAAGCTTATTAACTTATAATCCCCGATAACGCTCTTATGAATAACTAACGAAAATCGATCCAAACCATAAGTTGCCTTTAAGTTACGGTCAATATTAAAACTATAATTGGACTGCGTTGTAATCTCCACCGAATCTTTGGTATAAGCGTCTTTTAAGAAAACGTGGTAACGGCTGGAGATAGTATGAATGCCTTCAAATTGCAATTGGTATTTACCCGTGTTTCCGCCTTCGGCAAATAACTTCACCGATTTAACGTTTTCCAGGCTGCCCATTTCATTAATTGCGCAAGAGATGCCATCTGCTGTTAAGCTGTACATAAATATACGCTGGTCAGGTCCGGTCAGATAAGACACATCCTCTTCGGTAAAATTATCATTAGTTTTAGCCTTAAATGTTAAAAGCGTTTCGTTATATAAAACACTATCCTGAACCAGTTTTATTTTAATAGCAGGATAATTTTTTATAGAAGATGTGAACGCTGTATTTTTTAAGGATACCAGAGTATTATTTTTAAAAGAGAAAACAGTAGGTACTGCTGTGGCAGATCCGGCAGCACCACCAGGATAGGTGGTTTTAGCGGCTTCTGGAAAAGTAATCGTTCTATTGGCACTTGTTCCTGTTGGAAGTGCTTTAACAAAAAATCCTTCACCAGATAAAACATACCTGCTTGCACCATTTAAGGCAGTACCATCTGTGTTAGTCCCTGTACGCACATACGTGGCAAACGTTTGTGTCTGGCTGTTCAAAATATAAGTTGTAAGGCCAATGCCTGCCCCAAATGTAACTTTTTCTAAATCAATGGTTGATGGAAATGGATTACCAACCAAGTTAAAACCATCTATAGGCAGAGAGCTTTTATCGGTGTAAGATAAAGAAGGGGTAAAACCTGTTATAGTAACAACGGTACTGGGTGAACCTGCAGTTCCTTTAATGTTATAATACTGAGTAGGGCTAAATAAAGGGATGTTTACATCGACATTTCCCTGAAGTATTTTACCGTAAAACTTTAAGGTATTTGAGTTTGGAATGGGATAAGGCGGAACAAAAGAATTACCGGGAGTAGTAGCGCCTGACTGATTAAGTGTCCTATCACCCCGATAAAAGAAAAGTATTCCGTTACCCATTGGCACATATTCATTAATACTTGCAAAGCCCTTATAGTCACTTGCCAGAATGTTACGTGAAGTTGGGTTGGCATCAGATTCTTTGTATACAAAAGCCGATGCATTATTATTAGGGGAAGCATCAAAGCCGTTAGTATTGATACTCCCAATAGTATTTCCAGATCCTGGCCCTGAAATGTATACTGTTTTAATTAATTCTTTAAGATCATAACTATTTAAACCACTTGGCATATTTAACTGTGAGGCAAGAGGTGCAGAAATTAAACGGTAGCCACGCCTACCACTTCCTCCTGCCATGTACCGCTCTGCATATATATTGCCTGTTATGGTAGAAGTTGAAGGCATAAGAGGTACACTTGCCGTTAACGATGCGGTACTTTTTAAAGTTAATGTGGTTGTTGATTCATCAATAACCAGATTGCCTTGGGTTATAATAAGCTGATTGTAAATATCAACAGGGCCGCCTGATAGAGTGATCGTACCATTGGCCGAGTTATTAATCGTTAAGTTACCTATTTGCCCGGAGTTAAGTGCTGTATTACCTATATATGTCTGTGCAGCAGAAGTTCCGTTAAAAGTAATACTTGATGCGGGTATATCAGAATAACTTATATTGCCATTGTTTATTATATTACAGGCAACATTCATGGTTTGGCCATTTAAATTTATGTTACTGGATGCGTTAACGGTTAAACCGTAAATAGATGTAACTTGTGGTAGTATAGCATTACTGCCTGTTATAGTTAAATTAGCTGTACCATCATTTGGCGGTGCGGCGGTAGTTGTAATATTGTTAATGGTGTAGGTAAATGTAGAACCATTAGCAGTACTGTAAGTTATACCACCTTTTAAGGTAGATGCATTGTTGAAATCTGTTTGATATACTCCCTGAGTTCTAAAATTTATAGGATTATACTGATTGGCAAATTCAGCTTTTATCCAATCTGCTGATTTCGCTACATTTGAAATCCTTATCTCATCCATCATTCCCTTAAAATAATGTTCTGGAAGGTCCGGAGCTGAACGATTGTCAACACCAATAGAAATATTGCTTACAGCTGGCAACCCTGGTGCAGACCCAGTGCCAGTCCCTTGAGCTATCCCATCTACGTAATTTGTAAAACTACTCGCTCCATTAAATACCCCTTGAATATAATGCCATTGCGCACCACCTACCAGTCCGGCATTGTAAAATAATCCTGGAGTGGCATAACTTGCGGGGGTTGATGCCCTAATCTCTGTTTCAACCTTCATTGTTGTTGCAGTTGTACCCTTTACACTTAATTTATAACCATAGCCATAATTTTTTTGGTTGCTAACTACTTTTTGGTCGATATTGGAAACGTCAGTTCTTACCCACGCAGATAAAGTAAAGGCTGTTTGAGTATTTTCCGTACTAGCGCTTATGATAGTACTGTTGCTTCCATTAAAGCTATAACCGCCCCCTGTAAGCCCGGTAGCCTCATGAAACCTGTCGGTAGCTATAGTAGTATTACTTTGAATAGCGTCTTTATTTTTGTTTGTAGCATCTAAAACAGTTGCTGTTGTAGACCTTTCAGAGAAATGATATATAGCCTGATAGTCAATCGTCCAAGTACTTGTAGGGTCTTGGGTATTGGCTGAGTTAGAGCCAAAATAAAAATATAAGGAATTGTTCGACGACTTTGAAAAAGTAGGAATTTTTACCCACACCAGCAACTTGCCGTTTATCTGATCATAACTTTCTAAATCATAAAATAATTGTGTTCCAGTACCGCCATCGGTAAAAGCAAAGTCATAAGTAGGTCCATTAGGAAATTTCACTTTATCTGAACAGGCACCTGTAATTTTTAAAGCATCATCCTCTATATAAACCAAAACCGGAAAATCTGTTAGATCGTTAGCTAAACCTAGAGTTGCATTATTTAAGATTACAGGTATACGAAATCCGTAACCAGTTAGAAAGGTGATTTCGGTTACATTTACAGTTAAGGTTTGAACATCTGACAATGCAATATCCGACAATGCAGGTGAGCCATTGTCTGTAACTGTAACATTAACCACATAAGCATTGTTGCCTGCAGCTGATCCTAAGACTTTAAAACTAGGTGCCGAAATAAAGCTAAGAACACCTGTAGAAGAATTAATACTAAACTTACCGGCATCAGCACCACCCGTAATGCTATAGCTTTGAGTACTGCCTGTATTCACATCTGTAGCTGTAATAGTAGTAACTAACATTGAGCTTTCTGGCATATTTACCGAGGCAGTTGCTCCGCCTCCATTGGAAGTAATTATCGGTGCTTCATTCACTATAGCCGCAGCAGTTATAATGTTATCAACACTAATTCCAGAAGATCCGAAACCCACTATCATTATTTCATCAATGTTGGAAAAGTCGGAAGATAGGGTTACAGTTTGTTTAGTAGTGGAAATACTGCTTACCTGAGTACCGACTAATGCGCCATTCCTGTAAGCTTCTATAGTTACGTTAGTTGCCGAGCCCGAATTTAATAACAAAGCAATTGAGGTCATTTTGAACTCGCCCCCTGCTGCAGATTTTGTCGTTTGACCTGAAAGAGCACCAGATCTTGCACTTCTTATATATACATTTGTAACGGACGCACTATTATTTCGATTAAATCTTAAAGTGTTGTTATTATATGATACTAAGACCTCATCGCTACCTCCCGTTCCAGTTCCTTGAGTTATAAACTCAAACCCAAACCCATTGCCCTGACCTTGACTACTGGTTGGTACAAAGACTGCATAAATACTACTACTAGATGCAGCTTGCTGGGCGTTGGATGTAGTAAATGTAACCGTTCCTGCAGCAGGAATTTGGGCCGATGCTACGAGATTGATAAAACAAAATATAAAACTCAGTAGAAATAATTTTAAATGTGTTTTCAAAGAAAAGGATAAAATATATGCCTAATACGAAATTTTAGAATAAAGGTTTAGATGCGTACATCATTTATAACCGCTTAATATTTACAATTATTGAACCTTTAATGATTCCAGAATGGGCTATCATATGGATTATAACAAATGGTTGCTAATATGCCTGTGAAACGATATAAACCAATAATTGAAGATTATTTATTATACATAGAAATTAGCGAACCTTAAATATTCCCTAATTAACATTTCCCTAATTGTAGAAATATTTACAATATCAAAGTTATATTAAAAGGCCAACGCATAGAAGTTATCGGCAATTTCGAAAACTATAGCCTAGTAAATAATGCTGGTACCATAGGCTGGATATCGAGTCAATCCATTTAAAACAAAAAAACGCCTAACAAATAAATGTTAGACGTTTATGCTTTATATGCTATGTGTTAAACTTGCTTAGCAAATTGAACGTTGATATCTAACTTAATATCTTCTCCTACCACGATTGAGCCTGCTTCAGTAATTCCATCCCAGGTTAAACCGAAATCTTTACGATTGATTTTACCTTTTAATTCGAATCCAGCTTTAACATTTCCATAAAAATCAGTTGCTATACCACCATACTCAACATCTAATTTTACAGATTTAGTTACATCTCTGATAGTTAAATCACCAATCAATTCATATTCTTCGTCATCCCTTTTTGTAAATGAAGTTGATTTGAATACCATTTTTGGATAAGTATCCACATCAAAAAAATCAGCTGATTTTAAATGTGCATCTCTTTGATCCTGATTAGTATCAATGCTGCTTACATCTAAAGTAAAACTAATATTAGCACTTGAAAAATCGTCATTATCGGTTTCAAGGGTCCCTTCAAAAATTTTAAAAGTTCCGGTCACCGTTGAAATTACAAGATGTTTTACCTTGAAGTGTACTTCAGAATGCATAGCATCTAAAACCCATTTAGTTGCTACAGATGTAGTTGATTGTTCCATTTTTCCCTATTTATAATATGATTAATCAAATTTACAATAATAGGTGTTTAAACATGTAGTTTCTGTGTAAGAAAATTGATGAAGTTTATTGATAACCCGAGCGCTATTTATACATGATTTAGTAACCGAAATATGTGTAATATGCATATATCCACTTGCTAGGTTTGCGTTAGGGATTGAACTGGAAATCCTTTTTGTACTTCTTTCTTCAGTACAAAAAGATTGAAAGGTAAAGCCCGCCCGAATGCCCAAAAAACTTTTCAATCAACATCAGAGCTAATAATAAAACCCGATGGCAAACCACAATTTGTATACCTTTAATACAAATCGAACGCTTATAAACAGAAAAGCCCAGATCAAATGATCCAGGCTTTTCAAAATTCTAATTTAAAATCTATTCCTTAATATCAACCGAGTAAGTAATCTCCACTCCACCAGCAGCAAGCATATCATGAACCGAGCAATACTTCTTAACAGCTAATTCGGCAGCACGCTCTGCTTTTGCAGGATCTACATTGCCTTTTACGTTAAATAATAAATGAATGTCTGTAAAAACAGATGGAACTCTATCCGTACGATTACCTTCTGCAGAAACAGATATGTCCTGTACCTCTTGTTTCTGCTTTTTCAAAATGCTTAGGAAGTCTAGTGAACTACATGAAGCCAGTGCCATTAATACCAACTCCATCGGGCGTACGCCTAAACCTTCTCCGCCAATTTCTGGTGACCCATCAATATTAACTTTAATAGGAGTTGCACCACCTATAGCTTCAAAATGCACTGCCTGGTTAACCCGTTGTAATTTTACTTTCATGTTCTGTTCGTATTGTGTAGAGCGTATTGCGTATTGCGAAAGCCCGACTACTTGATACTAAATACTTGCTACTTGATACTCAAAATCCTACTCTGCGTTCGCTCTAAACATCAAAGCACCTACTGTTAAATTAGTACGGCTATCAATTAGTATTGCGCCACCGTTTGCGTTATTTTCCTGGAAAAGATCAAATGCAAGCGGTTCAGCAGTTTTGATGATGATTCTGCCGATATCATTTAATTGGAATTTATCAGCATCAACTTGCTCAAGCGTATTGATGTTTACTTTGTAAAGAATCTCTTGAATTTTGCACTTTGTCACCTTACTATTTTGTTGAACCAAGTAAGGAACTGAAGTATCTAATGCACGGGTATCCATCCAGCAAAGATCTGATTCAATTAATTGAGATATGTGTGGTTGATAGTTCGAATTCACTAACATATCACCACGACTGATATCAATATTATCCTTGAGATGCAAAGTAACTGACATTCCTTTTACAGCAGCATGAGGCTCTTTATCAAACATCTCGATCTTGGTAATGCTGGAGCTAAAACCTGATGGCAACACGGTAATAGGATCATTTACTCTAAAAGCACCGCTTAAAACACGACCAGAATATCCACGATAATCTGGTAATTCTTCCGTTTGCGGACGAACAACCCACTGAACTGGCATACGAGCATGATCACTTGTTTCATCTTCAGTAACTTCAACAGTTTCTAAATGATCTAATAAGCTTTTGCCATCATACCAAGGCATGTTTTCAGACTTGTTTACGATGTTATCACCTTTTAAAGCACTAACGGGAATGAAGGTGATTTCATGAAGATTTAGCTTTTTAGCCATGTCTTTGTAATCTGCCTTGATCTTTTCATACACATCCTCATCGTAATTAACCATGTCCATTTTATTCAGACAAACAACTACGTGTGGAAGCTCTAATAAAGAAACTAAAAAGGAATGTCGGATCGTTTGTTCAACCACACCGTTACGGGCGTCTACCAAAATAATCGCTAAATCGGCAGTAGAAGCACCGGTAACCATGTTACGGGTATATTGAATATGACCAGGGGTGTCTGCAATTATAAACTTACGTTTATCAGTTTGGAAATATTTATATGCAACATCAATGGTTATTCCTTGTTCACGTTCCGCTTTTAAACCATCAGTAAGGATAGCCAAATCAATAGTTCCGTCATCATTTTTGCGGTTTGATGCTTGTAAAGCCTCTAACTGATCGGCAAGAATTGACTCACTATCATATAATAAACGACCGATAAGGGTACTTTTACCATCATCCACACTACCAGCCGTTAAAAATTTTAATATATCCATTTTAAAAGTATCCTCCTTTTTTGCGATCTTCCATCGCTGCTTCTGAAACTTTGTCGTCTAAACGTGCACCACGCTCACTTATTTTTGAGGTTCTGATCTCTTCTATAATGTCATCTAATAAATAGGCGTCAGATTCGATTGCTGCGGTGCATGACATATCCCCAACTGTTCTAAAACGAACTTTCTTTTTATAGATAGTATCTTCCTCGTCCATATTTAAACATTCGGCAGCAGCCATTAACTGATTATTGCGAATAATTACTTCACGCTCGTGCGAGAAATAAACAGAAGGAAGGTCGATATTTTCACGTTTGATGTAATTCCAAACATCTAATTCGGTCCAGTTACTAATCGGGAATACCCGAACATTTTCACCTTTTTGAATTTTTCCATTGAAAATGTTCCATAGTTCCGGGCGTTGACGTTTCGGATCCCATTGACCAAATTCATCACGTATAGAAAATATACGCTCTTTTGCCCTGGCTTTTTCTTCATCTCTACGTGCTCCGCCTATGCAAGCATCGAACTTATTTTTAAGGATGGTATCTAATAACGTAACGGTTTGCAAAGCATTACGACTGGCATTTTTGCCAGTTTGCTCCACTACTTTACCTTCGTCAATTGAATCTTGAACGTACCCAACAATCAATTTTTCACCAATTTTTTCAACAAGCTGATCTCTGAAAGTAATCGTTTCAGGAAAATTATGGCCCGTATCGATATGAACCAGTGGAAAAGGGAATTTACCTGGTCTAAAAGCTTTTTCGGCCAAACGAACTAACGTAATTGAATCTTTGCCTCCGGAAAATAGCAAAGCAGGTTTCTCAAACTGTCCGGCAACTTCACGCAATATGTAAATTGCTTCGGCCTCCAGCTGATCCAGATAATCCATGTATTGTTTAGTCATAATATTTTAACTCGCTGAATGTAATCCACATTCTTTTTTACTTTGATCTTCCCACCACCATCTTCCGGCTCTGAAATCTTCGCCAGGCTGCACTGCTCGTGTACAAGGTGCGCAACCGATGCTTGGAAATCCTTTGTCATGTAAAGGATTGTATGGAATATTATATTCTTTGATATAGTCTTTTACTTCATCTAGTGTCCATTCGAAAATGGGATGGAACTTTACTAGTTTGTTTTGATCATCCCATTCTACATGATCCATGTGATCTCTGTTTGCTGATTGATCTGCCCGGATGCCGGTAATCCAGCATTCATTACCTGCTAACGCCCTTCTTAATGGCTCAACTTTACGGATGAAACAGCACTCCTTACGATTTTCAACTGATTCATAAAAACTGCTAGGCCCTTTTGTACTAACCAGATTTTCGACAGCTTCATGCTGCGGATAGAATGCATGAATTGGCTGATTATAGCGTTCAAGCGTTCTGTTCCAAACATAATAGGTTTCAGGGAATAATCTTCCTGTCTCTAATGTGAAAACCTTGATCGGCAAATTATTAGAAAAAATCATGTGTGAAATAACCTGATCTTCCCAACCAAAACTTGTAGAAAATATAGCTGTACCAGGAAAACTCTCTGCTATAAATCGTAGCGATTGTTCAGGAGTAAATCCGGCTGTTTGTATTCTTAATTCTTCTGCTGTCATAACGATATGCGTATGCAAAATTTATTTTTTTGACGAAAACAGTTTTAACTATTTCGATTGCTCCAGCGCTTGTGCCAGATCTTTTAGAATATCACTGATATCTTCCAATCCGATAGAAATACGCACACTGCCTGGAAAAATTCCAATTTGTGTTCTTTCGTCTTCTTTTAATTTAGAATGCGTAGTAGATGCCGGATGAGTTGCAATCGTTCTTGTATCTCCTAAATTTGAACTGATCGAGATCATCTCAAAAGCATCTAAAAACTTTTTAGCTCGCTCAAACCCACCTTTAACAACCAAAGTAACAATGCCGCCGCCTTGTTTCATTTGCTTTTTAGCAAGCTCATACTGTGGGTGAGATGGCAAATGCGGATACTTCACTGATTCAACCTCTTCACTACTTTCCAGCATTTCTGCCACAGCCAGTGCATTGCTGCAATGACGATCCATGCGAAGGGTCAATGTTTCTAAGCTTCTGGAAAAAATCCATGCATTAAAAGCAGACATTGCCGGGCCAGTATGACGGATAAAGAACATCATTTCTTTAATCAAATCTGCACGACCAACAACCACACCACCTAATACACGACCTTGACCGTCCATGTATTTCGTGGCAGAATGGCTTACGATGTCAATTCCGTATTTAATCGGTTTTTGTAAATATGGAGTTGCAAAACAATTATCAACGTTCAAAATAATGTGTGGATATTTCTCTTTAAACGTTCCTAACCACTCTAAATCAATTAAATCTAATCCCGGATTAGAAGGCGTTTCTAAAAATATCATCTTGGTTTCAGGTTTAATAGCTGCTTCCCAAGTTTGTGGTTCTAAAGCATCCACGTAGGTGGAAGTGATTCCCCATCGCGGTAGCAATTGTGTTAAAAGCTGATGAGTAGATCCGAAGATTGATCTGCAAGAAATAATATGATCGCCACTGCGTAATAAACCTGCGAAAGAAGCAAAAACAGCTGCCATGCCTGACGAAAATGCCAAACCATCTTCAGCACCTTCTAATTCACAAACCTTATTAATAAATTCGGATGTGTTTGGATTTGAGTATCTTGAATAAATATTACCTTCAATTTCATCGGCAAAAATTGCTCTGCCCTGCTCTGCATCATCAAACACGAAGCTTGATGTAAGATATAAAGGGACAGAGTGTTCCCTATTATGTGAACGGGATGATTGACTACGTACAAGCTTTGATTGTTCTTCCATATGCGCCGCCGAAATTTTCGGCAAAAATACTTCTTTTATATAACTTTTAAGATACCTTTTACGATACTGTACAAACTCACTGCAATTACAATAAGTCCTACTGCGACCATTAAGGATTTTGCGGAAATTTTACTAGATAATTTGGCTGCAATTGGAGATGCGATTGCACTACCGATTACCAAGCCTAAAATCGGTTCCCAAACAATTCCCTTATCTTTTAACATGGTAATGAAAGTTAAAGAACTCATCAATGCGATAAAAAATCTGGAAAGTTTAACAGAACCAAGGGAATATCGTGCATGTCTTCCGCCGGCAATTAGTGATGACAAAACAATCGATCCCCAGCCGCCGCCACCTACTGCATCAATGAAACCACCACCAAAACCAAGAAATGTAATCCGTTTAATTTTGTCGCCACTCTTCTTCGCTTTCTTGTTTGCAGATTTCCTTAATATAACAATCCCTAATATCAGTGTATAGAGCGAAACTACTGGCTTTGTATACTGACTGTAATGCTCTAATGATGAAAGCAAAAATGCTCCTAAAACCGCCCCGATAATTCCGGGAATTAACAATTTTTTGAACAGCTGCATATTCACATTCTTCATGCGATAATGCATCCAACCAGCAATACCATTACTTAGTATTTCTGAAATATGTACTGCAGCACTTGCAGATGCTGGCGGAATACCCATTGCGATAGAAAAGGTATTACTGGTAACACCGTATGACATGCCAATAGCACCATCAACCATTGCAAAAAGAAATCCTGCAAAAAGGAAATAGTAAAATATTGGATTGATATGCTGTACGTACGAATGAAATGCCGGATCTGTTTGCCAAAATATTGCAAACACGATTGCCAGAGCGGATAAAAATGATCCGGATAATATCCAACGCATCCGTTGGCTAGATGCTTGTTCTGATGTTGGGGTTACCAGAACCGCTGTTGCTTTATTTAATTGCTTCACTTTGTATGCAAAATCACCGGTTAAAGAATTCCTTAAATTATTCATTTGTGAAAGTGTCTGATCTAATTCATCAGGCAAACTTTCTTGTAATACTTCTTTTAATCTCTTTGCAATTGTTGGAGATTTTCCATTGGTGGAAATACCAAGTTTTAGGTTTCCCTTTTTAACAATAGATCCTAAATAGAAATCGCAAAGAGCTGGCTTATCGGCAACGTTTATTAAAATCCTTCGTGCTTTTGAATCTGCCCGAATAATTTCATTCAGCTCCGGATTGTTGGTTGCTACTACAACCAAATCTTTATCATTTAAATCATTTGCATCGTACTCTTTTTTGAATACGGTGATTTTCGAATAATCTGATACCAGTGTTGAAACTTCTTCAGAAACCTCTCGCGATACGATGGTTATTCTTACGTCCGGACTGTTATTAAGAATTGCCTCTAATTTTTCAAGTCCAATATTTCCGGCTCCAACCAATAAAACGTGCAACTGATTTAATTTAAGAAATACCGGAAACAATTCGTTCCCGGTATCCTTTTTTAAATCAGTAATAACACCCTTATTGGTTAAACTCATTAATATTAAATTGCGTTAACTGACGATTCAGCTTCACGTTTAGCTTTAATCTTATTTACAAAGTTGTTTGCTGCCGCAAGATATTCTGTTGCAAACTCTTCAGAAGGTTCGTTTTTGTTAATTTGCAGAACAAGTTCTTCAAAGCTATGGTGATCAAAAAGCTCATTTAATGCCCCGTAATGTTTATCAAACTCACGGATTATACCTTGTTGAGTGCTGCTGTTTACACCTTTATCAAGCAATAATGCTTTAGCACCACTCACAAACACACTATAAGCATGAAAAATAGAATCAGCGTAGGCTTGAGCTGCAAAGCTTTCGTTAGCCCAACCCAATTTTTCTTCAGTTTCAAATATCAAAGTAGCAACTAAATCAATCATCACACCAGCACACTCTCCAACTCCAATAGCAGTTTGGAAAGTTTCTTCATGGCCCCAATCCACAAATTCATCATCTCTAAGAGTTGTTAAGTCTGCAATCGGTTTAAGCATTTGGTAGAAATAATCTTTTCCGTTACGATCATAATAACTGTGGAATTTTTCATCCGCCACAGCGTTAGTTTTATAATCATTCAGAACGGCCCTTAAAACATCAGTAGCACGTTTTGAAGGCACCTTAATGACTTTATCAGCAGCTCTACCAATACCATCACCTACTGTACCGCCACCTAAAAGCACTTGTACAGATGGTAAAACTTTACCGTTTGATTTAATGGAGCTACCGTGAAAACCGATGTGAGCCAAACCATGCTGACCGCAAGAATTCATACAGCCACTTATTTTAATTTTGATATCACGATTATAAATCAGTGATGCGTATTCGTCATAAATCAATTTCTCTAAAACACGAGAAAGTTCCATGCTATTAGAAATACCTAAATTACAAGTATCCGTTCCGGGGCAAGTGGTAACATCCGCTACACTATCAAAACCAGCTTGCGCTAAGCCTAATTCAACCAATTTAGTGTAAAGTACAGGCAAGCTTTCTTTTGTAGCATATTTAAGTAAAACACCTTGATTAGGAGTGATACGAATTTCATTAGCCACCAAAGGCCTTAAAGCTTCGACTAACTTACGAGCTTGGGGAGTGGGAATATCTCCAGTTAAAACTTTGATATAAACTCCGTAATAACCTTTTTGCTTTTGTTCAAACACATTGGTTTTTAACCAATGCTCATATTCAGAATTATTTTCAACAACTACTTGAGCAAAATTTCCCGGTTCTGGTATGGCAGGTACAGCAACCGTATCACGGTTTATTACAAAGCTCTTCACTTTATTCGCTGTACGTTCCACTTCTATTAAACGTAAAACTTCTGGTAAACCTAAATTTTGAACTAAAAACTTTAAACGAGCTTTGTTCCGGTTATTGCGTTCACCGTAACGGCCAAAAACTCTAATAACGGTTTCTGTATAAGGTATGATTTGATCTTCCGGCATAAACTCATCAACCACGCTAGCAATTGCAGGTTGAGCACCAAGGCCACCACCTAACAAAACTTTAAAACCACGTTGTTCAACACCGTCAACAATCTTTATTTTTGGAATGAAACCGACATCGTGAATATAGGTAAAGGCAGAATCTTCTTCACTTGATGAAAAGGCAATTTTAAACTTACGACCCATTTCCTGGCAAATAGGGTTTCTTAAGAAAAACTCAAAAGTAGCTTGAGCATACGGAGAAACATCAAAAGGTTCGTTCGGGTCAATTCCTGCTGTTGGAGATGCTGTTACATTTCTAACTGTGTTACCGCAAGCTTCACGTAATGTGATATCATCTTGCTCCAAATTAGACCATAACTCTGGAGTTCTATCCAAACTCACATAATGTATTTGTATATCCTGACGAGTGGTTAAGTGCAAATTGCTGCTTGCATACTCATCAGAAACATCCGATATACGCAGCAATTGTTTAAAAGAAACTTTTCCAAAAGGTAACTTAATCCGCACCATTTGAACGCCCGGCTGTCTTTGTCCATACACACCTCTGGCAAGTCTTAAACTTCTAAACTTCTCATCGTGTATTTCCCCTTCTCGAAAAGCTCTGATCTTTTTTTCAAGATCTATGATATCTCTTTCTACAATTGGATTTTCTAACTCTGATCTAAAACTATTCATTTTGTAACGCTATGTGGTCAGGATGACCGGATTATCTTTATATTGACTGTAAAGTAGGAGATCCGAGACATCAGATGTTCCATATTACAAATATATACAAAGCATATAGAAACAGTCGACATTTTATATCTGAGAAATATCACATTTTGTTATATCTCATTACCAGAAGTTATAATACCGACCAATTTGTCTTCTCTTTCAATCACAGCGGCCAAACTTGTTTCTGTTAATATTTTAAGAGTAGCATCCCGTACATCGATGAAAACATTTCTAATTCCGCAAGTCACCTCATCCTTGCACTCATCGCACTTGTGGTAAAAATTTAAGCTAGCACAAGGCAACATCGCAATCGGGCCGTCAGTAATCCGCATTATCTGAACCAGGTAAATCTCGTTTGGTGATTTATTTAAACTATATCCACCACCCGCACCTTTTTTGCTATATAATAAACCCGAATTTTTTAAATCAAGTAAAATTTGCTCCAGAAACTTCTTAGGAATACGCTCTTCTTCAGCAATTTTTGAAATTTGCATAGGAGCTTTGCCGTAGTTTTTGCCTAAAATAACCAAAGCTTTAATAGCGTATTTTGTTTTCTTTGATAACATATCGAATTTTCTTCAATACAGATTTTAAATAAATCTATAAATTTTTAAGCTTTATACCTTTAAAGAATATACAATAGTATTCATAATAAATTATACTTCTATTATCTGTGACAATACTGCGTTTACAATACCTGATTAAGCAACTTGCGGTTAATTAAACAGATTTTGGGCGTGCCCCAAAGGTGGGTCGGGCTTTACATTGCAAGTCCTCGCTTCGATAAAAATCGAAGCTGTGGGCTTTTCATTTCAATCCCTCACGCTTATCTAGCATCTTGAAATAGATTTTCACTCAGTTCAACACTGACATGCATTTCAACCCTGTCAGCTTTTATATTGCAAACAATTAATTCGCAAAACGACCCTTTAAAAACTGCCCGGTATATGATTTTTTTTCTTTTACCAAATCTTCAGGAGTACCTTCAAAAACCACCGTTCCACCATTTGTACCGCCTTCAGGGCCTATATCTATTACCCAATCCGCACATTTAATAACATCCATATTGTGTTCAATCACAATAATGGTATTACCTTGATTTAATAAAGCATCAAAAGATTTTAGAAGCTTTTTAATATCATGAAAATGCAAGCCAGTTGTTGGTTCATCAAAAATAAATAAGGTCTTACTGCTGTTATTTCCTTTAACAAGGAAAGAAGCCAGTTTAATCCGTTGAGCTTCACCTCCAGACAGTGTATTTGAAGATTGCCCCAAATGCACATAACCTAAACCTACATCTGCTAAGGGGCGTATTTTGTTTAAAATTTTTTGTTCTTTTCCAAAAAATTCTAACGCTTCTTCAATAGTAAGTTCTAAAATTTCGGCAACGTTTTTCTCTTTGTACGTTACATCAAGCACATGTTGTTTAAACCGATGACCATCGCAAGCTTCACATGGCAAATAAATATCTGCCATGAATTGCATTTCGATTTTAACCTCTCCCTCACCCTGGCAAACATCGCATCGGCCACCTTCCACATTGAAAGAAAACGCAGAAGGTTTTAAACCCGCAGCTTTAGCAGATGATTGTGAAGCCAATAGATTTCTGATTTCATCCCAGGCTTTTACGTAAGTAACCGGATTAGATCTGGACGATCTTCCAATCGGGTTTTGATCAACAATTTCTACTTGTTCAATTTTATTAAAATCGCCATCAATACTATCGTAAGCACCGGTTTGTTCGCCCGAATAATTGCCAATTACTTTTTGCACAGCAGGTTGCAGAATCCGTTTAACCAATGATGTTTTACCAGAACCAGATACGCCTGATACAACTGTTAATACATTTAAGGGAAACTTAACATCTACATTTTGAAGGTTATTTTCTCTGGCACCTTTAATTTCTATGTAATCACTCCACTTTCTTCTGCTGCTAGGTATTTCAATTTGCCTGGCACCACTTAAATATTGGCCGGTTAAACTGTTTTCGTCGTTTAAAATTTCATTAAACGTTCCTGTAAAAATCAAGTTTCCACCATGAGTACCTGCTTCTGGGCCGATATCAATTAAATGGTCTGCAGCTTGCATGATCTCCTCTTCGTGTTCAACGACTAAAACGGTGTTTCCAACATCCCGCAAGGATTTTAAAACCGTAATTAAGCGATGGGTATCTCTTGGATGTAAACCGATGCTGGGTTCATCTAACACATATACACTACCAACTAACGAACTACCTAAAGATGTAGCCAGATTAATTCGTTGGGATTCGCCACCAGAAAGTGTGTTTGATAATCTGTTTAATGTTAAATAGCTTAAACCAACGTTGTTTAAAAACAGAATCCGGTTGCTTATTTCCATTAGTAATCGTTTCGCTATTGTTTGCTGGTTTTCGTTGAGCTGTAAGTTCTGGAAGAAACTTAATGCTTTATCTAACGGCATTAAAACAATATCTGTAATTGATTTTTCCTCGATTTTTACATACGATGCATCCTGTCTAAGCCTACTTCCCTTACATTCCGGACAGGTGGTTTTGCCCCTATATCGCGAAAGCATAACCCGATATTGAATTTTATACGTTTGGGTTTCCAGTTCTTTAAAAAAAACATCTAAACCCTGGAAGTATTGGTTACCCGTCCATAATAATTGCTTTTGTTCTTCGGTAAGTTGGCTGTAAGAACGGTGGATAGGGAAGTCGAATTTCAGTGCGCTTTTAATCAGTTTATCGAGCCATTCCCGCATTTTTTCGCCACGCCAAGGAGCAAGAGCACCGTCGTAAACCGATTTGCTTTTATCGGGAACAACCAAATCTTCGTCAATTCCAATTACTTTTCCATATCCCTCGCAACGTTTGCATGCTCCGTAAGGGTTATTAAAACTGAAAAAATTGGTATTCGGCTCTTCGAATTTAATTCCATCCAACTCAAAGCGATCACAAAAAACTTGTATTTCACCGTTCTGATCTACAAAACAATCGCCTTTTCCTTCAAAAAAAGCGGTTTGGGCAGAATCTGCCATCCGGCTCAAGGTTTCATCATCAGCTGATACAGAAATCCGATCAATTACTATTTGAACACTAGTTGCGTCCTTTATTTTTTTGTCTTTTACAGTAGCATCTTCTAATAGGTCTTCTATTTTAGCCAATTTATCACCTACTTTCACTCGGATAAAACCTTTTTGCAACAACACAGCTAACTCTTCCTTCAACGTACGGTCATTGTGAGGATGCAAAGGGCATAGTATGGTAACCGTGGTATCTTCCGGAAGTGCAGCAATAAAATTTACCACATCGGTAACCGAATCCTTCTTTACGACTTTTCCAGAAATGGGCGATATGGTCTGTCCTATCCTCGAAAAGAGCAATTTCAGGTAATCATAAATTTCTGTAGACGTACCAACCGTAGAACGTGGATTACTAGTGATAACTTTTTGTTCAATGGCAATTGCTGGAGCGATACCTTTTATATAGTCAACATCTGGCTTATTCATCCGGCCCATAAATTGGCGGGCATACGCAGATAAACTTTCTACATATCTGCGCTGGCCTTCTGCATAAAGAGTATCGAATGCCAGGGAAGATTTTCCTGAACCCGACATTCCTGTTATTACTACAAGCTTGTTTTTCGGTATGGCTACATCAATGTTCTTTAAGTTGTGAACCCGGGCTCCTTTTATTATTATATTTTTTCTGGGATCTTTTTCAGCTTCTTTGCTCATAGGTAAAACTTTGATTCCCCTTTTGCGTTATGTTAGAAATCACGGTACAATTTAATCGTGCAAAAATAAGGCTATAAGTAATTACTTATGTCATATTATATACTTATTAAAATTTTGTAGCAGTTTGCACTTGCAATTTGGGAAAAAAAGTAGTTCATTTGAGGGTTAAAAATTCCATTAATTAAACATAGGAGACCCTCTATAAGAAAAAAATCTACTTGAATAAATTCATAAATCAAAGAATAAATTTAAAGTAAGATCCTTATGAAGCTTCAAATGAAGACAGATCAAGAACTCATTAACTCGTATATCGCGGGTTATGAATCCAGTCTTGAAGAATTAATCCGTAGGCACAAATCAAAAGTTTATACATCTATATATCTTTTAGTTAAGGATTCTTATTTAGCGGAAGACATTTTCCAAGATGCTTTTATTAAAGTTATTAATACCCTAAAGGCAGGCAAGTATAATGAAGAGGGCAAGTTTTTACCTTGGGTGATTCGTATTGCACATAATTTAGTTATAGATCATTTTAGAAAAGAAAAACGCACCCCATTAGTAACAAATAATGATGGATTCGATATTTTCGATGTGATTAAATTCCATGATGAAAGCATGGAAGATCGTATTATAAGAACACAAACTCATCAGGATTTGAAAACATTGATACGTTTATTACCTGACGAGCAAAAAGAAGTGCTAATTATGAGACATTACGGAGAGCTATCCTTTAAAGATATCTCAGAAATCACGGATGTAAGCATTAATACGGCTCTTGGAAGAATGCGGTATGCATTAAACAACTTACGTAAAATGATAATTACCAAGGAGTTAAGTTTAAAAAACCATAATCAGTAAACATCAGAAAATATTTTTTCTTATTTATAAAATATCGGTTTAGCAATTGCGTTTTAATATTTAAATTAAAACAACGATTGCTTATGGTTAAAACCTCTACTCCTGCAACAAATCCTTCCATACATGATGCTGCACAAAGTTCGGTATCTGATAGTTTAGACGAAGGTGAAAAACTTTTTTATGAGAGTATTAAGAAAGATTTAAATGCTCTAGCTACTGATCCACAGGAAAGTACGATTGAAAAGCTTCTTAATTATTCTAAACATAAAGGAGTTAATTAAAACATTAAAGCCTCTGCATAAAACCAGAGGCTTTTTTTATAGACACTTCCTGATGTAAAATAATCAATTTTCTTACAACAAAATTTTCTTCCAGACACTTCTCAATATAACAGCTATCCTCTTGTTATATTTGCCTGATGTTAAAAATAGATCGTTACAGAGCCTTTGTTAATTATTTTTCGGAACATCAGCCAGAAGCTGTAACTGAATTAAAGTATTCAAATCCATACGAACTTTTGGTGGCGGTAATTTTATCTGCCCAGTGTACCGATAAGCGTATAAACCAAATAACACCTAAATTATTCGAACGTTTCCCTAGCCCAAAGGACTTAGCCGAATCTACACCTGAAGAAGTATTCCAATACATTCGAAGTGTAAGTTACCCTAACAATAAAGCAAAGCATTTGGTTGGAATGGGCCAAAAGCTCTGGAATGAGTTTAACGGCATTGTGCCTTCAAATATTGAAGATTTACAAAAGATGCCCGGAGTAGGCCGAAAAACCGCTAACGTAATTATTTCAGTAATTTATAATGCACCAGCGATGGCTGTGGACACACATGTGTTTAGAGTTTCTAACAGAATTGGGTTAACTAACCGTGCAAAAACTCCTTTAGAAGTAGAAAAGCAATTAGTAAGGCATCTGCCAGCTGAAAGTATTCATATTGCTCATCATTGGCTCATACTACACGGCAGATATATTTGTGTTGCCCGTTCCCCGAAATGCGATGTGTGCCCACTTACCTGGTTTTGTAAATATTATCAGCAATCACAAACCGAAACTGCTTTAAAAAGGTTAGAGAAAGCCAAACTTCAAAAAGCGAAGGATGGCCAAAAAAAGAAAAACGCAATCAAAATTAGTAAGGGCTTAAAAAAATATGAGATTGATAAATAAGCACTACCAGAGTTTGATATTTTATTAATACCTTAACATCTGTCTACTAAATATTTTGATAATATTTTTAGTATTTTAAAACAAAATAGTTACTTTTGATTTCCACAAACTAAAATAATGAGCAATACAGATAAACTAAAAGCTTTACAGCTTACGCTTGATAAACTTGAAAAATCGTACGGAAAAGGTACGATAATGAAACTGGGCGACAATGCAGTTGAACAGATCGAATCTATTTCTACGGGTTCTTTAGGCTTAGACATTGCGTTAGGGATTGGTGGTTTGCCGAAAGGAAGAGTTATTGAGATATATGGCCCTGAATCTTCTGGTAAAACAACACTTGCCATTCATGCTATTGCTGAAGCACAACGCAAAGGTGGTATTGCTGCGTTTATCGATGCTGAGCATGCTTTTGATAAATTCTATGCTAAGAAACTAGGTGTTGATGTAGAGAATTTATTAATATCTCAACCAGACAACGGTGAACAAGCATTGGAGATAGCTGACAATTTGATTCGATCAGGAGCTATTGACATCATTGTTATTGACTCAGTAGCTGCTTTAGTACCCAAAGCAGAAATTGAAGGCGAAATGGGTGATTCAAAAATGGGATTACAAGCTCGTTTAATGTCACAAGCATTGAGAAAGCTTACCGGAACGATTTCAAAAACTGGATGTTGCTGTATTTTCATCAACCAATTACGTGAAAAAATTGGTGTGATGTTCGGTAACCCAGAAACAACTACTGGTGGTAATGCACTTAAATTTTACGCTTCTGTACGTTTAGATATACGCCGAACTTCTCAAATTAAAGATTCTGATGAAGTTTCAGGTAATCGTGTTAAGGTGAAGGTTGTTAAAAACAAACTTGCTCCACCTTTCCGAATTGCAGAATTTGACATCATGTTCGGTCAAGGAATTTCCAAGGTTGGAGAAATCATCGACTTAGGCGTTGAATTCGAAATTATTAAGAAATCTGGGTCATGGTTTAGCTATGGTGATACCAAGCTTGGTCAAGGACGCGATGGGGTAAAAGGAATTTTATTAGACAATCCGGATTTGATGGATGAGCTCGAAGCAAAAATCAAAGCGGCTGTTACTGGCGATGCTTTAGAAGAAAGAGTTTAAACTTCGAAATTTATTCACGACCATAATTTTATAAGGCTGCTTCAAAGTAATTGAAGCAGCCTTTCTGTTTATTAACCCAAGTTCGATTTAAAATGCATGAGCAGAAATCAGAAAGAGGTTTTATGTTATGAAATATGTACGTCAAGTTTGCTAGGGTTTGCGTTAAGGATCGAAGTGAAAATCCTTTTTGCTCTCTCTCCCTGAGGCTTATAGTGGTGGGGCAAAAAGATTGTAACGGAAAGCCCGCCCGAACGCCCAAAACCTGATTTTTTGAATTATCTATGATATAATCTAGATCATTGGTTTCTATTATACAAGCTGCTATCATCGATTATACTCACAAAACTGGCTCCAGCATCAAGCTTAAATTATTACCGTAGGTACAATCGCATCCTGCGTAATGCTCCTACCCTAACAGGATTCTAAACAAAAGAATCGCTTATTAATTAGCATTTATTGCATTCACAAAGGCGTTGTATAGTTTTGAGTATAGTAGGATATGTAAAAGTGTTCAGGCCTTATTTATCCCTTTGCTTTTGTAGTCTTAAGAATATTATCTGGTGTTGGACTTTAAATTTTGATTGGAATTTTTTATATACAGAATTTCTTTAATAATTCAAAAGAGGCCATTTATTGCTCTTTAAACGCGGTTTATTATTCAATTTTTTTTCAAATAGCGCTGTTTTATTTTTTCATTTTCCATTATTTTTACAAGTTTGTAACCGAGCATAGATAAATTATATTGGCATTATTGGCACACTTTTAGAACCCGAAATTTCAGCATTTGTGCTTGAACTTACTGAATTTTCGATGACAATTACTGCAAATACACCACCTTCTTCTTTACCTGAATTTTCAAAGACTCCAACTGGGATTACTGGCTTAGATGAGATCACAGGAGGCGGGCTGCCAACGGGACGACCAACATTAATTTGTGGTCAGGCGGGGTGTGGCAAAACATTAATGTCTATTGAATTTATTGTTAACGGCGCAACTTTATATAATGAGCCAGGTGTATTTATGGCTTTTGAAGAACGGGCAGAAGAATTAGCCTTAAATGTTTCTTCATTAGGTTTTGATTTAGCATCCTTACAAAAAGAAAATAAAATTAAGATAGATCATGTACACATTCAGCGCACTGAAATAGAAGAGACTGGAGAATATGATTTAGAGGGATTATTTATTCGTTTAGGCCATGCCATTGATAGTATTGGTGCTAAGAGGGTGGTATTAGACACGATCGAGAATTTGTTTTCGAGCTTAATCAACGAAAGCATATTACGTTCTGAAATCAGGCGGTTATTCCACTGGTTAAAAGATAAAGGAGTAACCGCCATCATTACCGGAGAAAAAGGCGAAGGCTTATTAACCCGGCATGGACTGGAAGAGTATGTATCTGATTGCGTGATTCTTTTAGACAACAGGGTGAACAATCAAATCACCACTCGCTTATTAAGGATAGTTAAATACAGGGGATCGGTACACGGAACAAATGAATATCCCTTTTTGATTGACGAAGATGGCATCTCTGTGTTGCCTGTTACCTCCTTAAAATTAGAAAAAGACATATCAAAAAAGCGTGTTTCCTCAGGTGTCTCCTCCTTAGATCAAATGCTTGGAGGATCTGGTTTTTATGAAGGAAGCAGCATTTTGGTTTCTGGAACGTCGGGCACTGGCAAAACCAGTATTGCGGGGTGCTTTACCTATGGAGCTTGTTCAAGAGGCGAAAAATGTTTGTATTTCGCTTTTGAAGAAGGGCACAAACAAATTATCCGTAACATGGAGTCCATTGGTATGGATCTTCAGCAATTTGTTGACAATGGTCTACTTCAGTTTCACGCTTCTCGCCCAACTATTTACGGATTGGAGATGCATTTAGTATCCATCCATAAAGCAATATTGAAGTTTAAACCAAGTACGATAGTTCTTGATCCAATTACAAATCTCACTACTGTAGGATCGATGAGTGAAGTAAAATCGATGCTTATTAGACTGATTGACTTTTTACAGTCACAAAATATTACCGTGATGTTTACTGCACTAACATATAATACCGTATCTGATACTTTAGCGGATGAAGGCATATCCTCGTTAGTTGATGCCTGGATTCAAGTAAAAGACATTGAGTTTAATGGCGAACGTAATCGTGGTTTATATGTTATGAAATCACGAGGAATGAAACACTCAAACCAGGTAAGAGAATTTTTAATTACCGACCATGGTTTAGATTTAGTGGATGTATATATAGGTCCTGACGGCATCTTAACAGGATCAGCACGAGAAGCACATCATTTACATGAGAAAACAGGTGAAGCCCTTCAAGGATATCAGATGGAACGTAAGGATCGCGAGATATTGCGTAAGCGTTTAGTTTTAGAATCAAAAATCGCCAGCATGAATACGGAGTTCGAGTCGGTAGAAGAAGAATTAAATCGCATTTATAAAGAAGAAGAATTAAAAAAAGGAATACTAGACCAAAACCGCAAAGAACTTACCCGTATCCGTCATCAAAGTAATCAGGGTAGTAAACAGGCAGAAGGAGAAACAAATAATGAATAATATTGAAGAAGAAACTAAAGCCTGGGAGCTGCGCCTTTACATCGCCGGGCAAACTTTGAAATCAGTTACAGCCATAAATAACCTGAAGAAGTATTGCGAAGAGCATTTAAAAGATCAGTACAGTATTGAAGTTATTGATTTATTAGTTAGTCCGCAACTCGCTGAAGGTGATCAAATATTTGCTATTCCGACTTTAGTAAGAAGGGTACCTGAGCCGATCCGTAAAATAATCGGAGATTTATCAAATAAAGAGAAGGTATTAGTAGGCCTTAATATTATTCCAGCCGTTTAATGCCGCTTGATTTGAAAGATCGAACCACAACGCCCACATGGCAGCTACCTGAAGGACAATCGGGTGTAATCACCCTCACTTTGTATGTGGCTGGAGCTTCACCAAATTCGGTGCGGGCTATTTCTAACATCACTAGTTTTTGTGAAGGCCATCTAAAAGAACAGTACAGTTTAGAAATAATCGATGTTCATCAACAGCCATTGTTAGCACAAAGCGAACAAATTATTGCTTTGCCAATGTTAATCAAGCAATCTCCGGCTCCTAAGCGAAGACTAATTGGAGACATGTCTGATACCGAAAAAATTATTCGAGGCCTTGGCCTCATACAAATTTAATAAACATGGAAGATACGCTCAGTTATCAGCAGCTGGCGGATGAGCTTCGGCTTACCAAAGAACAATTAAAAGAGACTGCTTACCAGCTGGAAGAATCTAAAGAAGTTATTGAAGCCCTTCGTACCGGAAAGGTTGATGCTATTTTAGTGGATGGCGAAAATGGACAACAGGTATTTACACTGAAAAGCGCAGATCAAACGTATCGCATTTTTATTGAGAAAATGACCGAAGGAGCTGTGACTATCAATAAAAAAGGAATTATTTTATATAGCAACTCAAGCTTTGCTAGTATCTTAAATACTCCATTAGAAAAAATTATAGGTACACCCTTCACTAAATATATTGCTTTAATTCATACAAACAAATACAACAATTTACTGCAATCTGCCTGGAATCAAGATATACGAGGCGAACTAAGTTTACAAACCTGCGATCAGCAAGAAGTTCCGTTCGGCTTGTCATTCACGGCATTACAACTTGATGAAGGCTTATGCATGAGCATTATATTAACTGATCTTTCTGAACAAAAACAGAATCAGAAAATATTAAAAGACCAGAATCTACAGTTGGTAGCTTCAAAAGAATTAGTTGAAAAACTTAATAATGAACTTGAAGATACTGTTAGAATACGAACCAAAGAATTACTCGAAAGCAGGGAACATTTCAAGTTCTTATGTAATTACATCCCTGTAATGGTTTGGACTGCACAACCCAACGGATATGTAGACTATTACAATAAACGATTTTACGAATATACAGGGCTTAACTCTGATACAGAACATGGCTGGGCATGGCAAGACATTGTACACCCGGATGATCTGGAAAATTGCATAAAAACCTGGGAAGAATCACTATCAACTGGAAAACCATACGAATTTGAGTTCCGACTAAGAAATCCGAATAATGAATACCATTGGTATTTAACCAGATCGTTACCTTATTTAAATAATGATGGTAGTATACAGATTTGGTTTGGAACATGCATGAATATTGAAGATCAACGAAAAGCAATGGAATTAAAGGATGAGTTTATTGGGATAGCGAGCCATGAATTAAAAACCCCTCTAACTAGCTTGAAAGGATATTTGCAATTAATAGAAGGTTATAAAAAAGAGCAATTACCACCCATGATCAAACAATTTATTAGCAAAGCGAATGAAAGCTTAGGAAAGCTGGAAGATTTAGTGGAAGATTTACTGAATGTAAGCAAAATACACGCAGGTAAACTCCATTTTGAGGTGACGGAAGTGAGTACAACCTCCATGGTTAAGCTATGTCTTGAAAATGCCAGGTTAATATATCCTTCCTTTGAATTTATTGAGGACATTGAAGATGATTGTAAAGTAACCGGCAACATTGGGCAAATGGAACAAGTTCTGATGAATTTAATTAGCAATGCCGTAAAATATTCTCCACATAGTAAACAGATCATTGTTAAATCATACAGGTGCGGATCGGATGTGAAAATTTCTGTACAAGACTTTGGACTCGGTTTATCAGATGATAAAAAATCACTGATTTTTGAGCGCTTTTATCGAGTTGAAAATAAAAAACATTTTACAAGTGGCCTCGGAATGGGGCTATATATTTCATCTAATATCATCGAACGTCATAACGGAAAAATGGGTGTAGAGAGCAAATTGAATGAGGGCTCTACTTTTTGGTTTACCATTCCTGCAATCTGTTAAAAACGTGCTGATCAACTCATATTATTAAGGAAGCCAAAAGCCAAATATCTAAATTTAGCTAACCATTCAACCTCAAATTCTCCTTAATTAATTGCTTCCTTACATTTATCCGTTTCTACTTTTTAATAACGTTGCACTCCAACAAGAAATGCCTAACAAGCGTAAACAATTTTTATATTTTACTGTTATAAACTATCAATGAAAGGTTACAAAGAGCTGCTGCTGGCAGAATTTAAACGTCTAAAAATAAAGAACTGGTCTATTACAAAAATTCCGCGTGGCGTTGCTATTCAACTTCCTGATCATGAAAAAGTTGAAGACATGCTTACTTCTTTTCCATCCATTGTTGTTAGTGCAGTAAATAAAGTTGGTAAACCCAAAGCACCGGTAGAAATCCGTATATTCAATAATAAATCGGTGAGTCGTTATAATCTAAATCCGCCATCCATTCCTGATACAATAGAGAATTTAAATTAAGATCTTCGATTATTTCAAGACTTTATAACCTGCGTGTGACTATTTATACTTGTAAAAAAATAATCTGGGCGTTCGGGCGGGCTGTTCGTTTCAATCTTTTTTGTCTCTCCTTCCACTCCGTTTCAGGGACGACAAAAAAGGATTTTCACTTCCATCCCTAACGCAAAAACTAGCTAATCTTATAAATTCCGCTTATAAATCAGCTTTCTAAGTGCTGATTATACATTTAAAAATTCAACTCAGGTCTTTAAATATTTTTCAACTTCCTTTGCTACCACTTGTCCTGAAATAATAGATGGCGGAACTCCTGGCCCAGGCACAGTCAATTGCCCGGTAAAGAAAAGATTCTCGACTTTTTTTGACCGCATTTTGGGTTTAAAGAATGCTGTTTGAGAAAGTGTATTTGCCAATCCATACGCATTCCCTTTAAAAGAATAATAATCTGATTTGAAATCGTTTAGGGCATAACTTCGCTTTAAAATAATAGCATCTTTAATTTTCTGTCCAATAATTCTTTCAAACCGGGTTATCATTAAATCAAAATAATATTCCCTAGTTTCCTCATCATCCTTCAAGCCCGGTGCAATGGGAATCAAAAAAAATAAATTTTCGCACCCTTCCGGAGCCACGTTATCATCGGTTTTCGAAGTGCACGATACATAAAATAAGGGCCTCGATGGCCATTGGGGCTTCTCATATATTTCATAGGAATGCTTTTCAAAATCTTCATCAAAAAACAAATTATGATGCTGAATACCTTCCACTTTTTTGTTTAATCCAACATAATACAATAAGCTTGAAGGCGACATCACTCGTGTATTCCAGTACTTTTCTGTATAACTTCTATCAGCTTTATTCAATAATTTCTGATCGGTATGCTGATAATCTGCACCTGACACAATCACATCTGCAGCAAAAAAACCTTGACTAGTGTTTATCCCCTTTGCCTTTTTTTGATCTACTTCAATATGGGTAACCTCAGCATTTAGTATAATTTTAACACCTTGATCTTGTGCAATCTTTACCATTGCCTTTACAATTTCGTTCATCCCGTTTAACGGATACCAGGTGCCTAATACTAAATCTGCGTAATTCATCATGCTATACATGGCCGGTGTGTTTTGTGGAGTGGCACCTAAAAACAATACCGGAAACTCAAGCAATTTAATAAGCTTCGGATTTTTGAAATACTTCCGAACATGACTACTCATACTTGTAAGCATTTGAATTTTAAAGCTTTCCCGAATGAGACGCCAATCTATAAACTCGGTTATGGAATGCGAGGGTCTGAAAACATATTCTCCCATGCCGACTTGGTATTTATACTCCGCTTGCTTCAAAAACTCCTTCAATTTCGTAGCACTTCCTGGCTCATGATATTCAAATAATGCTTCCAGGTTATCCATTCCGGCAGAAATATCTAGCTGATCATCTTTTTCAAAAAATATTCGGTAGCCCGGATCAAGGCGCTTCAATTCATAAAAATCACTTACATTTTTATTAAAAAGCTTAAAGTAATTTTCAAAAACATCAGGCATCCAATACCAACTAGGCCCCATATCAAAGCTAAACCCATCTTTTCCCCAAATTCTTGCTCTCCCACCCGCTTGATCATTTTTTTCGTATATAGTTACCTGGAAACCTTTTTGAGCAAGTACAGCAGCCGCAGCTAAGCCGGCAAAACCTGATCCTATGATTGCTATTCGTTTATCCATTGAGGGTAAAAGTATAAAGCATTTATATTATTAATGTAGATAGTTAGCCTTTTTTGTAAGTTTGAATAATCCATATTACCTATGATGCTTTTGTATGATGAAACGTGTTTTGAGTGCAGTAAATTAATCACACAAAAATATAGTACTTCTTTTAGCTTGGGGATCAAAGCATTTGATAAGCATTTTCATTACCCTATTTATGCTATTTACGGATTTGTAAGATACGCAGATGAAATTGTAGATACTTTTCATGATAAAGACAAATTACAGCTACTTACCGATTTCAAATTAAAAACATTTGAATCCATAGCCAGCAAAATCAGCCTAAACCCGGTTCTACATTCGTTTCAGCATGTGGTTAACAAATATCAAATTGATCATTATTTAATAACTGCTTTTCTGGGCTCTATGGAAATGGATCTGGAGAAGACGTCTTATGATGAAACTAGTTATAAAGAGTACATCTACGGGTCGGCAGAAGCTATTGGATTGATGTGCCTTCGCGTTTTCTGCAATGGTGATAACGGTCAATATGAAAAGTTAAAAGAACAAGCGAAAAGCTTAGGTGCAGCTTTCCAAAAAATTAACTTTTTAAGAGATATTAAATCAGACTTTGAGGAACGCGGAAGAACCTATTTCCCTAACGTAAATTTCATTAATTTTTCAGAGCAGGACAAGATTTCCATCCAACAAGATATATTAAGAGACTTTGAAGAAGGTAAAAAAGGGATTCAAAACCTACCAGGAGGATGCCGGGCTGGTGTTTACATTGCTTATGTTTATTACCTGGAACTATACAAAAAAGTAATGCTCACTTCTGCCAAGGAGATCTCTAATAAACGTATTCGGGTGTCGGATAAAAAGAAAGTTTGGTTGCTGGCACAGGCTTTGGTTCGTAATAAATTAAATATAATTTAATGCGATATTTCATACTTATTATCACACTATTTATAGGCTGTTCGTTTTTTGTGAAAGCTGATACTGCTCCTGCAACGGAAATTATAGAAATAAAAAAAGCAGTTATCAAGGCGGTAGAAAGTTCCAGAATTACAGATTCTTTATACAACAAGCTCCATTCCCAAAAAGGTGATAACGCCATGATTACGGCCTACGTAGGCTTACTGGAAGCGTTAAAAGCAAAACATGCATGGAACCCGTATTATAAAATGAAGTATGTTGCTATGGCTAATAGCACGATGAAAGAAGCAGTCGAAGCTTCTTCTCAAAATATGGAGATTCGGTTTATGCGGTTTTCTATCCAGCATTACACCCCAGCCTTTTTAGGATACAGTAAAAATTTAGATGAAGACCGAAAAGCATTGGTAAGCCATTACCGAAATAAAACTTTAGGAAACGATACGATGCTTATTAAAAGCATCGCCAAGTTCATTATCGATTCTAAAAGATGTACTCCAGCTGAAGTATCCGTTTTGAAAAAGTTTATGTAATAAAATGAATTATCTCTATCTACTCATAAACTTTTTAACTGTTCTTTTTCCGATTATTTTATCGTTCGATAAACGTGTCCAATTTTATAAAGATTGGAAGCATGTTTTTCCTGGTTTGTTTTTTAGTGGACTAATTTTTTTGTTTTGGGATTACCTATTTACAGTTTACAACGTCTGGTCTTTCAATCCGAAATATGTAATTGGCTTATACTTTTTAAATCTCCCGATTGAAGAAATACTCTTCTTTATCACCGTCCCTTTTGCTTGTATATTCATTTATCAGTGTCTCAACTACTATATCAAAAAAGACGTTTTGAAACCAGCATCAAAACTTATTAGTATCTTATTGATAATCGCTTCTATTATTTTTTTGATCCTGTTTAACGATCGCATATATACATTGATTACTTTCGGCTTACTATTGGCAATCATTATATATGCAGAAGCACGCAAAATCCAGTTTTTAAGTAAGTTTTACTTCGCTTATATTATCTCATTAATCCCATTCTATATTGTGAACGGATTACTTACAAGCTACCCGGTGGTTATGTACAACAACGCAGAAAATATGGGCTTCAGAGTCGGAGCCATCCCTTTTGAAGATCATTTTTACAGCATGGTTTTATTACTGATGAACATTCTGTTTTTCGAATATTTCAAAAACCGCAATAAGGCATCTCAAATCAATCTTAGATGATAACCCCTCCCAGTTATACAAAATTCCAGCTTGCATTGCGAAATGGGCAAGATAAGCCAGAAATATGGGTTGCTTATAAGGGGAATATCTATGACGTTACTAACAGCCGATTATGGAGCAGGGGTAAACACTATGAGCACTGGGCCGGGCAGGATTTAACTGATGAATTAAAAGATGCTCCTCACACGAATTCTGTATTTGCAAAATTTGCCGTGGTTGGTGTGTTGGTATCATAGTCCATGGTCGATAGCCCATAGTGGAATAGCGCATTGTTTAAAGAGTTCGACATATTGAATTTAAAACGATCCAACGTTGTAATATCTACTTTGCAAACACTATGGAATATCAGCTATCGACTATCGGCTTCCTTCTTTCTATAGGCCTTGGAAAAACCATTGACTATCGACTATGGACTATCGAATTCCTTCCTTCTAAATCGTAAAGCTGCTCAACTCAACAAATTGTTTTACACGAGCTGCAATGTCTTCCTGACTTAAATTCTTGATTTTTTCGGTTCCAAATTTTTCAACACAGAAAGAAGCCATTGCAGATCCGAAAATGATGGCATTTTTCATGTTATTAAAATTCACTGTACCAACTTTCGCCAAATAACCTATGAAGCCGCCAGCAAAGGTATCTCCCGCTCCAGTTGGGTCAAATACTTCTGCTAACGGTAAAGCTGGAGTTGAAAAGACCTTGTCTTCATGAAACAACAATGCTCCATGTTCTCCTTTTTTGATAATCAGATATTTTGGCCCCATGTCAAGAATCTTCTTAGAGGCTTTAACCAATGAATATTCCCCTGACAATTGACGGGCTTCTTCATCATTAATAGTTAACACATCTACTAATTTTAAAGTTTCCAACAGGTCAGTTAAAGCAATGTCCATCCAAAAGTTCATCGTATCCAGTACAATTAACTTTGGGCGTTTAGTTAACCGGCCGATTGTTGTTTGTTGTACTTGAGGTGCAAGGTTTCCTAACAAAAGGAATTCGCAATCTTGATAGTTCTCCGGAATTATGGGATCAAACGTGCCTAAAACATTCAACTCTGTGATCAAAGTATCCCGACTATTCATGTCGTTATGGTATTTTCCGGACCAAAAAAATGATTTTTCACCTTTCTTTATCTGTAATCCGTCTACGTCTATTCCGTGATTTGTGAATTCTTGAATATCTTCCTTGTGGAAATCATCGCCTACAACTCCTACAATTTTCACATCATCACAAAAGTAAGACGCTGATAGACTGGCATATGTGGCGGCACCACCAACAATCTTATCGGTTTTTCCAAAAGGTGTTTCGATAGCATCGAAGGCAACAGAACCGATGATTAATAAGCTCATAAAAAAAAGTTAAAATTATTTGCTCACAAATATTGCATAAATAATTTAAAATCCCGAATATTGCAATCCCAAACAGGGAGCAACGTTTTAAAAGAAACTTGCTAAATAACCAGGAATTCCCGAATAGCTCAGCTGGTTAGAGCATCTGACTGTTAATCAGAGGGTCGCTGGTTCGAGCCCAGCTTCGGGAGCAGCTTAAAAGCCATCCAGAGATATCTGGATGGCTTTTTTGGTTTAATGGCTATTTTGGCGAGTGGTTGGGGATAATCAAATTGATAGTACACTGTTAGTACAAACAGCAACCATAAACATTTCAAATTATGGTTTATTACAAATTGGTTCTGAGTGACAAGCGCATTTAAAGAAGACCAAATTTATCCTGTAGTAGTTCGAGTAACCTACTCCTTAACCGGTGCGGGCGTTTTCGGTAATTGAGGAAGTTTCGGCTTTTGTCCTTCTGCCGGTACTTGACCTCCACCTTGAGGAGCTCCTCCGCCAGACTCTTGCCCTCCGTCTCCGCCTTGTTTTAAGTCATCGTTGCTTACCGATTTCTTTTTGCGGGTTTGGGTATTTGTTAATTTACCGATGCGATAAGTAAAGCTTAACCGGAAACTCAAATTGTTTCGAACATCGGTACTTGACTGTGACAGGGAGGGGGTATTTAGAGAATTCCTGACAGTAATTGACTTCCCAAAAAAGTTTTCAGCTCCTAAACCGATCTTTCCTCTTTTTTCATTGATGTCTTTACGGAGATTTAGATTGTAAATCCCGAAACCGCCCTGTTTGCCCTGAAGTTGCACCTGGCCGCCACGGTAAAAACCGAAGCCTTCAAAGCTCAAGCCGTTTCCGATTTTATAAGAACCCATTGCCCGGATATTAAACACAAAGCCTTGATTGCCGGCATTACTTACATTGTTGTCCAATACCGCATAATAACTGTCTACGCCTCCGTTTAACGTAAGTTTGTTAGATAGATTGATACTTGAATACAAGCTCATTCCATAGGCGTTTTCTTTGCCGATGTTTGCAAACGTGGTACGAATGGTATCCGTTCCCAGTAAATCACGAACGCTTTGAATGGAATTGTTCGTATTTCTTACGAATGCCGATACGCCTAAAGAACTGTTTTTAATGAAGGTGCTATATCCCAATTCCAGGTTATTGGTATATTCCGGATCAAGGTTCGGATTGCCGACGGTGATATTCAACGGATTGGCCGCCTGAACATTGGGGTTTAAAAATTGAAGAGAAGGGCGTTGGATCCGTCTGTTATATGCCAGTTTTAACGTATTTCCCGATGACAGTTTTTTGGAAATATTTACACTCGGAACCAAGGCACCGTACGATAAATTAAAGGCCGGCTTTATCGCATTGATAAAAGCGGCATCCACGTTGGTATATTCGTAACGAAGACCCGTTTTGAAACTGTATTTGGAAGGCGTTGAAAGCGTGTAAGAGAAATATCCTGCGCTAACATTCTGATCGTAATTAAAAATATTGCCGCCTACGGGGCTGTAAGAGCTAGATGAATTAGCTATATAAGATTGATAATCACTACTTACCTGACGTAAAATTTGTTTACCGCCAAATTCAATGATCTGCGTTTTGCCAATCGGGGTTTGATAATCCAACTGCACCGTAGTTTCCTTGTTTGCGCTTTCGTTGATATTTTTTAAATAATTGTCAATTTCGCTTTGGTCATTGTTAAAAATGGCATTCACAAAGTTGTTTGTGCGGTTGTTCCGGCTCACGAGCGCTAAAAAGCTAAGTTCCTGTTGAGGTTTATTGAACTGGTGGGTAAAATTGAAGTTCACATCTACGGTGCCGGAATTGTCTTTCACTTCGGCATTTCTAAGGCTACTGTTAACCAGGCTATTGTTCTGAAAGTTCTGGATCAATAACCCATTTTGAAAAGTACTGGAGTTTCTAAGACCGTATTGAACCGAAGAGCTGATAAAGTTATTTTTATTGATATCGTAGTCCCATCCGAAGGTATAGCGGCCAAAGATGTTATTGTTTTCGGTGCTGGCTTCCTGGTTGCTCAGAATTTCGTCGTTAGAGATGTTTCTGGTTATTTGAGAGTTTTGGAAACTTCCGGTCGTATTATACCCGGCACGGCCAAACCCGCCCAGTGAAAAACCCATTTTCCCGGTTTTGTAACTGCCGTTTAAACCCAGGTTGGAACCCCTTAAACCGGCAGCAGCATCAATACTCAATGATCCGCCCTGTAGCGTGTTTTTCTTGGTGATGATATTGATAATTCCCGCAGAGCCTTCCGCATCATACTTCGCAGAAGGAGAAGTGATTACCTCTACCGATTTAATCATATCTGAAGGGATTTGCTTCATGGCATCAGCGACGCTTCCGGCGGTAATAGTGGAAGGTCGGTTATTGATCAAAACCTTTATATTCTGGCTTCCACGCATGGAAACATTCCCGTCTAAATCAACCGAAAGCATGGGTACTTTACGAAGCACATCGGTTGCATCGCCTCCTTTGTTGCTGATATCGTTTTCTGCATTGTAAACCAGCCTGTCGACCTTTTCTTCGATCAAGGCCCGCTGTCCAACTACCGTAACTTCATTCAACACATTGGAAGATGAAGCAAGTTTTATTATTCCAAGCGCTGCTTTTGTACCGTTTCCGGCAACCTTTACCCCGGTCAGGGTTTTGGTTTTGTAACCGATAAAAGAGAGGGAAAGCGTATAATTACCAGGGGCAATATTGGGAATCGTAAACACGCCCTTATTGTTTGCCATTGAGCCGTCGATCGTCTTTTTTGTGCCTGGGTCTGATAAAGTAACCGTAGCAAATGAAACCGGATTGCCGTCCGCTGAATCTAATACCGTCCCTGTTATAACCCCCTTACCTGATGGTACCTGTGCTCGGGCAAAAACCATTGAGCTAGCCATCATTAAGAGAAGAATTAATTTTTTCATATCTTTTGTGTAATAATTAGAACAAAACTATTTTTCTGGCGGATACCAAATCTGGAAGTGATACCATCAGCCAAAATTTTGCGGTTAACCCTTGAAATTCTGCGAGGGTTGGCAGGAAAATATTGGGTGAACAAATTAATATTTTGTTACCTAGAAGGGTTTTGCGTTAGGGATTGTAGTGTAAATCCTTTTTTTGTCACATTGAGCGCAGTCAAAATGCGACAAAAAAAGATTGGAACGAAAAGCCCGCCCGAACGCCCTAAAACAGATATTAATAGCGGATTAGATTGTCAGGAGCTCGGAAGAATAAACGAGGAATGTGGTTTGTATACTCAACTACCTTATCAACCTATCTATGGCATCGGTATAAGTTTCACCTATAGAAAATTCGACATCACCAATAAAAACACTGTTTTTCCGGATGGCTGTAACCGCCGATTTTGAAACGATAACAGACTTATGGATGCGGATAAATTTTGTGGGAGGCAGCAATTTTTCCATTCCGCTCACGGTACTACGGGGAATGATCGGTTTATCTGTACTTAACAATTTGATCTTTACATAATCCTTTAAGCCCTGGATATAAGCTATATCGTGATAGTGGATTTTGACCAGGCTGTAATCTACATTTATATAAAAGAAATCAGATTCTTCTGCAGGTTTCTTCGGTTCTGTTATTAGCTGATGGAGCTGAAGCGCACGTTCGCAGGCTTTTAAAAACCGCTCCATCGGCACCGGTTTTATCAAGTAATCGATAACTTCCAATGAAAAACCTTCCACAGCGAATTCTCTGTAGGCGGTCACAAAAATAACCATCGGTTTCTTTGATAAACTTTCGATGAACTGCAAACCGGTCAGACCGGGCATCCGGATATCGATAAATATAAGATCGACCTGGTTTTCGTGCAATGCCTTGATCGCATCAAAAGCACTCCGGCAGGATGCAACCACATTCAAATACGGAACTTTGCTGATATTATCCAGCAGTAAGCCAAGTGCCAGTGCTTCGTCGTCTACGGCTATACAGTTCAGCATGGTTCAAGGTCTATTTGAAGTAAAACATAAAAGAAACCCTCGCTTTGATTAATCACCAAGTTATGCTTTCCAGGATAAAGTAAATCCAGGCGTCTGCGCACATTGACCAGGCCTATTCCGGACGTTTTGTCTTTTGGCCCATTGTCTAGGTCGTTATACTTATTCTGGACATTGAAATATAGCTTGTTGTTGTCGCAATGCAGCTCGATATTGATCATCGGGTCCTGGATCAATCCTTCCCCGTGCTTAAAGGCATTCTCTACAAAGCAGATCAATAACATGGGTTCGATGGTAAAATTTTCAGACGGTATTTTGAAACTGGTACTGATTTTTATGAAGTCTCCGAAGCGTTGTTTCTGTAATTCGATATAATTCTCCAGGTACAGGATCTCGCTTTGAAGGGACACCTTTTTGTCCGTTTCATAAAGCATATATTGCATCAGGGCCGATAACTTCATCACGGTGGGTTCCAATTCGTCGCTTTTCAAGCGAACCAATGCCACAATATTGTTTAATACATTGAAAATGAAGTGGGGACTGATTTGCGAACGCAGGAACGATACTTCTGTTTTTAAATTTTCCTTAAGCATTTCGTTCGTTCGGGCATCTTCTTCAGATTTATCCGAAATGGCTTTGTAAGCCGTGCTTGCGGTAATGGTGATGATGAAGGCAAAAATATTGTGTGTAGAAGCAGCCAAAAAGTTGAATTTTATAGGACCGAATATTGGAAAAAGGGCTGCATGATAAAGCATCATGATAAAAAATAACGCTATCAAAGAGAGCACATAAGGCAGGTATTTCTTTCTGTAAAGTAGATTCGGCACCAGTACCCATGCATTTAAATAGAAAATACCAGCCCTGAAAAAATTCGTTGCTGCATTTAATGTACGGAAAGGGTCTACCCGCTCATCACCGTAATCGAATATATAATTAGACAGAATGATAACAACCCATATAACAACATGGACTGCGATTCTAAGCCATTTTTTATTCAGCCAGTTTGGGTTTGCAGAATTCATTTATAACAAAAGTTAACAACTTAAATGATATTTACGGCAATTCTTTGTTTTTCAGCAGCATCCTTAACAAGCGATGTTATAAATATCCCTTGCTTATGATACAGTCACTTCCGCTGTATACCTGTTTTATAAGGATTAACAAAACTATTATTCCAGCAATCATCACCTATAATTATGATATGAATGCTGTAAATTTTGCGGTTAACCGGAAAAATAGAGCGAAACAGAGCGGGAAATCATGACCACACGAAGAAGCACAAGAACAGTGCAGGGCATAATATATGGCGCAAACAGCATCGCAATGGATAAATCGACCGTTGCATAACTGGTTACCCTTAATTAACTGAGCTTCGGTAATCTTTTGGTGTGTAACCTACATGCTGTTTAAATAAACGGGTAAAGTGTTGTGGATACTTAAAACCAAGTTCATAAGCAATCTCGCTAAGAGACCTACTGTTGTCAAGAATTTTTTCTTTTGCAACATTGATTACTTTCAATTGGATGTATTCTAAGGCGGTTTTTCCAGTTTCTTTTTTTACCATGTCACCAAAATAATTCGGCGAAAGATTCAATCGCTCTGCACAATAGCTTACAGCAGGCAAGCCTATCGTTTGTGGCCTGTCCGATTGAAAATAGGTGTTCAGCAGCTCTTCGAGCTTTTCCAAACTCTCGCTATGTGAATGGTTCCGGCTAATGAACTGCCGGTCGTAAAAACGTTTACAATAATTCAGGAATAATTCAATATTGGAAGCGATCAACGTTTTACTGTGTTTATCTGTTCCCTGCTCCAATTCGTATTTTACTTTGTCAAAACAGTCTAAAACAATTTTTCTTTCCTTTTCTGATAAATGCAGTGCTTCCCTCGATTGGTAAGAAAAGAAGCTATACTCATCGATATGCTTGCCCAGAGAAGTTCCACGGATGAGGTCTGAATGAAACAATAAAGCATAACCCTGTGGCTTATATTCCTTGTTTATTTCTACGTTGATTACCTGTCCGGGGGCAACAAACACCAATGTCCGGTCTTGGTAGTCATAGGTTTGACGTCCGTATTTTATGTCACCACATTTCACGTCTTTTAAATAAACCGCATAAAAACCGAAATTCATCCTCGACGCATAAATCTGTGGTTCAGTACCTGTAAAATCAATCACACTAACCAGCGGATGTAAGTTTTCCTGATGATAAAAAGCATCGTGCTCACTAACCGTATCGATCCTTAAAATGTTTTCCATACCACTTCTATTAAAGAATACAAATTTAAACTTTATCCCTCATCTGGCATATCAGGCCAACCCAAATCAGTAAAAGTGGTAAGTAAATCAGTAACCTGTATAAAAATACTTGTTGCGAGAGCCAGACCTTTGTGAAGCGAGAATTGTGTAGGGAATCGCTTTTTTTAGGGTAAATTTAATAAGTAAAATTTTGGTCATGGCAATATTTAAAGACAAAGTTGCACTCGTTACCGGAGCCGCAGCAGGAATCGGATTGGCAACTGCCAGGGCTTTTGCCCAAGCCGGCGCTGCTATAGCATTGGCTGATTGGGATGAAGAAGCGGTTGTTTCAGCCGCTGAGCAACTGGCTGCAGAAGGATACAAGACCTTGGCTATCGTTTGTGATGTTTCCGATGATGAGCAGGTTGAAGCTATGGTTCACAAGACAGTATCCGTATTTGGACGCTTGGATGCCGCTTACAATAATGCAGGTGTACAAAATGTGCTTGCCGGGGCAGCCGACCAGACACGGGAAGATTTTGACCGGGTTACAGATATTAACCTCCGTGGTGTTTGGAGCTCAATGAAATATGAGCTGCAACAAATGCGTAAGCAGGGAAACGGTGCAATAGTGAACTGTTCTTCAATCGGCGGAATTTTAGGAGGAGCACAACGTGGAACTTATCACGCCGCTAAACACGGGGTGATTGGACTTACCAAAAGTGCGGCGTTAGAATATGCTCCGCTGGGAATACGTATCAATACAGTTTGCCCAGGGTTAATCCACACACCGATGGCCGATAAAATGATTGCTGGAGGCCAGGCGAATGCCCTTGATGCCATGCTAAAACAAGTTCCTGTAGGTCGTTTAGGCCGTCCAGAGGAAATTGCCAATGCCGTTGTATGGCTTTGCAGTGATGCATCAAGCCTTGTCGTGTGGCATACACTTGTTATTGATGGCGGCTATAGTATTCAATGAAAACGTAAAGACAATGGGCACCTCACAACAGGTTTAAACTGCCGCCGTCGAAATTTCCATACACGGCAACCGCTATACGGAAGCCGGGGAAAGAATGACAGGCCAGTAATGACTAACATGACTTAAATGCTAAAACAAAAATTAGGCAAGAGCCCACTAGAAATCTTAGTTACAATATCGTTCCTACTAATGGCCGGCTGTACGACGCTTGCTGATAACGAACGAACCTGGGCTGTGTACAAAGCGGATGCTAACAGCTCAAACTATTCGCCTCTTGATCAGATCAATGTTTCGAACGTTGGTAAGTTAAAATCTGCGTGGACATTTGCCGTCAACGATAAAGCTCCAGGAGCGAGGCCAAGCCAATGTAATCCCATTATTGTAGACGGAGTAATGTATGCGACATCATCAAGCCAATCGGCATATGCCGTAAATGCTGAAACAGGAAAGCAGCTCTGGTCTTTTGATCCCTTTAACGGTGAAAAGGGCGGCGAAGTGAATCGAGGACTTACCTATTGGGAAAAGGGAGAGGATAAGCGGATATTGTTTACAGCCAACAATCACCTTTTTGCGTTAGATGCCCGAACTGGAAAACCAATCACTTCGTTCGGGAACGAGGGGAAAGTCGATCTTAAGGTCGGACTTCGGGATACCTCTGAAAACATTTATGTTTCGGCCACTTCACCCGGAATTATCTACAAGGATCTTATCATCATGGGTTGCCGAGTACCTGATGTGTATGGTGCCCAACCTGGTTATATAAGGGCATACAATTGCCTGACGGGCAAACTTGTCTGGACGTTTCATACGGTTCCATTACCGGGAGAGCCTGGTTACGAAACTTGGTCAAAAGATGCCTATAAAGTGGTGGGCGGTGTAAATAATTGGGCGGGTATGAGCCTGGACATCCGGAGAGGCATTGTATTTCTTGCCTTGGGCGCACCTTCCTACGATTTTTATGGTTCAGACCGCAAGGGCGCAAACCTATATGCAAACTGTGTATTAGCGCTCAATGCGGTTACAGGCACACATATCTGGCACTTTCAGACAGTTCATCACGATCTATGGGATTATGACTTACCAGCTCCTCCTAATCTCGTTACTGTAAATCGGGATGGAAGGGATATCGATGCCGTGGCTCAAATCACTAAGCAAGGATTTGTATTTGTACTTAACCGGGAAACCGGTGAATCGTTATTTCCGATCGAAGAAAAAAAAGTACCGGCATCCACCCTTCCCGGTGAAGTAGCATGGCCCACCCAACCTTTTCCGCTAAAACCAAAGCCTTTTGCCCGGCAATCAATCACGGAAGCTGACCTGACCAATTATTCGAAAGCTGATCATGATTCACTGGTTAAAAAATTCAGGTCAATGCGTTATGAAGGCTTATATACGCCTCCGGATTTAAAAGGAACGCTTCAACTCCCTGGCACACGTGGTGGCGGAGAATGGGGCGGCGCTGCTTTTGACAAGTCAAATAATTTTTTGTACATCAAATCGAATAATGCGCCGGATATTATAACAATCACAAAAGGGGATTTACAGGTTGCCGCAACTGAAAACCCGACACTAAAAAAAGGCTCTGTGAGTCAGCTGGAGACAGTAGACAGATATGCAAGCGTTGAACAGTACCTAAATATAACGGGATATAAAACCTGGAAAGACCCCAGTGGCAATCCCGCTATCACGCCACCCTGGGGCACATTGAGCGCCCTGGACTTGTCCACGGGTGAGTATGCCTGGCAGATCCCGTTAGGAAACGATACCGCACGGCAAGAAAAAGGCGCACCTGAAACTGGCCAGGAGGGCAAAGCTGGCCCTATTGTAACTGCTGGGGGTTTGATCTTCATCAGCGGAACCGAAGATAAGAAGCTACGAGCACTAGACAAATCAACAGGTAAGCTGCTATGGCAAACAACATTGCCTGCATTAGCAAATGCAACGGCCTGTACCTATCAATCCAACGGAAAACAATATGTCGCTATCTCGGTTGGCGGCACTACCCAAAATCCTTCCGGATACATTATGGCGTTTTCTTTGCAATAGTTTGATATAAATGTTTAGACACCGTTTATTAGATCAAAATATGAAAGTTATCATTTCATGCGCCATTGCCTTCATTATGCTAGCGGTATTTAAAAACGTTTACGCTCAAAAGAAAACCCAGAAAGTGAGGCTGGCAAAAATTGTAATTGATTCTTCCCAATTAGAGAACTATAATGCTGCCCTGAAAGAGGAAATCGAAACATCTATACGCCTGGAACCCGGAGTGTTGACTTTGTACGCAGTTGCCGAAAAGGAAAAACCAACTCACATCACGATCTTAGAAATTTATGCTGATGAAGCTGCGTACAAATTACATTTGCAAACTCCTCATTTTATTAAATATAAGAACGGGACAAAAGACATGGTTAAGTCACTTGAACTCATTGAAGCCGTCCCCTTACTGCCAGGCATGAAGATAAAATGATAATGCAACTGCCTCTTTAACATCATCTTGTGAATTAATTGAGGTTAAAGAGAAATTATCCGGAATGTTTTAGACGACTTTACGGCAAAGGCGAAAGAAATGTGGCTATGCCATACTCTTTACCTTTATTTAACACGCATTGCTTTCAACGACTCGCTCCATCTCTCAAGTTCTTTTAGCATGGCGTTTGCAGATTTCGTAAGTGCTTCATCGGGGACAAAGGTGCCACTTTCATCTATATGTTTTGCAAAGAAAGGAATGTTGACTTGATCAACAATTGGCATCATGTGGATTGCCGTGACAACCTGTTTCAACATTTGGGTAGCCCGTAACCCACCAGAAATACCGCCATAACTTACAAACGCAACAGGCTTATGCATCCACTCATTGTATAAGTAGTCAAGCGCATTTTTGATTGGGGCGGGGAAGCCAAAATTATATTCAGCCAATACGATGATAAAAGCGTCCGCCTCGTCAATTGACTTACTCCACTGCTTGGTATGTTCGTGTATATATTGTTGCATCCGGGGATGGTTTGGCTCATCCATAAAGGGCAAATTGATTTGCGCTAAATCCAATAATTCAATAGTATACGTGCTATCTTGTTTTGCCAGATTAGTGATCCAGTTTGCAACAGCAATTCCTTTTCTGCCTTCCCTGGTAGTGGAGGTAATGATCTTAATATTATTCACAGGAATTTATTTGATTAAACGTAATTATTTTTGATTAACCGGCGTTTCAATTATAAGAAAATGGGCATTGGCCTCACAATGTATAGGAACAGAACCTGTTTCCCAAACACCAATGGCATCTCGTTCATTAATATCTGTACCATCTACCCTGATTTTTCCTTCAATGCAGAAAATGAACAGGCATTTGTTGACCGGGTTGAAGTTGTAAGTTATTTCCTGTGCCACATCAAAATGACCGAGAGAAAACTTTGCGTTTTGATTTATCCAGCAATGGTCTAAGCCTTCTTCGCCTGATATAATCGTTTTTAGTTGATTCAGCCTTTTTTCTTTGGGAAAACTGCGGGTTTGATAACGTGGGGTTATATTTTGCAGCTTGGGCATAATCCAAATTTGCAAAAAGTTTACATGCTCTTCACCAATGTTATATTCTTCATGGCGAAGCCCACTTCCGGCACTCATAATCTGTACACCGCCTTCTTCTATGGTGGTACTGTAGCCCAACGAATCAATGTGGTTCATCTTCCCTTTAAGCAAAATGGAGATGATTTCCATATTTACATGAGGATGAATACCGAAACCTTTACCTGGCTCTACATAATCATCATTGAAAGCGAACAGGGTTCCAAAAGCGTTTTTTGTAGGATGATAATAATCGCTGAAACTAAAATAGAAATTGCTCTTTAACCAACCAATGTCTTTAATGCCGTTTTCTGATTTTGGAAAAACTTGTGATTTCATTTGTGCTATTTTTTAGTACCCCGCTGTTAGGGCAAAGTGATAAAAATTGATCTTCTTTTAATTGGCCGCAGATTTTTGGTCTTATGTCCCTTCCCTGTGGTGTCTTCTACCAAGAGAACATCTCCTGCTTTGAATATTCGTTTTTGCCCCAGTGATGTTTCAATTTCAATTTCTCCATCCAATAAAATGATATATTGTTTTTGTGGAGCTGTATGAAAATCCCAATCATAAGAGGGCTCTACTTCTCGGAACACAACACCGGTAGCCGGGAGGACTTCAGATAATCTCCCAATGCTGCCAGCTTCGTTTAGGGGAATTTCAACATCCTCAAAATGGCTGTCTCCGTTACTATCGCTGTACACTCTTGTAATAGGAAACATTTTATGATTTAACTGGTTGAGCATTGAAAATTAGTGAATTTGCATTTCGTATTTCGTCCTCATTAATAGTATGCCCCATGTTGGCGTATACCTTTTCAGTAACCGATGCGTTCATGCTCTTTAAAATGTTGGTACTTGCATACACTCTTTCTACCGGCACATGCGGATCTGGATTACTCGTTCCAATAAAAATAGGGGTGCCTTGAAAGTCGCCTTTATAGTTTTCATTGTAAATTTTGTCGCCTATTAAACCACCGGTAAAGGCAGCTACACCACCATACTTGTTAGCATTCCGGGCAACAAATTCGAGTGCCAGGCAAGCGCCTTGCGAAAAACCAGAGAAGTAAATATGCTCTGTCGGAATGCCTTTAGCAAGAACCTCGTCCAATAGTTCCTTGAGGAGATTTAAAGCTGACGAAAGCCACGGTTCGTTTTGAGCGGTTGGGGCTAAAAATGAGTATGGATACCAGGCATTATTTGTTGCCTGGGGCGCAAGCAATGAATACTCTTTTACATTTAAATGCGATGAGAAGGACAAAATATCATCCGAACTTCCACCACGGCCATGCAACAGAATCAAAACTCTGCTTGTTGCCGTTAATTCTTTTCCTGCCGTTACTATATTTTTCTGATGCATGATTGCCGTTATTATATTCCCTCGGGATGAAACGCTTTTTCTAAATATCTAGTCTTGAAGTACCGGCAAAGATTCTTCTATTTCTTTTCTTTGGCCTTCATACTGTGCTGGCAATTTCAAAGATTTACCTAGTTCACTTAAAGGTTCATCTCTTGTAAAGCCCGGATTATCAGTGGCCAGTTCAAATAGAATCCCGTTAGGTTCCCTAAAGTATAAAGAGAAAAAGTAGTCCCGATCTATTTTAGGGGTTATATTCAAGCCTTTACTTGCGATTTTTCCCCTAAACTCCATCAATACATCGTCGTTTTTAACACGGAACGCAACATGGTGATTTGTTCCGGCAGCATTTATACCAAACTCTAATTGGGGTGCTTCGATAATGTCCACTATAGAAGCGTTATCGACCGCATCTGTGATAAACCGATGGCGATTCCCTTCCTGTTGTACTGCTTTGTATCCAAATAGATCGACAAGTATGTTGGCCGTCCGATCAAGTTTCCTTACGGTCAAAGTTACATCATGGAAGCCTTTTGTTGCAGTATCTGCAGTTACCTCACTCGTTTCCCAACCTTTTCTGTTATCGTTCAACCCTTCGATCAAATCAAACTTGAGCCCATCAGGATCCTGGAAAGAAAGATATTTCTGTCCAAATCGCTCGTTCAATTCCTCGTGTTGTACATTGAAGCGTTTGAAACGGTCAGTCCAAAAATCTAAGCTACCGGCGGGTACCGAATAACCTATATTGGTAGCCATGCCGGCCCCGGTTTTGCCCTTCTGGATTCCCTCCCAGTGAAAGAACGTTAAAATAGTACCGGGGCTACCTGCTTCGTCGCCGAAGTAAAAGTGATAGGTTCCCGGGTCATCAAAGTTTACCGTCTTTTTTACTAATCGCAGACCTAAAACCTTCGTGTAGAAGTCATGATTGCGATTTGCATTTCCCGCTATTGCGGTAATATGGTGCAACCCTAATATTCTGTTTTCCATGATTGCTAAATTGAATTAAGCTTGTTTTATAACCTGTACTTCTGCGTGGATCTTGATTTCATCACCTACTACTACGCTGCCTGCTTCAGTCACCGCACCCCATGTTAATCCAAATTCCTTTCTGCTTATTTTACCGTCGATCGCGAAACCGGCTTTCGTCTGTCCGTAAGGATCCACTACGATACCACCGAACTCTACATTTAGGCTAACGGGTTTTGTAATCCCTCTTATGGTCAGGTCTCCTTGAAGCTTTACATCATCGCCGCCATCTTCGTACTTTTTGCCGGAAAAGTGTAATTGACCAAACTCCTCAGCGTTGAAAAAATCAGCTGACTTTAAGTGGGTATCACGTTGCGCATTATTTGTATCTATCGAGTTTATGTTTGCGGTAAATTCCATTTTCTTCGCAGTATGAAAATCGTCAGTCTCAGTTTCTACTTCCAGATCGAACTCTCGGAAATATCCGGTTACTGTAGTAATCATTAAATGTTTTACCCTGAACTGAATGTCGGAGTGTGTCGGATCAATTTTCCATTTAATAGCCATAGCTTGTTTGTTTTATTTTTGAGTAACAATTATTGTACTGCAAATGTCGGCAAGCATCCCTTTGTGGTAAATGGCTATATCATGGAATTTATTGTCGAAATAATCGATTTTAGAAAATTATCGATTGAATTCAGACCTTGAACTAGTTAGGAAACTTTCAAAAGCTGTATATCACCCACAATTTGCACCTCGTCTGAAAGTAATACCCCAGAAGTATCAAAATACTGATTCCAAGAAATATTAAAGTCTTTCCTGTTTATTGAGGTGGCCATTTTAAAACCGGCCTTCGAATTGCCCATAGGATCTTTAACAGAGCCTAGATAATCAGCATTGAATTTAATTTCGGCGGTTATGCCCTTTAAGCACAGAAAACCTTTCACATCAGCGAATGATTCATCTACTTTAACATGTTGGCACCTGAAGGTGATTATAGGAAACGTTTTGGCATCGAAGAAATCAGCCGAACGAAGATGGTTGTCCCGTTCTTCATTGCCCGTGGTTAACGAATTCACATAAATAGTGATGTTGACCTCGCTATCTGTAAAATCGTCGGACGTAGTAACAACTGACCCCTCAATTTCGGAAAACCACCCAGAGACCGAACTGATCAATAAATACTTTGTTTCAAACCGGATTTTAGAATGGACGGGATCTATTAACCAAATGCTTTTCGTTTCTATACTGGACATTCCTTCAGAGCTTAGAATATTTTAAAACCTTAACGTCGAAGTTATGGCAAAAAACATGATATCCTTACCAGGGCTAACCATTTTCAAATAACTGCCAGCCTTAAACCAGGTAAGTTCACCTCTTAAAAATAGAAAACTATTTGGTGTATAGGTCAAATCGGAGGCAATTTGACGTCCGATAGACTTTTGGGCGAACCCACCGGACGGGTATATCAAAGCAACATTCGGTGCATATATACCATCGTTCTCGCTATATCGCCAAAATGAGTCATAATCTATTGTCCATTCTAACCTGTTCGGCTTCAATTCTAGGGATATATAAGGATGCACATCTACAAGGTTTGACGGCCCAATAATAGCTGCCAATCCAAAATAAGCTCCTTTCGGAAATAACGGATTAAATGTCTCGAGCTTATCATCGCCTGTGGATTTATCGCCGCTTATTGCTTCCGCTTTGAGGCCGATCTCGGGATGAAGCGGCACGTTATTAAACTGATAAGAAGAGTTAGATGAAATTGTCCATGCCTTGATTTGCTTTGTTTGGAAGGTCCCAAACTGGTATACGCCTTCAAAATCATATTTCCAATTGTTCCGATCCCCCCAAATTCTTGAACCTATTGAATGCCTTACTTCTTTTCCATCTCCATCGTTAAACGATGTTTTGTTCTTTCGCAAACCGAAGTAATATAAATCGATATTTTTCAAAACAGGCACCTCATTCCGTACCAGGTATGTGCCCCAGAATATTGTATTCCGATTTGGCACATCATTAAATATTTCTTTTTTCGCCGGGACATATTGGGAATAAAAGGCATCCAACTTATACTTTCCTGCTGAAATGATTCCTTTTATCGCATCAAAAGCTTGCCTGTTGTTGGGCAGCTCCCTAACCGAAACCAATCTTTGTGAACCATAAGATAGCTCCTGACGACCAACCCGGAGAATGGCATTTCTGGAATTAGTGTTTATGTCAAAGAAAGCCTGATGTAGATCCAATGGATTTTCGTCCACCGGACTTACACCTGATATTTTACCATTTGCACCACTACCCTGAAGCTGCCCAAAAAACCTGAAATTGGCACCGAAATGAAAATCCGCATGAGCTAGAAACCTTGATAAAATGAACCCATCGTTATCTTTAGGTGCAGCGCCCCATTCATCATTTTTGAGATTAAAATACTGGTATCGAAGCTCGCCACCAATACTTAGGTAGGATCCTCCTTTCTCTGAAATTCTAACAAACTTCATTTTTTTATACCATGAGCTGCTTGTATCCTCTTTTAGAAAAGAGTAATCTTCATTATACCTAAGGGGCTTAAATGAAGGAAACTGTCCCTGTGCCCGGCAGTCCAGCGTTATTAGTACGAGTAATAATAAAATATATTTCATACTAGAACTTTCTGATGATCACAACACCTACTATAACTAAAGCGATACCTAGAAACCGCCAAATATTTACTGAATGTTGCTGCGCAACCAGGATGTTAAAATGATCCAGCAAAATAGAAATTATCATTTGTCCGGCTACAACCAAACCAAACGTTAAAGCCGGGCCGATTTTAGGAAAGGCCAATACAATAATGGTCACATAAAAAGCCCCTAAGAGTCCTGCTATGTATACATAATACGGAGCAGTACGCAAACCTGCCAGGACAACTTGTTGCCTGGTTATCAATATATAAATCGCTACCGATAATGCTCCCACAATAAAAGAGATCATAGATGCATATACCGGGTTGTTTATAGATTTTCCAAGGCGGGTATTTAAGCCTGCCTGGATTGGTAGAAATGCGCCGGAGATTAAGGCGAGAAGTATCCAAATTATCTTGTTCATTGTATTATGGTTTAGTTGCGAATTTATTGATCCAATAATCAATCGAGTATTTTCCGGAACCTACAATTAGAATCAGCAAATAGCTGATGCTATACATATAAGGCATATCTTTTTCTAAAAGGCTATCATTGAAGTGTACAACGAAGTAACCTGAAAGGGTTACTGCTAGTATCGGTAGAACAGCAAGGCGTGTAAACACCCCAAAGATCACGAACAACGGAAATACAAGATTAGAAGCAATAGCTAAACTTGCATTTATGCTTTCTGGCAAAGCAAAGGGATTCGGGATCACCTCTGCAACGGGCACGCCGACACCGATTTTCTTTAAACCATGAGCTAATATCAATTCGATGGATACCATAACCCTGAAAAACAATATGGCGGTATTATAGGTCGTAACTGATGGAAAAACTCTGGTGATACTTAGGATTTTATTTCTCATGATTAATTCATACCGATATGCTTCAGCGTAAACCGTTGCTTGCAGTCATTTCAAAAAATTATTTATATTGGTAACCACCGTAATAATTCACCGGTGACCAAGCCGGAATTGCTTTCGGTAAAGCCGGGGCAATAGACTTATAATCACCATCTCCGTAAACGACTTCCCCATCGAGTACAGTTAACAGGGAGTGTATATCTTTGATTTGCTCTTCGTCAACCTTAAGGTAATTATCACTTAAGACTGCTAAATCTGCAAGGTATCCGGCCTTGATAGTCCCTCTATCCTTATCCAAATTAATCAGACTTGCACTGCCTTGGGTATAAAGTTTCAGAGCAGTAATACGATCCAGCTTATTTTCATTTAATGTGAAAACTTTGCCGCCAATCGTTTTGCCCGTAACAAGCCAATGAAGAGCTAACCAAGGATTGTAGCTCGCTACCCGAGTTCCATCAGTCCCTGCTCCAACTTTTATTCCGGCATCAAGCATTTTTCGGATTGGGGGAGTGTTCCTGGCTGCCTCGGTTCCGTATCGTGCCACAAAGTTTTCACCCTGATAGGCCATCCGATGTTGAATTGATATCCCTCCATTCAATGCTTTGATCCGTTTTAAATTTTCGTCTGAAACAGTTTCAGCATGATCAAATAACCAAGGCAATCCATCTATGGGATTTTCTTTATTTACCTCCTCAATAACGTTCAGAAATCTTGAAATACTTTCATTATAGGTGGCGTGTAACCGGAAAGGCCATCGGTTCTTTACCAATACAGTAATAACATCTTTCAACTGCTTTTCCATTGCGGGAGATAAATCTGGACGAGGTTTTAAGAAGTTTTCGAAATCCCCTCCTGATGCAACCAAATTTTCACCACCACCTTGTACGAAGTATTCAGTTTCAGCTTCTTCGCCATGTTGGTGGTCGATATCCACCATGCTGATCCATTTTTTATAGTCTTGCAACTCATTGCCAGCTTTTTGGGCGAACAGATAATACGGTAATCGAACGGTTAGTTGTCCAAGTTTGAATAGCGAATCTGTTATTTTATAATCATCAGGAAAATTTTGAAATCCCCCTCCTGCATCCATAACTCCTGTCACTCCTAAGCGATTCATTTCACTCATAAATAACTTGGTAGAGTTGGTTTTTTCGGCCGGCGTGAGTTCTGGCAATTTGGCTAATGTAGAATATAAGATGAATGCACTCGGCTCCGCTACTAATAATCCTGTTGGTTGTCCATCTGCATCTTTTTGGATTAAGCCACCTGGAGGATTCGGAGTACTTCCATTGATATTAAGAGCGGCAATGCCGGCTTTATTAAGATAAGCAGTGCCATATAAGTATAAAACAAAGGTAGGAACGTCGCCTGTTGCTTTATTTATTTCTGCTAAAGTCGGAAGCCGTTTTTCCGCAAATTGATACTCGTTCCATCCTCCAACAACTCTTACCCATTGTCCTTTTGGTGTTCTGGCTGCCTGCTCTTTCAACATTTGCAACGCCCTCTTTAAGGTTTTTACACCATCCCAACGTAATTCAGTATTATAAAATCTGCCTGCCCGTATTACATGCAAGTGAGAATCGAATAACCCGGGTATCACTGTTCGCCCTTTTGCATCGATTACCTTTGAAGATGGTGTTTTAAGTTTTAAAATCTCATTTGTGTTTCCGATGGCTATTATTTTATCGTTTGCGATAGCAACAGCTTCAGCGGTAGGTTTGGCATCATCGAGTGTTACAATGTTTGCGTTATATATGATCAGAGTAGCGGCTTGTTGCTGTGCTTTCAAGCTCGACATCATCGACAATGTGATAGTAATTATTAAGAATGCCTTTTTCATTTGTATTATAGTTAAAGTATAAGGGCAGGAAAATTCCTGCCTTTATTATGATGAACCAAAAAACAACAAGTATTAGTGCTTTAACATTTCGGATGCATATTGAATACCTAAACCATATGCGCCACCATATTTTTTGAATAGGCTTGTCACTGCAACATATGTTTCTTGTCTTGCCCAGTCTCTTTGCAATTCAAGAACGTACTGGCTTGAAGTGATTGGATGAGCACCCGCTTGTACCATACGTTGGATTGCCATTTCATGAGCCTCTTGGCTAACACCACCGGATGCATCTGTGATCACATATACATCATAACCTTCGTCTATTGCAGACAAAGCAGGCCCTACGATACATACTTCTGACCATAAACCGCCGAAAACTATTTTCTTTTTACCTTTTCCAACTATTGCATCGTGAGCCGGTTTATCTTCCCAAGTATTCATGGTGGTACGGTCAATATGCGTAGCCTGATCCGGGTAGAATTCTAAAACCTCTGGAAAAACAGGGCCACTGAAAGATTTATGGGCGACTGTAGTTACAACTGTGGGAACATTGAAGATCTTTGAACCACCCGCTACCAAACCAACGTTGTCTCTAAGATCACCGATACCGATGTTTTTTACTGCAAAAGCCATTTGTCCCTCATAATCAATTAATACAAGTGTGTGATTAGTTGGGCTAAGAAGCCTAGGCGAAGGTTTTTGAGCGCTTGCACTCATAGTAAACAAAGCTGCTGCAAATAAAGAAGCGATTACTTTAACTGTCTTTTTCATAATGTCAATTTTAAATTAGTTTTTTACTTTCTGTTTGACATATCAAAAGTACCTGCACATGGAGCCCTGGACAATTGACATACAAAGGCAATCGTTGTATGAATTATCGATTATTCGTTAAAGCGAAGATTTATTGAGAAGAAGAGTAAAAAAGAATTCAAGAACAGGAAGAAAAGTGCCCGGGTGGGCATAATCCTATTTCATTAGGCTTGCCAAATCTTTCTTAAAATCACTGAAATTTATCCCTGTGGTGTTTTTAAAATATTTACTAAAATGGGCTACATCATCAAACCCTAGACTATAAGCGACTTCTTTCATGCTTACGTCCGAGTACGCCGCATGTCTCTTTGCCTCTAGTACTATCCGATTTTTAATGTGATCACTGGCTGGGATTCCAGATTTTTTTTTGATAATCTCATTCAGATAGTTAGGAGATACATTAAGATCGGCCGCATAGTCAGTAACCATTTTTTTGGTCGAGAAGCTTTTCTCCAGCAGAGAAAAGAAGTTTTTAACGAGTTCAACGTTTTTTGACGTCTGCTGTGTCACAACCGTTTGAAATTGGCGGGTGAGGTGAATTAAAAAAATCTTTAAATAACCTCGAAGAATTTCAGATCTCAATAAAAAGAAATTCCCATACTCTTTCAACATTCTATGGCAAACATCATCGAGCTCTTCCTGCATTTCAGCGTCTACAGAGATAACAGGAGAATGGGCCGACGTATAAAACAGACCGCTATTGAATAATAGATCGAAGTTTTCTTCGGTTAGACATAGAAAATCATTTGTAAACGAGATGACAAATCCATCAATTTTATCCTCCAGTTTCAGTAAGTGAATTTGTCCGGGCGATATGCAATAGATCGTATTATCATGGACATCATACCTGTCCAAATCGATTAAATGAACCCCTGATCCTTTTTTCACCCATACAATTACAAAGTAGTTGTGTTTATGAGGTGTTGAGTTTTGTTCCCACCTATTATCATGTATCCACTGGGCGGTATGCATTTCAAAAGGCATAACGCCCTCCGTAGTGCCCATTTGAAGTTGGGGATAATTTAACGCCATTATTGTAAATGTATCACTAAAATACCTTTTTTGCTGGAGAATGATCGTTTTTTTGGACGGCACATCGAGTAAATATTCCAAACGAACGATATGATAAAAGCAAGTAGGATTGGTCATCTTTCTTGAAAGACAGATTTAGTTGATGCCTAACGTTGTATAAACTTTGTTGAGTTATACGAAAATATTATTGTGCTGATAAAGATCTCATCAACCCGTTATACTCTATAAACTTTTTAACTAAGCTCATAGGTGCATCATTAATGGAAGTACATTCATCTAAATATTCACGCATTTCTTGGCTTTGAAAATCTCCTAAGTCTTTTAATTCATTGGTCTCAAGTATATGTGCCCCCATTGGATAATTCTGGAAATATAAATATCTATCAGCTCCTCCGTAAAGTTTAATAAAATCAACATCCGGCTCGGCCATCCGTTCTAACTGATAAACCATTTGGACAGAATCATAATCACCTTCAATGAACCTTAGATAATTACCGGCACTATAGATTAGTAATCCGGTTGCATGATACGTTTCGCATTGTCTTTTAAGTTCAAGAACATATTTCCTCAACATAGTTGAATCCTGCAAACAGGTAGTTGAACTAACATAAACTAACATAAATAAGAGTGTAGATAAAATTCAAGCTCGTTTATCATAAAGCTGCGTCTATCCAGTGAGAATCCGTAAGATGGTTATAGAGGTTTTATTATGCCTCTGGGTAAGTGCCTTTGACGGCCTTTTTAATTTCATCATTTAGTTTTTTGCTTTACTTCCGTTTTAATACAATAATTTGGTGATTTTTGCCGCTTTAAAGAGGTTCCATTTGTACGGAAGGTTAGTTGCTACGAAAGTTTTAACCTAAGGAAGCAGGCTACTAAAAGAATCCTTAGCTTTGAATCTAATTAACAACCGTTACAAATATTTAACGGGATTTCTTTGATAGTTTGTAATCAATTGATATAGATATAGTTGGAAGCGGGAGTGTCCGTCTGTTAATCAGAGGGTCGCTGGTTCGAGCCCAGCTTCGGGAGCATTTAACAAGCCATTCAGAGATATCTGGATGACTTTTTTGGTTTAAGATTCGTTGCTGATCTATGATTCCTATAAAAGTTCTCGGCAAAAAAAGCCGAATACTTCAAATTGGCTTTTACTCGAATATATACTATATACCTTCCAAATCGCAAATATCAGCCCTTACAATTTGTCAGCAATCACATTTGCTTCCCGACTAAAATTCAGACGAAAACTGTCATTTTTTCTATAAAATGGGCCATAAATGGCATTGCACAAAACTTGTTTAGATATATACAAATCAATTAAAATTAAAATATGGATAAATATTAATCAAAAAAGTTATGAAAACTCTACGTGTAATCATGGTGCTTCTTGTATTATGTGTTACAAGTAAAGCCCAAGTAATTAGCAAGGTTGTTGTAAAACCCAATGCATCAAAAAGTGCTAAAGCTGCAAATACAACCGTTAAAAGCGAAGATGAAACCAAAATGGTTATTGATTCAATTAAAAAAGAATTTCCAGAACCGGTAGTAAACCTATTAACAGCTATTCCTGCAAAAACGTACGGCAAAGAATGGAATGTGTACATCAGCAAAGAATCTGAAGAAGAAACACCTTCTTACTATGAAGTAGAAATTAAGGCTGCCAATGGCTATCAAACTGCAGTATATGACAAAGCAGGCAACCTTTTGAGAGTTAAACAAATAATTAAAAATGCTGAGTTGCCTGAAGCAGTTAAAAACACAATAAACACAAAATACAACGATTGGCAAGTTATTGGCGATGAAGAACGAATCAGTAATGCGGCAAAATTCACTGTGGATTACAAGATAAAATTAAAGAAGGGAATTCTGCGTAAAACGGTATTTATAAACCCTAAGGGAGAAATTAAGAATGAATTCCCTTTCTAATCTTAATTGACTCGATAATTATAAGAATTCAACAATGCAATGGGTCTCTGATATTCAGAGCCCATTTTTATTTTTGTAGGTTAAGTAGAGCTTTAGTAATCAAATAGACCGAGTAAGCATTCATGAAATGATTCAAGCTTAAACTAAATTCCTTATAACCTCATTGATGAATATCCTTAGAAAGTCCTCATTTCTTGTCGTTGGCAATTAGTTCATTCAGCGAGTGGGCAAGTTTGTTTACAGCACTTAATGTTTCGGCATCTGTTATTTTACCCGCCTCATTCACTTTTGTTTTTACAAAAGGAATTAATAATTGCGTCTCCAAAGTCATTTTCGCTTCAATAACATTTAGTGTCTCTAAAAGCGATGCGTGGGCTTTTTCACCAGAAAGTGAAGCGGTAATAAGAGCTACTGGCTTCGCAGAAAAATCCATGGAGGACACCGTCCAATCTATTGCGTTTTTCAATACTCCAGGTACCCCCATCGCATATTCGGGAGTGCAAATTAATAGGCCGTCAGCATCCTTCAATTCCCCACGAAAATCAGTTACTTGTTTCGAGACATTCTCATTATCAAAGTCAGGGTTAAATGGGGGAAGCCCTGACAGTCCTTCGAAGATATTTATTGTAAAGATATCGGAAGTTAATTCAGTGATGGCTTTAATCAAATTAAGATTTGAAGATGAGCTTCTGATACTTCCGGAAATTGCTAATATTTTAGCTTTATTAGTCATAAAGGTTTCTGTGGCTGATGCTGACGATAATTAATTCTGGAGCGTCAAATTAATAAACTTTGGAAACATACTTGACCAACTTGTGTAAAATTTTTACTTTTTAGGCACCCAAGTATATAAAGCTTTTTCGCTTTCCCTGTATTCCTCCCAAATCGGATGTTCACATTTATGCGATACCAAATCTTGTAAAACATAAGCAGTTTGCGACTAAAGAGCTGAGGGTAAAATACCCACAAGTTAAGAATGGGATTTTTGAATATTGGTGGCTGTAGAAAGCGTTTATCAAAAAAAAACAGCAATCTCAAAATGAGAAGAGAAACAACAAGAACTGCTTAATATCCAAACTGAATAAGAATTACTGCTTGAACTCACTTATTTTAACCTAAGAAGTATTCGAGCTTAATACGGCTGCTGTGGATTAACCGGCCTGATTGATATAACGCTATCCACAATAAACTCACTAACGCCCCGCCATGGCAGGGTGTGAAAATATTCTTTATAATGAAGCTCTAGATAAGCACCAGCACTTTTAGAAAGTTGATCTGCTACTTTTTTATCCGTAACAGAAAACATGAATTCGTTAGACTGTATATTACCGGTAGTCGGCGTTCTAATCCCTGATTGAATCAATCTGCCTTCGTAGGTTTTAAATATGTAACCCTTATGAACGAAATAATTCATCGTACCCGCTTTTGTGCCGTCGCCGAACACAAAATAATATCGATAATAAAATACTCCAATCAATATTAGAATAACAATTGCAGCGATTATAGCACCGGTTCGTTTCATATTTTCTTAGTTAGCAGCCATGCAGCTGTTTTGGATTATCAAAAGATGTACCTTAAAAAACTTCATGCCGAACAATCTTAATCTTATCGACTTAATAACCCAAGCCGTTTGAGAAGTGAATTGAATACAGAGAAATTTCTTTCACTTAGTAATGTTAAGAAATTCTAAGCCAACTTGTTTAACAGTTGCACAATTATTCATTGTTCGTGATGTTTCTAGAGTTATCAAACTATCTGAAAATCATTCACTCATAAGCCTTTTCGCAGGCAAAATCGCACATTCTAACCTTGTAGTCCGGTTTTTTAGAGGTCATTTGGGAGTACACATAAGTTAGGTATCTGTTCAGCACGGTACATAATTTGATTGCTTCTAAAGCCGGAAAGCTCTTGCAAAGCCTCAACGTTTTGGTTTGAATATCCATCACACCAAAAAAGAAAGTTAAAAGGTTTCAATCAAAATTAATAAAATGAACATTATTGGTCGTGATTTAAACGCTTTTTTAACTGCTCATTCACAACAGTATAAAAAAGAACTGCAACCTTGACTTAAAGAAAAAAGCAGAAGAATTACAAGTGCTAACTCAGCGTATTAATGTATTGAAAGCAGAAATAAATCAAATAACCCGAGACATTAATCAATCTCAAGATAAGTTGAACATCACAAAAAATTCCTTTTTCTTAGCAGGAGAAATCAAGCAAAACGAAATCCAAACCGAACTTGAAAACATAACGAAGTATTTCGGTTAACATTTCTGGAACATTTAAAAATTTCAGTATCAATTCTGCGCCTTAAACTATTGAATTGATTTAAAGGGGTTGTTTCTTGAATACTCTATTTTCGATAAAAACATCTCAGCCATTGCCGCTGCTCGAAACTTAGCGTTCTCCGCATTCTGACCCTTGAAAAGTTCGTCGATCGTTTCATTAAACAGTTCTTTCCAGGCGTTAAAGTGACTAGAATTCACTGGTAAATTTGCATGAGGTGGAAATGGACTTCCATTATATGTGTGTTCAGTTAGAAGTACCGTTTGCCAGAACCGATACATTTTATCTAAGTGTTCCGGCCACCGTTCCTTAATTCGCTCTTCAAAAATAGGGGCTAATAATTTATGCCCCCTAACCCTTGTATAAAAAGTGTCTACAAGTTTTTTAACATCCTGGAGATCATTTAAATCTTTTTCTTCAATCATTTTAAAGAGTTAAACGGGTAAAACGGTCACGGTAGTATATAGTTAAGGATGCTTAAGATGAGGCCTTAAACTTCATTAAAATAGACTTCCATCTTACACCTATAAAATTGTGTCAATACTACAAAGATACTAGGACAAATCTTTGTATAAAATGACCCATATCACGCTTTCAAATGATGTAAATAAGTAGGATAACGGGAAAATCATGGATACTTATGTTTCGAATTCTTTTTGACATGCATTGAAACCGTCAAATTTTAAAAATATAATTTATTAAAAACATTTTCTGACAAAGGTTGTCTTTATAATATATTTCAAAACGGGTCGGATGGCCGAGTGGAAAGGCAAGGATCCGCAAGATCTTTTACATTGGTTCGAACCCTTTTCCGACCTCAAATTTGGGATTCAGGTATAACTGCCTGGATCCTTTTTTTAATCATTACAGGGAGATAATAGAAGCGTAAACCAAAAAGTAGAACCTTCGCCAAATACACTCTCCACACCTATTGCTCCTTTGTGGCTATAAATAATCTGCGAAGAGAGATATAAGCCCAGCCCCATACCCGAAAAATTCTGACTAGTATTCTCTACCTTGTAATATCTATCAAATAAGTTTCCAAGATGGTCTCCTTGTATTCCGATTCCAAAATCCTGAATATATACTTTAACCGCCGAACCGTTCATGTCAACCCTCACATTCACTTCACTTTTAGGACTAGAATACTTGAATGCATTATCGACTAAGCTCTTGATAACCTGTTCAATTTTTTCCAAATCAGCAGTTATAAGAAGTTCCTCAGGTCCATCATAGTTAACCTTATTCCCTCCCAGAACTTTATATCCTTCTTTAATATCCCTAATTAACCTAGCTAAATCAAATATTGATTCTTGAAGGTCAAATTGCCCCAATTGAATTCTAGATGTTTGAAATAACACTTTCACAAGTTGTGCTAATTTTTCAGCTTGCTCACCAGCTTTATTAATGATATCTAAATGCTTTGGCGAACAATCTTCAAAATCGGTTTTCATAGCAATTTGAAGATAACCTTTCAAAGATGTTAAGGGCGTTCTCAGTTCATGTGATGCCATAGTAATAAACTCATCCTTCACCCTCAATAACTCTTTGCTCCTCAAGTTTTCTGAAAATTGGATTTTTGTTTCCTCTTTGGCCTTTTTACGCTGCTCAATTTCTGATTCCAATTGTGCAGCGGTTCATAAAGTTTAAAACAAGTGGAACGATTTTAATAAGAGCATATACTGTAAACATCGAAACGATACCAGTTATGAGTCTAAGTAAGCCGCTAAAACGGTAAGCCGGCCACCAAAATATCGCTGCATCCATTAAGTGAGTGGAGCCACATAACAGAATAAAAGCTATGAATAACCAAAAAATCTTTGGAAAAGGAATGTCCGTATCAGAAATATTTAATGAAATCAAATTCAACTTAATATTGGGAGGAAGGAAAGAATGTCTGAAATACACTAGGGTAGGTAATTAAGTTTTGGGCGTTTTAAAAGGCTTTCCGCTGCAATCTTTTACCCAAGAGACGGGTAAAAGGATTTTCGCTGCAATCCTTAACGCAGAATCCCAGACATACTATATTTAAGCATCATTATAAAAATCAACAGTACACTTAACTGTAAACTTCTACTTCCTGATTTAAATGCTTTTTGATTTTGATTAACAGTTCCGAAATTTCAAATGGCTTCGTGATGAAATCATCTGCCTTAGTATCGAAAATAATAGTACTTAAATCAGAAAAAGCCGACATCATGATAACAGGAGTATGATGTGTGTGGATGCCTGTTTTAATAGCTCTGCAAATATCTCTACCATCTGTATCTGGCATCAATATATCTAAAAGAATGAGGTCAGGATTCGGATAAACTTCATTCATCAGTGATAATCCATTAAGTGAAGTTTCGACCTCGTAATCATTCAGCTCCAATATTTGCTTAATAACTTCCAAAATATCTAAATCATCGTCGGCTACGTAAATTTTTTTCTTTCTCATAACAATAGGAATGAATAAGGTAATCAAAACATGCTCTAAAATTTTTTATAGCCCTCCGTAAAGGGCTTCGTAATTCAGAAAAAAGAATGACTCTATAGCATTCGATATTTGTAATAGTAATTTACATAAAAAAATAAGAATAGCACAAATAGTTATTAAATGACAATGAATGGAATTTCAACCTAAAAATAAAGGCGTCTCAAATAGCTGAGGCGCCTTTATTTTATTGAAAAAGAAGTATTTATTTAAAGTAGAAGTATTTAGTCGATCTCTGCATAAATCGGTTTCTTTACCCCAGTATCATATGGCTTTAAATTCTTTTTTAGAATTTTACGTGCAACATGAATTCTGGTTTTAACAGTACCTATTGGTATAATTAAGTGATCTGCAATTTCATGGTATTTATGCCCTTCAAAATACATGTTAAAGGGAATAAAATACTCATCCGATAACTTCGTCATAGCGTACTTAATATCCTCTATAACAAATCTGGCCTCGCCTTGATTTTTCGTAGCACTGAATATTAAATTAGCCGACGAAATTTCATCAGATTTAGTAACATAAGAGCTTACTTTAACAAAACGACGATAGTTGTTGATAAAAGTATTTTTCATGATGGTGTATAACCATCCTTTTAAATTAGTTCCTTCTTTGAACTTATCATAATAGGTAATGGCTTTTAGCATAGTATCCTGCACCAAGTCATTAGCATCATCCGTATCACGAGTAAAATGTAAGGCGTACATTTTGAGGGAACTAGCTTGCCGCATTACGAGCGTGTTAAATTCGATTTTTGTCATTGTGTTTATGTTTTCAGGGTGAATGTTAAACAAATATAAATTACTAGTTTGACTTTAACAACAATTTGTTTAAGAATTATACAAATTTACTTAAACAAACCCATGGCCCCGAAAATTGAATATTATGTTTTTGTAACCATTTAAAACATGACCAAATAGCTAATTATTACTTAGATAATATTTACTTCACGATCTAAAATAATTCCAAACTTCGATTTCACACTTTCAATTATTTTGTGAGAAAAGTTAAAAATTTCCAATCCTGTGGCCTGACCATGGTTTACAATTACTAAAGCCTGATTTTTCCAAGTTCCGGTATTACCAAAAACCATACCTTTCCACCCACATTGTTCAATCAACCATCCTGCAGCAAGTTTAAAGCGGGTTTCATCAATCTTAAAGCCCACAATATCAGGAAATTCCGATTTAAGAATTAAAAATCTTTCATGCTCAATTATTGGATTTTTAAAGAAACTCCCTGCGTTACCAATGGTAGATGGATCTGGAAGCTTAGATATACGAATGTGCGAAACTACCTGTGAAATATCTTTAACCGAAGGGGTAGAAATCTGTCGTTTTAAAAGCTCTTCATTTATTGCCCCATAGCTTGTATTGATATTCTGTAAGGTCGAAAGTTTATACGTTACTTGGGTAATAATGAACTTCCCTTTAAATTGAGTCTTGAATATGCTATCCCGATAGCTGAAAACACAATCGTTAAGGTTAAATATCTTTATAGTTCCTGTTTCAATCTCAAAGGCTCTGCATTCATAAAAAATGTCTTTAATTTCAACTCCGTAAGCCCCAATATTCTGAATGGGCGATGCTCCAACCGACCCAGGAATCAAGCTTAAGTTTTCCATTCCTGCAAAATTATGGTCAACCGCATAATTCACTAAGTCATTCCATACTTCGCCGCCGCCTGCTTTTAAGTAAACTTCAGTACCCTTAACTACATATTCAATCCCTTTTATATTCACTCTTATTACTAAGCCATTAAAATCCCGGGTAAAAAGCATATTGCTACCTCCACCTATAACCAAACGTTCCGTATCAAACCATTTGGCATCAGTTAAAAGTACTTGCAGGTCGTGTTCAGAATTTATTTCAACATACCATCGGGCAATAGCCTCAACTCCAAAGGTGTTCAAATTTTTTAGAGAAAAATTTTCTAGTATAGAAGGCATATCAAATTAAATTATAGCAATGAGTTGTCGCCCCTTATGAAGATATTTTTTTGAAACCAGCAACAGCCCAAATTCTTCTGAAGGATGTTTATATATAGATTTATGATGAATTTTATGTGCTCTTATAATGGCTTTAATATAAGCGTTTCTGGGCTTATTGGTTCGAAAGCGAGCATGAGTGGACAAATCGTGCAAAACGAAGTAAATGATTCGGTACAAGCTTATTCCAATACCTATCCAAAATGAACTACTCCAGTCTTGACTGCCTTCAATTATAAGGTAGATAGAAAAAGCAGCAAAGCCAAAGCTAAAAATATCATTCCACTCGAAAAAATTATTAGCCTTAGATTTGTGATGGGTTTTATGAATAAACCATAAAAGGCTATGAAACAGATATTTGTGAATAAAGCAAGAAAACCCCACCATACTAATGCCAGTAAGAATAAGTATGATTAAAGATTTCAATATATTCATTATCAAGATAGCTTGCGGTTGAATGTTCGTACTGCCTAAATTAACCTTGGTATAAATATGTTAGATAACAAAAAAACCCTTTAGTGAATAACTAAAGGGTCCCTATCAACTTAAATTTCTTATTTATCCTTTAGATAATGAAGCCGCTCCACTAACGATTTCTGTCAACTCAGTAGTAATCGCAGCTTGACGAGCTTGGTTGTATGATAATTTTAACGATTTCAACAGGTCTCCAGCGTTTTCAGTCGCCTTATCCATAGCTGTCATCCTGGCACCATGCTCAGAAGCATGCGAATCTAAAATTGCTTTGTATACTTGTATCTTTATTGACTTTGGTATTAGCTTTTCAACAATTTCTTCTTGAGAAGGCTCTAGAATATAATCAGTTTGTTTACCCGATTGAGCAGCCGATGTGCTCTCTATTTTTGTTAGGGGTAACAGTTGTTCTGTTGTTAAAATTTGAACTGCTGCATTTCTAAATTGGTTATAAACCAAATCAACCCGGTCGTAATCGCCATTAACAAAACCCTGCATCACTGCTTCTGTAATAATAGAAGCGTTCTGGAAAGATAAATCACTGTATAGTTCATTGTTATTACCTATAACGTTGTATTTACGTTTCTCATAATAATCCTGAACCTTTTTACCGATTGCAACAATATGTACATTGCCCTTCCTGTATTGCTCAGGATACTGATTAGAAATAAGCAGATTTGTGTTTTTGATTACATTCATGTTAAACGCACCTGCCAAACCACGATTTGAAGAAATTGCGATAACTAAAACCCTTACCGGCTCACGTTTTTGGGTAAAAGGTGAAGTGCCATCTTCCAAATTTGCGGAAAGATTAGCTAATATCTCCTTCATCTTATTCGCATACGGCCGTAATTGAATAATTGCGCTTGTAGCCCTTTTTAACTTAGCAGCCGAAACCATTTTCATGGCTTTAGTGATCTGCTGAGTCGAGGTTACAGATACAATCCGATTTCTTACTTCTTTTAAATTTGCCATTCTTGTTTTTAGATGTGAGATATGAGATTTGAGATCGGAGACTTATGCATCCTTCTCAAATCTCAAATCTATTTTCTCAAATCTCAATTAATACTTACCAGACAATTCTTTAGCAACAGTTTCCAGTACCTGTGTAATACTGTCATCTAGTTTACCTGCTTTTAAACCCTTAAGTACTTCCGGATGTCTTTGCTCTAAATGCTGAACAAATTCTGCTTCAAACTCTCTTACTTTATTAATGGGAACTGCTCTTAATAAACCCTTAGATCCGGCGTAAATAATTGCCACTTGTTTCTCTACAGTAACAGGTGAAAATTGACCTTGCTTTAATATCTCTACATTACGAGCACCTTTATCCAAAACAGCTTTTGTAGCTGCATCAAGGTCAGAACCGAATTTAGAGAATGCCTCTAACTCACGATACTGTGCTTGATCAAGTTTTAAAGTACCAGCAACTTTCTTCATTGATTTAATTTGAGCATTACCTCCTACACGGGATACCGAAATACCCACGTTAATAGCTGGTCTAACACCCGCATTAAATAAATTGGACTCTAAGAAAATTTGTCCGTCAGTAATAGAAATTACGTTTGTTGGAATGTATGCTGAAACGTCACCAGCTTGTGTTTCAATGATAGGCAATGCCGTTAAAGAACCACCACCCTTAACGATGTGACGAATTGATTCAGGTAAATCATTCATTGCTTGTGCAATAGAATCATTTGAATTGATCTTAGCAGCACGCTCTAACAAACGACTGTGAAGATAGAATACATCACCAGGATATGCTTCACGACCTGGGGGACGTTTTAAAAGCAATGATACTTCGCGATATGCAACAGCTTGTTTTGATAAATCATCATAAACAATTAAGGCTGGCCTACCTGTATCACGGAAAAATTCACCAATAGCAGCACCGGCAAATGGAGCATAAAACTGCATCGGAGCTGGATCTGCTGCTGATGCCGCAACAATAACTGTGTATGGCATTGCACCGTTCTCTTCAAGAGTCCGAACAATTTGCGCTACCGTTGAATTTTTTTGTCCAATAGCAACATATATACAGAACACTGGTTGACCAGCTTCGTAAAATTCTTTTTGATTAATAATAGTATCAATACAAACTGCTGTTTTTCCAGTTTGACGATCACCAATAACTAATTCACGTTGGCCACGTCCAATTGGGATCATTGCATCGATTGCTTTGATACCAGTTTGTAACGGCTCAGTAACCGGTTGACGGTAAATTACACCTGGAGCTTTACGCTCTAAAGGCATTTCGTAAGTTACACCAGCAATTGGGCCTTTACCATCCATTGGTTGCCCAAGGGTATTAACCACACGGCCCAGCATGCCGTCACCTACTTTAATCGAACCAATTTTATTAGTACGCTTAACGGTGTTGCCTTCTCTAATCTCATCAAAAGCACCTAATAATACAACACCAACGTTATCTTCTTCAAGATTTAGAACAATGCCTTGTAGGCCGTTATCAAATTCAACCAACTCTCCTGATTGAACCTTTGTTAAACCGTAAACACGAGCAATACCGTCACCCACTTGTAACACAGTACCTACCTCTTCTAGTTCGGCTTCTGATTTTAAGCCGGACAATTGTTGTCTTAAAATAGCTGAAACTTCATCTGGTCTTACCTCTACCATAGTAGTAATTATGAGTTTTATGTTAGCTCCCCGCCCCTATAGGGGAACATGTTTAAATCCCCCTTTAGGGGTAGGGTTTAAATAATTTTTTGTGAAAATTCTTTTTTCAAGTTGCGAAGTTTACTTGAAAGACTGGTATCAAATTGCTTATCACCAACCGTTAATATAAATCCGCCAACAAGATGTTGATCAACTTTTTCTGTTAAAAGCACTTCTCCCTTAGTAGCGTCCTTTATTATGTTTTCAATCGCCTTTCTATTTTCATCGCTTAAAGGAGCGGCAGAAACAACAGTCGCCTTTACGATATTTTTGAGAACATTATATTCATTAATGAACTCTCTAGCTATTGAATATAGAATTGGGGATCTCCCTTTATTAACAAGGAGTTTGAAAAACGATAAAACCATCGGATCGAATCTGGATGCAAAAAGACCATCCAGTATATTCAACTTTTTACCGGGGCTGATAATCGGATTTTTCAAAACAGCAAGCAACGTTGGATTTTCTTTAAGAATTCCTATAAATGATACGATATCGTTTTTGATTTGCTCTAAAGAGTTTTGCTCTTGCGCAAGGTCAATTAACGATTTTGCATAACGCGATGATACTTGTATTTCAGACATTCTATTTTAGTTATGAGCTGTGATTTGCAAGCCATTAAAACTTTTCAATACACTCTACCCAACTTCCGGCCTACCGTTAACAAGGCCCAGCAACAATCTAATTTAACTTTACTTCTTTCAAAAGATCAGTTACCAACGCATTTTGCTTGTTCTGATCCTCAAATTGCTTACGCAATAATTTCTCTGCAATCTGGATAGATAAAGTTGCTACCTGATCTTTAACTTCAGCAATCGCAGCAATTTTCTGATTTTCAATTTCAATTCTAGCTTTTTCAATCATTTTTGAACCTTCAGTTTGTGCGGATACTTTTGCATCACTTACAATCTGATCTTTCAAAATTTTAGCTTGCTTTAAAATATCATCACGCTCACTACGAGCTTGTTTTAAAAGAAGTTCATTTTCATTGGTCAATTTGGCCATTTCTTCTTTAGCCATCTCCGCTTTCGCCAGAGCGTCTTCGATAGAGCGCTCACGTTCATCTAAAGCTTTAACTATTGGCTTCCATGCGAACTTGCTCAACAGAAAAAACAGCAAAAGAAACGCAACAGTTGACCAAATGAACAAACCCGGATCAGGACTTACTAATGGATTTAATGCTAGTAATGTCATTATATTAGTTTTTTGTTTATGTCAATTTCTTTAAATAAAAGAAGGCTGTTGCCAATCGCAACAGCCTTTCTTTATTACTTTGTACCTAAGAACGCTACAACTACACCAAACAGAGCAACCGCTTCAACGAATGCCGCTGCGATTAACATTGCTGTTTGAATTCTACCTGCTGCCTCAGGTTGGCGAGCCATACCTTCCATAGCTTTACCACCAATTTGTCCGATACCGATACCTGCTCCAATAGCAGCCAATCCGGCTCCAATACCTGCAATACTTCCAGTTATCATTACTTGATTTTTAAATATATATAAACAAAAAAATAAATTCGTATTAATGAGCTGTGTGCTCCTCTACAGCCATACCGATAAACAAGGCAGACAGTATAGTAAAAATAAAGGCTTGAATAAAGCCAACAACCAATTCAATTACACTGATGAAGATTACAAACGGAACTGCAATACCTGCAACAAAAACCGATTTTAAAATAAAGATTAATGAAATTAAACTAAGAATAAGGATATGACCTGCTGTAATGTTTGCGAACAACCGAATCATTAATGCAATAGGTTTAGTAAACAGGCCGATGATTTCAACCGGAATCATTAACGGATATAACCACCAAGGCACATGAGGAGTAAATACGTGCCCCCAGTAATTTTTATTGCCATTCACTGTAGTTAGCACAAACGTACATAACGCAAGCATCATCGTTACCGAAATATTACCCGTAAGATTTGCGCCACCTGGAAAGAAAGGTATTAAGCCCATCAAGTTATTTAGCCATACAAAAAAGAATACAGTTAACAAGTAAGGCATAAATGCTGCATACCGATGGCCTAATTGAGGCTTAGCGATATCATCCCTAACAAATATAATAATGGGCTCTAAAATAGATTGCAAACCTTTCGGCGCCTTCATTTCACGAACACGATAAGATTTTGCAATACCTGTAAAAACAAGCAATAAAACAATCACTGAAAGAAACAAAGAAACTACGTTTTTGGTTATAGAAACATCAAGCGGTTTCGCATTTGTTGGAACCCCATTCTCATCTATCTCTACATAGGCTCCTTCCGCATTTTTTTGACCTGGGTAATAGTATTTACCATGGTAGTTTACCATTGGTTGCCCCTTTTCCTCAAAAATTTCGGTTCCATGATCATTTTCATCATGCTTATTAGACAGGAAAGTAACTAATCCGTTTTGAGTCCATAATATTACAGGTAACGGAACCGAAACTTTATGTTCACCTTCTCCCCAAAAATGCCATTCATGAGAATCTGCAATGTGATGAAGGATAGTTGCTGAAATATCTTCTTCTTTTTCTTCATGCGGAGCATTCATTTCTGAACGAGTTACATGAGGTTCTTCAACCTTTTCAGGCTCTTGCGCACTAACCGTAAAGGTAACACAAGCGAAGAAAACAGCGTAAAAAGCTATGTGGACTAATTTTTTTGAATTCAAAATCTGGCTCAGATCCATTTATTAAGGGGATATTTACTTTATTTTTGGTTGCGCAAGTTACACAACAAACAATATATTTCAAACACCGTATGAAAGAAATATAGATAAAAAAAATTCAACAGAAAATGAGCTGGATTTACTTCAATATTATTTAAATAAATAAAGGCCATTATCATACAAATAAGCAACTTTATTGTTATCCCACCAAGCAAAACCTGACCAGATGCCTTGTTGCTTATGCTCATTCTCCAATACGATAATAGGTAAATAAGCAACGTAAGTATCGCAAATACAACGAACAAATTCCAAAAGTATGGAATCAAAAAGCTGCCCATATCTAGATAATACGTACTTAAAATCGGCACACTTGCTAATATGATTACAAAAATTAAAAACAGTAAAAAAAAACGACCGAGCTTCAAGATTTTAATTGTCTGATAGTTTGATAAATAGATATACACACTCCAAATACTCCACTTAGCGCTGTAATCCACTGTGTTTCGTGATGATAATATTCATCTAACTTATACCCAATAAATGCACAGACTCCTATAACAGCCATCATTTGAAAACCAACACCGGCAAAAACTGCAAAATCTCTGATTGATTTCTTTTGTCCAGGTGTGTCCGACTTGTCAGAACCTCTATTTTCATTCGTGTCATTATTCTCTGGCATAACTAAATTTATCTTAGTACAAAAGTATAATTATTTACAAGAATCGTAAGTTTGTAAAAAATTGATAGGCATAGTACGTAAGGCTTATAGTAATTCTTGTCCTGTAATTTGTTTCTAAGCCGTATATTTACCCAACATATTGGATTATATTGCTCAATATAATTTATGTAGTTTGTGATATTAGAAAACCAGTCTTCATTCAACTTGAAATCTTCTACCAAAAATAAATATCATAGCTATTACTTATTGTGTTTACTTCTTATAACATTAAGTTGTAATTCGCAAAAAGAAACAATTGCCAACCAAGGTATCCAAAATTTAACCGCAAGATATAATATACTCTTCAACGCAAACGAAATCTTAAAGGAAAGCGAACAAAATATAAGCGCTGCGTACCAGGAAGATTATGAACAAATCATTCATGTTTATATTGAACCCAACGAAATCATTTCGCAATCTGAAATAGCCAAGCTTGACGAGGTTATAACCAAATCAAATACTATTATTAACGAAAAAGGGCAGAGTAAATACGTGGATGACGCCTATTTCTTGATTGCAAAAGCAAATTATTATAAGTCTAATTTTTTTAATGCTGCTGAATTCTTAACGTACCTCATCAACAGTAATCCAAATAATAAAAAGTTAAAACTGTCTGCATTTACATGGAAGGCCCGAGCATTGATTGCACTTGAAAGATATTCGGATGCAAAAGAAAACCTGGATAGTGCTAGTAAATACATCCTAAACAACAAAAAGGCTATTGTAGATTTTCATGCAGTATATGCTCAATTATTAATAATTAGAAAAAATTACGAAGAAGCTGCCAGAGAAATAAGTACCGCAAAAAAACTAACAAAACGTAAACAGGAGGCCGTTAAATGGACGTATCTCCTTGCACAATTGCAGAAACAGAATGGTCAGTTTAACGATGCTTATAAAAATTATACCGCAGTGGTTCGAAGTAATGCACCGTTTGAAATGGCATTCAATGCCAATCTTAATCGCTTAGGCATTATCGATTCGGAAAACAAAGATATTGAGCTCAGAATCGCAAGACTCAAAACATTATTGAAAGATGATAAAAACGCAAGCTTAATTGATCAAATATATTATCAAATAGGGAAAGTTTATCAAAAACAGGGAAATATTGAGAGTGCTATTGAAAACTATAAATTATCAATAAAAAACAACTCGAAAAACACAAATCAGAAAGGACTTTCATATTTAGCTCTCGCAGAAATTTATATTGAAAAACAAGATTATGTGAAAGCGAAGTCATCATATGACGATGCGCTGAGGACGCTTCCTCCAAGCTATCCAAATTATGACCTTATTAATAAGAAGGCTAAAAATCTGGAAATACTTTCTGATGCACTTTCTATTATAGCTAGAGAAGATACATTACAGATGCTGGCGAAACTCCCGGAAGACGAAAGAAAGTTGAGAGTAAAGTTGGCGGAAGATAGTTACCTTCAAAAGCCGACCTTACAAAATCAGACAGGAGCAACCAGTTTCAATAATGGAATTACAAAATCAAGTCAGTTGGCACAAAATAATAGTCTGAATGGTAAGTATTACTTTGATAATACCATTGCTATTAGTCAGGGGTTTTCTGACTTTAAAAACAAGTGGGGGAATAGAAAATTAGAAGATAATTGGAGAAGAGGCCAGAAATCGGCCACAGAGATCACCACCAACGAACCTGTAAATTCAGAAGAAATTGTTTCGGGCATTCCAAATGATCCGGATGTTCAACATTCAAATCCAACAGGAAGGAGCAAGTCTTTAATAGATGATATTCCCTTAACCCCTGAAACGCTCATAGCATCAAATGCAAAAATTGCCACAGCACTTTATGATATCGGAAACTACTATCATGAAATTTTAAATGATGATCAAGAGGCCGTAAAATATTTCGAGCTTTTGCTGGTCAGATTTCCCGACAATTCGAATAAACTGGCTGTATATTATAATCTATATCGACTTAATGAACTAAAGAATCCTCAAAAGTCTTTGGAATATAAAAATATTCTGTTAAATCAGTTTCCAAATTCTCCATTTGCCAAAGTAATTGTAGATCCACACTTTAATGAAAAAACTGGTGAGTTGGAAAATGCTTTGAACCAAATATATAATGATGCCTATAACAAATACATTGATAAGGCTTATCAGGAAGTTCTGGTTATAACCGACAAAGCTTTAAAAGAATATGCAGATAATAAGCTATCTCCACAATTAGCATATTTAAATTCATTAGCATATGGACATCTCCATAAAATCGCCGAATTTGAAAACAGCTTGAAAAAGATTGCCTCAGACTTTCCGGATGACAAACTTATTGTGCCTTTGGTGATGCAAAACCTGAGCTACATAACGGAAAATCGCGAAAGCTTATCAAAAAGACCATTCGCTCTTCTTGAAAATGACTATGACGCTAATTTCATTGAAGAACCGGCTATAGTAACTGCTAATGAAGTAATCATTTCTAAAAATGCTGACAATACCACTTCTGCAATAATTCCTAAATCTGACGACGCCGGTAATAAGATAGATAAACCTTCTATCAATGATTCTAGCCTTGTAAAAGCGACAGAAGTACCAGAAGAAATAAAGAAATCAACAACGGATACAGTTGTTACTGAAAACAACGAATCGCCCAAAACGAGTAAGGATGTATCAAATGCAATTACGGAACCAGATATTTTCTCGAATTTAAATAGTTCTGAGTATTATTTCGTTATTAATGTGCTTGATCCTGGAATAAATTTAAATTCATCGAGATTTGGTATTGGCCAATTTAATAGGGCTAATTTTGCAGGTGATAACATTAAACATCAATTAAAAGAAATCAATGGCGAAAATCAGCTAATCGTTATCGGTGCATTTGAAAATAAAGAAAAGGTGGAAAACTACGGTAAAAACATTACTGGGATGTTAAAAGAAATAATGAAGGTATCCTTTGAAAAATATAATTATTTTATAATAAGCAAACAGAACTTAGACCTGTTGAAGGACAGAATAATTATTGAAAAGTATAAGAAATTTGAGCAAAACAATTTTTAGAGAATAAGATTTATAATGGGTAAACAATTATCACAACAAGAGTTAAATCATTACACAATAATATTTTGGAAATGGATAGTTGGTATGATCGCTTTTGTGGCTATATTAATTTTCAGCATTGGCCTTGGTCTGTTTGGAAAGCTTCCGTCTCCCCGGCTATTAGAGAATCCTAAAAGCAACTTAGCCTCAGAAGTTATATCTGACGATAATATGGTTCTAGGAACATATTATGTGCAAAATCGCTCCAACGTACGTTATGATCAGATATCTCCAAACGTAATCAATGCATTAATAGCAACAGAAGATATTCGTTTTTATAATCACTCCGGAATTGATTTCAAACGATCGTTCAGTATTCTTTTTTATTTAGCTCAAGGTAAAAAACAGGGAGCAAGTACCATAACCCAACAGCTTGCATTAAACCTTTTTTCTGACCGGGCAAAAAATCCAATTAAGAGGTTTATTCAAAAACTTCAAGAATGGATTACCGCCGTAAAGCTAGAACGTCAATACACGAAAGAGGAAATTGTTACTATGTATTTAAATACAGTTGATTTCGGATCGTATAATACGTATGGAATTAAATCAGCAGCCAGAACCTACTTTAATACAACACCAGATAAGCTCGAACCACACCAGGCCGCTCTACTGGTAGGAATGCTTAAGGGGCCATCATTCTATAATCCGCTTCGAAATCCGGAAAGAGCCACTAATCGAAGAAATACTGTTTTAAATAACATGAATAAAGCTGGCTATTTAAGTGATGAAGAGACAGAATTATATTCTCAGAAACCTTTAAAACTTGCCTTTAACCCCTCAGACCACAATGAAGGTTTAGCTGCTTACTTTAGAGCTACACTTAAAAAAGACATACAAAAAACGTTTATTGAAAACTCTATTACCAAAGCCGACGGATCTTCTTATGACTTAGACAGAGATGGATTAAAAATCTATACTACCATAAATTCCAAAATGCAACAATATGCAGAGGATGCGCAAAGAGTATATTTGAAAGAATTACAAAAACAATTTAATGCCCAATGGAAATGGAAAAATCCATTTAAATTTAAAGAAGCCGCAGGCTTAATAGAGCAGAGTGTTAAAAGATCCGATCGATATCAGCAGTTAAAGGATGAAGGAAAAACAGATGAAGAAATTAATTTAGACTTCAAAACACCCGTAAAGATGTCCATTTTCAGCTGGAGGGGCGAAATCGATACGGTCATGAAACCAATCGATTCTATAAAATATTATAAGTTGATATTGAGAAACGCCATGATGTCTATGGAGCCACACACTGGAAAAGTTAGGGCATGGGTGGGCGGAACTAATTTTGAGCATTTCAAATACGATCAGGTAAAAAGTGGAGCCAGACAAGTTGGATCTACTGCAAAACCTTTTACCTATGCCGTAGCTATATCATCTGGTTTTTCACCGTGTATGAAAGTGCTGAATGATTCTATTTGTATCGAGACGGATGGTCAAAAATGGTGTCCAAAAGCACATAAACCATTAAAAGGCTCAATAACACTTACAACAGCATTAGCGCATTCTGAAAACTGGGTGACTGCTTATATGATGAAACAAGTGGGCGCAACGGCTGTTGCCACTCTTACTAAAAAAATGGGAATAAGCACTAATGTACCTGCTTATCCTTCTATTTGCTTGGGTACTTATGATGCGTCTGTTTATGACATGGTTAGTGCATATTCTGTATTTGCAAACCATGGCGTAAGATTCGAACCGGTATACTTGTTAAGAATAGAAGATAAAAATGGAAACATTATTTATGAACGTACACCGAAAGTTACACAGCCACTTGATGAGCAGACAGCTTATGTCATGGCTAACATGTTGAAGGCGGTTGTACAGGAAGGAACTGGAGTAAGGTTGCGTTATAAATACCATTTAATGAATCCGATTGGTGGGAAAACTGGAACCACCCAGAATAATTCAGATGGATGGTTTATTGGAATTACCCCTCAATTAGTAACTGGAATATGGACTGGCGCTGAAGACATGGCAATACATTTCGCATCAACAGATCAAGGAGAAGGAGCTAATTCGGCACTTCCTATCTTTGCAATATATATGAAGAAAGTGTATGCGGACCCAACCCTGAAATATACTAAAGGAGACTTTGAACCGCCTAAAGGAGGTGTGAAAATTGTATTAGATTGTGGGGCTTACTCTCAGCAACAATCAGGACAAACAGAGGTGGATGAAAAACTTGGCTTTTAAATTTGAGTTTAACACTATTTTCTAAAATCAAAGTTCAATAATATTCAAAACAATATTGGGCGTTCGGGCGGGCTTTCCGTTACAATCTTTTTGCCCTGGAGAAGGGCAAAAAGGATTTTCACTGCAATCCCTAACGCAAAACCTAGCAAGCTTAATAAACGCATTTCACAACGTCTATCAAAATCCCAAAATGCATATTACAGTCGAACTTAGGTCAATACTTTATCTTTAATCAAACTATGGAAAATTTTGATTACCGATCAGCATTACAAAAAATCCCTCATAAACCTGGTGTGTATCAATTTTGGGATTCAATGGGTGAGCTAATCTATATAGGTAAAGCTAAAAATTTGCGAAATAGGGTTTCTTCTTATTTCAATAAAGATAATTTCAAGTCAAATGCAAAGACCAGGGTTCTTGTAAGTAAAATAAATAATATAACGTTTACTATAGTTGATACAGAAATTGATGCCTGGCTACTTGAGAATAGCTTAATTAAAAAGCATCAACCAAGATATAATGTTTTATTAAAAGACGATAAAACCTACCCTTGGATCGTAATTAAAAACGAACGTTTTCCGAGAATTTATTGGACAAGAAACATCGTTAAAGATGGTTCCACATACCTTGGGCCCTATGCTTCGATAAGTATGATGCATACTATACTAGGCTTGGTCAAAGAAATCTTCCCACTCCGCACCTGCAACCTGCCCTTAACCCCACCAAATATTGATGCAGGAAAGTTTAAGGTCTGCTTAGAATATCAAATAGGTAATTGCAAAGGGCCTTGCCAAAATTTTCAATCGGAAGAAGATTACAACAAAAATATTGAAGAAATAAAAGACATACTTAATGGTAAGATTAGCTATGTAATTAAGAAACTTAAAAATGAACTGGAGGCATCCGTTGTTGAACTTAATTTTGAACTTTCGCATAAATTGAAAAGGAAATATGATTTGTTAGAAAAGTATCAAAGCAAATCAACGATAGTTAACTCTTCCATATCAGACGTCGACGTTTTCAGTATAGCTACCGATGAAAAGCATGCATTCGTTAATTTCCTGAAAGTAATGAATGGTACTGTTATTCAAACCCAAACGATCGAGTTAAAGAAGAAACTGGATGAAACGGAAGAAGACCTATTGACAATAGCGATATCAGAATTTCGGACTCGCTTTAACAGCCATTCTAAAGAAATCATTATACCCTTCGACCTTGATATTGACGATCCAGGAATACGCTTCACTGTACCAAAACTGGGTGAAAAAAAGAAGCTTTTAGACCTGTCTCAAAAAAACGTTAGCTTTTTTAAACGAGAGAAACTGGATCAATATGAAAAACTGAACCCAGAGGTTAGAACTGAAAGATTACTTACGCAAATGATGAAAGATTTGCGTTTAAACCAACTGCCAAGACATATCGAATGCTTTGATAATTCCAATTTTCAAGGGAAGTTTCCAGTCTCCGCAATTGTGGTTTTTAAAGATGCTAAACCATCTAAAAAGGATTATAGGCATTTCAATGTTAAGACTGTAGAGGGGCCAAACGATTTTGCAACCATGGAAGAGGCTGTATATCGGCGCTATAAAAGAATGTTAGAGGAAAGTGATACCTTGCCACAATTAATAATCATTGATGGTGGAAAAGGCCAGCTGTCATCAGCCTTAAAGAGCCTAACACTTCTAGGGATTGAAAGTAGAGTTACTGTTATTGGAATTGCCAAGCGCTTAGAGGAGATATATTATCCAGACGACCCCTATCCTATGTATTTAGATAAGAGATCTGAAACACTTAAAATTATTCAACAGCTACGGGATGAAGCACATCGATTTGGGATTACCTTTCACCGGTTAAAGCGCAATAAAGCTACACTAGTAACCGAATTAGAAAAAATACCAAGTGTAGGAAAAAATTCAGCAGATAAGTTGCTGAGGCACTTTAAATCTGTGAAAGTGATTAAGGAAGCTTCTGAGCAAGACTTACTTCAAGTGCTAAACAGCAAACAAGTCAAAGCAATTATTGATTACTTCAAAAACTAAAAAGGGGTCTCTTTTTAAAAGAAACCCTCATTACATTACATATATTTTATTTAGAATTTGATTCTAGTATGACCACAAATCATGCTCATAATCTAAAAGTTCTTTCTTTACCCGCTCAGATTCATACAGTTTATCAATACCTTGAGCATAATCTTTAATTTTAAGATCTTCTGAGTTCGATTCTTTTACAATGTAACTAGCAAATAATCTTTTAACAAATACATCGTCAAAGCTTAATCCAGTTGCGTCATTATGCCTGTTTACAACCTCATTAGTTGCTAAAACTTGCCTTGCTTCTGGAAAATATATCCAAAAGGCAGGTTGATCATCAAATGATTGCCCACCGACTTTCTTTTTCACCATAGGTGCAATACCAACAATTCTAGGTTCGTAAATAGATCTTTGCTTGTCGAATACCCAGTCTTCCTTAATTCTAAACTTCACAATACTGTCTGGGTTAAATTCACCAGGTTTTATTTCTGTACCTGTTTGGTTACCATCTTTGTCGATAATAGGGACTAAAACACTATCCGCAAATTTAGACATGGCGGCCTCTGGTTTGAGGATAGTAGAAAACTCGTCGCCATTTATATCAACACCCGCTACTGGGGTGGCATCGTAAGCAGTTAACTCTCCAGCCATTATAGCACCCATCAGTATGTCAATTAATCTGGCCTTGGGTGATGCGAAAGCCATATTCATTTTATCTCTAAGATCAATTTCTCTCCAGATACGTTTACTGAACATTACATCCACTTCACGCAAACTTGCATATGGAGTTACTTTAGCGTTAAGGATATTGGATTTTTTATAATATCCATCTAAAGGGCGATCAGTTTGTTTTGCAGGCTTAGTCCCATTATTTAAATTAGGAGCCTGTGCAAACAACATTGTATTGGTTATCGCGATTAGGAGAGTGGTGATGATTTTTCTTTTCATAACAGTATTAATTAGCTGTTAAAACTATAGGGTCTAATTGTCTTTGCGTGCCATCTGGTCCAACAGCAACAATATTATCAAATATTACACGTGAACCTGGTGTTACACTTGAAACAGCTGCCTTCATTGCAGCGTTGAATGAATTACCTTGTCCAGTTAAAATAATTACATCTTGACGAGGCTTAGCAATCACCATGGTAAATCTGGTTACATTAAACTTAGCATCAAAATCAAAACCATCTAATATTGCAAAAATAGCATTTTGAGACTTTATGATTACTGAACTCATTGCTCCTCCCGTCTTACCTGCAAATTTAGCCTTTGGATCCGGGATTCTTTTTACTCTAAAGTCGCTACTTCCTATTAATTGAACTTTTCCACCAATCTCTGCCGATACATTGACTTTGGAATACCCTGAAGAAGAAACACTGACCGTATACTTGCCATTAGAGCCTGAAATTTGGCCTCCGGACATCGTTACTCTTAAATTTTCTTTCGGAATTCCAGGAGCTGATATAGACACTGGATTTGGAACACCAATGTAGAAGACATTCATTTTATCTGGTGAAACAACAGCAGATGGTCTGGCAACTTGATATTTTTGTTCAGGAGTAGTATATGTTTTTACAGTACCATCGGTTTGCTTGACTCTAATCGTCCCAGTCCATGAAAAAATACCTTCTTTTGATGTACCTACACTATAAGATCCTTTACCATTACTAACAGGAATACTTGAACCCCCAATTTGTATGGCTGGATTAGATTTGGAATCATACGCTGTTAAAAAAACTTCCGCAGTATAAGGCTGTCCGGCTATGATGTAGGATGTTGGAGCAACCGCTACTGCTGAAAACTGATCTAGATTTACTACCGCGATATCCATTTTCCCAAAAATCTTTTTTACGATATCAGACTCGGCATTTTTTGTGTCAGTTTGAATCTTTGTAAGGATAGTCATCGCTGCAGTTAAGGGAGTACCTTCACCGAAATTTACTTCTTCCCAGTCTTTTTTACCTTCTATCGCTTTCTCCGGATCATTTGCTTCTAACGCTAAAGCTATACTAGCCCGATCTTTTTCATCCAATAAATTAAGTAAGCGCTTACGAGTATCGTTTATTTTGCTTTTCAACTTTTCGCCTTCCTTCTTATTGATCATGATTCCAGGGGCAATATCCAAGTTAGATCTTTCCACTAAATCTCCCGTTTCCGGACTTATTCCATTTCCGGCTTTGGTAAAGTCAGCTTTAAGCTTGTCGATATATGTAATTAGTTCTTCAGCGATTGCTTGAGCCTCCTTTGCCTTATCATAAATAGGTTGAGCTCTTGCCTTTTCTTCTTTTAACTTGGTATTTTCAAACGTTGTAAATAACTGAGTTATTCCATTAGCAACATTTGTTTTTGAGATAGTTAAACTATCATTAAGAATTTTAAAAGCATTTAAGATTGTATCAGATACATTGAGTGCTAGCATCGCAAGCAATACCAAATACATGATATTGATCATCTTCTGCCTTGCACTTTCTTTACCACCCGCCATAGTTTGGTTATTAAATTTTTACTGGTAGATAACTATTAGACTATGATCTTGGCTGATTCATGGCAGAAAGCATATTGCCGTAGACAGAGTTTAATGATGAAAGATTCTTAGCAAGCTTGCCTACTTCTTCCTTAAATATTTTGGAGTCCTCCATTGATTCATTGAAGTTCTCCATAGTAACTGCTAAATTTTGATAGAATTTACCCATTGACTTCAAGTGAGTATTTGAATCTTGCAGTTCTAATTCATAAATGGTATTCAAAGCAGATAAATTTTTTGCAAGACCGTTAACCTGATCATGATAGGCTTTTGTACTATCTTGTGTTTCTGCCATTTCTGATACAGAAACGGTTGCTTTAACGAAGGCCTGGGTTAAAACGTCAAACCCATTAGAAGCAGTTCTTACCTTCCCTGCAAACTCATTTGTTGCAATTGAAGCATCTGCGACATTCGCAATAGCTGCGATTCTATCTTCAAAAGATCGCATTCCATCTCCTAAGTTTTGGATAAGTTCAGGACTGATTTTAGCTTCAGCCATCATCTTATCTAAGCCGGGCAATGCAGACGAATTATTAGCATTCATTCGAGCAGAAACTGGAATTAATTCGCCAGTATAGTCATCACTTAATTCTGGATAAACTCTTTCCCATTTAGCATCTTTTGGAGGAGGGAAGAAACCAGTTAAAAAGAATAGAAACGCTTCGACTCCTAATCCGGCACCAATCATATAGTTTCCGTAGATACCACCTAAATGCAGGATCTTAAATAATGCTCCTACAATTACAACGCTTGCTCCCCAGGAAATAGCTACGTGCAACCAATCAAATTTTTTCTTACCAGCCATACTACTTTTAAAAGGTTATTGGATTTTATTTTTTAAGGGTTGAAATTATCGTTTGTCTCTTAAGTCTCGGCCTTGATAATGAGTAACACAACGAAAACCTATATAAGATTTAGCGGTGTCTTGATATTCAAAGCTTCTTGCTGAATTTTGCAGGAAATAACCGATATCTTTCCAAGAACCACCGCGAACTGACTTTCGTTTTAAAACCTCTGCATCTTCTGCTTTAGCTTCATAATTAAATGTCGGATTCAAATCATGTACAAATGTGGATGCTGATTCATCATAAGCAGAAGATGTCCATTCAGAAACATTTCCTGACATATTATACAATCCGAAATCATTTGGAAAGTATGATTTAGCATTTACCGTAAATGCTCCACCATCATCAATATAATTACCACGACCAGGCTTGAAATTAGCCATTAAACATCCTTTAGCATTTCTTATATAAGGGCCACCCCATGGATAACTATTACCGTGGCGACCTCCTCTTGAAGCGTATTCAAATTCTGCTTCAGTTGGCAGTCCATATTCAGCTCTAATAGGTAAATGACGGCTTTCTTTATATGATTCGTTAAAACGGGTTCTCCACACAGTAAATGCCCGTGCTTGTCTCCAAGTCACTCCAACTACAGGATAGTTCGCAAATGCAGGATGAGAAAAATATCCTTGAACCATTGGTTCATTTTGAGCATATGCAAAATCCGACAACCATACTAAGGTATCAGGATAAATTGCCACGGTATCTCTTAAAATAAAATCTGAACGTTTTTTTGATTTATCGTTACGAAAGTTAGATGCGTCTCTATACTTCATTAACGCAAAATTATACTTAAGCAAACGAACGTCAAGCTCATTCCTATCAAACACTCTATCCTCACCTTGGTAATACATACCCTGCAACTTTGTTGCATTAGCAGCATTTTTCTTTGTGTTAAATGGAGAATTCTTTTCAACTAACTTCCAATTTATTAGCTTTTTGCCATTGGCATTTGCTGTTTGACCTTTTCCGGGCTTTAAATAGAATTTTTCGTCTTGAAGATAGTTTGTAATGGCTATGGAATCTCGCACCCAATTCACAAATTGCCTATATTCACTATTCGTAATTTCAGTTTCATCCATGTAAAAGGCTTGAACTGTAACCTGCTTATTTTGTGAAATTTGTGCTGAGGTAACGTCCTGATCCGTCTGCCCCATGATAAAGGTACCTGCAGGTATATAAACCATACCATATGGAATTTCAGTATTTTTAAATTTCTTCGAAGCAACTCCAATTAATTCGCCATGATTGCCACCCTTACTACAGTTGACGGCCATTATAGAGATTGCTGAAAGAACGATAAAGTATATTTTTTTCATTTGCTAATTTTCATTTTATAGCTTCATAAAAGGATTTCATACCAAATATGCACATTCCCTTTTATATAACGTAGTGCCTTTGGGGTAATTTATATATAGGTATTAAATCAGTATTCTAATAACAGATCCCAGTAATACCTTAAAAATTCAAAATATGGTTTTTGTACGCAACTAATATTAAAATGTTTCCGATTATTGTATGTGAAGCAATTTCACATTCTATGTAAACTATAATTGCCCTAAATATAATTATTTATTAACAATTTTAATATATTGTTCAATTGCCATAGTCATACTAGGAGCGTTCGGAGTAGGTGCAGGTATGTCTAAAATTAAGTTTCTTTCTACCACAGCTTTATAAGTACTCGCCCCAAAAGCTGCAATCCGAGTCGCATTTTGCTGAAAGTCAGGGAAGTTCATATAAAGTGATTGTATACTTGACGGGCTGAAAAACGCAATTATATCATAATAAACTTCTGCCAGATCAGACAAATCACTGCATACCGTATGAAAAAGAACAGCACTTTTATAGTTATATCCGTTTACCTGTAAGAACTTCTGGGTTTCCTCTGCTGCCACATCAGAACAAGGATAAAGAAAAGTTTCGCTTACATGTTTTTTTAAGACTTCAGCTAGATCAGCGGCAGTTTGCTTTCCGAAGAAGATTTTCCGTTTCCTGTATTGAATGTATTTTTGAAGATAGAGTGCAATCGTTTCTGAAATGCAAAAATATTTCATGTCAGGAGATACTTCTTGCCTCATTTCTTCACATATACGAAAAAAATGATCTACCGCATTTCTGCTAGTAAAAATTACTGCTGTAAAATCCGCAGGATTAATTTTTTCTTTACGGAATTCTTTAGCAGGTACCCCCTCTACGTGTATAAAAGATCTAAAGTCAATTTTTAAATTATACTTTTTAGCTAATTCAAAATATGGTGATTTTTCAGAGTCCGGCTTTGGAAGTGTTACTAAAATACTCTTGACTTTTTTATTTCTCCCGTCTGTTGTTATTTGCATATGTTGTTTTTCAGCTAGAACCTAAGTGCTTTAATTAGAATTAATAAAGGGCAGATTTCGAGGGCACAAAGGTATAGAATTAAATAAACTTTTGGAAATCGATACGTGGTTAAAATGTTCGTTCCGGCTCTTAAAAACTGGAACAAAAATATTAATCCTAATAATATAGCAGTTAAATAAATATAGAAGGCCGAAAATCTTGATGGAGCCAAACATAGAGCTATCACAAGGGGGATAAGAACAATTGACGTATTGAAATAACTAAGATATAAAATCGAAATATACTCTTTGACTAGCTTTTCTATTTCGAAGAAAAATCCCATTAATAAAAGCATTATTATTTTTATAACAAACAACCCAATAATCAATACTGAAAGGATCAAAAACCATTGAAAGCCATCATAAGAATATTTTAATAATAAGTATTTCCCGGATAGATACAAAAACATACCTATTGTTAAACCAAATAATAAAAGCATGAAAATGAAGGGCCAAGATCCAAGAACGTTATCTTCTTTATTTAGTTGACCTAATATCCGATTGTTATAAAAGGCTTCGATTAATAAAGAAAATTCCTTAGGGAAAATGAATTTGATAAGGCCGAGAAGAAAAAGCAGGCTAAAAGTGGTGATAACCACCCATTTTTCTCCATGAGGTTTAAGCCTGCCTTCATTATAATGACCAGTTCTTTTCTTGAAGTTTTTAGCCCAACCTTCGAAATGAAGGCTTTTGATAGTATAAAGGTTTATTAAACTGTCGATAAATCTATTAGGCCTATTAGGATCTGGGGCTCCAACCCAAACTCTGGCTAGCGAATCGCCGAAAGCCTTTAATGAATCCCTGACAAATTGGCTCCGAGCTAACGAAATAGAATCTTGATATTGCTGGTACCCATTTGAATTTATTGTATCTAATTGAGGTTCTTTATCTTTACTTAACGTATCACCAGAGGTTAGCTGTTGACTAAAAGAATATCGAGGAATTTGCCCAATTAAGCATATTATTAAAAGCAATCGTTTCCACCTTATCATTATTCTAACCGTCAGGATTATTATTCTCTAATAATCCACAAATTTAATACCTTAAAGCTTAGCATAGTATTAATATGAAATAATTTATGTTGTTTGTAGCAAACGCATTCGGTGTTTTTACATAAAAAAACTACCATAAAATATTCTTATGGTAGTTTCAAATAATATAATCTTTATAATAGAAAGATTATTCAATTTTATGAATACTACCCTTTTTGAATAAAGCGGGGAAGGTTCTTAAAAACAATTGCATATCTATCATGAAACTTTGATTCTGCGCATAATTGCTATCTAATATCCAACGACTCTCTTCGCTTATACGGCCTTTATTAAATCTTTTTTCAACTTGCCAAGAACCTGTAATCCCGGCAGGAGCCATAAATCTCAATATATATTTATCGGTTGTTAATTTCTCTGCTTCATACAAAGGAAGAGGAGAATTCCCAACTATACTCATATTTCCTTTTAATACATTGAACAATTGAGGGAACTCATCAATCTTTGTCGACTTTAAAAATTTCCCAATGCCAGTCATTCGGGCATCTGGGGATTCGTAGTCAACTGGCGAAGTCGAGTTATTCACAGTTGTGATTCGAAACTTATATTGTTTAAATATTTTATAGTCGGCACCTACTTTCAAAGATGAATATATCGCGGGTCCTTTTGAACTTATTTTGATGAGGATGCAAATAATTAGAAAGAAAGGCAAAAATATTAGTGTACAGAATGTGGCAACAAGAATATCAAACAACCTGGTTGCAAAAGGCACTGCATAAGATTTCTTCTTTCCCCCCTTACTTGTGATATTTAAATCACTCCAGTTATCAATCATAAAATTGATCCGGGTTTCTAGTTTTGGGATAGTAATAGGGATTTTGAAAATATCAGTAATACCTGCTCTCAAAGCAAGCTTACAAATGTTCATATCCAGATTGTTAGTAACCAGAAAGAAAGGTGTTTTTTGAAATTTCTTTTTATTAAGACTTTCTACTAATGGTATTCCCATTGGCCCCATAATATCGCCCTGTGAAACTATGGTGACTATGTTTAGTTGCAGCTTTTCACTGTTACTAATCATGTCGGCAGCACTTTTAAATTCAATAATCTTCCTATTTTGCAAATTGCAAATCGAAAGCATTGTGTAAGTTGTTCTGTCGCAGTCAACCAAAGCAATAACCTGTTGATTCTTTGGAGCCGTAGGATTGTATGTCATATTTATTCAATGAATATAAAGGGGATTACTTACCCAGCCTTCGTAGTATTACTTTTACTCGGGCTTCTAGTTCGGTCGGATTAAAAGGTTTGGAAACATAGTCTTCTGCTCCGGCGTTTAAACCTTTCGTTTTCTTATCTGACCCTTCTTCCCCCGACAATATTATAATGGGTATATCTTTAAAAAGATCACTTGCTTTAATTTGATCTAATAAACCGAAGCCATTTAATTTTGGAGTATTTAAATCCGTCATAATCAAATCAGGAATATTCCCGTCCTGAAGAAACGATAATGCATCTAGTCCATTGTCACATACCTGAACCTCATAATTTTTACTTAAAAAAGTAGAAAGTATCTTTTGCATAAACGTGTCATCTTCTACAACAAGAATTTTGGCACGGGTAGAATTTGTAAATCCCATAATGTTTTTTAATATTTTTTTAATTTAATCAAAGAACGAAACTGATTCGAAATAGATTAGCTAAATATGCTAATAAATCTTCGTTCGAAATCTAAATATTATGAAACTATTTAAATATAAAAGCTCATTAACAGATTAAATCAAAAAGAAGTGTTTAAGAAGTTATATTTCGTAAAATTTTGACCCTCGAACACTACTTTAAGAATTTATAATATTCCAACCCCTTTACGACGTATGGTTAAATTAGTTTCAATTATCTTACTAACAAATTAGCCACTTTTAAATCTTTATCTAAAGAAGATGAGCCAACCATTATTTTGAAGTTCCCGGGTTCAACTACCCATTTCATATTTTTATCATAGAATGCGAGTTTGGAAGCTGGGAGTTCAAATTTTACTTTTTTTGTTTCGCCTGCTTTTAGAGCTACGCGTGTAAAATCTTTCAATTCCTTAACAGGTCGTGTGGCCGAACTAAATTCATCACGTATGTATAATTGAGTAATTTCTTCACCATCCATCTTACCAGCATTGGTAACATCAACAGAAACTGTAATCGTCTCTTTATCTCCTATCGTTTCCTTTGATAATTTCAAATTATCGTATTTATAAGATGTATAGCTTAGGCCGTAACCAAATGGGAAAAGAGAAGTACTTTCGCCAATAGCATATGGATGAAAATACATAGAAGGTTTGTGATTATACACTTCTTGAATATGGCCAACGTGGCGTGGGATAGATATTGGAAGCTTTGCAGAAGGATTAACTTTACCATATAGAATTTCAGCGATTGCCTGGCCTCCAAACGCTCCGGGCTCCCATGATTCCACTAAAGCAGGAACTTTATCGGCAATCCATTCTACACCCAAAGGTTTACCACTTACTAAAACGACAATTGTTGGAGTACCTGAGTTGTAAATATTTTCTACGAGTTCTTGTTGCAATCCGGCAAGAGCAATATCAGATCTGTCCATATCTTCACCATTAGTTTTATCATTCCAATTATTACGTAAAGAATAATCGCCAACAACCACAATAGCAAGATCTGCTTTTTTGGCAAGTTCACCAGCTTGCTTAACTTTTGCTGGATCCATTTTGCGGATATTCCATCCCTGATCAAGGAAAGAGAAACTAGTTCGAGGAGAAACTCTCCTTAATCCTTCAAGCACGGTAATTATATTTTCTTCTGGTTGGGGTAAAGCCCAGTCCCCCATAATTGTTTGATTGTCAGCATTTGGACCTGTAACAAATACATTTTTAAATTTGGAAGCATCTAATGGAAGAATCCCGGTGTTTTTTAGAAGGACAATTGATTTACGAGATGCATCTAAGGCTGTAGCCTGGTGCTTTTTATTGAACAAAATTGTTTTTGACGCCTTAATATCAACAAAAGGATTTTCAAACAAACCTAATTTGAATTTTGCTTCGAGGATTTTACTAACTGATTCATTGATGCGTTCTTCAGAAAGACGTCCTTCTTTAACTAATTGAACTATTTTTTCGTGAAAATCTGGACCGTGCATGTGCATATCCATACCAGCATCAACACTTTGGAAAAAAGCTTCTTTGTTGTTTTCAGCTGTATGATGCAAATCTGAAACATGTTCGATATCCATCCAATCGCTAACAATGAAGCCTTTAAACCCCCATTCTTTACGAAGAACATCTTTCATTAACCAACTGTTTGTATGACAAGGGACACCGTTTAGCTCATTATGTGAGGTCATATAAGTGAAGGCACCTGCTTTTGTTGCTGCAATAAATGACGGGAAAAATATTTCTCTTAAAGTTCTTTCAGAAATATCTGCAGGTGCACCATTGGTACCGTTTGCTGGTTGGCTTCCACCGATAAAATGCTTCACACAAGCCAATACTTTATCTGTTCCGGTAAAATCACTGCCTTGATAACCTTTCACAGCAGCAACACCCATTAGTGAAACTAGGTATGGATCTTCTCCAAAAGTTTCTCCTACTCTACCCCAACGAGGATCACGAGCAACTTCTACATTCGGATTAAATGTCCATTGCGATCCTGTGGCACGCATTTCTAAGGCAGTTTCCCGAGAAGAGATCTCCACTAATGATGGATCAAATGTTGAAGCCATGCCTATGTTTGTTGGATAAACAGTACTTCCCGAAACTTGCGCATTACCATGAATCGCATCTATCCCTATCAGAAGAGGTATTTTAAGTCGGCTTTTTAAAGCTAATCTTTGTAATTGATTGGCTTCTTCGGCAGTGAGAACATGTAGAAAGGAACCAATTTTTCCTTCAATAGTCATTTTCTCAACGTCACTTGCCATAATACCGGGATAAAATCCCCGAGCAGTATTGTTTTTCAAATCTTCGGCTGTCAAATCTTTTTCTGCCGAGCGCATATGTTCAAGACCAACATACTGATCCATTTGAGAAACTTTTTCATCTAATGTCATTCTCGCAAGCAAGTCTGCCACACGCTTTTCTACTGTTTCTTTAGGATCGAGATAAATTGGTTTCTTTTCATTTATATTTTTTTGAGAAAAAGAAACCAAACAAATAAAGAGTACCAAGCTGGCAACTGGTAATATTCTTTTCATTGATTAGGGAATTAGGGGGTTAAAAATTTATTGTAAAACGACACGCAAGTTAAACTTTATTACTCAAAAATAACGGCTTGAACTAGTGATCCACATATAATTGCGTATAGTCGGCAACGTATTTAAATTAAAAAGAGGCTGCCTTTTTCAAGACAACCTCTTTTTTTATTATTTGATTAACTGATATTATTCTTGACCAAACTCTCCATTAGCTTTAATTTCCACTTCTTCGCTTACTATAGCAGCGGGAGCTTTACCAACCCCAAAATCAGTACGATTAATTGTACCATTTACTTTGAAGCCAGCAATTGGTTTCTGGGTTTTCATATTTTTTCCTATTCCATTAAGAATTAGGTCAAGGGTAACCGGCTTAGTTACACCATGCATGGTTAGATTTCCATTCACTTTATACTTTTTACCTTCTACTTGTTTTACTGAAGTGCTTTTGAATGTAATTTGAGGGTATTTTGCAATATCAAAAAAATCAGCACTCTTAAGGTGCTCGTCTCTTTTGTCGTTATCGGTATCAACCGAAGCAGCATTTATGGTCAACTCAAAAACTGCGTCACTAAAGTCTTGCTTTGACGAGGTGATCGAAGCATCAAAAGACTTGAAATTTCCGTCTACCTCCGAAAGCATTAAATGCGTAACAGTAAACCCTACTTTAGCATGGGATTTATCAACTGACCACTTTTGTGCAAAAGTTGATAGAGACAATAGAAATAGAACTGATAACAAAAAAAATTTTTTCATTTGATTTAGATTAGATATAAATGTTACTGTTAAACTTACTCTGAAAATTGTTATTAATTAATGATAAACAAAAATATTCACTGTTCATGTCAAGCGATAATCATATGTCAACTTACAAATAGATGAAACAACCATCCAATGGTTTAAACGGGTTATAAATATGTGATGCAATAGCATCCTCAAGACATATGGATTTGAACTCTTTCTAAAAGTTCGTCAATGTCAAACGGTTTGGGAAGGAAATCATTCGCACCCACTTCTTCTACAGTTCTTCCGATACCGGGATGTGCAGAAACCATAATTACTGGAATATGATTAGTCAATCTATTTGATTTCAGATTTTTACATATATCTCTTCCATCCAACTCACCAAGCATAATGTCCATCACAATAAGATGAGGATCGAACGTGTCGATGATGTTAAAAACATCCTTACCAGACGAGGAAGTTTTGACATCATAGCCTTCTCCAGAAAAAATTAGTTGCAAGATCTCTAGGATATCAGGCTCGTCTTCTACAGCAAGGATTCGTTTAATCATCTTTCTAAATCTCCGCAAATATAGATCAGATAGTTCATCTTTTCAAGTTGGAAATTCCGAATCTAATTTTGCCTTTTCCATCCATCCTTAATAATTAAAGATTAAATCTTTAAAGAATCATTGGGTTAACCCTGAAAAAAAATTTACAAAAAATACCAGAGCAAACATGAATTGCTGATAAACATGTTTGGTTTAAAATTAAATTGTGCGTAAGTTTATTAACCTACTGAAAGAACATGAACCATTCTTACTCTCCAGTAACTATTCAGGAAGAAACTCTCCGTTTGGATGCTGTCCGAAGGTATACAGACCTCTCCGTAAATAAGGAAAAACACCTCGATGAGATCGTTAAACTTGCATCTGAATTATGCAGTACTCCAATTGCGCTCATCACCTTAATTGACGAAACCAAACAACACTTTATCGCCAAGGTTGGTTTAGATATGGAAGGTATCACGAGAGAAGAGTCATTTTGCACTCAAACTATAAAACAGGATGATATTATGATGGTGCCAGACTCTCAATTAGACGATGTTTTCGTAAATAACCCGCTGGTTACAGGTCCTCCACACATTCGTTTTTATGCTGGCATTCCATTGGAGAATTTTGAGGGACATAAAATTGGTAGCCTATGTGTTATTGATCGTAAACCCAAAACGTTAACTAATATCCAAAAAGATAGCCTAAGAGTATTATCAAAACAAGTGATAAGCAATATAGAATTAAGGCAATCACTAAAATTGGTTATTGATCAAAAAAAAATTATTGATGATGCAGAAACAAGTCATAAAGAAAAGATTGTTGACTATAATGAACAGCTTAAAAATTTAATACAGCTGCAATCGCACCAAATACGAGGTCATGTAACGTCACTTAAGGGTTTAATTTACTTAACTAAAAATGAGCAGCCCGCAATCAAATGGGAATACATCTACTTATTAGAAACCGTTATAAATCAATTAGATGACGAAATTCACGAGATCGTAGACACAGCGTTTAAATCAATCGTTAATTTATCGGATTAAGATATAGCTTATATCTACGATAGATGGTTATTTTTTAGAAGAACTATCAATGCGAACATTCCAAACAATTGCTTCTTCAGTCAGCTCCGGATTGTGAGAACAAATAAATAATCCGAGTAACGATTGCCTGGCATGTTTATCATGATGTGAGAGCCAACCGTTTTTAATGCTTCTCCCACGTGTCCTACACGCATAATTATCCGCTTACCTACACGTTTGTAACTATATTACGCCTAAACCAAATATTGTAACCAGAGCCTCTTACAGTGTAAGTATGCGTCACTCTATCATATTTAGCGTTGCCCGCATTTTTTGGGATGACCAATATCCTTATGATTGGTAAATAGTCTGAGCGTAACTGCTGCCTGCAGATAACATGCTAACGATTAGAAGTACCAAACAGGGTAGTAATTTTTTACTGACGCTATCATCAAAAGAAATTTCAGAAAATGTTTTTTTTATAGATTGAGGGTGTACTATCTAAACGTGGCTGATATTGAATTTCAAGATAGCATTAAGCTTACTCAGTATGTTGCGAAAAATGATTTCAGGCATTCCAGTACCAATTTTTGCAAATAAAGTACAAATATTGAGGTAATTTGTTCACCAACATTCATCTGGTTATCCCTTCAGTAATCTAAAAGTTAAAAATTCAATCTTATGCAAATGAAATTGATCCATTCCTTATCTTTACCAAGTGAAAAAATCAGCAGCTATATTTTTGATCTTTATTTATACCCTTTCCGTTGTCGGATTGGCTGTGAACAAGTTCTACTGCTGTGGTAAGTTAGAGTCGGTTAGTTTCGTAGCTAATCCAGATCACCTTCGGGCTGAAAAAGACACAAAAGCAGCCGGCTGTTGCAAAAATGAAAAGGAATCTTTTAAAATTAAAGACAGCCATGTTTCTTCTGAAAAGGTAACGATTGATGCTAAGTTTCAGGAACTAGCATTTTTACCAGTATTTAGTGTATTCTCCTTTGATTCTATTTCTGTTACCGATTATATTTCCTATTTAATAAAGGGTCCTCCCAAATATCAGAGTACTCCCTCCTATATATTAAACTGTACCTACAGAATCTGATTTTTCATTAGCTGTCAGCTTTGAGCAATCAGCTATCAGCACTTATAGCAACCCTTTGCTCGCATTCCATATTACTAATTAAATCTTATCGAACGTTTTCGGTTAATCGCTATGCAGCTTAAGCTTTAGTCTTTTTGCTATTAGCCTAAACCTATCTACAACCAAAATCCTTAACATGAAAACCCTATTTCATTCAGCTATTGCTATCGCATTGTTTGCAATCGTTTCTGCTTGCAATCAAACATCTAAGCCCACTGAAGCCACTTCTACAGATTCGGCTTCCCATTCATTAACCGCAGCAACATACACCTGTACCATGCATCCGGAAGTAACCAGTAATAAGCCAGGCAAATGCCCTAAATGCGGAATGGACTTAGTGAAAAATGAAACATCCCAGCTACCGGATAGTGCCGCCGTATTAACGGACAGCCTAGAACATCTCAATAAAAGCAACTAATCAAATGATACCTTCTATCATTGATTTTTCATTACGAAACCGGTTTATCATCCTGGTAAGCGCCGTCATTTTATTTGCATGGGGAGTTTATGCCGTTAGTGAAAATCCCATTGATGCAATTCCAGATCTTTCAGAGAATCAGGTTATTGTTTTCACAGAGTGGATGGGCAGAAGTCCCCAGGTAATCGAAGATCAGGTTACTTATCCGCTCGTGAGCAACCTGCAGGGAATTGCCAAAGTGAAAAATATTCGAGGTACCTCCATGTTCGGAATGAGTTTCGTTTATATCATCTTCGAAGATAACGCAGATATTTATTGGGCAAGAACCCGTGTACTCGAACGCCTTAATTATGCCCAACGCTTGCTTCCAGATGGCATTACACCCACACTTGGGCCAGATGGTACCGGTGTAGGCCATATATTCTGGTATACGCTGGATGCAAAAAAAATGGATCTGGGTGAGCAACGAGCTTTACAGGATTGGTATATCAAATTAGCCCTTCAAACGGTTCCCGGTGTTTCCGAGGTAGCATCATTCGGAGGTTTCGAAAAGCAATATCAGTTAGTCATAGACCCCTTGAAGCTTCAATATTATAATGTTTCCATGCGGGATGTGATGGAGAAAGTAAAGGCAAATAACAATGACGTTGGCGGGCGAAAGTTTGAAATGAGCGATCAGGCCTATATCATCCGAGGTCTTGGCTATATCAAAAACAAAACCGATCTCGAAAATATCGCAGTAGCCAACAACAAAGGCATACCAGTACTAATCAAAGATGTTGCATCCATACAAATGGGAGGCGATTTGCGACTGGGAATTTTTGATGAAAATGGTGAAGGTGAAGCTGTAGGCGGTATCGTAGTAATGCGGTATGGTGAAAATGCAGATAACGTAATTAAAGCCGTTAAACTAAAAATGGGCGAAGTGCAGAAAGGTCTTCCCGAAGGTGTTTCGTTCAATATAGCTTATGATCGCAGCACGCTGATAGAAGCGGCCATCAAAACTATCAAAGAAAAACTGCTGGAAGAAATCATCGTCGTAAGCTTGGTAGTGATCCTATTCCTTTTCCATTGGCGAAGTGCTTTAAGCATCATCATCCAAATCCCGGTCACAATTGCAATCAGCTTTATTCTGTTAAACGCATTTGGTGTGTCATCAAATATCATGTCCTTAACGGGTATTGCACTGGCTATTGGGGTCATCGTAGACAACGGGATAATCATGTCAGAAAACTCATATCGTAAACTTTCAGAGTGGCAAAATAATCCTGAAAACAAAAAATCATGAAGAAATTCTTCAATATATTCACATCCAGACCATCACCAAGTGGAAAAGAAGATGGTTACTTAAAAATCCCGGAAGGTATTCGCTTAAACATCATAGCTAGTGCTTGTAAGCAAGTATCACGTGGAGTTTTCTTCTCGACTGTGATTATCATTGCTTCGTTCTTACCAGTTTTTTTACTCACAGGTCAGGAAGGTAAATTATTCGGACCATTGGCATACACCAAAACTTTCATCCTGGTGGTTGATGCCATATTGGTGATTACACTTGCGCCGGTTTTAATTTCCATTTTCATGAAAGGTCGTTTCCGGTCAGAACATGAAAATCCGGTTAACCGAAAGTTGGAAGGTTGGTATGAGCCCCTTATCAGAAGCTGTATAAAATGGCGCAAAACAACTATCGGTATTAATATCCTGGCCTTGTTAATCAGTATCCCTTTGCTTTTAAGTTTAGGTCGCGAATTTATGCCACCGCTTGATGAAGGCTCCATTTTATTTATGCCGGTTACCTTACCTGACGTGTCAAACTCTGAAGTGAAACGCATTTTACAGGTTCAAGATAAGATTATCAAGACGGTGCCAGAAGTAAGTCATGTTTTAGGCAAAGCTGGTCGGGCAAATACAGCCACTGATAATTCACCTATTAGCATGATCGAAACGATCGTGATGTTGAAGCCTAAGGCCGAATGGCGGGAAGGAAAAACCAAGAACGATATTATCAACGAACTAAATGATAAACTTCAAATACCTGGGGTAGTTAACGGTTGGACACAACCCATCATTAACCGGATCAACATGCTTTCCACTGGCATTCGTACAGATGTGGGCTTAAAAGTATATGGTCAAAACCTCGATACTATTAATGCGTTTGCACAACAGGTTCGTCGACAGCTCGAAGGAATTGAAGGTGTAAAAGATTTGTATGTAGAACCAATTACAGGTGGTAAATACCTCGATATTGCTATAAAACGGGAAGAGATTGGGCGATATGGCTTAACGGTTGACGATGTAAATACCTTAATTGAAACTGCCCTTGGCGGGATGAAACTGACCACAACTATTGAAGGCCGACAACGATTTTCTGTAAATGCCCGGTTCGGTCAAGAGTTTAGAAATAGCCTAACAGCCATTAAAAGATTGCAGGTTCAAACAGACGGTTTTGGCCCCATTCCGCTGGAAGCCGTTGCAGATATCAAACTATCAGAAGGCCCTCCGATGATCAATTCTGAAAACGCTTTATTACGCGGAACCGTTTTATTCAACGTTCGTGAGCGTGATTTGGGCAGTACTGTGGAAGACGCCAGGAAGCGATTAGATAACATGATTCAATTCATGCCAAAAGGCTATTTTATAGAATGGAGCGGTCAATATGAAAATTTAATCCGGGGCGAAAAAACCATGAAGCTAATTATTCCAATTGTGTTAGTGATCATATTCGCTTGCATGTATTTCGCATTTCATTCGGTCAGAGAAGCTTTTTTCAGCCTCATATCCATACCATTTGCACTCATTGGAGGCGCCTTTATGGTGTATTTCTGGGGCGTCAACTTATCTGTAGCAGTAGCAGTCGGTTTTATTGCCTTGTTTGGTTTGGCAGTTGAAACCGGAATCGTCATGGTGATTTACCTGAATGATGCCATGCAGCAATTGGTGGCCTTAAAAGGCAATTCATCCGAAAACATAACCAGAGACGATCTACAAGAATATGTAATCGAGGGAGCAGCAAAGCGACTTCGGCCCAAGTTGATGACTGTTTGCGTATCCTTATTCGGACTCGTTCCAATTTTATGGAGTACCGGCGCTGGCAGCGACGTCATGATCCCAATTGTTCTACCCATGATCGGCGGCGTTCTGACCTCGTCCATCCACATTTTGCTGGTAACGCCCATTATATTTTTAATGACCAAAGAATATGAATTGAAAAAGCTCGGCAAGCTGGAAGTATTAGAAACTAAACACTGATTTAATGAGGAAGCTAAAGGTGATATCAAATAAGTTTTGGGCGTTCGGGCGGGCTATTCGTTGCAATCTTTTTTGTCTTCCCTCCCCTCTTTCCGACGACCACAAAAAAGGATTTTCACTGCTATCCCTAACGCACCTAGCAACTCTTCTAAAGGATTGTAGAAAACGATTTTACAAAATGAAAAAGATTAAAATAGCGATTTCAATAACCGCTTTGCTCTTGTTAATCAGCGAAGTTCGGGCACAGGATAAGTTAACGCTTTCCCAAATCCTTCAACAAATAGAAACTCAAAATCCAGAACTAAAAGTAAGTGAGGCCAATATTCGTTCTATGGATGAAGCGGCAAAAGGAGCTAAAAACTGGATGCCACCTCAACTTGGGACCGGTTTGTATATGGCACCTTATAACCCATCCTTATGGAAACGAATGGCTGATGGTAGCACAGGAATGGGGCAATACATGATTTCGGCAGAGCAAATGATCCCGAATAGAAGCTTGCAAAACGCAGAAACTGCTTATCTATCTGCAGAATCATCGGTAGAGCAGGAACGAAAAAATTCAGCGCTTAATGAACTATATGCTACTGCAAAATCAAATTACTTTGACTGGCTCATCTTAAAGAAAAAATCAAAAATTCTTGATCAAAATGAAAAGCTCTTGCAATTCATGATTCAAAGTACCGAGATCAGGTATAAAAATGGTTTGGGCAAGCTGAATGCTTATTATAAGACAAAAGCATCGCTTGGTACCATTCAAAAAATGCGTTTAGAAATCGACAATGACCTTTCACAAAAACGCATTAGTTTAAATACATTAATGAACCGTAATCAATTTCAAAGCTTAGACATTGATACAAGTTATGTATTAAAAGACTATTCAGATAATATTATTGATAGTGCAATCTTGTCAAACTCCCGAAGCGATATCAAAGCTGTTGACCAGGAAATCAAATTGACAGCACTTCAGCAATCCGTAGAACTGTCAAAACTAAAACCTGAATTCGGTATGCGTTACGATCACATGTTTGGTTTTGGTGGCACTCCCATGCAATACACATTGATGGGAATGGTTAGGATTCCAGTTCGGTGGTCAACTCGGACACAAAAAGCAAACATTGAAAGCTTAAAATGGAAATCGGAGGCATTATCGCAACAAAAACAACTGATTTTAAATAGAGCTAATGGAGAAGCAAGCGGAACTCTTAGTCAAATTGTGATGAAGAAGAAACAATTGAAATTGTATGAAACAAACATATTACCAGCACTCCGCAAAAATTTCCAGACTACTCAAATCGCTTACGAACAAAACACAGAAGAACTATCCGTTTTAAACGAGGCTTGGGAAACATTAAATATGACACAGCTAGAATACCTTGATCAGGTAGCACAGCTTTTGAATCTACAAGTTGCATTAGACCGCATCTTGGAAAGGAAATAACTTTATGCAAAATCATGATTACACCAAACAGTATTCAGATGTTAACGGAGCAGCACACTATGCCTCAAATCTATTGTCTCATATCTCAAATCTCCATCAATGAAATACATCCAAATAATTTCGGTCTTATTACTTCCCTTGCTGTTTGCTTCATGTACCCGGAATAAAAATAAGGCTCAGGAAAATCAAACATCCACAGAACACATTCATAATGATGTGTATACATGCCCTATGCATCCTCAAATTAAAAGAGACAAACCTGGTGATTGTCCAATTTGCGGAATGGCTTTGGTTAAACAAGGAGCTTCTACAACTGTAAAGACTCAAGATTCTGTAAGCTTGGGAACGTTGTTAAAGCCAACTAATTCTTATGTTATATCTTCCATTCCAGTTATCAGCCCAACTTATGGAAGCGAGCAAATAACCATCGAAGCTTTAGGAACGGCAGCTTATAATACCCAATACAACGGAACCATCTCCGCAAAGATTTCCGGAAGGATAGAAAAATTATACATGCGCTATAATTTTCAAGATGTGATGAAGGGGCAAAAAGTGATGGACATTTACAGTCCGGAGCTGCTTACGGCACAACAGAATTTATTGTATGTGGTAAGAAACGATGCTGCAAACCAATCGTTAATACAGGCATCAAAAGAAAGGTTAAGATTATTGGGTTTATCCCAAGCTAACATCAATCAACTCATCCGCACAGGCAAAACCGTATTTAGCGCCCCTCTTTACAGTAATTATAACGGACACATCCATGAAATAGAAAAGAATGAAAGTAATGTTGTTATGCCTTCAAATCAAGGCATGCAACAGTTTTCTATTAAGGAGGGAATGTATATAAATGCTGGTCAGGTACTGTTCTCTGTTTATAATCCAAATCATTTATGGGCCTTGATCCAAATAAATCCCAAGCAACAAAAATTTGTAAAAAAAGGAACACCTGTTCAGATTTATTCAGAAGTGAAACCTCAAAGAGCAATTACAGGATTCATCAATTTTATTGAGCCTATTATCCGCGAAGAAAACAAAACTATTACCGCCCGGGTGAATTTTGATAATGAGCATCCTCACATCCCGGTAGGCAGCCAATTAAAAGCAACATTAAGTATTAACACACCTTCTACGAGCTGGTTGCCTAGCGATGCAGTTGTTTTTTTGGGTAACTCTCAAATAGTTCTTCTAAAAGATAGGGACGGATTTAAAGTTCAAAGAGTAGAAACCGGGATTAAGACGTCAAGTAAAATTGAAATTATAAAAGGTTTATCGGCTACTGATTTAGTTGCTCAAAATGGTCAGTATTTAATGGATAGTGAAAGCTTCATTAAAGTAAAACAATAGTTATGAGGTACATTTTAATAATGTTTATCGCAGTATTTCTGATATCCTGCAAAGGGAATATCAAAAAAAAACCAGTTGTTGCAAATGTGAAGTACACTTGCTCCATGCACCCGAATATTTTAGAAGATGAATTCGGCAAGTGCCCAATTTGCCACATGGATTTAATTCCGGTTACTAACAATCAGCAACAAAACGGCGAGATGGTTTTGACCGATCAGCAGATAAAATTGGGGAATATACAAGTAGACACGATTGGCACCGGAAGCCTTGGAAATGAAATACTGCTGAATGCTACTTTAAGTTTAGACCAGTCGAAAACGAATGCTGTAAGCGCTAAAGTTGCAGGGCGTATTGAAAAGTTGTATTTCAAAAACATGAACGATTTTGTACCCAAGGGAACAAAGTTATATGATTTGTATTCGGAAGAATTGAACAACGCAAAGCAGGAATACGTTGCAGTATTGGAAAAAAAGGCAGCTTTAGGCAATTCTATCATTGATTTCAAAAGCCTAATTGAAAGCGCAAAAACAAAGCTGCTATTATGGGGAATGACGGAATCACAAATTAAGAACCTGCCAAAAACAAAAGGTTCGAACACTATCACGAGCTTTTACAGCACAGAAAGCGGATATATCACCACGTTAAATATCTCGGAAGGAGAATATGTAACTACTGGAGGAACCGTAGTCGAATTGACAGATCTTGGTACGCTTTGGGCACAAATCCAACTTTATACCTCACAACTTGCAAGCATAAATCCAGATGCTGAAGTGACTGTAAATTTTCCTGATTTACCCGGAAAATCGGTTCGTGCAAAAATTGACTTTCAATATCCTGAAATCGGATCTGATACAAAAATCAATTTATTACGAGTGAATATCCCAAACACGGATCAGACACTTAAACCAGGAATGACAGCGCAAGTAGTGATCAGAAACTCACAGGCCAATGGCTTATTAGTGCCAGAGGATGCTATTTTAAGAGAACACGATAAACCGAAAGTGTGGTTAAGAATTCCCAACGGACACTTTATTTCAAAAACGGTGGAACTTGGTGCAGAAAGTAATGGCCTTGTAGAAATAAAGTCAGGCTTAACAAAAGGCGAAGTGGTAATTACTAGCGGTGCCTACCTTTTAAATAGTGAAGAAGTTTTTAGGCAAGGAACAAAATAATATCGACGCCTATCACACGCTTTTAACGGATATTTTTTATTGAATAAATATTTTCAAAAAGCTATTGACTTTACACTAAAAACTTCTACTTTTGCAATCCCAATTAGGGAACAAGTTCTAGGACATGTTTAATGGAATGGCCCGTTCGTCTAGGGGTGAGGACGTTAGATTTTCATTCTAGAAACAGGGGTTCGATTCCCCTACGGGCTACAAAAATATCAGACAGAGATCTGATAAGTTCTTTAAAAATTACAGAAAACAAAAAATCAATTTTGATATCCGGATTTTTTGAATATTTTTGCCAAACATTAAAAAAATGGCCCGCTCGTCTACCGGTTAGGACGTTAGATTTTCATTCTAGAAATAGGGGTTCGATTCCCCTGCGGGCTACATTTAATACATTAACACGCTATCTTTCAACAGATTAGCGTGTTTTTTTGTTTTAACTACATATGCAATCATAATGGATCAATCGGAAAAGTTGGGGGATTAGTTTTTTAGGCATAAATATTTGAAAGTCTAAAAAGGAAGAAGCTAACATTTTTCACACCTCTAAATGCAGACCGGAAAGCTTTTATTTTTGCGTTAAAGC